>NZ_MVDE01000006.1 GCF_002843385.1 Labilibaculum manganireducens
ACTTCGTCATGATATGAATTGTTTTATTTGATATTCTAAAAGTAAAATATATGGATTATTTCTGAATATGTCAATTTAATATTCAAATAAATAGAGTAATGAAATAGATATAATAATTTAAAGCCCATAAGAAACTCCCAAAATAAAATTCCTGCCACCAGCACTAATTCCAGATGAATAAGGTCGGTATCTCTTGTCTAAGATGTTTTCCACACTTATATTAGCAATAAGCTTTTTGTTTATTCTAATTTGATTGTTAAAGCTTAAAATCATCCAGGAAGGGGAGTAGGGCATTCCATTTTTGTCTTTTGCATACAAATAGGCTTTGTCTCTTTCCGTATCAGCAAGATTCTTATAGCTGATTTCATCATTAAATTCAAGGCTTAGTTTTGATGTTAAGTGTTTCGCTTTATAGGTTAACGACGTATTTCCAAATATTGGAGGAACATGTCGTACCGGACTGCCATCTTTGTATTTACCTTTTGTAATCGTAAAATCTGTATTGGCTGAAAAATGATTAGTTAACTTCAAAATTGCACTAAAGTTACCTCCCCATATCTTTGCATTATCTGCATTTAAGATGGCTTGAATTGAGCTTTCCTCGCCATCATAAATTAGAGTAGTTTGTCCGTTGTACGAAAAATCTTTTCTAAGCATAGCCTGATCTAAGAAGGAGTAGAATCCATTTAAGTCAAGAAACAGGGTGTTGAAAAAATTTTTGCTCAGGTTTACCTCAAAATTATATACTGTTTCAGGTTTTAAATTCTTGTTCGGAACAACAACTTTCCCTGGTTCCGAATCAAACACTTTTGCGACATCATCAATATTTGGAGCTCTGAATCCTGATGCAGCATTTAGTTTGAGCAACCATCCTTTATTGGATAAATGACTTATGCCGATACCACCATTTACCGCACCAGAGGAAAGATTTAAGTTATCGAAAGGAAAGTTGTAAAAGCGATTGTCCAGAGTAGATGTTATCCAAACATGAGAATATCGTATTCCTGTATTTAGGATCCATTTTGAGTTTAATTTCCATTTTAAGTTGGAGTAGAATGCCAAACTGGTATACTTGGAGTTATCAGGGTAACGACTTGATGTTTCTAACTTTTCATGAGAAAAAATATTTGTGTTATTTCCGTAAGAATTTATTTTATTGTGAGTCCATTCACTCCCATAAAACAATTGAGAGGATGAATTTATTTGCTTTTCAGCATCAGCATTTACGGAGTATATTTTAAGATTCTCGTCTCTGTTCGTTAGTGTTGAAGAATCGAATTTTCTGCTATATCTGCTTTCCTGATAATTTTGATAACCAGCTACTACTTTGTAAGAATTGTATAGAAATGTTGGTTTGGAATTATTAATTTTTAAAGAATGCAATTGAAGTTTTTGAGGGCCGTAATACCATTCAGCATATTTTAACTGACCATCTGAATATTGTATTAATCGATCGTATCTCGGAATATTTGATGTTTCGGAATGTTGAAAATTGTATTGAAAACCCATTGTTTCTGAAGCTTTGAAACGTATTTTTTGCAATACATTAATTTGGGAATAGCCACTGTGTTTTTGATTTTCAGGATTTGGATTTTGGATTATTTCATCTGTGCCATTTCTGCTGATAACATATTGAGGTCGCAAGTAATCATCCGGACCGTGTTTTCCCATTTTTAAATCCGAGAAATCAGAATAGCTGACACTACCTGCTAAACTCAATTTAGAAGTCCCAAAATTGTATTTGCCATGATTCATTACTTCACTATTAGCAGAGGAATATCTGGATTTAAATGAAAAGTTGATGTTAGGCACTTCAGAAGTTGACAAACGTGGTCTAATCGTGTGAAAATCCATTACGCCACCAATGGCATCACTTCCATAAATAATAGAGCCTGGTCCCAAAATTACTTCTGCCGATTCAAGACTGTTTGGATCAATATTGAGTACATTTTGAAGGTTACCACTTCTGTAAATGGCATTGTTGAGACGGATACCATCCAATACAATGAGAACTCTGTTGGCCGCAAATCCTCTGATCATTGGACTGCCTCCTCCCAATTGGCTTTTTTGAATATAAACCTGATTACATTCCTTTAATAAATCTGCGCTGGTTTGAGACGTACTTTGTTTTATCTGGTCTTTGTTTATTTGTATCACCTTTATTGGTATCTCACTACTATTCTCTTCCCATTTATTAGCAGATACCACGATCTCGGATATTGGGAAGATTATGGATTGTAAGGAGATAATAAATAATTTATTTTCTATTTCTGAAAAAGTAAACTGAAGATTTTTATAAGAAGGATGTTGAAAGTGAATAAGTTTGTTTTTTGAGAAGCCAGCCAAGCTTGCTTCTCCCATGTTGTTTGTTGTTATTGATTTTTCCGAATCAAATATGTATACATTTTCTATTGGTTTGTGAGTTTTCGAATCGGTAAGTTTAATTGTTTGTGCAAAAGCACTGATATTAAAGAGTAGTGCAATAATACAGAGAAGTAGACGGATCATTTGGTTAGGATTTTCAGGATTTAGTTTAGAATTCAAATATATGATAAATATTTTATCTGCGGAACGGAAATAAAAAAAGGCATCTTTATGATGCCTTTTTTTTATGAAAAATGAGAATTAATTACTCGAAATAATAACTTTTTCACCCTGATCGTAAACGAGATCTTTAGGAACTTTAGCCCTTTGAATTCGATATAAGTCCTGTAATAGTTCATTATGAATAAACCCCTTTGTTTTAATTAGCTGGTCAGCTGTTTCATAATCACCATTTCCTTCTATTTCAAGAACTAATTTTGATAATGATTCTATGGCCTTTTTCATTTTGTAAAAATTAACTTTGTAAGTGCCACTCTTTGGGGTGTATTTAAAGGCCTCATTTTCTTCGAAATAGTAAAAACGAATCATATTGGCAACCCCTTGCGAATCTTTCACCCCAAAACGAATAGACCTAAATACATCAGCCATATAGGTAACGTAATTATCCATTAGTTCAACATCATCAATCTGACCCATATCAGTTAGTTGTCCAAGAAAAAACATTCGAAGTACATCATTTTTCACTTCATTTATTACATTGTAATGTTCTTTTAAAGCTTCTTTTACACTTCCTTTCCCATTTATGGTTTGTGAGATTCCAAGCCCATCGCTTATTTCATAAAAAATTGTGTTTAAAAAAAATGACTTGAATGAAACATGCTTGCGCTGTTTTTCTTCGATAACTAAATTCGTGATTGGTTGAAGAATTTGTTCAAATTTGGCTTGCATTACATTCTTGAAATGTAATTTTTTAGCACTGGTAGTTATACTGTTGCCAATAGGCAGGTTCAACCCAATTAGTTTATTGCCAGCATTACAATAACCCGAATTGTATAAAACATCATAAATTACGATTTCTGCCGATTCAGAGGGTGTTTCACTTTTATATTCATCAGAAACAGGAAGGCTTTTTTGCAAATAAGGAAGCAGTAAAGAGTATTTCTCAACATCCTTGGTCCATTGCATATTTCTTAACAAAATAAACGCACCGTAGGAATATTTTGTCCAGATAAAATGATCTTCAGTGTTCGAAATAGGTCCTGCAATAAAATCAATTGGATTGGTTTTCAGATTCATCCACAAATGATCACTTTTCTCGAAATTATCTGAAAGTAAATCTTCAGCACGTTGCAAAAGGTATTCCTTAAAATCTTTAGTTTCGCAGAGCTCTGCAGCATTTTTTAAGGCTGAAAAAGCAATATTTATGTGACTTTGATAAGCCATGTGGTAAGGCAACACCTTTAGTAATCCATTTTCGGTACGGGTTAATGTTGTAAATGCGCTGTATTTATTGTCATTTTTTAAAGAAAAGAATTCTTCCTGAGTTATATCTTCAGGAAAAAAACCAATTCCTAAGGGACGAGGAGGAAAATCATCGGTGAAGGGAGCAAATCCATCTAAACGATCCCATGGACCGTAATTGATCATTGCATACTCCCTCATGTCTGGATCAGTAATCTTATTTAAAAGTTGATTTTTATCACCATATGCCTGCAACCAATAAATTTCATCAATTTCATTTGATACTCTTATTAATTGAGAAAATAGTTTTATTTGATTTGGAGTGAGATTGCTTAAATCGGCAGAGAGTTGAACTTTTACATAGTTTGCCAATTTCCGTTTCATTACAGAGTCGTATTTTTCTTTCTCTTCAGTTTTTTTATTGGGTTGGCAGGAAAAAGCAAATACGATCGAAATGATGAGTCCAAATAAAATTATCAGTTTCCGATTCATAACAATAAGGGTTTGAATTTAAAATACTGTGATTAGCTTATATTAATTTTATGCTTCCTTAACAAGTGAATATGGATAAGTCGTTTGAAAACGATTTGAAGAATACTCTTAGTCATAAGTTACAAAAAAATGAATAGGAAAAAAAAAGAAATTCAAGATGTTTGTGTGTATTTAATCGACACAAAATTAGATGTTTGTGTTCTGTTCGTTTGTTGTAGATACCGCAATTTTGATTTCAACCTATTGTCAGGCAATTGAAAATAGATTGAAATCAAATTATTGGGGAAACAAGGTTAAAATTTTTATTCATTCTCTTTTGGATACTCAATTCGTGCATGATAAACGTTAATAAGAGCATTTGTGAAAATTTCTTTGATCTGATTGATATTTTTAAAAGTTATATCAGCATTTTGGAAACGGTTTTCAGCAATTTGCTTGTCAATTATTTTGTCGATAAGAGCACGTATCGTTTCGGGAGTTTTTTCTTTTAAACTCCGCGACGATGCTTCCACTGAATCTGCCATCATTAATACTGCGGTTTCTTTGGTGAAAGGATCCGGACCTGGATAGGTAAATTTTTCTTCATCAATTTCCTTATCAGGATATTTATTTTTAAATGAGGTGTAAAAATACTGAACTCTTCCGGCACCATGATGGGTTTCAATAAAATCTATAATTAGCTGAGGAAGCTTGTGTTTCTTCGCAATTTTAACCCCAAATTTAACATGATCTGTTATAATCTGAGCACTTTTATCAAAATCTAATTTATCATGAGGGTTTGAGTTGGTTAGTTGATTTTCAATAAAATAAGCAGGGTGTTTCATCTTTCCAATATCATGATATAAAGCTCCTGTTCGAACCAGTAAAGGATTTCCGCCAATTTTATTGATAGCTGCTTCGGCTAAATTGGCTACCTGCAGGCAATGTTGAAAGGTTCCTGGTGAGTGCTGCAATAGTTGGCGTAAGAGCGGATGATTTTGATTCGAGAGTTCAATAAGAGTTACATCGGAAAGAAAACCAAATAGTTTTTCGAAAATGTATATCAGTGAGTAGGAAAATGTTATAAATAAGCCGTTTATGGCAAAGAACATAAAGTTCATCCATTTTATATCAGCAATATTTGACTCTTGAGTTATGGCAAATGCAAAGTAGACAATACTATACGTTAAGAAGGTAATGATTCCTGTTAATACTAGTTGTCCACGACGCTCTAATCTTGGGAGGCTGTAAATTGCCATAATACCAGCTGAGAGTTGCAGAAATACAAATTCAAAGCCATTTGGAGCAAGAAATCCGGTAAGTAAAACTGTTATTATAAAAACAAAGAGGGCAGTTCTGCTATCCATCAGCGTTCTCACAACTATTGTTATTAACGCGAACGGAATGATGTAGATATTAACTTTAGTAAATTTAAGAACAAGAGTTGTTAGTGCAACATAGAGCAGTACAAATAATAGTATAAATAGTAATTTTTTGTTGTCATGTAAAATCTGTTTTCTAAAATTTCGCAGATAAAGAAACAGCAGAAGAATGCATGAAATAATTAGCATACATTGTCCGATTACAATTAAATAATGGTTCTGCGACGATCCCAGTATATTTTCATAATCTTTTTTTAGTGATTCCAAAACAAGAAAAGTGTGATCGTCTATAACATCTCCCACAAGAACAATCCGGGTTCCGGATTCTATAATACCTTTTGAAAGGGATACCATGGACAACATACTGGCTTTAACCTGTTCAGACATTGCTGCATCGTAAAACAGATTAGGCTGAAGATAAGAATCAATGTTTAACTCCTGAATAAAACTCTGATATGCGGAAGATGGAAAATCTGCTTTTAATTGATTTGAGATAAATTGATATGCACTTTTGGGTGTATATATATTTTCAATAGGAACAACTTCGTTTAGATTATTTACCGATTTATTTATGAAATCAGGGCGTTTGAAGCCTAATTCTTTCTGTTCATTTTGAAAATCGGCGATTCCAAATTCATAAATTTTACTGAGATTAAGAATAAGGTATTCTTTGAGTCGTAAGAACTCTTTTTCTGTAGTTTGGTTGGAATTATTTAATTTTTTATATGAACCGGATTTTGTGAATTGACTCCATTTCTTGTCAAAATCGGAATTGAATTTGTTCGTAATTTCTGTAATTACAGCAGTGTCTTTTTTAAAGAAAGGATAGAATTTATTCAAAATACTGTCTTTCTCCTGCGAAATTTCACTATCTGTTTTTAAAAGAGCAAAATCAAAAGGGGCAATTAAGGTTTCGTGCATCCATGGTTTTCCTTTTTGGTATTCGTATTTGAAGTTGCCAATATTAGGAAACAATAGGGTGATGAGAATAATGGTCATTGATGTAATCAAAAACCTGTAGATGTTGTTTAAATTCTGTCGAATCCACCTGAAGTATTTACTCATTTTTGTTTGCTGTTTGTGAGTGCGGTTATTACTGAAATTCTGTTTATAAAAATAATGTAATATTTTGTGCTTGAAAACTATTCTTTGTTTCTTTTAGATGACTTATTTTATTGTCAATTTTGCGATGCCAAATGTAAAAGCATAATTTTATTCTTTATATTTGGTTTGAATGTTAAAATAGAACAATAAATGAATTACGGAATTTCCGATCTAAGTATTATCCCAGTCCGAAAAGAACCGGCTGAACGAAGCGAAATGGTGACTCAATTATTGTTTGGGGAGCATTTTGAGATTCTTGAAGAGAATGAAAACTGGTCAAAAATCAGATTGGCATTTGACAATTACGAAGGTTGGGTGGATACTAAAATGATTACTGCGATTGATGAAGAACTTTTTCAGATTTTAAATAAGGAGCTTCAGGTGGTAGCTAATGATACGTTTAATTTGGTTTTTCAGGAACAGGATTACTCCAATAAATTGATTGTACCTGGAAGTTCATTTCCATTTTGTGATTTGGAGAAGAAGTCATTTCGAATTGCCGATAAGGATTATTTCTATCAAGGCAAGGTTTCTGAAAATTCTTCTGCCGAACACTTACGTGATTCAATAATCGAAAGTGCGTTAAAATATTTTAATTCACCCTACTTATGGGGAGGAAGAACTCCGTATGGAATTGATTGTTCCGGCTTAACCCAAATTGTTTACAAGTTAAATGGGATTGTATTGCCAAGAGATGCAAGTCAGCAGGTTTTAATTGGAAATACTCTCACTTTTGTAGAAGAGGCTTTGCCAGGCGATTTGGCTTTTTTTGATAACGAAGAAGGGAAAATTACTCATGTTGGTATTATTTGGGATCGGCATAAAATTATACATGCTTCAGGCAATGTCCGTATTGATAATGTAGATCATCAGGGAATATTTAATGTTGATAAAAAGCGCTACACTCACAAGTTAAGAGTGATTAAAAGAATTATTAACGAGTAGATTCAGTAACAATTTGAGGAATTCTGTTATATGTACACTTACCAATATCCACGGCCGGCACTAACTGTAGATTGTGCTTTTTTTTGCAAATCCAATAATGTGCTTTACGTATTGCTAATTCAAAGAGCCAATTCTCCTTTTCAGAATATGTGGGCATTCCCTGGTGGTTTTGTTGATATGGATGAAGATATTGAAGTGGCAGCCTATCGGGAACTAAAAGAGGAAACAGGTTTTGTTGGCTTCGGTTTAGAACAATTCAGGACGTATGGAGCTGTTGACCGTGATCCCCGGGGAAGAACCGTATCGATTGTATATACTGGAACAATGATGTCCGATGAATTGCCGGTTGTTAAGGGAGAAGATGATGCCAAACAAGCAAAATGGCAAGCTGTTGAAAAATTGTCGCCTCTGGCTTTCGATCACGATCTTATTATGTCAGATCTGCTGAAACTACTACAAATTTGAATTGATTGATTCAAGGTAGCTTAGACTGTCTGGTCCCAAATTGAAAATTAAATCTAAAATACTCAGATTCTCAATAAAACCATATTTGTCTCCAAACACTTGCGTGTATTTTTTTGCTGCGAACGTGTTGTCTGTTTCTAATTTTGAAACTTTAGGGTGTATCTTTTCCCGGAAATCATCATATTCAGATGTGCCAAAATCAATAAAGTCCTCAGAGAATTTAATAATTGGGTCAATCTCAAGAATACCGAATACTTCTTGCTGAATTTCATTATTGTATTCAAGTAAAAAATCCCATTTTTGAGTGAAGAAGCGCTCTAAATCATCAATATAATATTCATAAAAAGGAGAAGATTTGTAAGCCGCCTCAATGCCTTTCCAGTGCAATTTTTGCCAATTGGTATCATATGATATCTTAACATCTTTAGTAAACACCTTTTTATTTGTTGCCTTTACAACCGGAACAGATAGAGGTAAAACACCATTCGCCCCATAGATATTGCAGCGGTTTCTGTACGATTGTTTTGAATAATGCTCCCATTGTTCAATTACGATTTCAGGGTATTGAATTAATTTACAGTAATATTGAATGGGTGCAAAAAAAGATGTTGTCAGTAAGGCTTTCGAGTTTTTCATAGATTATTTTGAAGCTGTTGAAACGTAAGCACAAAAATAGAAAAATAAGGAAAAGAAAAAGACACCGCAGTGGGTGTCTTTCATATGTTTATTATTTGTTTTTCAGTTGCCATATGGAACTTACCATGCTGAAATAATCATCTCCCTGTGTGTCAAAAAATGTTTTGGCATGGACGTTTCATATGATTATAATTTTAAGTTTTTGTCATATAGCCTGTCCCGAACTTGTTTCGGGAGAACTTACCATGCTGAAATAATCATCCCCCTGTGTGTCAAAATATCCTTGTCATGGACGTTTCATATAATTTTAGTCTAAGCCGATTAGTGAATCCATTTAAAAACTCTGTTCCATCTGATTTTACTGAAAGCAGTTTTGTCTTTATCCAATGAAAGCCATATAAATGAAGCCTTTCCTACAATGTGATCTTCAGGAACATATCCCCAGTATCTTGAGTCGGCTGACATGTGTCTGTTATCACCCATCATCCAATAGTAATCCATTTTAAATGTAAATTCTGTTGCAATTTTTCCATTGATATAAATGGTAGAATCCTGAACTTTTAAATCGTTACCTTCATAAGCATTAATAGCTCTTTCATACAAAGGAAGTGTTTCTAAATTAAGGGAAACTGTTTGTCCTTTTTTAGGAATAACTAATGGTCCAAAATTGTCTCTGTTCCATGTGTAATGGTCGCTAAAAGGGAAAACATCTTCAGAAATACCTTGAGTTGAATTTCTTCTAATAATTGAAACAACATTGCTCAGTTTTTTCAATTCTTCAACTTTACTAAGCGAGAGAGGAAGATTGTAATCAGATCCTCTGTGGTCAATATCTGCTTTGGCAATGTTTAGTTCTTCCAGTTTTCTTGGATTGATAGGAGTTCCATTTGTGCGAACAACATAATTGTACTGCATATCCTCAATTTTGTCCTGAGGTTTACCATTAACATGTAATTCACCATCGATGCACAATAGAGTATCTCCCGGAAGTCCTACACATCGTTTGATGTAGTTCTCTTGTTTGTCTACCGGACGAGTAGCTATTTCTGTGTTTTGCGCCAGATACTTTCGTGCCATGTCAATATATTTTTTCTCTGACTGAAGAGTCCGTCCTTTTTTCATGTCATCAGACATAAATTGATCACCTATACCTCTTAAATTTGTGTAATAGTCTGGGTTTTCCCGGCCTACGATAATAGTATCACCGGCAGGGAAATTGAATACAACAACGTCGTTTCTTTTCACTTCGCTGATACCGGCAAGGCGTTTGTAAGGCCATTGAATCCATTCCAAATACGATTTAGTTGATTTGGTTAAAGGCATTGTGTGATGCGCAAAAGGAAAGGATAGCGGAGTGTTTGGAATTTTCGGCCCGTATGCTACTTTGCTCACAAAAAGATAATCTCCTACCAGTAAAGATTTCTCCATTGATGAAGTAGGAATTGTATATGCTTCAATAAAGAACATTCTGATAATGGTTGCAGCAACAACTGCAAAAATAATTGCGTCAACCCATTCTACTGTTGCGCTTTGTTTTTTTACACCTCTTTTTTTCCAGAAAGCCCAATGTACTTTTTTACTGATGTATACATCAAAAAGGACGGGAAGGCCCAAAATCAGCCAGTAATTACCTATCCAAATAATCATCAAAAGGCAGATGATTAGAGCTATCGAAAATTTAAACCATTTGTTTTTTAGTATACTGCTCATTCAATTTTTTTTAAATGATTACTTAATTTCTTTTTATTCCAGCTGTTGTGCTGAACTATAGTTTTAAAAGATCTTTCATACCAAAAAAACCTTTCTTTTCAGGCATGAATTCTGCGGCTAACACAGCACCAAGAGCAAAGCCTTTTCTGCTATAAGCCAAATGTTGAATGCTGATCTCATCGACATCAGAGTGCCAGGTGATAGAGTGTGTGCCAGGAACTGAACCATGTCGTTTAGCAAATATGCTAAGTTCATCTTCCTTCATACTTGCGGCTTCAATCCATTTTGTTTTTTTTGGATGATTTTCAATAATATCCTCAGCTAAAGTAATTGCCGTTCCGCTTGGCGAATCTAGCTTGTGAATATGATGAATTTCTTCCATGTCAGCATTATATTCGCTGAAAGGCGCCATTAGTGCCGCTAGTTTTTTATTAAGTTCGAAGAAAAGATTTACTCCTAAACTAAAATTAGAGGCATAGAAAAAACCACTTCCTAACTGACATTTTTCTTTAACTAAATCTATTTTATCCAGCCATCCTGTTGTGCCTGACACAACTGGTACACTTGCTTCAAAGCAAATTTGATAGTTGCCAAAGGCTGAATCAGGATTTGTAAATTCAATTGCAACATCAATATTTTTAAGGTTCTCAGCATGTAAATCTGCTTGATTTTCCTGATCAATGATTAATCCTATTTGATGGCCTCGGCTTTGTGCAATTTGTTCAATTTCCTTGCCCATTTTTCCGTAGCCAATAAGTGCTATTCTCATGTGTGGTTTTTTTAGGAGCTTGTATGGTTAATAGTATTACTCCTGTTTAATGATTTCAAAAATAATAAATCCAAGGCATATTAAACTACCAAGAGTGGATTATTGTGCCATTTGAAAATGCTTTTTCGATAATCAGTATAAAGACCCCATTAAGCATTTGGATTTAGGAGATAAACAAAAAAAAACGGGATTGTACAAAACAATCCCGTTCTAAAGTAAATAATTTATAATATTATTTAGCTGTTTGTGCTTTTCCAACAACAGCTTTAAATGCTTCAGGATGATTCATTGCTAAATCAGCTAAAACCTTACGGTTAATTTCGATGTTAGCTTTATGCATCAAACCAATCAATTGTGAATATGACAAACCTTCTAGTCTGGCAGCAGCATTAATACGCTGAATCCACAATGCTCTGAAGTTTGATTTCTTCTTTTTTCTATCACGATATGCATACTGCATACCTTTTTCCCATGTGTTTTTTGCTACCGTCCAAACGTTAGCTCTTGCTCCAAAGTTACCTCTGGTTTCTTTTAAAATCTTTTTTCTTCTAGCTCTTGAAGCTACAGAATTTACTGATCTAGGCATTGTTTCTGTTTTTAGAATGTTAGCGTTCCATTTAAGGACTCTTTTTTTGCTAAATCACCCGGTTAATAAACTTTAAAAATCAAATACTGATTTTTACAACATGTTAAGCATTAACTTAACGTTTTTCTGGTCTGCTTTATTTACAGATCCAAAATAAGTAAGATTTCTCTTTCTTTTGGTGCTCTTTTTAGTCAAAATATGACTTTTAAAAGCGTGCTTTCTTTTGATTTTTCCAGATGCAGTCAAAGTAAATCTTTTCTTTGCACTGCTATTTGTTTTCATCTTAGGCATTGTACAACTAATTATTGATTATATATAAATTACTTTACTTTTTCTTTGGTGTTAAAAACATGGTCATACGTTTTCCTTCTAATCTTGGCAGTTGTTCAACTTTACCAAGCTCTTCAAGATCCTGAGCAAATTTTAATAAAAGAATCTCACCTTTGTCTTTAAAAAGGATTGACCGGCCTTTAAAGAAAACATAAGCTTTTACCTTCGAACCTTCAGTTAAGAATTTTTCGGCATGCTTTAGTTTAAAATTGTAATCATGTTCGTCGGTGTTTGGTCCGAAACGAATTTCTTTCACTACAACTTTAACCGCTTTAGCCTTCAATTCCTTTTGTTTCTTTTTCTGCTGATAAAGATACTTTTGGTAATCAGAAATCTTACAGACTGGTGGATCGGCATTTGGTGAAATTTCAATTAAGTCTAATCCTTGATCTTCAGCGAATTTTAATGCTTCAGCAATAGAATAAACTCCTGGTTCTACGTTCTCTCCAACAACGCGAACGCTACGTGCCCTAATTAATTTATTAATTTTGTGTAGAGCTTCTTGAGGTTTTCTTGGCCCCCTGTTGTTTTTATGTTGAAATCCAGCTATGTCTAGGTCCTCCTAATTAAGTTAATATTGTTCAATAGAAGATAGTTGATCTTCTACTTCTTTATTTATAAAATCTGTAAATTCCTGAATGCTTTGAGAGCCCAAATCTCCTTCCCCTTGTCTGCGAACAGAAACTGTACCTTCGGTCGCTTCCTTTTCGCCTACAATTATAAGATATGGGGTCTTTTTCAACTCACTATCACGGATTTTCCGACCAATTTTCTCGTTGCGGTCATCTAATACGGCGCGAATATCGGAATTATTTAACGAATTTAAAACTTTTTCGGCATAATCGTTATATTTTTCGCTAATTGGCATAATTACAACCTGTTCAGGTGTTAGCCATAAAGGGAATTTACCACCAGTATGTTCCAGTAAAACGGCAATAAATCGTTCCATAGAACCAAATGGAGCTCTGTGAATCATGATCGGGCGATGTTTCTGATTATCGCTGCCAACATATTCTAACTCGAAACGTTCCGGTAAGTTGTAATCAACCTGTATGGTTCCCAACTGCCATTTACGGCCGATTGCATCTTTAATCATGAAATCGAGTTTCGGACCATAAAAAGCAGCTTCGCCATATTCAACAACTGTATTTAAGCCTTTTTCTTCAGCAGCTTCGATAATGGCCTGTTCTGCTTTATCCCAATTCTCGTCACTACCAATATACTTTTCACGGTTTACTTTATCGCGTAAAGATATCTGAGCAGTGTAGTCTGTAAAGTTTAGTGCTTTAAAGATAATGAAAATGATATCGATAACCTTCTTGAATTCATCTTTCAATTGATCTGGTGTACAGAACAAGTGAGCATCATCTTGTGTGAAACTTCTAACACGGGTCAAGCCGTGCAATTCTCCACTTTGTTCGTAGCGATATACAGTACCAAATTCAGCATATCTAACAGGCAGATCCTTGTATGAACGTGGTTTGAACTTGTAAATTTCGCAATGATGCGGGCAGTTCATTGGTTTTAGCAAATATTCTTCTCCTTCCTGAGGAGTTTGAATTGCCTGAAATGAATCTTCACCGTATTTTTCGTAATGACCTGACGTTTTATACAAGTTTATGTTTCCAATATGAGGAGTAATAACCTGCTCGTATCCAAATTTTTTCTGCACGCGTTTCAAGAAAGTTTCTAAACTTTCCCGTAACTGTGCACCTTTTGGTAACCACAATGGCATTCCCTGACCCACATTTTGAGAGAAAGTGAATAATTCCATTTCTTTCCCAAGTTTTCTGTGGTCACGTTTTTTGGCTTCTTCCATCATTATCACGTATTCATCAAGGAATTTCTTTTTAGGAAAAGTAATTCCGTAAACACGTGTAAGCTGCGGGCGTTTTTCATCACCTCTCCAGTAAGCTCCGGCAATTGAGTTTAATTTGATGGCCTTAATATAGCTGGTGTTAGGCAAGTGTGGTCCTCTGCACAAGTCAGTAAAATTTCCTTGTTTATAGAAACTGATGGTGCCGTCTTCCAGGTCATTGATTAATTCCAGTTTGTATTCTTCGTTTTTTTCTTTAAAAAACGAAATAGCTTCTTCCTTGGTAACATCTGTACGCTGATATTCACTCTTGTTTCGAGCAAGTTCGAGCATTTTTTGTTCAATTTTAGGAAGATCTTTATCGGAAAGAACCATTCCGTTTCCTAAATCGACATCGTAATAAAAGCCCATTTCAATAGCCGGACCAATACCAAATTTCACTCCAGGATATAATGCTTCCAACGCTTCTGCCATAAGGTGAGCTGAGCTATGCCAAAACGCATACTTACCTTCAGCATCATCCCAAGTATGTAATTTAATGTTTGAGTCTTCGTTTATTGGACGAGAGATATCCCAAATTTCATTATTTACAGTTATAGATAAAACTTCTTTGGCAAGGCTGTTACTTAGACTTCTGGCAATACCAAGGCCAGAAATCCCTGCTTCAAACTCTTTTACAGAATTATCCGGAAATGTAATTTTAATCATTATATAATTTTAAAAATTCGTTTTTTTTATTCAATCCACAAAGATATAACTTTCTCCCTAATTTTCAGCTGAATTTGCTTGCCAATATTTGTGTATTGTAAGAATCATGTCTGAAAATTTTTACGGTTTTATTCTTAACAGTTGGAAGCGGAGTTGTTTTTTTATCCGATAAGGATGAATGACAATTAGTGAAATCTAACAAATGATGCGTGGTAACAAATAATTATCAAGTAGTAATTTTTCTTTTCTGTAAAAAAGTGGAATCTTTGAGAGATTAATAAACAACCGATACTAAAATTTAAAATTATGAAGATAAGTCGACAGATATTTACTTTCTGCATCCTTATGTGCTTTGGTTTTTTGTCTTTTTCACAGACTGAAAATCAGAAGATAAGCATGGAGGATTTGATGCTTAACGGCACTTTTAGTCAGAAATCTGTTCAAGGATTACTATCGATGAAAGATGGTATTCATTACACAACATTAGAAGAAGGTGGTACTAAAATTGTGAAATACAGTTATGCCACGGGCGAGGTTGTAGATACCTTGTTGAATTTGAATCAAATAAAAGATGTGGAAATAAAAAGCATTAATGAATATGAGTTTAGTGCTGATGAAAGCCGTATTCTGTTAATGACAAATCCGGAGCGCATATACCGACGTTCTTTTACTGCTGATTATTTTGTGTTCTCTTTTAAAAACAGAGAGTTGGTTCCTTTGTCGAAGAATGGAAAGCAGCGTTTGGCTACTTTTTCGCCGAATGGCAATCGGATTGCTTTTGTTCGTAATAATAATCTGTTTATTCATAATGTTTTATTTGGTTCTGAAATTAGAATCACAAAGGATGGGGAATGGAATAAGATACAAAACGGAACACCTGACTGGGTTTATGAGGAAGAGTTTGAATTTAACAGAGCATTCGCATGGTCTCCGGACAGTGAGTTTCTTGCTTATATGAAATTTAATGAAGGCGATGTGAAGATGTTCAATATGAACAAATTCGAAGGTTTATATCCACAGATAAAAGAGAATGCTTTGTATCCGGAAAATTATACTTATAAATACCCAAAAGCAGGAGAGAAGAATTCAACGGTTGAGGTGTTTGTTTATAATATTGAAGACCGAATTACGAAAAGAATGGATGTGGGTGAGGAGAAGGATCAGTACATTCCCCGCATTAAATGGACTCAGGATCCTAAAATGCTAAGTATTTACAGATTGAATCGTCATCAGAATAAATTGGAACTGTTGCTTGCTAATGCTAGAACCGGTAGTTCGAATGTAATGTATACACAAGAGAATAAGTATTATATAGAGGAAGGAAATTTTGATCATTTAACCTATTTGAATGATGGAAAGCATTTTATTTATTTGGACGAGAAGGATGGCTTCAATCATTTGTATTTGTATGATATGGCGACGGGTAAATCGGTACAGCAAATTACAAACGGAGATTGGGATGTAACCGATTTTTTGGGCTTTGATGAAAAAAATCAGGTTTGCTACTATCAATCTGCCGAAGTATCGCCAATGGATAGAAATGTTTATTCCGTAAAATTAAATGGAACAGCAAAGAAATTACTAACTCCTGAGAAAGGAACTAATAATACTGTTTTTAGTAACGGATTTAAATATTATATCAATTATTTTTCAAGTGTTACTCAGCCAAATACTGTTAGTTTATTTAATAGTAAGGGTAAAATGATTCGGGTATTGGAAAGCAACGATGAGTTGGTTGCCAAATTGAGGGGATATCAATATTCGCCAAAAGAATTCACAATGCTTCCGGCAGCTGATGGAATGACAATGCTGAATGCATGGATGATAAAGCCGTTTAATTTTGATCCATCGAAAAAATATCCTGTAGTAATGACACAATACAGTGGGCCGAACTCGCAAAGTGTTCTTAATTCATGGAGTTTTGATTGGTACCAGTATTTGGCTCAGGAAGGATATGTTGTTGTTTGTGTTGACCCCAGAGGTACAGGAGCCCGTGGGCAACTATTTAGAAAATGCACTTACATGCAATTGGGAAGATTGGAATCAGACGATCAGATATCTGCAGCCCGCAGTTTGGCTAAGGAAAGTTTTATAGATGAAAATAGAATTGCTATTTGGGGATGGAGTTATGGTGGCTTTATGTCTACTCTTTGTTTAGAGAAGGGAAGTGATGTATTTGCTGCTGCAATTGCCGTTGCGCCGGTAACGAACTGGAGGTATTACGATTCGGTATATACCGAGAGATTTATGAGAACACCTCAGGAAAATGCCAAAGGATACGATGATAATTCACCAATTAATCATGTTGATAAATTGAAAGGATCACTCTTGCTTTGTCACGGAACGGCAGATGATAATGTTCATATTCAGAATACTTATGAGTTGACTGAACGTTTGGTGCAGGCAGATAAACAATTTGAAATGCAGGTGTATACCAATAGGAATCATAGCATATATGGTGGGAAAACAAGATTGCATTTGTATAATCGATTCAATAAGTTTTTAAAAGTTAATTTATAGTCAGTAAAGCGGCGAATGAATTGGAGAGAGGAAATTGTTTTTGATGATTTCCTCTTTTCTTTTGCTCAAATAGTCAGATTTTTAGCTGTGTTTGTATTTTTTTTTTCGACATTTTTTTTGAAAACCTCTTGTCAAAAGCATTGGAATATCTATATTTGCAACGCTGATGTTAAGAATAAAGGTTCTTATCAATATGCGAGAATAGCTCAGTTGGTAGAGCACAACCTTGCCAAGGTTGGGGTCGCGAGTTCGAGTCTCGTTTCTCGCTCAGTTAAAACTGTTTCATCAATAATATGGAACAGTTTTTTTGTGTCTTATAATTTGGATGGTATTTTTGAATCAAAAAAAATGGACTACCATAAAAGCAGTCCATTCACTATTAGATAATATATCAGTTGTTAGAATGTGAATCCAAAATCCAAACTAACTAACCAGGCATTTAAACCATCACTTCGGTCATAGTAGGCGGTTCGTAATCCAATTCTTTTTAATTGACCTGTTTTATTTTTCCGTAGAGGAGATTTAAAATTGCAAATTCCCATAACCGGCGAATATTGAAAGCCAACACCAACTTTATAGCTGTTAAAATCCGATAAATCGTAATCCGAAGTATAAAATTCTGGAGTGTTTGATGCGCTGGCTTGTCCGAACTTATAGAAATCATCGGCAGCAGTTTGATTGTGGTATCTAAAAAACGGCGAAACAATAAACGATGGACTTACCGTCATTGGAAGTTCTATGCTTGCCGTGTGAGCAGAAATTCCCCATGAATCAGAATAGTATCGATAGAAGGTTTTCAATCGGATAAAATCGCTTAAATAGTAGTTCCATCTTACCGAGATTGGAATTTTTATTCTGCTATCATCTAATTTCTCAACATTGCTGTATTGAGTTAGTTCCGCCAGAGTATTGGGATAATTGGGCGTATCATCAAAAAATACCCGGTGAAAAGGGGTTGATAATAGTCCGCTTTGTGAAACTATTTCCATTGAAAATAAGGCCTGTGAGCGCTTATTAATCACTTGCGAGTATGATAAACCAAATTTAAGAGTATTGCGGACATCATCTTTAAGATTCGCCTTTGAAGTTCCTCTTGTTTCAACAGGGTAAAGTAATTTCCATTTATCGCTCATATACAATCCATCAATGGTAAGAGATCTGTTCTGATCTTTAGAATTGATGGTGTACGAACCTCCTGCATGATATGAGCTAACATCAAACTCCTGCGAAAATCCGGCTAGAACGCTGTAAGCATTGCCCGAATTAGCCAACGTGTGAGAATAGGATGCATTAATATGAGCTCTTGCATCTTTGCTTGAAGCAGATGTTTTGTGTGTTTGAAGGTAATCGATATTATCTGTTGAAGCAGATGAATAGATATCAATACCAAAATTTAAATCCAGGCTTGATAAGGAATCAACAGGAATGTGAACCACAAAGCTTGGAGCAACATTGGTTAGTTCTTCAGTGCCTTGTCCGCCGGTAACAGGAGAATGATCGCCGTCCTGCTCGTAGTAATTAAGCAGGAAATCCACTTCGGTTTCTTTGTAATCTTCCGATGATTTTACTTTTTTACGACTGTCTTCTTGTTTGTCGTCGATGCTGTTTTTATCTGTTTGGGCATTTACTGCAAATACTACTGATAATAGCAATGTTAGGGATAAAATAATTTTTAGTTGCATCCGCATCCTCCTCCTGATTTTCCTCCGTTGGCTCCTGCCGCACCTTCGCGGTAAGCCTGGAAGTTTGATTCGTAAACTTCAAGTTTTTTGGCCTGAAGTGCCATTTCTTCATCATTTAAATAGGTTTTTTGATAAGCTGCTACTGAAACACAGCTGTTCATTGCAATCATCGCAAATAAACCCATGATGACTAAGTTAATTTTCCTTTTGTTTTTCATTGGTTTCTCCAATTTGTATTTGATAATTATTTTTTTTGTTGTCGTTCTGATATTCCAGTTTTAGATTGTTTGAAGTAATCAGCTTTTGATCATCAGTCACTAAAATGCACTCAATACCATTTAGCCGATTGATTAATTCGAGTCCATTGTCCTTTCCTAAAACAAAAACAGAAGTTGCCAGAGCATCAGCCAGTTCTGCATTGGGACAAATTACCGTAACACTGCTTAAGCCTTTTACAGGATAACCTGTTCTCGGATCGATAATATGACTGTATTTTATACCATTGAATTCAACAAACTTTTCATAGTTTCCTGATGTTACAACGGCCGTTTCTCCAATTGTCAACCAGGAATAAATCTGGTTTTTGTTTTTTGGATTTGTAATGCCAATTTTCCAATCTTTACCACCTTCGTCTTTTCCCCAGCTGATTAAATCTCCTGATGCATTTACAAGTGCGCCATCCAAATTCATTTTCGCCATCAATTCAAGAGCCTTATTTGCAGCATATCCTTTACCTATGGCTCCAAAGCCTATTTTCATTCCGGCTTTTTTTAGGAATACGCTGTGTTTTTCTTCATCAAGAATAATGTTTTTGTAATTTATTTTTGAGACTGAAGCTGCAACGGATAGTGAATCGGGCATGCTTTTCATACTGCCGTCAAATTTCCATATTTTATCCATTGAGGCGTAGCTAATATCAAAAGCACCGTGGGTAAGATTAGAAATTTTAATCGACCGACGAATCAAATTAAAAAGCTCCTGATCTACTACAACAGGTTCGATTCCGGCATTGGCAATTATTTTACTTGTTTGCGAATTTGGATCCCATGATGAGATTAAGAGCTCAATTCGTTTAATTTCATCGATACCTGTTTTTATGGCCAGTCTGGCTTGATTTTCATCACTTGTTACAGCTGTCATTTCAAAACGCGATCCCATCAGTAATAATACTTCGGTATACGATTTATTATTTTGTGCTGAAGCTGAAAGCAAGACTCCTGTCAGCAGAAGCAGTAAAATGCCAAATTGTTTCATACTTTACTGTGCAATAAGAGATTGGATGTGATCAATGTATTCTTCTGGTGATACATTTTTGTATCCGGTTTTCCCGATAATTTTAGCATCCGAATTCATAAGAATGACGGTTGGGAATTGCCCTTTTGAATTGTAGTTGGCTGCTAAAGATTCATTAACCGCAGTTTGCTCTTTCGATAATTTATTTTTCTTCAATCGAGGGAAGTCTACATCTAGAATGATTAAATTTTTTTCTGCAAATTTTTTGAATTCATCTGTATTTAAAATTGTTTTTTTTAGCAGAATACAGGATCTGCACCAATCCGAACCAGAGAAGTTAAGGAATATGGTTTTATTTTCAATTTTTGCTTTTTGTAAGGCTTCTTCCAAATTGTTTTGTGCCATTACGGATGCACCATAGAAAAATGTTAAGCAAATAAACAGTAGTGATGTTTTTAAAAGATTCTTCATAAAAATCATTATTTATTGTAGGTAATAGATACTTTAATTTCAGTATTTATTTTTAATAAATCAAATCTATGAAAAATATGTCTTGTGCGATGTATCTTAATTGTTAAAAGATGCAAAAAGATACATATTTAGATTGCAGCTGTTGTTATTGGTAGAATTTAAAACATCTACAAGCTAACGCCATTGTTGTGTAAAATGCTTTTAACCTCGTTTCCAATTACTGATTTAAGGAGAGAAATTAATTTATCAATTTTATCATTGTTGATATCCAGAAGGCCAAGAAGTATATAGGCTGAGTTGCGATCTAAAGGAGCATCTTTTACTAATTCTATTAAGATCTTGGCTCCGGAGCTATATTCTTTGTTGGATATAACAGATAGGTTCACGAAAAATTGACTAGCTGTTCGTATTACATTTCCTTCTTCTTCAACTTGAATAAAAGGAAACAAAGCCATAATTGCTTTTGGTTTATTTTTTCGGATGGAAGCACTTAAAGCAGTTAGCATTTTAATTCTTTCAATACTGCTGGTGTTCGACTGAAGGTGATCGTACATTTGGAACAGAACCGGGATCATCTTTTTATTTTGGCTTTCGCCATATAAAAAACAGGTTCTGAATGTCATCACTTGAAATTCATTTTTGTCTAATTCATTCCATTTTTCAGGTTGAATTGCCAACTTATCTAAGTAGGAGTAATCCTTTTTATTTTCTGCCATGTGTTCTGTAATAATATCCTGCAAAGATAGAAAATGAATTTCATCTCCAAAGAACAATGAATAATGGCAGATCAATTTTATTTAGAAATTTTATGAATGTTTGATTTTGCTTTGCGTTTGTATCTTTTTTGTTAATTTTGCTGACCCTTGCCCAGGTGGCGGAATTGGTAGACGCGTCAGCTTGAGGGGCTGGTGGCCGTATGGTCGTGAAAGTTCGAGTCTTTTCCTGGGCACATTACTACTGTTAAATAATATCAAAAGTGCTTATTCCCTATGGATTAAGCGCTTTTTTTGTTTTCTATTCGTGAGGAGAGCTTGATTGTTTTTTTGATATATTGCTAATATACATGGCAGAAATGGAGGAATCCATATTAATTGTAAATATGTCTATGTTGTAGTTTTTGAGATGATTTAGATTTTTTGAAACTAGTCTCGATGGTAGATCTTGGGAAAAGGTGCTGAAGGATGAGTGTTTTGATGGGTCAAGTAAGGTCCGGAGAATCATATTTCCAAAAGAAGTAAATGCAAGATATGTTAAATTGATTGTAAAGGAAGTGCTTGATAGTTCTACCATGGCAAGTGTCGGAGAGATATCTGTAATTCCTGAGGAAAGCAGGTGATGAAATAGTAAATATATTCTTCAGGTTTCTTCCGGATAAATATAACTTGATTTTTGTTTTCCTGAATAGTGTCAATTCTAAACTATTTGAATCGGAGTATTACAACAAAATATTTCAATGACTGAAAGGATGATATTTGATAAACAAAAGACATTTAAACCATAATCTAAGTATTCCATAAATATGGAAGAAGTTAAATGAGCAATATTCTTTATTAAGTTGCTAGAATACTTTTAAAAAAATAAAAATGATTCTTTTTTAGTTGACATTTCCTTGTTTTGTATGATTTTGTTTTATCTTTAAATCGGTATATTGAAAATTAATCAGCAAACCATGAGCTCGTCAATTCAACATATAGATTATCATTCTGTGAAAAAATTGAAGAGTGGAGATGTAAATGCATTTGATGATTTATTTAAAAAGTATTCTTCACGTTTATTCAAATTCTCTGTTAAATATTTAAAGTCAAGTGAAGAAGCCGAAGAGGTTGTACAGGAAGTGTTTCTGTATATCTGGGATAAAAGAGATGGTTTAAAACCAGAACATTCTTTTAATGCTTATATTTTCACAATAGCCTATAATATTATTAAGAAATACTTCATCAAAAAATCTAAGGATAATGCTTTTAAAGATGATTTGATTTATTCTCTGCTTAAAGAGGAAAACAATTTGGATAAAACCATAGATTATAAATTTCTTCTTGAAAAAGTAGAGCTAATTATTGATGCTTTACCGAAAAGGCGTAAAGAAATTTTTATCAAAAGAAAGTATTACGGACTTTCAATTAAACAAATTGCCGAAGAACTTGAAATCTCTCCTAATACCGTAGAAAATCAGCTCGCTTCCGCCCAGAAGCAAATTCTAAAAGAACTTTCAAAAAGAAAATTGGCTGGAGCACTTTTTTTTGCTTTTTTTGTTTCAATTTAATAAAAACATAATGCACTGATATTTAGTGTTGTATGTATCTTTTTGATTTTTTTATCTTTTTTTTCACCTTTTCCGATAGTGGATATTTCGCTTAAATGGACATTATAGATATCATGCAAACAAATAGGGAAAAATTAAATCGCTTTTTATCGGGTAAATATTCATTCAATGACTATTTATCCATATCCTCTTATTTCAAAAATGAAGAGTGTAATGAAGAATTAAAGAAGCAAATGGAGGTGGAGTGGAATGAAACTAAACCGACTGAGGATAACAAGGAACGCCTGGCTGGAATTTTGAACCGCTTGCATGATCATATAAATAGTACCGGCAAAATAAAAGAAACTGTCTTTCAATCGTTTTACAATGTATTCTCAAAAATTGCTGTTGTTTTATTGATTCCTGCTTTAATTACTGTCGGTGTTTTATCTTACTTTTCAATTAATTCTCCTAAAAAGGTTGAATCCTGGGCTGAAATTCATTCGCCAATTGGATCCAGAGTGAAATTTCAATTGCCGGATGGAACTCAAGGATGGCTGAATAGCGGATCCACCATTAAATATCCAGTCAATTTTGCACAGAATCGGAAAGTTGAAATGTCTGGTGAAGCTTGGTTTGATGTTGTACATATCAATTCGGATGGATTTAGGGTACTAACACCATATCTTGATGTTAAGGTATTGGGAACTCAATTTAATGTGAATGCATATGATGATGATATAACTACCGGGGTTATCTTGGAAAGAGGAAAAGTAATTGTTCTTGGTAAAGATGAAAGTGTGAAAGGGGAACTTGACCCTAACCAGCAACTCATCTATAACAAATCAACAAAAAAGCTTGTTAAATCATGTATTGACGCAAAAAGCTACACAAGTTGGAAAGAAGGATTGCTGATATTTAAGAATGCTACTATGGCAGAAATAGCAAAAAGACTGGAGCGAAGATATAATGTGGAAATAATTCTTCATGGTGATGCGTTGAAAGCTTCAATATTCAGGGCCTCATTTCAAGATGAAAATCTCGAAGATATTTGCAAAATGTTATCAACTGTGGCTCCCATACAGTATAAAATACACAAAAGACTACAACAACCAGACAGTACTTTCCTAAAAAAGAAAATAGAAATGTGGTTAAACTAAAATATAAAACCCAAAAAAAATGCCTATGACAATGTTATGAAAAAAAACAGGGAGGTATTTGCACTACCTGCCCTGTCGATTAATTAGAATTTAACTTTAAGAAGTAGTAAATCCGTTAATTACAAATTTATGAAAAAAAACAAAACCTACAGGCTGCTGGAAGACACCAGCTTGTTAAAAATGCTTAAGATTATGCGTTTTACCATTTTTATCTTATTAGTTTCTGTATCGCAAACGTTCGCGATTAAATCTTACGCTCAATTGACTAAAATATCATTAGACATGACGAATGTAAGTGTGGAAGAAGTTATTGATCAAATAGAAAGTAACTCGGAGTACTTTTTCATGTACAATAATGATTTGATTGATGTTAGCCGTAAGGTAGACATCAAGGTCGAAGAAATCAAGATTGATCAGGTATTGGATAAACTATTTGAAGATACTGATGTTTCTTATTCGATTCTCGATCGCCATATCTTACTGGTGAACAGTGAGGGAAAAGAAAAAAACAACTTGCAGCAAAAATCAGTTTCCGGAAAAATTACTGATCCCAATGGAATTCCTCTGCCAGGTGCAACAATAATGGTAAAAGGAACCACAAATGGAACAATAAGCGATATCGATGGAAATTATACTCTTTTGAATGTTCCAGGTGATGGGGTTCTTGTTTATTCTTTTATTGGAATGAGGTCTCAGGAGATTCTTTTTGATGGAAGAGCAAACGTTAACGTAACATTAACAGAAGAAACAATTGGGTTGAATGAAGTGATAGCTGTTGGTTATGGCACACAGAAGAAAGCAAATTTGACTGGAGCCGTAGGAAGTGTTCAGATGGGGGATATGGAAAGCAGACCTTTGACCAATGCCAGTTTGGCTTTGCAAGGTACTGTTTCTGGAGTATATGCTTTGCAAAGTTCAGGAAAACCAGGAGATGATGATGCGGTTATTTCCATTAGAGGTGTTGGAACATGGACTGATAATTCACCATTGGTACTGATTGATGGATTTCCTGGCAATATGTCTGATGTTAATGCAACTGACATTGAATCAATATCAGTATTAAAAGATGCAGCATCTTCTTCCATTTATGGAAACAGGGCTGCCAATGGAGTTATTTTGATTAGCACAAAAAAAGGAACTGCCGGCAAGATGAAAGTGAGCTATAACGGCTATTTTGGCGTACAGAAAGCAACCCGTTTGCCAAGTGTTTTAAATTCGGTAGAATATGCCACACTTCGTAACGAGGCATCGGCAAATTCAGGAAGTGTTCCAAATTACACCGATGAAGATATTCAAAAGTATGCAGCACACAATGACCCAATGTATCCTGATATTGATTATTTTAAAGTGTACTATGGTCAGGCAAATACACAGAATCATCGTGTAAATATGTCAGGTGGTAATGAAAATGTGCAGTACGCGTTTATGCTTGGGCATTTAAATCAAGATGGTATTATGGTAGCAACCAGCTACAAAAAGACCGATTTTCGTTCGAACATAGATGCTTTTTTCTTAAAAGATAAAAAATTAAGGCTGTCGACTAAATTGGCTGGTAACCTTGGTGTTAAAGGTGAGCCTACCAGTGTTTGGAATGCTACATGGTATGCAACACTAGCTCCGGTATATCCCCTTAGAAATGCTGATGGAGAATATATGAGCGTAAACGGGGAATTAAATCCTTATGCCGAAATTAAAACTGGTAGTACAGCAGAAACGAAACGCTATAATTTTAGTGGGCAGGTTGAAGCTGAATATAAAATTGCTAAAGATTTAAGTGCGCAGGTAACATATGGATATAATGTTGTTACATCAAACGGGAACCGTTTTAATGCGAATGTTGTATTAGCAAATAAGGACGGAAGTTCAAAAACAGAATCATCAGATTTGGATGTTCGTAATAATACAGATGTTCAGACAATGTTGACTTCTTTATTGAAATACAACAAAACATTTGGAAAACATGAGTTAAAATTGTTAGCCGGTTATTCTGAAGAAGAGTTTACTTACGATTGGCAAAGTGGCTATCGAAAAAACTTTGTTAACAATGACCAGCGAGTACTCAATCTTGGTGATGCTGCTACTCAGAAAAATAATGCCGGAAGTTACGACCTTGGCTTGCGATCCTACTTCGGGCGTATAAATTATGTATTTGATAACAAGTACTTGTTTGAAGCGAACATTAGAAGAGATGGATCTTCGCGATTTGCTTCAGGAAATCAGTGGGGAACGTTTCCATCTTTTTCAGGCGGTTGGATTATTTCGAAAGAAGATTTTATGCAAGATGCTGATTGGCTTAATTTCTTGAAGCTACGTGCCTCTTGGGGACAGCTTGGAAATGAGAAAATACCAAACTATTATAACGGGAGTGATATCTTGCAGTCAGGTAAAGATTATTCGCTTGGAGGTGCCCTATATTCAGGTGTGGCTTTAGAAGATATGATCAATAAAGATTTATCATGGGAAACATCAGAACAATTGAATTTTGGTATAGATATGACATTGAGAAACGGCATGGAACTGACCGTTGATTATTTTGACAAAAAAACAAAAGGTTTACTTTTAGATCGACAAATTCCATGGACTATGCAATTGAATCCACCTTTCGTAAATGCCGGTGAAGTTCAGAATAAGGGAATTGAAGCTTCTTTAACCTACCGAAAAACGTTTTCAAATGGTCTTAAGTTCCGTACTACGTTTAACGCATCTCACGTTGTAAATAAAATTACAAAAATGGATCCGGAGAAACTTACTTCTCCCAAGGCTCAAAAAGTGGGGGACGCCATTAATTCATTATACGGCTACAAGATGGATGGAATTTATCAGTTATCTGATTTTGACTATGATGGAAGTACGTATACTTTAAAGCCAGGTGTTGTTTCTGTTTCAAACTATGTTGCACAGCCGGGAGACATTAAGTTTAAAGACCTTAACGGCGATGGCGTTGTAGATCAGAATAACGACAGAACGATAATTGGTAAACAGTTCCCGGATCTTACTTATTCGTTGAACCTAAATTTGGAATGGAAACAATTTGATTTTAGTGCATTCTTTCAAGGTGTACAAGGCATTGATGGCTATTTTTATTATGAAATTGCTACGCCATTTAGCGGTGTGGCCAATCTAGGTTCATGGTGGAAAGACAGATGGACACCTGAAAATCCATCCAATACTATGCCACGGGTAACTTTAGACGAATATCGTACGAATGTTCATTCGTCTTTCTATGTGGAAGATGCATCCTACCTCCGTTTGAAGAATATTGAATTGGGCTATACCCTTAATCCTGAAATTGTTTCCCGAATTGGATTAGGTTCCGTACGAATTTATGGAAGTATCCAAAATGCTTTTACCATCACGAATTTTAAAGGTTTTGATCCTGAGCAAAAAGTTGATCAAACCAGAGCTGAGGCTTTTCCTCAGGTTCGTGTGATGACTATGGGTATAAATGTTAACTTTTAAAAGATCCTAACGATGAAAAATGCAAATAAAATCATTACTATATTTTTTCTTTTATCAGTTTTGTTTGGTTGTTCAGATGATTTTCTTGATAAAACGCCTCTTGATAGGTTGTCCCCTACCACATTCTATAAAAACGAAACCCAGGCTAAAATGGCACTAATGGGTATTTACAATGCCATTCAGCCAAATGCCACACCGACTCATTTTTATCAGTTTGAATTTATGTCGGATAACGGTTATTGCCAGGCAGCATGGCAGGGTTCAAATGAAATTGGCTCATGGAGTACCAATTCAAACAGCTGGGCTCCGAATGCAAAATGGCAACAAGATTATAAAATCCTTACAAGGGCAAATCAATTTATGAAAGACATTAGTACAGCTCCGGTAAGCGACGAAGTGCGGACTCAGATGGTGGCGGAAGCAAAATTTTTACGAGCTTATGCCTATTCTGATTTAATTACTTTTTTTGGAGATGTGCCACTTATAACCGAAGTGCTGACACTTGATGAAGCCTACGTGTCACGAAATGCTAAAAGTGAAGTTCTTACTCAAATTCTTTCTGATTTTACTGATGCTATCGCTGTATTACCAAAATCTTATTCTGAGGTAGGACGTGCGACTAAAGGTGCAGCATTGGCCTATAAAGCAAAAATCTTACTTTATAATGAACAATGGGATGCAGCCGCTCAGGCCGCTAAGGATGTTATGGATCTTGAGGTTTATGATTTTTTCTCAGACTACTCTGGTCTTTTCACGGAAGCCAAGGAGAATAATAGTGAAGTTATTTTTGATATTCAATACACAACAAATCAACCCCAACCATGGCCGGCAGAGCCATTTGTTCTGGGTACCTGGCAAACGTCGAACATTACAGCCGATATGATTAATTCATATTACATGACCAATGGGTTGCCGATAACAGATGCAACATCCGGTTACAACGATCAGGATCCTTATACAAACAGAGATCCAAGACTTGCTAGTACTGTAGTTCTGCCGGGTTCAACATATGGAGATGCTACTTTTATTCCTGCCAGTTATGCTGAATACCCTTGTGGCGCCAAACCACGTAAATATGCGGAGTATGGAGTTGCCGACGTCAACACCAGTACCCTGAATACGATCTTGATGCGATATGCAGATATCTGCCTGATGCGTGCTGAAGCGCTAATCGAATCTGGTAGTACGGATCAGGAAATTTATGACCTGATTGATGCTGTTCGTGCAAGAGTGGGAATGCCTGCTATTGAATCTGTTGAAGGAACCGGGCTTAACCAAACTCAACTTCGTGAAATAGTAAGACATGAAAGAAGAGTCGAATTTTGCATGGAGGGAACACGGTATGCAGATATGCTGCGTTGGAAAGATGAATCCTTAGTGCATGATGTGTATGGTTATGACAAATCGAAATTATCTGACCCTGCAGACCCAACTAAATGGGTGTTCGAACAGATTAAGATAACTACTATAAACTTTAATGCAAGCAAGGGGTGGTTGTGGCCAGTACCTCAAGGAGACATTGATATTAATGAAAATTTACTCCCTAATAATCCTGGGTATTAAAAATATCAATTAATAAGGCAAAGCCAAGGTCTTTTTTAAGATCTTGGCTTTTGTTTTTGAACTAATCCTTACGTTTTTTGGTTCTTATTGATCCACAAAATAAACCACTGACAAGATTTGCAAATGGATCTGAATTGAAATTAATAAGCATTGATTTTTAATAGTGAACAATACTTTTACTTGTCAAATAAAATGCAAAAATATTTCAATTAAAAGCACGGGTTGGTGAGAGAAACATATAAATTGGTTCGCTTAAAACTTGCAAAATAAAAATAAACATTTTCGGAAAATAAATTTACAAATTAAACGGTAAGGCAGTATGGATTATCGTATGGCGTATAATACTTATCTGCGAATTATGAGCAATAATTTGACCTGCCTGTGTGGCACGTTCCTTTATTTTTCTATTTTTTATTTATTTTCGGAATTCGTATATTTAAAAAGTAATTTACACTTTTGAAAGTGTAAATTAATCAAATATGAAAACTAATGGACTGGTTGTATGGTAAACATTTGGAATGGAAATGTTGTTTCTGTGAGAAAAATTCACCATTAACTTTGTCTTTATGCGGACCAACATTTCAGAACACATATTATATACCACCGGCAGATAGTATAAGACTGGCACAAAGCAATACTTGCAGTGTTTTTAGAGGGAGCTGTTAAATATAGTTTCCGGCGATCTGTTTTAATTCGTTTGTCCAACAAGCTGCTGCAACCAAAAACCCAATAGTAACTCAAAGAAACAAATTATGCGAAAAATTATTTACCTGTCTTTTATTTACTTGTCAATATGGATGGCTTCTTGCGCTCCTGACGAATATGAGAAAACTCAGTTTGGTCTGAAAGCTACAGTTGATTCAACCGAAATTGAAGTACAGTTTTTCTCACCTGAAATTGTTAGGATTATCAAATCGAAGCAAGGCTTCAATTTCGAGAAAAAATCTCTTTCAGTAATTAAATCGCCGGAAGCACAACTACTGGAAATATATAAAAAAGGTCAGTTGATTACTGTAAAAAGCAGCGCACTTCAGCTGACCCTCGATCTTGTAAGCGGTAAGATTGAATTTGCTGACCTGAACGGAAATGAATTGCTGGCAGAAAAAGAGGCTGGCTCCATATTTACTCCGTTTGATGATGCCGGCAAAGCCAGTTTCACAGTAAAACAAGCCTTTGCATTGGAAAATGATGAAGCACTTTACGGACTTGGGCAGATTCAAAATGGCAAGCTGATGCAAAGAGGCCAAACCCTCGAAATGAAGAACTCAAATCTGAATATTACGATCCCTTATTTCTATTCTTCAAAAGGTTATGCTCTTTATTGGGATAATTATGCCGTAAACACTTTTGTAGATAATGATGAAGAAACTTCGTTTGAGGCAATTGGTGATTGTGCTGATTATTATTTCATGTATTCAGGGATAGGAACAAAGGCAGTGGCACAAATGCGAGACTTAACAGGTCAGGCGCCTATGATGCCATTATGGACATTTGGATATTGGCAATCCAAAGAACGCTATAAAAATCAGGACGAGCTGGTAAATGTATTGAAAGAATACAGAAAATTGCAGGTTCCGATTGACGGAATGATTCAGGATTGGCAATACTGGGGCAAAGACAGTATGTGGAATGCCATGACTTGGAAACCAATTGAATATCCTAACCCGAAAGTCATGGCTGATCAGGTTCACGGAATGAACGGACACCTTATGGTGGTTGCATGGCCGGGATTTGGTCCGTTAACCAAGCAATACAAAGAATTTGAGTCGAAAGGCATGCTCATAAATTTTGATACTTGGCCACCCAATGGAGGTACTAAACCTTATGACGTTTACAACCCGGAAGCCCGCGATATTTATTGGGATTATTTGAACAAGGGTGTATTCTCGATTGGAACTGATGCCTGGTGGCTTGATTCTACAGAACCTGACCATATTAATGTGAAAGAGAGCGATTTTGTAGAACCTACTTTTCTTGGGTCATACCAATCGGTGTCTAATGCTTTCTCTCTGGAACATACCAAAGGAATTTACGATCATCAACGGGAAATGACCTCTGAAAAGCGGGTGTATATTTTAACCCGTTCATCATTTGCCGGACAGCAACGAAATGGTGCCAATTCATGGTCGGGAGATACCGGTTCGAGTTGGGAAAATCTGGGAAAACAAATTCCGGCTGCCGTAAACTTCTCATTGAGTGGTATACCCTATTGGAATGCAGACATTGGAGGTTTCTTTGCCGGCAGATACAATAAAGACGGTGGTGCTAAAAATCCTGAATATCACGAGCTTTATGTTCGTTGGGCTCAGTTCGGTGCCTTAACTCCAATGATGCGTTCGCATGGAACAGATATTCCTCGTGAAATTTATCAGTTTGGTAAACGAGGAGATTGGGCTTTTGATGCCATTGAAAAGATGATTAAGCTGCGTTACCGCATGCTTCCTTATTTGTATTCAACAGCTTGGCAGGTAACCAGCAATTCAGGTTCGTTTATGTATGCGTTGCCCTTGCTTTTTCCTGATGATAAAAAGCTTGCTGATTTGAATGATGAATATGTATTTGGTCAGTCTTTGTTGGTAGCACCAGTTATAAAACCCATGTATACCGGTAAAAATAATGATAAGGTTTTCAGTAATTTTAGTAAAACCCATAGTCGCCGGATTTATCTGCCTGCCGGGACTGAATGGTTTGATTTTTGGACAGGCGAAAAATTGGCTGGCGGTCAGGAAATAAACCGAGAAGCACCAATTGATCTGATCCCATTGTATGTGAAAGCCGGTTCTATTTTACCTTGGGGACCCGAAGTGCAATATGCATCAGAGAAAAAGTGGGACGATCTGGAGATTCGTATTTATCCCGGTGCTGATGGCGAATTTACTTTGTATGAAGATGAAGGAGACAACTACAATTACGAAAAAGGAGCTTATTCAACTATTTCTTTCAAATGGGACGATGCACAGCAAACATTGAGTATTTCAGACCGAAAGGGAGAATTCTCAGGCATGTTGTCTGAACGTCAGTTTCGTTTGGTTTTGGTGAATTCAATTTCAGGAACTGGTTTGGCAGAAAGTACTCCTGTGAGAACAGTAACATACATCGGTAAAGCTCTGTCAGAAAAACTTTAAATCATTGTTCAATATGAATACAAACCGCAGAAATTTTCCAAACAAGCCTGTATGGCAGGAGGATTTTTCTGTGGTTTTTTCTTTCGGGTACCAGAATGTTGCCCAATCTGTATAATGAAGTTAGCAGGTTATAATGCATACATATAAATGAACAAAGCCGAATTTGGTGCTTAATTCATTTAATTAGTATTGGCTGAATTCAACCAGAAAACTGATGATGTTCAAAAGAAGCCGATGCAGGAATTGATGTAAGTATGAAATTAAATTGAGAAGTCAAATCAGAAGTATAATTAAGAGAACATTTATGAAACTACAAAATCTGCTAATAATTCTTACGTTAGCCGGGACAGCAGCCTGCTCTCAGAAAAAAGGCGAAGAGATCGCCAGCACTCCCGATTACAGCATTACCGGAGTTCCGTTTAATGAAGTGACTGTCAACGACCATTTTTGGCTTCCAAAAATTGAAACAAACCGAACTGTAACTATTCCGGCTTCTTTTGCAAAATGTGAAGAAATGGGCCGTATGGATAATTTCTTGATTGCCGGAGGCGTGATGGAAGGAAAAACAAAAGGAGAAATGCCTTTTGACGATAGCGATGTATACAAAATCATTGAAGGAGCTGCCTATTCGATGACAACGGTGCCTGATCCTAAGCTGGATCATTACGTTGATTCGATAATTAGCATAATTAAAACAGGACAGGAAGAAGACGGATATCTGACGACCTGGAAAATTATTGATCCGACAATATCTCCTGCTTCATGGTGTGCACCAGGTAAACGCTGGGAAGGATTGGAAAGTAGCCATGAACTTTACAACAGCGGACATATGTTTGAAGCTGCAGCGGCACATTATCAGGCCACTGGAAAAACAAATTTTCTGGATATTGCGACCAAAAATGCAGATTTACTGGTCAAGGTTTTCAATCAGGATCACCCGGCGCTTGTTCCAGGTCATCAAATCGTCGAAACCGGACTTATCAAATTATACATGATCACCAAAAAGAAGGACTACCTCGATTTGGCCCGCCATTTTCTGGATGCGCGCGGTGACAGTACTAAACGCAAACTTTGGGGACCATACAATCAGGATCATCTGCCTGTGATACAGCAGACTGAAGCCGTTGGACATGCTGTGCGTGCGGCTTATATGTATGCAGGAATGACCGATATTGCGGCTTTATACAACGATGATGCATACCGAACTGCAGTTGATAAAATATGGGAAAACATTGTTGATAAAAAAATGTACTTAACAGGAGGTATAGGTTCTAAACATGATGGGGAAGCTTTTGGTGAAAATTACGAACTTCCCAACCTTACAGCTTACAATGAAACTTGTGCTGCAATTGCTAATGTTTACTGGAACTATCGTATGTTCCTGCTGAATGGTGATTCAAAATACATAGATGTGCTGGAACGGAGTTTGTACAATGGTGTAATTTCGGGTGTTGGACTTGATGGTAAAACCTTCTTCTATCCAAATCCTCTTGAATGTGACAATCACTATGCATTTAACAGGGGAGAAAGCCTTACCCGGGAACATTGGTTCGATTGTTCTTGCTGCCCGACAAACCTTTGTCGTTTCATGCCGTCGGTACCCGGTTATGTTTATGCCCAAACTAACAATAGAGTTTATGTGAATCTATTTGTACAAAGTGAAACCAATCTTAAGGTAAACGGCACAACTGTTGCTGTACACCAGCAAACAGAGTACCCATGGGATGGGACAGTGAATATTGAGGTTTCACCGAAAAAGGAAACCAAATTTGTGCTTTGTCTGCGTATACCGGGATGGGCACAAAATCAACCGGTACCTGGTAATTTGTACAGCTACGAGGGAGTAAATTCTCATAATGTTATTGTTAAAGTGAATAACGAAGCTGTTGAATTGCATACTGAAAAGGGATACGCTGTTCTAAACCGCAGTTGGAAAAAAGGAGACCGGGTGGAATACACATTACCGATGGATATTCGTAAAGTGAAAGCTAATGAACAGGTTCTTGATGATCTGGGTAAAGTGGCACTCGAGCGTGGACCGATTGTTTACTGCGTGGAGGGAGCTGATAACGACGATGTTGATCAGGTAAGTATTTCATCAGAAACCAGTTTTACTGCTGCTTTTAACTCCAAACTACTCAATGGTGTAGAATTTATTACTGCTGCTGACGTTTCCGGCAAGAATTTTATCGCCATACCTTATTTCGTGTGGGATAACCGCGGTGCCAATAAAATGAAAGTTTGGTTGCCTGAGAATTAACCTATTAAAATAACAAAAGATAAAGAGAGTTTGATTTAATGTCTAACTCTCTTTTTGGAAATTAACAGGCGACTTCATTATTTCATCATATATATTATTTATCTGTTGAAACAATGAGGTATGGGGATAGAGCGGAATTTGGCGATCTGTTTAAAGGTGTTCTTCACGTTTATAGAGTTTGTGAATATTAATATGTTTACATGCAGCTATTTTTGATTAGGTGACTTTTTTTGTTTTTCGGATAGTGGAGATTGATCTTAAATGGACACTATAGGTATGGTATATTCAGAGTACCATTTAGATTTTTGCATTGATTCTTTTATTTATTCTGAAGAACATCCAATTAAAGTTGTGCAGATATTGTAGAAAACGTATTTTGTACTTTTATTTTGAACCTTACAATTTAATAGAACCTAAACCTAAACTCAGAACTGAAATGAGATCATCTATTTTTTTCTTATCCATTTTTACACTGGCTTTTTTTACTTCCTGCCAATCTAAAAAGACGATTAAAACTTTCAATAAAGACGAATTTAAATCCTGGGCACAAACTCCACCTATGGGTTGGAACAGTTGGGATTGTTATGGTCCAACCGTTGAAGAACATGAAGTGAAAGCCAATGCTGATTATATGGCAGAAAAACTAAAAGATTATGGTTGGGAGTACATCGTGGTGGATATTCGCTGGTTTGTCGAAAATGACAAAGCAGGAGGATACAACCAAACCGATCCACACTATGTGATTGATGAATACGGACGTTACCAACCTGCGGTAAATCGGTTTCCTTCAGCAAAAGACGGTAAAGGGTTTAAAGAACTAGCTAACTACATTCACAATAAAGGCTTAAAATTTGGGATTCATATCATGCGAGGTATACCGAAAGTGGCTGTAGAAAATAAATTGCCAATTAAAGGAACAGACGGTATTACAGCCGATCAGATCTATTCAACCGAACTCCAATGTGAATGGTTGAAGGATAATTATACAATTACAGCAGATAAACCAGGTGCACAGGAATATTATAACTCAATTTTTGAATTGTATGCCGAATGGGGGGTTGATTTCATTAAAATTGATGACTTGTCACGCCCATATCATCAAGGGGAAATTGAACTGATTCGCAATGCAATTGACCAGTGCGGTCGTCCTATTGTCCTTAGCACTTCACCGGGCGAAACACCCATTGAAGCAGGGAAACATGTGCAAAATCATGCCAATATGTGGAGAATGGTTGACGATGTATGGGATACCTGGCCACACATCACTCATTTAATGGATATTTGCCAAAAATGGTATCCTTACATCGCACCCGGCACCTGGCCCGATTGTGATATGATTCCATTGGGACGCATCTCTATTCGCGGGGAACGTGGAAATGACCGCATGACCCGTTTGAGCAAGGATGAACAATACACGCTGATGACTTTGTTCTCAATTTTCAAATCACCCTTAATGTTTGGAGGTGATCTTCCAAGTAATGATGAGTTTACACTTTCCTTGCTGACTAATAAAGAAGTGTTGGAAATGCACCGCGTAGGAATTAATGTACATCAGCTTTTTCAAAAGGATGGCAAGCTTGCCATTACTTCTAAAAATTCCGTTACCGGTGATGTTTATCTTGCCCTTTTCAATATTTCAGATTCGCCTGTGAAAGTTGCTGTAGAGCTAAATGAAATTGGCGTAGATTCAAACTGTAAGGTGATTAATTTGTGGACGGGAGAAGAAATCAGCACGACTTCGGATACATTTGGCCGCGAATTAGCTGCTCATGCTTGTGGATTGTTCAAATTCATACAGTAGAATAATTTTAAGACAGAAACATAATACACTATGAAACGTCCATGTATAAAGCTTTCTACACACAGGGAGATGATTATATGGTAAGTTCTCCCGAAACAAGTTCGGGACAGGCTATATGGCAAATGAAAACAAATTATAATCATATGAAACGTCCATGACAAGGATATTTTGACACACAGGGAGATGATTATTCCAAGCATGGTAAGTTCTCCCGAAACAAGTTCGGGACAGGCTATATGACAAAAACTTAAAATTATAAACATATGAAACGATTTTATTTATTGCTGAGCCTTATTGTTTTATCGTTATTTCAGACCGTGTTCGCTAACGAACCCGATTCAGCTTTTGTGTTTTCTTATGCTGCAGTTAAAAATAACGGCAGCAACGGAATGCATTACGCCTGGAGTACCGATAAAAAAAACTGGCATGGCATTGGTCCGGAATATAGATTCCTTTTCAGTGATTTTGGGCGTTGGGGAAGTCAAAAAAGATTGATCACACCCTATCTATTTCTGGATCAGAAGGAACAGTGGCACTGCATTTGGACTTTAAATGAAGAAGTGGGGCAGTTTGCACATGCAGCCACCACCGATTTATTTACCTGGGGCAGACAAGCCTATCCCTATGTAATGGACAAAGGCAATGTTCTTTTGCCGGAAATTTCCTTTCAGACTGGCTCAGGAAATTATCTGATTAGCTGGCTGAGCGATCATGATGGAAGTAAAAAGGTATATAAAACTACGACTACAGATTTTAAAACCTATACAAAGACCGTTGAAGGAAGCAAAAGTGATCGTTTAAACGACCGCGTTGTTGTTATGATTGATGGTGAAAAACAAACAGGTATCATTCAAAAAACATCATGGAAAATAATTGATGGTTTGATTAAACATTATGAATGGAGTCAGTACCATGAACAACAAAGAAATGAAAGTCTGAGTGAAGATTCTCAACGATTCAAATCATTAAAAGCGCTGGATGCTGAAATTTCCATCGATTTGAAAAAAAGTAAGTCCATTAGCGATTTATTGATTGGAATATTTTTTGAGGATATTAATTATGCTGCCGACGGAGGTTTGTATGCCGAATTAATTCAAAACCGTGGATTTGAATATGCTCTAAGTGACAGAGAAGGGCATGACAAGAATTGGAATAGTACAACGGCATGGAATTTCACCGGTGATAAAAACAGTTTTATTATTGATACGGTTACTCCGATCCACCCCAATCAAAAACACTACGCTGTTTTATCGATTAAAAAGCAGGGTGAGGCCTTGGTTAACGAAGGTTTTGATGGCATTCCTGTGAAAGCCGGTGACAAATACAACTTTTCTGTTTTTGTTCGAGGCTTGGATGGGGCTAAAGGGAAATTACTGATTCGTTTGGTGGATGAAAACGGGAAAGTATATGCTGAAGCTTTCGGCAAAAGCATTAGTTCAGATTGGAAAAAACAGGAATTTGTGATCATTGCAAACGGTGATAGTGATAAAACTCATTTGGAAATAGTTCCGCAATTTACGGGCAAAGTGGCATTGGATATGGTTTCTCTTTTTCCAGAGAATACATTCAAAGAGAGAAAGAACGGCTTGCGGGCAGATTTGGCTCAAACAATTGCCGATATTCATCCTCGCTTTATCCGTTTTCCAGGTGGTTGTGTAGCACATGGCGATGGTCTTGACAATATCTATCGCTGGAAAAACACGATTGGCCCGCTGGAAGCCCGGATGCCGCAACGGAATATCTGGGGGTATCATCAAACTGCAGGCTTGGGTTATTTTGAATATTTTCAGTATTGCGAAGATATTGGCGCTGAACCATTGCCGGTGCTGGCTGCAGGTGTGCCCTGTCAGAACTCCGCAACGGGAGGAGACGGACAACAAGGCGGCATTCCAATGTGCGACATGGGTGATTATGTGCAGGAAATTCTCGACCTGATTGAATGGGCCAATGGGGATAAAAATACCACGTGGGGAAAACGAAGAGCTGAAGCCGGACATCCTCAGCCTTTTAATCTGAAATACATTGGAATTGGAAATGAAGATCTGATTACTGATATTTTCGAGGAACGTTTTACCATGATTTTCAAAGCTATTCAGGAAAAATATCCTGAAATCACAGTAATTGGTACTGTTGGCCCAACTTATATGGGCACCGATTACAGAGAAGGCTGGGAATTGGCTACAAAATTAAATGTTCCAATGGTAGACGAACACTACTATCAGTCTCCTGGCTGGTTCTTAAATAATCAAAACTATTACGACAAATATGACCGTTCCAAAGCCAAAGTATATTTAGGAGAATATGCAGCACACATAGCCGGCCGTAAAATGAATATCGAAACTGCCCTTTGCGAAGCATTGCACCTGAGTAATGTAGAACGCAACGGCGATGTGGTTAGTATGACATCTTTTGCACCATTACTGGCCAAAGAAGGACACACACAATGGAATCCGGATCTGATTTATTTCAACAACACAGAAGTGAAGCCCACGGTTGATTATTACGTACAAAAACTTTATGGTCAAAATTCTGGCGATGAATATATTCCTTCAGCAATCACTTTGTCTGATAACCGAAAGGAACTAAAAAAACGAATAATTTCATCGCTGGTGCACGATAGTAAAACAGGTGATTACATTTTGAAACTAACTAACCTGCTGCCGGTTGAAGTGAACTCAACGATTAATTTGGAACAACTTCAGATAAAAGAAACAGAAGCAGTTGTAACCATTTTAAAGGGTGAACTTATCAACGTAAACTGCACACCGGTAAAAAGTTCAATGGTTATCAATAAACAGTTTAATTATCGTATACCTGCGTACTCTTTCTCTATCATTCGAATCAAATCAGAATAAAAATAATATTTACTAAAATGAAATTAAAAAAACAGATTAAAAGGCCGTTGATATTTATATCACTCTTCATTCTACCTTATTTTTCGATCTTCGCTCAGAATAATTTTGTGATTGATGTAAAGAATGTTGGTGCAGAAATACAGCCTGAAATGTACGGCGTGTTTTTCGAAGATATCAACTTTGGTGCCGATGGTGGATTGTATGCAGAGTTGATTAAAAATCGTTCTTTCGAGTTTGATCATCCCTTTTTAGGGTGGACTCCTTTTGGTGATGTAAAAGTTCAGCAGGAATCGCCTTGTTTCGATAAAAATCCAAATTATGTCCGTTTTAACGAAAAAGGCCTTAGAACTGGTACCGGACTCGAAAATAATGGTTTCACAGGCATTGGATTTCATCAGTATGATGAATATTTGTTTTCATTTTATGCGAGATCAATTAGCAATGATGAAAATAAATTTAAGGTAGAATTACTAAATGCCGGCAATGCTGCAATTGGAACCAGTGAAATTTTAGTACAAGGAAGTGACTGGAAAAAATATACATGTACAATAAAAGCTAAGGAAACAGAAGCAAAAGGTAAAATCCGATTCATTTTGGAAACCGCAGGAACAGTTGATGTTGACCACATTTCTCTATTTCCGAAAGAAACATGGAAAGGCAGGAAAAATGGATTGCGCAAGGATCTTGCTCAGGCATTGTATGACTTGCACCCGGGTGTTTTACGTTTTCCAGGTGGATGTATTGTCGAGGGAAATACCTTAAAAACCCGTTATCAATGGAAAAATAGTGTTGGTCCGGCTGAGAACAGACCTTTGAATATCAACAGGTGGTTTTATACTTTCAAATATCATTTCTTTCCGGATTACTATCAAAGTTATGGTTTAGGCTTTTTTGAATACTTTTTGCTTAGCGAGGATATTGGAGCAGAACCTTTGCCTGTATTAAGCTGCGGTTTGGCTTGTCAGTACGAAAGTAAAGAGTGCGTTGCGGTTGACAGCCTTGATTCATATATTCAGGATGCGGTTGATTTAATTGAATTTGCCAATGGGGAAGTTAGTACTAAATGGGGAAAAGTGCGGGCAGAAATGGGACATCCCGAACCTTTTAATTTGAAAATGATTGCTATTGGTAATGAGCAATGGGGAGAAGTGTATGTAGAGCGACTGGAGAAATTTGTGAAAGTAATACGGGAAAAGCATCCTGAAATTAAAATTGTCGGCGGTTCCGGTCCTTCTTCTGATGGCAAGCAGTTTGAATACCTGTGGCCAAAAATGAAAGAATTAAAAGTTGATCTTGTTGATGAGCATTATTACAAAAATCCTGAATGGTTTTATAAGAATGCAAAGAGATATGATACATATGACCGAAAAGGGCCAAAAGTTTTTGCCGGCGAATATGCAGCACACGATAAGGATAAGGCAAATAATTTGCGTGCAGCATTGGCTGAAGCGGCATTCATGACAGGGTTGGAGCGAAATGCTGATATCGTTCACATGGCAACTTATGCTCCGTTATTCGCTCATGTTGATGCCTGGCAATGGCGTCCGGATATGATCTGGTTCGATAATCTTACTTCTGTTTGCACTCCAAATTATTACGTTCAAAAAATGTATGCTAAAAATGCTGGAACAAACGTGCTTTCAATAAAATCGAAGGATGAAAACATTACAGGACAAGATAGTTTGTATGCAAGTGCCGTATTGGATCATGAAAACTCAGAGATAATCGTTAAAGTGGTAAATATATCTTCTGTTAATCATGAAATAAATATCAAACTGGATGGATTAAAAAAATCCTTTGAAGACAAAGAGGTGAAGATAACTTGTCTGCATTCAAATAATCCTGACTTACAAAATACATTGGCAGCTCCTTTGGCAATTGTACCGGGAAATTATTCCATTAGCTCTGAAAAAAACAGCTTTAAACTTTTGGCAGCGGGCAATGCTTTTTACGTGTGCCGTCTAAAAATTAAATAATAAATCTAAACTTGAAATATATGTTTTCAAAACCAAAAAAGCACATGATATTAATTTCCGGACTCTGTTTTTTTGTATTCAGTGTCTTGTTTGGCTGCAGCTCTGATAAAGCAGGAAATGATACCAGTGCCTATTTATTCGCCTATTTTACAGGCAATGCTCCCGGCGAAGAAGCCATTCATTTTGCAGTAAGCGAAGATGGTTATCACTATCGGGCTCTCAATAACAATCAGGCTGTAATTGATTCAAAACAAATCAGTACTTCGGGTGGTGTGCGCGATCCTCATATTTTGCGCGGAGAGGATGGAAAAACATTTTACATGGTAGCCACCGACTTATTTGTACCGGAACAGGGTTGGAATAATTATGCGATGATTTTGTTGAAATCAACAGATCTAATTCATTGGGAAAGTTCTGTTGTAAACATTCCCGAGACTTTCAAGAATGAGTTTTCCGATGTGAATCGTGTGTGGGCACCGCAAACAATCTACGACGAAGCCACTAAAAAATACATGGTTTATTTTTCAATGAAGCAGGGAGATGATCCTGATAAAATCTATTATGCATACGCAAATGCTGATTTTTCGGGACTCGAATCAGCACCTGAACAACTTTATTTTCCGCCGGAAGAAAGCAATACAAAAGCTTGTATTGATGGTGATATCGTCTTTTTCAACGGGAAGTATCATTTGTTTCATAAAGCCGAAGATGGCGACCCTGGCATTAAATTGGCCGTTTCAGATCAATTAACAGAAGGTTATCAGCTGGTTAGCGATAAAAGAATGGATTGTGAAACCAGTCCTGTGGAAGGAAGTGGGATTTTCAAATTAAATAACTGCAACGACTGGATTCTGATGTACGACCTTTATACCAAAGGTGGTTATCAATTTACGAGAAGTACTGATTTAGAGAGTTTCACTGTAATCGATCAGGATATTTCGATGAATTTTCACCCAAGACATGGTACGGTGATGCCAATTACTGATAAAGAATTAAAATTACTGGTATCAACTTACAGCAATTACGACGATTTACTGGTTGATGCCAGTTCTCCTTTACTAAAGAAGAACAATGTCTGCTTTAAAGCTCAGGATAAGACAATTTATCTTCCTGTAAAAACCGGAGCAGACATGAATCATTTCGATCCGGAATTCAAAACCTTTTCAGGAATTTCTTATAGTCCCAAAGGGGCACAGGATTTCTCGAAAGGATCGGTGAAATACACGTTTAAAATTGATGGAAAAGAAAGTCAAAACTTCGAGGTATCGGTTTCGGAAGATCACAACCCTGTTTTGGAAGGTTACAAAGCCGATCCTGACATTCTGTATTCTGAGAAAACCGGCAAATATTACATATACCCAACCAGCGATGGTTTCAATAACTGGTCGGGTTATAAATTCAGTGTGTTTTCATCCGATAATTTAGTTGACTGGACCGACGAAGGTGTTATTATTGACCTAAAAAAAGATGTTAGCTGGGCCAATAGAAATGCCTGGGCACCCTGTATTGTCGAAAAGAAAATCGACGGACAGTACAAGTATTTCTATTATTTTACTGCAGCACAAAAAATAGGTGTGGCTGTGGCCGATAACCCTACGGGGCCGTTTGTTGACAGTGGAAAAGCATTGATTGATAAAAAGCCAAAAGGAATTACAAATGGGCAGGAAATTGATCCCGATGTATTTACCGATCCTAAAACCGGCAAAAGTTACCTGTATTGGGGGAATGGTTATATGGCCGCAGCCGAATTGAATGATGATATGGTTTCTATCAACGAAAAAACCACAAAATTGATGAATGTTGATAACACTTATCGTGAAGGCAGCTATGTAATTTACCGCAATGGAATCTACTATTTTATGTGGTCGGAAGATGATACCCGAAGTCCGAATTACAAAGTGCGCTATGCCACTTCAGATTCGCCGGTGGGAAAATTGACGATTCCAGAAAATAACATTGTAATCCGACAAGATAAAGATCAGGAGATTTATGCCACAGGACACAATTCAGCCATTCAAATTCCTGGCAAAGACGAATGGTATTTGGTATATCATCGTTTTACCCGTCCAAAAGGAATTACAATGGGAAGAGCCGGTGGATTTCACCGCGAAGTGTGTATTGATAAATTGGAATTTGATGCCGGTGGAAGTATAAAAGAAGTAAAGCCAACTCTTTCAGGTATCGATGCTCTTAATTAAGAATGGATTGCTGAGTGTTTAATTATCAAATACTGTACACAATGAAAAAATTATTTTTATATACGATCCTTTTGTTCACATTCTTACTGAATGCTTGTTCGCCCCCAAAAAATGAAGGAACATTTGAAGTTGGAGATAAAACATTTCTGCTTAACGGGAAACCATTTGTTGTTAAGGCTGCCGAAATGCACTATCCACGCATTCCGAAAGAATATTGGGAGCAACGCATCAAGATGAGTAAGGCTTTAGGCATGAATACAATTTGCCTGTATGTTTTCTGGAACATTCATGAACCTGAAGAAGGCAAATACGATTTTACCGGAAATAATGATGTGGCAGAATTTTGTCGTTTGGCTCAAAAGAACGGGATGTATGTGATTGTTCGTCCCGGACCCTATGTGTGTGCCGAATGGGAAATGGGTGGTTTGCCCTGGTGGTTGCTAAAGAAAAAGGATATTAAGCTGCGAGAGCAGGATCCTTATTTTATGGAAAAGGCAAAACTATTTATAAACGAAGTAGGAAAGCAGCTGGCCGACCTCCAGATTACCAAAGGAGGAAATATATTAATGGTACAGGTTGAAAATGAGTATGGTTCTTTTGGTACAAATAAGCCCTATATTCAAGATATTCGCGATATCGTAAAAGGTGCAGGATTTAATGATGTCCCATTATTTCAGTGCGATTGGAGTTCCAATTTCCAGAACAATGCATTGGATGATTTGCTGTGGACTGTTAATTTTGGGACGGGAGCCAATATCAATGAACAGTTTAAAAAACTGAAAGAACTTCGTCCTAATACACCTCTTATGTGCAGTGAATTTTGGTCAGGCTGGTTTGATCATTGGGGAGCAAAACATGAAACCCGAAGTGCAGCCGATTTGGTGAACGGAATGCAGGATATGTTGGATCAGAATATCTCGTTTAGTTTATATATGACTCATGGCGGAACCAGTTTCGGACATTGGAGCGGTGCCAACTTTCCTAATTTCTCGCCAACTTGTACCTCGTACGATTACGATGCGCCAATTAGCGAATCGGGAAGAACAACACCCAAATATTTCGAAGTTAGAAAATTACTGGAAAAATATTTGCCTGAAGGTGAGTCGCTAAGTGAAATTCCCGATTCAATACCAACCATTAGCATACCAGTTTTTGAATTGGATGAAACAGTTCTCTTGTTCGACAATCTTCCCGAAGCAAAAATGAGTGAAGACATTAAATCGATGGAGTTTTTTGATCAGGGATGGGGAAGTATTTTATACCGGACCAAGCTTGAAAAATCGGATAAACAGCAATCTTTAGTGATAACTGAAGCTCATGACTGGACACAAGTTTTTATCGATGGTGAAAAAATAGCAACTCTCAGCCGGCTAAGAGGAGAAAATACAATTCTATTGCCTCCTGTAAAAGAAGGTGCTGTTCTTGATATTTTAGTTGAGGCCATGGGAAGGCAGAATTTTGGCAAAGGGATTTACGACTGGAAAGGGATCACCGGGAAGGTTGAAATAAAATCGGATAAGGAAGTAAAGGCACTAAAAAACTGGCAGGTATATAGTATTCCTTCCGATTACAGTTTTGCTAAAAACAAGCATTATACCAAGCTGACAAATTCTGAAAAACAACCTGCTTTTTATAAAGGAAGGTTTGTGGTTGATAAAAAAGGAGACACTTTTTTGGATATGAGCAACTGGAGCAAGGGCTTGGCCTGGGTGAATGGTCACGCCATTGGCCGCTATTGGGAAATTGGCCCGCAGCAAACACTTTACGTTCCGGGATGTTGGTTAAAAGAAGGTGAAAATGAAGTGATTGTTTTCGATTTGGCATCGCCCACAGAAGCTAAAACCGAAGGATTGCGCCACCCAATATTAGATGTTTTAAAAGGAAATGGAGCTTATGCTTCGCGTAAACCTGGAGAAACTCTTGATTTAACCAATGAGACGCCGAATTATAAAGCTTCATTTACAAAAGGAAATGGTTGGCAGCATATTAATTTTAATAAACAAGCGAACACCCGCTACTTCTGTTTGGAAGCCTTAAATTCCTTTGGAGGAGATAGTTTTGCTGCCATTGCCGAACTGGAAATTCTTGGTGAAGATGGCAAACCCTTATCGCGGCAGCATTGGAAAGTAATATACGCCGACAGTGAAGAATTAGATGTGGCCAATAATACGGCAAGCAATGTATTCGATTTACAGGAATCAACCATATGGCATACGAATTACTCAACAACCAAAGCAGGCTTTCCACATCAGATTGTAATTGATTTGGGTGAAGAAAAGCTTGTTACAGGCTTTTGGTATTTACCGCGTGCCGAAGAGGGAAAACCGGGTATGATAAAAGATTATAAAGTGTATTTAAAGCAAACGAGGTTTAAATTATAAAAGCAGAAAAAACACAAGATTAAGAAATGTAAAAACCATTATTCCTTAGCTGGAATAATGGTTTTGTTTTTTCTTGTGTAAATGGAGAATACCGATTAGTATTTTCCCGAACAGTCTCGGAGAAGACAGTTCAAAGCATTTTGAGGTGCTCCTTTGCAAAAAAAAATGACTTCAAAATGCTTTGACGTTCTACTGAGCGAAAAGGGAGGTGCGCAAAATGCTTTGACGTTCTACTGAGCGAAAAGGGAGGTGCGCAAAATGCTTTGAAGTACTCCTTTGCAAAAAAAGAGGTGCTCAAAATGCTTTGAGGTGCTCTTTTGCAAAAAAGAAGGTGCTCAAAGTGCTTTGAGGTGCTCCTGAGCTAAAAAACCGGACTTCAAAGCGATCAGTTCAGGCTGTGTTTATTATTCTGTTTCAGAACCGTTTTACATGCTAATATTTTTTTGAATCTCAAGTTCAACAAATGGCCTTTAGTCTTAGCTTTAAAGCTAGATGATATAATGCAGAATGTTGAGCAGTGCCGTGGATGAGCTTGCGAATTTATGATTCAAACAAAGCAACAATCGGTATTACTGTTTTTTTTGAAATTCGCTTGGTGTAATGTTGAACTCCGCTTTAAAACAGGATGCAAAATATTTTGGATCAGAAAACCCTACGGAATATGCTACTTCGGAAATGCTAATGTGACCTGATTTTAGCATTTTGGAGGCATGCTTTAGTTTAATGTTACGAATAAATTCAATAGGCGATAATCCTGTAATTGTTTTAATTTTCCTGTATAGTGTTGATTTTGACAGGTTAAGTTGCCCGGCAAAAGAGTTGATGTCAAACTCTGTTTCCGTTAAGTTTTTTTCAATAATGAGAATGGCATTTTTTAAAAATTGTTCATCCATTGACGGATAATCCAATGAAGAGATATTTATTTCTTGATTAGATTTAAAATCTTGCTGCTGCTGTTTCTTTTGCAAAGTGAAATTCTGGATTCTCGCCTGCAGTACATTTATTTCAAAAGGTTTGGAGATGTAGGCATTTGCTCCGGCATTATAACACTCAATACGATCATCTATGCTGTTTTTTGCAGTAAGAAGAATAATCGAAATATGATTTGTTTCTATATTGTTTTTTAGTGTTCGGCACAACTCGAGGCCATCCATTTCCGGCATCATTACATCACTAATAATTATATCTATATCCGTTGATTTTACAAGCTCAATAGCTTCCAAACCATTTTGGGCCGTCAATACATTATAAGATTTGAGCAAGCGTTTTTGAATTATTTCAAGTAATTCAACATTGTCTTCAACCACCAGGATGTTTATGTTGCTGATTTTTGAAGATATTTCCGGATCTTCCTGAGGATTATCATCTATATTATTTAAATCTAAACTTTGTGCTTCCGGATATATTTCTTCAATTGTATAACTTTTTTTATCAATAGGAATCTCTACGCAAAATGTGGAACCTTTTTTAGGAAAACTATTTACGGATATTTTCCCATGATGAAGTTCTGCTAAATCTTTTGTTAGAGATAAGCCAATCCCATTTGTTTCGCTTACATCAGTTGTTTTGTTATTATAAAACCGTTGAAAGATATGTTCAATGTCTTCGGGTTGAATTCCTATGCCTGTATCTGATACTTTAATCGAAATAAATTCTGTGTTGTCTTTGATGAGAAGATTAAGCTCAACAATAATTTTTCCATCTCTAGGGGTATATTTAAAAGCATTTGACAGAAGATTAAACAGGATTTTATCCATTTTATCGGCATCAAAATAGGCGCTTATTTCTTGAGGTGTTGAATTCAATTCAAATAGAATATTTTTTTTATCAAACATTGGGATAAAGTGGTTGTAACAGATATCATTTATAAAGGATGAAATGTCCGCCTTTGCAACACGTAATTCCATTTTACCACCTTCCACTTTTCTGTAATCAAGTATTTGCTGAAGTAATCTTTTGAGTCTGATAATGTTCGATCGTATAATTCCAAATTCGGGCATGTTTTTTTGAACCGTCGTTTCAATGTCGTCTATCAAACAATTAATTATCGTTAAGGGTGTTAATAGGTCATGAGAAATATTTGTGAAGTATTTTAGTTTTGTTTGGGTAATTTCCTCTGATTTGCTTTTCTCTATTTGGGTGATTTTCACTTCATTTTTTAATTTGCTTCTGCCTAGAATAATTTTGAAAAGCAGGAATATTCCTAGAGTGAATAGTGAAAAATAGAAGAGATATGCAGTGTTTGTTTCATAGTATGCCGGTTTACGGTAAATTGTAAGTTTGGTGATATTATTGCTCCACAGATTATGAGCATCAGTAGCTTTAATACAGAAAGTATAATGTCCTTTTTTTAATTGATTGTAAACCGCAAATTGTCTGTCGTTTTTAGCGTAAATCCAATCGTTATCTACTCCTTCCAATTTATAGGCATACTTTATTTTTTTTGCGTTTATGTAATCGAGAGTAGAGAAATAAATTTCAATGTTTTTATCCTCAGGACTTAAAACAAGAGAATTATTCTTGAAATCGAATTTAACTTCACTGTTCTGGCTAAGGATTGATTTGTTCTGTATTTTTATATCAGTAATTTTTGTTTGTACTTTAGCCAAGGGAGAGTTTAATTTTTCTGAAGGAATAAAACGCGAGTATCCTCTGTTTCCTCCTATGTATATATATTTTGAATCAGTTGTTTTACAGAATGATCCTTTTAGATGTGAATTGATTTGAACTCCATCAGAGGCTGAATAGACAAAATAGGCATTGTTTTTAGGATTAAATTCTATTATTCTTTTATAGGTAGTAATCCAAATATTATTGTATTTGTCTGAAATAATATCCAAAATAGCCTCTCCTTTTAATCCGCAATTTACAGTTCTGTTTGTAAACGATTTATCAGTAGTATTGTATGCAATTAAACTACCTTCTTTAGTACCAATCCAAATATTTTCACTAAGGTCTGCGGTAATGGATTGAATATGGTCACTCAATAACTTACTTTGAATGTTTTCGATTTCTAAATTGGAAATTTCATCTTCTGTTACTATTTGCGGGATAGCTATTTTATATATTCCTTTGGCAGAGCTTATCCATAAGTTGTCATTTGTATCCTGTGTTAGTGTGTTTATTGAACCGATCTTCTTATTTATCAGAAATATATTCTCAGATCCTCTTGGTTGAACAAACAGAACATTATTGGTACCGATCCAGATATTAGACTTATTATCTTCAAAAATATGATTTATCAGACCGGTGTTTTCAGATATACTATTTAGAAAGATTTCCTTTAAGGAAGTAATATCAGATCCCTTTTTTTTAATTTTTACAATTTTCGTGTTTAGATCATTGGTGATCCATATTTCATTGCGACTTGAAAGATAGGTGATGCTATTTGTTTTGAGTAATTCCGGTATGTTTTTTAATTTTTCGAATTCGGTAAAATATCTAATTGTTTTTGTTTCCGGTGAATATATAAATAGACCTAACCTATTTTGATTGACCCAAATATCCTTATCGTTATCAATACATAATGAGGTGAAAGAGGGTGCTATGTTGTTTTTGGTATTAAGAACATCTATTGGGAAATTACTAATTGCAGGTTTGTCAAAATCAATTTTAAACACCCCTTCGCTAAAGGCTCCAATCCATAAACTACCATCTCTGTCTTTTATTATTTCGCTAAAAATATTGTTGGTGTTTTTAAGTAATTCTTGTGTGTTAACAGGAATAAGATCACCTGATTTGTCATACCTAAATGTACTTAATCCAGACAAAGACATTGACCAAATATATTCAACATTATCGTCCTGAGTAAAGCTAAAGAAGGTTTCTTCCTCCTCAGAATAATTCGTCTTAGGAATTGTTATTTGTGTATACAAATTATCATTTTTTGCATTAGGGGTAAATTTATACAAGCCATCATTCCAGGTACCTATCCAGTAATTATTCTGATTATCCTGAAATATTTTAAATGGATTGTTTGTACGTCCAATTTTAGGGTATTGGATAAACCGATCACTTTCCGTATCATATTTATGTAATCCTTTTTCCCATAGCGTTAACCAGATATTATGATATGAATCTTCAAAAAGTTTATTAATTCCGCCATTAGGAATTGATTTGGAGTCATTCTGATTGTGCGTATATCTTTTTTTTCTTGAAAAATCAGGATTGTATCTGTACACAGCATTTGATGCTCCAACCCAAATGGTACTATCACTGCCAATTAATATATCACGAATTGCCATCGATTGTAATATACTATCAGGATGAGTTTTAATTTGATAGGTGTTTCTGTTTAGAATACTTAAACCTTCATTCGTTCCTATCCAAAGGTTATCGTTGTTGTCTTCAGCAATGCAGGAAATCTCGTTACTGGCAAATAAGTTTGGAGAATAAATATCTGACCTGAAAATTTTTATTCTATTGCCATCATACCTGCACAATCCTTCGGGAGTTCCAAACCAAATATACCCTTCGCTATCCTGAAAAATTCGATGAACAGAATTTGAGGGTAATTGATCCATTATTGGCAGTTGAGAGACTGAAATATTCTGCGATTTCACATGATTGTTTGAAGCATATAATAATATCAGGAATGATAATGTTAGTATTTTAAATTTCATGGCTGGGTTTATTTTACTCTTATGAATAAGCGATATGTAATCTATGGAACTTTTCTTCTCTGTTAATTAATGTCAAATTCCCCTGATCAAATATTAAGATGCTGTTACGATACGGGAAATTAGAGGTGAAGTATATTTTAATTAAAAATTGATAATACGATTCTTATCTGGTTTTCTAAGGTGAATAATCATTCAAAAAGGATTAAATATCTGTCTTTTTACATCTGAAAGCCTTTGAAATTAAGCCTTGAATGAATTCTCCCCCATTCGGAATGATCTTTCAACTTTTATCCTGACAAAGATAGACATATTTGTAATGTTAATTTTTCCTAAAAAATATAGTTAGTTTAAATATGAGGCGAATTGCACTTATTATTATATCTCTTTGTTTGTTTGAGAATATTGTATTTTCATCGAATTATTATATTGATTCCCACAGCGGAAACGATTTAAATAAAGGGGTGAATATTTCGAAACCCTGGCGTAGTTTAAAAAATGTAAATCTTTTAAAATTTAATGCTGGTGATTCCATTCTTTTCAAAAGAGGTTCCGTTTTTAACGGGCAGTTGGTTCTTAATTTGGAAGGGGAAAAAGGGGCATTAATTGTGGTTGGAGCTTATGGAGATATATCGCTTCCTTTCCCCCAAATTAATGGAGCCGGTAATAAAAAATATACACTGTTATTAAGTAACCCAGCCTATTGTAAAGTATCTCAGCTTGAAATAACAAATAACGGAGAAAATAGAGCAGCAGGCAGAGTGGGTGTTTATATAAAAGCTGAAGATTCTGGTGAGCGTTTTGATGTAACATTAGATGATTTGGTAATTAGAGATGTAAATGGAAGTTTAGTGAAAGAAGAAGGTGCTGGAGGGGGTATTTTCTGGGAGAATAAAGGTTCTAAAGTAAAATCAAGATTTGTAGGACTAACAATACAAAATTGCCATATCATAAATTGTGGAAGGAATGGTATTTATTCCGGGGGGTATGCTGGTCGGGATAAATGGTATCCCAATTTGAAAATTCTTATATCACACAACCTGATTGAAAGTGTACCCGGTGATGGAATTGTACCTATCGGATGTGATGGTGCTGTAATAGAATATAATGTGATGCGAAATTGTCCTGACATTTTATCGCCAAATGAAGCGGCAGCAGGTATTTGGCCATGGAGTTGCGATAACACGATTATCCAGTATAACGAAGTAAGTGAGCATAATGCCAAATGGGATGGACAAGGATTCGATTCAGATTACAATTGTCACAATACTATTATTCAATATAATTATAGTCATGATAATGCGGGTGGATTTCTATTAGTGTGTAATGATGGAAATTCTCTTGGGAAGAGCTGGAACAAAGGCACTCTTAATTCGACTGTTCGTTATAATATTAGCGTAAATGACGGAATAAGAAATTACCCGACCAAACAAAGTGGATGGTTTACGCCAGTTGTGCATATCACAGGGCCTGTTAAAAATACAATGATCTCTAACAACTTGATTGTACAATATCCAAAAGAAAATGATTCCATTGATTCTCGGATATTAAAAATGGGAGATTGGGGGAATAAATGGCCGGAAAATACTCAATTTAAAAACAATATATTTTACGCTGACAGTGGCTTAAAAAGCAAATTTGACTTTGGTGGAGATATTAACACTTCCTTCATCGGGAACTCATTTTTGGGAGATTTTGAAAACCAACCTCAAGGAACAGATCTTACTATTTCAAAAAAAAATATCTGTGAAATATTGCAAGCCAAATCTATAGAAGCGAAAATTTCGAGATTAAAGAAATTATTTGATGAGCCGGAACAAGAATACCAATCTTTTCATCCTGGCGAATTATGGTTAGATGATCAAGGAAATCATATCAATGCACATGGAGGAGGTATTCTGTATTATCAAGGAAAATATTATTGGTTTGGAGAACACAAGAGTGCGAATACCAGTCAGGCATTGGTTGGGGTAAGGTGTTATTCTTCCGGTGATCTGTATCATTGGAAAAATGAGGGTGTAGCTTTACCTGTTGATGAAAATAACAAATTAAGTCCAATTGCAAAAGGGTGTACCATTGAACGCCCTAAAGTAATTTATAATGCTGTCACAGAGCAGTTTGTTATGTATTTCCATCTGGAATTAAAAGGGCAAGGTTATCGTGCTGCGCAAGTAGGAATAGCAGTAAGTGATGATGTGAAGGGACCTTATAAATTTGTGAAATCATTAAGACCAAATGCTGGTATATGGCCTGTAAATATGAATCAAGATCAACGGACATCAAGTTTGACGGCTGATGATTTTAAAGAATGGTGGACTCCCGAATGGCGTGCAGCTATTGTAGATGGCCTGTTTGTGCGACGGGACTTTGAGGGGGGACAGATGTCGAGGGATATGACATTGTTTGTAGATGATGATGGAAAAGCATATCATATCTATTCTTCGGAAGATAATTTAACCATTCATATTGCAGAGCTAACTAATGATTATTTGAATTATACAGGTAAGTATGTTCGTTTATTTCCTGGCGGGCATAATGAAGCACCTGCTTTATTTAAAAAAGAGGGTAAATATTATTTAATCACATCCGGATGTACAGGATGGGCGCCTAATGCAGCACGTTCAGCTGTAGCTTCATCCATTTGGGGAGCGTGGGAAACCCTTGGGAATCCCTGTCGTGGAGAAGGGGCGGAGTTGACTTTTTCATCGCAAAGCACCTGTGTATTTCCTGTATATGGAGAAAAAAAATCATTCGTTTTTATGGCTGACAGATGGAATCCTAAGAATCACTTGGATGGTCGTTATGTTTGGTTGCCAATTTCGTTTGAGAACGGGAAGCCAATCATTAAATGGGCAAAAGAATGGGATAAATATGTTTTTGACTAAACTGGAAATGAGAACTGTGGGTGTTTTTGTTGCTGGTTTTAAAATAGTTGAATAAATAATTTACTAAGTAAAAATTTTAATTTATGGAAAAACGATTTACAAGGTATTGGTTTCCTTTGGGAAGCAGTACAAAAACCTTGTTGCGATTAACGTTGACTAATCTTTTTGTTTTTGCAACAATGCTTACCGGAAGGGCGGATGATCATAATCCCCAAGGTGAGGGGTATCAGCTGTTATCTGATAATAACAAACCCTCTCTGTATGAAAATTCGTCGCTGGAAGTTCAGAAAAAAAAGGAGATTGAAGGATCTGTTAAAGACAAGAGTGGAATGGGATTACCTGGTGTTAATGTATTTGTTAAAGGTACATTCATTGGTGTAACCACTGATATTAACGGTCATTATGCTATAAGTGTTCCTGCAGAAGCCGAGCTTTTGGTTTATTCTTTTGTGGGCATGCTTGAAAAGGAGATGGCTATTGGAAACAAGCTTACGATTGATGTTGTTATGGAAGAATCAAGCATTGATCTGGATGAGGTGGTTGCCATTGCCTATGGTTCGCAAAAAAAGACCACAATTACTGGAGCTGTGTCTACAGTTTCAGGAGAGCAATTATTAAAAACTCCAACAGGATCTTTGTCTAATGCATTATCTGGTTCGGTAACAGGATTGTCATCGGTACAATATTCCGGAGAACCGGGAGCGGATGATGCTGAGATTTATATTAGAGGTGTAACGACATTGAACAATTCGTCTCCTTTGATTCAGGTGGATGGTGTTGAACGTGAGTTTTCTCAGTTAGATCCGAATGAAATAGAAAGCATTACTATTTTAAAAGATGCTTCGGCAACGGCTGTTTTTGGTGTGCGTGGAGCCAATGGTGTTATATTAATTACTACCAAACGAGGAAAAGAAGGAAAGGCTAAAATATCTTTTTCATCTTCTACTGGTTATCAAATGCCCACAAAATTGCTTGAATTTGCAGACAGTTATGAATATGCAAGTTATTATAATGAAGCGCAGGCTAATGATGGTGTGAGCGCTGGTAGTTATAAATTTCAGCCTGATGTTCTGGAAGCTTTCAAAACACATTCTGATCCAATACTATATCCGGATGTAGATTGGCTTGATCAATTATTAAAGAAGGGAGCAATTCAAACTCAGCATAATGTAAATATCTCTGGAGGAGCTGAGAAAATAAGATATTTTGTGTCTCTGGGAGCCTTTACACAAGAAGGTTTATTTAAGACTTTTGATTCGGGTTACGATTTTAATTTTGATTTCAAACGTTATAATTACCGTGCTAACCTTGATTATGATATTTCAGAAAGCACTTTGTTAACTCTAAATTTAGGTGGTCGTATAGAAGATAAAAACACTCCGATTTCTAACGAAGATCAGAATCAGTTATTTCGTCAGCTTTATTGGGCAACTCCTTTCGGTGGTGCAGGTATAATTGATGGAAAAAGGGTTGTGACAAATACTGATTATTTGCCGGATGCCGGTAGTGATGGACTTTCTCCTTACTATGGAAAAGGATATAATGCTAAATCAACTAATGTGCTTAATGTTGATTTGGCTTTAAAGCAGAAGCTTGATTTTGTTACAGAAGGCTTATATTTTAAAGTTAAGGGTTCCTATAACAGCACATTTTATCATACAAAAACCAGAAGTTCATCCACTCCTTTTTATACTCCGGTTAAGACAAGTGATGGGGGAATTGAATATAAGAAAAGTGGGGATGATGCAGAGCTTAATTATGGTGAAAGTTTTGATAAAGGACGTAATTGGTATGCTGAAGCAAGTGTAAACTACGATCGTAAATATGGAAAGCACACTATTGGCGCTCTTGCTTTGTACACTCAATCTAAAAAATATTATCCAAAACAATATACCGATATTCCATCAGGTTATGTAGGAATGGTTGGTCGTATAACATATGATTGGAGTACCCGCTATATGGCAGAGTTTAATGTTGGATACAATGGATCCGAAAATTTTGCACGTGCTAAGCGATATGGATTCTTTCCTGCTGGATCTTTAGCTTGGGTTGTATCTGAAGAAAACTTCATGAAGGAATTTAAAAATGTCATTAATTACATGAAATTGAGAGGTTCATATGGAGTTGTAGGTAATGATAAATACTATGTAGGAGATACGCAGCAACGATTTATGTACATTCCTGATTCCTATGTGCTTGGTGGAAGTGGGTATAATTTTGGAACAAATGTAGGTTCAAATCAACCAGGAGCCTATGAAAGTTCAAAATCGAATAAAGATGTAACATGGGAAAAAGCTTACAAGCAAAATTATGGTATTGATTTGGCATTCTTAAAAGAGCGTTTTAAAGTATCTGTAGATGTATTTAGTGAGCACCGAGAAGATATTTTAGTGAAGTCTGAAACGACACCTAATATTGTAGGCGTTTCTTTGCCAGTTATAAATATGGGGGTAGTTGATAGTCATGGTTATGAAATTGCCTTGAAATGGAATGATGACATAGGCGAAAATTTTAAATATTGGGTGAACATGAACCTCTCATTTGCAAAAAATAAAATTATTGAAAAGGGAGAAGTTAAGCCCAATGAAGATTATATGAGGCAAACCGGCAGACCCGTGGGATCTAATATCATTCGTAAATTTTGGGGTTTCTATGATGAAACAGCTAATGACCGGTATAAAGCTCAATATGGGCAGGATATTGCTGTACACGCAGGAGGTTTAGAGCCGGGAGATGTTGTTTATGTTGATTTAAATAAAGACGGAACAATTGATTCGGATGATGTAACAAAAGCTGGTTATACCAATAATCCGGAGTATGTGGCAGGTATGAATCTTGGCTTTTCATGGAAGAACCTGGATTTTAGTATGCAGTGGACTGGAGCTTGGAATACTTCACGCTTACTTCAGGAAACATTTCGTAATCCGATGGGAGATACGAATACAAAAGGTTTGTTATCGTATCAATACAAACAGCGTTGGACTCCTGAAACAGCTTCAACAGCAAAATTACCACGTGCTACTCTTGCTCATAAAACAAATAATTATCAAAGTTCTGATTTGTTTTTAGTTGACGCCAGCTACCTGCGGTTGAAAAATATTGAAATAGGCTATAAGTTAAATCTTCCGGTGTTTCAAAGAGCTGGTATAGACAATTGCCGCTTATATCTTAGTGGTTATAACTTACTTACATTTTCAAAATTTAAGTTAGGTGATCCGGAATCAAAAACGAGTTCCCGACCAGCGTATCCATTAACAAGGGTGATAAATCTAGGATTGAAATTGGCTTTTTAATTCTTTAATGTATACTACTATGAAAAATATAAAATTATTACTTGTGTCATTTGTAATTGGCACATTAACAGTTGTTTCATGTGTTGATGATGTAACAGTTGGAGATGACTTTTTAGAAAAGCAACCAGGTGTTGATGTTACTCAGGATACGATATTTAGTAATGCAGAATATTCACGACGCTTTTTGTGGAATACATATAGTAAACTGTATTATGGACTGCCGGTTTATTGGAATAGTATTGATAATAAAATGAACATGGGAATGTTCGAAACTTTGTCTGACTGTTGGCATAGCCATTTAAGTTGGGATGGAGTCAATAGGAGCTATTATTCGGGAAGTTATAGTGCTGGTACCGAAGAGTCGAGTGATGCTACCCGATTTGGTTTCACAAAAGAGGAGGTATGGGAAGCTGTTCGTCAGGCTTGGTTATTTATTGAAAATGTGGATAATGTACCTGATATGGAAACGGATGAAAAAGAAAGGTTGAAAGCCGAAGCAAAAGTAATTATTGCATCAAGATATTTTGACTTGTTTCGTCACTATGGAGGTTTACCTATTGTTGATCATGCATTTGAAGTTAGCAGCGATGAAGCAGCTTATTATACCAAACGTGCTACTGTGGATTCCACAGTTCTGTTTATGACTGGATTGTTGGATGAAGCAGCAAAAGTTTTGCCATGGTCGTTAGATGCTGAAGATATCTCAAATTGGGATGGTCGTTTTACATCAGCATCCGCAATGGGTTTAAAATGTAAAGTTTTGTTATTTGCGGCCAGTCCTTTGTTTAATGATAGTGAGCCTTATTGTACTGAAGGAACCCAAGATGCAGTAACCAATCTGCAAGTTTGGTATGGAGGATATAAATCGGAGTTATGGGATGAATGTTTGTCTGCTTGTACCAGCTTTTTTCAGGAGCTAAGCCATAATGGAGTTTATTCTTTAGCACAGGCATCAGGAACTGATGTTGATGATTATCGAGAGGCTTTCCGATCTGCTTATTTTACACGGGGAAGTGGCAGTAATAACCCTGAAATGTTAATATCAACACGCATACGTTATACCTATGGTAACAATAACCAATGGGATTATTACTTCCCGCAATCTTGCCAAAATGGAGCTTTTACTCCAACACAGGAATTTATAGAAATGTTTCCTATGGCAGATGGAACTGCTTTCAATTGGACTGATCATGTATCAGATATGTTTACAAATAGAGACCCCCGCTTGTATGAAACTGTTTTGGTCAATGGGGCTAAATATCAAGGACGTCAAGCAGAATTGTGGGTAGGTGGTCGTGAAGCTCAGCAAAATCCGGCGCAAGAAACCGGACAATATGCTACCGGTTATGCAAATTTCAAATACGTACTTGATTTTTCAGATAACTTAAATGAGCCAACTCTTTGGCCATACCTACGTTTATCGGAATTATATCTAACATATGCGGAAGCGTTAATGAAAACCGGAAATTTTGCGGAAGCGATTGCTAAAGTGGATGAAGTTAGAGCCCGGGTTGGACTAAAAGGATTGGTAGAATCAAATCCTGATAAGAATATGTTTAGCGAAAATGTGCTAATGGAAGAAATTCTTAGAGAACGGGCTTGTGAATTAGGTTTAGAAGATGTGCGTCTTTTTGATATGACCCGTAATAAAAGGGCGGATCTTTTTTCCAAGCAACTTCATGGTTTAAGAATTTATAGAGCTGACGGAATAGAAGATTCATGGTCTGATAAAAATGCAGCTACAAGAGGCGATCGTCCAAGCGAGTTTACCTATGAAGTTTTTGAACTAACAAATGCAACCCGATCTTGGTGGACAAGTTTTTCTCCAAAATGGTACTTGTCAGCTTTTCCTCCCGTAGAAGTGAATAAAGATTATGGGTTAACACAAAATCCAGGATGGTGATAAATCAAAACTGCACATTAAAAAAGATGATTATGCGAATACAATATAGATATATCATACTGACCTTGTTTGTGTTTTTGACTATGAAAGGATGGTCGCAAACAGGAGACACAACAGGAAAAATTATTGATCGGAATGGAAATCCAGTTTCAGGAGCTGTTGTTTCCATCGAAAGTAATCCGGAAAATAAAGTATATACAAATGCTAATGGTGAGTTTAGTATTTTTGCTCCCGATTCAGCTGCTTTGGTTGTTCAAACCTCAAAAAATGACTTTAAAAAGGTTTCTGCTAAAAAAGGGGAATCTATAACAATACAGATGGATTTTTTCTCTGAAGCAGTAGAATTGGGGTATGGAATTCATCAAACAATTGGGGAGTCTACTGGAGCTGTTTCGTTAACCACTCATGAGCAAGTAAATAAGCGTTCTGCGTTTAGTGTTTCCAATGCATTATATGGTAATGCACTGGGACTAACAGCGATGCAAAATAGCGGAGCTGTTTGGGATACAGGAGCTACTCTGTCAATCAGGGGCTTACAGACCTTATCAAATAATGGTATTTTAGTTGTGGTTGATGGAATAGAGCGAGATATTCAATACGTTGTACCCGAGGAGGTTGAATCGGTATCGGTATTGCGTGATGCTGCAGCTGTTGCATTGTATGGCTATAAAGGTATTAATGGAGTCCTTTCAATTACCACTTTGCGAGGTAAATACCAGACCAGCGAAATAAATGTTAGTTATGATCATGCCTTTAACTGGCAGTCACGCCTGCCAAAGTTTGCAGACTCATATACATATGCAAGTGCCGTAAATGAAGCATTGAGCAACGATGGTAAATCAGCTCGGTATTCTGAAAATGAACTTGGCGCTTTTAAAAGTGGAGAATATCCAAATTTGTATCCGAATATTGATTGGATGGACGAAGTGTTTCGCGAGAACGGTTGTTCAAATATGTATAATGTGAATTTTCGTGGAGGTGGTAAAAAAGTACGCTATTTTACTATGCTTAACTTGCAGGGAAATCAGGGGTTTATTGATAATTCTGATGTAAACGATGGATATTCCACTCAAATGAAGTATTCAAAAGGTAATATTCGAACCAATTTAGATATTGATGTAAGTTCAACAACCACTGTTCAGGTTAATCTCATGGGAGTGTTAAATGAATTTTCACGTCCCGGGCTGGGATCTGATAATTTAATATCCAAGTTATATACAACTCCATCTGCAGCTTTTCCAATAAAAACAAGTGATGGAATATGGGGCGGAAGTGAAACTTGGGGAGAAAATATGAACCCTGTTGCATTAACTCAAGCTCGTGGATACTCTAAAGGACACACTCGTTCGTTATATGCCGATGTAAAATTAACGCAGGATCTTAATTCAATTACAGAGGGTTTAAGTGCTTCGTTGCGTGCAGGATATGATAATGTTGCGGCTTATTGGGAAGGACACACTAAAAATTATGCCTATGCCAGCGAGAATGTCGCCAGTTGGGTAGACGGTAAACCATCTGATATTTCTACTTATTCTGCAGGAGCCGATAGTGGTATTGAGTTTGGGAGCAAATTAGATTGGCAGGATCGTCATTCAAACTTGTTTGCAAATGTAGATTACCAAAAGGAATCAGGAAAAAATAAGTTTTTTTCGTCTTTAATGTATTCGTATGAGCATCATGTGAAAAATAGTCAAAACCATACTTATTATCGTCAAAATGTTGCGGGATACATACATTACGTTTACAACAATCGTTATGTGGCTGATCTTACTTTGGCAACTTCAGGTTCTAATAAATTGGCTCCCGGCGAAAAATGGGGATTTTCACCAACAGTTTCTGCAGCATGGATTATCTCAAATGAGAATTTTATGAAAAATGTAAAGCCTGTTGATTTTCTTAAATTAAGAGCTTCCTGGGGTGTTATAAATACCGATTATATTCCAACTGAAGATTACTGGAAGCAAACTTTTGGCAGCGGTGGCTCATATCCTTTAGGAGGAAGTTATTCAGATTATGGTGGTATGTGGGAAGGACGTTTAGCTTCAACGAACACCAGTCGTGAAAAAGCGATAAAATATAATTTAGGTCTGGATGCCGGAATATTAAACGGTGTGGTTATTACAGCTGATGCTTACTTTGAAAAAAGAAAGGATATTTGGGTATCGGCCGGAGGTGCAAATTCTGCTGTTCTGGGAATATCATCGCCTTATACAAATGCTGGTATTGTTGATAGTTGGGGACTGGAAACCGGATTAAATTATAATAAACAATTGGGTGATTTTAAAATATCTTTGGGCGGTAAATTTACTTTAGCTAAAAATAAAGTAAAGGAAATGCTTGAGGAGCCAAAAGCCTATGAATATCTGAGACAGACAGGAAAATCTGTCGATCAGATTTTTGGACTTCAGGCTATAGGATTCTTTGTCGATCAGGCAGATATTGCTAATAGTCCGGCTCAACAATTTAATGAAGTAAAACCCGGGGATATTAAGTTTAAAGATCAAAATAATGATGGCGTAATTAATGACTACGATAATGTGGCGATGGGCTATAATACAAGCGTTCCTGAAATTTATTATTCTTTCGATTTGGGTTTTGAATGGAAAGGTTTAGGTCTTAGTGCTACTTTTCAAGGGGTAGAGCGATATACAGCAATATTGAATACACAAAGTGTGTATAGGCCATTGGTTGATAATACGACTATTTCAGAGCATTATTATAATAATCGCTGGACACCGGAAAATCCATCCGCAAAGTATCCTCGCCTGACAACAGAAAGCAATGACAACAACTTTCAAACTAACTCAGTATGGCTCGCAGATGCATCTTTTCTAAAACTAAGAAACTGTGAAATTTACTATAAATTGGCTGAAACCTATCTTTCAAAACTGAGACTGAAATCAGCTAAATTTTATGTCCGTGGTATTGATTTGCTCTGCATTGATAATATCAATTTGTCAGACCCTGAATCTGTAGGAGTGGCATACCCGATGACTCGTTCAATAAATGTAGGTTTAGCCATTGGGTTTTAATAATTCATTATTTAAATTTTTTCGAATTATGAAAATTAAATATATATTAATTGCTTTAGGTTTTCTCATAACGTTTAATGCGTGTGATGACGAAATGAACTATGACGAATTTGTTAGTTTAAATGAAGAGCAAGTGTTTTCAAGCTTCAGTCGTACCATGAGCTTTGTTTCCAATATTTATAATTATCTCGATTATGATTTTGGAAATTATGGAGGCGCTATGTTATCCTCGGCCTCCGATGAGGCAGATTATGTGTGGACTTCTTCTGATATTCATGATTTTTATAATGGTGCGTGGAGTGCCAGTAATGCTAAATCAAATATATGGAATAAGAGTTACGAAGCTATTCGTGCCGTCAATTTTTATCTGGATGCTTCAGAGGGTCAAACGTTTTCTGACTTTAAATACAATGAAGATTATAATGAGCAAATGGAACGTTATGAGCGTTACCAATATGAAGTGCGTTTTTTGAGAGCTTATTTTTATTTTAATCTTGTGAGACAATATGGTGATGTTCCTTTGGTAACAAAAGTGCTAACGGAAGATGAAGCTAATTCAGTTTTTCGCACCGATAAGTCAGAAATATTTGATTTTATTGTTGCTGAGTGCGACAGGATTGTGAATAATTTACCTGTTACATATGAGGACTTATCTTACACTGAGACTGGTCGTGTTAGTAGAGCCGCAGTATTGGCATTGAAAGCTCGTACGCTTCTTTATCAAGCAAGTTCACTTTTCAATACGAGCAATGAGTCATCTTTATGGTATAAGGCCGCTTTGGCGAATAAGGCCGTAATAGATTCTTGTTCACAGTATGGTATTGTATTGGGCAAATACTCTGATTTATGGGGAACAGATAATTATAAAAATTCAGAAATGATATTCGTTCGCAGGGTAGGTTCATTAAATTCTTTGGAGTCTCATAACTTTCCTATTGGAGTTGAAGGGGGAAATTCAGGTAATTGTCCTACTCAAACTTTAGTGGATGCTTATGAAATGAAATCTACCGGATTATTATGGAATGAAGATGGTAGTGGATACAATTCTAATAAGCCCTATGAAGGGAGAGATCCGCGTTTTAATATGACTGTTGCTAAAAATGGAGATACTGGCTGGCCTACTTACAACAATTCTGAATTGCAGATTTTTGAAGGAGGAGCAAATGGTTCACCTATTTCAGGCGCTTCAACTACAGGCTATTATTTAAAAAAATATATAGATGCTTCTGTAGATTTGCGTTCAAATCATGTGACGAGCAAGCGTCATTCATGGATTACATATCGTTTGGGTGAATTTTACTTAAATTATGCCGAAGCTGTTTATCATTATTTGGGATCTCCGGATGCAACAAGTGCTGATTTTGATATTTCTGCTGTTGATGCAGTAAATGTAATCCGACATCGATCAGATGTGAACATGCCTTCTTTGTCTGCAGGTTTAACAAATGTTGAGTTTGAAGCTAAATATAAAAATGAGCGCATGGTTGAATTAGCCTTTGAAGGACATCGGTTTTGGGATGTAAGACGATGGAAAGAGGGAGAAGTTTTAAAAAGTGTTACCTGTATGAAGATAGAACAAAAAGAGGATGAATCTTTTAAATACAGCAGATTTGAGAAAGAAAGATCTTGGGATAACAAGATGTACCTTTTTCCTATTCCAGATTCTGAAATTAGGAAGAATCCAAATCTAACTCAAAATACAGGATGGTAGTGCTAAGTATAAAAATTATAAACTAGTATCAATATGAAACGTCCAAGCCAAGGTGATTTTTACACACAGAGGGATGATTATTCCAGCATGGTAAGTTCCATATAGCAACTAAAACAAATTATAATTATATGAAACAACAATCGTTTATATATGCAACAATATTGCTTGCAGCTGTTTTTTTTAGCAGTTGTGACAAGAAATTTGAGGTTTTTGAAGATACAGTGGATGGAAATGATCTTCCAACTAATGTTGAGTCTGTTACTTCGGAGGCATTGCCGGGGCAAATTTTGTTAAAATGGGATGTTCCTTTGGATTCCAATTATTATTATCTTCAGATGAGTTATTATGATCATTTAACTGAGAAAAAGGTATTTGAAGTGATATCTGTTTATGCTGATTCGATATTAATTGATAATACAAGAGCTAAATATGGAGATTATGAATTTGCATTTCAGGCGTTTAATAAAAACGGACAAGGAAGTGGCAAAATAAATGTAATGGCTAAATCTGGTATTGCTCCAGCAACAGAAACCATTACAGCTACTAAAATAGAGTTGGAAGCATCTCAGTTGAGTACGAATAACCAAGAGCCAAAAGAAGGGCCTATTGCCAATTTAATTGACGGCAATTCAAGTTCTTTTTTTCATACTCGATGGAGTTCTCCGCAGATACCAATGCCACAGTACATTCAGATTGATCTGAATGAACCTATTGACGATTTTCAGTTTTATTTGGTGAACAGGGAATGGTCTCAGCAGGCGCCAAAAATAGTAGAGATACAAATTAGTAATGACGGAGTTAACTGGGAAACTGTTAAAACTATTTCTTCAGGATTACCTTCTGCAGGAGGTGCTGATTATACTTCCGAAATTTTTAGACCTGGTCGTACGTTCTCTCATTTTAGATTTAATTGTTTAGAAACTTTCGATAATAGAAATTATTTTAATTTAGCGGAATTTGTATTGTATGATGTCGATATTGATACATACGATCCTGAGTTGTAGTTAAAATTTGTATTATCAGCCTACTGCTATATTAATTTATAGCAGTAGGCTTTTTATATGGAACGTTGGATTGTTTTTTGAATTCACTGTTTTAAACTGATTATGGATTCTGTTGGTGAAAAGAAAGAATCTTAAGTAATGTTTTGTTAAAAAAAATATGTATATATTGATGGTTTTGCTCTTTCCTAAAAAACGAGAATGAGTTAGGTGCGGAAAGATGTTTAGGTGTGTTTTGAAGATTTAATAAAATAATAATGAAGAAATATGTTTTAATATTCCTGTTAGGATTGATACAGGTTCAATTGGCAACAGGACAAATTAATGATTGGGAAAATCCACAGGTTTTTGGCATTAATAAGGAAGCCGCCAGAGCAACTTTTTTGCCTTATCAAAGCAAAGAGGCTGCTATTGCTGATGATTGTCAAAAATCAGATTGGTATTTGTCTTTAAATGGAATTTGGAAATTTAACTGGGTGTACAAACCAGAAGACAAACCAAAGGACTTTTATACAGAAGAATATGATACTTCGGATTGGGGGGAGATGCCTGTACCGGGAAATTGGGAGTTAAATGGGTACGGTACGCCAATTTACACCAATATTACTTATCCATTTCCTAAGAATCCTCCGTTTATCGATCACAGTCACAATCCGGTTGGAAGCTATAAGCGAAATTTCACATTACCGGAAAGATGGAAAAACCGCAGAGTGTATATTCATTTTGAGAGTGGAGCCGCGGCTATGTATGTGTGGGTAAACGGACAAAAGGTTGGATACAGTCAAAATACCAAAAGTCCTACCGAGTTTGATATCACAAAATACGTTCGAAAAGGTGAAAACAACATAGCCATAGAGGCTTATCGATGGAGTGATGGATCTTATTTGGAAGATCAGGATTTTTGGAGGTTATCCGGCTTCGACCGGGGTATTTACATGTATAGTCCGGATCAAATTCGTATTGCAGACTTTTTTGCAAAAGCAGGTTTGGATGCAAATTATAAAAATGGAGTACTGGATGTAGATATTGATCTTGTCAATAAGCTTTCCGAAACAAAGTTGGTTCGTGTAAATGTTAATTTGATTAATAACGCAGGCAAACAAATTCTATCGATCAGTTCTTCAGTGGAACTGAAAAGTGAGAGTGAACAACAAATTCATATTAAAGATAAAGTAGATAAACCGTTGCAATGGAGCAATGAAACGCCAAATTTATACACACTTTTAATTACATTATCGGATCGAGATGGAAAGTTAATTGAAGCTGCATCGTGTAAAGTTGGTTTTAGAAATGTAGAGATAAAAGATGCTCAGTTAATGATTAACGGAAAGCCCGTTTTGGTGCGTGGAGTTAATTTGCACGAACACAATGCATACAATGGGCATGTTGTTGATAAAGAAACGATGTTGAAAGATATCAAACTCATGAAACAGCATAACGTTAACGCGGTGCGTATGAGTCATTATCCTCAAAGCCCGTTATGGTATAAATTATGCGACGAGTATGGACTCTTTTTAGTTGATGAGGCGAATATAGAGAGTCATGCGATGGGTGCAGAATGGCAAAGTTGGTTCAATAAAGATGTACATCCGGCATACTCACCAGAGTGGGCACCCGCACATAAAGACAGAGTGGAACGTTTATTTCAACGTGATAAAAACCATCCATCGGTAATTATTTGGAGCATGGGGAATGAATGCGGAAACGGCCCTGTCTTTTATGATATTTACGATTGGTTGAAAAAGGCGGATCCAACCCGTCTGGTTCAGTTTGAGCAGGCCGGGCAGAATCGGAATACAGATATTGTTTGCCCAATGTATCCAGGCATGGAAAGTATGAAAAAATATGCTGAGCGTACTGATGTAACCCGACCTTATATTATGTGTGAATATTCACACGCAATGGGGAATAGTAACGGGAACTTTCAGGAGTATTTTGATATTATTACTTCAAGCAAACAAATGCAGGGTGGTTTCATCTGGGATTGGGTAGATCAGGGATTGCATGCTGTAGATGATTCAGGCAGAGATTACTGGGCTTATGGTGGAGATATTGGAGGTTACAAATATACAAATGATGAAAATTTCTGTGCCAACGGTCTTGTTTCTCCTGATAGAATACCACATCCAGGTTTAGAGGAAGTTAAAAAAGTATATCAGGACATATTATTTTTTAATCAGGATATTGAAAATGGTATCGTAACCATTCAGAATCGATTTCTAACTCGAAATTTAAAAGAATATGCTTTTAAGTGGGTGTTAAAAAAGAATGGTAAAATTAGTGCAGAAGCTCCGTTTAAAGTCTCATTAAATGCCGGGGAATCAAAAGAGATTAAATTAAAGCTTCCTAAAATAACTTCTTCGAAAGGAGTAGAATATACATTGGATATTTATGCTTTTACTGCAAAAGCAGAAGCTTTAATTCCTGTTGGATTTGAGATTGCAAGGGAACAATTTGTTTTTAAAGACAATGATTATTTCGAAAAAGAGCATGCAGTAACGGGAGATATCTCTTACGAGGACAAAAACAACCGGATTGTGATATCAGCTTCAAATAGTAAGATTACTATCGATAAATGGAGTGGTTTATTGTCAGGATATCAATACAAAGAAACAAATTTGTTGAATGGAAGTGTTGAACCTGATTTTTGGAGAGCTCCAACCGATAATGATTTTGGAAATGGAATGCCTTCGAAATTAAATATATGGCGAAATGCAGGACAAAACAGAACCGTAAAAGATGTAAAAGTAACTCAAACGGATCATTTTGTTACGGTTGAATCTGACTTGTGGTTAAACGACGTTGCAAGCCCATATCAATTAACTTATACCGTTTATGCAGATGGCAAAATCAAAGTAGATGTTAATTGGGTTGAAGGCAGAGAGGGGCTTCCAGAGATTCCCCGCTTTGGTATGCAGTTAAAATTAGACAATCAGTTTGATCAGTTTAGTTACTATGGCAGAGGTCCCTGGGAAAATTATTCAGATAGAAAGACATCCAGCTTTTTAGGAATTTATTCAAGTTCGGTGGCTGATCAGCAAGTTGATTATATCAGACCTCAGGAGAATGGAAATAAAACAGATGTACGTTGGTTAACTTTAACCAATACAGATGGAATAGGTTTAAAAATTGAGGGATTACAGCCCTTAAGCGTGAAAGTGTCTCATAACCCGGTAGAAGACCTTGATTCAGGTTTAACTAAAAAACAAAGACATCCAAGTGATGTTACACCCCGTCATCAGGTTTATCTGAATGTTGATTTTAAACAACGGGGATTAGGAGGTGATGATAGTTGGGGACGTTATCCGCATAAACCATATTTATTATTGGATAATACGTATAGCTATAGTTATACAATTAGTGCCGTAGAAAAGGCGAATTAAACCTATTGTTCTATCTCCCATATTTGCAAGCAGATATGGGAGACAACTTTAAATAGAAATTTTTGTAGAAGATAATTGTATTATCTGGAATAATTCATTTAGAAGTATTATGAAACGTCCATGACAAGGATATTCTGACACACAGGGGGATGATTATTTCAGCATGGTAAGTTCTCCCGAAACAAGTTCGGGACAGGCTATATGGCAAAAGTTTAAAATAATAAACATATGAAATTTAAGAGTAAGAACATTTTACTGATAGGACTTGCAGCATTGTTTGTTGCTTGTTCTGCCACAGGTTCAAAGAGTAAGGATAATGCAGCAACTTTATCTGAAATTAAAAAAAATGATGTCGTTTCGATTGTTAAAAAGGTAAACGATCATTGGCAATTGACCCATCAAGAATCTGGATGTGCTTTTTGGGACAATGCAGCTTACCATACTGGCAATATTGCTGCTTATAAGCTTACAGGAATTGAGAAATATAAAGCTTATTCGGAGGCTTGGGCGAATAAGAATGAGTGGAAAGGCGCAAAATCAGATGATAAGGCGAATTGGAAATATACATATGGAGAATCACATGAGTTTGTGTTGTTTGGCGATTGGCAAATTTGTTTTCAAACCTATATCGACTTATATAATCTTTCTGAGGAAAAGGATTCTTTGAAAATAGCTCGTGCCATCGAAGTAATGGAATATGAAATGAGCACAGAAAATAACGATTATTGGTGGTGGGCCGATGGTTTGTATATGGTAATGCCTGTTATGACTAAACTTTATAAAGTGACCAATAATGAACTTTATCTGGAAAAGTTATATGAATACTTTAAATATGCGCAAAGCATTATGTACGATGAAGAAACCGGATTATTTTTTAGAGATGCAAAATATGTATACCCAAAACACAAATCTGTTAATGGATTAAAAGATTTTTGGGCAAGAGGCGATGGATGGGTATTTGCCGGATTGGCAAAAATAATTCAAGATATGCCTAATAGCTACGTACATAAAGCTGAATTTATTGATATTTATAAAAAGATGGCATCAACTTTAAAAGATTCTCAACAGCAGGAAGGTTATTGGACCCGCAGCATTTTAGATGCAGAGCATGCGCCTGGTCCGGAAACCAGTGGAACAGCATTTTTTACATATGGCTTTTTATGGGGGATGAACAATGGAATTCTTTCTAAAGAGGAATATAGCACAGTTGCTGCTAAATCCTGGACTTATTTAACCACGGTTGCTTTGCAGGATGATGGAACGGTAGGATATGTTCAGCCAATTGGTGAAAGAGCGATTCCAGGTCAGCAGGTTGATGAAAATTCAACATCAAATTTTGGAGTTGGTGCATTTCTTTTAGCAGCTTCAGAATTGGTAACTTATATCGAAAATTAATACAAATAATGCCCTGCCTATTATGATTTATCTATATAGGCAGGGATTTTTAATGTAAATTGCATTTTTCACTTTTATTGAAAATGACAAATAAACCTTATTAAATGTTTCGTTATTATATACCCTTATTAAGTGTTTTTCTTTTATTTACAAGCTATAATGTTTGTGCCCAGAAATTAATTCCGGTTTCGAAGGGGTGGTCTAAAAATTCGGTCAATGCAGTTGTATTTCGGCAGAATTCGTTGGTTACTCAGAACGGGGTACAGTTTATAGCTTACTATAATCCTGAAGGATTTTTAGAATTGGGGAAGAGAAATAGTAAATCGGATCAATTTACAACCTATACTACCTCTTACAAAGGGAATGTAAACGATGCGCATAATTGCATTAGTATTATGCTGGACGGTGATGGTTATCTTCATGTTTCCTGGGATCATCATGGGAATCCTTTACGATATGCCAAAAGCATACAAGCTTATTCGTTACAGTTAGGCCCTAAAATAGAAATGACTGGCAGTAATGAAACGAATGTAACTTATCCACAATTTTTTAGAATGCCAAATGGCAATCTCATATTCATGTTTCGTGACGGACAATCCGGAAAAGGGAATTTAGCGATGAACTCCTATGATCGTAAAACTAAAACATGGATTCAAATGCAAAGTAACCTTATTGACGGAGAGGGACAGCGAAATGCTTACTGGCAATCTTGTGTCGATCAGCAAGGTGTTATTCATGTTTCCTGGGTATGGCGAGAATCTCCTGATGTAGCTTCCAATCATGATTTGTGCTATGCACGATCCAAAGATGGAGGAACAAGCTGGGAAAATTCAAAAGGTGAAAAATATAGGCTTCCGATAACAGCACAAACTGCTGAATATGCCTCACACATACCTCAAAACAGCGAGCTGATAAATCAAACATCAATGACAACAGATGAACGCGGACAGCCGGTTATCGCAGGTTATTGGCGTGAGCAGAATTCTGATGTTCCACAATACCATATAGTTAACTGTAGTAATGGTAAATGGAATACAATCAACCTAAACTTCAGGAAAACGCCGTTTTCATTAAAGGGAGCCGGAACCAAACGTATTCCTATTTCCCGACCTCAGATTTTAGCAAAAACAAAGCATAAAACATCCACCTTTTATCTGATTTTTAGAGATGAAGAAAGAGAGGCAAAGGTATCAATGGCGATTGGGAATACATCTGAACAAGGAAATTGGAAAGTGGTTGATTTAACCGATGAAAGTGTAGGTTTATGGGAGCCGTCGTTCGATACGGAATTGTGGAAAAATAAAGGAATAATTAATCTTTTTGTACAAAAGGTGGAGCAGATTGATGGAGAAGGAAAGGCTGATTATGAACCTCAGATGGTGAATGTTCTGGAAGTAAAGAAAATTGACAGATATTCAGAATGTGATACTGTGCCGGTAAACCTTAGAAAGTAAATAAGTTAAAAAAAGCATTGTTTCATTCATTTTAATGAATTGCAGGCAAGCAAAGCTAATATTGCTCAAGAAATATTACAAATCCCTGAAAAAACATTTATTTGTCTTTTCAGGGATTTTTTTTTCAAGGGAACTCATAAAATTGATGTTTTTAGCCCTATTTAGGGAATGATGAATAATTTATCCATATCTGTGATGGTTTTGTTTATCTCATTGTCATTCTTAGCTTGTAGTTTTATATTTTGAGAAGGAACTGTAGTGATTATTTATCTGCAAACAGGAAAGTGCAGCAATATCAAAAGAATTAAAACAAAGTAATAATGTTCAGAAACCGGTTTAGATCAGTATTAATTATAATTACCGCAATGCTTTGCGTTTCTATTGTTGAAGCACAAAATAAAAATGATTTCACTATTGTTGTAAACAATGAAGTTACAGGTATTTCAATAGATAAAAGGGATGCAAAAGTTGTTGAAATTGCAGCGAAAATACTTGCTGATGATATTTTTAAAGTAACCGGAAAACCTATTCAAGTTACTTCTGATGTAAAAAGCACATGTATAATTGCAGGTACAATTGGTAATAGTCGTTTAATTGATCAACTGATTGCAGCGAAGAAATTGGATGTTTCTAAAATTAAGGGACAATGGGAAACTTATTCCATTCAGATTCTTGAAAATCCTGTAAAAGGAGTTGAAAAGGCTTTGGTGATTGTTGGATCTGATCGCAGGGCAACAGCTTACGGCTTGCTGGAAATTTCGCGAATGATTGGAGTTTCTCCATGGGAATGGTGGGCGGATGTTACTCCCGATAAAAAAGAAAATGCAGTTATTTCTGTTGATGATAAAGTGTATGGTTCTCCATCGGTAAAGTACCGTGGAATATTTTTAAACGATGAGGATTGGGGATTACAGCGATGGGCAGCCTTGAATTTTGAGCCTGAAACTGGAGATATTGGCTCCAAAACTTATGCAAAAGTATTTGAGCTTTTATTGCGCTTGCGTGCCAATACTGTTTGGCCGGCTATGCATTCCTGCACCAAGCCGTTTTATTACTATCCTAAAAACAAACAAATAGCCGACGATTATGCAATTGTTGTAGGAACTTCGCATTGTGAACCCATGTTGTGCAATATTAATGCAGAATGGAACAGTGAAACTATGGGAGAATGGCGATACGATAACAATTCAGAGACAATCAAAAAATTATTTCAGACAAGAACAAAAGAGAGTGCCGATTTTGAAGGCATTTATACAATGGGAATGCGTGGCAAACACGATTCTCCGATGATTGTTGGCCAAGAGGATACCGATTCGCAGGTGAAATTGCTGGAGAATGTAATCACCGATCAACGCGGGATTCTGGAACAACAGACTGGTAAAAAGGCCTCAGAGCTTCCGCAGATTTTTATTCCATACAAAGAGGTGTTGACCTGTTATCAGAATGGGATGCAGGTGCCTGAGGATATTTCTCTGGTGTGGACTGATGACAATTATGGATACATTCGTCAGCTGAGCAATGGCGAAGAGCAAAAGCGTTCCGGAGGCGCGGGAATATATTATCACACTTCCTATTGGGGACGTCCGCATGACTATTTGTGGCTAAACTCGACCAATCCGGTTTTAATGTGGGAGGAGATGAGTAAAGCCTATGAATTTCAGTCGCGTAATTTGTGGATTTTGAATTGTGGTGATATTAAACCACACGAGTATAATATTGAACTGTTTTTGGATATGGCCTGGGACATGAGTTCTTTTGATAAAAGCAAAGGAGTAAAGAATCATATGCAAAATTGGGCTGCTCGTGAATTTGGATCAAAGCAAGCTTCTGCAGTAACTAATTTAATGTATGAGTATTATCGACTGGCTTTTCAGCGCCGTCCTGAGTTTATGGCTTGGAGTCAGGTTGAGCCGGTTACCAAACAAGGACAAACTGAGCTAACACAAATTAATTACGGAGATGAGGTTTCGACACGAATTAATGAATATCAAAAATTGCTTACTACTGCAGATAAGATAAATGATAACATAGCAGAAAATAGAAAAGATGCATTTTATGAATTGGTTTATTATCCGGTTATGGGAGCTGCTAATTTGAATTTTAAATGGTTGTATTCATACAAGAATCAATTTACAGCGCAGCAAGGCCGAATTAGTGCTGAATATTTTGGACAAAAATCGTTGGAAGCTTTTCAGCGCATTCAAAAAGAAACAAATTATTTCAATAAGCAGTTGCAAAATGGCAAGTGGAATCACATTATGAGCATGGCTCCCCGTCAATTACCGGTTTTTTCCAAGCCAACGGTTACTGCTTCTATAGGCGGTCAGAAAGCTGAATTGGGTTTGGCATTGGAAAGCTACCAAATGGAGGTAAATAATAAGATAATCAACTCTTATGCTGATGTGCTTCCCGTTTTTAATGCTTATACACACAATTCTTATTTTGTTGATGTGTTTTTAAAAGGAGAGGGTGAAATTAGTTGGAAGGCTGAGCCGAAAGCCGCTTGGATCCATGTTTCGCAATTGGAAGGAGAAATGAGTACGAAATCGGGTAAACCAGAACAACGACTTTGGGTCAGTATCGATTGGGATAAAGTTCCTGCTGGAGAGAATAAAAAAGAAGCCCCTCTTGGGCACGATTACCAATTAATTCCTCCAGGTTATAAAGTGAATTCAGCGATCAATTTCATTTCAGCAGATACAACATTCAGCATTGGAATTTCCGTTTTCAATCCAAAATTTGCAGAGTTGGAACATTTTAAAGGTTTTGTTGAGGATAAAGGATTTGTTTCTATTCATGCAGAAAATTTTAATCGGAAAGTTTCCGGTACTCAAGCTCAGTGGCAGGTGCATGAAGGTCTAGGTTATACCGGATCGGTTGTTTCAGCTTTACCCAATAGATCTGAATCAATTGAGGATCTTCAGGCAATTGTAAAGAATAGTCCGTTGCTTGAATATGATTTTTATACGTTTAACTTTGGAGAAGCAGAAGTATTGGTTCAGGCTGTTCCCACTCATGCAGTACATGAAGGGAAAGGAGTGCGCTGTGCCGTATCCATCGATAACGCAGAACCTGTAATTGTCGATTTTCAGACTTTGGGACGAAGCAATCAGTGGAAAGAAAATGTACTGAAAAATGCAGTGGTTAAATCGGCGCAGCAAATTATCAATAAAGCAGGAAAGCACACACTAAAAGTTTGGATGGTTGATGCCGGAGTGATGATTGATCAGATTTTAATCGACTTGGGTGGTTGGAAAAAATCATACGCTTTTCCTCAGGAATCGAAATTGTAAATTAGGAAATAGATTTTACTCATGACAAAGATTTTACAATGCCTGTTACTTGCCATATTACTAATTGGCAGTAACGCGTGTGAAGAAAAGCTACAGACCAACGAATCAATACAAATAGCCTTTATGGCTGATGTTCATTTGAATGATATTTACGGAGAATTTCAGGATTGCGATTACAAAGGAGTCGTAAATCCGGCAAACGGAAAATTCGTTATTGCCCGAACCATGAAAGCTCAACTGAATTCTACCCGAATTTTTAACGAGAATTATTTCGCTTTTCTGGCGGCCTTGGATGATGTGGTAAAAAGGAAGATAAAGTTCGTTGTTCTTCCGGGTGATTTTAGTGATGACGGACAGCCTTTTAATGTACGCGGATTAAAGAAAATTCTGGACAGTTATTCCGATAAATACGGAATTAAATTTATTGCAACTACGGGTAATCACGATCCAGTTCGTCCTTTTGCAATGGATGCGGGCAAAAAAGATTTTTTGGGCGCAGGCGGAAAACCACAGGTTATTATGAGTGCCGACAGTTTGTATGTTCCTTTATCTTCGGAAGAAAACCCGGTAGTGGTTACGAAAGATATTTGCCGAATGGGTTACGAGGAGGTTATTACAACATTGGGTGATTTTGGTTTTTTCCCAAAAAAGGAAGATTTATATTGGGAAACTCCTTTTACATCTTATACCCATAATGATTATGCTTTTGATAAAGCCTTTAAGCAGTCATCATTAAATAACAGAAACTATTCAATACCTCCCTTTAATACAAGTATTCCTGATGTTAGTTATTTGGTGGAACCGGTAAGAGGAGTGTGGTTTTTAGCCATAGATGCCAATGTTTATGTTCCCAACAATAATGCTGAAACTGATTCACTAAATGCCGACAACTACGAAGGAGCCAGTGCTGGGTACTCAAATGTATTAACGCATAAAAAACATTTGATCAAGTGGGTGAAAAAGGTATCTTCTGAGGCTGACCGATTGGGGAAAACACTAATCGTTTTTAGTCATTATCCAATGATTGATTTTAACGATGATGCTTCGCCGCACATTAAAAATTTGATGGGTGAAGGGAAAATGCAATTGCATCGTGTACCTGACGAAGATGTGGCAAGAACTTTTGCTGAGGCTGGCATCAAGCTGCATTTTGGTGGACATATGCACATTAACGATACTGGAATCAGAAAATATGAGAATGGAACCGGTTTGGTAAATGTTCAAATTCCATCTTTGGCAGCTTACATACCTGCTTATAAGATTCTCACTGTGAAAAATAAAAATTTAATGGAGGTTGAAACGGTTGTGATCGATTCAGTTCCTCGTTTCAAAGAGCTTTTTCCAATTTACGAGCAAGAATATTCATATCTAAAAAAGTCGGGAACTAAGGATATCTGGAATAAGGATATTTTATCGGCAACCACCTATCATGAATTTACCAATTGGCATTTAAAAGAGTTGGTTCGTTTGCGGTTTCTGAAGAAGGATTGGCCTGCTGAATTCAGAGATTTTTTATTGAATGCAACAGGCAAAGAATTATTAAATTATACAAACTCAACTGCAGTAGATTCAAGTTTATTCGAAAATTGGACTGGTTTTGATATGATATTTGATTTTTACCGGCTTCGAAGTGCCGATAAATTGGCCATAAAGGATATTGGCTTGGATAGAATCAAACAATATCAGATAATTATTGAATCTCTATTGCAAAATCAGAAAGACTCAAATTCATTAACTAATAAGGTGCAGAACGATTTTTATGAATTTGCTGAAATTTTCCATCACTTTTTAAATGGAGCACCAGCCGATCATTTCCAAATTGACTTGAAGAATGCAGAGCTTGTTGATTTGGTTGAATAAGTTTGTTTGGAATACTTAGTTTTCTTATTTGAAAAACATAAAGCTGTATGGATCTTCTGTACAGCTTTATTTGTATGCTTTGTCTTTATTGATTGAAAGTTTAATCTACATTAAAATTTTTTTTGATGTACATCAAATATAATTATGATGTACATTAAATGTAAGTATGATGTACATCAAAAATATAGTTTGTCAGTATTGTTTCAACAATTAGTGCGGTTATTTGATTAAAATCATCAGGATATAAGCATAGAGTATAAAGTCGGGCGAACAGGTTACATTTTTACTTCAAATTAACAGCAAAGAACTCAAAACCATGCACGCAAGATTTCAAATATGAAACGTCCATGACAAGGATATTTTGACACACAGGGGGATGATTATTTCAGCATGGTAAGTTCTCCCGAAACAAGTTCGGGACAGGCTATATGGCAAAAGTTTAAAATTATAATCATATGAAACGTCCATGCCAAAGCGATTTTGACACACAGGGAGATGATTATTTCAGCATGGTAAGTTCTCCCGAAACAAGTTCGGGACAGGCTATATGACAAAAACTTAAAATTATAATCATATGAAAATGGCCTTTCGTCCAAGAATATGAATTAAAGACGAACTGAAAAAGGCAGAGTTTAAAAAAGCCGGATAATAACTTCCAGTAAAAAGAAATATTAGGTTTGAAGTTTTGATAATTATACAAAAGGACATATAATTAGTGAAGTTACAATTTAAATATGCTGGATTTTGATAGTAATTCTATCTTAATGTTGAAAGTGTGATCTTTAGAATCTCCTGTGTTTAAAGGGCATTGCGTAACATGTAATAATTATCCATGCATTTGAATAATTCATCCATGTTACGAAAACGGTTTCGGGTTACATTCGTGACCAAGATTTATTTAATAAACCAAAAAATCTATGAAGAAATTAAATTTAAAATTTTTGATGTTAGCCTTACTGATAGGCTTGTCATCGAACTCATGGGCGCAAACGTTATCTGTGTCTGGTGTGGTTGTTGATGACCAGAATGTAACAATGCCAGGTGTATCTGTTATAGTGAAAGGTACCACAACAGGTACTGTAACTGATATTGATGGTAATTTTCAGATCACTGCTCCTACAGGAACGGAGACATTAATGTTTTCTTTTGTTGGATATGAAACACAGGAGATTACTTTAGATGGAAAAACTACTTCGTATCAAGTAAAATTAGCAGCTTCAACCATTGGGTTGGACGAGGTTGTGGCTATTGGTTATGGTACGGTAAAGAAAAGTGATTTAACAGGTTCTGTTACTTCAGTTGGTGCTAAGGAATTGGCACAGGCAAATAAAGTGGATGCTGTTTCAGCAATGCAAGGGCAGTCTGCAGGTGTAGTTATTCAACGTACCGACAACAAACCTGGTGCTGGCGGTTATAACATTCGTATTCGTGGTGCGAGTACTATTAATACCAATGAGACATCTTCGAACGGAGGTTTTACTCCAGGACAAAACCCGCTTTTTATTGTTGATGGAATTTTTGTGGATGATATTTCTTTCTTGAATCCTTCAGATATCAGCAGAATGGATATTCTTAAGGATGCTTCGGCTACTGCGGTATATGGATCCAGAGGAAGTAACGGGGTAGTTTTAATAGGAACCAAACGTGGTAAAAGCGGCAAGCTAAAAGTTGATTACAGTAACTATTTTGGCGTAAAGCAAGCTTACAATCTGCCATCAGTTTTTAATGGCGCCGAATATGTTGACTTTATTAAAGATGTTGCTGTGGGTAATCAGTTTGCTTCTGGAAACTTAAGTTACAGAGCAAGTGATGTTGACATTACTGAATTTTTTGATGCGGAAGAGCAACAAAACATAGCTGAAGGAGTAAGTACAGATTGGGTAGACCTTTTAATTAAAACTGGTTTTCAAACCAACCACACACTTGGATTAAGCGGGGGAAATGAAACGACTGTTTATTCGGCAGGTTTGGCTTATACTAAAGATAATGGCAACGTAGAAGGTGAAGATTATACCCGATACAATATTCGCGGAAGTTTAAAAAGTGATCTTGCTAAATGGTTAAATGTAAGTGTAAGCAATTATATTACCACAGCCATTCAAAACACGGGAAGCTGGGAAGCATTTAGGAGTGCTTACAGATTAAAGCCTATTGGTCGTCCTTATAATGAAGATGGATCTTTACGGTTTTTTCCAACACAAAAAGAAACTCAAATAACCAATCCGTTATTCGATACAAAAAACATTACCAGAGAAACGAAATTCTTACAATACATAGGTGATCTTGCTGTAACGATTAAGCCTTTAGACGGAATGACGATCACTTCTAAATTTTCACCTAATATGAAGTATACGAGATATGGAGAATATCGGGGACTATACTCAAAGAGTGTAAGTGGGAATGCATCAAACAGAAGGGCTCAGGTAAACAATTCTAATTATTTCTCTTATTCATGGGATAATATTTTTAACTACAAGTTTAGTGAAGGCATACATGCTTTTGATGTAACAGGCGTAATGTCAAGATTTTTAGAGCGTTCGGAAGGATATTATAATGAGGTTAGAAATTTCACTACCGATGCATATTCTTTCTATAATCTTGGTGCAGGTACTGATATTAGAGATGTATCAAGCAGTTTTGTTAAGCAAACTTTAGAGTCATACACAGGAAGATTAAATTATTCATTGATGGATAAGTACCTGTTCACGTTTACAGGACGTTATGATGGAGCCTCAATATTAGCGGAAGGTAATAAATGGGCATTTTTCCCGTCAGCAGCATTTGCCTGGAAGATGATGGATGAGAATTTCATGCAAAATCAAGAGTTGCTGTCAAATGCAAAACTTAGATTGAGCTATGGTAAAACCGGTAATAATGGTCAAGGTGGAGGATTAACACCGCTAAGTTCACAATCGTTCTTAGGATCAAGCGCCACAAATTTGGGTGATGTCTCTACACCAGCTCTTTACATTACTAACTTGGCGAATTCTGATCTTACCTGGGAAGAAACAACAGAAGTGAATGTGGGTTTTGATTTTGGATTTTTAAATAATAAAATTAGTGGTTCTATTGATGTATACAATAGAAAAAACACCAATATTATTTTTGGAAAAGATTTACCGGCAGTTACAGGTTATTCCAGAATATTTGAAAACATTGGAGAGTCAACAAATAAAGGGATTGAAATTTCATTAAATACTGTGAATGTTGATAATGGTGATTTTACCTGGACTACAAACTTCAATTTTGCTTCCAATAAAAACACACTTGACAAATTGTATGGCGGTAAAGATATTACTTTCGGTATCAACGGAACGAACCTTATCCATAGAGTAGGAGAGTCAATTGGTTCAATATATGATTATGAATTTGCCGGCATTTGGCAATCGGATGAAGCAGATGAGGCTGCTGTTTATGGTCAACTTCCTGGTCAGGTAAGAGTAACGGACGTTAATAAGGATGGTAAAATCGATGCTGATCATGATAGAAAGGTGATTGGTCAGGTTACACCTAAGTGGACCGGCGGTATTACAAGTACAATGAACTATAAAAACTTTGATTTCTCTTTTGCTATAAACACTAGTCAGGGGAACATGTACAAAAGTAATTTTCATTCTAACTATGCTTGGGGCTGGCAAGACCAACCAAACAGAACGTTTAACGGATATAAGGTAAATTATTGGACACCGGAAAACCAATCAAACAGCTACAATCAACCAGGTAATGCTGGTATTTATGGCTCGGCTATACAATACAAGGATGTTTCTTTTACCAAAGTTGGATACATCACTTTCGGTTACAGGCTTCCTTCTGATCTACTGGAAAAAATTAAGGTAAATAGTCTAAGAGTTTATGCTACGGTGCAAAATCCTTTCGTCTTTACAGATTATGATGGATGGGATCCTGAAAACGCCGGAAGAAATCAATGGGGGGCTGCATTTATGTCACGTACAATTATGGCAGGGGTTAATTTGAGCTTTTAACTATTTATTAAATTAAACGTAAGAAAATGAGAAAATTTAATCATAAAGTAATTCTAGCACTACTCACAATAGGAGTTTTCACTTCGAGTTGTGATAGCTATCTTGAGGAAGAGAATAATACCTCATTAAGTGTGGAGGTTGCCTCCGCATATCCCGAAACTTTTGATCAATTAGTAGCTACTGTATACGAACGGGCAAGAGAAACAACAACCCACTATACTTCAGATTTGTATTATGCACTTGAAGATTTAGGAACTGATATTGTAACCAGAGGCTCAGCCATTACCGGAACGAGTGATCTTAATGATTATGTAGATTTTAATTCCTTGAATTGGGCAGTTGGTGTATATTGGGGAAATCAATACAGTGTTATATCTGCTGCTAATGTAGTTGTAGATAATGCAGATGTTATTGATAATATTGATGCAAATAAAAAAACAATTGGAATAGCAGAAGCTAAATTTTTTAGAGCTCTGTCATACTTCAATTTGGTTGAGAACTATGGAGGAGTGCCATTGGTGCTTAATCAAGTTACTAGTGCGAGTACAGATTATACGCGTGCTGGTGAGGAGCAGGTTTACACACAAATTGTACAAGATCTTCAGGATGCTTTAGATGGAGTTCCTACTACTGCAGGCGCTTACGGTAGAATAACTAAGGATGCTGTAAGACATTTTATGTCGAAAGTTTTGTTGACCAGAGGTTATAAATCGTTTGCTTCCAGTACCGATTTTACTGATGCAGCAGCTTTAGCTGAAACTGTTATTGCTAATCACCCTTTAGTATCTTCGTTTGCAAGTTTGGTGAGTATTGACAATCAACGAAACTCTGAAGTTATTTTTTCTTATCTATTTGGAAACAATTCCGTAAGTAGAGGTTGGGGTAACTCAAAACACATGATGTACAAATTCAGGTTTTTTGATTATCCTGGATTGACAAGAACAGTTAAAGGTTTAGATCCTATGCCAACTCCGTTCTTTTATAGTCTTTTTGATGATGCTGATGAAAGAGCTGAGGCAACGTATACCAGAGAAATTTATGCAACTGAAGATTATGTAGGAACTGTTAATGGAGCAAATGTTAATGTTCCGGCAGGAGATTTAGCAATATTTTTCCCTAAAACAGCATGGACACAAGCAGAAATTGATGCGGTACCATACGCAGTAATCAATCCGGGCACTTATTTTACAAATGATGGTGTTACACCTGTTCACTATCCGCAGTTTGTAAAGTTTGATGATCCAAAAGTACCTTTTGCACAGCCGGATCAATCCTCACAAGGAGAAAGAGATATGGTGATTATGAGATCTGGTGAAGCTTATTTAATTGCTGCAGAAGCTCGTTTAGAATCAGGAAACGCTGATATTGCAGCCAATCTTTTAACTACTTTAAGATCAAGAGCAGGTTTAACAGAATCAGTAGCAGAAGGTGATGTAGATTTAGACTTTATTCTTGACGAAAGAGCAAGAGAATTAGCAGGTGAAGCAAATAGATGGATGGATTTAAAGAGAACTGGAAAGTTAATTGAAAGAACACTATTGCATAATCCGCATGCTGCTTTAAATAATGCTCTGGCTGAAAAACATCTTTTAAGACCAATTCCTCAAAACGAAATTGATATTACAGCAGGAAGTATAACTCAAAACCCTGGATATTAATTCCAGACTTGTATTGTTTTCTTTTTTAGGGAAACTGTCCAACTTATATGGTTTTACTTAGGCTAGTGTAAAAACCGAATATATTGGAGAAAGATTAAAACGGGCAGGCTGTTTGTGCCTGTCCGTTTTTACTTCACAATAGCATAGAGACCGGAGAAATACCCGATTGACCCTAAATTCCATGTTTCGTCATGATTTGTCCATAAGTAGAGAATGATTTGCTTGTAATTTTGAGACTTCTCTATTTGTACTATTTGCTCAAAAAGTGAAATGTTTTGCAGATGTTAACCCGTTGAAAAAAGTCAGGAAATATAATTACAGAATTCGGTGAGATTACGAACAGAAACTTAAGGAGTAGATTTAAGAATTATGGAGACTAAATTACATCATATATTGAAAAACTTGTTGATTACTATACTCTTGTTATTTGCTTTGGTTACTTGTTTTGAATCATCGGCAAAAGGAAAGGATAAGGAATATTTTGTAACTGAGTTTGGAGCAATTAGTGATGGGGAGACTTTAAACACAAATGCAATTCAATCCTTAATTGAAAAAGTCAACAAAAAAGGAGGAGGAACAATCGTTTTTCCCGCGGGTAATTTTTTATCAGGAAGTTTAGTCATGAAATCAAATGTGAATATTCATTTGGAAGAAGGAGCCATTTTATTGGGAAGTACCAATCCTATGGATTATCCTCAGGTTGAAATGCTTGGAAGACCAGAATCACAAAAAAAAGATGATAACTCGCAAATAGCATTGCTGATCGCTTTTAAAGCCAATAATTTTACCATTTCAGGAAAAGGAAAAATAGATGGACAAGGCAGAGCTTTAGCCTTGAATATCGATAGCCTGCATCATGCCGGTGTAATTGTTGATCCTAAATACAATTACCGAAGAATGCGACCGAACGAAACGGCCCGCCCAAAATTGTTTCGGTTTTCAATGTGTAATAATGTCGCAATATCTGATTTACAATTAAGTAATGCATCTTGTTGGGGACTTTCGTTTGAATTATGCAGGAATTTAAGTCTTGATGGTTTGCAGCTTGTAAATCGTGCTTACTGGAATAACGACGGAATTGACATTACCGATTGCCGAAATGTTCAAATAACAAATTGCAATATCAACTCTGCTGATGATGGCATTTGCTTGAAATCCTATTATCCGGATTTTTGTAATGACAGTATTTATATTGCCAACTGCACGGTTCGAAGTAGTGCCAGTGCAATAAAATTTGGAACTGCATCCTATGGTGGTTTCAAAAATGTGAAAATAGAAAATATTAAAATATACGATACTTTCCGATCGGCAATTGCTATAGAATCTGTAGATGGGGGAGCAATAGAAAACATTGAAGTATCTAATATTGATGCTGTAAATACAGGGAACGCTATTTTTATTCGCTTAGGACATCGCGATGGTGAAATTCCTGGCTCAATAAAGAACATACATATTCATGACATTAAAGTTCAAGTTCCTTTTGAACGACCCGATATCAATTACGATATGCGTGGACCTGCTGTTAATTTCTTTCACAATCCTCTTCCGTCATCCATTACAGGTATCCCAGGATTTTGTGTGGAAGATGTGCTGATTGAGAATGTTGAAATTACATGTCCGGGTAAAGCTTCAAAAGGAATGGCTTATGTACCACTTAGCCGGTTAAATCAAGTTCCTGAAGAAATAAAAGGGTATCCGGAGTTTTCCATGTTTGGAGAATTACCAGCCTGGGGATTTTATGTTCGTCATGCAAAGGGAATCATTTTCAAAAATATAAGAATGAACCTGAATGAAGAAGATTATCGTCCAGCCATGGTTTTCGATCAGGCAGACGATATTGAAATTAAAAATATTAATCTGCAGAAAGCAGATAAAAAGCAGATTATCCTAAAAGAGACAAAGGGTCTAAGTGCCGATAATGATGCCAAATTGTTGATTAGGAAGCTGTGAAATTAAAGAATCCATCAATAAACTAAACGATTGATTAGAATAGTAACGGTTTGATTTTATAGCATCTACCGATGTCTTAATGCCGTTCAAATAAATAGTAAATGAATAAAAAATTATCCGTAAAGTCACTCTTGTTAGGCCTGTTGCTGATTGGTTGCCAAACTCCGCAAAATGAAACAAAATTTGTGAAATTTGTAAATCCATTAATCGGTACAGCTCCAGCTGCAACAATTAGTGCAATAGAACATGGTCATGGTTTGGAGAATAACTCGCAGGTAGTTCCTTATGTTACAGTTCCTTTCGGAATGACTAATTGGACACCGCAAACCCGTGCAAGTGAAACCAAGTGTCAGGCTCCGTACTATTATACAGATTCCATTTTTCAGGGATTCAGGGGAAGTCATTGGTTAAGTGGTTCTTGTGTTCAGGATTATGGAAGTATGACGATTATGCCAATTTCGGGTGATTTAAAATGTCTGCCAACAGTTCGGGGCTCTAAATTTTCTCACGATAACGAAAAATCAACACCTTATTCTTATCAGGTTCATTTAGACGATTATGATATTGAAGCTGAGGTTACAGCCACAAAGCGTTCCGGATTATTTCAATTTCTATTCGAAAAAGAAGGGGAAGCCCATATTGTTGTAAATCCGAATAGTGATGAGGGACAAGGATTCGTGCGTGTACTTCCCGAATCCAACGAAATAATTGGTTATAATCCAGTGCATCGAATTTATCAGGGATTGGGAGAAGAGGCCGGATTCAGTGGGTATTTTGTTGTTCAGTTTAGCGGTGATTTTGAACGTTACGGTGTTTATCAGGGATCAGAATTGTTTGAAATGGAAACACAGGTTTCTGATTTAAAAGATTTGGGTGCGTATGTTTCTTTCCAAGTTCAAAAAAACGAGAAGATTTATGCAAGAGTTGGAACATCATTTACAAGTATAGAACAGGCCCGCAAAAATTTAGAAGTAGAAACAGGAAAACTTGATTTTAAAGAAGTAAAAAGTAAGCTTCGCGATGAATGGGAAAATATTCTTTCGAAAATAACAGTTGAAGGAACAAACGAAGATGACAAAGTGAAGTTTTATACCGCTATGTATCATAGTTTCTTGCAACCAAGAATATTTAACGATTGTGATGGCTCATACGTTAGTTTTGCTGGGGGAAAGCAGATCATGAATTCAGGAGACAGAGATTATTTTGTTGATTTTTCCATATGGGATACTTACCGTGCATCCCACCCTTTGTTTAGTTTGTTGATTCCAAAAACAAATGCCGATATGATGAATAGCCTTTTGCAAAAGGCAGAACAAGGAGGTTGGCTTCCTATTTTTCCCTGCTGGAACAGTTACACATCTGCTATGATAGGTGATCATGTTATCGCTGCACTATCTGATGCTTATATGAAGGGAGTGATTGATCTTTCGGAAGAGCAATATTCATATTTATTGCAGAATGCATTTACTTCCCCAAAAACAGATGAAGAGTACGAAGGAGGTAAAGGTCGTCGTGCTCTAAAATCTTATTTAAAATATGGATACATTCCTTTGGAGGATATGGTATTTGAATCGTTTCATAATAATGAGCAGGTTTCCCGAACATTGGAGTACGCTTACGACGATTTTGCATTGGGACAGATTGCGGGTAAGAAAGGAGATCTTAATCACGCAAAAATACTGCATCAACGGGCTTCAAATTATAAAAATGTATACAGTACCAATGATTCCTGTGTTCGCGGAAAATATGCTGATGGAAGCTTTGTTAAAGATTTCGATAAATATATTCGCCAAGGATATATAACTGAAGGAACGCCATATCAATACACATGGTATGTACCCCATGATGTGGCAGGACTAATGAATCTGATGGGAGGACGGCAAGCATTTAATAACAATTTAGATCTCTTTTTTAGCGCAGGACAATATTGGCATGGCAACGAACCAAGTCATCAAATATCATTTTTATATAATTATTCAGGACAGCCTTGGAAAACTCAACAGTTGGTGACAAAAATTATGAATACTGAATACAGTACAGGTGTTGGAGGTTTGAGTGGAAACGACGATGCCGGACAAATGTCGGCATGGTATGTTTTTGCAGCAATGGGATTCTATCCTGTGTGTCCTTCGGTACCCGAATATGTTATTTCAGGTCCTCATTTCGATAAAATAACTATTGCATTTGAGAATGGAAAAGAGTTGGTGTTAAATGCTCCAGGCGCTTCTTCCGGGAAAAATTACATTCAAAGAGTTAAGTTTAATGGTGTTGAAACGTCAAAAACTTATCTCAATCATTTCGATATTCGTAAAGGTGGTGTTCTTGATTTTAAAATGGGTTCAAAACCCAATATGGAATGGGGTACTGGTATAAATGACCGGCCATTTTCAATGCTTCAGGAAAAATATTCTGATTAGGAATAATTCAGAATTAGTAGAACTAATTAAAATGGAAAGACATGCAGATATAATCAATAAAGTATCTGTTTTATAAAATAAAAAGATGAAATTATCTATTTAATATTCATGCTAATGAGCTTGTTGAGAAATACCCTGTTCCTTGTAGTTGTACTATTGATTCAAACATCATTATTGACAGCTCAAAAATACAAGTTTGTCGATCCGAAAATAGGAGTGGAAGGATTGGGAAATGTTTTCATTGGACCTTCTTGTCCTTATGGAATGATAAAACCAGGTCCCGATAATAAAAAAGCTGCAAACAGTGGTTACTCACCGGATTTGGATCGACCTGTTTATGGATTCAGTCAGACTCATGTAAGTGGAACCGGCGGTGGAGCAAAATATGGTAATATTTCAGTCATGCCTTTTTCCGGGGATTTTGAGTCAATTACTCAGGAATCATTGCGCACCGACGAAATTGTGGAACTGGGGTATTATAGTGTACAGCTTCATAAATGGAATATTCAGACAGAAATAACCACGTCACCTAAAGTGGCTTTTTATCAATTTTCATTCGAGGCTGAAAGTAAAAAGGCCGTTAAAATTGATTTGGGACAATTTTTAGGCGAAACGCCTATCCCTGATGATCGGGAAGCACAGCAATTTGTGAGTTCGGAGATAGAAGTAGTTTCAGATGTTGAAATTCGGGGATATTCACGTATTCGTGGTGGATGGAACAATGGAAGTGCCTACACAGTTTATTTTTCGGCTGTTTTCGAACAACCTTTCAGCCGTTTTTCAACCTGGAAGAATAATAAACTATTCCCAAACGAGAAACTTCAAATTGATTCAGGAGAAAAAACCGGAGCCATGATGTTTTTTGATGATCTTAAAGAAAGTTCGGTTCGAATGAAAATAGGCATCTCATTTGTCAGTACTTTAAAAGCGCGCGATAATATAAATAAAGAAATCCCTCATTGGGATTTTGATAAAACATTAGCAGAAACAGAAGCTCGATGGGAAGATCTCTTAAAAAGAATTGAGATTGATAAAAATGCAACAGACGATCAGAAAACCATGTTTTACACGGCTCTTTATCATACCATGTTAATGCCTGTTGACCGAACTGGTGAAAATCCTTTGTGGGAAAACAATACACCTTATTACGATGACTTTTATGCCATATGGGATACTTATCGTTCCTCAAGCCCACTCATTACCTTAATTTCTCCATCACGTGAAGTAGATATTGTAAATGCCATGCTTCAGATTTATAAGCACGACGGCTATATGCCGGATGCACGAAGTGGCAATTGCAATGGTCGAACACAAGGAGGATCGAATGGAGAAGTTGTAATTGCAGATGCTTTCACAAAAGGTTTACAGGGAATCAACTATAAATTAGCATTAAAGGCAATGCTTAAAGATGCTGATTTTGCACCTGGAGGAAATGAAGAAAAAGAAGGACGGGGAGGCTTAACAGACTACAACCGTTTGGGCTATGTATCAAACAGATTTGTAAGGGCAGGAAATAGAACCTTGGAATATGCATACAACGATTATTGTTTGGCAGTAGTAGCAAAAGGAATAAAGCGAAAGGGAGAGTATCAGCGATTCATAAAACAGTCTGATAACTGGCAAAATTTATGGCGGGACATTGAAGACAATGGATCACACGGATTCATAATGCCAAAAGATGCCAAAGGAAATTGGGTTGACAGCATTCAATGCAATGCGAACAATGGCAGAGTTGATTATATTCCCTATACACCTCTTGCTCAGGATTGGCCAAATTGTGTGTGTTGGTGGTGTGGCTTTTTCTATGAAGCCAGTTCATGGGAATACTCCTTATCAATTCCTCATGATGTAGCTATGTTGATTGAAAAATCGGGTGGCAGAGAAGCTTTTAGAAAAAGGCTGGATACTTTTTTCGACCGGGAATATTACAATGTAGCCAATGAACCTTCATTTTTGAGCCCAAACTTGTATCATTGGATTGGCAGACCTGACTTAAGCAATGATCAGATTCATAGAATTATTGATACACATTACAACAGTACACGAAGTGGCATTCCAGGCAACGATGATTCCGGTGCTATGTCGTCATGGCTGGCTTTTCATATGATGGGTTTGTATCCTAACGCAGGGCAATCCTATTATCTGATCAATACACCTTACTTTAAACAAACTGTAATTCATCAGGAAAACGGGAAAGATTTTTCCATTGTGGCAAAAAATATGTCTGATAGAAACAAATACATTAAATCGGCAAGTTTGAATGGGAAACCATTTACTAAGGCATGGATTGAGCACAGCGATATCACTGCCGGAGGAACTCTTGTTTTGGAAATGGATACTAAGCCATCAAAAACATGGGGGACAAGCTTGTTACCACCTTCAAAATCGAACCATTAAATCAATAGGTGTTTTTAATAATTAGATTTTAGTAACAATTATATTATGGGAAAAATTTCAAAATCTCTTTTGATGTGCCTGATACTGGTTTCAAGTTTGGCAGGGTGTAAGTATAAAGATATAAGTGATGGAAAATCATCTCCGGAAGAAGCAATTATTGAACGGATTTTACCTGATTATGCTTCAAATTTTATTGTTGAGCTTGATTCTACTCTTGATACCGATTGGTTCGAAATAGAATCAAAAGATGATAAAATAGTTTTGAGAGGCAACAACGGCGGATCAATAGCCTCTGCTTTGTATTATTATCTGAAAGAATATGCTCATTGCCAAATAACATGGAATGGAACCAACCTTAAGCTTCCTAAGCAATTGCCAAAAGTACCTGGATTGGTGCATAAGAAAACACCCTACGAATATCGCTATTATCTGAATTACTGCACCTTCAATTACAGCATGAGCTGGTGGGATTGGGAGCGATGGGAAAAGGAAATTGATTGGATGGCTTTACATGGAATTAATATGCCTTTGGCAATTACAGGTCAGGAATATATTTGGGATGAGGTTTATAGGTCTTATGGTTTTTCCGATGAGGATTTAGACTCATTTTTTAGCGGCCCCTCTTATTTTTCATGGTTTTGGATGGGGAATCTGGATGCTTGGGGCGGACCGCTGCCAATGAGTTGGAAGGAAAGCCACCGGGATTTGCAAAAAAAGATTTTAAAACGTGAGCGTGAATTGGGAATGAAACCTGTTTTACCTGCTTTTACAGGACATGTTCCAGCTTCCTTCAAGAAGTTTTTCCCGAAAGCTAATTTGAAACAAACCAATTGGGGAAATGATTTTGAAGATACCTACATATTGGATGCAAACGATCCTTTGTTTGCCGAGATTGGAAAGAAATTTTTGGAAACACAATCCCGTATTTACGGAACAGATCATTTGTATTCTGCCGATACCTTTAACGAAAATGAGCCGCCATCTAACGATCCGGAATACTTGTCAGCTTTAAGCAGTAAGGTTTTTGAAGGAATGAAATCTGCTGATCCAGAAGCTATTTGGGTGATGCAGGGATGGTTATTTTACAGTCATCGTGAATTTTGGAAAGCTCCTCAGATAAAAGGTTTACTGGATGCTGTTCCAGATGATAGAATGATTATTCTGGATCTGGCGACGGAAATAGAACCTGTATGGAAAAGAACTGAATCTTTCTATGGAAAACAATGGATATGGAACATGCTTCATAATTTTGGAGGTAACATCAGTATGTTCGGACGCATTGAAACTGTTGCAGCAGAACCGGCAAAAGCTTTAGCAGATTCTAATGCCGGAAAAATGGCTGGAATAGGATTGACCATGGAAGGAATAGAGCAAAATCCAGTTCTTTATGAGTTGATGACTGATAATACCTGGAGAGATACACCTATTGATTTGAATAATTGGCTGAAAAAGTACATCAGGAATCGGTATGGCAAACAAACAGAGAACTTAATAGAGGCATGGTCTATTTTGGTGAAAACGGTATATAATGGGAAAGAAATTAGGGATGGAGCAGAGTCTGTTATTGTAGCCAGACCTACTTTTGAAGGATATCGGAGATGGGCCAGAACCAAGCTAAATTATGCGCCTGAAGATTTATTGCCTGCATGGGATTTATTCATTAAATCGATCCCTGAATGCGATACTTATGATGGGTTTCAGTATGATTTGGTAGATCTCACACGTCAGGTTTTGGCAAATTATGCACTACCACTTCAACAGGAATTTGCTAGGGCTTATCAAAACGACGATCGGGTGGCTTTCGAAAAATACAGTTTAGAATTTATCGAATTGATAGAGGATATGGATCGTTTGTTAGCTACTCGTCAGGATTTTTTACTGGGACCTTGGATTGCTGATGCGCGAAGTTGGGGAAATTCAGAAAGCGAAAAAGCAGTGTACGAGCAAAATGCTCGCGATTTAATTACACTTTGGGGCGATGCTGGCAACAGACTTCATGAATATGCCAATAGGCAGTGGAGTAGCGTATTTACAGATTTTTACAAACCTCGTTGGGAGTACTTTTTTAAGGATGTGTATAGCAACTGGGGACATTTCGATCAACAAGCCTTTGATGATGAAATTAAAACGTGGGAATGGGAATGGGTAAATTCCAGAAAAGATTACCCGATAGTTCCACAAGGAAGCTCAACTGCAATTGCTAAAGAGTTATTTGAGAAATATAACAAGCGAATTATTCCTTTAACTAAACGTTTACCTGAAATAAAATACAATTACTAAGATGGAAGAAATAGTAAATCAGAAACCGAATCGTTTTTTATCCCTTGATGTTTTCAGAGGACTAACGATCTGTTTAATGATTGTTGTAAATACGCCTGGTACAGGTGCAAAATTATATCCATATTTGGTTCATGCCAATTGGTTTGGATTTACCCTTGCCGATTTAGTGTTCCCTTCTTTTTTGTTTGCCATGGGCAATGCAATGAGCTTTTCGATGGGAAAACTAAAATTGGCATCATCAGGTTTTGTGTGGAAAAAAATACTCAGGCGTACAGTTCTTATTTTTCTGATTGGATATTTAATGTATTGGTTTCCATTTTTTCAACAAGGCATAGATGGTTCCTGGGGATTAAAACCAATTAGTCAAACTCGCATAATGGGAGTTTTGCAACGCATTGCTTTATGCTATTTTTTCGCATCTCTTATCTTCTACTATTTTTCTCAGAGAGCAGCTCTTATTTTGTCGGGTATTATTTTGTTGGCATATTGGGGAATTCTTTACTTGTTTGGCGAAGCGGGTGGTGAATTGGCAATGGCAACAAATGCAGTAACTCGTTTCGATTTATCAATATTGGGAGAAGGACATATTTACAAGCGGGATAGTATTCCATTCGATCCGGAAGGACTTTTAAGCACCATACCGTCTATTGTTAATGTGATTGCAGGATATATTGCGGGGGTATTTATTCAACAAAAGGGAAAAACCTACGAAGGAATAAGCAAATTGCTTATTGCTGGATTCTTGATTGCTTCGTTGGCTTTATGGTGGGATTTAGTTTTCCCAATTTCAAAAAAGCTTTGGACAAGTTCGTTCGCACTTTACACCATTGGCCTGGACTTATCTGTAATGGCTGTTTTAATTTATGCTATCGAGATGAAAAAAGTGAAGTTTGGTGTTCATTTTTTCGATGTTTTCGGGAAAAACCCTTTGTTTATTTATGTGTTTTCCGAGGTGTTCTATATTATTTTACGTCAAATCCGAACTACTTCTGGTTTGGATCTTTTTGAGTGGGTAAGCGAACGAATTTTTCAGATGGTGTTTCCAGGACCATTTGGTGCATTTATTACGGCATTGGCATTCATGTTTCTTTGTTGGTACTTAGGATGGTGGCTTAACAGAAAACGTATTTATATCAAAATATAAATAGTTTACATTTCTCTATTTACTTAGTAGATTGCTAATTTGTAAATGCTTATTATTTAGGTGTTTTGAAAACAGATTTAATGCCTTCTCTCTTATATTTAACGATCTGGTTTCAGTATTTACTATTCTAATTGTTATATTGGAAGCTATATTGTTATTATTAATTTCATTTTTTACTTTTTAAATGCGTGGTCGGTTCATAGTATTCATCTGTATTTTAATTTCTTCATCGGTTTATGCCGAGGATATTAATCTCGAGCATTTCAGTAATGAGGATGGACTTTCTCACAATTCAATAAGGCACATTGTTCAGGATAAAACGGGACTTTTATGGTTGGGAACTTTTGGAGGAGTTAATAGTTTTGATGGATATAAATTCACATCCTATTTAAGTAATTCCAGAGCAGGAAATAGTATCAGGAATAATGATATAACTGCAATGGAGATTGACTATGAGTCAGACCAAATGTGGATTGGTACTAGGAATGGACTTACCCAATATAATTTTAAAACTCATCAGTTTAAGACTTTTTTACCAGAAAAGAATAATCCGCATAGCATCTGCGATTCAGAGATAAGATCAATTTATATAGATAAATACAAACGGGTTTGGGTAGGAACAAAAACTCAGGGGCTTTGTATTTATGATCCAAAATCAGAATCATTTTCTAAAGTAGAAAATTTTGGTTTTGATTACATTAAATCAATTTTTAAGGATGAAAATGGCAGCATTTGGATTGGTAGTGATCATAAAGGGCTGGCAAAAATATCTCTAAACAGCACAGGGACAATTTCAAACATTAAAACCTATAACTTACCTTTCGCAGATTCAAATGAAATCAATCCATATGTTAATTTTATTTATCAAGATGACAAGTCGGATCTTTTTGTAGGAACTAGAGAAGGCCTGTATATTTTAGATAAATACGAAGATAAATTTGTTGTTCTGCAAATACCCGACAATTCGGTTCGCGATATTTTGGGACCCTATTTTAATTGTGTGACACGTGCTCCAAATGGTCGATATTGGTTGGGAACACTTGGAGGATTGATTGTTTGCGATCATTTGGAAGATATTGCTAAGGGGAAATTTCAATGGCATTATTCTGTATGGTCCGAAGAAACATCTTTAGTTGACAATTTAGTATCGGCTTTGTTTTTTGACAATTCAGGCATACTATGGATCGGTACGGAAAATGGCTTGGACAAGTATGATCCGTTTAAAAATCAATTTAAAACAAGTAAGGATATTTCACTGTTTATAGGGGATAAAATTCCAAGAATAAGTGGTTTTGCTCAAACGTATGATGATCAACTGATTGTATCAACTCATGATAATGGTTTATTTTTGGACAAAAACAGGGAATTTTCGATACTCCAAGATAAGTACAAGGAAATATCCAGTATTTATTCTTCCGATGGTAAAATATTTTATTGTGGATTGTGGAGTGGCGATATATTGGTTTACAATTACATTACAAAATCAGTAAAGTTAATTGATGTTGGATTTGATGAGGTGCCGGTAATGGCATTTTGCATGTTAAAGAATGGCAAATTGTTTGTCGGTTCGCATGGTGACGGGGCTGTTTTATTGAATCCGAAAAATTCTACTGTTGATTTAAAGTGTAAGGACTTATTGGATAATATTGAAATATATAATGCTGTTTCCAATACAGGAGGAATTATTTGGTTAGCTACAGGAACTGGAGTTATTCGGTATGATCCGATAAAAAACGAGGCGGTTACTTATGTTCATAGTGAAGAAGAATCAAAGGGATTATCGATTAGCGATGTTCGTGACATCAGCATTGATAACAAAGGGAAGATTTGGGTTGTCACTACTGTGGGATTAAATTACTACGATCCTTTACTAAATGATTTTGTGCCGGTTGTTTCACCGGAAGAACTGCACAATAATTGGATTACAGACATTAAATTGGGTGAAAATGGAGAATTGTGGCTGAATTTTAACAACGATAGGGTAGGTCGATTTAATCCCGCAACAAATAAGTTGAATATTTATCATGTAGGGAGTGGCAACAGGTTGGATATTTTTAGCAATAAAGGATTTTTGTTGTTCAATGATTCTCTTGTTTATTTAACGGGAAAAAATGGAATCATTTACTTTTCAACCAATGAATTAAGTGATAATTTAATTTCGGATCCTCCATTTATTACTGAGGTTAAGGTTAATAATAAGGAAATTTCCCCAGGTGATACCATTAATGGCCAAATTGTATTGGATCAGGATATTAATTATTCGAGGAGAATAGAATTGGATTATGACAACCGTAACTTCTCATTTTCATTTTCCTCGCCCTCCTACGTTAATGTTCGATTGAATAAATACCAATACATGTTGGAAGGTTTCGATAAGGAATGGGTTACCGTAAGTAATAATTCCAGAAATATTCAATATACCAATTTGTATCCTCAGGAATACGTTTTTAAGATAAGAGCTGGTAACAGCAGTGGTTACTGGAGTAATGTGTCTTCTTATCAGGTCGTTATTTATCCTCCATTTTGGCTGACTTACAAAGCAATACTTCTTTTTCTTGTTATCCTGTCTTTTGTTGTTTATCAGGTTCAAAAACAACTCAAAAATCGTCGTCTTTTAAAGCAAGAGTTGTTGTTGGAGAAAGTAAAACGGGAACGGGATGAGAAATTAAACAATGAAAAACTTCGGTTCTTTACCAATATATCGCACGAGTTAAGAACTCCAATATCCTTAATTATCGGACCTGCAAAGCAATTGGAAGAAGAGGGAGGAGGAACTGATTATCAGAAAAGCAGAGTGAACCTGATATTGCGTAATTCGAACAGATTACTGTATTTAGTTAACCAGCTATTGGATTTTAGAAAAGCGCAAACCGGAGAGCTGAAATTGAAGGTTTCAAAAACTGATATTCTTTTGTACACCCGAAATACTTTTAATTCGTTCGAAGGATTTGCAAAGGATAAGAAAATAAATCTCAATTTAATTTGTGAATATGAGAAGATTGCAGGTTGGATTGACCGGGATAAGTACGACAAGATTCTGTACAATCTTTTGTCCAATGCCATAAAATTTACAGGGAAATATGGTAATGTGGATCTGTTTGTAGGTTTGAAAGAAACGAATCCAAGAATTTTGGTTTTGGAAGTAAGTGACGACGGTATCGGAATCCCCTTGGAGAGTCAGAAGAAGATATTTTCACGCTTTTATCAGGTTGAGCATAGTCGGGAAGAAAATACGGGTTCAGGAATCGGATTGTCTTTGGTGCAATCTTTGGTGCAGTTGCACAAAGCCACTATTGAAGTTCAGAGTTTTCCAGATAAAGGAAGTGTTTTTGCTGTAGCAATACCAATTGACCGAGAGTTTTATGAAGATCAGGAGGTGTTTGATTATGAATCAAAACCAATAGGTAATCAAGAGGTAATAATGCCGGAAGTTAAAAAAGTAATTCAGTCAACAGAGCTGAAAGAAAAAATATTGGTTATTGAGGACAATAAGGAATTAAGGAATTTTATTGCTGAGTATTTATCTGATTATTATAAAGTTTACGAAGCTGAAAATGGGGAAGAAGGATTGAGGGTATGTCGTCAGATGAAACCAATACTTTGTGTTGCAGATGTGATGATGCCGGTGATGGATGGTTTTCAGTTCTGTGAAGAATTGAAGAATGATGAGTCGATTAGTCATATCCCGGTAATATTGTTAACTGCATTATCCGGTAACGAAAATAAAATTAAAGGTTACAAACTTGGTGCTGACGGGTACTTGGTGAAACCTTTTGACCCTTCTTTATTAAAGAGTCGAATTGATAACATTGTAAAAGCCAGAGCTGAACTGAAAGGAAAGTTTTCGGAAGATGTTGACAGTGATGTTAATGTACTCACTCACTCACCAATTGACGAAGAATTTATGACGAAACTTACTGGTTTTATCGAAAACAAGATGAGTGAACCCGAATTAACGGCAAGTCTTTTGTGTTTGGAGATGGGAATGAGCTCCTCTAAATTGTATCGTAAAGTAAAGGAACTTACAGATTTGGCTCCTAATGAATTCATAAGAACAATTCGACTTAAAAAATCAGCATACTTACTTAAATCGAAGCGTCATAATGTATCTGAAGTAGCTACACTTGTTGGTTTTAACGATCCCTTATATTTTAGCCGTTGCTTTAAAAAGCAATTTGGATTTCCTCCAAGTAATTTGCTGCAATAATTCTCTGTCTTGGAATATTTCTTATTATATATTTCAAAATAAAAGCGATTCATATTTAAGTATGAATCGCTTTTGTTATTTATCTGTGTTTTTGTTTTATACCAATTTAATTTCAAAATAGACTTTAATTAAAATGAATTAATTTTTAGCTGTATCGAGGCAAAAAAGTAAAGCATAGCCACGTTACGATGCATCTTTTTTAACGAAGATATAGCTGAAAAGAAACATTTTATAAGGCATGTTTTGATGTTAATTTGGTACTACTTCGTGTTCTGATCGATAATCAGCTTAATAGCCCGTTGACAAGCCGGACAAAATTTATCGTGACGGGTAAACATGATACAGTTGGGAGCGCTTCGGTATAAGCCTGTTGACTTGTATTGAGCTCCTTCAAAAGCACCAACTTTACCGCTGTATTTCATATTTGCTAAAAGCTCATCATCCCACGATCTTTGTTTCATAAAGAAATCTTCCATTATTTTTTCATCAACCTTTGCTTTTCTTAGCTCAACTCTCTTTTTCTGAACAGCAATACTGTGTTCATCGTACTTCTCCTTTTCCCAGGGAGTTGGTATTGGAGTGTCTGGTGTTACAATATCCTTCCATTTTATAGTTTCAGGATTTGCATTCGCAGTTACATTTAATTCCCAAGGTTCCAAATGCTTGGCATCCATTTCGTAAGCTGTTGCAGATGTGTAGTATTCGTCAGCCAAATCAGCAAAATGGTGTCCGAATTCATGTACAAATAAATATTCCTGAAAAGCATTGTCAACAGCAGCTGTGATATACAAGTTGTAGATACCGCCACCGCCATAAATAGAATCATTCATTAAAATAGCTGTAAATTCGTAAGGAACTGCAGCCGCCGCATTGCGAATTGTTTTGTTGTCGAAACCTAAAGCGTATCGTTCCGAATCGAAAGCCCCGTAAGTAACCGAAAGTGCCGAACGTTTATGAATATCCTGATGAGGATGATTTACTCCTGAATCGGGAGATGGTGTTTCCACAGCTCTGATCGAAAATTTATCCTTAAAGGAAGCATAAGGCTCTGTACTTAAAAGAACTTCCGCAAAACGTTGTGCGTCCTTTTTAAATTTACCCATATCTTTCTTGGCGTATCCTTCTCCCAAAACTACAATGTCAACTTGATTTTCAGGCTTACCATTCACAACAATATCAATCGTATTATAGTGATTTTTTACTGGGCTGGAAAAAGAACGGTAATGCTTTAGATTTACTTTATAGGTCCATACAGGATCAAAACCATTATTAATATTGCGTTTAAATACAGTGATATCCACTTCATTTTTCGGCCATGGAAAACGAAGGGATTCCTGAAAACTTCCCCATTCGGTTTTTGCCTCGGGTGTAGTTTCCCATTCGCCGTAGATGCTTGCAAATCCTCGGGAGTAAAGTAAATTTCCTGTTTTAGAATCTTTTACTTCGAAACAATATTTCCCCAGATTTAGTTCGTCGATTAGCATGGTTTTACTGCCAGGCCACTCACCATCATTTACCATCTGATCGAAAGCGAAGTGTTCTTCTCCTGAATTTCCTACATGATTATAATCCAGGCGCATAGCAGCACTCGTAAAATAATCAGCATATTGAGCCATTGATGAAAAGGAGATACCAATTAGCATAAGGGTAAATACAAAAATCTTTTTCATGTGTATAAATTTGTTTTTTAGTTGCCATATAGCTTGTTCCGAACTTGTTTCGGGAGAACTTACCATGTTGGAATAATCATCCTCCTGTGTGTCAAAATCACTTTGGCATGGACGTTTCATAATATTTTGTTCTTTTATAGTTTTATAAGATGCAACAAGATAGTGATTTTCTGTTTTCGGAAATATGCATATTGTCATATCTGAACAGGAATGAAAGAATCCTATTCCTGTATCGTTTATTCTGTATAGTTTTTTTGTTTCAGACCGTTGACTTTCCTGTTTTTCTTTTAAATTTAGTTTTTCAAAAATAAAATCATTTTATGATAGGAACACTGGTTAATGTAATTGCCATATTGATAGGGGGAAGTTTGGGACTTTTGTTTCGGACCAGGATTCCCGATCGAATGTTTAAAATTGTTTTTCAGGCCATTGGGATTTTTACACTGTATCTTGGTGTAAGTATGGCTCTAAAAGCCAACGAGCTGTTGCTGATGGTGTTTAGTTTGGTGGTTGGATCATTAATTGGTGAGTTTTTACGTTTAGAGGATCGGGTTGAAAATTTGAGCGAGTTATTAAAAAAGAAAATCGGGAGTAAGGATGATAAATTTTCAACCGGATTTGTAACATCATTTATGCTGTTCTGTTTGGGTGCAATGACAATATTGGGAAGCATGGAAGAGGGAATGGGCAAGGAGCCTACTCTGCTGTTAACCAAATCGATGATGGATGGATTTTCGGCTGTGGCTTTAGCAGCAGTTATGGGAGTTGGAGTTATATTTTCGGTAATTCCTTTGCTGATTTATCAGGGAGGATTAACCCTGTTGGCGGCCTTGTTTGGAGAAGTAATACCGGAAGCCATAATCACAGAAATGGCCGGAGTTGGCGGCGTTTTAATCATCGGATTAGGGATTAGTATTTTAGAAATAAAAAAAATAAAGGTTTTAAATATGCTTCCCGCTTTGTTTGTGGAAGTACTGCTGTGCTATATCTTTTTAACTTAGAATAGGTTTTTGAAAGATTAGAAGAACTGCACATATCAGTCGGTATAAGATCTTTTCGTAGATTTGTAATCAGAAGAAATGCTTTAGGCAATCAAAATACATACGATTTGAAAGAAGAAATAAAAACTGCTCTAATTCAGTTATTTGAAGAATGGGCTGATGACAGAGTAATTGAAACGGAAATTTTACCTCAATCAGGTTCTTATCGCGAATACATTCGGTTAATAGGAGAAAAGAGAACGGCATTGGGAGCTTTTAATGCCGATAAAAAAGAGAATACTGCTTTTCTTGGTTTTAGTAGGTTTTTTGCAGAAAAAGGTCTTTCGGTTCCGGAAATTTACGGTGAAAATAACGAACAGGACATCTATCTTTTACAGGATTTAGGCAATACAACTCTGTTCGATTATATTCTGCATTTAAGAGTAGGAGAAGGTTTTGCCAACGATTTGGTGCAGATTTATAAAAAGATAATTTCTCAACTGATACGTTTTCAACTCGAAGGAGAAAATGGATTGGATTATAGTGTTTGTTATCCTCGGGATAGTTTCGATAAGCAATCTATGATTTGGGATTTGCACTATTTTAAATATTACTTTTTAAAATTGGCTAAAATTCCATTCGATGAGCAGTTGCTCGAGAACGATTTTCAAAAATTCTCGGATTACTTGTTGGATGCTCCCCGTGATTATTTTTTGTATCGGGATTTTCAGTCAAGAAATATCATGCTGGTAAATGGTGAGCCTTGGTTTATCGATTATCAGGGAGGAAGAAGAGGAGCCCTGCAATACGATTTGGCTTCTTTGCTATACGATGCTAAGGCAGATCTTCCACAGGATGTTCGGGATGAACTGTTAGCCTTTTATCTAAAGGAGATTCAAAAAGTACAGACAGTAGATCCAAAAGCTTTCACTTCCTTTTTTCAGGGATATGTATTGGTTCGCATCATGCAGGCAATGGGAGCTTATGGATTTAGAGGTTTTTACGAAAGAAAAGATCATTTCTTAAAATCGATTCCATTCGCATTAAAAAATTTGGAAACCATATTGGGACGAATGAGTATTCCTGTTGAATTGCCTGAATTGGTGAAAGCACTAAAAGCTGTTGTTTCTTCAGATTTTTTGAAAAGCGTAGGTAAGGAAGAAAAACCAAAACTTCATGTTGAAATAAATAGTTTTTCGTACCGAAGAGGAATTCCATTAGACAAAACAACCAATGGCGGAGGTTTTGTTTTCGATTGCAGAGCCATTCATAATCCGGGAAGATATCAGGAATATGTTGAGATGACAGGAAAAGATCAGCCGGTAATTGACTTTTTCAAGGAGCGCAGCGAAATGGATGAGTTCTTAGGTTCAGTATATAGTATTGTCGACATGAGTGTTGATAAATACATCAGTCGAAATTTTGCCAATTTACAGGTGAACTTTGGCTGTACCGGAGGAAGACATCGTTCCGTTTTTTCGGCAGAGAGTTTGGCAAAGCATTTACGGGAAAAGTTTGATGTGAATATCAGTTTAAGGCACATTGAACGGGAAATAGAAGGAAGTTAATATGGGCAATAAACGTTGTAAATTATCACCGAAGGAATACGCAGAAAAAGTATGTAATTCGGAAAATTTTGTTTGCAAAAAATGCAATCGGGTGGCTAAAAAAGCCAAGAGCTTGTGCGATTCCAAGAAGAAAAAGGATTAATACAATCCGGTAATCTGATAACTGTTCACTGATAATTGAAAAGATGTTGAATGCAATGATTTTTGCGGCAGGTTTGGGAACCCGCCTAAAACCTTATACCGATTCGAAACCAAAAGCATTGGTTGAGTTGGCAGGAGCACCTCTTTTGGAAAGAGCAATATTAAAATTAATTGAACTTAAGGTTGATCGTATCGTTATTAACGTGCATCATTATGCAGATATGATTGAGGATTTTCTTCAAAAGAATAACAATTTTGGTGCTGATATTCGTATTTCAGACGAACGGGAAGAACTACTGGATACAGGAGGTGGATTAAAGAAAGCCGCTGATTTATTTATTACTGACGCACCCGTTTTAATCTATAATGTAGATGTTTTTTCTTCCTTGGATTTATCTGAATTAATCAATTTTCATAAACTGACCGGGGCATTGGTAAGTATGGTTATGCGCGAAAGAACCAGCAGCAGATACTTGTATTTCAGTAAAGATAATCAGTTAACAGGTTGGAAGAACTGTAAAACCGGTGAGGTTAAAGTTGCCAGAGAAGAGATGAATGAATCTGAACCAATGGCTTTTAGCGGAATTCATTTAATTAGTCCGAAACTATTTCCCTTAATTACAGAGAAAGGTAAATTTTCCATTATCGATTTGTATTTACGCTTGGCAAAGAATGAAAAGATTCTGGCTTTTAAAGACAGCTCAAAAATCTGGACAGACCTTGGTAAACCTGAAGATTTGGCTTGGGCAGAAGATCATCTGAAATAATTTGTTTATTTTTGGGCTCAATTTAATAAAAACCGGAATATCGATATCACTTCTTAACAGAAGATACTAGAGCCGTGCACCAATAATTTATATGGAAAAAATAAACTTACAGGATATCATTTTTGTTATCAATCCTCACTCCGGTACCAATTCGGGTAAAATCCTTGAGAAATTTAAAGAACTTGCTCCTAAAGTTGATTATTTTGTCAGTAATTCTTTGGAGGAATTTGATGTTTTTTTGACCGCTAAAGCGGAAAAATACAAAGTACTTATTATTTGTGGAGGCGATGGTACCATAAATACGACACTGAAATATTTGATTAAATATTCCACGCTAAAATTAGCTGTTTTACCTAATGGCTCAGGCAATGGTTTCGCCCGCGAGTTAGGTTTTGATGGCGATATTAAAAAATTACTGGATCAGATTTTAAAAGGTGGAACTGAAAAAGTTGATGTCATAAAGATAAACAATGAACTATGCGGCAATATGGCAGGTTTAGGCTTTGATAGTTATGTGGCAACCGAATTTGAAAAGATGCCGGCACGAGGACTAAAGACCTATGTGTATTGCACCATTCAAGCGCTTTTAAAATACAAACCCATACAAGCCAAAGTCAATGTTAATGGTTCTGTTATTGAGGGTAAATATCATATGATCAACATTGCAAATACCCGGCAATTCGGGAACAATGCTTTGATTGCTCCAAAGGCTGTCTGCAACGACGGCTTGTTCGATTTGGTTTTGATAAAAAAAATTCCTTTTTATGTAGTGCCAAACTTCGTAGTTCGTTTGTTTTTAGGAAAGTTGAAGAACTCAAAATATGTGCAGTTTGTAAAAGCCAGTAGTTTGGTAATTGATTCAAATTCTGAAACTTATCATGTAGATGGCGAGCCTAAAAAATTGGAAGAGACTTTAAGTATTGAAATTTTGAAGCAGATTGAAGTGGTGAAAATGAAAATGTAACACTATAAAATAAAGAAGCATGTTAGATTGGTTGCTTAGTTTAGACAAAGAATTGCTGTTGTTTTTCAATGGCCGGCACAATCCTTTTTGGGATACATTCATGATGTTGACATCGGGGAAAGTAATTTGGTTTGTATTCTATTTTGTGATAGTTGCTGCTGTAATCAACACATTTGGCTGGAGAAAAGGAACTTTAATCATCCTAAGCATACTTCTGGTAATTGTTTTAAGTGATCAAATTGCTTCGGGAGTGTTTAAACCTGTTTTTAAACGATTCAGACCTTCCAGAGATCCGTCATTTAGTCATTTAGTGCATATTGTAAAAGGATATACGGGCGGAAAATATGGTTTTGCATCATCGCATGCATCAAATTCATTTGGCTTGGCGGTGTTTGTTTCCTTGTTGTTTAAGAATCGGGTAACAAGTGTATTTGTAATTTTCTGGGCAGTTTTGGTATCCTATTCGCGAATTTATTTGGGGGTTCATTATCCCGGAGATATAATTGTTGGCGCATTAATAGGAACTTTATCAGCCTGTTTTGTGTATTCATTACTGCAAAAATACTCTAAGCCAAGTTTAATTTGCAAACCGGAGCAGCAAACTCATCCTATTGCGGGAATTCATCAAATTGCACTGTTAGGCAGTCTGCAAATTATAGTAATGCTTTTGTCGGTTTTTTATATCCTAAAATAACCGATAAGCATATTTTTAAATTGATTAATTGAATGATTTCATGAAAAACAGATTGTTTTATTTACTGTCAGCCGGATTGTTTTGGCTGGCGTTTTTCTTTGTTTTCCGATTGCTGTTTGTATTGTATCAATGGGATTTGCTGGAGGGGCAGTCTTTTTTCGAAATAGCAAAGGCTTTCGTTTCAGGTGCACGTCACGACTTATCCTTAATGGGATATATTCTTCTTTTGAGCGGACTGATTTTGACTGTAACATTCTGGTTGCCGGCGAAAAAATTAAAAGGTCTGTTTACTGTTATCTATTCGGTAGTTGGTCTTATTTTCATCATGATTTTGATTCCTAATTTGGAGTTGTACCGCAATTGGGGCTTTCATTTGGATGCAACAGTGTTAAGTTATCTGAAAACTCCAAAAGAAGCGATGGCTTCAACCACGCTTTCAACCCATTTACTGCTGTTTGTTCTATTCATTCTTACATCAACAGCCTCATACATCTGTTTAAGGAAGTTTGTAATTGTAAAGCTTGAAAAGATCAAACCGATCAACTACAAATGGATTCCCGTTCTATTATTCATTACCGCCGGTATGATTATCCCGATAAGGGGAGGTTTTGGTATTGCTCCTATGAATGTAGGATTTGTATATTTCTCTCAGAGTACTTTTGCGAATCATGCAGCAGTAAATCCGGTATGGAACTTTTCTTACTCATTAAAGAAGATTGGAAAAGATGGGAAACAGTTTAAGTTCCTGAAAGAAGATCAGTTGAAAAGTGCGATTGCCGGCTTAAAATGCAATCCCAATTCTGATCGGCTGCAGGTGATAAAAGCGAAGAAACCTAATGTTGTTGTGGTGATGCTCGAGAGTTTTACCAGTAAGGCAATTGGTTCATTGGGAGGATATCAGGGAGCAACGCCTAATTTCGATGAATTGACCAAAGAAGGCGTTTTGTTTTCTAATTTTTATGCAATTGGCGATCGTTCAAAAATCGGAATTGTTGGATTACTGAGCGGATATCCATCCTTGCCGCAGCGCAGCGTTATTTCCTATACCAAGAAAACTCAAAGCATTCCAAGTTTATGCCGGAAGTTTACGAAACAAAATTACTCTTCAGCATTCTATTATGGCGGCGATATTCGTTTTGCGAATATAAATTCATATCTCATGAATACCGGCTTTGATCGATTGGTTACCATGTTCGATTTTTCGGAGGATTTATACAATTCAAAATGGGGCGTGCATGATGAATATGTATTTGAAAGATTGCTAAAAGATATTAAATCGGAAACGAAACCATTCTTTAAAGTATATTTCACCTTAAGCAGTCATGAGCCATTTGATGTTCCTATGGAAAAGGTGATTAAAGGAAACAGCGAAGATGAGCGGTTCTTAAATTCGGTTAATTATACCGATAGATGTTTGGGTAAATTCATTGCTGATTTTAAGAAAACAGAAGCTTGGGAGAATACAATACTGATATTGGTTGCCGATCATGGCACCAGGTATATTGATAAAAGTGTGCCAAGTGATTTTATAAAGTATCAGATCCCCATGTTGTGGTTGGGTGGTGCTTTAAATCAAAAGAATCTTGTTGTTGACAAGTTTGGATGTCAGCCGGATATGGCAAATACTCTTTTGTCTCAGTTGGATATAAATGCCGATGAGTTTATTTTTGGAAAAGATTTACTGGCGGCAGATCAGAAAGGATATGCCTATTTTGATTACAACAACGGTTTTGGTTACATCGACGAAAAGGAAAGAAGTGTATTCGATTTAACTTCGAATAAATACGTTCATGAAGAAGGTGAAAGTGCCAATAACAGAGAAAACTGGAAAGCCTTACTGCAGTATCTGAATGAGGATTTTCGGGCTCGGTAGTAAGCCATACAGCAAACAAAAAAGCCGTTCAATTCGAACGGTTTTTTTTGTGTCTTATACCAGCTTAATTTCAAAAAATCTGTTTACAGTCTTAAGCCTGTCATGCTCTGACTATAAACAAGCCGGCCATGTCAGGGTATGACGTGATTAATAAATCTAAAGAAATTATTTTACAAGATAAATTTTGATGTGGATTTGGTATTGTATATAGCTTGTCTTCCTAATGTTGATGCGTGTTGAATGTATTTTAATTGGTGATGAATCGATTTTTATTTTTCTTAAGCGGATAATTTGGAATTAATATTTGATCTGCATATTTGCATGTTAAATAAAGATGTGTTAAGTTTATGGCTGATCATAAAAATAATTAGTAGATAAGTAGGGGGGAAGGAGGATAAAGATTATTTGTAAGAGTTAAGAGGCGTGAGATGGATCGGATTAAGAGATTGGGATTACAATTCACTCACCTTGGTGAGATTTTATTCATAATTTAAATCAAAAAACAATGGCAGGAAAATTAAACGATGCTATGTCATCCGAAGTACACATTAACTATTCCATTCGTCACACCCGCAGATGCAAACAAACAAAAGGTGCAGAAATATTTGTGACCAACATTAATCCCTTAATTACCGACTTGGAAGTGAAAAATACGGCAACCAAAAAGGAAAGGCTGTTGCAGGATAATGCTTACGACGACTTAATATTTAACGAAGGCGGATTGGATGATCGTATCAGAACCATATCCGATGGGGCAAAGCAATACGACAGAGAAAATCCCGGTCTTCCGGTTCATAAGCTATTATTTCCCAATGGAGGATATTCCATTATTCTGCGCTTTTCTATCTTAAAAAAGGCCGATGCAGCCGAAGAAATAAAAGAGCGAATTAAATCGTTGGGCCAAGAGCACAGCCTGTCTGCTCAAATTACTCCATTGGAAGAAAGCATTGGCAAAGTTCGAACTTCATTGGCAGATTTGCAGCAAGCCAAAACCAAAGTGCGGACGGCTGTTGCCAACGAAGAGGTTACCCAGGCAAACTTGCGCAGGCAATACGAATTCAATTACCTGGATGCCATAAAGATGTTTGGCAAAACTTTCGCCAACCGCTTGTTCCCGCAAACTGTTTCGAAGAAAAAAATTGAGGCAGAATTGCTTCCTACCGAAGCATAATCTCTCCAAAAAAAGAAAAGTATGCTGTGTAAGATAACATGGCATACTTTCCAAAATCAAAACACTCCTTGCAAGCTTACACAGCCTGTTTTCAAAAACAAAAATAGCATGTGCAACATTACATAGCTCATTTCTAAAACGAAAAATAGTCCATGTAAGATAACATAGCCTATTTCTAAAAATAAAAACAGGCTGTGTAAGATAACATGGCATACTTTTCAAAACGAAAACAGACTGTGTAAGTTTACACAGCATACTTTCCAAAACAAAAATGTGCTTTGTAAGCTTGCGGAAGGTGTTTGATAAAATTTGAATGGTAAAAGTACTTGCTTGAGAGTTTTAATTAAAATCAAGACAACCATTCTAACAAGTGAGCATCAGTAGATTAAAAAGGAATATTAACTAAAAAATTGAAATCATGAAAACAATAGTAACACAATTTAAATGTTTGTTCATTTTGTTCTGCCTGTTCTTGATTATTGGTGCAGGGTGTGAAAAAGATGAAGAGAAAAGTAATTATACTGAGGGGTATATTGTGGGGTTCGATCCATGCACCGTTAATCATCACTACAGAATAGGATATATATTTATCTCAACAGATCTGCAAGATACATTGGTGACCTATAATTTATCAGATCTTAGTTATAAAATGCCTGCGTCGGTATTACTTAATTTATCAGATACGCTTTATAAAATTCCTGAAGCATATTTTGATAATTATAGAAGTACTCTGTTTTTTCCAAAATCTTTGCGGTACGAATATCCCCTTAAGTTCACATATTCTATTGCTAATGAGGATGAAATGATTTTTAATGTATGTACAACGGATATCCTTTCTTTTAATTTTACTCAAGTAATCATTAAATCTGCAATTAAATAAATACTAATCTAATCCCTAATGCAATGAAAAATAATTATACTGCTTGTATTATTCTATTTATTACCGTTTTAGTTTTGATGAGTTTTTCGATGTCGAAACAATCAAAGTTTTATTATGCCTATGCTGAAAAAATATATTTAAACAAGCTTGATAATAAGCTTATTGTAAGATATAAGCAAAACAAAAAACATGATAAAAAACAAATACGTTCTTATTTAGGACTTAGAGACGAATACATAAAATGGAAAGATGAAAGTACTTGTGTAATTATCTCTGAACCATCTAAAATGAGTAGTATAAAAAATAAAATTCTAAAACAAGTAGATGTAAAGACTATTAATCCAGTATATGCCACTAATATGGGTCTGGAAATGGGGGTGACCGATGAAATTCTTGTAAGGTTTAATAAAGGTGTTTCACAAAAAGAAATTGATAAACTACATAAAGAATATAATGTAGAATTAGTAAAGACAACTAAAATTTACCAATTGTTAAAAGTCCCAAATGGAGCAGATGGACTGGAGATTGCGAATAAATATCATGAGAGTGGATTGACACGTTTCAGTCATCCCAATTTTATTTGTGATGTGGAGTTGCACCAAACAATTCCCAATGATCCCTATTTTATAAATCAGTTTTCATTAAACAACACGGGACAAGTATTTGCAGATGGACATTCTGGAACTAATGATTCAGATATTGATGCTCCTGAAGCATGGGCTATTACCAAAGGGAATAACAATATAGTTATTGCAGTATTAGATCAAGGTTTAACATCTGATCATCCAGATTTACCTAATACACGTCAAATCCGTCTAAATGGGAGTAATTTTGCTGATGGAGATCCGAATAACCCATCGCCAACCTTTAATAGCAATCATGGCAATGCTTGTGCAGGTATTATAGGTGCGACTCAAAATAATAACGAGGGGATTGCAGGAATAGCTTCCAATTGCAGGATTATGCCTATTCGAATATTTAATGCAGACAATTCTGGTATTACGCCCCAAGGGTTAGCGGATGCCATAGGTTTTGCAAGTCAAAATGGTGCGGATATCATATCGAATAGTTGGGGATACAATTCCGACGATCCTAATTTGCACCCCGTAATAAGAGATGCAATAATTGCCGCAACAACCGAAGGTCGGAATAATCTAGGGTGCGTTGTTGTCTTTTCGGGAGGTAATAATTTTGAAAATGATGGCTTTGTTCATTTCCCAAGCAATGTAAACGTCACAGGAGTACTGACGGTTGGAGCATCTGATAGATTTGATCAGAAATCCTTTTATAGCCCACTCGCAAATCCTGCAAGCCAGAACAATCAAGTTATCGATCTTGTTGCACCTTCGCATAGAGCCTATTCAAATCAAATAGCAACCGAAACATTTGAAGCTTGGTCTATTGATACACCAGGAAATGCCGGTTATAATCCTGTTAAAAGTAGCGATGGTGGAAATTTACCTGTAATTGGTTCCATATTGCCAGGCACAGGTTTAAATAATCTATCATATACGGGGAGATTTGGTGGCACTTCATATTCTTGCCCTCAGGTTGCTGGTGTTGCAGCTTTAATATTATCTGTAAATCCAAATCTTACTCAAGAGGAGGTTTTTGAAATATTAACAGAAACCTCAGATGAAGTTGGTGGCTATGCTTACATTAATGGTAGGAGTAATGAACTAGGATTTGGTAGATTAAATGCTTGTGGAGCAGTAACAGAAGCTATTTCAACTACTTTGATAGATGGGCCTAATTTGGTATGCACCTCAGGCTCTACATTTGGTTTGGATGCTTTATCAGCTGAAGTACCTGTAACCTGGACTTCCAGTTCGAATATTAGTTTTCCATCGGGCAATACCGGAAGTACGGTTGTGGCAAAAGCATATTCTTCAACAAGTAGTGGCGCTGGTTGGATTGAGGCTGCAATTAGCGGTGCTTGTGGTAATGTGACTTTGCCACGGAAAGATGTTTGGGTTGGGCCACCCTCTTTTACTTTATCTGGAACAACTATTTTAGATATTGGAATGCCAGGTATTGCCATTGTAAATTACTCGAATGGGGATCATTTTTCACAGGGAATTCAAAATTCTGATTGGTCTTTTACTGGCCCTCTTGATTATGTGAATGGTGATGCAATGAAAGCACATTATAGAGCTGGTAGGAGAGAGGGAGGTGTCGGGTTTATTTATGCAACACAAACAAATCAATGTGGTTCTAGTGAAAATAGATTGTTTTTTGAGGTAGAAGAGCCATTTTTTATGCTTGTATCTCCTAACCCAGCTAATGAATATACCGAACTTAACTTTTATGGGGGCGACGAAATCTCTGAATATCAAAAGTCTTCACCTGTAATGGTAAGTGTTCCTATGGGTGAAAAAACACAGGAGTTAGGAGAGTATGAAATTCAAATTTGGAACGAACGCAAAGGCTTGGTAAAGCAAATGAAATCGAAAAGCAAAAAACTACAAATACCAACCAACAATTTGGAGGAAGGAACTTATTTTCTTCATGTGATTGTAAACGGGAAAGTGCACAAACAACAACTGAAAGTGCAGCGGTAAATTACTCTTTTAATAGCTGAGAGTCTTACAGGGGTGGGGCTCTCAGTTTTTTCAATAACTAATGTGTATTGTCTGGTTCCAGAGCATATTAATAAGAATCAGAATGGCGAAAGTACTTGCTTGAGAGATTTAATTAAAATAGAGACAACCATTTTAAGATGTGAGCATCAGTATATTATAAGGATTAGTAACTAATGAATTGAAACTATGAAAACAAAAGTAAACCAATTTAAATGCTTGCTCATTTTGTTCTGCCTGTTTTTGATTATTGGAGTAGGGTGTGAAAAAGATGATGAGAAAAGTAACTACGCCGAGGGGTATATTGTGGGGTTTGATCCATGCACAATTAATCATCAATACAGAATTGGATATATATTTATTTCAACAGATCTGCAAGATACATTGGTAACCTATAATTTATCGGATCCTAGTTATAAAATGCCAGCTTCGGTATTACTTAATCCATCAGATACACTCTATAAAATTCCTGAATCATATTTTCAAAATTATAGGAATTCTGCGTATCTACCTAAAGCAGTTCGCTATGAATTTAAAATCAAGATAACATATGCTTATGCGACTAATGAAGAAAAAAAATTTAATTTATGTAGTACAGATTTCAATTATTCAGATTTTAACAATGCAAAACAAGTAATCATTAAATCTGCAATTAAATAATAATCAATGGAAATCATGAAAACAATAGTAAAATTACTAAGTATAGTCATTACTGTAACTCTGTTTTTGTATAGTTGCGATGATGACCGCGAACCTTCAGATTCTTGTATTGAGGGCAATGTTTTTGCCTTTCTAGAATGTGGAGAAGGAGCTCTGATTCAAATTAAAGATCAATCAGATTTAGGTGATCCATTAACTTATAAAGGTGTAGAATATGAAAATGTAGTTCAAGCTCCTGGAAGTTTTCCTAAGGGTGAAATTTACTTACAGAGAGTATGATAAAGATAAGGATCAACACCTGTTTGAATCTGATGAGGTTTGTCAGTGGCTATATGGGCCTTACGATGTGCCTATAATAGTAATTTTAAATCACTCACAAACTAAATGCCCCGTTGAATAGCATCTCGAAGATGCTTATTATCTATATTATGAAATGAAAAAAAGCCACTCAAAATGAATGGCTTTACAAATATATAAGCTTGATTCCTTAATCAATCACTCCCGAACCAATCAGTTCCCCTTCATCGTACCAGGCAGCAAATTGTCCTGAAACAACCGCGCGTTGTGGCTCATCAAAAAGTATGTACAAACCTTCTTGTTTGAAGTAGATTGTTCCCTTTTGCAAAGGCTGTCGGTATCTAATTCTGATATCATATCTTCTTTCACATTCCTCAGTTGGCCTTAAATCTTCACGAATCCAATGCACTTCATTTTTAGGAATGAACAGAGCTTTTCTTGCCAATAGCGGATGCCCGTGCCCCATGCCTACGTAAACAATATTTTTCACCACATCGGTTCCAATCACAAATAATGGCTCTTTCTTTCCGCCAACATTTAAACCTTTTCGCTGTCCCACAGTAAAGAAATGGGCGCCATTGTGTTCCCCTACAACAGTTCCGTGTTCAGGTTTAAACTGATATGGTGCCGAAATAGCTGCCAAAGCATCTGATTTTGGGATGATCTCATCAGCTTTGTCAGGCATAATTTCAATGATCTGTCCCTTCATGGCTTTCAGCTTTTGCTGCAAAAAAACCGGAAGGTCAACTTTCCCAACAAAGCAAATGCCCTGAGAATCTTTTTTCTCGGCAGAGGCCATTTTTTCACGACGGGCAATTTCCCGAACCTCAGGTTTTATAATATGTCCGATAGGAAACATCGCTTTGGATAGCTGTTCCTGCGATAACTGGCAAAGGAAATAAGACTGATCTTTATTGTTATCAGCTCCGGCAATTAACCGATGAATCTCTTTGCCATCCTTTATAATGGTTTCCTTTTGGCAGTAGTGTCCGGTAGCCACATAATCAGCTCCCAGCTCCAATGCTTTTTTCAGGAATACATCAAATTTTATTTCACGATTACAAAGTACATCCGGATTGGGAGTACGTCCCTTTTCATATTCCGAAAACATGTAATCGATAACTTTTGCACGGTATTCTACACTTAAATCCACAAAATGAAATGGGATTCCCAATTTTTTGGCTACCATTTGAGCAAACAGTACATCTTCCTCAAATGGGCATTCTTCGGATTTTAATCCAACCGTATCGTTCCAGTTCTGCATAAAAAGTGCTTCCACCTCATATCCCTGCTCAATTAATAAATGCGCAGCAACACTGGAATCCACTCCACCCGATAATCCGATAACAACTTTTTTCTTCATCACTAATAAATCCTTGTTTTTCAAGATGTAAAAGTATTCAATTTTTGGCTTAGTGCCAATTGTGCCTGACGAATTGCCTGTAATTTAACACCTAAATTTTGTTATGTATTTTTTTTGAAAGTAAAAATGAATTAACTTCGATTTAGTTTTGAGTTGGATTAAATAAATGATCCATGACTATTGAAATATTAAAAATTTATAAAAAATGAAAAAATCAGGAGTTTTAATGCTATTGCTTTGCATGGCTATATTTGTTTCCGCACAGGAAAAACAAGATACCTCATATTGGAAAAAGGGAGGTATGGCATCACTAACATTTTCTCAAACATCGCTAACAAATTGGTCAGGAGGTGGAGATAATGCAATCTCAACGAATGCTCAGTTAAACTTATTCTCAAATTACAATAAAGGAAAGAACAGTTGGGAAAATACATTAAACCTTGAATACGGTATGGTTAAGCAAGGCGACCAAGGTATGCGCAAAAGCATTGATAAAATTGATTTCACAACCAAATACGGTCATAAGAATGGCGGTGAATGGTATTACAGTGCCTTGTTGGATTTTAAAACTCAATTTGCAAAGGGCTACAATTATTCGAATACCGAAGGAGAACCAGATGTGAAAGTATCCAACTTTTTGGCTCCGGCATATATTACTCTTTCTTTAGGTATGGATTACAAACCAAGTGATGTTTTTTCGGCTTATATTTCTCCTGTTACTGGTAAAATGACAATTGTTAATGATGATGAATTATCTGCTGCCGGGGCTTTTGGTGTTGACCCGGGCGATAAATTCAGAGGAGAGTTTGGTGCGTTTACCAAGTTGGCATTGAATAAGGATTTGGTTGAAAATGTAAATTTGAAGAGTACCTTGGGTTTATTTACAAATTATTCTCAAGACTTTGGAAATGTTGATGTTTTATGGGATGTGATGATTAACATGAAGGTGAATGATTTTTTAACAGCAACAGTTAATACTTCTTTGGTTTACGATGATGATGTTGAATATGTGAATAAGGATGGCGTAAACAAAGGTCCAAAAATTCAGTTCAAGGAAATTATTGGAATCGGATTGGCCTACAAATTTTAAGCAGAACTATTATTAGGGAGTACATTTCTTAAATGAGTAAAAAGCGGAAGAATCATTATTTGGATTCTTCCGCTTTTCTTATCGGCGAACTAATGATATGCCGGTTTTTTCTTCTACAAACTGAAAGTAATTGTACAGCTTGTAATTAATTTCCAAACCATAATCTTCCAAAGGATCATACTCTATATAATTATCTATACGAGGATTTCCTTGCATGTATTGCTGATTCCATTCCAAAACGTAAATCTGATTCCAGTTTTTGTAATAGTTATTTGTATGTGCAGTTGCCATCATGTTTCTGGTTGCAAACCACGATTCAAATCCTGTATCTAAAATAAGTAATTCGTACTCTACACTATCCGTTACGGCAATTTCATTTTCGTTATCCTGAACAGGAACAGGAGTTTTGAATGCGGAATATGTTGAACACCCATAAACAATGCTAAGAATGAATAATAAACAGATGATTTTTTTCATGACGAAACTAATTAAGAGATCAAACAGATAAAATCACAGTAATGAGAGAGTCAGTTATTTAGAAGATGTAATAGCTGTTACGTGTATGATAATTAATTTGTTACATTGTTTTGTGGGTAAAAAAAAAGGACAGGCTTTTAAACCTGTCCTCGAAAATGAAAATATAAGTGGATTTATAGTTTGATTAATTTTTTAGAGATAATTTCATCACCATCTTCAACAGAGATAAAATACATTCCTGAAGGTAAATTTGAAATATCAATTGTATTGCTTTCCTGATCAAGACTTAGAATTTGAATCGTTTTTCCTGTTAAGGAGCTTATTCTGACTTTTGATTGAATATTGCCTTGAATGTAAAGGGTTACAAAATCCTTAGCGGGATTTGGATACAGCTTCAATTCTTCGACAGGAGGAGTTTCACTTAGCAGATTGCCAAAGGCTAAACCAGAAGATTTAGTTGCCAGGGCAGGAGCCGTGTTGCTTATGTCTACGGTATAATCCTCAACTTCTCCCTGACTGAATATTTCACATCCGGATTTCGCAGCTCTTCTGTGTTTTAGCATAACTCTCATCCTGGTTTTTCCAATTGCGGCATTCGCAGGAATTGTTATGTTGGAAGATGAAATTCCTGCACTGGCAGTATAGCCTGAAACTACTATTTCATTACTGGTAAACTCACCATCACGGTTAAAATCAATATATATTCTCCAGTTTGCAGTATAAGACCTCGATTTGTATCCCAGAGAGAAATTTAGGGTATAGCTGTTTCCTGGCTTTACACTTGCAGTCATATTGGTATAGTTACCGTAACCGCCGTCATCACCTGATGGATTGTTCATATTTGCCAGTTCTACCAAATCGATGTATTCATAGCGGGTAGCTTGCCCGTAGGATTCGCAATAATCAGGCGTGGTTGATTCGGCAAGTGTAGTTAATGATTGTATTGAAGTATAAGCACTTGATCCGGAACTGTTACTGGCAAGAACCTGATATTCGTAGGTCGTTTCGGCCATTGCGCTTGAATAGTCGAAACTTGTTGCCGATGTGGTGAAAAGCTCCCAGTTACCACCTTGTTCTCTTATTTGAAGATCGTAATTGTCTGCAAATTCGATGCTGTTCCAGCTTAAATTAAAGGAATTAGACGTAATATTCGATGCCACTAATCCTGTTGGTATTTCCGGTACCGGAATCTGATCCGTTGTTAATGATTCAATACTGGAATAATCACCAGAGCCGATTTCATTATTCGATCGAATCCGAAATTCGTAGCTGGTTGAAGCCAGGGCAGAGGTGTAATTATATGTGGTTAAGCTTGTATTGAAGCTTGACCATGTACCACCTGTTTCACGAATATCCAAATCGTAATCATCAGCATCGGTAACTGCATCCCAACTAATTGTAAATGAGCTGTAGGTAATGTTTGATGCAGTCACATTTTCCGGAGCTGTGGGGGCAGTTGGCGCAGCCAAAGTAGTTGCATTCTCAATACCTGAATAATCACTTGATCCAATCGAATTGTTTGCTCTTACCTGAAACTCATAGTTGGTTTCAGCATTTAGTCCGGTATAATTGTAAGTGGTTGTGCTTAAATTTATCGTACTCCATGTTCCGCCGGCAGGTCTTACATTTAAATCATAATCAACAGCTTCAGCAGTAACATCCCAGGTAATGGTGAAAGAATCATAGGTAATGTTTGAAGCTGCCAAATTAATTGGTGTTGCTGGTGCCGAAGGAGCAGCAAGAGTAGTTGCGGTTTCTATGTTTGAATAATCACTGGAACCAACAGAATTGTTTGCTCTCACTTGAAACTCGTAGTTTGTTTCAGCATCCAGACCTGAGTAATTATAGCTTGTTGTACTTAAGTTTATTGTACTCCATGTTCCACCCGCAGGTCTTACATTTAAATCGTAATCAACAGCACCAACAGTAACATCCCATGTAATGGTGAATGAATTATATGAAATGTCTGAGGCAGTTAAATTCATTGGAACATTTGGAGCAGTTGGTGCAGCAAGGGTAGTTGCAGATACCAAATTTGAATTAACACTTGAACCAATGGAATTATTTGCTCTCACCTGAAATTCATAAGTTGTTTCTGGATTAAGTCCGGTATAATCGTAATTTGGGTTGTTTAAATTTACCGTAGTCCACGTTCCGCCAACAGGTCTTACATCAAGATCGTAATCTGTTGCATCTGTTACAAGATCCCAGCTAATGGTAAATGAATTATAGGTAATATTAGTTGCAGTAAGATTTACCGGAGCCACGGGTACAGTTGGTGCAGCTTCGGTTACTACAGAAGCAATTGCAGAATAACCGCTTGATCCTGCGTCATTGTTCGCTCTTACTTGAAATTCGTAAGTAGTTTCGGCAACAGCCCCGGAATAGTCATAGGTAATTTGTGATGTATTAATAGTTTGCCATGTACCGCCTTGTTCTCTTATTTGAACATCGTAACTAACAGCACCACTAACGGCATTCCATCCAATAGTAAAGCTGGTTTGAGTTACGTTCGAGGCGGCTAAACCAGAAGGAACAGATGGTAAATTATCATCGGTAAGTGCCTTGTAGGCATTTAGTCTGCCACTGCCAAGTTTACCGGCGTAACTAGTATTTAAATCGTCAATGGGGTCAGTGTTGTCCACTAATTTGGCACGTAATTCGGCAGGAGTAATGTTTCCTGCATATTTTGAAACAACAAGAGCTGCAACACCTGATACATGTGGGCAAGCCATTGAAGTTCCCTGGAATACTCCGTAATTGTCATTGGGAAAAGTACTAAGAACAGCCGTAGGATCCTCATTAGTTGTTTCCAGCTCTCCACCGGGAGCTGCAATATCAACCCATGTTCCGTAATTGGAATAGTACGCTTTCACATCATTTTTATTGGTAGAAGCAACTGCAAGTACATTGCTGTAGTAGGCAGGATAGTATCTGCTCTGAGAGTTGTCATTACCTGCAGCAAAAATTACAATACCGCCGTTCATCGGAGCATTTGCACCACCTGCATTGGCAATAAAATAGTCAATACCATCAAGAACAGCCTGGTCGTATTGATAAGGGGAAGTATAGCTCCAACTGTTCTGCGAAATAACTGCTCCATTATCTGCCGCATAAGAGTATGCTTCAGCAAAACCACCGCTTGAGGCACTAAAAACATTACATGACATTAATTTTACACCGTCATTGTTTCCGCTTCCGCCTGCAATACCGCTAACTCCAATTCCGTTGTTGGATACCGCTGCAACCGTTCCGGCAACGTGAGTTCCGTGATCACCTACGTAAATGTCACCGGTATTGTCAGCAAAGTTATATCCATAGATATCATCAACATATCCATTGTTGTCATCGTCAATACCATTGCCGGCAATTTCACCAGGGTTTATCCACATATTTGCGGCTAAATCTTCATGGTCATAATCGACACCACCATCTTCAATTGCTACAATAACGTTCGGATTTCCTGTCTCTACCTGCCAGGCATCCAGTAAACTGATATCGGCACCTGGAGTTCCATTGTTCTGGCCTGTATTTTCGTAATGCCACTGATCAACAAAACGGGGATCATTGGTTCCTGAAGGAAGAGTAGTTGGGACAGGAGTATTATTACGTTCTGGAAGTTTAACACCTTCAATTTGTTTGGTTGCATTAATTCCTTCAGCCATCGAAATCTCAGCAACATTCTGATAAGATTTTATGAGTTGGGATACCGGAGTTGACGTATTAAATTCCACTTCGTACCAAAGGTGCAGGCCAAATTCTTTATGTTTAGCCTCAAATTTACCAGCATCACGAAACACACGACGCATTTTATTTGCCTTAAACTGTTGGTTTACTTTGTCAAGATTCGCGATGTTGGTGCGAACAAATTCTTCAGTGCTTTTTGTTTTTGACTGACTTCTGTTTATAAGAAGCTGGTGTAACTCGTTTACCTTTTTATCGGATTTGGGAGAGAATTTTATCCTGATAATTCCTTTGTATTTTCCATCATTGTCTATTTCCCGTTTTTGGGAATATCCAGAGGAAAGAATAAAAATACAACAAAGAAGAAGAGTAAAGATTTTTTTCATAATTATTGGATTATAGTGAATATTTTGATAATAAAGCAGAAGTTAGGAAAAATAAAAGACGATGTCAATAGTTGTTTGTTATGATGAACGAATATATTGTTGTATTTCTATGTAATTATATTTTTATGTTACTTTTTAGTTTGTGATAGATAAGGCTTTTGTTTTGCATATAAATTGGCATGTTTAAGTTTTCACCTGATGTTTTTAATGTTGTTTTAAATTAAACTGTATTTGTTATTAGGTTAACTGTAAATAATGTTGCATTTGTTTATTATTTAGAATTGCAAGATGGTTTGGAGTTAAATGATCATTTTATTTTTGCATTGCTTCCCACCTCATAATTATTATTGCTATTTTCGGATTAAATAAAGATTAAAATATGTCCGAACTTTCCATATATCGAGCTTCTGCAGGGTCAGGAAAGACCTATACGCTTACCAAAGAGTATCTAAATTTGGTTTTTGAAGATCCTTTAAATTATAAAAGTATTCTTGCTGTTACCTTTACCAACAAGGCTACAGATGAGATGAAGTCTAGAATTGTAAAAGAAATTTATCTTTTGTCACAATCTGATGATTCGCCTTATGCCAAAGAATTAAAAGAAAAGCACAATCTGAATTCTGTTGAATTGGTTTCCAGAGCAAAAGAAATTTTAAACAGACTTCTTCACGATTATTCCAGGTTTTCGGTCACTACCATTGATAGTTTTTTCCAGAAAGTGGTTCGTTCCTTCACCCGCGAAATTGGCCTGCAAATGGGTTATAATATTGAACTGGACCAACGAAGGGTATTGAATGAGGCTGCTGATTTGCTTTTTACTGATGTAGATAAGGATCCGCAGTTAAGATCATGGCTAACCGATTTTGCAGAATCGAAAATCAGAGAAGGAAAAAACTGGAATTTTAAACAGGAAATTTTAGACGTTGGCAATGAAGTTTTCAAAGAAGATTTTAAAAATTTCTCTGATAAATTAATTGACAAACTTTCTGATAAAAATTTCCTGAGTTCCTATCGTAAAATCCTAAAGGAGATAAAAGATGATTTTGAAGGCTTTTTCAATAAAATAGGAGAGGAAACAAGACGGATTTTGGCTCAACATGCTTTGGATATTACTGAGTTTGCATACGGAAAATCGGGTGTTGCAGGTTATTTATCGGGTTTAGGAGACGGAGGAAAGATGGAGCCGGGAATCAGAGCCAGATCAGCTGTTGATACTCCTGAAAAATGGACAACAGGAAAAGCAAGTTCTTCAACGAAACAAGCTGTTGGAGAGGCTTGTAATGCAGGCTTGAATGATTTGCTGAAAAAGGCTGTTAATCATTACGATGAGCAGTCGATGTTGTATAAATCAACGGATAAAACCTTGAGTTATATTTATACTTTGGGCATATTAACAGACTTGTCTAAAAAAATTCAGGAGTTTTCCGAGAGCGAAAACATCTTTCTTCTGTCGGATGCGAGTCGTTTGCTTCGAAGCATTATTGGAGATAATGACACGCCTTTTATATATGAGAAAATCGGGAATGTTTACAAGCATTTCATGATTGATGAGTTTCAGGATACATCGTCGATGCAGTGGGAGAGTTTCAAACCATTGGTGACAAATTCTTTGGCCGAAGGGAATCACTCTCTGGTTGTTGGAGATGTAAAACAATCCATTTACAGATGGCGGAATGGTGACTGGAAAATCTTATCGGAACAATTGGATCAGGATTTTCAAGGTTTTGGTGTGAATGGCATGACCCTGAATTACAACTGGCGAAGCTCTAAAAATGTGATCAACTATAATAATTCGGTGTTTGCGCTTGGAGCGCAGATTTTGCAGAATGAATACAATGCCTCTATTCCAACCGATATTTCGGAAGGATTAGCAGAGGAGCAGGAGAAAATTACAGGAGCTTATCAGGACGTTTATCAGCACTTCCCGGAAAGTAAAGACAAATTTTCTGGATACGTAAAAGCCCATTTTATTGAAAAAGAGACTGATTCAGACTGGATTGAGAAGGTGCTGGAAGATTTGCCGTTAAAAATTGAGCAATTTCAGGAAATGGGTTATCAGGCAAGAGACATTTCCATATTGGTTCGAAATGGAAAAGAAGGTGGTTTGATAGCTGATACTTTAATGGCGTATCGCGCAAGCGAAAATGCGAAAGAAGGTGTCAATTACGATGTGATCTCAAACGATTCACTCTATTTAAAGAACTCATCTGTAATTAGTTTTCTGACTCATTTACTGACCTGCTTTGTATATCTTGATGATAAAATAAATCTTGGGTTTTTAAAGCAGGAATATCAGGTTTACATTCAAAATCAGCAACAGGAAGATAAGGATAAATTGTACACAGTTTCTAAAGATGAAAATACATTTGAATCTATTTTCCCCGATGAATTTACGGCCAATATTCCTGCTTTAAAAAGGCAGGCTTTGTATGATTTGGTTGAGAAATTAATTCACATTTTCAAACTGAATGAGCGTGCTCAGGACTTTCCGTTTTTAGAGGCTTTTCAGGATCTGGTGTTGGGATTTACAAAGACAGATGCTCCGGATTTGAATTCTTTTGTGGATTATTGGGCAGAACGAAAAGACAAGGAGGTGATTTCGGTTTCAGACCAACAGGATGCAATCCGAATCATGACGATTCATAAGTCGAAAGGTTTGGAGTTCAAGGTGGTGATTTTGCCATTCTGCAATTGGGATCTTGACAATGCACGGCACACAAACATACTTTGGTGTCAGCCTAAAGTAGAAGGTTTTAATGTTTTGGATGTACTTCCTGTTCGATATAGCAGCAGTTTGAAGGAAACCATCTATTATCAGGAATATTTCACTGAAAAATTGCAGTCATACATTGATAATCTGAATCTTTTGTATGTTGCCCAAACCAGAGCCGAAGAGGTTTTTATCAGTTATTCACCACTTTCGGCCAAGAGGGATTTGAGAAATATTTCAGACTTGCTTTTGTTCATCTTCGAAAACTCAGACAACTATTCTTCTGATTTTAATGGAAATAAAATTGTGTCTTTAGCTCAGAATTGGAACAAGGAAGGTAAATATTTCGAATTGGGAGAATTGAAAGTCAGAGTTTCCGAAGGGCTTCAAAAAACAAAAGAGAAGAGGAGCGGGTATCCTGCTTCTTTGCTCGATGACCGGTTAAAGTTACGGGCGCATTCGGCAGATTATTTTGATTTCTCGGAAGCAGAATCGGTTGAGACCTTTTCTCCGGTAAGCAGAGGAAATATTCTGCATCAGCTGTTTCAACTGATAGAATACAAAGAGGATGTTAACAAAGCGGTGAGTCAATTGCAATTTGAAGGGAAACTGGATCAGATTCAAGCTCAGGAAGTTTCACTTTTTGCTAAAGAGTTATTGAATGACTCAATTGTTTCTGAATGGTTTTCGAAAGATTGGACGGTGGTTAACGAGAGAGATATTCTTTTGGGAAAAGGGGAAGTGCTGCGGCCAGACAGAGTTATTTATAAAGGAAAAGAGGCGGTTGTTATCGATTTTAAGTTCGGAAAGAATAAGGAGAATATTCACAAAAAGCAGGTTTTAGCTTACAAGAAATTGATTCAACAACTTGGATTCGAAAAGGTGAAAGCATTTGTTCTCTATGGAAAACTGTCTGAAATAGAGGAAGTATAATTATTATTGCTTCCAAATTGAAATCTTGTTACTTTGCACAGTCAAAAAAAAATATCGATGAAAAATATTGTATTGCTGATAAGCGTTTTACTCCTACTTAATTCCTGTGATTTACTGTCGGGGAAATCGAAAGAACAAGCAGATAGTAAGATGATTGAAACAAAGGACACTGTTAAGTCAAACGTGAAAAATGGAATCAAAAAGTATTATTTTGGGACTGGAGAATTGAAATCCTTTGTTGAGTATAAAGACAATAAAAAAGTTGGTGTCAGTGAAACCTTTTATAAAACCGGCGAGAAACAGTATGATATTCCCTATGTTGATGGGATGAAACATGGTGTTGTTTTGTGGTATTATAAGGATGGAAAGGTTTATCGGGAAACCAATTACGTGAAAGGTAAAAAGAATGGATTTCAGAAGAAATTCTGGGAAAACGGGAAATTAAAATCTGAACTTTTATACAAAAATGATATGCTTGGTGTGGGCTTGAAAGAGTATGCCAAGACAGGGAAGGAGAAGTCGGAACCTTACATTAAAGTGGAGAAGATTGATCTTTTAAAAACAAAGGAGGAATATGTTCTTAAATTCCGGTTGAGCAATGGGCGGAATAAAGTACAATTTTATCAGGGTAAATTAATCGATGGGAAATTTTTTCCAATTGGTACCCGAGGTCTTGCAGAATTGAAAACCATTGCAGGAGTAGGCGAATTAAGAATTCCTATTTCTAAAGGTTTTAATATTGAAAAGAACATTTCTATTGTGGCAGTGGAAAAAACCACGTATCAAAATGATCGGCTTTTAAGTATTATAGTTCCTGTTTCGATTCGAAATCCTAACTAAAGATTAATTTTGTTATTGATATAGAGCTCCTTTAGGGGCTTTTTTTTGTTAAAATAAACACTGATTTTCCTCATAAGATAAATGTTTGTAATTTGGTATATTTAAGATGATATATCACACTAATACAATTTAATTTCAAAATAGACTTTAATTAAAATGAATTAAATTTTAGCTGTATCGAGGCAAAAAGTAAAGCATAGCCATGTTACGATGCATCTTTTTTAACGAAGATATAGCTAAAAAGAAACATTTTATGAGGTATTTTTTGATGTTAATTTGGTATAAACTTACAAAACAGAAACTTATGACCAGGAGAACTATTGTTGCTATGCCCGGTGATGGAATAGGCAAAGTTGTACTTAACGAAACCATTAGGATCTTAAATTCTGCAGGATTTGAAGCAGATTACGAAGAAGGTGATATCGGCTGGGAATTTTGGTGTAAGGAAGGGAATCCTCTTCCTAAGCGAACGATTGAACTGCTAAAAAAACATAAAATAGGATTGTTTGGTGCCATAACGTCCAAACCAAAGGATGATGCAGCGAATGAATTGGCTCCGGCTTTGCAAAATAAAGGATTGGTGTACTCAAGTCCAATTGTTGGTTTACGGCAGTACTTCAACCTCGATATCTGCATTCGTCCCTGCAAAACCTATAAAGGAAATCCGTTAAATTTTATCCGCAGAGGCAAAGGAGGGGCAATTGAAGAACCAATAGTTGATGTCGTAATTTTCAGACAGAACACAGAAGGTTTGTACGGCGGGGTAGAATGGTCAAATCCAGATAATATTGTTTATGCAGCACTAACTTCACATCCTAAATTTGTGAAGAATTTTGGCAGTGTACCAAGGGAAGATTTATCCATTTCCACAAGAATTTTCACGAGAACCGGTACCACCAGAATTTTAATGGCAGCTTTCGGGTACGCCAAAAAGAATGGATATAAATCGGTTACGCTTTGCGAAAAGCCAAATGTTATTCGCGAGACTTCAGGAATGATGTTTAAGCTGGCACAGGAAATCCAGAAGAAAAAATTCCCTGAAATTGAACTTTGGAACACAAACATTGATGCTCAAATGATGTGGCTGACCAAAAATCCTGAAAATTACGGAGTGATTGTGGCGGGCAATATGTTTGGAGATATTGTGTCTGATGGATTTGCCGGGCTTATTGGAGGTTTAGGCTTTGCCTGCAGTGCACAAATGTCTGATGAAGGAATTGCTGTGTTCGAGCCAACTCATGGTTCTGCTCCCAAATATGCCGATTATCCGGTTTCCATAGTAAATCCTATTGCAATGGTAGAATCAGCTTGTATGATGTTGGAGTATCTGGAAGAAAAGGAAGTAGCTGCAAGAATTAGAAAAGCGGTTGCCGAAGTAATTGAAGAAGGAAAGGTACAAACCTACGATATGATGAAGATGACAGGCAGTGCAGATGTGCTTGCTAATGGTGCTGCATCCACTCAGCAAATGGCAGATGTAATTATCGAAAAGTTAAAAACGAAATATTCCAACAATCCTGATTATGAATATGAGAAAAATAGTTAAGGAATTGTGGCCCGAACTCAATTGGATTGAAGATGAGGTGCTAAGAGAAAAAACGACTAAAGTATGGGAGATTGCTTTGGAAAGAAGTGTACTGTCCGATGAAGATCTGCAACGAATTCCTTTTACACTTTTATGTGGACCTGATTTTAAAGTGAGTTTTATGGATCACAAGCAATGCGTAGTTCATATAGCAAAAGAAAGCGGCGAAAAAATGAATTCCTTTTTTAAAGACGAGTTGCCTGTGGATATGGATGTTTTACTTTCCGGAGCCATACTTTGTGACGTAGGTAAGTTGTTGGAATATATTTTGGATGAGGACGATAATGCAGTTCAGGGCACATATGGAAAATACATCCGTCATCCTTTTTCAGGGGTTTCATTGGCTGAGGAGTGTGGTATTCCACCCGAGGTTTGCCACATTATTGCAACCCATGCAGGAGAAGGAAATATGGTGAAAAGAAGCACCGAAGCCTACATTGTTCACCATGCCGACTTCATGACTTTTTTGCCTTTTAAAGAAAGATTAAAAGTGTAATTGTCTAATAAATAAAAATCATGCAAAAAAACTCCGGGCAACTAATTTGCCGGAGTTATTTTTTTAATATGGCTCCAACACTGCTTACAAAATCAGGTATTTGATCTTTCGAAGCCCATTGTAGTTCGTGTTGAAACAGATCGGTCATTATTTTGCTTACGTTAAAACCAAAGGCGACCAAATTGTAACGCATTTTTTCCGGGATATGACATTCCTTTCCCAAAGCAAGCCCACAGGTAGAGCAAAGCTCACAACTATTTGCAGCAATCATTTTTCCATTCGCCGGCTCAATTTTTCGAAGATAGGTTTGCAGTTCTTCTTTAATGAAATTGTAAGAGTACAGGGCTTTGTTATCATTATTTTCAAATTGATGAGGAGAGGTGTAAAATAAGTAAAGAGATACAACAGAATAATCTTTGGAATAATTTTCAAAAGTTGGACAGTTTGGTGGACAAGTCCATTTTTGAGAATGATTTGGACAGCCGTTTTTACAATAAATGTTAAATTCTTTCGGATTTAGATAGGAAAGAATTTCACTTGTTTTGAGGTTAAGCTGCTTGTAATGAATCGTGATTGTATTGTTGTGAAATTGTTTCTCAAAGGAGCCTGTTTGGTAATTATTCATGTTTGATTTGTTTGTAAGCCTTACAAATTTAATGGTTTTGATAACTTTTAGTTGGGTGGCTTAAAGGTTTATGAACAAAAAATTGAACAGTTTAATAATTCAGACGTGCAAAGGATTGAAAAATGAGCTTTCAGCTTACAGTATTTTTGTATCTTCGTACCTTAAACTCAATCCAAAAACCTTATTTATGCTCTCATTTGATGCGATCGTTGTATTAATCGTGTTGGTTTTTATTCTGATATCATTCTATAAAGAATGGGTTGGGCCTGCTTTTACTTTCCTGATTGGAGTTGTTGTTCTTGGGATTTTTGGGATTCTTACTCCTTCAGAGATACTTGGTGGATTTGCCAATGATCAGGTTTTTGTCATTTTAATGCTCTTGTTGATTGGAGATATTATCAGGGATTTGGGTATTGTTGAAACTCTATTTGATAAGGTATTTCAAAAAGCCACTACTTATCGGCAATTCATGGCACGCATGATATTTCTGGTGGGAGCTTTTTCAGCTTTTTTAAATAATACACCTCTTGTTGCTGTTATGATGCCATATGTGCATAATTGGAGCAAGCGCAATAATATTTCTCCATCGAAATTATTAATTCCATTATCATACGCAGCTATATTGGGAGGATGTATAACTCTAATTGGCACATCCACAAACCTGATTGTCAATGGTATGGTTATCGATCAGAAAATTATACCTGCATTGGGTTCTCTCGATATGTTTAGTTTTGCATATGTTGGAATTCCAATGATGCTTATTGGGTCGATTTACCTTTTATTGGTAAGTAAGAAATGGTTGCCTGAGAAAGAGGATGTGTTGGGTGAATTTTCGGAAAATTCGCGAAAGTATATTGTTGAAGCGCATGTTAAATCCAATTCCGGTTTAATTGGAAAATCAATTGAAGAGGCTGATTTAAGAAATTTGAAAGGTCTTTACCTTTTTCAGATCAACCGGGGTGATGTTAGAATTGCTGCAGTTTCGCATGAATACAGACTGGAAGAAGGTGATCGTTTATTGTTCGCAGGCGATACCGAAACCATTGCCGATTTGGTGCTTCCCAATTCAGGATTAACGCTTCCTACGGTTGGGATGCTGACTCATAAAAAGCATATTGAGGTTGTTGAAATTGTAATTTCTCATAACTCAACCTTGATATCCAAAACAGTTAAAGAGGCTAATTTTAGAGGCCATTTTGATGCTGCAGTAATTGGTATTCACCGAAATGGAGGTCGGGTAAGTGGTAAAATTGGGGAAGTAAAACTTCGTGCCGGTGATGTATTATTGCTTTTAGGAGGAGACGATTTTGTTGATCGTTCTCATTTGGTTCAGGATTTTTATTTTATATCGAAAGTAAAAGAATTCAGAAAGCAGGAGGCTTATAAAATATGGTTACTGCTTGGAGGAACGGTGTTGGCTGTTGTCTTGTCAGCCCTAAAAATTGTGCCTTTGTTCATGACTTTAATTGTGATGATTATTGTTATTCTGGCTTTGAAAATTTCTAATCCTAAAGATATTGCATCAAGGGTTGATTTTAATCTGGCTTTAATTATTTCTCTTGCCTTGGCATTTGGCACAGCCATGATAAAATCCGGATTGGCGGAGATCATTGCGGACCTGTTAATTTCAGTCTTTATTCCGTTAGGAAGAGTCGGTGTTTTATTTGGAATTTATTTAATTACATCGGTACTTGCTGCCTATATAACCAATAAGGCTGCTGTTGCTATTGTATTTCCTATTTCGCTTACAATAGCGTTAAATCTTCATTTAAATCCGGAACCATTTGTATTGGTTGTAGCATTTGCAGCCGCAGCAAATTTCATGACTCCAATTGGTTATCAAACCAACTTAATGGTATATGGACCAGGAGGATATACCTTTAAAGATTTCTTCAAAATAGGATTTCCTCTGACCATTATTTATATGCTGGTTACTGTATTGATACTGTCATACATCTATTTTTATTAATTGATAATTTCACAATCCTTAGGGATTGTTAAGTATAAAAACCTATGAATTTTAGTAAAAGAAAAGAACTTCTTTTTGCGGCGGTAACTGCATCGTTAAAAGCCGGAAAAGAGATATTGGAGGTCTATAATTCCAAAGACTTTGAGATTCAAATTAAATCGGACAATAGTCCGTTGACAATTGCTGATCAAAGGGCGCATCAAGCTATTGTGTCGATATTGGATGAGCTGGGTTTACCTGTTTTAAGTGAGGAGGGAGAACATTTGGGTTTCGAAATTAGAAAAAACTGGGAATATTGTTGGATCGTTGATCCGCTCGATGGCACGAAAGAATTCATAAAAAGGAACGATGAATTTACTGTGAACATTGCTTTAATTGAAAATGGAACATCAATTGCGGGTGTTATTTATGTACCTGTTTATAAGCAATTGTATTTTTCCGATAAGGAATTGGGCGCATTTAGAATGGATGATATTGTGGATTGGTCTGGTGATTTAGATTCATTAGTCGGGCATTCCATAGCGCTGCCTCTTTCTCAGGATCGAAAGTCTGTTCGGGTGGTGGGATCTCGTTCTCACATGAATCAGGAAACGAAAGATTTTATTTCGAAGCTGCAAGAGGAACACGGTAATGTTGAGTTAATATCAAAGGGAAGCTCCTTAAAACTGTGTATGATTGCAGAAGGAGAGGCTGATGTTTACCCACGGTATGCTCCTACAATGGAATGGGATATTGCGGCAGGCCATGCAATTGTATCGGCTTCAGGAGGAAAGGTTTTGCATTTAAACTCCGGTGCTGAGATTTCATACAACAAGGAAGACCTTTTAAATCCTTGGTTCATCTGCAAAAGAGAATACTAAACAAACAATACATACAAACACAACAAATTTAGGAATGAAAAAATCAATACTTGCCATATTGTTTTGTCTGTTTATTGGCAGCTTAATGGCACAAACAAATAAAATTCCATTAAGTCATGCCGACTATGATCATTGGAAAAACCTTAAAAATCAACAGATATCTGCTAACGGAGAATGGATCACTTATGAAGTGAATCCTCAGAAAGGAGATGGATATCTTTACCTGTATCAGGTAAGTACGGGGAAGTTGGATTCTGTAGCCAGAGGATATCAGGCGATATTTTCGCCGGAAAGTGAAATTTTAAGTTTCAATATTAAAGCTCAGTTTGATACCATTCGGCAAGCAAAGGTGAAGAAGATTGAAAAGAAGGATTTGCCAAAAGATTCATTGGGGATTTGGAATTTAATGGCAGACAGCATTCTTCGATTTCCGGAATTGGAATCGTTTAAGATGCCTAAGGAAAAAGGAAATTGGATGGCCTTTTTATTGAAAATGCCTAAGGAAAAAAAGGATTCTTTGGCTAACGATTCGATTGAAAAGCCAGAAAAGAAAACTAAAGGTGAAAAGGGGGTGAAGGACAAAGAGAAAATTGAAAAAGGAGAGCTTGTAATTTTAAATTTCCTGTCGGGAAAAGACTATCGATACAAAGATGTTTCCGATTATGCCTTATCTGAAAATGGAAATGCTGTTTCTTTTGTTCAGGTTGAAGGGGATAGTATTCAAACCTCAAAGGTGAATTGGTTTACTGTTAATAAGGAGCAGGTTAAAACTGTATTCGAACAAGAAGGAATTGCAAAGAAAACATCTTTAGCACCTAATGGTGATCAGCTTTCTTTTATTTTTTCTTCTGATACTCTCAAGAATAAAACTTTTGCTTTATACTATCAAAATATAAAACCTAATGAGCTAAAGGTTTTGGTGGATACCTTAAGTAAGGATATTCAGAAAGATTGGACGGTAAGTGAGAATGGCGAAATATATTTCTCGAAAAATGGAGAGAAATTGTTTTTTGGAGTAGCTCCCAGACCGATTGATGAGCCAAAAGACACTCTGCTTGACGAGGAAAAATATCATGTTGATGTGTGGAACTGGAAAGATCCTTTGTTGCAGCCTCAACAGAAAGTACAAGCCGAAAAAGAGAAGAAAAGAACTTGGTTAGCCGTATATAATCCATTGGAGAATAAAGTTTTGCAGTTGGGAAATGAAACTTTACCTGATGTGAAATTGTATGATGATGGAAATTCAAAATTAGCACTTGGATCTTCATCATTGCCATATCAGCAATTGACATCGTGGGATGATTGGTATTCCGATTACTATGTAGTAGACACAAAAACGGGAAAGAAAGACATGGTGCTGGAAAAGAAAAATTCACGCGTTAATATTTCCCCTGCTCAGAAGTACTTGATCTGGTTCGAGACTCAGGATAGTATTTGGTATTCGTATCAGATTGAGAATCGCAAAACGGTGGCATTAACAAAGAAGATAAAAGCTAATTTTTACGATGAAACTCATGATACTCCGAGTGATCCCAGTCCATATGGAATAGTGGGATGGACAAAAGGAGATGAGTATGTAATTATTAGTGATCGATATGATTTTTGGAAGTTGGATCCGACAGGAGTGAAAGGTTCTGAAAATATTACCAATAGCTTTGGTCGTAGAAATAAGATTCGCTTCGATTACGTGAAATTGGATGAAGAGGAACTATTTATTGATTTGAAAAAGCCGGTTCTTTTGAGTGCGTTTCATGAGTTCACAAAAAAATCGGGTTTTTACCGCTTACAGCAAGATGAAGAACCCGAAGAATTGGTTTTTGAGGATGCAGGTTTCAATAGTCCTTTGAAAGCAAAAAAAGCAAACCAATTGATATGGAAACGATCTACTTTTAAAGATTATCCAAATTTGTGGACTGGTAACATGAGGTTTACAAATTCAAAACAAGTATCGGATGCGAATCCACAGCAGAAAAATTACCTTTGGGGAGATGTTGAATTGGTGAAATGGACTTCGGGTGATGGTGAAGAATTGCAAGGTTTATTGTACAAGCCTGAAAATTTCGATCCAAATAAAAAATATCCAATGTTAGTTTATTTTTATGAGAGAAGTTCCGATGCATTGCATCGTCACCACGTGCCGCAACCCAATTGGTCAATTATCAATCCCAGCTATTGTGTGAGTAATGATTACCTGATATTTATGCCTGATATCACCTATCATAAAGTCGGATATCCTGGCGAATGTGCATATAGTGCTGTTGTAACTGGAACTCTGAGCATGCTGGATCGTTATTCTTTTATCGATAAGAAAAATATTGGATTGCAAGGTCAAAGCTGGGGCGGATATCAAATTGCTTATTTGGTAACAAGAACAAATTTGTTTAAATGTGCAATGGCCGGGGCTCCCGTATCCAACATGACATCAGCTTATGGTGGAATTCGTTGGGGAACAGGTATGAGCAGAATGTTTCAGTACGAGCACACACAAAGTCGTATTGGAGGAACTCTTTGGAACAGCACATTGCAATACATAGAGAACTCGCCGATATTTTATGCGCCAAAAATTGTAACTCCCTTACTAATGATGCACAATGATCATGATGGCGCAGTACCTTGGTACCAGGGGATTGAATTGTTTGTAGCGATGCGGCGTTTGCAAAAACCTTGTTGGTTGTTATCCTATAACGATGAAGATCATAATCTAAAAAAGCGGCCAAACAGAGTGGATTTATCCATCAGAACCATGCAGTTTTTTGACTATTATCTGAAAGGAAAACCAGCTCCTGAATGGATGGTAGATGGGATTCCGGCTGTTGAAAAAGGAATTACAGATGGTTACGATTTAAAGAAATAGATTATTAAAATGGTTATAATGCGTCCTTTTCAGAACGCATTTTTTGTATTCTGATCTTTCTATCAATTGGGACATGGAAAAACGCCTCGATTCCGGATGGAAAAGAGGCGTTCGAATTAGTGTTTGTAGGTGTGTTGTTGTGTGTTTGTTGTTGTTTTACTTCGGCTGTTAACCTATATTTTTAAGATCAACGATTTACAAAAAATCTGATGTTTGTATTAGTACTATTTGCTAGCAAAGTAAATATGTTTCGGTATTATTTCATATATTTATTAAATAATTAAGTAATAATTGTTGCAAATATAAGTTTTAGACCTTTTTTTTACTAAAGGTGATTGTGCAAACGTTGTAAAAGGAGTAATTTTTTCTGATATGGAGAATTTAGATCAAACGGATAAAACAATTCTGAGAATACTTCAGAATGATTCAAAGAAGACGGCCAAGGAAATTGCGTCGATGCTAAATCTTACGGTATCACCTGTTTACGAGAGAATTAGGAGGTTGGAGAATCAAGGCTTCATTAAAAAATATGTGGCTATTCTTGATAAAATGAGAATAGGTAAAGCCGTTACAGTAATGTGTCAGGTTTCCATGCGATATCATAATGAGGCTTTTATTGATGAATTCGAAGAACAAATTCAGGATTTACAAGAAGTTCAGGAATGTTATCATGCGGTTGGTCAGGTCGATTTTATTCTTAAAATTCATGTCGGAAGTCTGGAGGAATATCATGAATTTTTACGTTATAAACTTTCTAAAATTAAAAACATAGGAGTGCTGAATAGTATATTTTTGATTAAGGAAATCAAACAAACATCTGAGTATTATATATAATAGGTACTGTTGAGCTAAAGAATTTATGCTTATTTCTAATAAATTCCTGATGTTGTTTTAGTAACTTGTGATAAGCTAATTCGGTTTTATTAGGCAATATCTTAATTCATGACTGATAACAATCAACATATGTCTTCTGATGCATTCGAAAGAATACTTTCCGAATACAAGGAAAGAATTGCTGAGTTGGAAAAGCAGGTTGAGGAATTGAATAAGGAAAGAGATTGTTACTCAGAAAGCCTCGGAAAAAAGAATATCGTTAACAGGGCTGATCTTCTTTATAATGCTACAAATCAAGGAATACTAATTCGAAATCAGGACGGGAAGATAATTTATGCAAACCCTTCCGCATCAAAAATATTAGGTGTTGAAAAGGAATTTTTACTCAACATTGAAAGCTTTGAACCAAGAATAAAGAACATCCTTGCAGATGGTTCTTTAATGACCAAGGAAACACACCCTGCAAAAATTGCCCTGACTACAGGCAAAGAGGTGACTAATTCCATACTTGGCGTATATAATCCTCAAAAACAAGCTTATATCTGGATTAGTATTACAGCAACACCTTTAATGAATAAGGAAACGGGATTGAGCGAAGAAGTCTTTACCATATTTGAAGATATCACAGAAAGGTTAGCTGCAGAAAAACGTTTGAAAGAAAGTGAGGCAAAAGCAAATGCCTTGCTGGAAACAATTCCCGATTTAATTTTAAGAATATCAAGAGATGGAAAGGTAATTGATCTTCATGGAGAGGAGAAAGGCTTATTCCGAAATGAGGAATCAATTGTTGGTTTGGATATCCGAAAAGTATTTGAGGAGAATTTGACTCGTGAGTTTGCGAATTCTATGGAGGCGGCCTTGGATACCGGGAAAGTGCAGGTTTTTGATTATCGGCTTAGAATAGAAGGTAGAGGAGTTTGTTATTTTGAGTTCAGAATCAGCAGCAGCGGTGAAAGAGAAATTACCGCAATTGTAAGAAATGTAACAGAGCAAAAAAAATTACAGCGTAAATCCATCGAGGCTACCAGACGGTTATCAACTTTAATGGGTAATCTTACGGGTATGATTTACAGGTGTTTGGCTGATGAGTCCTGGACTATGTTGTACGTTAGTCAGGGAAGTTTAAGCTTAACTGGGTATACGCCCGAAGAATTAAATTATAATTCACATGTTGCTTATAATGATATAATACATCCTGAAGATCGGGATTTTGTTGCACGAGTCGTTAATGAAGCAAGTTCAAAAAATAAAAGATTTACAATTGAGTATAGAATCATTAGTAAAGACGGGACTCTTAAATGGGTGTTTGAGCAGGGAATTACTATAAAAGATCAAAAGAGCCGACCTTTATTTATTGAAGGATACATAGCTGATGTTACTGATAGTAAGATTTCTGAGCAGAATTTAATACAAAGTGAAAACAAGTTTCGAATACTTTTTAATTCTTTAAACGATGCTGCTTTTGTTCATCCATGGGATGATTTTAATTTTCAAAAATTTGTTGAAGTTAATGATGCTGCCATTAAGCGTTATGGTTATTCCCGGGATGAGTTTTATAAACTTACTTTGGTAAATTTAAGATTAAAAGACGAACATTTTGACAGTGAGATAAATGCCATAAGAGAGGCTTTGCGAAATGAAGGAAAAGTCTCTTTTGAGACGAATTATTTAACCAAATCAGGTGAAATTATTCCTGTTGTAATTAATTCTAATTTAATTGATTTAAATGGAACCAGATTCATTCAATCTATTGTTCGGGATGTTAGTTATCGAAAGGGATCAGAGGCTCGGTTAAAGCATAAAACGGAAATAGAAAAATTACTAATTGATATTTCTGCTGATTTTATTGGCTCTTCTTTAAGCGATATAGATCAGTTAATTAATCGTGCATTAAAGAATATAAGTGAATTTACGAATACAGATAGAAGTTATGTGTTTTTGTTTGAGGAAAATAGAATTTCATTAAATAATACTCACGAATGGTGTCGGGAAAGTGTTGTTTCTATGAAAGAGATTTCACAAAATTTGTCAATAGAAGATTTTCAACAGTGGATTAAAAAATTTAAGCAACGCAAGCACCTTTATCTCCCTTTATCCAAACTTTCTTCAAAAGAAATACAGAAAAAGCTGGGTAATTTTCATTCCGATCTTAAATCATTATTAGTTCTTCCAATCTTGTCACATGAGTCCTTACTGGGTTTTGTAGGTTTCGATTCTGTTTTTCATGATAAAGAATGGGATTCGGAAGATATTAACTTGCTCTATACCTTTGCTGACGTATTAGCAGGAGTAATTAGCCGGAGAAAATTTGAACAAAAACTCATATTTGCAAAAGAAAAGGCAGAAGAAAGTGATCAATTGAAATCTGCATTTCTGGCATCTATGTCTCACGAATTAAGAACCCCTTTAAATGCGATTATAGGATTTAGTGGATTGGTTAATTCAAATTCGGCAATTGACAGAATTGTGAAATGGAATGAGATCATCAAGTTAAGTGGGCAGCATTTGTTGAAAATAATTGAATCGATATTCGATGTATCACTTCTTCAGACAAAAGAGGCTAAAGTTAAAAAAGAGGATTTTTCTTTGTCTGAATTATTTTTAACATTGCAACAATATGTAAAATCAGAAATAAATAAGAGCAATAAGTCGAATCTGGCAATACGGTTAAAATGCACTCCTGATGATGACAACTTGTATTTGAATTCGGATAAAACAAAATTGATACAGTTAATAACCAATCTTTTGAATAATGCAATAAAGTACACAGAATCAGGAATAATTACGTATGGATATCAGGTTGAAGGATCGGATATTACCTTCTATGTGTCGGATACTGGAATTGGTATTTTGCCGGAGCATACAAAAATTATTTTCGATATTTTCCGACAGGTTGACGAAACCGGTTTGGGCATGCAGTCAGGTGTTGGTTTAGGCTTGGCTATTTGTAAAGAGATTTCGAATTTGCTGAATGGTGAATTGTGGCTTGAATCAGAAAAGGGAAAAGGGTCGGTTTTCTATTTTAGATTAAGAGATGTGGTTCATTCACAACAGAGAAAAACAGAGGGTTTTGAAAAGAGATTTCCGATACCTTTATTAAGAAATGAGACCATTCTTGTTGTTGAGGATATTGAATTTAATTATTTGTTGATTGAAGAAATTTTGGCTCCAACTTCAGTAAAAGTAATATGGGCAAAAAATGGAATGGAGGCTGTAAAAATTATAGAAGATAAAACAGATGTTGATTTAATATTGATGGACGTTAAAATGCCTGTCATGGATGGATATAAAGCATCAAAACAGATATTAAAGATGAATCCAAATATTCCGATAATTGCACAAACGGCATACGCTTTGAAAGAAGATGAAAAGAAGATATTAGAGAAAGGTTTTAAGGGATATATTTCAAAACCAATTGATAAATATGTCTTGTATCGGGTTTTGTATGAGTTTCTTTATCCTAAAACTATAAAGGAGAAAAAAAAATAAGAGCAGACTTTTAAAGCCTGCTCTTTTTAGATTATACAGTCCGCTATTTAGCAGCAATGCATTGAGTGTCAATATTTAGTTTTGGCTCGAAAAGATTTGCGATCTTTTCCCATCGTACCATTTTGAAGTTTTGGGCAATTGATTTTTCATCCTTTTTATTAAACCCATCCTGAACAACAAACATTCCTTCCGGGAATTTTTCTCCGAGATTTAGATTAATGGCCTCAATACCGTCTGTTTCTTCTGCACCATCAATCACCCCATCACCAATTCTAAAACTTCCTAAATAGTTGTGAGGTGCTTTTCTTTCAAATACAGCATAAGAATAGTTTCCCTGACTGGAGGCAATTAAGTATCCGGATCCGTTCGATTGCTTGTAAATGCACAAACCTTCGATGTCCTCATAAATGTTTTCATTTTGATCTACCGTACTCTGAGAAAGAAGCTCAAATCCTTTTGTACTGTTTGGATCTATTGATATTTTCCAAATTCCTTTGGCTTCCTCTCCTATAAAAAGTATACCAGCCTCGTCGTCGGAAACCATTCCTTCTGTTTTACTGGCAAGTTTTAGTCGTCGAACCAATTTCGCGGAAATCTTTTTGCCTTCCGGCATGATTTCCCATTGTTCAATATTTCCAAAAGTGCTGTTCACAAAGGCGTAAAGTTGATCCTGACTTTTAGACAGGCAAAAACCATAAACTTCATCTTTCATTTCAACAGGAATGGCATTTTCAAATCGATGTAAACTACCGTCTTTTTCAATGCTGTAGAAATCCAGAGTGTTTGAGCTTCGGTTCGAACAGGCTGCAATATCAATTGAATCCTGCCCATTTTTAATGTTTTGGCGGACGTCAACATTATTCATGTTGCCATCAGCATAGTAAAACAGTTCATTGCCATCTAAATCATATACAGCTAAACCGCCTTTTTTATCTGTACCTATAATTCTACTTTGTTCCGAAGAGTCAGGGTTTACCCATATTGCAGGGTCATCAGCAGCATCTTCGGTTGCCAATCTATTTTTCAGTGCATCCGTTTCGCCGTCTGCCTCAGTAACTTTTTCAATCAGTAAAGAAGCTTTTCTCGAACCTTCGCTTGAGCGATCGCATGAACAGGCAATTAGGAGTGATGCAGTTATCCCTAGCAGAATTATTGTATTTGGTCTTTTATGCATAATAAAACTTGTTTTTTTGCTTAGAAATTCATTTTTAAACCAATATTCGCTTTTGCGCCATAGTATTCAGCTTGCTTGGTGTGACTCTTGTCTCCTTGGTAGTAGCGTAAAGGTTCGTTTAAGATGTTGTTTACCGATGCGAAAATGCTGAAATTGGAATTGATGTTGTAGCCAGCGCTTACATCCATATGTGTTACTTTATCATAGTAACTGTCGTAGAATGCAGATTCTCCCCACTCATCAATAAAATCATCAGCATATTGTAATGATACACGTACATTAAGTTTTTTACCTTCGTAAAATAAAGACAAATTAACGTTGTTTTCCGGTGTTCCTACTATCGATAAATCTTCATTTTCTCTACCCGAAATATTCACGTTTTTCATTTTTGAATGAGTGTAGGTATAGTTGGCATAAAATCCCATATCACTTAAGAAACCTGGTAGAAAATCCAATTGTCTTTGAAAAGCAAACTCAAAACCATAAAGGTCAGCATCACCAACATTAATAGGTTGGTAGAATTTATCCCAGGTCTTCCCACTGTAGCTGAAATCTCTGTGTTCAATGGTGTTCGAAATATCACTTAACGATTTGTAAAAGAAACCACCTGAAAGTAATCCAACATTTGAGTAGTAATGCTCAGCCATTACATCAAAGTTCATTGAGTTGGTTGGATCCAGTTTAGGATTGCCTATTTCAATTTCATTATCTTCCTGTTTAATTTTGCTGTGTGGAACCAAATCGTAGTATTTCGGGCGTGAAATAGAGTTTGTCCAGGCTAGTTTTAGTTTAGTATTCTCGGATAGCGACAATTTTGCAATTACACTGGGAAGAATATTGGTATAGTCGTTCTTTTCTTTTGCAGTAGTACTAATCGTTGGATCACCGTCAGCAGGAATATCCAAAATTCTACCGGAATATTTTAATTTTGTTTGTTCTGCACGAAGACCAAAAATCATTTTAAGTTTTTTTCCAAAATCCTGATCCAAACGAACATATCCGGCGTAAACATCTTCTTTTGCTTCAAAGTTACCGGCTTCCTCTTCAACATTTCGGGTTTGGTTATACTGATTATCAAAATTTAATCCTCCAAGAAACTGTTTGGATGCAAAGTGTCCGGCAGCATAATTTCCAGCCATAAAATCACTTTTACTGGCATCATACTGATTGTTTAAGGCATTACTTATAAAGCCGTTTTCATCATTTGGCTCAATATCATTAAAGCTGTTGTCTCTGTTTTTCTCCTTGCTTTTTAATCTGAAACCAGTTTGAAGAGAGTTCTTGTTTTTTCCGCTAAGGATTGGAAATTTGATATCAACTTTTAAATTTTTATCAATATCCTCCGTGTATTGAAATTGTTCTGTAAGTTCTTTTAAACCAAATTCGCTGCTTAAATCTGCTAATTGAGGGTCGTTTACAGAAAACATTGGTTTTTCAGTATTCGAGAAATTAGGTGTAATCGCAACTTTCTTAGCATTTAATGTGATGTAGCGTTCATTGGGGCGATCTTCAGAAGCCTTGGAATAGCTGCCTTTCCAATCAATTTCAATAGTTCCCAAGTGGTGTTCTCCATTTAAAGCAAAGTTCATTGTCTGCTGATCTTCCAGTCTGCGGTTCTTATTGGTTCCGCCTTTGGTCTGGCGGCGAACTTCCGTAATCCAGTTTCCATCCTTTTGCTCAATGTCTTTGTATTGCAAACGAAAACGGTTTTCCCAGTCTTTTCTGTGATTATAAATGGCTTTGAATTCGATTTTGTGATTTGGGTTAAAATTGTAATCAAAAGAAGAAGAATAGCTTTGACGAATTCGTTGAACGTAGTAGGTTCTAATCTGAAAATCGGATGTGTAGATGGCTCCCTTGTCATCTTTTTCCCACTCAGCTTCAATATTGTCCGATCCCAGTTGATTGTCCTGGTATGAGGCAGAGAATACCATACCTAGGTTTGATTGTGTTCCTGTTTTAAAGCGGTTGCCATATAGAGCCGAAAGAATTAATTGAGGATCATCACTTAAAAAATTATATCCGGTTCCAACACGGGCAGAAATTTGTTGTTTAAATGGATTTGATCGGGTGATCAGGTTTACCGAACCACCAATTGCATCAGCTTCCATATCCGGGGTTATCACTTTGTTTACCTCAACAGTCTGAATCATATCCGAAGGAACAAGATCAAGCTGTACCGATCGGATTCCTGCTTCAGCAGAAGGGATACGATCGCCATTAATGGTGACAGAATTGTATTCTGAAGCAGTACCGCGAATGTGTCCAAACCGGGCTTCTCCTTGATCGTACTCCACGTTAATACCCGGTATTCTTTTCAAAGCATCACCGATATTATTATCAGGAAACTGTCCAACCTGATCGGATGAAACTATATTGGTAATGTTTACGTTGCTTTTTTGCTGATTTAAAGCACGTGATTGTTCTTTCAGTAGTCCTTGAATCACAACTTCCTGCAATACTACACCTTCCGAAAGAGTAAAGTTTTCGGTTAGGGTAGTTGATTCTTCAAATACTATTTTTTTCTCAACACTTTCATAACCAATGTACGAAATCTTAAGAGTGTATTCTCCCGGGATGATATTGTTGATGCGATAAACTCCGTTGTTGTCTGATGCAACACCTTGGTTTGTCTCTTTTAATACTAATGTTGCCCCTGGTAATGGGTAGTCTTCAGAATCGATAACACGACCGGTTATTGTCGCTGTTCTTTTTACGTTAATTGCATTGTTTTCGGCAATAGTGCTTGTGACCGAAAATAAGAGTACGACAAAGAGATTTAAAGTAATAAATAATGTTTTCATTTTTAAGATTTTAATTTATTGATGAGCTTATTAGATATTTTTCCATAGATTTTTAAACACTCAAAACTAGGTTTTGATTTACGGGTAAGGATTAGCTTAGTATAATTATTTTGTAAACTTATTGTAAAATGAAAAATACGTTTATTAAGAGAATGTTATCAATTTGGAGGTTTTTAACCGCTTGACAGGAGAGGGAGAATTGTTGGTGTTAATTCTAATTTTGAGAATTCATTTATTTTGAACAGATTTGTTATGTTCTAATATTAATTATATCGTGAAATATTTATTCTATTCCAGTTTATTTTCATTTCTGTTTTTAGGGGCGTGTCGTTCCAACAAATCAATTAATGAACAATTGAAAGTTTCTAATGCTTCAATTGTTTACCAACCCATTTTGGTTTCTGATTCTCTGTCGGCTAAGGTAAATGAGCAGTCGGGCTTGATGTGGTACAAAAATTTGTTTTGGATAAACAATGATAGTGATTGTGAACCAGTGTTATATGCCTATGATAGGGATGGAGTAATTAAAAAAGAGTTTGAAATCACTAATGCTAAAAACATTGATTGGGAGGACTTGGCTGCAGATCAGAACTACATTTATATTGGGGATTTTGGCAATAATTTTGGTAATCGTAAAGATCTGCGTGTATTAAGACTAAAAAAAGATGACCTGGGAACTTCTGAATTGTCAAAAGCAGAGGTTGAGATGATTGGAATAGAATGGGCTGATCAGGAGGATTTTACCAGGCATTTACAAAAACATGATTTCGACTGCGAAGCTTTTTTATCATATGGTGATTCTCTTTTCTTTTTCACAAAAAACTGGGCCAATTACAAAACCAGATTGTATTCGGCATCTAAAAATATTGAAGTTCAGAAATTAAAGGTAAAGGCTGAATTTAATGCAAATATGTTGGTTACTGGTGCTGATATCAGTTCTGATGGAAAATTGTTGGCGTTGGTTGGTTATAAAGATTATCTAAGTTATATAATTTTGTTTTATGAATTTGAAGGCACTGACTTTTTTGGAGGGAAAAGTTTGCGCATAGATCTGAGGCCTCTTGGTGGAGCACAAACCGAAGGTATTGTTTTTGGTGAAAACGACTCTTTGTACATCTCTACAGAGCAAACTAAATTGCCCCAATCAATTTATAAAGTGGAGTACGAGCAGTGGATGAAAAACTAAAATGACCAAAGTTATTACCTTGATCATTTTGTATTTTATTGTTTGTAAAACAATTATTTCATTCTAAAGTAGCGGTCGCAAACAGGATAATCCACTTGGTTGTTAATATTTTGCAGATAAGAAATCACAGTTTCTGCATCTGTCATGTTTTGAACTTGGCCAGATTCAGGGAAGTATTTGTCATATACTGCCGGAATGTAATCGTTTAGTCCAAGTTTTAGTATTGTGTCATCAGATAATCTTTGCCCTTGCATATTTCTTATTTCAATTTCTTGATCAACCTGTTGAATCTGAATGCCTGAATAGTAAAATCCTGATCCGCTTCCTGCCAGAAATTTTTTAATGCCAAGAACCGTCATTTCATAAATAACCGTTCCGTTGCTAAAAGGAGTAATTTCGTAAATTTCTCTTTTGGTGATATCGCCTTCGTTTAAGTTTGACCGAATTCCGCCGGTATTCTGAAAACAAACATCAACACCCATTTGAATTCGTAATGCATCTGTATAAAAACAGCCAACCATACTTGTATTATGATCTCTTTTTGAAACCCCGATTACTTCTGTTAAATAGTCTTGATTGTTGTATCCATCAATTGTTGTTTTTAATTCAGAATCATATTCTTGATATGTGTTTAAATTAATTAGTTCGTCGGTAATTGATTCTATTTTTTTGTTGATAATGGTAACTGATATCTTTCCAAGATAATTTAGATTGCTGCCAGCCTGATAAATAGGTATTCCATTTACTTTAGTGTTAATTTTATCATGACTATGCCCTCCAATAATTAAATCGAAATAGGGAAACTTGTTGGCTAGCTGAACATCTCCTAATATTTGGTCATTGCCATTGTATCCTAAGTGGCTAAGAGCAATATATATATCTGACTCTTCCTCATTTTTAACGTTTGAATAGAGAGAAACAATGTCTTCAGGCCGGTCGAAATGAAATTGTTTAACTCTCCAAGGATGAGTTGATGGGATTGTTGCATCTTTTTTTCCATTGGTTTCAATTAAACCCAGGAAAGTTATTTTGATATTTTCCTGGGTAATGGTTTTGTATTCAAATGGCTCCGGAATATCTGTAGTTCCCTTGTCCACATTTGCACAAACCCAGGCAAAATTGGACTGTTCCATTCTGTCTTTTAGAATTTCGGGCCCGTAATCAAACTCGTGATTTCCCAAAACGGCAACATCAAACCCAATTTTATTCATCACATCAATCATTGGATATCCTTTTTCAGGATGATTGTCAACAGTGGGATTTCCTGAAAACAGATCACCACCGGAAACTACGATCACATTGGTTGATTCTCTCTCTTTATCAACGATTTGTTTAATTTTTGAGAAATTATCCAATTGACCGTGCGCATCATTTATACAAAAAATGGTCAATTCCTTTGGCGTGAAGTCAGTAGGATTATCTGGCGAATTACTGTCTTTGGAACAAGATGCAAACGCGAAAATAAACAGGTAGAGAAGTAAGAATTTAATGTTTTTCATTGTGTGATTTGATCTGTAAGTATAATTGTGTGTTATTTTTTGTAAGATTAAGGAAAAATTTAAACTCATCATAATGTGTTTGTCTTTAAAGAATATATTTAAAAGCATTTATTGTAAACGAGAATCAGTTTAAATAATATTCCTATTTGATTTTGAAATCCTTAAAAAGCGTGTAATTTTGTATCCCGGTTTACTGAACAACCAAAAATTAGGATTTTATCATTGGTTAAGAAGAACGATTTGAAAGACAAGTACAAAGAAATATTCGATAAAGGAACAGATTTACCTCTGGTTGAGGATTTCTATACCATACAGGGTGAAGGATATCACACAGGAAAGCCTGCTTATTTTATTCGTATTGGAGGATGTGATATCGGTTGCCGGTGGTGCGACAGTAAGATTTCATGGAATCCTGCAGAACATCGCCTGATTTCTGTTGAAGAGGTCGTTCGAAAAGCTGTTGAATCGCCTGCCAAAGCAGTAGTTGTAACAGGAGGAGAGCCTTCGCTGTATAACTTGGAACCACTGTGTACTGAATTAAAGAAGCACAATATTGAAAATTTCCTGGAAACTTCTGGGGCATACGAGATAAGTGGGGAATGGGATTGGATTTGTTTATCGCCTAAGAGAAATAAATTGCCTGTACCATCTTCTTATGAAAAAGCAAATGAGCTGAAAGTTATTATTTTCGATTTAGAAAAAGATTTTGAATGGGCTGAGGAGTTATCAAAAAATGTAGGAGATGATTGCCTGTTGTATTTGCAGTCGGAGTGGAGTCAGTATGTTCACAATATAAAACCAATTGTAGAATACGTAAAGAACAATCCAAAATGGAATATCTCCTTACAGTCGCACAAGTTTATGAGAATACCGTAACGGGCAATATAGGATATTTAAAAGGCTGAATCAATTGTTGATTCAGCTTTTTTAGTTTTGATGAAGAAATGCAATTCGAAAAGTTAATTGAATTATTTTTTCTTGACTACTATTTAGCATGGGACAATAGAATAGAAAAAGGCAATCAGAAAATCTGACTGCCTTTTTACCAGCTTCCAAAGAAGCTTCACTTTGGGTTAGTGTGGTTATGTGGTTAGAACGAAACTCCGAATACAAGGAATAGATTTTCTGCCATCGGGTTAGCGATAACAGAAGCTGATACTGGTAAAGAGAATTTATCGGTAATTGCAATTTCTTTTGATGCAGTGAATCCCATGTTTACAAAACCAGCAGTATCTCCGTAAAAGCCTGACTCACCTTTCGATTCGTCTGCATCTATTGGAGTAAAACCTGCAAATAAATCAATAGCTACTTCTTTATATTTAAAGCCATAGCCCAATTCAATATAAAGTGAGTTTTGCTGATCACCATTTGTATCTTGGTCAGCACCCCAGAAATTCATGGCAGCTAATATGCTAATTGGAAATCCGTCACTCCCGTTAAAAGCTAAAGTAGCTTCCATGATATGTCCGGTAGATGCTTTTTTGTAATCAAAATAGCTGTTGTTAACAGCAATTCCATCGGTTGGGAAAAAATAGTCAGTAACAGTAGCAGTGAATAGATCATCTGCAAAAGTGTAGGATGCATAAAGATCGGCTTCGGCTCCGTCAGCACCATTCTGTGCGTAAGATCCCCAAGCTCCAAGAGCGAAACCACCATTGCTGTATTCAACCGAAGGCTGGATTACCGGGCCTGTTGAAAACTGAGTTCCTCTCCAAACATATCTGTTCATTAAATCCGCTCCAAACGAAATTTCTCCGTTTCCTGATTCTTCCTGTGCAAACAGGCTTCCTGTTACTACAAGAGTACCTATAAGTAATGCGAAAAATTTTCTTGCTTTCAACATAGTAATAGATTTTAGATTAATAAATGTGGTAAATAGTTAATATGAATAAAATGTGGTTTCTAATTGTTTTATGAATTTTGCTAACCCACCCCCTCTTTTGAAGGGGGTGGTGTTGGCTTGAATCAACTAATTTCTATCCTAACCCTAATATGATGGGGTTTCGATTTCAAAAGTATGAAAAAAAATTACAATTGCTATTTTAAAAAGGGGTGTTTGTTGAAAAAAATGCATTTTTATCAATGCAAAGGTTTTAAATGAGGGGGTGTTGTTGAAAAAAAAGTATTTTAATCGATTGTGAGGTGTTTTTAAGGTTAAAATTGATTAACTGTTGATGATGTTCAGGGGAATGGGTTAATTAAGTTTATGCTTGTGGAATTTTTAATTTGGGTTCGTTTGGAACCGGACTAAAATTGAAGTTTAGGGGAGTCTTATTTTTTATTGATTATAAATTATGATGTTTTAGCAGGAATCTTTATTGTGTCTTGTTAAAAATCAAGATATTCGTATAGTGAAACTATATTCAATAAATAGAAACAATGGAAAAATCGATTAAAGGAACTCAAACTGAAAAGAACTTATTGAAAGCTTTCGCTGGTGAATCTCAGGCGAGAAGCAGATACACTTATTTTGCAAAGCAAGCTAAGAAGGAAGGGTATGAGCAGATTTCTGCTTTGTTTTTGGAAACAGCAGAGCAGGAAATGCAGCATGCAAAACGGTTCTTTAGCTTTTTAGAAGGAGGAGATGTGGAGATTACAGCTTCTTATCCTGCAGGAAAAGTGGGAACTACAGCTGAAAATTTAAAGGCAGCGGCAAATGGGGAAAATGAAGAATATACAGAGTTGTATCCAGAATTTGCTCGTATTGCAGAAGAGGAAGGTTTCAAGAAAGTAGCTTCTGCTTTTAAATTGATTGCTAAGGTTGAGCAGGTTCACGAAGAGAGATACTTGAAACTATTGGCTAATTTGGAAGAGGATTCTGTTTTCGAAAAAGAAGAAAATGAAAAGTGGTATTGTAGAAAGTGTGGATACGTTCATGAAGGCAAAAAAGCACCAAAGAATTGTCCGGCATGTGAGCATCCTCAGGCGTACTTTGAGATTAAAGGAGAAAATTACTAGTATATTGTATGTGAAAAGAGACTCAATAGAGTCTCTTTTTTTTATTCTTTTAACAGGTCTGGGCGCAATCGCCTTGTCCTTTCGTAGGCTTGTTCTTCCTGCCATTTTTCAATTTTCTTGTGGTCTCCCGATATCAGTATATCCGGTACCTTCCATCCTCTGAATTCTGCAGGTCGAGTGTAGAGAGGCGGAGAAAGCAGATTGTCCTGGAATGAATCCGTGAGAGCAGAAGTTTCATCGCCCATAGCACCAGGTATAAGCCGGATTACGCTGTCTGCAATAATGGCTGCTGCTAATTCTCCTCCGGTTAAAACAAAATCGCCAATCGAAATTTCTTTAGTGATAAAATGATCACGAATTCGCTGGTCAATTCCTTTATAATGCCCGCAAAGGATCATGATGTTTTCTTTTATCGATAAGGTGTTTGCTGTTTTTTGATCGTAAAGATCACCATCGGGTGTGGTGAAAATGATTTCGTCATAGGTTCTCTGAGCAGTTAAAAACTCAATTGCTTTAACGATTGGCTCTAGTCTCATAACCATTCCCGCTCCACCGCTAAATGCGTAATCATCAACCTTTTTGTGCTTATCTTCAGAGTAGTCTCGAATGTTGTGGATATGGATCTCGGCAATGCCATTATCCTTTGCTCTCTGAATTATGGAGTGATTAAGTGGGCTTTCCAGCAGCTCTGGAACAACGGTAAGTATATCGATTCTCATTTTTTAAATTTTGTGTAAAAGTATGCAACCCAAGCTTGGCTTGCAAGAGAAATTGAAAGACGATCCATGTAATTCTAAAAACAGGACAAGATGTCATTGTGTTTTATGAATAAACAGACATGTTGTCGTAAGTTTTAGGGGCTTTTCTGTCATTAATCAGTAAAAATACCTGTTGGTATAAACTTTGGAAATAACAGGATGAAAATGAAAATTATTTTTGGATTCCGGAGCCCCAAAAAGATAGTATTAACTTATAAAAGGTAAACGTTATGACAATTTTAAGATACTCAAAAGGAACAAACGATTTTTTAACAAATCAAATAATGGATCAATTGTTTAGAGAAACAAATGGCAGTTTGCAAAATTCAGCACAAAGAGTTGCTTCTTTGAGTCCACGTACAAATGTTGTTGATGAAAAGGAAAAATTTGTGATTGAAATGCTTATCCCGGGCTTTTCAAAAAAAGATGTGGCTATAAAGGTTGAAGATGGTTTTTTAAAAATTACCGGAGAGAAAGAGGAAGATGCAGATAGAACATACTTAAGAAAGGAATTTGGTGCAACTAAGTTGGAGCGGGCCTTCAAGCTTTCGGAAGGAATAGATCAGGAAAGTATTTCTGCAGAAGTTCGGGATGGAATTCTCTTTGTTAGTCTTCCAAAAGTTAAGGAGGAAGAGCCTAAAGTTAAAGAGATTACAATTCAGTAATTAAAAAATCAGATAGTTGTTTAGGCTTTTGTAAGGTGTGAAAATGCTAAGTAGGAAGCCGTAATCTGTTGCGTGAATTGTTTATTTTACAAATAAAACAAAAATGTTAGATTCGTTAATTTGTTAGTTTTAGTTAAGAGGTTCGTGTAGTGCATGAGCCTCTTTGTTTTTATAAGGAAAAGAAAAATATTGAAAATCTTTGAGGATTAACACTTAATTAGTTAAATTCGTAAGGAATGAACCTAAAATTCCTTTGATAATTGTATTGTTAACAAGGCACTTAAATTATTGAGTTGCTACTCTAATGCAAACTACATGAAAGCAAAAGATCTATCGAACCTCTCACATGAGAATGAAGCGAATGAAAATTTAGAAACATCTGAAGCAGGTGGTGATTCTCATGAAAATGAATCTGTTGAAGAAAAAACTTCAGATGATCAGCCTGTAATGAAGGAGACTCCTGAAGATAAAAAGGAATCTTCCGAAATAATAAATGAGGAAATGGAATCAGAAGGGGAGGTTCCCGAAATAGAAGTTAAAGAAGACGAAGATGTTTCTGTGGCTGAAGTTGCGGAGGAAAAATCTGTTGGTAATTCAGAAGATCAGAAAGAGGTGGTAGAAGTGCAGGCAGAGCCCGATTATACAATAATGGAAAAAAGTGAGTTGGTTGACCGCTTAACTCTTTTGCTGGAACATAAGCCTGCGAAAGGTTTAAAGGGCAAACTGGATGCAATAAAACACAATTTTTATAAAAAGCACAATGAAGAGCTTGCCGAAGCCAAAAAGAAATTTTTGGAGGACGGGGGAAAAGAGGAGGAATTTGATTTCGGAAAAGATGAATTAGAGCTGAAAATGAAGGAACTGCTTCATGATTATAGAGGGAGCCGGATCGTTCAGACCCGAAATTTGGAAGAGGAAAAAGAGACTAACTTACAGATTAAGTATCAGATTATTGAGGATATAAAAGATCTGGTAAATAGAAAAGAAGCTTTCGATAAAACTTTTCAGGAATTTAGAGATTTGCAGAAAAAATGGCACGATACAGGTATGGTTCCGCAGGTTGCTCTTAAAGATTTGTGGGATAATTATCATCATCATGTTGAGAATTTTTACGATTATATAAAAATTAATAAAGAGCTGCGCGATCTCGATTTAAAAAAGAACTTGGAGGCTAAAGTTCGCTTGTGCGAGGAGACTGAAAAATTATTGGAAGACCCTTCGGTAGTGAAGGCTTTTAATACTTTGCAAAAATATCACGAACAGTGGAGAGAAATTGGACCGGTTCCCCGTGAACAAAAAGAAGAGATTTGGGAACGATTTAAGGAGGCCACAACAATAATTAACCGAAATCATCAGGAATTTTACGAGGGTTTAAAATCAGAACAAAAAACGAATCTTGAGAAAAAAGAGGTTCTGTGTGATAAAGTGGAATTAATAGCCAATGCTAACATTGAATCTCATAAAGATTGGAATGCGAGCTCTAAGGAAATTTTAGATCTTCAAAAAGAGTGGCGGACAATTGGTTTTGCACCTAAAAAAGACAACAATAAAATTTATCAGCGTTTCAGAACTGCCTGCGATCTGTACTTTGATAAAAAGCGTAAGTTTTATTTGAAGCTGAAGGATAAGCTTGGTGATAATTTGGAGAAGAAAACAGAATTGTGCGAGCTTGCAGAGGGTCTGCAGGACAGTACAGATTGGAAGGAAACAACAGACAAATTAATCGCTATTCAAAAAGAATGGAAAAAGATAGGGCCTGTACCTCGTAAGGTTTCAGAGGAATTGTGGGTTCGGTTCAGAGCTGCATGTGATAAGTTTTTCAGCAGTAAATCGAAACATTTTGATCATGTAGATACTGATCATGCTGAAAATTTGAAACTTAAAGAGGAAGTGATTGATAAGATTCGAAATTTTCAATTTAGCGGTGATGATGAGGAAAATTTAGCCGTTCTTCGTGAATTTCAGAAAGAATGGACACAAATAGGACACGTTCCTTTTAAGAAGAAAGATAAAATACAGGAGGATTTTAGAAGAGCATTAAACGCTGTTTATGACAAGATGGATCTGGAAACAGAGGATAAGGAAGTTCAGAAATTTCAATCAAAAATTGATAATTTCCTAAGCATGAATCATTCCGAAGACAAAATTATTGGCGAGAGAAATAAAATTGTCGGTAAAATTAAGCAGCTGGAAACTGATATAGGCTTATGGGAAAATAACATTGGATTCTTTTCTGCCTCAAAAACATCAGATTCTATAGTTCAGGAAATTGAAGAGAAAATCGAAAAAGGAAAACAGAGTTTGAAACTTCTTCAGGAAAAATTGAAAGTTATTGATGGGTTGGTTTCATAGAATAAATTGATCGGAATAAATATCATCCTCCATTTTTATAGTGGAGGATTTTTTGATTGAATACAAAAGCTTTGAAGGCTCTAACTATCAGATGTATTTTGGTTTAATTTAGGGGAGAGCAAAACGTTTGTGTTTTCTTATTTTCTATCTGGAAAATATCTGAAAAGCAGGATTCCCTAAATTTGATCTTGTGAAATAGGAAAATAGTTTCCTAAAAATGCATAAATTAACTACTTTTGCACCTTTAATAATTCATAAAACGTTCAGCAAGTGTCAACAACCAAATACATCTTCGTTACAGGTGGGGTAACCTCCTCATTAGGAAAAGGAATAATAGCATCATCATTGGCTAAATTATTACAAGCCAGAGGTTATTCTGTTACCAATCAGAAACTGGATCCTTACTTAAATGTAGACCCGGGTACTTTAAATCCTTACGAGCATGGTGAGTGTTTCGTAACCGATGATGGGGCTGAAACCGATTTGGATTTGGGACATTACGAACGTTTTACCAACATTCCTACTTCTCAGGCTAATAATGTTACAACAGGTAGAATTTACCGTAATGTTATTAATAAGGAAAGAAAAGGAGATTTTTTGGGGAAAACAGTTCAAATCATTCCTCATATTACCGATGAAATTAAGAGAAACATCAAAATGCTTGGTTCAAAGCATAAATTTGATGTAGTAATTACTGAAATTGGTGGTACTGTTGGAGATATTGAATCTTTACCATACATCGAAGCTGTTCGTCAGTTAAAGTGGGAGTTGGGACGCGATGCTATTGTAATTCACCTTACGTTGGTGCCGTATCTTGCTGCTTCGGGCGAACTAAAGACCAAACCTACTCAGCATTCTGTAAAATCATTGTTGGAAACAGGAGTGCAGCCGGAAGTTTTGGTGTTACGTACCGAGCACGAATTGCCTAATGATGTTCGCAGAAAGGTAGCATTGTTTTGTAATGTTGAACCAAATGCAGTTATTCAGTCGATTGATGTAAAAACAATTTACGAGGTTCCTTTAAAAATGAGAGAGGAAAAACTCGATGTAATTGTTTGTGAAAAGCTAGGTTTGGATTTAAAAAAGGAGCCTAAATTAATTGAATGGACTAAGTTTTTGAATCGGTTACAGAACCCAAAATCAGAAGTTAAAATTGGTTTGGTAGGAAAATACGTTGAATTACATGATGCTTATAAATCAATTGCTGAGTCGTTTTTACATGCGGGTTCGGTAAACGAATGCAAAGTAAATATTCAGTGGATTCATTCCGAAAAGCTGACTGATAAAAATTATCAGGAAGAATTGAAAGACCTTAAAGGAATTTTAGTTGCTCCGGGTTTTGGTCACAGAGGTATTGAAGGAAAAATTCTTGCCACTAAATATGCCCGCGAGAATAATATTCCTTTCCTTGGAATTTGTTTAGGCATGCAGGTTTCGGTAATTGAATTTGCCCGTAACGTATTAAAGTTGGAAGATGCCGATTCTTTAGAGATGAATCCTAAATCTCCATATCCGGTAATCGACCTTATGGAAGAACAGAAAAACGTAACTGAAAAAGGCGGAACTATGCGTTTGGGAGCTTACGATTGTATTTTGAAAGATGGTTCGAAAGCATTAAAAGCATACGGACAAAAGGAAATATCAGAACGTCACCGCCACCGTTACGAATTTAACAATGAGTATTTAGAGCAATACGAAGCAGCTGGAATGAAAGCGACTGGAATGAATCCTGATACAGGCTTAGTTGAAGTTGTTGAGTTGGAAGGACACAAATGGTTTGTTGGGGTACAATTTCACCCCGAATACAAGAGTACTGTTATTAAGCCACATCCTTTATTTGTAGAGTTTGTGAAAGTGGCAATGGAGTAAAATAAGAGCGCCGCGAGTCTCTAATGCATTTAAAGACCTCGCAGGAGGAGTTTTAAGCTGTAGATGTACTCGTTACTTTAAGAACATAAGATTTAAAAAATATAAAATGGATAGAAATTCGATTTTTGGCTTGTTGATCATCGGAGCGATTTTGATTGGGTATACGTACCTGACAAAGCCATCTGAAGAGGAAATCAAGGCCATAAACACCAGAGACTCAATTGCGCGGGTTGATCGCCTGCACAATGAAGAGGTCGAAGCTGCCAGACTGGAAGGCTTAAAGGCTCAATATGCTGAAGTAAAAGAGGATACTGTTGCAATGAAAGAATCCTATGGTGCTTTTGCTGGTGCGGTAAATCAGCAGGAAGAATTCATTACTCTTGAGAACAAATTGGTAAAGCTAACTCTGAATACCAAAGGGGGGCGAATTAGTAATGTTCAGTTGAAGAAATTTCAAACCCACGATTCTCTGCCTTTGCTTTTATGGGCAGAAAAGAACAGTAAGTTTGGATTAACATTCTATTCCGAAAACAAGCCGATGAACACTCAGGACTTGTTTTTTGTTGAAGCGAATGGTGCTGATGCGGTAGATGCAACAAGCTCTGAAAAAGGGGTTAGTATGCGATTGATGGTTGGAGATGATAAGTATATTGAGTATAAATATACTTTGGCTCCTGATTCTTATATGGTCGATTTTACTGTGAACTTGGTAGGAATGCAGGATGTGATTTCCCGTAATTCCAATTTCGTTACTTTCAATTGGCAGGAAGATATCCCAGGTCAGGAAAAGGGACGTAAGTTTGAGAATCAATACACCGCTTTGTATTACAAATTTTTCGAAGATGCTGTTGAAAGTTTATCGGCCGCCGGAGAAAAAGAAGAAGATTTAGCGACAAAAGTAAAGTGGATTGGATTTAAACAACAATTTTTCTCTTCTGTTTTAATTGCTGATGAGGCGTTTAAGGGAGTAAAGCTGAAATCGTCTACTATGGATGAAACTTCCAGGGTTCTGAAGAATTTCTCAGCAGAAATTTCTCTTCCTTATCAGGGAAACAAAATTGAAACTTATCCAATGCAATTTTATTTTGGGCCTAATAAGTTCAAAACGCTGCGAAAGTATGGTAAGGATATTCAATTGGAATCCATGGTAAATTTAGGATGGGGAATTTTTGGATGGATCAATCGCTACTTCGTGATTGAAATCTTTAATTTCCTGGAAAGATTTATTAGTAACTACGGAATCATTATTCTGATTTTAACCATCATTATTAAGTTGCTTTTGGCACCACTGACCTACAAGTCGTACATGTCGACAGCAAAAATGAAGGTGTTGAAACCTCAGATAGATGCTATTAATGAGAAAATCCCAAAAGACAAAGCAATGGAACGCCAGCAGGCAACTATGGCTCTGTATAAAAAAGCAGGAGTAAACCCAATGGGTGGATGTTTGCCAATGTTGGTACAGTTTCCATTCCTGATTGCCTTGTTTCGCTTCTTTCCTGCATCATTCGAATTGCGTCAGCAAAGTTTCCTATGGGCAAAAGATTTATCATCATACGATTCAATCATGACACTACCTTGGAATATTCCATGGTATGGCGATCACGTAAGTTTGTTTTGCTTGTTGATGGCAGGTACCAACTTGGTGTACACGAGTATGAATGGACAAATGCAATCATCGCAGCAAATGCCAGGTATGAAATACATGATGTATTTAATGCCGGTAATGTTCTTAGGATGGTTTAATAACTATGCATCAGGTCTTTCTTACTACTACTTTATTGCAACTTTATTTACTGTTCTTCAAACCATAGCCATTCGTAAATTTATGGTTGATGACGATAAGGTATTGGCAATGTTAGAAGCAAATAAGAAAAAGCCGGTTAAGAAATCGAAATTCCAACAACGTTTGGAAGAAGCCGCTAAGCAAAGAGGCAAAAAATAAGATCCTATTACATTGATATATAGAAAGAGCTCCAGTATTGGAGCTCTTTTTTTTTGTTTTACAGTTCCCTCTCCTTCAGGAGAGGGTTAGGGTGAGGTGTTTTGCCAAAGGACTAGGGAGAGGTGTTTAGAAAAGATCAGTCTGAGGTTTTTATATGGGGAGAAGTTTTACAATTAGTAAAAAGTAGGGAGAGGTATTATTCAATAATAAACAATTGAACACAGGAAGTTTAAGTTGAATATAAAAAACACTTTAACAGAAGGTTATTTGTTTGTTGTGATTTTAAAATGTGTCAGGTTGCGGCACCCCAAATAAATAGTGACGATGTAGATTTGTTGAATATAAATCATTGAAAAATAAGCGTAAAATATGATTAGCTGATATCCGATGGTGAATTCATTGTTTGCAGGCAAGCATCTCATTATTTGTGATGAAATGATTTTTTCTGTAAACAAACAGGGTAGTGGCTGTTGATTGTTATTTGTTTGTATCGTTAGATAGGATATTTGGTTGTTAAGAGTCGGTTATCTTCTTTTAAATGAGAATGAATAGGAAATTATTTTTTTTGGTTGCATTAAATATGATTAACTTAAGTATTGCTAAAAATGAATGATCTCATACTTATTTGGGCAATATCTTTAAAGCAAAAATAATTTGAATGAGAACCGGGATAAATGTTGCCCCCTGATTATTTGTGAAACACGAAACAAACTATATCTGTTAAAATCAAAAACAAACAAGCATGGAAACTAAATTTGAAGCTTTTGAAAGTATTGGACTTTGCTTTAGCGGTGGAGGATATCGGGCCACGTTTTTTTCATTAGGAGTAATATCTTATTTAAATAAAATAGAATTTAAGAAAAAGCCGCTCCTTAGCAATGTTGAGGCCATTAGTTCGGTCAGTGGCGGCACGTTGCTGGCAGTGGCTTATGCAAAAGCAGTGCAGGATTCCAATTTCAAATTCGATTCTTTTTACGATCGTTTTTATTCAACATTTACTCCCGGGGCAGACCGGCTGCTCGAAAATGCAATTTCAAAATTGGAGGATAATTCAGTCTGGAAGAACAGTTCGTACAAGAAAAGATCATTAATCAATGCCTTCGCCCTTGCCTATTCCGATCTTGATATATTTAAGGGGAAATTTGAGATGTTTAAAAATATGACCTCTTTAAATTTAAAGCATGTTTGTTTTAATGCTACTGATTTCTCTTTCGGATTGGCCTTCCGGTTTCAAAGTACCGGAAAGTTTGGAAACAATCCATTGAATTGCACTGAGATCAATAAAATAAACGGAAAAATTGACCTTGCAGATATTGTAGCCTCATCATCATGTTTTCCGATAGGTTTTGAACCATTACTATTTCCTGATGATTACTTTAAAGACAGGAATGATTTAGACTATAAAGCTTTAAAAAGGCTGGACAATTTTGCCAAAGGTGTTGGTATAATGGATGGAGGAATTGTCGATAATCAAGGGATTGGCAGCATGATGAACATCAACAAATCCATGGAAGGGAAACGCGGTAAAGCATTGGATTTAATTATTGTGAACGATGTGGGGAGTTATAAAATGGTTCCCTGGCTGGGCGATTCTTCTACCGGTTCTTCTCAGGTAACAGTTCGGAAAATGGTGCTGAAATTGCTAAACTACTTCCGGTTTCACTGGGCATATTGGGCAACTCTGCTGGCAGGCATTGTTTTGATGCTGATTAATTCTTTGGAATTAATTAAGGGGAGAGCCTGGCCATCCATTTATGTGCTGGGGGGAGTAGTAACAGGTATCGGTTTTTGTTTATCCTTAATCGGTGTTGCTGCAGGGTATCTAAAGAGTGATGTGCTGCGAAAAGTGAAGTCGGTATTCGAGAAGAATGTTCCGGAGGAGTTGTTGGACGAAGTAATGTCTTTTCAGAGATTGGATATTGATTTGGTGAAAAGAATGCTGATTGAAAGAGCCACATCGGGGGCTAAAATGGTAAGTGATGTTTTCCTGAAACAGATCAGACGCTTAAATTACAATTTGATTTACTCCAAAGAGGAATTGAAAAATAGAATCATCACATCTACTGTGTATAAGTTGAATGGCAAAGAAACATTGTACAAAAACAATTTCAAGCACAACATACAAATCACTCCGGCAGGAAAGCAGCTGAAGCAGGTTGCATTAATAGCCTCCGAAGCTCCAACATCATTGTGGTGGGATAAAGAGGATGTCTCTACCGATAGAATGGATTCACTCATAGCATGCGGTCAGTTTACCACTTGCTTCAACCTGATGAATTATATTTTGGAGCTGAAGGAGAATGATATCTCTTCGAAAGAAATAGATGACATGTACAAACTACTCGAAAAAGATTGGAGAAAATTTAATGAGAATCCATTGTTTATGGTCTAGCAATTTATCACCCGTTTAAATGGTTGATGCGATTTAATGAAAGTCAAAAAATCATGAAAAGTATCCGCCCGCAATTATCAAATTAAATAGTTTCAAAACAAACAAATCCAAATGATGAGAGTGAAAAATATAGGAGTACTGGCAGCATTGTTTCTGTTTACCGCCTGTGCCTCAATTCCAAAAGAGACAGTATTATTATCTCAAACCCTCGGCAGCGATCTGCAGATATTGCATCAATCGCACAACGATATTACCGATCTCTATTTCAAAAAAATTGAAAATGATATTAATTCTTTTGTTGATGATGTTTATGTTCCTTTTGTAATTCATTATGCATTAAAAAGTCAGTTACAGGATTACAAGGACGGAAAACCATGTTTGTACAGTGTAATTGAGCTGGCAGGAAAACAAGAAGGAGAAGAAGAAGCGAAAGCTGCAATTAATGATATGCAGGAATTTCTTGAAGCGGCTCAAAATCAGATATCCGGCAAAAGAAAGGAGTTGCTGCTGCCAATAAAACAGCAGCATTCCGAAATTACCAAATCAATCAATCAGTCGTACGAAAATGCCCTTACTGCCAATCGTACCATTACAGCTTACCTGCAGTCGTTGCGAAAATTAAAAGAAACACAGCAGGAAGCACTTTCAATGATCGGTTTACAAGGAGCAGACAGCCTGCTTACAAATTCGTTGGTGAAAGTTTCGGAACAGGTTGAGAAGGCTGTTGAAACAGGGAAAAAAATCGATGCACAAAGCGATGATGCCTACAAACAAATCCAGAAAATAACAAATCAGATAAAAGAGATAACCAATAAAAAACAAAGCAATGGCGAAAAATAAATATGATGATTTATTTGCTGAAGCTGATGCAGCTTTTACCGGCAAATACCAACAGGAATTAAATGAATTAAAAGGATTATCGAAAGAAGAAATTGATGCTCTTATCCCTAAAACCACCGATTCAAAAATATATTTGGATCTTATAAATGCGGTTGACCAAGCATCAAAAGACAATCTGTCACAAGCCCAATTAATCCATAATATTAAAGAATTGGGTAATGTAGCTGTTAAAATTGCAAAGAAAATACCAAAGTTCGCTGCTTTACTGTAGCCTGTTAACAGGCTGATGAGTAACGACTTTACATCCCGATGGCGGTTCTGTTTGAATGGATTCCACCCTGTCCATCGTCCCGAATAATTTTGGGATTCCCTTAAAAAAGGGAGAACAGAACCAGGCCGTCGTTGCCAAGCCGAAGCATAAGGCAACAGCAATCCCTTTCAAATTGTGTGAATCCACGTTTTAATAATACTCCATCAGCGGTTCCAACCCCTGACGGTGGTTCTGCAGTTCCCTCTCCTGCAGGAGAGGGCTAGGGAGAGGTATTTCGAAGATGCCAAACAGAGATTTTTGGATTTTCGAATGAATATTTTCAGGTTTAACACCTCATCCCCCAGCTCCTTCTCCTAATTGCGCATTTTCAGTTCCCTCTCCTTCAGGAGAGGGTTAGGGAGAGGTATTTTGATCTGGACGGTTTGGTATGTGGTTTTTAAACCGGATAGGCTAGGGAGAGGTATTTCGAAAAAGAATCAGGTGAGGTTTTATATTTTGTAAAAGAACAAGATGAGGTTTTATATTTGTAAAGAGTAGGGAGAGGTGTTTTGTTTTGCTCCTATTTAGCTTTCTTCTAAATAAATTTTGGCGGAAATTATAGGGTGTAAAACTCTGGTGAGCAAGACAGTGAAGTTGGGAAGTTTTCAAAATATCTCTGCAAAGGCTTCCGTCTTTTAGTCCTCTTCTCATACACAGTAAACAAACAATCTCATTTCCTAAATCAAATTAGCAATGGCTAAATTTACCAAAGAAGATGCACTTAGCTATCACGAAGGCACACGTCCCGGAAAAATTGAAGTAGTACCCACCAAACCTCATTCCACCCAATTGGATTTATCGCTGGCCTATTCGCCGGGGGTTGCCGAACCCTGTTTGGCCATTGAGAAGAACCCTGGTGATGTGTACAAGTACACCGCGAAAGGAAATTTGGTGGCGGTGATCTCGAACGGAACGGCTGTTTTGGGTTTGGGCGATATTGGTCCTGAGGCCGGCAAACCGGTGATGGAAGGAAAAGGATTGCTGTTCAAGATTTTTGCTGATATCGATGTGTTCGATATTGAGGTAGATACCAAAGATGTGGATGAGTTTGTGAAGATTGTGAAGGGAATTGCGCCCACCTTTGGAGGTATTAATTTAGAGGATATAAAAGCACCCGAGTGTTTCGAGATTGAGGACCGGCTAAAAAAAGAGCTGAAAATTCCCGTAATGCACGACGATCAGCACGGAACAGCCATTATTTCGGCAGCTGCATTGCTGAATGCGGCCGAAATTCAGAACAAAAAACCGGGTGACATTCATCTGGTGGTAAACGGTGCCGGGGCATCGGCAGTGGCCTGCACGCGTTTGTATATTTCGCTTGGCGTTAAAAAAGAGAACATTGTAATGGTCGACAGCAAAGGCGTAATTCACGAATCGCGCAGCGATTTAAGTGCCGTTAAAAAGGAATTTGCTACCCGTAAAAATGTTCACACACTAAAGGAAGCCTTAGTAGGCGCAGATATGTTTTTGGGTTTATCGGTAGCCGATGTGCTCACGCCCGAAATGATTATGTCGATGGCAGCCAGACCCATTGTTTTCGCCATGGCCAATCCAAATCCCGAAATTGATTACGATTTGGCCATGGAAACCCGTAAGGATTTAATTATGGCTACCGGCCGGTCCGATCATCCCAATCAGGTAAACAATGTGCTGGGTTTTCCCTTTATTTTTCGCGGTGCTTTGGATGTAAAAGCAACGGCCATTAACGAGGAAATGAAGATTGCAGCCGTGCGGGCTTTGGCCGGTTTGGCCAAAGAGGATGTACCCGATATGGTGAACATTGCTTACGGAAAATTGAATTTAAATTTTGGTGCTGATTACATCATCCCCAAGCCACTCGATCCTCGATTACTTACAATAGTTGCTCCGGCAGTTGCCAAAGCGGCAATGGATTCGGGCATTGCGCACGCTCCGATTACCGATTGGGAGGTTTATAAACTGCAATTGGAAGAGCGTTTGGGCCGCGACAATAAACTAATGAGGGCTTTAACCGATAAAGCCAGGCGGAGTCCGAAACGGGTGGTATTTGCCGAGGGAACTAATTTTAAGGTTCTGAAAGCAGCTCAAACCGTATTGCACGAAGGAATTGCTCAGCCTATTTTACTGGGGAATACGGAATACATCGAAAAATTAATTCAGGAAAACGATTTGGATTTGGGAAATGTACCTATTATTAATTGGCGGGGAGCAGAGGAAAGAACCCGAAGAGAGGAGTACGCAAAGGTATTGTTTCAGAAACGCAGCCGAAAGGGCTTAACCTATTCCGAGGCTCTCGATAAAATGACGGATCGTAATTATTTTGGTGCCATGATGGTTGAAATGGGTGAGGCCGATGCTTTTATCAGCGGATCTACTTCGAAATATTCTGAAGCCATCCGGCCGGCAATTCAAACCGTTGGTATTAAACCCGAAATCAATCACATTGCCGGCATGTATCTGATGATGACCAATAAGGGACCCATCTTTTTCTCTGACACAACGGTGAATCCCCGGCCTGAGGCACAAACTTTGGTCGATACCACTTTACTGACAGCCGAAGCGGTTCGCAAATTCAATATCGAACCGGTAATTGCAATGGTTTCCTACTCCAATTTTGGATCGATACGTGAGGGAAGTCCGGTGCGGGTGCAGGAGGCGGTGAAAATTTTGCATCGCGATTATCCTGATTTAATTGTGGATGGTGATATTCAGATGAATTTTGCATTGAATAACGAACTCAGAACCAAAATGTTTCCGTTCACGAAGTTGGGGAACTGGAAAGTAAATACGATTATTTTTCCGAACCTAAGCAGTGGCAATATTGCTTACAAAATTATGCAGGAGTTGGGTGGAGCAGAAGCAATCGGGCCAATTTTACTGGGAATGAATAAATCAATTCATATTGTTCCCCTCGAAAGTTCGGTTCGCGAATTGGTGAATCTGGTTACCATTGCTGTGGTGGATGCGCAGGGACAGTGACAAGTAACAAGTAATAAGTTGCAAGTGACAAGTGACAAGTGACAAGTGGCAAGTGACAAGTTGCAAGTGACAAGTAACAAGTAACAAGTAACAAGTAACAAGTAACAAGTAACAAGTAACAAGTGGCAAGTAACAAGTTGCAAGTGGCAAGTACTGCAAGTAACTAGATGCAAAATAAGTGCGAAGCTTCAGTTGAATATTTTATGATTTTCGCTGAAGCTTTTTCCATTAATTGATTCATTTGTTAGATGAATGGTCGATAAATAACTTTTTTTTTCTTCATTCAATCCATGTAGGGAAGCGACTGAAATCGCTTTGTTTAAGATTACCAATACAGGATTCTATCGGAATGCGAAAATTGGATATTAAAATAAGATAAACAAAGCAGGCTTGTTTAATTTTCCTTATCCATTGAATATCAGTAAAAAAGATGCATTAGTCAGATAATAGTCTCCCCTTACCAAAATTGTTTAGATTCTGTCTAAGTAAAGAACCTTCAAATTTGTTCCTTAGCAAAAATCTCCCGAAATTTTATTTACCGTTCAAAGAATATGCGAATGGCATTGAAGAAAAAAAGCAGTCTGATTTTCTTTGACGAACAAAACCATTGTTTTTCGAAAGTTTTACTTTTCGATGAATGATTAGATGTAAAAAGATAACGGTACAACATCTTTCTGTGACCGAGGAAGCGAAGCTGTGCCCTATCAGATAGAAACCAACCGCTCCTCCACGAGAGTAGATACATATAGTCTTCAACCAACTATCGTCTATTTTCCTGCAGACCTTATTCACTTGTCAACCTTAACTCAACCACCATGCAAGCCATCAAAAGACCTTACTTTTGGCATGCGATCTATACCCGGTCGCGGGCTGAAAAGAGGCTCCATCAAGAATTGTGCTCGAAAGATATCGAGTGCTACCTTCCTTTACAAAAAGAGCTTCGACAATGGAGTGACCGTACGAAATGGGTGGAAGAACCCCTTCTTCGGTCCTATTTATTTGTGAAAGTCAGCGAAAGAGAATACTACAATGTAATTAACTCTGTTTTTGCAGTGAGGTATGTAACTTTCGGTGGCAAAGCTGTGCCTATACCCGAACAACAAATTGAAGCACTTCGACTTTTTTTAGAAGATAAAAACCGCAAGGTTGATCTTTGTTCAGATCATCTGGAAAAAGGAGAGTTGGTTGAAGTTGTTGCAGGCCCTCTAAAAGGCATTCAAGGCGAAATCACACAAATAAAGGGGAAGAATCGGATTGTTATCCGCTTCGATTCTTTAGGAACTTGTGTTTATACAGATATTAGTCTGGATACCATTAAACAAGTTCAACCAGTCACGCACTAAAATTTCAGTAAATCTTATGAATAAAATGGAAATAGTTACCACAATAGGTATGGGGTATATTGGCCTGCCTACGGCTGCTCTTATTGCGAACAGCGGTATGAGAGTTCATGGAGTGGATGTAAACCCAAAGGTAGTTGAGGCCGTGAACGAAGGCCGGATTATTATTGTTGAGCCCGATTTGGATGTTTTGGTAAAAAGAGTGGTGGAGGATGGTTATTTAAGCGCTCACCTGCAGCCCGTGGAAGCCGATGTGTATACTATTGCTGTACCTACTCCTTTTAAAGGAAATCATGAGCCGGATATTTCCTATGTGCTTGCTGCAGGCAATGCTGTTATTCCTTTACTGAAGGCGGGGGATTTGTTCATAATTGAATCAACATCTCCGGTAGGGACAACCGGGAAGGTAAGAGATTTGATTTATTCAAAACGTCCGGATCTGGAAGGAACAATTTTTATTGCTTATTGTCCGGAACGGGTATTGCCCGGCAATATTATTTATGAATTGGAACACAACGACCGGGTAATTGGTGGTATTGATGAAGAATCGACGGAACGGGCCTGTGAATTCTTTCAAAAATTTGTGACCGGAGAATTGCACCGGACCAATTCAAAAACTGCTGAAATGTGCAAATTGGTTGAGAATTCATCCCGCGATGTACAAATTGCTTTTGCCAACGAACTTTCAATTATTTGCGATAAGGCAGGTATTGATGTTTGGGAGTTGATTGAGTTGGCGAACAGGCATCCGCGGGTTACTATTTTAACTCCCGGCTGCGGAGTAGGAGGGCACTGCATTGCAGTTGATCCTTACTTTATTGTTTCGGAGTATCCCCTGGAAAGTCAGATCATTGGAAAAGCCAGAGAAATAAATAATTACAAGGCTTTTTGGTGTGTTGAGAAAATTAAGAATGCCAGTCTGCAGTTTCAGCTGAAACATGGATACGAACCAAAAATTGCTTTAATGGGAATGGCATTTAAGCCAAATATTGATGATTTGCGCGAATCGCCTGCCAAATACATTGCGCAAAAAGTAATCGGATCCGAACAGAACGGAATCCTGCTTGTTGAACCAAATATTGATTCACATCCTGAATTTGAACTCTCTGATTATAAAAATGCTTTTGATGCTGCAGATATGGTTGTTTATTTGGTTGCACACAGAGAATTTTATTCTTTACCGAAATCAAAGAATAAATTGGTTTTGGATTTTTGTGGAGTAACCAACAAGCAAACAGAAGATCTCGAAGCCGTGCGTGTTGAATCAGCTGTAAAGAGATCAGTCAATAAATAGGAATAAGTACTCAGTAATTAGCAGCAGGTCTTTTTAATATACAACTTCTACTGTGCTGTTTATCAGCTGCTGATTATCAATTACCAGTTGTCATTACCGGTTACTAGTACTGTTTACTATCTACTGTTTACTATCTACTGAGTACTATCTACTGAGTACTATCTACTAAGTACTATCTACTAAGTACTATCTACTAAGTACTATCTACTAAGTACTATCTACTAAGTACTATCTACTAAGTACTACTTACCAATGTACCGCTCAAGGACAACCACATTTTTAGGAGCGGAACAGTAAAAATTATTCACTTTTAAATGAACCGAATTATGAACGGGAATGGAAAATACAGGGTGTTATTGGTTTTTGGAACCCGCCCCGAAGCCATAAAAATGGCGCCGCTAGTAAAAGAATTTCAGAAGTATCCCGATGATTTTGAGACGATTGTTTGCGTAACCGGCCAACATCGCGAAATGCTCGATCAGGTACTTGATTTGTTTGATATTCAACCCGACTACGATCTTGAAATCATGAAGTCCGGTCAGGATTTATATGACATTACCAGCCGGGTGCTTATTGGAATGCGCGATGTGCTGAAAGAAGCCAGTCCCGATTTGGTATTGGTGCACGGCGATACATCCACATCTTCGACAACAGCTTTGGCCGCTTACTATCAGCAAATAGCTGTTGCGCATATCGAAGCAGGTTTACGAACCAATAATTTGTATTCGCCATGGCCCGAAGAGGGCAATCGTCAAATTACCGGAAGATTGGCACAATGGCATTTTGCACCTACCATTATGGCTCAAAAAAACCTGATGGATGAAGGAATCAGCAAAAGCAGAATTGTTGTTACCGGCAATACCGTTATCGATGCTTTGCAGCTGACCCTAACCAAAATTCACCGTTCGTCGCGGGTGGTAATGAATATAATTAATGTGCTGCAGGCCAAAGGAATTCCTACCAGTTTAGTGGCCGACTGGGTATACCGTGCACGAAAAATGGTTTTGATAACCGGACATCGCCGGGAGAATTTCGGGAAGGGATTTTTAAATATCTGCGAATCGATTAAATTTTTAGCGGCGAAATATCCTGATGTCGATTTTGTGTATCCGGTTCATTTGAATCCGAATGTGCAGAAACCGGTTTACGAAATTTTGGGTAAGAATCCGGTGAACGGGGAGGCCGGTGCGAAAAACATTTTCCTGATTGATCCGATTGACTATTTGCCATTTGTTTACATGATGGATCTTTCTTACCTGATTTTAACTGATTCGGGAGGAATACAGGAAGAAGCTCCGTTTTTGGGGAAACCTGTTTTGGTGATGAGAGATACAACCGAGCGTCCTGAGGCCTTGTCGGCCGGAACAGTAAAATTGGTTGGTACGGATTCTTCCCGGATTATTGAAGCGGTGGAAATGCTTTTCGAGGAGGATGCCATTTACCGAAAAATGTCAACCGCCAGCAATCCTTACGGCGATGGAAATGCGTGTATCAGAATAGTACAGGAATTGAAAAAAGCGATTGCAGTTCGGGAAAAAATTGTTGCTTAACTACATTTATAAATGTCCGAATTAAAGAGTCAAACCATTAAAGGAGTATTCTGGAGTTTCCTTGAAAAATTTGGAAGCCAGTTCATTCTTCTGATTTCTCAGGTTATACTTGCCAGACTGCTGGAGCCGGAAGATTTTGGTTTGATAGGGATGCTGGCCATCTTTATTGGAGTTTCCCAGGCATTTATCGATAGTGGATTCGATAATGCACTCATCCAGAAAAAGGATGTGAATCAGACCGATTATTCAACGGTTTTTTATTTTAACATCGCAATAGGTTTTGTACTCTACTTCCTGTTATTTGCTGCAGCTCCTTATATTGCCGACTTTTTTCATCAGCCTTTGCTGATAGATTTAACGAGGGTTGTTTGTCTTGTTTTGGCAGTAAACTCTTTTGGCTTAATTCATTTGGTGAAGTTTAAAATTGAAATGAATTTTAAATCCATTGCTCAGGTAGTGGTAATTGCCAATTTTTTATCGGCTTTTGTAGGAATAGGAATGGCTTTACTCAATTTTGGTGTTTGGGCGCTTGCAGGTCAAATTATTGGCATCTATTTTTTTAGAACTGTTTTGTTTTGGATAAAAAGTTCGTGGCGGCCCTCATTTATTTTTTCCATTCAATCTTTTAAACAGCTGTTTCGTTTTGGTTCTAAACTGCTGCTGTCCGGCATTATCAGTCAAACTTTCGAGAACATTTACTTAATGGTAATCGGACGAATGTTTTCAGCATCAGCTTTGGGTTTTTACACGCAGGCAAAAAAACTGCAGCAGGTTCCGGTTACTACATTGGCACAGGTGGTGGGAAATGTAACCTTTCCGGCTTTTTCGAAAATTCAGGACGATAACGAAAAGTTGAAACAAGGATTCAGAAAACTGATTAAGCTTTTGGTCTTTATTAATTTCCCTCTGATGCTGGGACTGGCTGTGGTCGCCAAACCACTTCTGGTCTTAATTTTAGGTGCAAAATGGCTGCCGTCGGTACCTTATTTTCAGTTGTTGTGTATTGCAGGAATGATCTACACTTTGCACGCTTCTAATTTGAATATTTTAAAGGTAAAAGGCCGTTCTGATTTATTCTTGTACCTCGAAATTGTTAAAAAATCGATTGTGATACTTGCAATTATTATCGGATTGAATTGGGGAATAATGGGCTTGGTGATCGGCCAGATCTGTACCTCTTTCATAAGCTTTTTTATCAATGCTTTTTTTACAGGAAAATTGATTGCCTATACCATACCCAATCAACTTAACGACATTAGTCAAACCTTTTTAATCAGTCTTTTAATGGTTGCTTTTATGATGACAGGTTGGTTGATCAATAATGAAATTCTTTCTCTCTCTTACCAGATACTTGTAGGTATCGGATCTTATTTACTGTTGGCAATAGCAACAAAACAAGAAGCTTTGACCGATGGATTACTGATTTTAAAAGAAGTAATACCCCTAAGAAGATGGAAAAACATAAAATATTAGTTACCCGGCCGCAATTGCCGCCACTAAATGAATTTATCCCTTTGTTGGAGGATATCTGGGACAGCAGGTGGTTGACAAATAATGGCAAATACCATCAGGAATTTGAAAAACAACTGGCCGTTTTTCTTGGAGTACCTTACGTATCCTTATTTTCGAACGGAACGCTGGCCTTAATGGCAGCCTTGCAGTGTCTGAAAATAAAAGGAGAAGTAATTACTACACCATTCAGTTTTGTAGCCACAACCCACTCTTTATGGTGGAATGGAATAAAACCTGTTTTTGTTGATATTGAAGCTGATTACTGCAATTTGGATGCTAAATTGATTGAGGCCGCAATTACTCCTGAAACAACCGCAATATTGCCTGTTCACGTATATGGAAATCCGTGTGATGTTGATGAGATTCAGAATTTGGCCGACCGATATGGCTTGCGGGTAATTTATGATGCCGCTCATGCTTTTGGCGTGAAATACAAAGGATCCAGTGTTCTGAATTACGGCGATTTATCCATTCTCAGTTTTCATGCCACCAAAGTTTTCAATACCATCGAAGGGGGAGCAATCATCTGTCATGATTTGAAAACAAAAAAGCGAATTGATTATTTGAAAAATTTTGGCATTGCTGATGAAACAACCGTTGTTGCTCCTGGTATTAATGCTAAAATGAACGAATTGCAGGCCGCTTACGGTATTCTGCAATTAAAATATTTCGATTCGGCAATTGACGGCAGACAGCACATTACTGAAAAATACCGCGATGGCTTGAAAGATATAGATGGGGTACGTTACCTCGAAAATCCGGTGGATGTTGATTACAACTATTCCTATTTTCCTGTTTTTATTGACGAATTGGAGTTCGGCAGATCGAGAGATGATGTATATGAAGAACTGAAAAAGCACAACATTTACGGCCGGCGGTATTTTTACCCTTTAATCAGTGAATTTTCAACATACCGGGGATTGCCGTCAGCAAAAGGTTTGGATATTGCTTACGAGATATCACGACAGGTAATTTGTCTTCCCTTGTATCCTGATTTACCCGATGAAGTAGTTGATACTGTTGTGTCTGTTCTTAAAGGGATGGCGCGGGTTGAGAGCAGAGAAATTCCTGTGAAGATATTGAGTCAAATTAAAAGAAAAATAGAGTAAAGCTATGAATAAGAAGAAGATATTACTACTTGGGGGTTCTTATTTTCAGGTGCCTTCTGTTCTTTCTGCAAAGAAGTTGGGCTATCACGCAATTACCTGTGATTTTGCGCCTGAAAATCCCGGGCATCAATATGCCGATGAATATTACAACATTAGCACTACGGATAAAGAACTGGTGCTCGAATTGGCTAAAAAACTGGAGATAGATGGTATTGTGGCCTATGCTTCGGATCCTGCGGCACCAACTGCCGCATATGTATCCGAAAAAATGGATCTGCCGGGGAATTCATACCAATCGGTGAAAATTTTGGCAGAGAAAGATTTGTTTAGGAATTTTCTTCAAAAGAATGGATTTAATCTGCCAAAATCGAAAGGATTTGAAAGCCTGGCAGATGCTTTGCTTGAAATAGATGATTTTTCATTTCCATTGATGGTAAAACCTGTTGATTCATCGGGAAGTAAGGGGGTTCGAAAGATTCGTTCGGCGGGGGAGCTGGTAAGTGCTTTTGAATATGCGATGAGTTTTTCAAGAACCAAAAGGATTGTGATGGAGGAGTTTCTTGTTAAGAAAGGACCGCAGATTCATGGTGATGTATTTGTGTGCGGGGGGAAAATATGTTTTTGTTATTTGGGCGATCACCATTTCGATGAAAAAGTAAATCCATTTGTTCCTTACTCTACAACATTGCCATCGATACATTCCGCAGCTGTTTTGAGCCGGATTGAACTGGAATTGCAGCGCTTATTCGATCTTCTTGCTATCAAGCAGGGAGCCTTTAATATTGAAGTTAGAATTGATGAGGAAGACCGAATTTTTTTAATGGAAGCCGGTCCTCGCAACGGAGGAAATTTGGTTCCTCAGCTGGAGCAGTATGCAAGCGGATTTAATATGGTGAATGCGACTATTGAAGCAGCCATGGGAAAGAAAGTTATTGTTGATCATATTCACAAAAAAGGCTTTTTTGCTTACTATGTTTTGCACAGCGATCGGGATGGTCTGTTAAAAGAAATAACTATATCTCCGGATTTAACCGAAAATATTTTGGAGAAGCACATTTTTAAAAACACCGGTGATTCGGTGATATCCTTTCAAGGATCGAATGCAACCATTGGTGTTCTTTTACTGCAATTTTCGTCGGGGGATGAGATGTATGAAAAGATAAACAACAGCGAAAAATACATTCAGATTAAACTCGAATCGGAAGAAATAATTTTTGTGAACAATGCGAATACAAATCGGTTAGCAATTTAAGATGAAAGCAATTGGTGGCTATTTTGAGTTGGAAGTAGTTGGCGGACCGGGATATTACCCAGATCTGCTGCACTTGAATACCGGCAGAAATTGTCTCGAATATTTACTTAGGGCGGGTAATTTCAAAAAAATATATCTGCCGCGATTTTCATGTAAAGTGCTTTTGGAACCCATAAAAAAACTCAATATCGAGTTTGAGTATTATCGCGTCGATCAGAATTTAAATCCTGTTTTAGATTTTTCACCAAAGAAGGATGAGGTTGTGCTTTACATCAACTACTTCGGAATTAAAGATGCTGTGCTTGAGCAGTTGAGTCATCAGATCGAGAATCTGATTGTTGACAATTCGCAGGCATTCTTTTCAGATAAAACATCGGCTTTGGGAACATTTTATTCGGCCCGTAAGTTTTTTGGTGTTCCCGATGGAGCTTATCTGTCAAGCAATTTGGTTTTGGAGGAAGAATTGAAAATGGATTATTCGTGGGATAGAATGTCACATTTGCTAAAGCGTTTGGAATTGGGTGCAGAAAGCGGCTATTCCGATTTTCAGGAGAATAGTTTAAAGCTGTCGGAGCAGCCGATTCTGCAGATGTCGGAGCTAAGCAAGTCTCTTTTAAGTCACATTGATTATTCCGAAGTAAAACAAATCAGAGAAGAAAACTTTCGGTATCTGCATCAGCAACTGTCCGGTGTCAATCAATTCGATTTCTCCGATTTGCTCGTAAATGGCCCAATGGTTTATCCGTTGTATGTGGAAAATGAAAATGTGAGAAAGGAATTACTTCAAAATAAAATATTTACAGCCTGCTATTGGCCAAATGTGTTGGAGGAATGTCCGGCAGATAGTTTGGATTACAAGCTGGCAAAATACATACTTCCTCTTCCTGTCGATCAGAGATACAACAGAGAAGATATGGAGCGGATTTGTAAAGTATTACTGGCTGTGTTATAAAAAAAACATTCAATAAATTCATAAAATATGACGACCCCTTTTGTTAGTATAAAAACGATTACCTACAATCATGAAAAGTTTATTGCGCAGTGCATTGAAGGAATTATGATGCAGAAAACCAATTTCCCGTTTGAATACATTATTGGTGAGGATTGCAGTACAGACGGTACAATGAAAATTGTTCAGGAATATGCGGACAAATATCCTGATGTAATCCGGATCATCACCGATGAAAAAAATGTGGGCGCAGCTGCAAATGATCATAGAACTGACCTTGCCTGCAAAGGGAAATATGTTGCTTTTTGTGAAGGTGATGATTTTTGGACCGATCCGCATAAACTGCAAAAGCAGGTTGATTTTTTAGAAGCCAATCCTGATTACGGAATGGTGCACACCAATCTTTCGTGTGTTAAAGACGGCAAAATAATAAAGAGTCTTCGGGGCGGGGAAATGTTACCGACGGGCAATGTTTTAGACGATGTATTAAAGGGAAATCACATTGCAACGGCAACAGTGTGCATGAAAAATGATTTGCTTCAACAAATTAATATCGGGAAGAAAATTGTTGATGAAAAATGGAAAATGGGGGATTATCCGTTATGGATTGAAACAGCCGCCGCAACAAAAGTTCATTACATGAAAGACGATACCATTACTTATCGGATTCACGACGATTCGGTGACCCATAAATTAGATTGGAATGGAGATTATCGTTTTTTTAAAGACAGATATCTTATTAAAAAATATTACATCGGGAAATTTAATCGTGAGCATTTACTGCCTTATATATCAAATATTTATCATAGGGAACTTTTGAAATATGCTATTTTCTTAAAAAAAGAGGATTTAAGGGAGGAGTGCAGTACCTATTTTAAGGAAAAAGCCAAAGGGAATGAGTATTTGTACCGAATACTTTCCAGATACAAAATGTTCGATTCTATTTTTTGTTTTTTGTATACATCCAGAAAGAAACTTAAGATTATAGCTTAGGGCAATTTAAACCTCTGTGACTGGTAAATATTGTGATGCTAGATAGTTAAAAAATAAGGGTGATATGTGTTTGCAAGGAAAGAGGTTGTTAATACTTGGTGGTGCTGCTTTTCAGATCTCAAGTATTTTGCGTGCAAAATTAGCTGGATATTATGGAATTTGTTAATTCGCTGATATAAATATGAAGTACATTGAAACAGGATTTTGGATGCTGGCTTTTTTTATTGCTCTTTTTTTAAAGAGTTATACAATTGGCGGTCAGGAAATGGCTTACATTTGGAAATTGCCTTTACTTATTTTTCTATTTGTTGGTGTTCTGGGGCAAAAAGTCCATTTCAATTTTTTGATTCTCGGCTATCTTTTCGCGATTAAGAATCTGGTGAATACCTCTTTTTTCGATTATCCGGTTGACTCCATTATCAATTTCTCTAAATACCTAACCATACCCTTGGTGGTTCATTGGATTTATTTGAATATCAACAGTGTCGAAAACCTGAAGAAATTACGGATGCTGCCGGTTTATCTGGCCAGCTTTCTTATTGTTTCAAATATTCCTTACTATTTGGGTGTTTTTTCGGCTCCGGTAAGTAAAACCATGCTTTGGATGGAGGACTCCTCTTTGGATGGTTTGGTTGGCATATTGGGAGCGCCGCATTATACCTCGGCTTTATTATCCATCGCCTGCATTGTAATTCTTGAGTTTATCGTTAAAAAAAGAGGCGGTATGCTGCTGAATTTAGTATTGGGGCCACTTTTAGTGTTAGGAGTATTCTTTCTTTTCAAAACCTACACACGAACCGGATGGCTCATGTTTGTGTTTGGAGTCAGCATTCTTTTTGTACGAAAAATTACTTTTAAAGAAGCAGGAAAAATATTGGCTCTTAGTGTTCTTTTATTTGCGGGTCTTGTTGTGTTGTATCAAACCAACGAAGGTTTCCGCCGCAGAGTGACGGACGACCGGGCCGGGCAGGAAGATAAACCGGCTTACGAAACAGTAGGTTCCGGGCGATTGCAGATTGCCACGGTATATTTGGAAAATTTGTACGAAAGTAATTTTGTTACCTATTTAGTGGGAATGGGCATGCAGGAATCACAAAACAGGTATGAGAAAAAGGATGGAATGCCACTCTTTGCACACAATGGTTTTGTTCAAACTTTAGTCGATAACGGAATACTGGGTTTCCTGCTTTATTTGGTTTTTCTCTATGCCATTTTCAGAGAAATTGCTCCTGCAAAAAGCAGTTACAATCAATTGACTGCAGCAATCTTTTTCATGTTTATTTCCTGTTTGGTAACCCAGCAGGCAAATTACTTTTTATTGGATCTGTTTCTTTCTCTGTTCATAGGAATTTCATTGATAGAAGATAGGATTAACCGTTACATTGAAATAAAACATCGGCTCGCATCGTCCGATTCGATGACTCACTCAACTACAATTTAAAACATGTATCATTTTCGCTTTATCACTTTAAATGATCTCAAGGAGATTGGTTATACAGGGGATTTCCCAAGTAATCAGTTCAACTGGATTTACAATTGGTTTTCTGTTTTCGAAAAAGTTGAAAACAATGTTCTTGGATACAATAAAAAGGCCTGCATTATAGCTGCTTATAAAGATGATCAGCTTGTTGCTGTAGTTCCGCTTGTGAAATTATACCGGACTTATTTTAAAGTGGTGAAAATTGAATTTTTAGAATTTATGGGACAGCAGTGGTCCTGCCTCGGCAATGATATTATAAAGTTTGGTGATCTGGAAGAATGCTTTTCATCTGAATTGATTTCGTGGATAAAAACCAATATAAAATTTCACTTCATCTTTTTTAAATACTTGCCCGAATCATCGGTTTTGGCCAACAAGTACCGGTTGTTTCATTACGCTGGTGCGCCTTTTGTTCGTGTAGATAAATACAGCAGTTATGAGGAGTTCTCGGATGCGGTATATGCAAGAAAATTTCGCGAAGATTTGGGCAGAACTTTTCGAAAAATTAAAAAGGATGGTTTTGAGTTCGAGCTAAGTTATGAGAAAATAAATGATAAGAGTTTATCGGAAATTAGACGAATTGCGAAATCGAAAGAAGTTGATGGGAAAAGTTTTTTGTACGAAGATGCTGAAAAAGAACAGTTTCATTTAAAAATGTATGAAAAATTTCCTTCGCAGGTCGTGTTTGTCAGGTTTAATCAGCAAGTGGTAGCTTATGCAACATGTATCGATTGGAATGGAGAAAGAATTGGGATTGATGGCGCCTTTGATCGGGATTACCGAAAATATGGTGCAGGAATTCATTGCTTAGATGCGGTTATAAAGAATAGTTTTAGTGAAAAAAAGCTGAAAATGTCGTTTGGTATGGGATTAGACACTTATAAATTTCAATTTACCGATCAAATTGATCGCTATTATATGTGTTTTGATTATAAACTTCGCTTAAGATCCTTACTTGCATTGCCTTACTTTTTGTATCGGTTAAAAAAGGAAGATCAAATGGTGACGGAGAAACTTTTGCTGGCTGAAGGTAAATAATCAGTAAGCCAAAGCTAGTGACGAAGGTGAATTTAAGATGATCTTGTTATAAAAAAACCACGGAGGTTGCAGAAAGAAAAGTACTTGAACCTGCATTTTTCCTTTCCAAAAATATATCGTAAAAAACCGATCAGATTTAATTCTTAAAAGCATGTATAATTTTCAATTTATTTCACTGAAAGAACTGAAGGAAATTGATTATCACGGAGATTTTTTAAGTTGTGACTCCAACTGGATTTCCAATTGGTTCTCAATTTTTAAAAACGTTGAAAACAATGTATTGGGTTACAAGAAACGACCTTATATTATTTCCGCTTATTGCAATGGTAAACTGGCAGCAATTGTTCCTCTTGTAAAATTGCAGCGGATTTATTGTAAATGTCTAAAGCTTACATTTGTTGAGTTCTTAGATCAGCAGTGGTGTAGCATGGGAAATGATATTATTGCTGTTGGATCCTTGGATCATAATTTTACCGAGGAGTTAATTTTCTGGATTAAAAAGAATATTCATTTCCATTTTCTGTTTTTGAGATACCTGCCTAAAACATCTGTTTTAAATAAAAAATTCCGAATGTTTCATTATGCGGGAGCTCCTTTTGTTCAGGTGTCGGATTATCAGAATTATGAAGAGTTTTCTTCACAGGTTTATACACGTAGATTTCATTCGGATTTACGAAAAAAACTTCGAAAAATTAAAAAGGATGGTTTTGAGTCCGAAATCAGTTTCAATACAATAAACGAAGAGAGTTTAGCCGAAATTAGAAGAATTGCGAAAACGAAAAAAATTGACGGGAAAAGTTTTTTATATGCTGATATAAAAAAAGAAGCATTTCAATTGCAGATGTATAAATTATTCCCTTCTCAGGTTGTTTTCCTAAAATTGAACAAGCATGCTGTAGCTTATGGTACTTATATTGATTGTAATGGGGAAAGAATAGGTATAGATGCAGCTTTTGACAGAGATTACCGAAGTTATGGAGTAGGAATCCATTGTGTTGATTCAATTATTCAGAATAGTTTTAAAGACGGCAAGCAGAAGATCTCTTTTGGTATGGGACTGGACAGCTATAAATTTCAATTTACCAATCAGATTGACCGCTATTATATGTGTTTCGATTATAAACTTCGCTTAAAATCCTTACTTGCATTGCCTTACTTTAAATACAGGTTAAAAAAGGAAGATCAGCAAGTAATTAAAAATCTTCAAAATATAAACGGCAATGGAAGGATTTAAGAAAATACTTGGAGATATTTTGGGTTGGGTTCTGCTTTTACTTTTTAAAAGTTATGGATTGAAGAAGTTCGATAAACATGTTTTGTCCATCTATTTTCACAACCCGTCCCCTTTCTTGTTTCAAGGAATAATTCAGTTTTTAAAAGCTCATAATTTTCATTTTATCAGTGAGAAAGAATTGTATGATTTTGCGCTTGGCAGAGATGAGTTGAAGGAAAGGAAAGCCTTTGTTTCGTTTGATGATGCCTGGAAAGGGAACTTAAAGTTGATTCCTGTTATTGAGAAATATCAAATTCCAATTTCAATTTTTACACCCGTTAAACCGGTTGTGTCGGGAAATTATTGGTGGGAATATGTTCCTTATTTAAAAAGTAAGCATCCCGAAATAAGTGGTGCAGATGATTTAAAAAGGATGAAAAACAGTCAGCGAATGGAATATGTTCGAAATGCTGCTGCTGAACGAATTTTAAAGAGATCGGCTGTAAATCTGAAAGAACTGGAATATTTGCACAAGCATCCGCTTGTAACCATCGGATCGCATACCTATCATCATCCAATTGGTATTCAATGCAGCGATGAGGAACTGGCATTTGAGTATTCCGAATCGAAAAAGATTTTAGAGAGCTGGTTGAAAACGGAAATTAATTCATTCGCATATCCAAACGGCGATTACGATGAAAGAGATTTTGAATTCTTAAAAAAGAACGGCTATAAAATGGCTTTTACTACAAGTCCAAATCTTAGCCGGGAAAATAATGGAATGTACGAACTCCCCAGAATTTCTATCAATACAAAAGGAGGGAAGTACGAGAACATTGCACGCATGTTGGGTTTGTGGCATCAGTACATTCAGCCTTTGCAATTGAAATTAAAATCAGAAAACAGGAAAGTCAGTGTTCAAATCATAGATCAGTATTCTTGAAAATGAAACTGTTTTTCACCTTATAAACTTCATATTACATTTCTAATGAAAGAAGTATTATTTATTGCTCCGGGAAATACAAAAAGTAAAGGTGGAATCGGCTTGTGTGTAAATAATTATTCGAAACACATCAAACCATTTAAGCTGATTGTTACTCACCGATTCAACTCAAAAGTGTTGAATAGTATTTGGTTTCCTGCTTGTGTAATTGAATTGATACTTCGCCTTTTAAACGATTCAGACATTAAAATTATTCATATTCACGGAGCATCGAAAGGCAGTTTTTACCGCAAATACATTCTGTTCTCGATTGTTCACAGGCTGTTTAACAAGAAACTGATCTATCATATCCACGGAGGTGGGTTTCGCGATTTTTATTTGGAATCACCGGTATTTATACAAAAGAGAATTCGTTACGTAATTCAATCTGCAGATGTTGTTTTTTGCCTGACTGAAAAATGGAAGCATTTCTTTTCCAGCGCGTTTCATCCGAAGCGGATTGTGATTTTAAACAACATGATTATTCCTCCGGCCGAACCCAATAAAATAGTGTTGAATGGCAAACTTCAGTTTCTCTTTTTGGGCTTAATTGGTGACAATAAGGGAATATTTGATTTATTAAAAACCATTTCGAAAAACAGAACCAATTTTGAGGGGAGACTATGCTTAAAGATTGCCGGTAATGGAGAAGTGGCCCGGCTAACGAAATATATTTCGAGATGGAAATTAGAGAATCTGGTACAATTTGAAGGTTGGGTAGATGCAGAGAAAAAAGATCAGTTGATGCGCTCATCGCACATTTTTATTTTGCCTTCCTACAAGGAAGGATTGCCCTTATCTATTTTGGAAGCAATGAGTTATTCGCTTCCAATCATATCAAGTAATGCCGGAGGTATTCCTGATTTAATTTACAAATACAAGAATGGCATTTTAGTGGATGCCGGAAATGAGGAAGGGATAAAAAAAGCCATTTTAAATTTACTAAACAATCATAATTTGATACAGATTTACTCTGAAAGGTCGGCAAAAGGAAGTGTTGACTTCTATCCACAAAGCGTTTTAAAAACTCTATTTTCAATTTACCATGAACTACAGAGCAGTAAGGGATTACTTATTGAGCAAAATTAAGTTTGGTTACCGGTTTTCGAAGGAATTACAGCGGATAGCCGACTTATACTCAATTAGCGAATCTCAATTATTAGAACTGAAAAATCAGGAATTTGTAAAGCAATATCAAAATGCATTTACCAATTCTAAATTTTATAATAAGCTTTATCAGGAGCACGGATTGCACTTGAATTCAATCCAGTCAACCGATGATGCAAAATTGATTCCAATCATCACAAAAGAAGATATACGCCATAGGGTGGATGATTTGCTGACCTGTAATAAATTGTTTGTTTATACCGCTTATACCAGCGGAACAACCGGATCGCCATTAAAGCTGTACCGCGATTATCAATCGGTTTGTAAAGAATATTCTTACGGATACTATTTTCAAAGTATGCACGGGTATCAGTTGGGTGATAAAGTGATTTCTATCAAAGGAGATTTAGATCAAAGTGAAATTTCCAGATACGATCGTTCATTAAATACCCTTCACTTGTCGAGCTATAATCTGAATGAAAAAAATATTAAGAAGTATTACCGGTTAATTAAAGATTTCGGACCCAAGGTAGTAAAGGCATATCCATCCTCTCTGCAGATTCTTTCGGTAGAACTGTACAAAGCAGGACTCGATTTACAGATTCCGCTGGCTTTTACTTCTTCCGAAGTGCTGCACGATTTTCAACGAAGTATTATTGAAAAGATTCTGCACACACAAATTTTCGACTGGTATGGGAATTCCGAGCAGACGATTTCTTTGGGACAGGTGAAGGAAGGTTTGTATCAGGATATTCCTTTGTATGCCCATATTGAGGTGCAGGAAAAGTGCATTATTACCACGGGTTTTATTAATAAGTCTTTTCCGTTGATTCGTTACAAAATTGATGATGTGATAAAACTGAAGTGCGGCAGCAGCTGCATTCGTTGTTGTACCAGCCGAATTTTAGGACGGGACAATCAGTATGTGTTGTTGAAAAACGGGCAGCAAATCGGCCTGTTGGATCATGCCTTTAATTTTAGCAATGTAAAGAACATTCTGGGAGCACAAATCGTTCAGAATGTGGCAGGTGAAATCAATTTGAATATCATTCCCGATGATAATTATACGGAGACGAATAAAGCGAACCTCATTAAGAATTTAACTCAGCTTTTGGGTGCTGATTGTAAGATTCATTACAAAGAAATCGGCGAAGACCAAATCATTCGAACAGTATCAGGGAAGTATAATTTGATGGTTTCAAACCTCAGTTCTCAGAAGGGAAATCAGGTGATCAGAGAAATTATGCAGGAGACTTAAACCATATCGAATATGACTTATCGATTAATCAAAGATTTGATTGCTTATAAAATTAAGTTTGGAAGCGGGTTCGAAAAAGAGCTCAAAAAGATTGTTGATTTGAGCACTTGTTCGGAACAGAAATTACTGGATTTAAAAGAGAAGGAGTTTGTAAAACAATTTCGGAATGCTTTTGAGAATTCAAAATTCTATAAAAATCTGTATCAGTCTCATGGATTAACTATTTATTCGGTTAAAAATTTATCGGATGTAAATAAATTACCAATCATCAATAAATCGATTGTTAAAAAAAACAGTGCCGATATTTTAACCAAATCAAGGTTAATGGTTTTTAAAGCCTATTCGAGTGGTACAACAGGAACACCTCTTCAGGTATACAGGGATTTTTCATCAACAATAAAAGAGTATGCATACGGACATTTTTTCCAGCAAATGCACGGTTATCATTTGGGTGATCCTGTTGTTTCTCTTCGAGGTGTACTGGATCGGAATACAGTTTCTTATTTCGATAAAAGCAATAATGTTTTGTACATCTCCAGCTTTCATTTGGGGGCAGATGAAATTGGCAGGATTCATAAAATGATTACTGATTTTCAACCTAAAGTAATAAAAGCTTATCCCAGTTCTATGCACATATTGGCCACAGAGTTGTACAAAGCCAATTTGGAATTAAACATTCCGCTTGCATTTACCTCTTCGGAGGTATTACACGATTTTCAAAGAGAAATAGTAGAGAAAGTTTTCAATACTAAAATATTCGATTGGTATGGCAATGCAGAACAAACAGTTGCTTTTGGGCAGTTTAATGATTCTTATTATCACGAATTTCCATTGTATTCTCATACCGAATTTGCCGACAATCATTTAATAACAACCGGATTTATCAACAGTGCATTTCCTTTAATTCGTTATAAGGTAGATGATATGATTCAATTGGCCCCCACAAGTAACGGAACCTGTGTGGTTCAAAAAATAGAAGGTCGCGATGATGATTATGTGATTTTAAAAGATGGTCAGCGAATTGGACGATTGGATTTGGCTTTTAAGAAAATAAATCAGCTTTTAGCCGCTCAGATAATTCAAAATACCGTGGGAGAAATAACTGTAAATCTGATTCCTGATAAAGGGTTTACAAAATTAGACAACACACAATTGGAACAAAATTTAAAAGCTTTATTGGGTAATGATTGCAGAATCAAATTTGAAAAAATTGAAACAAAGGGATTGATTAGAAGCAACAGAGGGAAGTTTAATTTAGTTGTATCTCAAATTGAAAAAAAATGAGCCTGATTCAGAAGCAGATTGTGATTGTTGGTGCAGGGCCACAAGCTTTATTCTTGTTGAGGGAATATAGTCGGATAGGATATTTGGTTACTATACTGGGGCGCAAAAACGAAATTGCCATGTATTCCCGTTACGGCATAAAATTAATTGTTGATACAGAAGAGGATTTGATTCATAAATTAACGGGTTTGGCTTCCAAAAACAGCATGCAGGATTGTATTGTTGCGAGTGGTTTTTACCTGTCTTTTCTGATGAAGAATTTTCCCGGGTTTTTCACTCTTTTTAATGTTGTACCTAAAGATAAAGAGGCTTTATCTATTTTTTTGAACAAACTAAATACCTATCAATTGGCTGAGGAGATTGATTGTAAATATCCAAAATCAGTTCTTCTAAGTCAATTGAATCACGATACCGATTACAAGAGTTTTACATTTCCGCAAATTGTAAAGTGGAATCAGGATATCTATTTGTATGAAAAGCCAGCCTTTAAAACCTGTTTGGTGCAAAATATAAAAGATCTAAAAAATCTCAATCAAACTCTTATCGATCGGGAGAAGCAATCGTTGGTAATGCAGGAGTTTTTGGGAGCAGATTTGCAAAATAATTTTTCCTATGGTGCTTATTTCGATCGGGGAAATTTAGTGGCAGGAATTTGTGTGAATGAAGTCCGGCATTATCGTTCGGGAGTCTCTTCGGTGGTGGAAGAATATCGTGGCGAATTTGCCGAAATTATAGAAGAAAAATCCATTCAATTAATTGGCAAAACATTATTTACCGGTTTTTTAGATGTTGAATTTAAAATTTTTAACGGCGAACCATATCTCTTGGAGGTAAACCCCCGGCCATTTGGTTTTATCCGGATCATGAAACTGAAATATCCTGATTTGATCCCCTATATTTTAGGCGAGTGTGTCAGCAATCAAAAGAATTCCAAACAGGTTCAATGGATGAATGTTCTGCGCGACATGGTTTTAATTGCCAAAAACCCGGGAAAGATATTGCACATGTTCTCAGTCCTGTTCAACTTCAGCAGCAGAACCTTTGATGTGTGGGATATAGGTGATTTGAAACCGTTTTTCCGACAGGTGAAACGTTAAAGTTCATTGAGTAGACCTGAACAAATCCGAGAATAACCAGTACATAATCAATTTTGAGTGTTGCAGAGCTCATTTTGAATGTTGCAGAGTCCATTTTGAATGTTGCAGAGTTCATTTTGACTGTTACAGAGCTCATTTTGAGTGTTGCAAAGCTCATTCTGCGTGTTGCAGAGTCCATTTTTGGCTTGCAGAGCTCATTTTACGTGTTGCAGAGTCCATTTTTGGCTTGCAGAGCTCATTCTGCGTGTTGCAGAGTCCATTTTGAGCTTGCAGAGCTCATTCTGCGTTTGCAGAGTCCATTTTGAGTACTAAAAGCAATCCTCCTTAAAAATAATATCTAACCACTAATATCATTAAAATCTCATGATGTCTCTCTGCCTAACGCTCGACTACGAACTTTTTGGTTCTGGTCGCGGTAATGTGTTTCAGCACATTATTGAACCAACCAATAGAATGTTGAGTATTTGCGAACAGCACAACATCAAGCTGACTATATTTTTTGAAGTGGTAGAATACTGGAAGCTGAAGGAAGCTTACGAGAGTGGAATTACAATGGGCTATTCGTCGAATCCTGCTACAGCCATGAAAGAGCAAATACAGCGAGCTTATCAATTGGGTCACGATGTACAATTGCACCTGCATCCGCAATGGATTGATGCAAAATATGAAAAAGGGGAATGGCTGCTGAATCTGGATTACTGGAGGTTGCCGGAGGTGCCCGATCAGCCGGATGAAACCATTAGCATGGGATTGTCGGAGTTAATCCGAAAAGGCAAAGAGACTTTAGAGTCCATTCTGGAAGCTGTAAATCCGGAGTACAAGTGCAACATACTTCGGGCAGGAGGATACAATATCGATCCATCGGAACGATTGCTGAAGTTTCTTAAACAGCATTCCTTTATTGCAGATAGTTCGGTTTATTATGGTGGAAAAGCGGAAGGCAATTTATCTCGCTACGATTATTCGGATATTTCAGAAACCAAAGCTTACTGGTATGCATCCAATAATTCTTTGATGAGTTCAAACGGCATTGGCAGTGGATTTTTGGAATTGCCAATTTTTGCTCAAAAGCGAAGACGAATTCTAAAATACGATGCAGTACGAATAAAATCTGCAATGCAGAACAAAGCCAATTCCATAGAGAAATTTAAAAACAACAGCGCAAAGAAATCAAAATGGGAGACTGTTCAGTTTTTGCTTCAGGAAGAGGCCTTAACCTGGGATTTTTGTTTGTTCTCGAAAGGAAAAATGAGAAACTTTTTAAAAGCGGCAATCAGGCTTCAGAAACATTCAGCAATGCTGTTTCATCCCTTTGTTTTGGTCGGACATCCAAAGGATTTCTACTATCCGGATGCCTTGCTTTATTTGGCCAAACAAGCAGGGAAAAGGGAAATTGCATTCCATACTTTAAGCGGATTACTTGTAAAAATTAATCAAGAGACAGTTTAGAAGACTCCTAAATCCCCTAAAGGGGACTTTGATCTGCAACTAATGCTTGTTTATTTTTTGTAAGCCCCTTTAGGTGTTTGGGGTATTGTAAGTAGAGAACCCAACAGAGTCGCAGACCTGTTGGAGTTAAGGCTGGAACTTCGCACCCTGACAGGCTAAATCAATTTTTAAGCATGATCAGACGCTAATCTTTAGTTAACAGCCTTTTTTATCTAACCATCTATCGTTTAAAAAACATGTATAAAACAAGTTTCGAAAATCTTCGAAATTATATCGAAAGTCAGGAATACAAAGGCTGGGACCCATACGATGGCCTGAATTCCAAATTTTTTCAGTCCATTCCTTTTGTGAAAAACAGCAGGTTAATGCGATTGATTTGGATTCAGGCATTTAAAAAAAGTCCAATAAATTTCCGGGGTCTTACCAGAGTTGAGAAGGATTACAATCCAAAAGGTCTTGGTTTATTTCTTAGTGGATATTGTAAACTTTATCGATTTGATCGAACACAGGAGGTAAGATCCCGGATTCATTTTCTGAGCGAAAAATTATTGAAAATGCAATCGAAAGGCTGGTCGGGCTCCTGTTGGGGATACAATTTCGATTGGCAGGCAAGAGCCTTTTTTCAACCCAAAGGCACACCATCGGTAGTTGTTACCACTTATGCAGGCTGTGCATTGCTGGACGCCTACGAAATATTGGGAGATGAAAAGTTGTTGGAGACAGCCATACGAATCAAGGATTTTATTTTGAAGGATTTAAACCGAACCTACGACGGAAACGGGGATTTCTGTTTTTCCTATTCTCCATTGGATCAAACTCAGGTTTTTAATGCTTCTCTTTTAGGAAGCCGGATGCTGTCGAGAATCTATCATTATACACAAGAGGAGGAAGTTTTGAATTGTGCAAAGCAATCGGTAAGGTATTGCATCAAGCACCAAAACTCCGATGGATCCTGGTCGTATGGCACTTTGCCTTATCATCGCTGGATTGATAATTTTCATACCGGATTTAATCTCGAAGCTTTATCCGATTATCGCAGATATAGTAAGGATTCTTCCTTCGACCGGCAAATTAAATTGGGATTGGATTATTACCTGGCCAATTTTTTCGCTGATGACGGAACACCAAAATATTACAACAATTCGGTTTATCCGATTGACATACATTGTCCGGCTCAATTGCCAATTACACTAAGCAGTTTAAACGTGTTCGAAGAGAACAGGGAATTGGTCGGTCGGGTTTTAAAATGGACAATCAGCAATCTTCAGGATCAATCCGGGTATTTCTATTTTCAGTTAGGGAAACGCGGAAAAAATAAGATTCCTTATATCCGATGGGCACAAGCCTGGATGTTTTTGTCCTTATCAAACTATTTAGTTGAAACCATAAAAATACCGGAATATGAGAAAGAGAATTACGATAATGAACTCGCCGGTTGACGTGTTGACGATGAAGGAAACTCTTCATCTGATCGACGATTCGATCCGGGATAAAAAGCCAATTCAACACATTGTGGTAAATGCGGCCAAACTGGTGCACATGCAAACCGATACCGAGTTATATAAATCGGTAGTAGCAAGCGATATTATTAATGCGGACGGAATGGCTGTTGTTTGGGCCGCGGGGTTATTGGGAGAACCTTTGCCGGAAAGAGTTTCCGGAGTTGATTTGATGCAGGAACTCGTTATTTTGGCTGCTAAAAAAAAATACAGGATCTTTTTCTTCGGTGGCAAAGAAGAAGTGGTATCCGAAGTGGTTCGAAAATACACATCTGTTTTTGGAGAAGAAATAATTGCCGGTTTCCGAAATGGGTATTTTAACCATGATCAGGAAGCAGATATTGCAGAACAAATTGCAGCATCGAATGCAGACATTTTATTTGTAGCCATAAGTTCTCCAACCAAGGAGATTTTTCTGAATACCTACAAAGATCAGCTAAAAGTGCCCTTTATTATGGGCGTTGGCGGTTCGTTTGATGTAGTAGCCGGAAAAGTAAAAAGAGCACCACTTTGGATGCAAAACTCAGGTTTGGAATGGTTTTACCGTTTTTTGCAGGAGCCCGGCCGAATGTGGAAAAGATACTTAACAACCAATTCTCTGTTTCTCTACTACATATTTAAAGAACGAATTCAAAAATTTTTCAGATAAACCCACACTTCATTTTTACAGAAGCAAGTGTGCATCTCTATAATAAAAAATACTCAACTCAGAATACAGACAGCCGTTGACCAACCATCAACTTGAAAAGCTGGCTGTGGTCTTTTAAAATTTCACTTTAAAACCTTAAAACCATGATTAAAGGAAGAGAACAAACCCTTGCACGTTTGAGTACTCTCATGCAAGTAGGTTTATCAGTTGCTTGTTATTGGGTGGTGGCATGGGCAGTTACTACCTATTTAAGACCGGTAAATATTGATGTTCACGATAACAATACAATTTACCTGCTGATTATTGCCATTTGGTACACGCTGATAAAGGAGTTGAATCTGGGTAAGATGCTTCGGGTAAAAACCTACTCCGAATTGTTTGCCGAATATTTTGCCCTTGTTGTGATCAGTTCAGGATTGCTGCATTTAGGAAGCTTATTCCTTACCGACTCTGTACCAACATTAATTCTGGCTTTGTTTGCCTGCCTAAATCTTGTAGTGCTTTTTGGCTTTCGGATGTTAAGTTACCGGATATTTAAATTGCTGAGAGGGAAAGGCTTTAATACCAGAAATGTTTTAATTGTTGCCGATGATGAATCGTATCTGCACTTTATCGACCGAATGCTTTTTATCCGCGATTGGGGATACAATGTTTGGGCGATCATGTCGGATGGAAAACACATCAAAAATAAATACGAATCGCACGTTCGGGTTTTGCATGAGCATTTTCAGCTAAGCGAAATTATAGATGCCAATGTGGTTGATGAGGTAATTTACTGCAAGGGAAAGTTTGATAATGAAGAAGTCCGGGCTTTGATTTATGCCTGTTCCGAGGTTGGAGTTACGTTTCGTGTTTATTCCGAATTGTTAAGTGTTGTTAGTCAGCGATCTCATCTTACTTATTTTAAAGAACTTCCTTTTCTTACGTTCGCAAATAATACCAAGAATTACTTTGCCCTTAAGGTGAAGGAAATGCTCGATTTCCTGTTTTCATTTGTTATTGTGGTATTGATTTCTCCTGTTTTATTAGCCATATCAGTGGCAATAAAAATTGAAGATGGAGGCTCTGTTTTTTTCCGTCAAAGGCGGGTAGGCTTGAATGGACGTATTTTTCATTGTCTGAAGTTCAGAACAATGGTGGAAAATGCGGAAGCCTTGCGGGTAAAACTTGAAAATCAGAATGAACAATCGGGGCCGGTTTTCAAAATTAAGAATGATCCGCGGGTAACCCGTGTAGGCAGATTTCTTCGAAAAACTTCGTTGGATGAGCTGCCTCAGTTCTTTAATGTTCTTCGGGGCGAAATGTCGATTGTTGGTCCACGGCCGCCAATACCTTCCGAAGTTCAGCAGTATCAACGTTGGCAGCGCCGGCGATTAAGTATGAAACCAGGAATTACCTGTATCTGGCAAGTGTCCGGCCGCAATAATATTCCTTTCGAGGAATGGATGAAACTGGACATGCTTTACATCGACACCTGGTCGTTAAAACTGGATTTAATACTATTTCTCAGCACCATTAAAGTTGTGTTCACAGGTGAAGGACAATAGTTAATCTCAATATATTTAAACTGGAATCAACAAAAAACCAAGACCATGAATAAAAAATATTTATTTCTGATGAGCCTCATTTTAGTAATGAGTATCATTTCCTGTCGATCAAAAAAAGATTTGGTTTACCTGCAGGACACTGGAGCTGAGATATTGGCAAGTGAATTTACAACAAATGTTCCCGAGTATTTGATTAAGACAAATGACAATCTTTTTGTGAGTATTAAATCCTTAAATCCGGAGGTGAATCAATTGTATAATCCTGCACAAAGCGTAGGTGGAATGGGGGGAGCACAGCAATTGTACAGTCAGCAATCCGACCAGTATTTAAATGGTTATCAGGTAGATTCAAACGGGAATATTTCTCTGCCAATTCTGGGTGCAGTAGGAATTGCAGGACTTAGTCAGGCCGAGGCTCAGGCTAAGGTTCAGGAGAGGGCAGACGAATACTTAAAGGATGCCAGTGTTAAAGTAAAACTTTTAAATTACAAAGTAAGTGTAATGGGGGAAGTTACAACTCCAGGCGTTTACTACAATTACAATAGCAGCTTAACTGTGCTGGAAGCCATTAGTATGGCGAATGGAATCACCGAATATGCAAAAGTTGACTATGTTTTGGTGATGCGAACCTCCGGGAAACAAAGTGAAACATTTCGTTTGGATTTAACAAAGAAGGATTTTCTAAAATCGAAAGCATTTTTTCTGCAGCCTAATGATGTTGTATATGTGGAGCCTCACAGGATTAAAAATACGAATATGAATTCGGCCGTTTACAGCCTTTTGCTGTCAACAGTATCAACGGCAGTATTAATAACCAGTGTAATACTAACCAACAAATAAGCCGTTTTGCTTGGTGATTATTCTAACACAAAATTTATTTCAATGAAGTATGTAGATGAAGTAATGGATTATTTTGATCAAAAAGATAGTCCGGATGTGAAGGAATTTCTTTATCGATTGTTGTCGAAATGGAAGATGTTTGCAGTGTGCGGAGCCTTGGGGATATTGTTGGCTTATTTTATTAGTAAGTATTCGAATCCGGTTTACATGATGCGGAGTACTCTCTTAATTCATGTTGATGCAGGGGAAACCAGCGCGCAAAGTATGTTTGATGGTTATAAAATTCAGGACAAAGCAAACATACAAAACCATTTAGAAATTCTTAAATCATATACCATTAACCGAAAGGCAATGAGAAACCTGGCTTGGAATCAATCCTGGTATAAAAAGCAATTGTTTTCCAACAGAGGTTTATATAGACATGAACCATTCGAAGTTCAGCAAATGGACGGGGTTAATATAACCAACTTACCAATTTCTATTGTTCAGATTGATGATAAATCTTATAAAATTAAAGTAGATGGGAAAGCCGATTATAAGGGTGATGAAGTACATGTTAAATTTGAAAAGATAGCTTTTTTCGATCAGCTGTTTCAGAACAACTACTTTCATTTTATACTTAAGAAGAAAGCAGAGGAAATTGATAAGAATGAAAATTATTTTTTCGTTTTCAATAATTTAGATGCGCTTACTCTCGCGTATATGGAGAGTATGACTATTAGCGTAGCTGAGAAAAAGGCTGAATTGATTCATCTTCGAATAGATAATTCGGAACCGGAAAGAGGGGTTGATTATTTGAATGAATTGAATTGGGTTTACATTCAATTTGGTTTGATCGAAAAAAACAAGAAATCTGAAAGTACGGTACGTTTCATCGATTCTCAATTGGAGGGAATCGTGGATTCTCTTCAAATGGCAGGTCAGAGTTTTAGCAATTTCAGATCAAGAAACAGAATTGTTGATTTGGGACAGGAGGCAGGCGTAATTGTAGCAAAAGTGGAGGATCTTGAAAGTCAGTTGTCCAGGGCTCAGATTTCTTTGGATTACTATAAAAATCTGCTGCGCAATTTAGGCGATGTAAATCAAATGAAACAAGTAATAGCACCTTCCATAACAGGTGTTACAGATCCTTCGTTAGATGCATTAGTGGCTAAATTGACTGATTTGTACGGAAAGCGGGAAGTGCTTTCTTATAGTGTTCAGGAGAAAAATCCGAGTCTGGTAATCCTGAATAAGGAAATTCAGTTAATTCAGCAAAGTTTAGAGGAAAATCTTCAAAGCCTGGTGGCCAACTCCCGAATCGAAGTACAGAGTTTAACCGCAAGAATGGAAACCGTTAGAGAGCAATTGGCCCGAATGCCAAAGCATGAGCAAAAACTGGTTAGTATGAAAAGGAACTTCGACTTAAACAACGAACTTTATACTTTTCTACTGAAAAAACGTGCGGAAGCAGCCATTGCCAAAGCATCTAATGTGTCCGATTCGCAAATAATCGATCCGGCAAGATTGGCGACTATTGTTAAAATAAAACCCAAAACAGCAATTAATTTACTAATAGGTATGTTTTTGGGGATTGGGCTTCCTTTTTTAATCATTATTCTAAAAGAATTCTTTAATGATAATATCCAGAATAAGGAAGAAATCATGAAGAAGACTCAACTTCCAATTTTGGGGACTATTGCTCATAATAAATACAGTGAAGCAGTTCCTGTGTTTTATCATCCCCGATCGGCTATATCTGAGTCTTTTAGAACCTTGCGTACAAATCTAGCTTATGTACTGCCCAATAATCCGACTAAAATTATTGGAATTCATTCAACAATACCCGAAGAAGGAAAATCATTTGCGGCAGTTAATCTGGCAGCCATTGTTGCCATGAATAATAAGAAGGTGTTATTGATTGGTGCTGATTTACGAAAGCCAAAAATTGAAATCGCTTTTGATTTGGATAATGCGCTTGGTTTAAGCACTTATTTAATCAGTCATAGCAAATGCAGCGAGATCATTCAGAAAACACACATTAAAAACCTTCACTGTGTAACTTCAGGACCTGTGCCGCCAAATCCGGCTGAGTTATTGGAAAATGGCAGGTTTGAGCAATTGTTATGCGAAGTGGAAGGGAAATATGATTATATATTTATCGACAATGCGCCTCTTTCCATGGTAACGGATGGAATCATCACAGGCAAATTTACAGATGCTAATTTGTTTGTTCTTCGACGGGGATTCAGTCATCGGGAACAGATCAGTTTTGTGAATCAGTTGGTTGTAAAAGGCACTTTGTCGAACGTTTCATTGGTATTAAATGATGTTGCCATGAATGGATATCAAGGCAAATCCTCAAGAAATACAAGTGGAAACGGTTATTATTATGAAGACAGTTCGCCGGGAATTGTCCGAAGGCTGTGGGAGAAAGTCTCCAGTAATTAAAAGAGTAAATAAATGGCCTGAACAACAATTCAGGCCATTTTTGTTCGTTAATCATTGAGAAAGAATAAAAGAATTCTTTATTTTTATAAGTATGTGATACTTAAATTATTCTCTTTATGATTATAGCTGTAGATTTTGATGGAACCATTGTACATCATAAATATCCTGAAATTGGAAGTGAAATTCCATTTGCTGTCGAAAGTCTGATCGCATTGCAAAAGGAAGGTCATCAAATTATTTTATGGACATACAGAACGGAAGAAAATCTTTATGAAGCGGTTGATTACTGTGAAAAGAGAGGACTGGAATTTTATGCTGTGAACAGCAATTATCCCGAAGAGGAATTTGATGACACTATTAGTCGTAAAATTTACGCTGATTTATACATCGATGACCGCAATTTTGGCGGATTGCCGGAATGGGAGCAAATATTCAGAAGCATTTCCACACAAAATTCTGTTTCGCATAAAGAATCAAAAACCAAAAAGATGTTTAGCCGGCTGCTCGATAATATTTTTGGAGAATAATAAAATTTAGTCAACTTATTCAATGGAATAAAATTCTTAACAGCTAACTAATAATATCCAGTTGTCAATTACTTTTCGCATTAAATAATTAGCCAGATATTTAAGGTTTCTCTTTATTAAAGAGTCAATAATCGAACTCAGATTAATACGAAACCTGAATTTTAACTTTCTTCTTTTTAATGAGTTCGTTTTTAAGTTTACGAGCCAATTTTTCGCCCATTCCTCTTTTTACAGCAACGAACGATGAGTGATCGAGAACATCGATTTTTCCCAATTCCTCTTTTTTCAGATTTCCCACCTTACAAAAGAATCCAACCAAGTCAATTTTATTTACCTTTTCTTTTTTACCCAAACAAATGTAAAGAGTCTCCCATTCAGGTTCTGCCGGTAATGGCTGATCTTCTGCCAGTTCAAGCACTTCAATATCATCAGGGATAAATTCCGGTGGTGTTTCGTCCTGAGCAAGCACCAGGTAGGAAGTTCCTTCGGCATTCATTCTGGCTGTTCGTCCGTTTCTATGTGTAAATGCTTCTTCTACTCTTGGCAGTTGGTAGTGAATCACATTCTTAATTTCAGGAATATCCAGCCCTCTTGAAGCAAGATCGGTAACAATCAGCAGGTAATGACTTCCATTTCGGAATTTTAGAAGAGCTCTCTCCCGATCATCCTGTTCCAATCCGCCATGAAAAACATCACACTGAATGCCTTCATTTAAAAAGTGTTTTCCAATTCGTTCCACAGCATCACGGTGATTGCAGAAAACTAAACTTGGTTGATTTCCCAAATGACAAACCAATTGAAAAAGAGTCGCCAATTTGTCTTTTTCTACAGATATTACTTTCTTTTGATCCAAAGCAATCGGTTTTGCATTGGGAATAAAGTCCAGTTCGATGAGTGAATTTAGTCTGGTAAAATCCGGAATATCGATATTATTGGTGGCAGAGGTTAGTACCTTTTTAATTTTAGACGGCAGAGCTAGTGTAACTTCCTTCATCTCTTTCTGAAAGCCTAATTCCAGAGATTTATCAAACTCATCCAATATCAGAGTTTTGATATTTCTGCAATCAAAATTTCCTCTTCGAATATGATCGGCTATTCTTCCCGGAGTACCAATAAGCACGGCAGGAGGAGTTTTTAAGTTGTTTTTTTCGGTTGACATTGGATGCCCGCCGTAGCAGCAATTCACCTTAAAATCAGTTCCCATACTTTTAAAAACTGTCTCTATTTGCAAAGAAAGTTCTCGTGCAGGAGTTAAAATCAGGGTCTGAACAGCATCTGTTTCAGAATCCAGTTCAGCAAGCATTGGCAGCAAAAAGGCCAAGGTTTTTCCCGACCCTGTTGGGGATACTAAAAGCAGATCGCTGTTTTTTGTATAGGCTTTCGCGCATTCCTTTTGCATCTCATTCAATTCCTGAATAGATAGCTTTTCTAAAATCTTTTTAGTATCCATGTTTTTTACTTGCATGGCGCAAAGATAACAAAAACTCGATGCCCGAAAGTTTGGGATCCCGAATAGTTGGAAATAACTTTTGAACGTGTATTATTTAGTGCTTTTTTTGCAGGAAATCAAGATTCGGAATTTTTATTCAAGACTGAAAAGTTGTAGGTTTGTGAAACAAATCACATTACTTCAGACTTGTTATTATGCAAGGAAAAAAGCTACTCTCTTTTTATCAGAAACAAAAGAAAATAATAGAGCTGAAAAGCCTTCTCCCGGAAGTTTTTGCAGGAGATCAATTAGATATTCAGAAGCTTAAAATTTATTTGGAAGCTGATCAGTTCGTTGATGAATCGAACTATGGCTTAACCTGGTTCGGAAAAGAGAATGCAGCAACGCAAGCCCGAGAAGAAAGTACGGATAAACTGTTTTTTGATAAAGCAAAATCTGTTCAGCCAAAAACGACTCAAAATCTGTTTGTAGAAGGTGATAATTTAGATGCTTTACGTTTACTGCAGAAAGATTATGCGGGTAAAATCAAATTGATTTATATCGATCCGCCTTATAACACAGGTAATGATTTTGGTTATAATGACCGGTTTAAAATCCGCTCGAATCAGTACCTTGACTTTTTGGATGGTACCGGAATTGAACGGGTTGATTTTGGACTGAAAAATCAGATTGAAAGCGGTGAAGTTCACACCAATTGGTTGAACATGATTTATCCGCGGCTGGTTTTATCCCGACAGCTGTTAACCAATGATGGTGCAGTAGCCGTTTCTATTGACGAAAGCGAGAAGGCTAATGTGCAGCTGATTTGCAATGAGGTTTTTGGAGAGGATAATTTCGTTGGTTGTTTTATATGGATCAATCGAACAAACTCTAATGTTTCAGGTAATTTATTTGCCGCAAATCATGAATATATTTTGCTCTATGCCAAAAATACAAAGGAAGTAAAGTTGAAAGGAGAACTCAAGGATTTATCCAATTATTCAAATCCTGATAACGACCCAAATGGAGATTGGATTCCTGATAATCCGTCAGCAGCAAGCGGCAATTCCAATTCCCGTTTTGTGATTACCAACCCCTTTACAAAAGAGGAATATTTACCACCATCCGGACGATATTGGGCTTTTTCGAAACCGCGTGTTACCGAGTGGTTCAATTCAGGAAAGTTGATATTTCCCAAAGAGGAAGGCAAGCGTTTTTTGCTGAAAAAGTACAAGTCGGAGCTGAAGAGTATTTTTAATCCCATTTCATCGGTTATTACTGATATTCCAACAAGCAAAGGAACCCGTGAGCTGAAAGAATTATATCCGGAAGGATTGCCGTTTAAATATCCAAAACCAACCGATTTGCTGCTTGTAATTTTGGAGCAGTTAAGCGATGATGAGGATTTGATTTTGGATCTTTTTGCCGGTTCAGCATCAATGCCTCATGCTGTTTTCAAACTAAACGAAAAGCAAGCTTCTAAGCGACGTTTTATTTGCGTTCAGAATACAGAATTGGTAAAAGAGGATTCGGATGCTGGTAGAATGGGTTTTTCAACCATCTCAGATTTGGCAAGAGATCGAATCGTGCGAGCCGGAAAGTTGTATCCTATGCTTGATACAGGGTTTCAGTTTTATAAAATTGAGAAATAACATAGGCATAGGAGTGTCAGTATGTCTTTGAAATTCAATATTCTTCCGATTGCCATCAGACTCGCGCTGATATGGATTTGCAGAAAGCTTTTACAGAAGTGATCGAATCGGAATATTTTTACAAACCGCATATTGAAAATCTAATTTAGTTTTTATACTTTCGAATTGGATTAACCAAATATGCAACAATCATATTTGCAAAGATTTAAATACTTACACAACAACACATATAACAAAACGACAATGACTAAAATGAAGGCTCTCGTAAAGTCCAAAGCTGAAAAAGGTTTGTGGATGGAAGAAGTTGATGTTCCTAAAGTAGGAGTAAACGATGTTCTTGTAAAAATTAGAAAAACAGCTATTTGCGGTACCGATCTTCACATTTATAAATGGGATGAATGGGCACAGAATACCATTAAACCAGGAATGATTATCGGGCATGAGTATGTTGGAGAGGTAGCTGAAATTGGAGCCGGTGTTACTGGTTTTAAAATTGGCGACCGCGTAACAGGCGAAGGTCATATAGCTTGCGGACACTGCCGAAACTGCCGACGCGGACGTAAACACGTGTGTGAACACACCGTTGGAATTGGCGTAAACATAGATGGTATTTTTGCCGAGTATGCAGCCATACCTTCATCGAATTTGATGAAAATGAGCAATGAGATTAGTGATGAGCTTTTGGCGATCATGGATCCATTTGGAAATGCAACACATACTACTCTTTCGTGGCCGATAATTGGAGAAGATGTATTGGTTACGGGGGCTGGTTTAATTGGAAGTATGTGTGTGGCAATTGCAAAATTTGCAGGAGCTCGTTACGTGGTGGCAACCGAAACCAATCCATACAGAATAGAATTAGCTAAGAAAATGGGTGCCGATCGTGTGATTAATCCTTTAACAGAGAGTCTTGATGACGCAATTAAGGAATTGGGAATGATTGGTTTTGATATAGGGTTGGAGTGTTCGGGTGCACCAGCAGCTTTTGGCGATATGGTTTCTCATATGTACAACTCAGGTAAGATCTCTCTATTAGGTATTTTGCCTCAGCAAACAAAAGTAAATTGGAACGATATCATTTTTAAAGGACTTCAGTTAAAAGGAATCTACGGACGTGAAATGTACGAAACTTGGTACCAAATGGAACAAATGTTGATGAGTGGATTGGATTTGTCTCCAATGATTTCACATCGCTTTAAAGCTGATGAATTCCAAAAAGGATTCGATATTATGGAAGAAGGAAATTGTGGAAAAGTGATTCTCGATTGGGAATAAATTTTCTTCAAAATATAGTGTAAAGCTCAGGAGAATCCTGAGCTTTTTTTATGAGTGTAAATTTATCTGTATGATAACTAAAACATAGTTTGAATACACTTTCAGGTTTATCAAAAATTAAGGTCGGGTTTTCCCTACTTGATATATCCATGAAGTAAATCTATTTTTAAGCTTTTAACTGACAGAGCATAATTTTAAGATATAATTAACGAAAAAACATCATGAATAGTGAAGAGAAAATGATAAGAGAGAGCTTTTCCAGAGCCTTTTGGGTAGCCAACTCTGTTGAGTTGTTGGAAAGAGCTGCATATTATGGGGTATTTATTGTTATAACAATTTATTTATCAAGGATACTAAGCTTTTCTGATGTGGAAGCAGCCTTAATTTCAGGTTTGTTTTCAGGAGGATTGTATTTGCTACCTACATTTAGTGGTGCTTTAGCAGATAAAATGGGTTTTAAAAAGGCACTTTTACTTGCTTTTTCCTTACTAACTGTTGGATATGCAGGACTCGCGATATTTCCTACCATGCTGCAATCAGCAGGCTTGGTCGAATACTCTAAGATTACTGTTTTTAACGGATTAGAAGACAGTCTGCACAAATGGTTTATCATTCCGATAATCGTTTTAATAATGGTTGGAGGTTCATTTATTAAATCGGTGATTACTGGTACCGTAGCAAAGGAAACAACCGTGGCTAATCGCGCCCAAGGGTTTTCTATTTTTTACACCATGGTGAATATTGGTGCTTTTTCGGGGAAAACCATTGTGAAACCACTGCGTGAGGCAATGGGAAATGAAGGATTAATCACCTTAAATTATTTTTCGGCTGGAGCCACTTTATTGGGTCTGACAGCTGTTTACTTCTTCTACAAAAGTACGAGTCACGAAGGGGAAGGCAAGAGTATGTCTGAAATTTGGGACGCTTTACTTAAAGTTCTTTCAAATGGCAGGTTAGTAGCTTTAATTCTTATTGTTACAGGTTTTTGGATGGTTCAACATCAATTGTATGCTACCATGCCAAAATATGTGTTGCGTATGGCAGGAGAAGGAGCATCACCATCTTGGTATGCAAATGTGAATCCATTAATCGTTTTTCTTTTTGTTGGTTTAATAACACAGTTGATGCGAAAGAAAACGGCCTTGTTTTCCATGACAGTTGGTATGTTCATTATGCCCGTGTCGGCATTGTGTATGGCGGCTGGTAATTTATTGGATGTTGAATCAATTGATTTAGGTCTTTTTAGTTTGCATCCAGTTGCCTTTATGATGATTATTGGTATTGTTTTCCAAGGATTTGCAGAGTCATTTATTTCACCGCGTTTTTTAGAATATTTCTCATTGCAGGCTCCTAAGGGAGAAGAGGGTTTGTATCTTGGATTTAGTCACTTACATTCATTTATCTCTTCCATTTTAGGATTTGGATTGTCAGGATTTTTACTGTCCAAATACTGTCCGGATCCAAAATTATTTACCAATCATGCTGAATGGGAACTTGCTTCAGCTCATGCTCATTACATATGGTACTACTTTGTTGCAATAGCAGGTGTATCAGCAATAGCATTAATTATTTATGGCAATATTACTAGGAAATTAGATGCCGAAAATGAACTGGCAGCCTAATATTTTACGATGATAAAATACAGAACCACCTTTTGAGAGGTGGTTTTTTTTATGTCGTAAATCGCGAAATTCTCCGTAATTTAAAGCTTAATCTTAGAAAGTTAGAACATTATGAATCAGGAATTTTACCGCATACCCATAGCTGCAATTCACAAGCCAATAAAAGAAGCTGTAACACTAAGCTTTCAAATACCAGATGAGCTGTTACCGGTTTTTAAGTTTCATCCGGGACAACACCTTTGTTTTCGGTTTGATGTAAACAACAAAGAAGAACTTAGAATGTATTCCCTGCACAACTCGCCGTATGTAAAAGGTTTGTTTCAGGTAACAGTAAAGATTCAGAAAAACGGATTGATTTCCAATTACATAGCGGACAATTTAAAGGCAGGAGATATTGTAGAAATATCCACTCCTCAAGGAGATTTTACGGTAAATCCGGATGAGAAGGCCGGTAAGTCCTATTATTTGTTTGCTGCCGGAAGTGGAATTACGCCAATTTACTCAATGTTAAGTTCCATACTGCTGGCAGAACCAAACAGTAGGGTGTTTTTGCTTTATGGAAATAGGAGTATACCCGAGATTTTGTTTTACAATGAATTATTGGAGTGGCAGGCAAAATATCCTGATCGATTGAAAATTACTCAAACCCTTTCGAAACGATTTCTGGATTTTTCACTGGCTCCATGGGATGGTAAACGTGGCCGGATCAATGAGGAGTTGGTAGAATCTTTTCTTCTTGAAAATCCAGCCACTCCCGAAAATACAGAATATTATATCTGCGGACCGGATGGAATGAATCAAATGGTTAGTGATACTTTGATTGATATGGGAGTCCCGTCAAAATTCATTCATTTTGAGTATTTTTCCACTCAGGCTATTGAGTACGAAGAGGGACTAACTGCAGTGGAGAATGCTCTGGTGGATGCAGCAATCAGGAATGAAAAATTTCAGTTGCACTTAGTGCAGGACGAAACCATTTTAGAAGGATTGAAACGAATTGGCGCTCCTGCGCCCTATTTTTGTCAGGGAGGTATTTGTGGTACCTGCAAAGCTCATCTGATTGAAGGGGAGGTGAAAATGAAAGCAACAATGGCTCTGAGTGCCGAAGATGTAAAGAACAATATAATCTTAACCTGTCAGTCGCTGGCGCAAACTGCCAAAGTGAAAATTGAGTTCAAATAATATGGAGCGGTGAGTTTGTGCAAAAACAGCACAACACTCACCGTTAATTTATTCTTGAAACAGTTTCGATGCTTCCTCCAGTAATTGTTCGGTAACTTCAGCGATATTGTATAGCAAAACCAATTTTTGGCGCTCAGTTCCCCGTTCAATTTCAATAATTTTTTGTCCTAAATTATCAATGAATGTTTTAAGACTTTGAGTCGGGTCACAAGCTTCCGACTTTTGTAAGCCACTAACAGCTTTGCTTAATTCTGATTCTATATTTCCAAACATTTCCCACTGATCATCGCTGATGTAGTTTTTTATGTCGCGGTGCGATCCTAAGGCCGATAAATAGGATAGTAATGCATGATTGAGATAAGTTAAAGCAAAGGCATGTTTTTGAAATTTCTGATGTTTTTTGGGCTCCAGTTTCATTCCCCGCCACGATAAAGCAAGCGCATTATCAGCCTGATTTGCACGATACCTGGCAATGCGGTAATTTAAATCATCCTCATTTAATTCTTTGTATTCCTGCAAAATACAGGTGAAATAGTTTCGGTTTTTTTCCAGGGCGGTTGAAAGTAAGTTGGGCAAACGCTTGTATTGCCAATCGGGCCACATAAAACGGACAACTATTATTGCCAAAACGGCACCAATAATAGTATCCATTACCCGTGCTCCCATAACAACAATCCCTTTTCCTGCAATCAGATTAAAAGCCGCCATGACAAAAATGGTAACAAACACAACCGCTAGAGCATAGTTTTTTCGCAGCCATACAAAAAAGGCATAAGCAGCTACCAGCAGCAAAATTACCTGTCCGGCAAGAGTAGGAAGTATTTGTACAAACAATACACCAGTTACTACACCACTTAGAGTTCCAATAATCCTTTGAAACAGTCTTTTCCGGGTTTCACTGTAACTTGGCTGGCATACAAATAAACTGGTGAGTAAAATCCAATATCCTTTTTCCAGATGAAAACCCAAAATCAGAAAATAGCCAATCAAAAAACAGGTACTCAACCGGATGGCATATCTAAATCGCGGATGTGACCAGTTCAATTGCTCTCTTAGTTTTTGCCATAAGCTTTTGGTATCTCTGTCCACCTTAGGAAGCAATCCCGAATCTACATAGTAACTCATGTTTTGCAATGAAAGATGAGATTGTGTAAGATTTTGGAGCAGCAAGCTAAGATTAGTACTTTTTGTTGTAGGGTTTTGTTTTTTAATTTTATCCTTCAAGGCAGCAATTGTCCATTTGAATGAAATCGGATGCTGATAAGTTGTTCCCATTAACAAGCTTTTCGAAACCTCGTGGCAGGCAAGCGATAATTGCAGTAATAATTGCCCCAAACCTTCCAGAATTTCGGTGTTGTCTGCTTCATCACTTATCAGGTCGTATCGTTCGTGACTCGAAGAAGCTCTTTCGTGCAAACTTTGCAAGAGTACAAATTTATGCAGGTAAGGGCGAAGTTCGTTTGGATCATCCAAAGCATCGGAGTAGGAGTTGAGTACATTTTTGCACCTTTCCAACGAGTTGATGAATTGAATATTTAAGGTAGCCAACCGACCTCGGATTTTTTCCTGCGATTTGGAATCACTTGGAAAAAGCCGTGCTTTTTCCTTCATGTACAGGCTCAGATCTTCGAATCCCTGAGCCAATTGCTCTTCCAATAGTCTGTTTGGACGAAGAATAAGTAAAATAAGAGACAATATTCCGTAACACAAGGCACCCGCAGGCAAAAGCAAAGGCTGCCAGTACCAGTTGGGCGAAATCTCAGCACCTAACATGGTATAAATAGCAACGAGTAAAGCACCAAATGTAACGCCTCTGTATCGCTCACCCAGTCCGCCCAAAACAATAAATGTAATGGTGGAACCAATTAATCCAATGCCAAACAGAATTGGATAAGGAAGCAGTAATTCGACCGATAAACTCGAAATAATGAAACTAATAATGGTAAGAATCAGCGTTTTCACACGTCCTTTGGGATGATCATCGGTTTCGGAAAGAGCACCAGCCAGAGCACCCAAAGCCAGAGTGAAACCCATATTTGCAGAACCAGTAACAACAAATGGAATCAGTAGCATACTCATGGCAATTGCTGCTTTTAGCGCCAGCAATCTGTTTGGATACCTCCATAAATTCTTAATCATGAATTCATACCATCCTTTTCCCTGAAATCTGTCAAGTGTCAATTTGTTCTTCATGTATCGGTTTTTGTTTTTCAAATACAAAGATAACAGAAGCAAATAAGTATACTGCCCGATCGTATTAATTTAGCTTTGCAATTTGCTAAATCCAAACAGTATCTAAGACCAGCAAGAGTTTTAATAAATCCTTTTTTTTTTGAACTGTTTTTAGAATCTAAAATCAGTTTTCCAAACAAATGTTTTATTAATTTTAAAAAATTAAAGGATAAAAAACACTTTTACCTTAGCGGTAAGTTAAAAGAACAGGTGCGATAAATCAATAAATATGACAAATAAAAAAGCTATTATATTTGATATGGATGGCGTCTTAATTGACTCGGAGAAATATTGGAAACAGGCAGAATATGAGGTGTTTACTTCTTTGGGAGTTAAGGTGACTGACGAATATTCTAAAATAACAAAGTCGATGACAACAGCTGAAGTTACTCAATTTTGGCATGACAAATATCCTTGGAAAAATAAAGATGCTGCAGTTGTAGAACAAATGGTTATTTCACGGGTTATAGAGCTGATTGAAACTGAAAATTGCCAAATAAATGGAGTAAAATCATTTATCGAAAAACTGAAAACAAGAAAATACAAAATTGGATTAGCAACCAATTCACCAAGCAGAATCATTCCTGTGGTTTTAAAGAAATTAGACATTTTGCATTTATTTGATTCGATATTATCGGCAGAGTTTGAAAAAAAAGGGAAGCCTGATCCTGCTGTTTATTATAGGGCTGCAGAAAAATTATCTGCGAAACCGGAAGATTGCATCGTAATTGAAGATTCATATACTGGTATGTTGGCGGCAAAAAATGCAGGTATGACTGTTGTCGCTTTTACGAATGGAAATAAAGAAATTGATTGTAAAATAGCGGACTATAAAATGGATAGCTTTGAAAATAATGAAATTGAATTGCTAAAAATGAATTGAAACCTGTCGTTAACATTTTTCCGTTAAAAACCCATACATAGGCCGAGCTGAAGTTTGGTCTTTTTTATTGCTCAAGAAAAAATTTGACTCATACATGTGGCAAATAAGCCGGCCAAGCAAAAAAATATTGAAAAACTCCGGGCAATGTGCCGGCCAAAAAAAAAGTCTGTTACTGGGTTTCGATATTTTGTACACACCTCCCCCCAAAAAACAGGTCTTCTATGTGCAGCGAAAAAGTCGTTCCGACTGGCTAAAGTCACAAATATCCAGTTATTATATTGTTCTTTTAACGTAAGGGATATAAGACTCTTTTTATATGATGTTCGAATGTGCTTTACATGCTGATAGATAGCTCGTAATCAAAAAGTGAATGTTAATCAAAAGGATACATAAACTTAACATTGATATGTTCGGTTATTTGATATTTTGTATATTTTTGATGCTCAAAACAACCATTTTGTACACGCTTCTTGAAAAGTTCATTTTCAAACTATTTTTTAATTACTACTAAGCCTATGTTTTCATTTTACACATGTAAGAGGTGGTGTCTGGTGACATTACTTACTTTATTTATGATGTCCGCCCAAGTCAGTTTTGGGCAGGGATTAGAAGATTTTATGAATTTACCCCTTTCGGGAAGTTCATATGAAACAGGAAATTTTGAAGGGAACAACGCACAAAGCTGGAGCTATGTAAATTCGCGGGGTGACCGACCGATTAATGGCAAAGCAATTTGTTTTGGAAAAACCGACAGTTCGTTAAAAGGGGAAAATATTCCCAATGGAATTAGCAGTTTTAGTTGTAAGGTGCAAAAAGAATATACATCCACCAACATAAGACAGGTAGAGTTATTCATTAATGGAGTTTCTGTTGCTCAATCCGAAGAAATTACCGGATTGCAGGATTTTATTGTGACTGATATTAATGTAGAAGGCATTTTTAGTCTTGAAATAAAAAATATTTCCGGTGGAGGAAAACAGGTAAGTCTTGATGATATTCAGTGGACTGCCTATGGATCTGCTCCGGTTCAAAGTTCGGCAAAGACCATAACATCATTTGTAATTGATGGCAAAGCCGGAACCCTTAACGAAGACGCACATACAATTGGTGTAACTTTACCGGAATCGACTAACGTAACAGCCCTTAGTCCGGCAATTGAAATATCCGATAAGGCAACTGTTTTGCCGGCAAGTGGTGCATCTCAGGATTTTACAAATCCGGTGACTTATACTGTAACTGCAGAAGATGGATCGAGTCAGGAATACGTGGTGGCAGTAAGTGTTGAAATACAGGTAGTTTCGAGTTTACTGATTAATGAACTGGATTGCGATCAGGCCAGTACAGACACAAAGGAATTTGTTGAATTGTACGACGGAGGAGCCGGGAATACTTCTTTGGATGGATACACTTTGGTTCTTTACAACGGGAGTAATGATTTGTCTTATGCGACTTATGATCTTGCCGGGCAGTCTACCAATGCACAAGGCTTTTTTGTAATCGGAAGTACTGAGGTTGCAAATGTAAATTTGTCTCCTTCAGGTTTCACTCTTCAGAATGGTGCCGATGCTGTTGCCTTGTATAAAGCGCCGGCAGCAGATTTTCCAAACAATACAGCTGTAACAACAGAGAATTTAGTCGATTTTGTTGCTTATGATACCGATGATGCAGATGATGCTGGATTGTTGGCAGGAATAATAGCAGGCGGACAAATAAATGAGAATGCTTCGGGCGATATGGCGAATCATTCCATATACAGGGCAACTGACGGAGAAGGCGGAGCCAGAAACACTACTGCTTTTATTGCAGGAATTCCAACTCCCGGAAAATCAAATGCCAGCGCTGGGACTGCAATAACTGTTGATTTGGCTTTATCTGCCACAACAGCCAGCGAAGCCGATCAAACAATAATTACTTTAACAGCAACCGCAAGTGAAGCGGTAAGCGAAAGCCAGACTCTTGATGTGAATATTTCAGGTACAGGAATTACAGCAGGAGATTATACACTTTCAGCAGCACAATTCACATTTGCGGCAGGCGAAAGCACGGCAAGCGCAAGTCTTACCATTGTTGATGATGCCGATATTGAGGGCACTGAAAGCATGACGGTTTCCATTTCGAATCCTTCTGCAGGAATTCAGTTGGGAACAACAGTAATTGCAGTTCTTAGCATAGCAGATAATGATAGTGCAGGTAATGACGGAACGGAAACGAGTCCTTTTACCATAAATGAAGCTTTGGCATTGTCCGAAACTTCTGCCGAGTATTATGCCTATGGTTATATTGTTTCGGTGGGTACTGATTTTGAAGCACCATTTACAAACGCTTACTATATTTCTATTGCTGATTCTCAGGATGATACCAATTTTGATCATTGCCTGAATCTTAAATTGGAAGCAGGAGCAAATCGTGATACCTGGAATTTACAGGATCATCCTGAAAATTTGGGCAAACAAATTAAATTCAACGGATTTAGAGATACGTACAGTGGTCATGCTTCCTTCGAAGGAAATTCGGTAATTGTTAATTTATCAGGGGAACCAACATTGACTTCTGTAAATTTAGCTTTATCTGCCACAACAGCCAGCGAAGCTGATCAAACAATAATTACTTTAACAGCAACCGCAAGTGAAGCAGTAAGCGAAAGCCAGACTCTTGATGTGAATATTTCAGGTACGGGAATTACAGCAGGAGATTATACGCTGTCAGCAGCACAATTTACATTTGTGGCAGGCGAAAGCACGGCAAGTGCAAGTCTTACCATTGTTGATGATGCCGATGTTGAGGGCACTGAAAGCATGACGGTTTCCATTTCGAATCCTTCTGCAGGAATTCAGTTGGGAACAACTGTTAGTGCCTCAATTAGTATTGCTGATAATGATGGAAGCACCGGAAGCATTTTGGCTAACTACGTTTATTTGGCTCCGGAAACCAATGGAGATGGAAGTATTGTTGTGAATCTAACACCAAAAGAATATGTACAGACAGTAAGTCCAAGTCATCACATGGGAAGTGTGAAAATTCCCGCCGATTATTACAGTAGTGCTGTTGGATTTAACGGAACAGCATTGCGTGAGCATATTCATACCATAATTGAGGCCGGAGCAGAAGCTCAATCTTACAGCACCGTTTGGAACATGTGTGAAGATGGCGATCAGAATCCGAAAAATGCTTCGCAAGTCTGGCAAATGTATGTTGAGCAGGGAATTGCAAAAACAGCTCACGTATCGGGTAGTACAGGATGGAACAGAGAACACACATGGGCAAAGTCGCATGGCGGTTTTGGAACTTCAGATGGGCCAGGTACCGATGGTCATCATTTAAGAGCCACCGACGCTCAGGAGAATAGTGTGCGTGGCAGTCGTGATTTTGCCGATGAGGCTCCGGGATATACTCCACCTAAATCGGCAAGAGGTGATGTTGCCCGTATGATTTTTTACATGGCAACCCGTTGGGATATGACCGTTGATGATCAGTGCAAGGAAACTGAATCAGCAGCCCGTCACGGAAAGCTGTCCGATTTATTGAAATGGCACGAGGAAGATCCTGTTGATCCGTATGAAGTAAGAAGAAACAATGTGATTTACGGATATCAGCACAATAGAAATCCTTTTGTTGACCATCCTGAATTGGTGCAGTACATTTTTGGAGAAGCCAAGGCGCAGGAATGGAATGGCGGAATTGGTACAGAGCCTGCCAAGATTAAAATTACAGGAACATTGGCCGATTTCGGCATGGTTAAATTTGGTGAAGAGTCGGCCGTTCAGACTTTTACGATATCAGCAAATTCTTTAACCGAAAATGTGAGCATAACATCTCCGCAGCACTTCCTGATATCCAAAGACGGCACCAACTATTCTTCCTCTTTGGCTTTAACCGCTGCCGATGGAACTATTGCAGAGACTACAATATCTGTGAAATTTGTTCCTGAATCAGCTGTTTCAGCAAAAGTGACAGGAGATCTGAAAATTACAAGCGGCGAAAATTCCAAGTCGATGGCTGTATCGGGTACCGAGGGAGATCCGGCATTGATTCCTCTTGCATTTTTACATGAGGATTTCGAAACGGATACGCACAGCAATTGGATCTTGAAATCGGAAATTGGCGGCAGAAATTGGGCAATAACAGAATTTTCAAGTAATAAGTACATGCAAATGTCGGCCTACAAAGCCACTGGTAAAGTGGTTTCGTGGTTAATTTCTCCTGAATTGGATCTGGATGCCTATAATAATGAGAAACTGACTTTTAAAACCAAGAATGGTTATTTTCAGGGACTTGCCTTAGAGGTGTTTATTTCTACCGATTACGATGGCGGCGATGTAAGTGCAGCCACCTGGCAAAAATTGGATGCCGCAATTGATGAAAGAAACAATACTGCTTATGGAGCCGACTTTGTAGAATCCGGCGATATCGATTTGTCTGCATATGAAGGAACAGCATACATCGCCTTTAAATATACCGGCGACGGCAGTTCTGTTACTACAACCTATCAGGTAGATGATGTGGTGGTTGAAGGAAATAAAATTCCATTAACCGGAAGTTTATCAAGCAATCTTATTGCTGATTTGAAATTTCCATTTACAGAAGTTGGCGCGGTTAGCGAGCCTATGTTATATGAATTAAATTTCGATAAAATAGAAGGCGATATTAGCATTCAGGCCAGCGATAATTATGAAATTTCTTTAGATGGAAGTACTTATAAATCAAAGCTAAGTATTGATCAATCAGAAGTCTCACCAGTGTTGATTACGGTTCGTTTCGCGCCAAAAACAGCTGTAATTAATGGATCTGCAGGAACGATTACTCACAAAGCAAAAGCGGCCGAATCGCTTGTTGTCGCTGTAAGCTCTTTGGCATCAACCGAAATTGCTGACGCTTCAACTTTGGGTAGAGATAAAACCCTGGATATTGTATCGTGGAATTTGGAGTGGTTTGGATCTCCAACAATGTCGAAACATGCATCTTCCTTCGATGAGCAGTTGACTGCTGTTTCTGAGAAAATCATTGAATTGGATGCCGATATTTATGCCATTCAGGAATTGGTTTCCGATAATGTAAATGGTGATTTTCTGCAGCCTTTGGTTGAGAAGTTGAATGTTTTGGCAGGAGATAATGTGTATGCAGCCAGTATGGGTGCAAGATATTCTCATGACGATTCAGCTCCAAGTACAGATTATCCGGCTCAGCGTGTTTGTTACATCTACAACCAAACAACAGTAAGTAACTTAGGCGATTTCTCGATGTTTTCTGATTTATACCCCGATACATCTACCGCTTCCATTGATGGGTACACAGGCGATGCTTCCAGTTTCTGGGCTTCGGGACGTTTGCCATATCTATTCGAAGCAGAGGTATTCATTGATGGCATGAAAGAGAACATCAAGTTGGTGAACATTCACGCCAAGTGTTGTCAGGATAGTCACTCCCGAAAATTAGCTGATGCGAAATTCCTGATGAATGAGTTGAATACCAACTATTCCAACGACAATTTGGTGATTTTGGGTGATTACAACGATTATTTAGAAGGAAGTATGACCAGCGGGGCTTCCTCTCCTTATGCATCATGGTTCGAAACCAAAGATTATTTCGATCATGTAATTACTTCAAGTACCAATATCGATCACATTACAATTTCCAATGAATTGTACGATGAATATCAGGTTCTGACCAACAATACAAGCGAGGAGAATGTCAGCATATCCGATCATCATCCTATATTGCTGCGTTTAAAATTACGTTCAGACAAAATCAGTAAAAAATCGCAAACGATCACTTTCGCGGAATTGACAGACAAAACCTACGGCGATCCTGCTTTCGAATTGCAGGCAAGTGCTTCATCAGGATTGGAAGTCAATTTCGAGCTGGTTTCAGGCCCGGCAACTCTATCCGGAAAAGAACTGACACTTACCGGAGCCGGAACAGTTGTTGTAAAAGCAGTGCAGGCAGGTAATGAGAATTACGAAGTCGCAGAATCGGTAAGCAGAACGTTTACTGTGAATAAAGCTTCTCAGGATATCGCTTTCGCGGAATTGACAGACAAAACCTACGGCGATCCTGCTTTTGAATTAGCAGCAAGTGCTTCATCAGGACTGGAAGTAAGCTTCGAACTGGTATCAGGCCCGGCAACTCTATCCGGAAAAGAACTGACACTTACCGGAGCCGGAATAGTTGTTGTAAAAGCAGTGCAGGCAGGTAATGAGAACTATGAAGCGGCAGAATCGGTAAGCAGAACATTTACAGTTGCAGGAAGTAAAGAAAGTCAAACCATTACTTTCGCTGCTCTTGCAGATAAAACCTTTGGCGATCCTGCTTTCGAATTGGTGGCAAGTGCTTCATCAGGATTGGAAGTCAATTTCGAGCTGGTTTCAGGCCCGGCAACTCTATCCGGAAAAGAACTGACACTTACCGGAGCCGGAACAGTTGTTGTAAAAGCGGTGCGGGCAGGTAATGAGAACTACGAAGCGGCAGAATCGGTAAGCAGAACGTTTACTGTTGAAAAAGCAAGTCAGACGATAACTTTCGAGCCTATTGAAGGCCTTGTAGTTGTTGGAGAGCCAATTCAACTGAGTGCCGTTTCTTCGGAAGGATTAACGGTTGCTTTCGAGCTGTTGGAAGGTAATGGTGAACTTAATGGATCCATACTAACACCAACTTTACCAGGCGAATTTAAAGTTCGGGCTCATCAGGATGGAAACGCTAATATTAAGTCCGCCGAAGAATTTCAGTTTTTTACTGTAAGTCAGCCAACAGGATTGAAAGAGATTTTTGAGAAAATTGTTAAGATTTATCCAAATCCATCACGCGATTTTGTGAGCATCGATTTACCCGACGCCGATGTGATTAAAATCTTAATCTTGAATAGTCGTGGGCAGGTAGTGAAAACCATACAGCCTAGAGAGAAACACAGAATTAATATTAATGATCTGGTTTCCGGAAATTATTTTATATCCATTCAAACAGATCAATTTATAGTAACGAAACGACTCATGGTCGTTCGCTAATAATCTAAGGAGGGTGGCTACAGTTCTAAGCCACCCTTTTTTATTTCCTTCCAGCCCAGACTTTCGGAATGGTCTTCTTACATTCTTTAGTAATTTATTTATGCTGAATAATTGCTAAATCCTGACAGCGTCTTTAGACCTCGTATGTTTACGACATGAAAAGATTAGATATATCTTTTTTACATTTATGAGATAAAAATAAGAACAGAATCAGGAGTAAGAATTAGACCTAGACAACGCTTATGTATGTCCACTGACAGATAATCCTCCTATTCTGTTTTCTTTCTACGAGTCAGAACAGTATTGAGAAACTATGCTTAATGTATAGATTTCGTATCAACTGCGAGGAAAGACTGTGAG
>NZ_MVDE01000007.1 GCF_002843385.1 Labilibaculum manganireducens
TCCATAAATAAGTTGATCCTGCGTTGCCGGCGTCAAAAGTGATCGTATTTCCTGAGCAAGTCTGCTGATCTGCCCCCAAATTAACTGTTGGGTTGGCATGAATCGTTGCATTGGCATCGTCTGTTGCGGAACAGCCGTTGGTATCTGTTACTGTTACGCTGTAATTGCCTGAAGTAGAAACTGTAATGCTTTGAGTAATTTCTCCGGTACTCCATAAATAAGTTGATCCTGCGTTGCCGGCATCAAATGTGATGCTGTTGCCCGAACAGGTTTGTTGATCTGCCCCCAAATTAACTGTTGGGTTGGCATGAATGGTTGCATTGGCATCGTCTGTTGCGGAACAGCCGTTGGCGTCAGTCATCACAACAGAATAATTCCCGGAAGTGGTCACCAAAATTCCTTGCAAGGTTTCTCCTGTGCTCCACAAATATGTAGATCCTGGATGGCCTGCGTCAAACATGATATTATTTCCATTACACTCCTCTTGGTCTGCACCCAAATCAACAATTGGATTTGGATGAACGGTAATATTTATATCATCAGTTCCTGAACAGCCGTTGGCATCAGTTACTGTTACGCTGTAATTCCCAGAAGTTGAAACCGTAATTGTCTGAGTGGTTTCGCCTGTATTCCATAAATAACTCGCACCAACATAACCAGCATCCAAACTAATTGTATTTCCCTGACAGATCTCCTGATCAGAGCCTAAATTCAAATTCAGGTTACTATTAATATCGACCCTCACAGTATCCAATGCAGGATTTACACAAGGAACAATTGGTTGCGCACTTAGCTCTAAATCAATAAATCCATTTAAAATATCAGCACTACCAGGTGTATAAGTAGGATTCAAAATTCCGGTATTGTCAAAAAAACCATCCCCTAGACTTCTCCAGATAAATGAAGATTCATTGCTTACAACACCGCTCAAACTTGCTGTCCCTGATTCACAAATAGCAAGATCTGAACCTGCATCAGCAGTTACATGCTGAATAACTTCAACCGTTACATCTAATGGAATCTCAGATAATTTATACATACTAATACCATCCAAAGCAAAAGCATTGTCAACACCTGTTGTACTTGTATTATTGATTTGAACATTTAAAGAACTTGAGCTGTCAGAATAAACCAGTCTTTGATATTTATCCCAATTACAAGGAGAATTGGTACTAAAGCTTTCGATTACAACACCATTAACAACCAGCTCAAAATCATCAAAACTATCATTTTTAAGATTTGTAATATTCAATGCAAATACGTAATAGCTATCTGGATCTACAGTAATATTCTGTTCCCAAACTGTATTATTTACAGATCCACCTTCAACAACCATTACATTATCGGGAGAATTTCCAGTAACACCTATACAACTGCTTTTATCTGATCCAAATGTCCTAGTATTACTACTAACCGTATATTTACTTGAACGGCTTCTACACGACCAACTTGAAGTACTTGAACAATAGTAGTAGTCACTTTGAAAACCTATATTCCCTAAAGTAAAATCACCATTCTCAACCAACTCTAGAGTTTCATCAATATAAAAAACACGAAGATGATATGTTGTTGTTGAATCCGGCGATACAACTACCCTTGAAGAAAGACCATCAACATCCCAATTAAACAGAAAATCATTTCCAGCATAAAGCTCAACCGATTCGTCTCTGCAAATAATGGTATCATTTAGAGTAACATCAGGAATATTTCCGGTTGCACTGGTTATATTAATCATATCCATAGCAGAACAACCATTCATATCATAAACACGAACAGCGTACAAACCTGGCTTATCAACATCCAGATATCTGTTTCTTGATCCATCATCCCAAATATAGAAGAAGTGACTTCCTGCATCCAATCGAATTACGTCACCTGCGTTCAAAACCTGATCAGGCCCCAAATCAACCACCGGAGGTGGAACCAAAGTCACGTTAATATCATCTGTTGCATTACAACCATATGCATTTGTGACAGTAACGGAATAATTACCATCACCATATACAATAATCTCTTGTGTTGTTTCACCTGTACTCCAAAGATAAGTTGCTCCTGAAATTCCCGCATTTAAAACCACTGGACTTCCGGAGCATACTGTGCGGTCAGGTCCCAAGTCAATTGTTAGATTTGCATAGAAACCAACATAAACATTATCAGTCTTAACACAATTAAAAGAATTTGTCACTTCAACAGAATAGGTTCCGGCTGTTGACACTTCAATGGTTTGGGAAGTTTCCCCTGTATTCCATGAATAAACTGAACCTGCATTCCCCGCATCTAAAATAACATTTCCACCACCACATGATGCCTGATTATCACCAAAACCAATAACAGGAACAGGATTCAGATTAAGAGTTAAAAAATCAGAGACAGCTCCGCAAGGTGAATTCGAATTAGCTGTTGCTGTAAGTATTACACTGCCAGCGGCTGCATCATTACTTCCCGGAGTATAACTAGAATTAACATTTGAAGGATTAGAAAAAGTACCATCACCTGAAGTTGACCACAAGAAACCTGTTTGGTTGGAAACTGTTGCGCTCAAACCTGCAGTTTCATTACCACATATAGTAATATCTGAACCCGCATCAATAGCCGCAGGTTCAATTACTGTAACTGTTCTGCTGTCCGGCACTTCAACCAAAGGATTAAAAGAAATACCATCTAAGGCATAATCGTTACCACTTCGGATTAAATTTTTATTTACAATTGATATTTCAATAGATGTTTTTGTACCTGAATACCACAAAGAGTAAAACTCTTCCCAGTTACAAGTTAAACCAACACCAGGTTCAATATAATCCCCCATTAAAACTCCATCAATCATAAATTCCAATCGAGCCGGATTGGTTGGATGAACATTTGCAGCCCAAGTAGAAAATGCATAATATTGATTCGGATTTACCGTAATGGTCTGGCTCCACACAACTACGTTTTCATCGGGAGCACCATTAACAATCAACATTTTATCAGGATTATTTCCTGTATGACCAGAGCATGCGGAAAAATTGGGGTGATAAGCCTGAGGATTACTGTCAACAGCATATCGTCCCTCTTGATATAAAGATTCACTAGCTGAAGGATTGGCAAGAGAAAATACTGGATCCGGACAATAAATATATTCACTATAAAAGCCAATGTTTCCAAAATCAAAGTCACCATTGGAAATTAACTCAGTTCCTGTATCCGGAACAAAAACACGAAGATTGTATGTGGTTGTTACTGCCGGAGAAACACTAATTGCAGATGAAAGTTGTCCTGTACTCCAATTGTACATGTATGAACCTGTTTGTGCTTCTAAAATAACAGATTCACCAACACAAATAGTTGTATCATTAACTGGCCGCACAATTTGTGCTGTTCCAGAATGATAACTAAATCCTATAACTATCGTAACACCAATAAGCTGTAGAAATCTTTTCATATTCACTCTTTCGTTAAAACCTTCTACTCCAAACCTCCAAGCATCTGCCTTTTGATGAAAGGCTATTTTTTTTACTTTAATTACGCAAATTTAACGATTAAAGTTTGGCTTTTTGTAACTTGATTTGCTTTACTCTTCAAAAAAACACCTAACCAACAGGATATGAACAAATTGCTCGTTTGTTTAATTTTTATTAAAATACAGACTAAATAAAAATGCGGCTGGATTTGTTGATTAATAAGTCTGAACAATCCTATTTTTTCAGTACCTTAAATACAGCCACAAATCCGAAAACGATTTCGTAAAATGATACTTTTCAGCCCTCCATAATTTAATTATGATTTATTAAACCGAACTAAAATTCAAATTATCACCCCAACATACTCACTACCCAAATATAAAAATATCGTTTAAATACATTATCACCTCAAAATATTTCACATTTTTAAACATAGATAAAGTATCTAATTAAAAGACACTTAACAACCATACGTAGTGGCAATGTTGTGTTAATTTTTATTTCTGTTGAGGTTTAATAAACACGATCAATTTGGAACAAACACCTATATAAGCCGACCTTTATGAGGTTATTAACAATCAAAAATAAAAGAGCATGAGATTACTATTATCTAACCTAATTCTTTTGTTGTTTTCTATATCTGTATTTGCACAAAGCAGTACTAACATTACAGGTATAGTTACAGACCAATCTGAAATGCCATTAATTGGTGTTACCGTATTTGTTAAAGGAACCACTTCAGGAACTGTAACAGATATTGATGGGAACTACAGCATTGAAGCTTTAAGCAATGCTACACTCGTTTACAGTTTTATAGGTATGAAAACACAGGAAATTCCTGTAAATAATCAAACCTTAATCAATGTGTCTTTACTTGAATCTACCACAGGTCTGGATGAAGTAGTTGTTATTGGATACGGAAAGATGAGCGTAAAAGATCTAACGTCATCAATAACAACAGTAAAATCAGAAGACTTGGTTAAAACTCCTTCTGGTAACGTTATGCAATCGTTACAAGGGAAAGTTGCAGGACTTCAGGTTATTAGTTCCGGTGAACCGGGTAAATCACCAACCATACGCCTTCGTGGTATTGGTTCTTATCCCGGACATGACAATGAAGGGCCTTTGTATGTTGTCGATGGAGTATTTTACGACAACATCGATTTTTTAAATACGGCTGATGTTGAATCAACCTCAGTACTTAAAGATGCGTCAGCGGCTGCAATTTATGGAGTGCGGGCTGCAAATGGAGTTGTATTAATTGAAACCAAATCCGGTAAACGAAATCAAAAAGCCAAAATTAATTACAATGGCTATTACGGATATCAAGTGGCTCAGAATGTATTGAAAATGGCAAATGCTGAACAATACACGAATATGGCCTTAGAATCAGGATCGGCGGCAGATGAACAATTCATATTAAATGCGATGCAGCGATACGGCAGAAGTCGTATAAATCCAAATGTACCAAACGTAAATACAGATTGGTATGACGAAATTATGCGCACTGCAGCTATTCAAAACCATAGTTTAAGCGTATCCGGAGGCAACGAGAATACGACCTACTCAATTGGAACAAGTTTCTTTACCCAGGAAGGTATTTTGAATATGAAGAATGAGTATGAACGTTTTAACCTTCGTTCAAAAATTGACTTTCAGGCAAATGAGTGGTTCACAATTGGAGGAAATGTAATACTGAGTAATTCGACCAAATATGAACCCGAATCGGCTGCTTGGAATGTGGCTTATTTTGCGGTACCAATTATGCCTGTTTACGATGAACTAAATACTGCTGCAAGCCCAACAAAATATGCGAGTGCTGAAGACTTAGGGTATCGGGGAGGTAAAAACCCGTTTCCAACAATGGATTTAAGTGAAAATCGTATTAGAACAAAAAAAGTACTTGCAAATTTCTATGCTAAACTGGATCTAATACCAAAAAAATTAAATTTCAAAACCACTTACAGTCAGGATTTCACTTCACAGGAAGGACGTTTTGTTGATCTTGCCTATTTTGTCAGCACTAATTTTAAGCGTACTGATGACTCGGTTCAAAAAAACTCTCAAACCACAACAAACCAAACATGGGATAATATTTTAACCTATGCCGACAGCTTTGGAGGGCACAACCTTGTCCTTATGGCTGGATCATCATACAGAGATGAAACCTGGAATTATCTTAGTGCAACCGGTTTAAATTTCCCATCTGGACTTGAAGAAAACTGGTACATTAGTAAATCACAGAGTAAACCATCTGATAGTGTTAATGATGACGGAAGAAAACAGTATGGGATGTCCTATTTTGGAAGAATGTCTTATAATTTCAACAACAAATATTTACTTTATGGAACAATGAGGGCTGATGGCAGCTCAAAGTATCAGGAGAAATGGGGTTATTTCCCAACTGTTGGTGCTGGTTGGGTTCTTTCAGAAGAAAACTTCATGAAGAATGTAGAACTTGTTGATTTTTTAAAATTTCGCGCAAGTTGGGGTAAACTGGGAAATAATAAAATCGCGGCCAGCGATGGTGCAAATTCAACCAACGTTGTAACAACTGCAATTGATGGTGTTTTAGTTTCCGGAACAACAACCTCGAGTACCTACTCTTCTCTTAAATGGGAAGTTACCGAAGAAACAAACTTTGGTATTACAACAACTCTTCTTGCCAACAGATTATCTGTAGATGCTGATTATTATATCCGCGACACAAAAAATGCAGTTATAGATGTTACCAATCCTCTTATAGGAGGCACTGTAAGAAGAAATGCCGGAGAAATAAGAAACTCGGGATTCGAGCTGGCTTTAAATTGGAGTGACAATATTACGAAAGATTTAAAATACTCAATTGGAGCAAACTTTTCTACTCTTAAAAACGAAGTAAGGGATTTGTTTGGTCAGCCATATATAGACGGAGGACAAGCAGAATTTCGTCAACGTTCGATTGTAGGTGAACCATTATTGGCATTTTTCGGACGTGAGGTAGTTGGTGTTTATCAAAATGAGGCTGAAGTCGCCGCTGATCCTGTTGCCGTGGAAAATGGGTTAGCTCCCGGGGATTTAAAATACAAAGATCAAAACAAGGATGGAAAAATTGATGATGACGACAGAGTTGTTTTAGGCTCTTATTTTCCAAATTTCATGTACGGTGCAAATCTTGGCATAACTTACAAAAACTGGGAATTCACAATGAACATTTTAGGACAAACCGGAAACAAAATTCTCAATCGTAAACGCGGTGAGTTAATCTGGACAAATGATGGCAACCTGGATGCTGATCTTGCAAAAAACCGTTGGCATGGTGAGGGAACATCAAATAAATATCCTTCATCTGCAGGATTAAGAAAAGGCTGGAACCAAAAGATGAGTGATTATTTTGTTGAAGATGGATCCTACTTCAGAATTCAGAACATTCAAGTTGCTTACAATCTAAGACAAAAGGTAGTGTTTGGTGTAAAAGTTCCTGATGCTAGAATTTCATTCACTGCAGATCGTCCTTTAACCGTATTTAGCTACAATGGATTTAATCCTGAAGTAGAAAATGGAATTGATACACAAACCTATCCTATTCCTGCAGTATATACACTTGGCTTAAATGTTAATTTTTAATTCGAAAAAACATTTCATCATGAAACTATTTAAATATTCTATACAGATCACCCTTGCAGCAGCTGCAATTCTATTTGCAACGGCCTGCGATGACAAATTAGACGAACCAGCCGAGAATATTGCCATTACAGACAGCACTGATTATTCTATTGCTGAAAATATGATTTCACCCTTACTTGGTCTTTATGCTGAATTCAACAATAAAGGCTGGGAAACAAATCCATTAATGTCTGTTCGGGGAGATGATGTGAATGCAGGAGGTTTAGGTGATCAGCAAGATTTTGCCGAGACTGACCGATACAATTACAACAAAGATTTCTGGATGTACAATTCGGCCTGGGAAGGTGAATACCGCGATGTAATCACCTCTCACAGTACCATGGAGCAAATTCAATTGTATGCCGACAAAACAGGAAACCAAAACTTAGGAGACCAGTACATTGCAGAAGCAAAAACAATTCGCAGCTGGATTCTCTTTAATATATCCCGAACATGGGGAAATATTCTGGTTCCAACGAGTTCAGATCCTACAGAATTATTGGTTGCAGATATCACATCAAAAAATGATGTAATGCAGCACATCTCTGATCAAATGGACGAGGCAATTCCTTTTTTACCGGATATGAATCCGAATCAAAGAACTGATATTCGTGGCGGCGTAACCAAATACACCGCACTTGCGATAAAAGCTCTTGCAAATTTGGAATTGAAAAACTATCAGGCTGTTGCTGATGCTACTTCGCAAATTATCAGTTCAAATAAATTTAGCTTGGAAGCTGATTTTTACGAGCTGTTTAAAATTCCCGGGAAGCTAAACAATGAAAATTTGTTAGAAATGCAATATTCTGACTTCGGACAAGGTTCAGGCGACAGTAAAAGTTACCTTTTCGAATTCTTTGGCCCTCAAAGTTGGACTCCAGCAGTTGAAGGAGCCGGCAGTGGCTGGGGATTTTGGGAACCTAGTTTGAAATACATCAAATTCATGCTTGACAGAGGTGAAACTGTTCGTTTGGAAACCAGCGTACTCTTTACGGACCGAGGCATTGCAGAAATTCAAAAAGATCCGAACTACACAACTCTACCTTCGTGGATTTCAAACACAACCCGATCGGGAGATGTAATTAATGATTATGCACGTGCACTTTTTGCAAGCGGCAAGCACTATTTACCATCAGATCAGCTTACACCTGGACGTACTACATATGGCACAAACAAAAACTTCACCTGCATTCGTTATGCTGAAATATTATTAATGCATGCCGAGGCTATAACACAAGGAGCTTCAAGCACTTCAATATCTGCAGATGCTGCGGTTAATTTAGTTCGGGAAAGAGCTGGTTTAACAGCAATTTCAGGAGTTACAAATGAACAGGTTATGGATGAAAAATTTGCTGAGTTAGCCATGGAATGGGGAACACGCTTTTTTGATATGGTTCGTCTTGAAAAATACAACGAGCTAAGCTACGAAGGAAGAACCTTTAACGCCGATTTGATTTATTTACCATATCCTCAAAATCAAGTTGATTTACTTCCAGTCTTAAAAGGCAGCAACTAATAATTTTGATCATTAAAATGAAGAAAATGAAACGACCATGTAAAAAAAATTACACCCAAGAGAATGAGTGTAATTGGGGAGTTCCATCTGATCATAAAATAAAAAATATAAACAGATGAAATTATTTAAAAATATACTAATCACAATGATTGCTCTCGTATTTGCTACGGCATGCGACGAAGGAATTGATCCAATTACAGCAGTGAAACCAGGAGTGGATGAAACTGCCCCTGTAATCAAAATAAACTACCCTACCGAAGGAACAATCTTAAAAGTTCTTGATCTGGTTACCTCAATTGACATTGATATTAAAGTAACCGATGATATTGAAATTGGAAGCATATCTGTGCTAATGGATGGAAATGAGATAGCCGGTTTTAATACTTTTACTGATTATCGGATAGCTCTTGAAAAATTTACCTATGACAATGTAGCAACAGGAAATCACATTATGACTGTAACAGCCACCGATTTGGAAGGCAAAAGCACTACTTCCTCGGTAAATTTCTCAAAAGAACCTCCTTATACACCACTATTTGAAGGTGAAGTGTTCTATATGCCATTTGATGGTGATTATTATGAATTGGTAAATATAGTACAGGCAACTAAGGTTGGATCTCCAGGATTTGCAGGAGAAAGTATAATCGGAACTGATTCTTATTCGGGAACTACCAATTCTTACCTAACCTACCCAATTGCCTCATTACTTTCATCTGAATTTACTGCTGCATTCTGGTATAAGGTGAATCCATCGCCGGATCGGGCAGGAATTCTTGTTGTGGGAGATGATGAAACTGATCGTAATCAGGGATTCAGATTATTCCGTGAAGGAAATGGTGCCGAGCAAAGAATTAAGCTTAATGTAGGTATTGGTACTGCAGAGGTTTGGAATGATGGCGATGTTATTGACGTAGCTGCCGGAGAATGGGTACACGTCGCTTTTACCATTTCACAAACACAGTGTACAATATTCTTTAATGGTGTTGAAATGAGATCTTCCCCTTTGACTGCTGCTGTTGATTGGACCGGTTGCGAAACAATGACAATTGGTGCCGGAGGCGAAACATTCAGCTATTGGAATCATCTTTCGGATAACAGCGCAATAGATGAATTACGTTTATTCAATAAAGCGTTAACTGCAGGCGAGATTCAAGATATGATTAATGTTACCAATCCGTACCAGCCAAAATATGGTGAAACATTCTATATGCCTTTCGATGGAAACAATACCGATTTAATCAGCTACAATGAAGCCACAGTAGTAGGTACAACAGGTTTTGCAGGCGAAAGTGCACTTGGAAGTGATGCTTTTGCCGGAGCTGCTGACTCATACCTTACTTTTCCTACAGAAGGGCTGTTTGGAGAAGAGTTTAGTACTGTATTTTGGTACAAAGTAAACCCTGGTCCGGACCGGGCAGGAATTCTTGTAGTTGGAAATAACATTCCCGAAAACCGCAGCCAGGGCTTTAGATTGTTTCGGGAAGGAAGTGCAACCGAACAAAGAATAAAATTAAATGTTGGCACCGAAACAGCAGAAGTATGGAATGATGGCGGTGTTATTGATGCAACTGCCGGCGAGTGGGTGCAAATTGCAGTCACCGTTTCCTTAACAAAATGCACAGTTTATTTCAACGGTGTGGAAATGTTATCCTCAGATCTTTCGAAAGGTATTGATTGGACCGGATGTACCACGATGACGATTGGTGCCGGAGGTGAAACTTTCAGTTACTGGAATCATTTGTCAGATTCAAGCTTCCTTGATGAATTACGTATTTTTAATACGGCTCTTTCGCAGGAAGAAATTCAAACAATATATGATGCAGAGAAGTAATCTCTCAGTATAGAATTTTTAATTCCAGAGGTTTCTCACAACCAGAAACCTCTGGAATACAATATTACTCAACCAGAATTAAAACCAATGCTCAGACTATTAACCATCCTTTTAACTTTTGTAAGTGTTGCAGCTTTTTCTCAGCGTACAGCAGAAACTTATTGCAATCCGCTGAATATTGACTACACCTACATGATTTACAATTCCCAAAACGACCTTTCCTATCGCTCTGGAGCAGATCCTGCTGTAGTGGAATTTCGCGGCGAATACTACCTGTTTGTAACACGGTCATTGGGTTACTGGCATTCTACAGATTTGCTAAACTGGGATTTTATTCAGCCCGAAAAATGGTATTTTCAAGGATGCAATGCTCCTGCCGCACACAACTACAAAGACTCAGTTCTCTACATGACCGGAGATCCTTCGGGACAAATGAGTGTCTTATATACCGATAATCCGAAAAAAGGAGATTGGAAAATTGTCCCTGCCATTCTCAATAATCTTCAGGATCCTGATCTGTTTATTGATGATGACGATCAGGCTTATATTTTTTGGGGCTCTTCCAACCTGTTTCCGATCAGAGGCAGGAAGTTAGATAAAAACAAAAGATTCATTGCAGAAAAAAATACCACTGAATTATTCAGCCTTAACCAGAAAATTCACGGATGGGAACGATTTGGAGAAAACCATTCCGATACCCTGCTTAAAGGATATATGGAAGGTGCTTGGCTAACAAAGCACAATGAAACCTATTACATGATGTATGCTGCACCGGGCACGGAGTTCAATGTTTATGCTGATGGTGTTTACACAGCGAAAAGTCCAATGGGACCCTATACTTACCAAGCTCATAATCCGGTAGTGTACAAACCTGGTGGATTCATGAACGGAGCCGGACATGGAAGCATCGTAAAAACAACCTTAGGTGCTTACTGGCATTTTGGATCGATGGCTCTTTCTGTCAACGAAATCTGGGAACGAAGACTTTGTATGCATCCTGTTTTCTTTGACGAAGATGGACTGATGTACAGCAATACCCGATTTGGAGATTACCCACATTATGCCCCAAATTCGAAAGAAAAAACCGGCGAATTTCGTGGATGGATGCTTCTGTCTTACAATAAACCGATTAAAAGTTCATCTCCCGAAGGAATTGAAAACCTTACGGATGAAAATGTAAAAACATTCTGGTTGTCAAAAACCAATACTGGAGGAGAATGGTTTACAATCGATCTGGAAAAACCAATGGATGTAAAAGCAGTTCAAATCAATTTTCACGATTACAAATCGAATATGTACGGCAGATATAAAAATTTGAAACATCGGTATCTGATTGAATACTCTGTTGACGGATCAAATTGGAAATCATTAATTGACAAATCCAAAAGCTTTAAAGACACTCCCAACGATTACGTTGAACTGGATCATGCTTATAAGGCCAGATTTATAAAGTATACCAATATTGAGGTTCCTACTCCATCGCTTGCAATATCTGATATTCGAATATTTGGAAATGCTTCAGTCAAAGCACCATCAACAGTAAAGAACTTTAGCGTTGAACGCTTAAAAGACCGACGCGATGCAAAGATCAGCTGGAAACAAATGGAAGACTGCCAGGGATATAATATCATTTGGGGAATAGCTCCGGACAAGCTATATAATTCATGGATGATTTATGGTAAAAATGAACATTTGCTTAAATCACTTGACTCTGACAAAACCTACTACATCACAATTGAAGCATTTAACGAAAATGGCATTTCGAAAACCTCTCAGGTTATTGAAGTAAAATAAGACAACAAGTTATGAACTATACAATTTTACTATCTCTTTTCATGCTCCTTTCATCATGTGGTAAAGATAAAGAGGTAAACATTCCCGAAGAGGAAACCGGCAATAATGGCCCAAAAATTTATCAGGGATTATCCGATGAAATGTTATTGGATACCATTCAATATTATACTTTTCAGTATTTCTGGGATGGTGCAGAACCCAATTCGGGTTTGGCTCCTGAGCGAATTAACCTGTCAGGTATTTATCCGCAAAACGATCAGCATGTTGTAACAACCGGAGGTTCGGGTTTCGGGCTTATGGCTGTACTTGTTGGTATCGACAGAGGTTTTATTTCGCGCGAAGAAGGCGTGCAGCGATTCGAAAAGATAGCCGGTTTTTTGGAAGAAGCAGATCGTTTTCATGGCGCCTGGCCACATTGGATGGATGGAAAAACAGGGAAAGTAGTTCCCTTTGGACAAAAAGACAACGGCGGCGATTTGGTTGAAACATCCTTTCTTGCGCAAGGCTTGATCTGTGTTCAGGAATACTTTAAAACCGGATCGGAAAAAGAAAAACAACTGAGCGAAAGAATTAAAAATCTTTGGCACGGCATTGAATTTAATTGGTACGAGAAAGACGGCAGCGATGTCCTTTACTGGCATTGGTCCCCAAATTATGCCTGGGAAATGAATTTCCCTCTGGAAGGCTATAATGAGTGCTTAATTACGTACATCACAGGAGCCTCATCGCCAAACTATTCCATCAAAGCCGATTCATACCACAAAGGCTGGGCACGAAATGGAGACATTGTTCAGCCAAGTTCAAAATACGGATATACATTAAATCTAAAACACAATGGCAATCCATCTGCCGGAGGCCCTTTGTTTTGGGCACACTATTCCTATTTAGGTTTTAATCCAAGTATCAGTTCTGATAAATATGCCAACTATTGGGATATTAATGTTGCTCATACAATGATGAACCGGGCCTATTGCATTCAAAATCCTAAAAAATTTGATGGATACGGCGAAAATCTGTGGGGATTAACAGCCAGCTATTCCATAAAAGGGTACAGCGAATGGGAACAAGGAGGCGGAAGAGAACGAAATGATTTGGTTGCAAATGATCTCTATTTGGGTTATGCTGCTCATAATCCCGATAAAGACTATGGAATCATCGCTCCCACCGCAGCTCTGTCCTCTTTTCCTTATGCGCCGGAAGAATGTATGAAGGTGGCAAAAAATATTTACTTCAATCTGGGAGACAAAACCTTTGGTAAATATGGCCCATACGATGCTTTTAGTGTTGAACACAATTGGTATCCGAGAAGTTATTTAGCCATCGATCAGGGGCCGATTGTATGCATGATTGAAAACTACAGAACTGGTTTGCTTTGGAATTTGTTCATGAACTGTCCGGAAGTAAAAGAAGGATTAAACAAACTGGAATTTACTATTCAACAGTAAGTTATAAATCGTGATCAAACATTATCTAAGAAACATTCACAATGAAAAAAATTAACACTATATGTCTCGGACTGATCCTTTTTTTGAGTTTAGGGCATACTTATGCTCAAGACTTAAACCAGTATCAGAAAGCCAATTTTATTCTTGGACAGGACACTTTAAAATATCGAATCCTTTATCCTGAAAACATGGAAAAAGGAAAGACATATCCATTGGTATTATTTCTTCATGGTTCCGGTGAAAGAGGGACTGACAACCAAAAGCAGCTGACTCATGGAGCGAAGCTTTTTCTGGATCAAACAAACAGAAAAGAGTATCCTGCTATTGTTGTTTTTCCCCAGTGTCCCCCAGATATTAAATGGACACATCGATTAAAAGAAAAATCAGCAGAAGGAGACTGGATTTTTAAATTTCCTACGGAATCAGGCCCCACAAAACCAGCTTACATGGCCGATCAGTTAGTAAATAAAATAGTAGAGGAAGGAAATATTGACCCGAAGAGAATTTACATCATGGGCTTATCAATGGGAGGAATAGGAACACTTGAGTTTTTGTACCGTTGGCCGGATAAGTATACGGCTGCTGCTGTGATTTGCGGCGGACACAACCCGAAATTGGTCACAAAATATTCCCATGTTCCAATTTGGTTTTTTCATGGTGGCAAAGATGATGTTGTACCCGGAAAGTATTCTAAACTAGTCTACGATGAGCAAAAAAAATACAATGCTGAATCAAAATACACACTTTATCCGGAAGCCAATCACAATAGCTGGGATCAGGCATTTGCAGAACCTGATTTAGTAAAGTGGCTCTTTAGCAAGAGCAAATAATTAATTACAAATAAACAATAAAGCGATTACAGATTACTATGAAAATGATTAGAAAAATGAAAACAAAGCTTACACTATTCAGCATATTGGTATCCATTGCAATGTTTTCATGCAATACATCCAAACCGAAATACAAGAGTTATAGCGGCGATGCCGAAATTGAACGAAAAGTTGATTCTGTTCTCTCTTTAATGACATTAGAGGAAAAAATTGGACAAATGACTCAGTTCTCCGGAAGAGGTGATATTACAGGACCGGAAATGCAAAATGAGGTAATGCCCTATCTTAAAAAAGGTTTGGTAGGAAGTATGTTTAACGAAGCAACTGTTGAAAAAGTCCGGCCGCTTCAGGAGGCTGCATTGGCAGAATCAAGACTAAAAATTCCTGTGCTTTTCGGATACGACGTCATTCACGGCTTTAGAACCATATTTCCTATGTCGCTTGCAGAATCATGTTCCTGGGATCTTGATTTAATAAAAGAAAGTGCCCGGATAGCTGCAACAGAAGCTGCCGCCGAGGGCATTTCATGGACTTTTGCACCAATGGTTGACATTGCCAGAGATGCTCGCTGGGGACGCGTAATGGAAGGTGCCGGAGAAGACGTTTATCTTGGAAAACTGGTTGCCACAGCAAGAGTTAAAGGTTTTCAGGGCGAAGCTTGGAAAGATTTAAAATCGACCAATACGGTGCTGGCCTGTGCCAAGCATTTTGCTGCCTACGGAGCGGCAGAAGCTGGTCGTGACTACAATACAGCTGAAGTTTCGGAACGCACACTAAATGAAATCTATCTTCCTCCTTTTCTGGCTGCAAAAGAAGCCGGTGTTGCAACCTTCATGACTGCTTTTAACGAAATTGGCGGCGTGCCATGTTCTGCCAGCAAATATTTATACAAAGATATTCTTAGAGACCGATGGGACTTTAGAGGTTTCGTAGTTACCGACTATACTGCAATTAACGAATTGGTAGAACATGGCATTGCAAAAGATGAAGCTCAGGCTGCAGAACTGGCAGCAAATGCCGGAATCGATATGGACATGACAGGTGGTGTTTATCTGGAGAACCTAAAAGCTCAGGTTGAAGCCGGAAAAGTAAGTGTGGAAAGCATAGATATCGCGGTAAGTCGAATTCTGGAAATGAAGTTTTTACTTGGCCTTTTCGACGATCCGTATCGTTACATGGATGAAGCCAGACAAGAATCAACCCGAATGAAACCGGCATTTCTGGCATCAGCAAAAAATATTGCGAAACGTTCTGTTGTTTTACTAAAAAACGAAAACATATTTCCAATCGATAAATCTTCAAAGAAAACGATCGCTTTAATTGGTCCGATGATTAAAAATCAGAGCAGTTTAAACGGAGAATGGGCTGGCCGTGGAGACAGAAATCAAAGCATTTCACTGTTTGATGGATTACAAGAAAAATACAAAGGTTCAAATATTCAATTTACCTATGCTCAAGCATGTGATTTAACGGGAAATGATAAATCAGGATTTAAACCGGCACTAAGTGTTGCAGGCAAAGCTGATCTTGTTCTTGTTGCCATGGGAGAAGATTTTAATTGGTCAGGCGAAGCTGCCTGCAGAACAAATATTCAGCTGCCAGGCGTTCAGCAGGATTTTCTAAAAGAGCTTAAAAAACTAAATAAACCAACAGGTTTAGTACTTATGAACGGTCGTCCGTTGGATTTATCGTGGGAAAATGAGAATGTGGATGCCATTGTAGAAGCCTGGTATTTGGGTACAACAGCAGGAGATGCTCTTGCCGATGTTATTTCCGGAGATTACAATCCTTCCGGAAAGCTAACCTTATCTTTCCCCCGCAACATTGGTCAGGTTCCAATTTATTACAATGCGAAAAACACAGGTCGCCCAATCCCTAAAAATGATCCTGATGCAGATTACAAATCCACTTATATCGATGTTGAAAACTCTCCTCTTTATCCTTTTGGATATGGTTTAAGTTATACCACATTTTCGATAAAAGATGTGAAATTAAATGCAAATACTCTTAAATCAGGAGAGCAATTAACGGTAAATGCCACGTTAAGCAATACTGGTAATGTTTACGGAGAAGAAGTGGTGCAATTGTATGTTCAGGATTTATACGGAAGCGTAACCCGTCCGGTGAAAGAATTAAAAGGATTCGAAAAAGTAGGATTAGAGCCGGGAGAAAGTAAAGAAATACAATTTACAATTTCGGAAGATGATTTGAAATTCTTCGATATTAACATGAATTTCGTTGCCGAGGATGGTGATTTTAAACTTTGGGTAAGTACCAGCTCATCCGACGAATCGAACGAACGTTCATTTAACTTTAAGCATTAGTTTATCAATAGTTGGTTTTATTAGTTACAGCGGTACAGTTTCTTAATTGTACCGCTGTTTTTTTTTGCTTTACAGCCAACAACAAATAAGATTCTCACAAGTTAAAAAGAATACCAAATTAATATCAATAGTATTATTTGTTGCCGCCCAAAAGGCGGATTACCTCTTTCAGAATTTCATTTTCAGTGGTAAGCTTCTCTATTTGCGGATTGACAGGGTTTTCGATATTGAGCTCTCCGGCGAGTATCTTAAAAAAATTAACCTGAAGTATCTCACTAATCTTAGCCAGACGATCGATTTGAATGTCTGGCTTTTTTAGGATGTTGTAAGTGGCATTTAAACTTAAGCCAAGCTTTTTAGCCATTGCAGCTATGCTCACTTCCTGCTTTTTCATTTCTGATAAGATCAGCTCGTTGATGGGAATCGTTTTATTCGAAGTCATGCTTAAAAATAGTGATAATAATTTACATTTTGCAATAATCAATCAACTTAAATGGTAATTTATTCCAGTAATAAGATAATTAATCACGGAAAAATAGTATTAACATACATTATTTTTGCAATAATACATATTCCCGTGGTTGCATCATACTGTCCCGAGGTGGTATCGTATAGTCCCTTGGTAGCATCACACCGTCCCGAGGTGATATCATATAGTCTCTTGGTAGCATCACACTGTCCCGAGGTGGTATCATATAGTCCCTTGGTAGCAAGTTGCATTCCTATGGTAACATATTGCATTTCCGCAGTAGTAAGTTACATTCCTATGGTGGAAACATACAGATCTGCAGTAATAATAGTAAATCACCAACAAACCTATGCCAAAATGTTTCTTTTAGATTCAAGTCATCCCCTGGCATAGACGGCTTGATTGCAGTGAGAATATTAGCTGACAAGTCAATTAATACCTCATAATCACTTTGGTGAGATTTTCATCGGGTTCCAGCTCCATTTTTTTTCGTAGTCTGTATCTGCTCACCTCCACACTTCGAACTGTAATTCCCAAAAGCATCGAAATTTCTTTCGAATTCATATTCATTTTCAAGAGAGAACACAATCGCAGATCCGCAGGAGTTAAATTTGGATAATTCTGTCTCAACCCATCGTAAAACCCACTTTGAGATGCGGCAAAATGCCGCTCAAAATCGAGCATGTCCTTTTTCTGAGTCAGCTGTCCGTTTATTACTTTCAAAATCTTATCGTAATCGCGGTGAGGAAAACGCCCTTCCAATTTGTGGAACATGATATCCAATTCGCGTTTTATTGTATTTAACGATCTGTCCTTCTCAACCAGAGCATTGGCTGAAACCGTTAATTTTCCCTGCAGATTCTCCAGTTCTTTCTGTAAAACATCATTCTGAAGCTGCTCTATTGTCGATTCGTTTTTTTTGTGTTGATCGGTATGTTTTTTCTCAATGATATTGGTCTGTTTCTCCAAAATGCGTTTGTTAAAAACAATCAGTAAACCAACACAAACCACCAGCGATAAAATGATAACAACAACGCCTGTTTTTGAAGCAAACCAAGGAGGCAAAATTACGAATGGGTATTCTACCACATTTGATCTGCTGCCGTCGGAAAATACAGCTCTGGCCTGATATACATATTCTCCGTGCGGGATATCATTTATTGTATTTACACTTTCAGTTTCTCCTTCAATCCAATCATCGTAAAGATTTACAATACGGTATTGATAGGTCACATCGTTAGGACCATAGTTAACCGAATTAATAGTAAATTCCAGAGAATTATCTCTGTTCTTAAGTTCCAAAACCTTGTTGTTGTGCAAAGGCAGTAAAATTCCCTTATTACCGACACCTTTTTTCCCCTTTACAACTTGGGTGATGACCAATGGCTGATGCTTGTATACATCATTCGATTCATTGGGAAGGATAGCAAAACCATTCTCCAAACATAAAACACTGGCATCTTTGTTAATTGAAATATTCTGATACTTATCGGGAAATGAAAATTGTTTATCCAAGGTGAAAGCACTTACAAAACTCATCGAATCTGCTGTGTTTTTCATGTAAACCGCCTCATTATCGGTGATAACCCAAAAATGGTTTTGATCGGCATTTACAATATTTACAGCCTTTTTAAAACGTCCCAAAGTGTTATTCAACTTGTTAAAAGGCAGCATTCTGTCCGTGAGATCATCATAAGTGTAAATCTCCTCTCCTGTTGTTACAACCACCCGGTTGTTAACTGTAAAAACATTCAGCTGATATTCTGTAGGCAAGCCTGATTCCAATCCAAAATACTTGTTGGATACTACCTTTCTAAAATCACCAGACAGCGTCAAACGATTCAAGCCTTTTATTTCATGACTGATCCAAACATAACCTGCATGATCAACCTCAATAAACCGACATGCACCTTCAAATCCATCAACAAAATGAGAAAAAACCCACTGGTTATTTTCTCTTTTAAACATTCTAATCTTAAAGTAGGTAGACTCTATTAACCATTCCTGCCCGTTTTTTTCAATAATTTCAAAATCAGTACCTCCGATTGCTGTTGACAATGGATAAGCATTTCCCTGATCCAGTTTGAAGATACCATTATTGCTGCCACACAAGAGTTCGCCCCTCAAAATTTCCAATTTCCAAATGTGCCCGGTAATTCCCTCTAAAAGGGATAATTCCCTAAAATCCAGGTCTGCATAATCCTTATCAAATTTTGAGCAAAGAACCCCGTTATTTGTTCCAATATAAATGTATCCATTGTGTTTTATGACAGAATAAATTGCTGACGGAGCATTATCCATATCTATTTTATACTCAATGGTCGAATTTAAGTCGACATAAGACAATCCATTATCCATTCCCAGCCATAAATCTCCTGAATGATCGAGAGCCATTCCCAAAACAGTATTGTTTTCCAGTTTAGACTGCCGGTCGATGTGACTAAGGATTTTACCATCATGATTAATAATGTATAAACCACCCAATAAAGTTCCTATTGCATATGCAGTATCACCAATGGAAACGGCAGAATTTACATCTTTTGAAGACAATACCTCATTGGCTTCACAATTCCATTTCTTAGTTTTTCCATCCTTTAAAATATGAAGTCCTGATTTCCCATCGCCAACAATAATACCCCGCTCGTTGGGCAAATAAAAACGGATGGTTGCATTTTTTGCAAAATCGGAATCAGCAATAACTTTAATCTCTCCGGCTTCTATTTTACAAATTCCCCGACCGCTGATTCTTGAATAGACTGTATCATTTACCTTTCCTAAAAACATCAGTTCACCTCCCGGCGCTGCTGATTTTACCTCTTCGGTTTCCGTATTGTATATAAAAAGTGTTGGGAATGACTGAAAAAGAATTTCTTTTCCGCTCTTAACAATGGACCAGATTCTCTCACTGGAAAACTTGTAATCGTTTAATTTTTCGGCTAATGAATAATAATTTAATACGCCTAAACTGTCCCTCTTCCAATATCCAAAATCTTCATAACAACCGGAATACAATCTTTGGCTCTGCTCATCAAACAGCAGAGATCGAATTGCCGATTTAGATCTGTGCTGATGCAAAACCCAATCTTTCCCGTTGTATTCAAGTACACCGCCGCTGTTCCCAAAATAAGCCCTCCCAAGCTCATCAAATGCTACAGCCCAGTTCTGGCTCATTGCCTGATACTCACTTCGATCGTGATTAATGACAAAAATCCCAAACGGCTTTTCGATTGCGGATATAAAAGTCGTCTGAAAGAGTAAAAATAAAAGAAGAATTAAATTGGCAGGTTTCATAGTTGCAATTCGATCTGGTTTCCTACAAATATAAAAAAATCAGAGACGATATTACCTGATTTAATTGATCTTGCAACAACATAGTAAAGAAAAAAGGAATTAAAAATTTAAGAATATTACTATTTTAAATCTCATCGAAGGTTTTAGCGGAATCCTCGCACAAATTAAGCAAGGTTTGTAATTCAGTTTTAGTAAATGAACGGTACTTTCCAACTTTTAAGCTGCCTAAGGAGATGTTCATAATCCGAAGCCGCTGCAGGGTTTTCACATTGTAATCCAGATATTCGCACATTCTGCGAATTTGTCTGTTTAATCCCTGAGTCAGAATTATTTTAAATGTAAAATCATCAACTCTCCAAACTTTACATTTCTTAGTTACGGTATCTAATATAGGAACACCATTTCCCATTTTTTTTATAAAATCGGATGTAATTCTTTTGTTTACCCGAACAAGATATTCCTTTTCGTGATTGTTTCGTGAGCGAAGTATTTTATTCACGATATCGCCATCATTGGTGAGAAAAATAAGTCCTTCACTCGGTTTATCCAATCGCCCGATTGGGAAAATCCGCTCCGGATAATTAAGGTAAGTTATGATATTCCCTTTTATATGAGTATCTGTAGTGCAGGTGATGCCAACTGGTTTGTTAAATGCCAAATAAATATTTCCTACTTGCCTGGTAATGGTTTGTCCTTTTACCTTGATCGTATCCTCGCTGGTAACCTTAACACCTAAATCGGCTGTTGTTCCGTTCACCTTAACTCTCCCACTTTCAATCAGCTTATCAGCCTCTCTTCGTGAACAATATCCTGTTTCGGCAATTGCCTTATTTAGTCGTTTTAATTCCATTTTTTCTCTACTTCCATCCAATTGAAATGCAAAACTACAGTAATTAATTAATTATCTGAAAAGAAGAAGCTTTTCTTTGAAAAAACCTATTTAAAAATGCCGAGGCTGTTCCTAAAAACAACACCTCAACCCGAAAGGTTGAGGTGTATTTTATTATTATGAGGCTAAAAATAAGGAAGAAACAAAAGTTGTATTTTGCCGAATAGGGAAATTAATACAAATCTTCACGGTACCGACCAGCACCAATCAGGCGATCAAGATAAAAACCTGGTACTTCCGATTCCCCCTTATGTTTCTTCTCATACAATTTAAGGATTGTCTGACGAACGCCCATTCCCATTTTTAAAGATCCGCAAACATAAATGCAAGCGCCTTTGTTTAGCCATTGATAAATTTCATCAGCATTCTCATGAATTTTATCCTGCACATAAATCTTGTTTTCATCATCTCTTGAAAAAGCCGGATCAAAACGGGTAAGAACACGGTGATTCAACCATTTTTTTATTTCTTTTTGATAAAGAAAATCAGATTCCTGATGTTTCTCGCCAAATATCAACCAATTATCACCGCTTTTTTGCAATTCCTTTTCCTGTAAAAAAGCCCTGAAAGGAGCAATCCCAGTACCTGACGCAATTAAAATAACCGGTACATCTGATTTTTCAGGAAGACGAAACGAATTGCCTGACATCAATTTAAACTGCACTTGTGTGCCTACTTGTAAGCATTGATTCAAGTAAGTTGAACATGAACCTTTCCTTGTTCTTTCCCTTACATTAAATTGCACTTGTTTTACAGTTAGGTGAATTTCTGCAGGATTGCATTGCTGACTGGATGCAATTGAATAATACCTGGGAAGAATTCCCGGCAATACCGAAACAAATTCCTGAGCATTCATCTCACAAGGAAAGTCGATCAACAAATCCAACAAATCATGTTCACCAAGATATGCATTCAATTGATCCTCTGCTGAGATTAGCTCTTCCAACTGCTTGTGTTGAGCAAATTGCTGATATTTACAGATTACACTCTTACGTAGAGTTGTTATTTCCAGTTTGTTTTGCAAAAGATGCCCCAGCTGAAATTCAGCTTTGTCGAAAATAACCGATTGCTCTCTTGACCAGTGAACCGTTTTGAGAATTTCAGTGACCAATTCGCAAGGATTTTGGGGAATAACACCAATAGAATCGCCTGGTTGATAAGACACCTGCAATGAATCAATGCCCAAAACAAGATGATATATCCCGTCAGAAGAACCTTCATTCAAACGGTATTTTTCTTTGATCAAAGCATTGTGATAGTGAACCTCTTGATCAGTTTTGATTGTGATTTCCTCTGTTGCTGAGGTTGAAAGGTGCTGATTCAGAATTCCGGTAATCCAACTGACTGCATTCGGTCCAAACTCCGCATCGCAGTCAGCCCGTGGGTAAAAACGGCTGGCTCCAAGTTCGTTTAAACGTTCATCAATATCTTTACCTGTTTTACAAAAGAACTCATAACTTGAATCGCCCAAAGCACATACCGAATATTGCAGATTTCCCAAGTATTCTTCCTGAGAAAACAAATAATTGTAAAAACGAATAACTGATGGCGGAGGATCTCCTTCGCCATGTGTGCTTGCAACAATCAGAAGCATTTTTTCATTCTTTACTAAATGAACCGGATAGCTTGACATGTTGACAACTCTTGCTGCCAATCCGTGTTTTACAAATTGTTTTCCGGCCTCTTTGGCAACAAAAGCAGCATTACCTGATTTTCCTCCGTAAAGAATTGTAATGTCACTTTTTCCTGAATCAGATCTCCAAAAAAATAATTTTCGAATAGCAGACTTTATCATTTTTATCACTTGAAAAGAATTAGAAAAGAGAGATTTGCTGACGATTCCTGCGGCGTTTCCACCACATCAAAAACCCGGTGACAGGTAATGAAGCACAAATCAGGCTAACTAAGAAAGCGAGTATTTTGCCAGGAATCCCCAAAATAGCACCCACATGAATGTCGTAATTGGCTGTTATCAGCTTTTCACCAAAATTTTTATCGGAATGTTTGCGTTCCTTAAGCAGTTTTCCTGAATACTGATCAAATTGCAGTTGGTGACTAATGTAATACATGCCTTCTTTTTGCTGCACGTAAACATTTATCACTCCAAGACTATCGGTCGGAAACGAAATACGAAAGGCATTTGCATCAGCATATTTTTTTCGGGTTTGACTATACGCCTCATCAACCGGGTTTGTCACAATGTAATTTTCGGGCGATGATTTTTCCATGCTTACATCAGGAGGACTCGTTGTTCCTGCGGCCACGACATAAACTGTAGTCTGAAACCACCTGAATGCCCAAACCATCCCGGTAAGGGAAATTAGTAAGGCAAAAACAATGCTGTAAAAACCAAATACATTATGCAGATCGTATAATTTCCGGTACAATTTTGTTGGTTTCTTCCATTTTATTTTGAATCTGTTTTGAGCTGTTTTAAAACTTTTCGGCCACCATAAAACCAATCCGGAAATTAGCAAAATCACAAAAATAAATGTACTCCAACCTACTATGGGCTGCCCTATTTCTGTTTTCAACAACAAACTCCAATGCAAATATTTCACAATATTGAAAAAATCTAACTTTTCGTTGTAAACAGCTTTTATTTCCCCTTTGTAAGGATCAATAAATAAAGACTCATAATGCTCGATGGAACTAAAATAGGTCAATCCTCCGGGATTAGGCTTATAAGTATAAAACATCCATGTTTTTTTAGGATCATTATAAATATTCACCCAACTTATTTTTTTCTCAGTACCAAACTCTTCCTCTGCCTTTTCCCACAATTTACTTACTGGAATTGTGCTGTCAGCCTGTTTTTCCACATAACTTGCATCCAGCCGTCTCCATTCCGTAATTTCTTTACTAAAAGCATAAATACATCCAGTAAGAGAAACAATCAAAACGATAACTCCTGAAGTTAAGCCTAACCAAAGATGAATTTTAGCAATTGCATTTTTTATCATGATAATCAATTTAAATAAACAGAAAACATTCATCTGTTAGAAATAGTTATTGCAAATCTCCTTTCCGCTTTAAGCAGAAAGGAGATTAGATCATACAAAATTTATAAAGTCTTAAAATTTATAGCTGACATTTAAGCGGAAGTTGGTTCCCGGCTCTGTTTGCCAATAATAGAATCCCGAATATCCACTTCCTGAATACAAATATTTATCCAGTAAATTATTAATGTTTAAGCCAACTGAAAAATCTTCGTTTTTCCACGAAACGGCACCGTCAAGTCTAAAATAATCGGGCAAAATAGATTCGTTGCCGGACCCCCAGGCCCACGATGACCGATCAACCTGATATTGATAACCAAGTCCCAGACCCAAGCCTTTTAATCCCCGAGATTTAAATTGATATTTTAACCAACCATTTGTCATGTGTTTGGCATGTCCGGCCATGCGGGTGCCAACTTTGGTTGGATCGCTGTCTTTTGAAACCTTTACATTAGTATTTGCATAGTTCAAAATCAGGTTCAAACCGCTTACAATCTCTCCCTGGATGTCAAACTCAAAACCTTTTGATTCTGCCTCACCCAATTGAATGCTGTAATTCACGTCTTCCGGATCACTTGTCAGTACATTTTCTTTGGTGATTTTATAAAAGGTAAGAGATGAATTCCATCGTCCATTAGCCCATTTGCGTTTAATCCCGGCTTCCAGGTCATGACCTTCAACCGGATCAAAGGCTTTTCCATTTTTATCGCTTCCCGATTGTGGCAGGAAAGATTGATCGGACAAGGCATAAACCGACGTATTTTCATCAATAGAATAGCTGATTCCAACACGTGGAGTTACCACCTCATCATCAGTAGATGCACCATAAACGTCCGTTTTGTAAGAAGTATATCTCCCCGCCAGGGTTAATCTTAAATGATTATCAAAGAAACCCAATTCATCTTGTACATATAAAGATGAATAGCGGGTCATTTGTGATGCCGGATAACTTCCATTATAAGCACGCTGGCGAATACTCATACTTCGGTCAAAAACAGGCATAGCCGATGTGTGTACACTGTGAACCGGATTGTAAATATCAATAGGATTATCTACTCCGCCCAGAGAACCTCCCTGAAACCAGTCTGCATAATACTCTTTGTCACCGATGTCAACTCCCGCCAGAATGCGATGGTTGATTGCCCCTGTTTGAATTTCGCCATTTACAAAAGCTTGTCCCAATTTCGCAGTGCTAACAGCATCACCAATACTTATGTTGCGATAAACAAGACCTTCGGTTGATACAGAGTCAGCCCATAATGACGAACCAATCTGTTCGTAATTTACATATCCTAACTGGGCAGTAAATGTCCAGTTTTCGTTTAGTTTGTGCTCCAAATTAACAAAAGCATTGTGTTCACTGATGTTGGTAGGGTCTATATTAGGCTCCAGTAAAGTAAAATCACGTGGCAAATCGCCAAAGCCATTTGGAGAAAAAACATAGGCCGACCCAATATTAGACATTTTAGAATGCTGATAAATATATTCTGCTGTTAGTGTCGTTTTTTCATCAATCAGAAATTTAATTGATGGTGCTATGGTGTAACGATCATTAAACTCATAATCGCGGTGAGAATCTTTTGTAGAGCCCATTAAGTTTAAACGAAATAACAAACGCTCATCTTTGCTTAATTTACCCCCCAAATCAACAGCCGTTCTTAACGTATTAAAGGAACCCATCATCAATGAGATTTCATTGGTTTGATCAGCTTCGGCCTTTTTGGTAACCACATTATAAAAACCACCCGGTTCACCTGAAGACAGCATAAAACCGGCAGGTCCTTTTACAAACTCAATACGTTCCACAATAGACATATCCTCGGTAAGTGGTCCCCATGGTAAATCTACATTCATTCCATTCCGAAAGGCAGGAATTTTAAATCCCCGCATATTGATCCTGGCAAAACTACCCCAATGTTCAATCATTTGTGCCCCACTGATATTCCTGGTTATGCTTTCACGCATATCGACCAGTTGCTGATCATCCAAAAGATCTTTCGTGACTACCTGAATGTTTTGAGCCGCTTCGAGCAAAGGTGTATTAAAACGCAAACTTTGTGATGATTTATCGGCAATGTAGCTTGAGTATCGATTCCCCATAATTAAAACTTCGCCAATCTTTTCGTCTGTTTTTTCCATATTGAAAGCCGGCACAACTGTTTCCTGTCCGGCAATCACACTAACGTTTATTTTTTGTGTTTTTAAACCAATAGATGAAGCTTCGAGAAGATATGATCCTTCGTCAACTTTAGAAATAATGTAATTTCCTTTTTCATCTATAATTGTTCCCTTATTTGTTCCGTTTAGTCCAATATTTACCAAAACACCTTCATTATCATCAGGAATGTTCACCTTTCCTGAAATTGTTCCGGTTTGAGCGTGTAATATTGTTGTAATAGTAATACATACTATCAAAAAAATTAACTTCTTCATTTTTTACTATTTTAATTAGGATTTATTTTAGATAGCAAATCTATTAGTTACTTAAACAGCTATCAATCCCAATAAATAGTGATTTACAATAAACAGGCGGCGAGCAATCCGATACTTAAATTACCCGATTATGACACAAGTAAAAAGCCATGACAAACACAGACACAAGATTGACTAACAGCAAATTAATTTACAAGCCAAATTCAAGTTCATTTGATTTTAACAGAAAAAAAATCATTCTGCGAACAGTTCATACATATCACTAAATACAGCTACTCTTAAAATATATTTGGGAGAATTTCACTCATTACAAAAATCACAAAAGCATTTGGAATAAATAATTGTGAAATTTTGAACTTTGACCTGGAAGGAAATAAATAAATTATAGTTACTGTAAGGATGAGCTATCAACTTCCTGAACAGTAAAAAATCGTATGCGAATTTTGATGACCTCGAAAAACAGACTTTCAGGACACTTTTAATGGAAAGCGAAACTGTAAAGCAAGCTTTAAAAACTTTATTTTACACACATTAATCTTTTGTGTGACATTGCAATGAAAGTATTTTTATTTTGAAAGTATTTTAAGCCTCAGCCGGCTGTATTATTACCCGTTCACCCATCGACTGTATTTTTATTCTTCCACAATCGACAAACGGTTGGTTTCCACATGATAAAACAAAGGAGCAACTGTAATTTTCGGATATTTCACACGCAATCGCTTGGCTTCAGTCACTACAAATTCTATTTCATTTCCTATTTCGAACATGGGAGCAAAATTGGTAAAATGTTCTTCGGCTCTTTCAGGAGTCCAGCCGGCAGTACCAACCAAACCACTTATAAATTCATCCTTTCGGGAATGCAGATTAACCATGCCACAATTGTTGTGACCTATCAATGCAATATGCTTAATTCCTCCTACCGAAATTGCGTATGAAACTTTAAATTCGCTGTAACGAAGGTTAGCTCCTCCCGACCGAATAATGTATGAAAAGTTTTCTGGAATGTGCAGATGTTTGCGATTATCCATACACATACCAACCAAAAGCTGGGCTTCGGTATAAGTGGCAAAAGGCCGTTTTAAGTTATGGAACTCCAGCAGCAATCCAATGGGTGTATGTCGGTATTCCGGTAAAATATCCTCAATACAATTAACAGGTAGCAGTCGATTCATGATTACGATAGATATTTCATTTCCACTAAAAAATCATCATTTTACAGTGGTATGGTTTAGAATGATTCTAAAGATAGCCAAATGATTCTTCTGTGCAAATCAGAAATACAAAGAAGAATTATTCGACCGGATAATTTTCCAACTGTCCCCATTCCGCCCACGAACCATCATAAAGATATTTGCTGTTGGTTCGCACCAGCTCGCAGGCCAGCAAAACAATGCAAGCACTTACTCCCGATCCGCAGCAAAAAACCAAGGGTTTATTCTTTACGGATAAGCGTTCAAAAATCTCATTTAATTCATTTTTCGGCAGAAACATTCCTTTAGCCAAAACGCGGCTAAAAGGAAGATTAATGGATTTTGGAATGTGACCACTTTTCAAATTTTCCCTGGGTTCGGGAACTCTGCCCAAAAACCGGTCTTCTGAACGAACATCAATTACAAGGCTCTGCTCACTATTGATATTTTCGAGAATTTGTTCCGAATTCAAGACTGATTCCAGATTAAAATCAGCTTGAAAATCGCCCGGTTCCAATTCGATGGATTTCTGGGTCTCAACGTCAAAATTTTCTTTACTCCAAACCGGCAAACCACCATTCAAAACAGCAACATCATTATGCCCCATTGCTTTAAACAACCACCAAACCCTTGGGCTTGAATAGGTACCTAAATTATCGTAAACAACTATTTTACTATTCTTATTAATTCCCAGTTTACGGCACTCTGCGGTAAAACGATCCGGACTTGGAATCATATTTGAAATTGGATTGTCAGGATCACAAAATGTATTTTTCAAATCGAAAAAACGCGCATTTACAATTTGAACACCTTCGTATTCTGATTTTAACCCGGCCTTATTATCCTTTAGACTAGCATCAAGAATAAGCAGATTAGGATCATGCAAATGCTGAGAAAGCCATTTGGCTGAGACTACCGGTTGCAATTTGGTTTGAGTTTTTAACATGAATTAAAAAATTGAAGATTCAGTTTCGCTGGTAAACAGTTCCAAAAATTTCATTCCCTTACTCGAATTTCCCTTTTTATTCAACCTTGGACTCCATACTGCAATGCTGTATTGATTAGGAAGAATGGCAACAATACCACCGCCAACACCACTTTTCCCTGGCAAACCAACTTTAAACGAGAATTCACCAGCTTCATCGTAAAAACCACACAATTGCATCACAGCATTAATTCTTTTCGATTTACTGGAACTTAAAAATTTCTCATTAGTTATAGGATCTTTCCCATACGAAGCCAGAAAAAGGAATGTTCTGGCCAGCTCACTACAAGTCATTTCTATGGAGCACAAATTAAAATAAAAGTCCAAAACTGTATCAATGTCGTTACGGATATTCCCTAAATCCTTCATCAAATTGATTAGAGAAGCATTTCGATAACCTGTTGATTTTTCAGATTCTGCAATACGGGAACAATATTCAAGCGCAGAATTACCCGATAGACTTCTCACAAAATTCAGAAATTCTTCCTTCGGATTTTCCAGATGCTCCACCAAAACATCACAAACAACCAATGCTCCTGCATTTATAAATGGATTACGCGGAATTCCCTGATCGTATTCCAACTGAACCAAGGAATTGAAAGGAGTACCGGATGGTTCAACCCCCACTCTCTTCCATAAATCCTCATCTTCCAACTTGTATGCCATTACCAAGGACAAAACTTTTGAAATACTTTGTATGGAGAACTTTTCTTCTGAATCTCCAATGCTGTAATTTTCGTTCGTATTCGTGATCAAATGAACTCCAAATTTACTTGGATCAACATCACGAAGTTCCGGAATATACGACGCAGGACTCCCGGAATCCTTATAATCGTCCATCTTTTTTAAAATCTCCGTAAATATCTCTTGGTATTCCATAAACCAGCTTATTAAGTTGGCTTAAAGTTACATTTTGAACTGTAAAATCCTAATAGATTAAAATGAGTGTACAATACTCTATTTCCCATATGCAATACAAAGACAATAAGGATTTTGATCTAACTCTCTTCCAGTTTGTATTTTGTGGTGATTGAGAGTCATAATGCAATTTCCGGCTTTCTTAAATTGATTATTATTGGAAAAATGCTGAAAAGCTATCAAACAACCGAAAATTATGTTCCTCTTTTTAGTCAAAGGTCAGTAATCACCTTGTATTTTCCCTGATCTTATTCAACAGTTCTTCTCTCTTAAAAGGCTTTGCGATGTAATCGTTGCAACCAACATTCAAAGCCTTCTTTTTTTCGTTTCCAATGGCAAAAGCAGTTTGAGCAATAATGGGAATTTTATTGTGAAGCCCCCGAATTATCTTAACAGCTTCGTAACCATTTAAAACCGGCATTTTAATATCCATCAAAATCAATCCTAAATTTGCGTTCTTCCGACAAATGTCCACTGCTTCCTGTCCATTTTTTGCTCTTAAAAAATCGATTCCCGCATCGTTTAATATTCTTGATATGTAAAGAAAATTATATTCTTCATCTTCTGCAACAAGTACACAGCCAGGCCTTAAAACACTATTCAAATCTGCTTTTTCCTCTACTGTAGGTTTCTGAACAACGAAATCACCAGGAATTGTAAAATAGAATTTGGAACCAATTCCAAGATTGGATTCTACCCAAATATCCCCACCTAATAAATTCACATTACCCCTGCAAATGGCTAAACCTAAGCCTGCTCCACCAATCGTTTTTGTTGTTTCAATCTCTGCCCTGTGAAAACGATCAAAAATTTTCTCATGATATTCCGGAGCAATCCCAATTCCTGAATCCTTTACATAAAACAGCAATCGATCTTCCTTCGTCTCACACCCCAATTCAACCTCTCCTTTTGGGGTATACTTTATTGCATTACTAATGAGATTATCCAGAATTTGTCCCAACTTTACTCTGTCGGAAAAAACAATGTGATCTGAACCGGAAAGAGTATTATTTAACCGAAGAGAAATATTTTTCCTTAAAATTGTTCCGTGAACTGAATAAATCTGTTCCAAAAATTCATTAAGATTAAACTGAGTTTTATTAATGATCACATTTCCCGAATCTATTAGTGAAACATCCAATACATCATTAACTACATTAAGCAATTGATCCGAACTTTTAGTAATAATATCAAGGTACATTTCCTTTTGATCTTTGGTCAGATCATTTTCTTTTAGAAGGCCTGCAAAACCTACAATCCCATTCATAGGAGTTCTTATTTCATGCGATATGTTCTGCAAAAAAGCAGTTTTCAACTGATCGCTCTCTCTGGCTTTCTTTTCTGCATTTCGAATTTTAATCAAATGCTTCTTTAGTAAGAAGTAAAACAAAATTCCAGTCACCAAAACATAAAACCAACCTTTATAAGTTTGTATTTCTGTCAGATAATTGGGATCAGAGATTATCTTTTTCGCTAATTGATCAGAGAATGTGATCCATAATCCTCCTATCAATAAGTATGAAATAAGAATTTTATATTCAAATTTTACTTTTACCATATCTAGTCTTCCTAATATCTGAAATGCCAACAATAGTACGCAGGCAAAACATTAAAGTTGAGCTTTTTGCAAAAAAAACAACAAGATCAATTGCAATTCTTTTTTTAGCTTATCAGTTTATTTCGTTATCATTTTTTCCCACTACGGTAAATTTCTTGTACAAAGTGTTGCCATGATTGTCAACCAAACTAAGCAGATGCTCTCCTTCATCCGGACTTAATTCCATCTGATGCAGATGAACCGTTGCCCCAATAAATTCACCATCCAAGTGCCAAAAAACTTCAGCTTCCGGATCGTGGTGAGCCATCTCGAAAACAACTTTCCCACGAATTCCATCCAAATCGATGGGAACAAAAATCTGATCGTTTCCTTTCGGATAAATCAGCTCCATCACTTCATGATTCCGGGCTCCGGAACAATCATCCCGAAAGGGGGGCAAAGGTCGGTACAACGCATTTCTTTTTTTATAGTACCATTCCATTGCCGGCGGCAAAACAAACCAGTTTACATGTTGCATATTAGTCACTTTCTCGCATTCAGAATTCACCTGATACCTCTTGCCTGCATCCAAATGTACAAGTCTGTGATAAGGACAGGAATTGGTCTTCAAACCTGTCTCACAAACCAACATTGTATCAACAGTCTCGCACCACCTTCCTGCTCTGTATCCACTTTGCCTGCATACAGGAATCTCTTCCATCTCCTCAAACGGAATATCAAACCAAGAACCTGAAGGAAGTAAATTAAATACATCGAACATGACAGGCGCTGCTGAACTTACACCTGTTAAGCCCGGCCGGCCTTCTCCATCAGCGTTGCCAACCCAAACCCCAACTACAAAATCAGGTGTAGTCCCAATTGCCCAGGCATCGCGAAAACCAAAACTGGTTCCGGTTTTCCAGGCCACTTTACGTGATGAAGAAAAAGATTTCCACCCATTTTCACCATCCGGTCTGTTGACTTCCAGCAAGGCTTCAAATGTTTGATAAACGGAAGCAGCACTTAGTCTTGATTGGATTTCAGGATTCCCTTTTTTTACAGAATCCTGAAGTCGGTAAACTGGTTCACGAATATCATTCGGATAATAAGTTTTATTGTATTGATTGTAATGATTTAAGCTTCTTGCCAGTCCGGAATACATCCCGCATAAATCCCACAATGTACCTTCTGCCCCTCCCAAAATTAAAGACAATCCATAATGCCCTGCCGGACGATTAAGCGTACTCATTCCCAATATCTTCAATAGGTGGTGAAACCGCTCTACACCGTAATTGCGAAGCATACGAACTGCAGGCACATTTAAAGACCGTGACAGCGCCTTTTGAGCAGGAACGGCACCATCGTAGCGAAGATTAAAATTCTTAGGCGAGTATCCTGCTATCTGAGTTGGAATATCAGGAATGAGCGTATTGGGAAGAATTTCTCCGCTATTCAGCATACCGGCAAATAAAAATGGCTTTAAAACACTACCTGTACTTCTCGCAGCACGAATAACATCTACCTGATTTCCATGATTTTCCTCATCCAATTTATCAGTATTTCCAACATAAGCTATGCTTTGACCAGTTTCCACATCTAAAACCAAAACAGCCATATTGTGAATTTGATTGGCCTCTAAATTCCGCTGATATTTTCGAACCAACTCATTTACCTGCAATTGAAGCCGATAGTTTAAAGAGCTTGTAATTCGTTCGCCTGTATGTTCAACATTTGCCTGATCCAATAAATGAGGAGCCAACATTGGCAATGAATGAATTTTAGAAGGTATTTCTTCTAATTTTGCCAATTTACAAGTGATGGAATCAATAACTCCTCTTTCCACCAACCGATCCAAAAGGCGATTGCGTTTATCATGAAGTTTCCTGCTGTTTCTTCCCGGATAAATTAATGAGGGAGCATTTGGCAATACTGCTAAAGCAGCAGCTTCTGCCCATGATAAATCTTTGGCATTTCGTGCAAAAAAACGCCACGAAGCAGCTTCCAATCCAACTACATTTCCTCCAAATGGAGCATGAGATGCGTACAAGGCAAGAATCTCCTTTTTAGAATATCCCAACTCTAAGCGAATCGATTTTATCATCTCAACCAGTTTCTGATAGAGGTTTCTGCTCTTGCCTTTGCGGGAAATACGAACCAACTGCATGCTTAACGTACTTCCGCCGCTCACCACATGGCCAGCCTTTATATTTTGAATTAAAGCTCGTCCTAACGAAACCGGATTCACTCCCGGATGGTAATAAAAATACTGATCCTCGAATGCCAAAAGCGATTGCTCAAACTTGTCCGGTATTTGTTCCGATTCCGGAAACCGCCATTGTCCGTCAGCAGCAATTCTGGCTCCAAGTAACTTTCCTTCTCTGCTATAAAGAATAGTTGATGTGGGATCGTGAAATAATTTTGATGGCAGAGAAAACCAGAAACTTACGCACAACAGCAAAAATGCCAACATTAAAATGCGGCATTTTTTAGATTGGCAATATTTTATTTTTGGTATTTTCATTTACTAAAAGAAAGCTTCCTTTTTGAATTTATTATTTTCCATTTAAAAAAACGCTGTCAGGTCTTTCAGACTCTGACTGACCTGTTGTAATTGTTTGAAACCTGACGGAGTCCTTGGACCCGTCAGAGTTTAACGACTAATGAAAATGATTAGGCATTAAACACCATGCATAAACCTCGGCAATAGAATTAAGATACTTTTCAAAGAGTTCAAGGAATCTCTCATAATCACCTTCTTCAGAAAATAAATCGCAAGAATTTATCCCACGATTATAAATATGATAATAATTTCCAGACTCTACCGGCTCCATACCTTCTCATTTATTACCTAAATAAATCTGACAGGTGCTTCGCACTCTGTCAGGTTAACCTTTATATTTTACTTTACAACTTCGACCCATTGACCCGGATTGCGGGCATGAATACGATCATCGTACATAGCTTCACAATTTACTGTTGGCAGGTAATATTTTCCAACGTAAGCGACATTCATAGTAATCGAGAAGGTTTTGCTCTTGTTTCTATCCAAGTCAAAATAAGTATACACACGATCGTCACGAATATCCTGATAAGTGGGAACATCAGATTTTACAAGTTCATCAACATCTCCGAAACGAGTATTAACAATCTCCCAACCCGATGGGAATATCTGAGTCAAAGCCATTTGCTCATAATTGTCCATCACACCCGGGTTTTCAATCCGAACTTCTACTTTAAAATCAGTTCCCTGATGCAGGTTTTTCACATCAATCGGATTTCCCTGCATATCTTTGTAAGAAATCTTCATTTTCAGATTCTCCTCGGCAGAGGTCTGGTCACCCGTTGCAGGAATTCCACTCATACTTACCCGTGCATAAAGAACTCCATCGGATAGGTTGTTGACTTTTACACTTGGTTTTCCTGTTTTTAAATCCAAAGGAATTTGAATAAGCGGATTATTGCTCTTTAATTCCTGCATTTCACCACCATTTAGGGAATAGGAAATATTCAATTGCTTTGATTCTCCACGCCCTGCAAATTCTGCCATCCCAATTAAACAAAAGGCGGTTGTTTGTGTACTCATCCAGGACTTACTTGATAATTCTGCTGATAATTTCTGTACCAAAGGAAAAGCCTTAGTTTTTTTATCAAGCAAACTTAAAGTTTCCAGAATCATCGCTCTGTCACGGGTATCAGACCCAAAAGAACCTGAATTTTCACGATAAGCTTCCACTTCCGTTCCCAGATTTTCAATCAGATTCTCTGCAACTTCTGTTTGTCCTATTAAACGATAAGCTGCCGCCAATCTCCATTTTGCAGCTGATGAAAGTTTTGTTTGTTCTCTCATTCTGTTCATTGAAGCCAAGTCAGGCGTTTCAGCTTCGGCAAGAGTATATAAGCGGTATGCCTGCAGTAAATCATGACGGGAATAGTAAACACCACCGCGGTAAGAAGCATTCTCCCAGCTTTTAGCTGCAGATTTTTGATATCGTAACCAGGCAGATTTCAAGCCAATTGGTAAAGTATAGCCCATCTCCTGAGCCTTCAGCATAAAATGCCCTGCATAACTGGTTCCCCAATCACTTTCGTAATCTCCTCCCGGCCAGTAGCTAAAACCGCCGTTTGGCATTTGAAAACTCAACAAGCGATTCAATCCTGCCTGAACGTTTTTAGAAATCCGGGCTTTTTGTTCTGAATCCAGAGTCACTACCTTATCTAAAAATAACTGAGGAAAAACCGACGAAGTTGTTTGTTCAATGCATCCATGAGGATATCCGATAAGGTATTCTAAACGACGGCCAAAATCGATAGGTGGAATATTCGACAATTCCAAAATCCCTTTGTTGGTTCCTTCCATTCCGGGTAGTTTCAATATATTAGCCCAGCTTTCACCTGCTTTTAACAAAGTGTCACTAACATTTACCACACGTGGATTCGGATTACGCACATCCAATTCAATATCATATGTTGTTTTTACATTTCCACTTTCTGCAAAAACTTTTACTTTGGCAACCCCCAATTTAGAAACCACTTTCAAATCAAAATCAATTACCTGCTCTCCCGTTTTTTCAAAAACCACGCTCTTTTCAAGACCGCCTTCGCTGATAAGAAATTCATTGGGTTCAATTCTAACTTTTACATTCTTAATTTTAGGATCCATAGCAAAAACAGTAACGGGTAATTTTACTGATTCGGCAGGACCAACCACTCTAGGCAAGGTTGCCAGTATCATTAAAGGCTTGCGGACCTGAATCGTTTTCTCGGCAGAACCATAAGCTCCCTTATTTCCTGCAACTACCATAGTACGAACAGAGCCAACATAGTTAGGCATGGTAATTTTATGCAATTTACTATCACCGGCATGTAATGTGTAAGGGCCATAAAACATTACCACAGGTTTAAACCGATTTGCCTTGGCTTGCTTCTTTTCACCCAAATCTTCATCACCTCCAATGGCAAATGCTTTTTCCAATCTGGCACCAAATGCCCCCATCACCAAATCGTACATGTCCCAGGTTTTCACTCCAAGAGCTTCGCGGGCATAAAATGTATTCCAGGGATTTGGTGTTTTAAAGCGTGTTAAATCAAGTAAACCATCATCAACAACAGCTAAAGTATACGTCATTGCCTTTCCATCCTTCTCCAAAACTGTCACCTCAAATTCTTTCTCCGGCTCCAACACATCAGGCATTTTAATTTCCGGATTCAATCGGGTATTTGGATCTTCCACCAAAATTGGAATCACACCATACATCCGAATTGGCAAATCGTTCTCGGTTTGAGCATGAGGCTGAACCAAACTTACACTAACATATGCATTGGGTGACATTTCCGAAGTTATCTCAAATGAAAACTCAGATTCATTGGTTTTTGTATCAATCCAAAATGCTTGTAAAACTTTTGCTCCGGTTTCGATACTTACCAAAGCCTTACCCAATTTTGAAGAAGGAATTGTTACTGCAGCTTTTTCGCCAACGCTGTATTTGTCTTTATCAGAAGTAAAAGAAAGCATTGCGGCATTGCCTGGCATTCCTTCAGGAGTCCGGCCATACCATTTCGAAAAATAAGCTGTTTCGCCGGTTGAATGTCCACTTACCGGATCAGTCACCCGAATTAAATAACGTCCGTAATCGTTCCAATCGTTGTATTTTATATTCAGCTTAAATTTCGCTTTTCCCCCTTTGATGCTTACCCTTTGATGCGAAACAATCCGGGTTGATGAGCGGCTAATGTACGAAGCCAGATTTTCCTCGCCTGCATCCCACCACCAACGCCAGTCAATCTTGTAAACTTTCACCTCCAAATCTTTCCGGTCAACAGGAGCTCCGTCGGAATTTACTGTGGCAATTTGAATTTCATGATCTGTGTCCGTTAAATACCATCCTCTCTCCGATTCCGGCATTTTTACCCCAACAAATGACTGATAAGGAGCAAACTTCACTCTTTGCATATCAATACTAAAATCACCGCCTTTTTCAAATACACGGGTTATAAAATTGGCATTCAACATTCCGGGAGCAGATTTGTTTCCTTTTAAATCCAAATCCACAACTGCTTTTCCATTCTGATCTACTTTTCCATCAAAAATTACTTGTTCGTCGGCATAAAATTCTTTCGACGGATCATCAAAAATATAGCGGGGATATTTATCAAATGAGGTTTTAGCTGGAGTCAGCCGCAGGCTGATATTTGATTGTAAATCGCGGGCAATCGCTCCGTGCAGCCATTTAACATCCAGATTAGCTTTTTGATTCGCTGCCGCAGATTTTAAAACTTCAGATTCAAATTCGAGCTTTATTTTTAACCTGTTTGGTTTAACTGTTTCTATTTTTATCGTTTTTGTAAAAGATGCACCTCCTACTTGTATTCTGGCAGACCAGGTTCCTGTTGGTGCATCAGCATCTGTTGAGCAGGTGAATGAATAAAATCCATTGGTTCCACCTGTGCTTATTTTATGAGTAACAGCTTGTCCCTGAGGATTTATCAACTCAAAAACAACCGGATGATTATCTGGTAACACATCATCAGAATCCTCTAAAACAAAAGTCAGGTATAAATTATCTCCCGGACGCCAAACACCACGTTCTCCGTACAAATATCCTTTTATCCCCTTTTGAACTACTTGTCCGCCAACATCAAAATTACTAAGCGAAAGAGATGATCCATCATCCAAACGTAAATACCCCCGCTGAGTTCCTTTTTTTGCAACCAAAAGGAAAGGCTGCCTGTCCAACTGCACTTTAGCCAAACCATCTTTATCGGTTTTACTTCGGGCCATCAGCTGTTTTTGATAATTGTACACTTCCAGTTCAACATTAGCTTCCGGCTCTGCTGTAATCAGATTGGAAACTGCAAAAGTGATCGATTTATCAGTTCCCCCTTTTGCAATAATCCCCAAATCGGAAGCAAATAAATTCCGGCTAACAAACCGTTCTCCGTTATAATAGGATACATGACAAGGATTCTCTTCTTCTCTCCATGTGTATCCGGCAGGATAATAGTAAGACTCATACCATCCCGGCCGATCCCAATCCTGCATTTCTTCCTCTAACTGTTGCTCTGCAACTATATCATCCAGACTATTTAACTGATCCCCGCTTTCCTGTTCTGCTCCGCAGGCATACAATGAATACTCTTTTCTAAAGCGCAATTCAATTCGGTAAATAGATCCTGGTTTCACATCAATGTAATTCGAAATATCCAAGGTGTATGCATTCCACTTACGAAGATCAACAGCACGATTGGTTCCCAAATCGATTCGTTTTTGCAAAATTAAACGGGCTACTCTTCGAATATTACCCGATTCGCCCATTCGGTTATCCTGCAAAAACTGATGTACATTGTTCTCGAATATTTCTACAACTCTTACATCAACAGCATTCAAACTAACAGCCTCGAATGGCAAAATCAATCCTTGCGATGAAGGAGAAATAACTCCTTTTCCGATTAACCGGACTGCAGGTTTAATGTCCTCAAAAGTGAGTTCCATCTTAGTGCTTTTCATCAAAGCGTATTCCATTGCATTTCTAATTCCTTCTTCAAAACTTATTGTTTTGATTCCAGATAACCGATAGCCGGGATAAGCCCTGACTTCATTTCCTTCTACAATAAATTTCAAAGAAGATACTCCGTCAATACGAATTAAACCATTCAGATTTTGATTCTTTTTCAGTGGATCAGAAAAACGAACCGACACATATTGCTCTGGTTGCTGAATCACCTTTGCACTCATCACTTTAAAAACATTTAATGCAGGAATCTCAATTTCTTTCTCCCCTTTTTCATCCACTCCAATGGCTGCCCCGTTCCACACCAAATTCAATTCTCCTTTGTCTTCTTCTCTTTTCAAGCTATCCACAACAAAATGATGCTGTTTTCCATCAGCAGAATGCATCCACTCAATATTTTTTTTCTGAGAATTAATTGTGGCAGCCAAAACCGATTCAATCTCATCATCAACAATTACATCAGCAGTTGTGATGTATCCTTTGTATTTCTGATAAAGCATATCTGTTTTATCGTAAGATTGCAGTCCTTCTCCAGTAAAGGCAAAACTTTGTTTTATGGTTTGAAAATTGAATTTCAGATCGGCATATTTCGCAGGAACCTCCATCAATTTCGATAGCTTCACATTCACTTTATATTCTTTTCCCGATTCCATTCTGATTTCTGGTCGGAATTCAATACAACGAGGATCTTTCCAATATGCTTTTCCCTTTACCGAAGGAGCAATACTCACAATCCCCTCTTCCAATTCCTGACCAGATTCAATCTTTTGATCGTAATCATTTACCAGTCTTATTTGAATCACCGACTCGACAGAAACAACTCCGGAAGTAAAAGCCGAAATATATTGTCCAAAACCAGGATCAACTTTTTGTTTTACACTCTGTTTGTCTTTACAGGAAAACGTCGCAAGGATCAATATTGACAACGAAATCAGGAGGTAGAATTTTTTTCTCATTTTGTAAATTATGCGGATTAATTAAATCAGCATAATATTAAGGATAAGAAATGATTTATCAAAGTTTACAAACGATCATAATCCATACTATTTTTCAATAATAACCGAATTAAAAAAAAGCCGAAAAGGATCTCCTCTTCGGCTTTGCATATATTTTAGAATTAACTTCTATTTCGGTTTCTTACTCAGCTCGTTTCTTGGACGCAGAATTGCCACGTCTCCATTCTTTATTTCCTGAATATGACGGTTTCGAAGAATTTGGCGTTCTCGAAGAACCTGAAGACTTTGAAGAATTCGATGATCTTGAACTGGACGATCTGGATGAATTTGATGGTTTTGAAGATTTAGATGACCTGGGCTGTTGCCTTCTTCTATCCGACTTCACTTCCTCTACAGCATTATCCTCTACTCCACCCGGAAGAAAAGGATGATCCTTAACCACGTCAATATCTTGTCTTATTAACTTCTGGATATCTTTAAGATATGGTTTTTCTTCTGTATCACAGAATGAAATTGCATTGCCGCTCGCACTTGCACGACCTGTTCGTCCGATACGGTGAACATACGTTTCAGGAATATTTGGCAAATCGTAATTTACAACCAAAGACAATTCCGACACATCAATCCCTCTGGCTGCAATATCTGTTGCAACAAGTACCTTTGTACTTCCATTTTTAAAATTGCTTAAAGCAAGCTGTCTGGCATTTTGAGATTTATTCCCATGAATTGCTTCGGCCGAAATACCAGCCTTTTGCAAGCCCTTAACTACCTTATCAGCACCGTGCTTTGTTCTCGAAAACACCAAAGTAGAATCAGTTTCTTCGGTTTTTAAAAGAAAAATCAGCAATTTTGGCTTTGCTTTTTTACTCACATAATAAAGCGATTGCCCTACTTTTTCGGCTGTAGTCTGCTCCGGCTTTACCGTTACTCTATCAGGATTACCTAAAATTTTACCAGCCAAGCTTACGATGCTTGCCGGCATGGTTGCAGAAAAAAACAAGGATTGTCTTCTTTTTGGCAAAAGATCAATAATTCGACGAATGTCATGAATGAACCCCATGTCGAGCATCTGGTCTGCCTCATCCAAAACAAAATACTTAATGTCTCTTAATGAAATATACCCTTGCTGTATTAAATCCAGCAATCGACCCGGAGTGGCAACCAACACATCAACACCTCGGTTTAAAGCCTGTGTTTGTGCGCCTTGTTTCACTCCCCCAAAAATAACTGTATTCAGAATTCCTGTATACTTTCCGTACTCTGAAAAACTATCCTTAATCTGAATAGCCAATTCGCGGGTTGGAGTTACCACCAAAGCCTTAATTTTGCGACGACCTTTTTCTGGTGTTGCATCATTGTAAATATGCTGTAAAATTGGAATTGCAAATGCTGCAGTTTTACCCGTTCCTGTTTGTGCACAACCTAATAAATCTCTTTTGCGAAGTAAAATGGGTATTGATTTTTCTTGAATTGGAGTGGGATGTGTATAACCTTTTTCCCCAATCGCTTTAAGAATGGGATCTATAATCTCTAATTTGTCAAATGTCATAAATGTACTTAAAATTGAACGGCAAAGATAGTCTAATAGTTTGGATTAACAGCAAGCAGAGTAAAATAGCTGATTATCAACGAAATTAAATATCAATTATTCGTTTTTATTTTACTGATACTAAAACAAATCTAGGTTGCTGCAATCTATATTTTTAACATTCTAAACCATTCCATGATTTATATGACTCGTTAGATTTGATCTAAGTAACAAAGGTTTTCTTCAAATAGTTTTAATGCAACGATCCTTCCTCAAATTAAAAATTATTTTTCTCAGGCAACCTTTTGAAATGAATCTGCATTATTAAGTTTGTAGGAAACAATTATGATCTCTACTTGTGAAAAAATTAATAAAAGCTCTTAAAAATAAAAACCCAAAAGCTCAGGAACAGCTATTCAAACAGTATGCTGATTACTTGTATCGTATTTGCTATCGATATCTAAACAATCGAGACTTATGTCAAGACGTACTTTCCCAGAGTTTTTTAAGCATTTTTAATAGCATTGGAAAGACCAACATTCAAGAAGAGAATCTACTAAAGGCCTGGATGAAAAAGATCGTGATTAATCAATCTCTCATGGAAATAAGAAAGAACATTCGGTTTTCGGACACTTTAGAATTGATTGAAGATATAGAAGAATCAGAACTAACAAGTGATGAAAAATTACTGGAAGACGATTTAATACAGATGGTATTGAATCTGCCTGATGGTTACCGAACTGTTTTCAGCCTGTACGCAATTGAAGGCTATAAACATGAAGAGATTGCACAAAAGCTTAACATTGCCGTTGGAACATCAAAATCGCAATTGAGCAAGGCTAGAAAATTATTAAAGGAAATGATTTCAAAAACAGAGGTGAGATATGAAGCAATCCGTTGAGAAAAAAATAAAGAATGCATTCGAATCTTGGGATAATAAAAATAATTTCGTTGGTTTCGACAAAACTGCTCTGTGGAGTTCCATACAAATGCCCCACAAAAACAAGACCTTTGCCTGGTTTAGGGTTGCATCGATTGCTATTATCCTAATCTTAATGGGGGGTTTGAGCTATTCTTACCGAGTAAATCAATGCTTACAAATAAGCCAAGATCAATTAAGAATTGAATTGAATCAGGCAAAAGCACGTATACCTCAAGTTGCACAAAAAGAAGTTGAGACAAAGATCATTTATAAAACACAGATCAAAACAGTTGAATCAGAACAGGCGAAAACAGCCTTGACTAATCTATCTGAAAAACTGGAAAGTATTACTTCTAACAACACAGTCTTAATAAAACAATTAAACGAACAGCAACTTGTAAACAATTCGTTAAATGACAGCATTATTAGTCTGAAAAATTATTTAGACGAAACGAACAAATGGTATGCTCAACAATTAAAAAACAGTGAAAATAAAAACCAAGTAAAAGGGCTATCGATTGATATTAATGAAGAAGCTTTAATGGCTTTATCTAAAAACAATTCAAAACTTAAAACCACAACAAAGAATCCAAACAGGAAGTTTAAAATCACATTTAAAAATAACTCACGTGAATCTGAAACATCGGCACCATTGTTTAAAGACCTCACGATGAAATAATCATAAACTCGGTTCATTCACTTCTTAAAAGAAAACACATGACAAATAAAATCATACTACTTAGCGGACTTCTATTTCTATTTTCGATAAAGATATTTGCTGCCAATGAAAACAAATTTCATTCTGATACCATTCGCATGCAGATGCCCAATGAAACCACCATTGAAAGCAGAAGCACTTATGATGGCAAACATGATTTGGCAGGGAATCTAGAAATCAAAGATCTTCTAAATGTTTTCCTTACACGCTGGGCTGTTTTAAACATTGCAGAACTAGAAGCGAACAAAGCCATTCTTATTAAATGTTCTACAATAAAGGAGTATGATAAAGATATCCTACACACAATCACAATAGAAGAGATTGCCTCAACCATGAGCATTTCTTTTCCTACAGATACGGCTATTGCATTGGTAATAAAAGGCAACAATAAACTTGAATTAAACTCGAAAGTTGCCATTTATTTTAACACGATGAAGCAATTAGAAGAACTTACAAAATATGACTTCTCGCAAATTCTAAAAAATACAGACCAACAATTAAAAAAGAAAAGTGATTGGTACCTTAAAGCTTCTCCTTTTGTTGCTTGGGTAAAAGTAAACGAAGACAATTCCGCAAAACTGCTTCACCAAATAAATACGATGGCAACTACAAACGATCAAATTATTCTGAGTGCAGGCACTTCTCTTGAAAATGTTAAAGGAACTTGGAATGGTAGTTTTTATACCCGTATGACAGTACAACTAGGGAACAAAAACTTAGCCAAACAAGCTTTTTCTCTAGGCTATGAATGGATGTACGATTTCTCATCAGGTAAAGAAAACATCAATCATTGGGTAGATTTGGGGTATCAACGTAATTTTTCTAAAAATCCGAATAAAGGAGACTGGTACGGGTTAAATTTAGGGTATTTAGCTAAACAAAATGGAGATTTATTTGAAAAAGACTCTTTTCGCTTGGGTATAGAAAAGAAAGTAACCGAAAATATAAGTATTGTTCCTCAAATCTATTTTAACGATTTTTTCAAGAATCCGTATCCTGGTTTTAAAATCAAGATTCACTTGTAGGCTATAAGAACACATAAATTAGCTAAGTTATTTTAAATCTATAATTTCAAGAGATGGCTCTTCGTTTGATGAGCCATTTCCGAACCCTTGATCCCCAAAATCATACAAATTCGAATCAGAACAAATGAACAAATTATATTTTATCATACTGGTTGCAATAAGCGTATCTAGTTGCCAATCTATCAAAATTACCGAAAGTACTGACTACTCAACTTATTTAAAAAATGATAAGATGATCATCACAAAAGATAGTCTTCTACACACAAAAGAGTTGATAAAAAAGTATCATCCCAATCCATTTAATTCAATATCCGAAGCTAAATTTGATTCCTTAATAGATGAAATCTCTAAATCTTTTCCGACTGATTTTATTCCCGAGACAGAATACATCTACCAGTATCGAAAAGCTTTTGATAAAATCACTAATGGAGATCCTCATTTTCTAATATTGCCTCAACTAAGAAGATATCCAGAATACAAACTCAAGGGCAAACACATTAGAGTTTGGCCATTTAAAATGCTATGTATCAATGATACTCTTATAATAGACCAATCAATCTCTCCCGAATTACAAAAAGGAGATCAAATTATTTCTATCAATGAAAGATCTGCAAAAGAGATTGTGAAATACACCTATCATCATCGTTTTCTCGATTCTCCTTTTACACAAGCCCAAAATCATTTTTGCTTTGCGCCAAACTACAAGATTCAATTCCTAAGAAAAGGCCAAAAACACAAAATTAAGATACCCGGAGTTCCTTTGAACAAGTATAATTTTAAAGAAAAATACTATCCAGAAACAATCTATAGCGATTACGAAACAGGCTATTTTGGCATTAAGAACTTCGACAACAACAAATTCATGATTAAACAGCTGGCAAAATTCATAACAAAAGTTCAATCCAAAGGTTATACTAATATCATTATTGATGTTAGAGATAATCCGGGAGGAAATGGAGATCGTTTTGATGAATTAATATCCCTTTTTACCGACAAGGATAGCATCGGCTACCAAAGCGGATCACAAGTTATGGTCTCAAAAGCAACACTTGATTATGGCTTTTCTGAAGACTCAATTGGAAAAGTTTGCAACATGCCCGAAGCAAATATTATAAAATCTTGTCCTCTGGATAAATCAAAGTATGCTGGAAAGATGAATTATTATGTGTTGGTAAGTGAATATACTGCTTCGATGGCATCAACCTTTGCCAATATCATGCAGTACAATAAATTTGCCACATTAGTAGGAGAACCATTGGCTCATAATGCTCTTAGATATGGAGAGATTACAACTTCTGCCTTTAATAATTCCTTACTTGTTATTTCTACTGTAGAAATAGACGAATACAGTAATCAAAAAAATGGCATTATTATGCCTGATGTGTTTATTCCATATAGAGCTGAAGAATATAAAAACGGTGGCGATCCTGTTTTGGAAAAATGTTTGGAATATATCACCCCAAATAAATCTTTAAGTTACAAGTAACCTCAAATGTATACAAAACAAAATCCCCCTTGAGTTGTTGTACTCTCTGGGGATTTATTATTTTATTTTGCTTCTATTTCTTCGAAGAATCGGATGAAGGAGAAGCCTTTTTCTTAATATGTATCAGTTCCATTTTGCGGATTCGTGCGCGAATGGCTCCCTTGGTACGTTTTAATTTAATAGCCATTTCACCAACAGGAACACCATCAAAAAACAGATTAATCAATTCATCATCATCCTTTCTTGACCAAGGATTATAGGCCTGCTTATTTTCTTTTTTAATCTTCTTGATGGTATCGAAATCGTCCTGGTCCATGGTTTTAAATTGTTTGATGGTATTGTCTTTAGCACAAAGATAGTCAGAAGAATCTATTTTGAAGAGAAAGAGCCACCAAATGAAATGAATTCACTCAATGGCTCTTGATTTATTTAAAACCGATAAAACAATCAGTTTACTTCTTTTGAAGCATCTTTAACAGCATTTCAGCTACAAGTGCTGATGATGCCGGATTCTGACCGGTAATTAAATTACCATCCTGAACGGCATAAGCAGCCCAATTATCACCTTTGCTGTAAATACCTCCATTTTCCTTCAACATGTCTTCTACCAAAAAAGGAACAACCTTAGTCAACTGAACAGCTTCCTCTTCTTCATTGGTAAATCCGGTCACTTTTTTGCCTTTCACCAGGAATTCACCTTGTGCATTTTTCACATGTCGCAAGGCTGCCGGTGCATGGCAAACAAAGGCAATTGGTTTCTTAGCCGCATTAAAATCCTCAATCAATTTTGCAGAAGTTGCATCTTCCGCCAAATCCCAAAGAGGACCATGTCCGCCAGGATAGAATACAGCATCGTAATCTTCAAAATTGATATCTGCCAAAGCAATGGTTTCATTAATCTTTTTCTGAACTGCCGCATCTTCGTTAAAACGCTTGGTATCTTCGGTCGCATTCTGCGGCAAATCCGAAGTTGGATCGATTGGTGCAACACCTCCCTTTGGAGTTGCAATTGTTATATCAACCCCCTGATCAACTAATGTATAGTAAGGATTGGCAAATTCTTCTACCCAAAATCCTGTTTTGTGACCTGTATCTCCCATTTGAGAATGAGAAGTCAGCACGAATAATATTTTCAAAGCTCCTGTTGTTATCGTCATATCTATTAAATTTAAACCTGTTTATTTTTCTTAAAATTATATTTTCACAATCATTTTTCCCTTGTTCTTTCCTTCGAAAAGATCAAGAAAAGCCTGTGGCGTATTTTCAAATCCTTCAACAATTGTTTCGGTAGATTTTAATTTTCCTTCCTGCAGCCATTTTGCCAATTGAGGAATTGCTTCTCCCCATTTTTCCATATAATTGGATACTACAAATCCTTGCATCAGTACCGAATTCTTAATCAGTATGGGCTGAACTCTGGGTCCCATTGGTACGCTGGTCGCATTATACATCGAAATTGCTCCGCAAACAATGATTCGTGCAAAACGATTCAAATTCATCATCACACCATCTGAAATTTCTCCGCCTACATTATCGAAATAAACATCTACTCCATTAGGACAAGCTTCTGCAATTGCCTGACTCATGTTCCCGGCTGTATTGTAATTAATTGCAGCATCGAAACCAGATTCAGAAACCAGTTGTTCCACTTTCTCGTCGCTGCCGGCAATCCCAATCACGCGACAGCCCTTCAACTTTGCAATTTGTCCCACAATGCTTCCCACAGCACCTGCAGCTCCCGAAACTACAACGGTCTCTCCTGCTTTAGGCCTGCCAATTTCCAACAATCCGAAATAAGCAGTTAAACCTGTCATTCCCAACACACCTAAGTAAGAAGATAATGAAGCTTTCTTTGCATCTACCTTTAACAAGCCTTCGCCTTTAGATACCTGAACCTCTTTCCATTCCAGTAAGCCTGATACAAAATCACCTTTACTGAAGCCAGTCAATTTTGATTCAACAACTTCAGCAATCATACCCGAGCTAATTGCTTTATTTAACTCGAATGGCTCGATATACGATTTACCTTCCATCATTCTTCCCCTTAAGTAGGGATCAACAGAAATATGTGTTGCTTTTAAAAGTATTTCTCCTTCTGCAATTTGTGGCTGTTCTTCAGTCACAAATTTAAAATCGGATAATTTTGGTACGCCTACCGGTCTGCTTTTTAATTGTATTGTTTGCATCTTATTTTGTTTTTTATATTAATGAATGTTCATTCTCTTTCGAGGATAAAAAAAGCCTTACCTATGAACTCTACAGATAAGCACCAATCTCTTGTATTTTGTCTGATTCAATTATTTTATAATCTGGTTTTGCCTGCGCCAAAGCGTGTAATGCATTTGCAATTGTCTCTGCCTCAATTGCCCGGTATTTTTTCCATTTTCCCAATAAAAACGGACTTAGCACTTTCATGATAATCGATCCAATTTTTTCACCCAATCGATCTTCATCTCTTTTCCCGTTAATTAAAGAAGGCCTTAAAATATAGGTATTTGCAATCTCCTGACTTAAAACAGCCTGCTCCATTTCTCCTTTTGTTTTGTTGTAGAAGATATTGCTCCCGGCATCTGCACCTAAGGCTGAAATTACAAGGAAACTTTTAATTCCATTTGCCTTAGCCAAACTTGCAGCTGTCGCAGGAATACCAAAATCAATCTTCCTGTAAATGGTTTTATCCTTCGTTTTCTTAGCAGTAGTTCCAATGCAGCAAAATACTTCATCGCCGGTGAAATCCTTCTTAAATTCTTCTAAACTAAGCAGGTCTCCAATAAACTCTTTTAACTTGGGATGAACCAAATCTAAACCTCGGCGGGTAAAAATTTTCACTCTCGTATAGGCTTCATCTTCCAAAAGCCGGTTCAACAGAAGCTTCCCTGTTAATCCGCTTGCTCCCAATATGATTGCTGTCTTTCCCATAAGTGTATTATATTCGAATGCTATCCCAGGCGGACTGAAATGCCTGTTCCAAACTTTCTTGATTTATCTGGTAAAGGCCGCGTTTTTGCATATTCATTAAAAAGGCCAATGGATTGATGGCATAAGCATAGAGAATATATGGCGAAACATCTTTAATGATACCTTCCTTCTGTCCCCTTTCCCATAAATCCAGCAAGGGCTGTAAATGCTTCAACCCTTCCTGTACGCTGACCTCATCGATCATCGTTGTGTTATCGCACTGCGATAAAAACCATGCTTCCTCAACCTGTTTCAACTTATAATCAGCAATATTGTACCAGATAAATTCAAAGGCTTTTTTTACGGGCATATTTTCAGAATAATCTTTAAATGCCTGCTTGGTATATGATATTTTCAGTTCCAGATACAACTGATTGATCAGATCCTGTTTGTTTTCGAAATAAATGTAAATAGTTGCCGGTGACACATTGGCCATCTTGGCTATTTTAGACATTGGAGCATCATGAAAGCCGTTATTATTCACCAAATTCAAGGTAGCTTTTAACAACGCATTCCGTTTCTCCTTACTTTTTTCTCTGATTGCCATATTGGAAATTCTGATTTGATAGTCTTTTTTGATTTTGATGAAACAAATATAAAATAAATAATCCGCAAAGTGAATGAACGTTCACTTATTTTAACATTTAAAATATAAAAACCCGGTATCAGAGGATTTCAGAAGTATTCTATGCAGGAAAATTAATATACAGAATAAAAAGAAGCTTGTAATCTCCACTTCTAAGACTAAACAAGGAAAACAACAGGCAATTAGTTTGTATCGGAGTAGGTGTAATGCCCAATAATCGGAAACTCAAATAAACAATCCTCAATTACCTGACCAGCGCCAATGTTGTGCACTATTAAGAAGCGTTTACCATCTCTGGATTTTTTATTAATTACGATACCAATGTGTGTTATAGCACCACCTAAATTCCAGCAAACAATATCGCCCGGAGAATAATCAATGGAATTTTGACTTAATGGTTTCTCCTGTCCGTTTCGCTCAAAAAATTTCATCAGGTTGGGTACTCTTCGGTGATCAATATTGGTATCGGCATGTTTCAAACCCCAAATTGCCGGATACAAACTAAAATTAGCTTTCATATCCTCATGAACCTCCTTCTGCAAATCGATTCCCAATTTTCGGTAAGCACGAATTACAACATCAGTGCAAACGCCTCTATCCGCAGGAATATCTCCGTTGGGATAAGCTATTGAAAAGTAAGAAGCATCGTAGATTACTCTCTGTTCGGTTAACTTTATTGCTTCATCTGATAAGCGCTCCGAAAAAATTTGCGCCTTACATGTAATTGAGAGAAGACAAAAAATCAGTACATAAAAAAGTAGTCTCATTTGTGAATGTATCAGGTTTCTATTTCGGGACTGCCGGCCGGCAAGTAATTTTACATTATAACCAGACCGCCGCAGATCAATGAAATATTGCATGCAGGCTTATACCTCTTTGCCAATTAAATAAACCGTGTAAGCCAGATAACTTACCAAAAGAAGAGCCGCTTCCCATCTGTCCAGCTTCTTCTTTACTCCTGTAAACATGGCAATAAATAAAAATATTGTGCCGCCTGCCAAAATATAAAGATCGATATTGAACAAAGGTTTAAATTCGATGGGTCTGATAAAAGAACTGACAGACAGAATTAAGAAAATGTTGAAAATATTTGAACCGATAATATTCCCTATCGCAATATCATTATTCTTACGCAGCACAGCCACAACCGAGGTTACCAGTTCGGGTAATGATGTTCCGACAGCAACAATTGTTAATCCTATAATCTTTTCACTTACCCCCATGCCTGAGGCTACTTCAACAGCATTATCCACAACCAGTTTACCTCCCATAATCAATCCTGAGAAACCAATAAGAATAAGACTCCATATTTTAAGAACTGACATTGGTATTATTTCGATTTCGGGCACAAGAGTTTCTGTTTTTAATTGTTTGTAAACGTAAAACAGGAAAAGCCCAAACATCACAAGTAGTATAAGTCCATCCACCCGCGTAAGCACCGCAGTATCCTGAAAAAAACTATTGCAAAGCAGATATAAAATTACAACCGCAAAAAGAGAGAGCGGAAGCTCCTTCCAAACAGTATTCGACTGAACAACAATTGGAGAAATAAGTCCTGCAATTCCCAAAATAATGAACAAATTAAAATTGTTGCTTCCAATTACATTACCAAACACAATATCGGAATACCCGTGAAATGAGGCGAACGAATTCACTACCAATTCAGGTGCCGACGTTCCAAAAGCGACAATGGTAAGGCCAATAGCGATATTCGAAATATTATTCTTTTTAGCCAATGCTGAAGACCCGCTAACCATCCAGTCAGCCCCTTTAATCAGCAATACAAAACCCAGTAAAATTAATAGAATTGATACAATCATATTTTTAACTAGTAAACTAAGACCATTCCTTTTTACAATTCACTTCTCATTATTCTCGATCGAAGTTATCATTTTTTCAATATCCAAATGTATTTCCTACGGGAATATTTTCCGGCTCCTTACTTTATACAATCATGTATGCGCTGCGCGGTATATTTCAATCTTATAATATCATAAGTTCATACAAAGACAGCACATCCTAAGCAAATTTAAATCACCGGAACATGCTGTCTGTTATCATTTTCATCCATTACTCTTTCTCAGGAGACATGTACTTATATACCAACCCGGCCAAAATTGCACCTGCAATAGGAGCCAGCCAAAACAACCACAATTGATCCAAAGCCCAATCGCCAACAAAAAGTGCCTGACTTGTGCTTCGCGCCGGATTCACAGATGTATTTGTGACCGGTATGCTGATTAAATGAATCAGAGTCAACCCCAGACCAATTGCCAATCCGGCAAAACCAGCCGGTGCTTTTGAGTGTGTTGCTCCTAAAATAATCAGTAAAAACATAAAAGTCATTACCACTTCGCTCACCAAAGCTGCCAGCATGCCATATCCACCAGGCGAGTGCTCGCCATATCCGTTCGCAGCAAAACCTCCCATATCAAAACCAGCTTTACCACTTGCAATCAAATACAAGATTCCTGCACCTGCAATTCCTCCCAATACCTGAGCCACAATATAAGGCCCCAGATCTTTCAGTTCAAAACGTCCGCCAGCCCAAAGACCGATAGAAACAGCCGGATTCAGGTGACAACCAGAAATATGCCCAATTGCATAGACCATAGTAAGCACAGTTAATCCAAAAGCAATTGCCACACCAACAAATCCAATTCCCAATTCGGGATATGCGGCCGCCAAAACAGCACTTCCACATCCACCCAGAACCAACCATAGGGTTCCTATAAATTCTGCGACTAATTTTTTCATACGTTCATATTTTTAAGGTTTAAAGTAAAATAAACAAGGTTTGATTGTAAACAGATACTTTTCATCTTACCGAACAATAAATATAATAAATTCTTTTTTTACGGCTATGTATTTATCAGTGGATTCTAATAATTGACTAGTCAAGTTCCTAAGTTACAAACCAGTGGTTCTATACGTATATTTCCTCCAAAATGAAATAGAAAATTCTAAACCCAGCTGGGATTGGAGCAACAGCATTGATTCAAGCAACATAATTTTCAGATAAACATTGGAGGAATCTCAAAATTATTGCTAAATTCAAGCTGTTTTTTTAGATATAAAACCTCATATTCTACCATACAATGTCAGATCAATCAGATTTAGAAATCCTCATGGATGAAATCAATGCCATAGAAAATAAAAACATAAAGCATTGCGACATGCCATTCGAAATTTACATCTATGAAGCCGAACGGCTGCACACACGTGCAACAGAAGATCTGTCGAAACTTTCTGCCGTAAATATGCCGGTCGGTTTAATCGATAAACTGCATGTCCGCACCAAGGCACTGAGCCGTGCACAGCTAAACTGGGTTGAACTGACAGGTGAAAAGAAACAGGCAATGACCAACCTTAAAGCCGAAACCCCCACCCTGCTAAAACTGCGCAAATACCTGATTGACAACATGCAGTTTGCTTTTAGAAATGATAAAGATCTGCTGAAAAAAAATCAGAGATATTAAAAAAGGCAATTCGCTGGCCAGTATCATTTTCGATTTGGCTTTATTGGCCCGACTGGGAAAAAGTAATGTTGAAGCCCTGCAAGCCATCAACTTCGATTTAAGTCTGTGCGATAAAGCCACCGAAGAATATGAACGAATAAGTAATTTACTGGCTATAAAAGACAGCAAAATGTACATTCCCGACGAGATGCTGCTAATCCGAAACAAGGCCTTCACTCTACTTAAACAAGTGGTTGATGAAATCCGACGCTATGGTAAATTTGTTTTTCGGGATAAGCCCGGGATCGTAAAGGCTTACCAAAGTGAACACCACTGCAAACGCAATGCTGAATACTATAACAACAAGAAAAACAACAGCTCTCAGAGTTAAATGAATACTTACCATACAAAAAAAGTCTGATCTTATTCCATTTTTATACATCCAGCCTAATAATTATTTGCTAACGCTTACTAATTAGATTTCTCTGCTGAGAATATTATGTGTTCATTTTATTAAATAACATCATCAGATGAATAAATGATTATATCAGATAACAAAATGAATAAATCAGCTGTCATCTGATGGTATTAAATATTCATCTGAAGTAATAAAATTATCAGCAGTCAATGTGGTTTATTCATCTGACGATATTGTTTTTTACGCAAACTATATCATTTTATCTTCTGATATAGTAATAAAATCAGCAATCGTTCTGCAATTCGTAACTTAAAAGGGAAAACAACCCGGGACAACTACAGATTTGTAATCCAAATAAAATTTCAGAGGTAAAAATTCTAATCCCGAGGGACAAACGAATAAAAAAAGGACAGCAAATCTGCTGTCCTTTCTATTCTTTTCTGAACTCTTTTAGATAAAAAACCCAGGTTCTTTGCGTTCAGAACAGTTTTCGAAGAGATTATTTGTGATCTGATTGATAAGCGGTGCATCAAAAATCCGGGCATCCTCCGGGCAGGCTTTAACACATGCACAACACCAAATACAAGCCTTTGCATTTGTAATTACTGTTTTGTTTACCTCAATAACATCAACGGGACAAGCATCGGCACAAACACCACACAGCGTACATTTCGCGGCAATGGTTCCTGGCGACATTACCGGGGCATTCGGCAATTCTTTGTATGGATAGTTACCCGAAACGTTTAGCTCCAGACCATCGTTTTTCTCCAATTTAGTTAAAATCGCTCCTGCAAATTGTTTTGCTTTAAGAAGATCGGCCTCATCAGGACGATTTTTTGCTATGGGTTTACTTTCTGTTGAATAAGAATGCTCTCCGATAAAAGTGGCTGCGGCTACAGGTGTAAAACCTAATGCTGTACTTACATCTTTTAACTCAAGCAGAGCGTCATCGTAATCTCTGTTTCCATAAACAGCTACTAAAACCACAGGTGTGTTTTCAGCATTAAAATGTTTCAATCGCGGAATTACTTCAACGGGCAAACGTCCTTTGTAAACAGGCACACCAATAATGGTCAATTCATTACCAAAATTCTTACACTCAAAATCGGTTTGTGTAATGTCAAACTCATTGATTTGTTTTGCTTCCAATCCCTGCCCAATGGCTTTAACTACTTTCCTGCTTGTTCCTGTTGGAGAAAAGTAGATTAGATTTACTGATGGTAAATTCATAGAATATCATTTGTTCTTACTACTGTCCGAAGGTAAGAAGTCTTGCTATAATTTTAATTTATCAGAACAAAAAATCTCCCTATCCAAAATAGAAAGGGAGATTTTCAACTTAAATAAATGTGTATTATTGATCTAAGGGTTTAAATAAATCCACCACCACCTTGCGTTTCCTGACTATCTCTTTGCTTTCTTCTTTTGGCTTTGTTTTTACCGCTGCCAAACCGGTACGAAAAGCCAAGATATGCTGTCCTACTCTCCCAATGAAATTCACCTTCCTGGTTGTAAGGTACTTTTGAATCAAACTTAAACTTCATTCCTTCAAAAATATCGTTTACTCTAAAGGTTAGTGTTCCTTTTCCTTTCAGCACCGTATAACTTGCTCCTGTATTGATCATCCACATTGGATCCACTTTAAATTGTAAATCTTCACCACCTCCGCGGTACATTGCGAACAACTGAAATTTCAATTTTTTAGTAGCCGTAAAGCTATTGGATACCCGGGCATTAAAGGAACTATTGGTAATTTCAAGATTCTCACCATTCGAAACACCGGTTTCTTTCTGAACATACAAATCGGAACTTGCATTCATCGACCACCATTTAAAGAATTGATAATTTGCTGACAATTCTATTCCATAACGATCATTGCTATCAGTATTATAATAAGATAGCTCAACCTTTTCAACATCCAAAGGATCCTTATTTAAAACTCTGGAAATATTATCAGTAACACGTCTATAAAATGTTCCTAAAGTAACGGAACCTTTCGCCAATCCTTTTGTATAATTGAATTCGAATGAATTTGTAAACTGAGGATTTAAATTGGGATTACCAAAAGAACTAATTAGAGGCGTACTCCATTCTCTAATTGGGTTAACCTGCTGTATAGAAGGCCTGTCAACCCTTCGACTGTAACTTAACTGCAATTGGTTTTTTTCGCTGGGTGTAAAGGTGAAAAATACGGATGGATAAACTGTAAATTTACTATCTGTATACTTAGCACTTTCATCTCCTTTACTAAATTTTCCATCTACTTCGTACTGCTCTATTCTAGCACCCAGCTGCATAGAAAATTTATTCATTTTTTGATTTAAATTCACATATCCGGAATAAATGTTTCTATCGTATGTAAATGCTGAATTGGGTTTTAGAACAGTTTCATACCAGTCGCCATCGGGAATTCTATTTCCCAAATTATCATATACAAACTCGTGCTGATTACTTGCTTTTGAATTTTCCGTATCGTTAATCCTAAGCTCCAAACCCATTTCTAATTTTGTATTTTCTGATAATGGATTTGTATAATCTAAATTCAAAAGACTGTTGGTATAATCATTTTTTACATCATCAAAATAATTAGATGTCAAATCAGTCGAATTTAATAATTCAGTGTATGCAGCATCCTCAGGCGAATCACTCTCACTGTAGGTTGCTTCAAACTCTAAACTATGCCCCTTTTTCTCGAAATCGATTTTATAATTTAAGTTATAAGTTCCTGCAGTATTGTCAGATTCCGATTTCATTAAATTGTGATTATCCAGGGCGCTTCCTCTAAATATTTTGGTATCTCCATTCATTAAATTGTCAGAGAAATTCTGTGTCGTATAAAATGAAAGTGTATTTTTTTCATTTAAATAAATATCAGCTCCAACTTTTAATAACTGAGAGTTATTGTCGCTGTTAAATTCAAATTTTTGAAGAATGTCATCAGCTAAAATAATTTCTCCATCTCCACTTTCTGAATGTCTTAAAACTTTACCATAATTATTTCTTTTTCCGCCATTTGCTCCAAAGTTTAAAAAGAAATTAACGGCTCCGGTTTTGTAATTTAAATCTATCGATCCATTAGCACGTGTGTTCACGCCACGTGTTACGCCCAAATTCACATTACCATTAAAGCCAATATTTGCGTTCTTATTCAATACAATATTTATAATCCCACTCATCCCTTCAGGGTTGTATTTTGCTGATGGATTGGTAATCAACTCAATACTTTTAATTGATGTAGAAGGAATCTGCTGCAACAATTGAGCTGCACTAATATTAGTAGGCTTGCCATCCACCAATATTCTCACATTCTCGTTTCCTCTTAAGCTCACTGTTCCCGTTTGACTATCAACACTAACCGATTGCACATTGTTTAAAACCTCCGAAGCTGTGGCTCCGGCAGCGGTTAAATCTTTACCAACATTTATAACCTTTCTATCCACTTTCTGAGTTACGCTGGACAGCTCTGCTCTTACCGTTACTTCTCCAAGAAGTTCAGTATCCTCTTCAAGTTCAACAGTTCCCAATTTATACGCTGATACTTTAGATGAGAAATCCAACTTTCTAACATATGACTTGTAGCCCATGTATTGAATCTCAATTGTGTTTTTTCCTTCGGTAATTTTCTTAATAATGAACTCTCCTTTGTCATCTGTAATACCTCCGGTAATTATTTTATTATTGGCATCTCTTATCACCACATTTACATATGGTAATGGCAACTTGGTCTTAACATCTATAATAATACCAGTTAACGATCCATTCTTAATTTCCACTCCCATATCAGCTTGTGCGTAACTGGAAATACTGCATATCATTAATATGATTATCAATATTCTTTCTCTCATAATTAGTTTATTTACTTGGTTTGTTCTGTGGTTAATTAGACTACAATAAAAACTGAATGGTTACAAATAGATTTTTACAATTGTTCTGAACTACTACATTGGACTTAAGTTAAAGCCCCCGGCAAAATGACATAAAACTCTATTATAACACATATCTGGCTTGTCTTATCACATATGATGCCGAAAAAGGTAACAGACTTACATCCAACACAAAGAACCTAACTTAGCTTTAAAATAAAATGTGCGATAACGAACACAAATTGTACGATTGCGACTTTAATTTTAAAAATAACAGGGAAGCACAAAGGCAAGGCACTGTAAATGCAATCTCTCAAAGGTCCCCAATTCAATCGGTATTAGGGACTTTTGCAAACAATTTAATTCCAAGTAAAAACGATACTTTATTAACCTTTTTTTTCAAAAGACGTACATTAACTATTGTGTTAAGTTTGGCAGGATGTTGCTTTATTATAATTGTTGATGGGATTCTAGTTGATGTAGATCTTGAAATTATGATTCTGTCATGCATCTGCAGCAGTTAAGCTAGTTTGTATTTGCAGAGAAACGGATATATAAGGCATTAAAAATCATAAGTGTTTTTATTAAATACCGCTTATTGAATTGAAGATAGTTTTAAATTAATACACCGAATAGAATGAAGAATGTTAACAACTTGAAAGCAAACTTGTTATTTATATTAACATTACTATTCACAATATTTGCTTCAATTTTTGTAAAGTTTCAAATTGATAAAAAGGATGAAGCTGAATTTAGGTTCGAATGTAAGGAAATCAGCAGTAGAATAGATTTGCGGTTGCATGCTCATGCACAACTGCTTCGCAGCGGGGCTGCATTTTTTAGTGTATCAGACACCGTACGGCGTGAGACTTGGAGTAATTTCATAAAACAGTCAAAAGTAGACCTGAATTTGCCAGGAATATTAGGAACAGGATTTTCCTTACTTGTACCTAAGAATCAGTTGGAAAATCATATTTTACAAATCAGAAATGAGGGATTTCCTGACTATAAGGTCTGGCCCGAAAATTCGGGTGATACATCTACTGCAATTATTTTTCTTGAACCTTTTTCAGAACGCAACTTACGTGCCTTTGGTTATGACATGACAACCGAGCCCGTGAGAAGGGAAGCAATGGAACGTGCGCGTGATTTAGATATAGCTGCCCTTTCAGGAAAAATACTTTTAGTTCAGGAAACAAAAACAGACGTACAGGCAGGAAACTTAATGTATGTTCCCGTTTTCCGGAAAGGAGCCGTAACAAACACTGTTGAACAAAGACGTTCGGCTATCATAGGATGGGTTTACAGTCCTTACCGCATGACTGACCTGATGTTGGGTATCTTGAAAGACTGGGAATTAAACGATAATAAAAAATTGTTTAGCTTAAATATTTTCGATGGAAAGATTTGTTCTGCAAAATCACTTTTGTTTAATTCACTTAAAGATGAAAAACAGGAAGACCTCAAGAATATACGTTTCTCTTTAAAAGTACCTATTGAGTTTAATGGACATCAATGGACATTGGTATTTGTTCAAAAAAAAGAAAATTTTATTGTTGAATACATTGCCTCATGGTTGGTATTTATTGGAGGTTTAATTATTAGTATTTTACTATTGTTGCTCTCCAAATCAATGCTTAGCACAAAGCTTAAGGCACAACAAATCGCAGAAGAATTAACCTCTGAACTAAAAGAAAGTGAGCATTTACTGAAAGAATCACAAGAAATTGCACGCCTGGGAACCTATTCGCTGGATTTAAAAACGGGTATGTGGAAGAGTTCCGAAATACTCGATGCTATATTTGGGATCGATGAAAATTATACACACACAATTGAGGGATGGAGTGCTATGATTCATCCAGAACACAGCAATGAATTGAAAGAATATTTAAATAATGTGATAAGGGAAGAAAAATTTTTCGATAAAGAATACAAAATTGTCAGAAATAACGATAAGGAGGAGAGGTGGATACACGGCTTGGGTAAATTAGAATTTGACAGGAAGCATAATCCTGTAAGATTAATAGGAACGATAAGCGATATAACAGACAAAAAACTGGCGGAGAGAGAAATCCATAATATAACCAGCCGTTTGCAACTTGCTGCAAGTGCAGCTAATATCGGAATTTGGGATTTCGATATAGTTAATGATAAACTTGTTTGGGATGGTACAATGTACAGGCTTTATGGTATTTCTGCAGAGATGTTTACTGGTGCATATGAGGCCTGGAATACAACCCTTCATCCAGATGATCTAATCCGTGGACATGAAGAAATTCAAATGGCATTAAAAGGTGAAAAAGAGTTTGATACTGAATTTCGGGTGGTTTGGCCGGATAAATCTATTCGCTACTTAAAGGCTTCGGGTATTGTTAGTTATGATGCATTAGGAAATCCTGTACGTATGCTGGGTATTAACATGGATATTACCGATCGAAAAAGGTCGGAAGAAGAAATAATAAAGCACCGTGAAAATATGGAAGAAATGGTTTCTGAAAGAACACAAAAGTTGACCATCTCGGAAAAAAAATTAAAAAAGAGTCTGAAAGACATTTCTGATTATAAATTTGCTCTTGAAGAATCAAGCATTGTAGTTATAACCGATAACAAAGGAATCATTAATTTTGTAAATGATAATTTTTGTAAAATATCAAAATTTAGCAGAGAAGAGCTTCTTGGGCAAACCCACCAAATTATAAATTCAGGTCATCATTCGACAGATTTTTTTATTGATTTGTGGAGTACTATTTCAAAGGGGAAAGTCTGGCGGGGAGAAATTAAGAATAAAGCTAAGGATAAAAGCTTTTATTGGGTCGATTCTACTATAGTTCCTTTTCTCGATGAAAATGGAAAGCCTTATCAATATGTTGCAATTAGATTTGATATCACCCCTAAAAAAATTGTTGAAGCTGATCTTATTAATGCAAAGGAGGAGGCTGATTCTGCAAACAGTGCAAAAAGTGAATTTCTTGCCAATATGAGCCATGAAATCCGTACTCCCATGAATGCTATTATTGGGTTTTCTGATTTGTTGTCCAAATCGGTAAAAGAAGAAAAGCAACGTTCACAGATAGAGTCTATTCGGAGCAGTGGGAAAAACTTATTGAAAATTATTAACGATATTTTGGATCTGTCAAAGGTTGAAGCAGGTAAGATTGAAATAATTCCTGTACCAGTGGATCTTCAGAATTTGGTGCGTGAGATAGAAAATATGTTTCTTCAAAAAGTGGATGAAAAAGGAATCCTGTTTTCAGTCGAATATGCAAGTGTAATGCATAAAATGATTCTACTTGATGAAGTTCGTATACTTCAGATCCTGTTCAATCTTATTGGAAATGCAATTAAATTTACGGATAAAGGCCATGTTATTTTAAGCTTGGATATACAAACAAACCATAAGGAAAATAAGAATTTTGACATTATATTTCAGATCGAAGATACTGGTATTGGCATCCCGATTGATCAACAGAAATTAATTTTTGAGCCTTTCAGTCAGCAGAAAGGACAAAGTGCAAAATATGGTGGAACTGGTTTAGGCTTACCCATCACTAAAAAATTGATTGAAAAAATGGGGGGTACTATTCATCTTGAAAGTGAAGCAGGTAAAGGGAGTAACATAAGGGTTATTATTCCAAACATACCTATTTCTGAGATTGAGATCGAACCCGAGGAGAGCTTGATTGACTTATCAATAATAAAATTCAATAAAGCAAAAATTCTTCTTGTTGACGACAATGAATTAAATCGTGAACTGATTAAGGATATGTTAGAACATTCACAGCTTGATGTCTTTGAAGCAGAAAATGGCGAAGAAGCTGTGCAGTCAGCAACAAAAAATCTGCCCGATTTAATTCTGATGGATTTGCGTATGCCAGTACTGGATGGTTATAAGGCCACAGAAATACTGAAGCAAACAAAAAGTACCAAATCCATTCCGGTTATTGCAATCTCAGCTTCTGCAAAAAGTATAATAACTGGAAATAGAAATGTAGAGATATTTAATGAGTTTTTAATGAAACCATTGGATGCTTCTGACTTGTTTGATAAAATGAAGAAGTATCTCACATATCAGGTTAAAGACGAAGCAGCTACAGCTGATTCCAAACAAATTGACATTGCACTGACTGAGGAACAATTAAATCAGCTGCCTGAACTCATACCAGTTCTTGAAAATAAGTTTGTTCCTTTTTGTCAGAATGCTATCCAATCGCAAATGATTGACCAAATTGAAGAATTCGGTAAAGAATTAATTAAACTAGCTGAAGAAAATAAGATTGAATATCTTAAAGATTATGCAAGCGAAGTTTGCAGTTTGGCAGATAATTTCGAGATCGACAGATTGTTGAAAACTCTGGTAAAATTCCCGAAAGTAATAGAACAACTTAAAATGAACAAAATATAACCTAAAAGCATATGGAAACAATTAGCAATAATAAAATTAAGATACTCGCAGTTGACGATAATCCTAAAAATATTCAGGTAATTGGCAGCATCCTGCGCGATGAGGGATATTCTGTTGGATTTGCTTATGACGGTCAGCAAGCCTTACATCTTTTAAATAAAATACAAGATTTTAATCTGGTCCTTTTAGATGTAAATATGCCCGTAATGAATGGTTTCGAGACCTGTAAAGCCATGCGTGAAAACGAAAACATGAAGGAAATTCCAGTCGTATTCCTGACTGCACTTAACGAATCTGAAAATGTGGTTAATGGCTTTGAAGTTGGAGGGCAGGATTATATTATCAAACCTTTTAATTCAAAAGAAGTATTGGTGAGAGTGAAAACTCATATCGATCTGAAAAGGAGTAAAGACCAACTTAAAAAAATAAACCAATGGCTTGAAGAAAAAGTAACAGAGCGCACCAAAGAGCTCCAGAAAGCAAATAGTGAACTTGAAGAAGTCAATCAGGAATTAGAGGTGTTGGATAAAGCAAAATCAGATTTTCTGTCCATAATTAGCCATCAAATTAACACACCTTTAAATGGCATAATTGGTTTCATTGGCATATTGAAAAATGAATTAGTCGATTCTAATGTTACAGAAATGTTACATTATCTTGAAATTTCTGCCAATCGGCTTCATCGCTTTGCTAAAATAAGTTTGAAAATTACCGAGTTACGCACTAAAAAACAGACCCTTCAAAAAAGTGAAATTAGATTAAGCGATTTAATTGAATCAACCAAGCTTAATCTTTCGGAACAAATTAAAGCAAAAAAGGCGAATGTAGTTTTTGATGGCAAGATTGATAATACGCACATAAATGGTGCTCAAGAACTAGTTGAATTTTGCTTTGAAAGCATTCTTGACAATGCGATCAAATATTCACCCAATGGTGGGCTTGTTCGTGTGAACATAGATTCTGATATAAAAAAAACAACCTGTTCTTTTATTGATCAAGGTGAAGGCTTTACCCCACAGACACTAAAAAACAGATTTAAATTATTTGCTACTAACTCCCAGTATCATGATGATCAAAATGGTCTTGATTTGGCTACAGTGAAACTTATTATGGATGCCCATAACGGAGAAATTATAGCAACAAATAATGATGAGATCGGAGCTACTGTAGTATTAACTTTTCCAAACTAAAATTAGATTGTAAATATTGAACTCAATATATGATATTAAAAATAGGAAGTATACAAAGGATCATTTTCTGAGCCCGCAACAAAAAAGCCGATACTTTCGTATCGGCTTTGTGATCCAGCCAGGGCTCGAACCTGGGACCTATAGCTTAGAAGGCTATTGCTCTAATCCAACTGAGCTACTGGACCGTCCTTGTTTTTTTTCTATTTTTGCCTTTAAAAATGAGTGATCCAGCCAGGGCTCGAACCTGGGACCTATAGCTTAGAAGGCTATTGCTCTAATCCAACTGAGCTACTGGACCATTCCTTTAAAAGGCGATGCAAATATAGGTATTTATTACATTCCCAAACAAGTATTTTCGCGTTTTTTTTCAGTAAAAATCAACTACAGACCAGTAAGAGCTTATATCACAGTTCTTATCCAGTTTACAAGGCCTTTGCATTTTATTATCTGCTGTAATTTATCGGGTAAAACAGGTATTTCGAATCGTTTTTCACCAACCTGAACGACTCCTTCCTGAAAATCAAGCACAAGCACATCATTTCTATGGTATGATTCAACAATTTCGCGGTTCACAATGAGTAATAAACCCTGATTAATTGCCGACCTGTAAAAGATCCGGTTTACCGATTTTACGATCACCGCACGTACTCCTGCATGAGCCAATCCAACTGCAGGATGTTCTCTTGAACTGCCGCAACCAAAATTTTCCCCGGCAATCAAAATATCACCTTCCTCTACTCCATCAGCAAAAGAATCATCAAATCCTTTGAACAAATGTGGACGAATTCCATCCGGATCGGAACTCAAAACCTCGTAAGTTAAGTTTCCTGCAAACATTTGGTCGGTATTTAAATGATCAACATCGGAGTAATCCCAAACACCATTCGATTTTCGTTGGTCTGATTCCTGAATCAGAATTGTGGCACTTTGTTCTTTCTGAAATGGAAATTTTATCTGATGGGAAGCATCTGTTCTTGGATCTGTTATTTCACCAGTGAGAGCCGAACAGGCTACCGCAGCAGGAGAAGCAAGATAAATCTGAGCATTTTTATTGCCCATTCTACCTAAAAAATTTCGGTTCGCGGTGGAAATCACCGTAAATCCATCAGCAGGAATTCCTTGTCCGGTTCCCAAACACGGACCGCAGGAAGAACCCAAGATAGTGGCACCGGCTTTCATCAATCTGGTGATAATTCCCTCTTTAATCGCATCCAAATATATTTCTTTGGAAGCTGGAGCCACCAACAACTGAAAACCACTGACAATCTGTTTACCATCCAGTATTTTGGAGGCAATCCGCAAATCTTCCAATCTCCCGTTCGTACAGGTTCCTATTAATCCCTGATTTAACTTTACTCCTTTAACTTCTGATATGCTTTTTACATTGTCGACATGATGCGGCGCAGCAACCAGTGGAACTAAATCGCTTAAATTAATTTCGTATTCTTTAAAATATTGGGCACCTTCATCGGCCCAAATGCCTTTTACCTTTTGTTCATAAAAATCTTCCAACACCTTATCGGGAGGAAATACGGCATTCTTAGCGCCCATTTCAGAAGCCAGATTTGCCAATGTCATGCGATCAGAAATGGAAAGACTTTTCACTCCCTCACCATGATATTCAATAGACATGTAATTGGCTCCGGCCGAACCAATCATCCCGATAATCCATAAAGAAAGATCTTTTGCATAAACACCTTGCAGCAACTTTCCATTTAGAATGATTTTAATGGATTCGGGCACACGAAACCATGTTTCTCCCCTTTTCCACAATCCGGCAGCTTCCGTGCGGTCTATACCTGCAGCCATGGCATTAAATGCGCCGGCGGTGCATGTATGACTATCACTGCCTACGATTATCATTCCAGGTTTGGCATGGTATGACATGATTTGATGACATATGCCTGAGCCTGCATCGTAAAACTTTTTGATTCCTTGTTTCTGAACCAATTCACGAACCCTCTGATAATCGGTAGCCAACTTGGCATTGGTTGGCGGCGCATTGTGATCCAGAACAACCAAAAGCTGATCAGGATCTTTCACTCGATCGCCACCCATTTTTTCAAATGTAATTTTGATACTGGCCGTATTATCATGAGTCAGAACAATATCGGGAGTTTTGAAAACAATGCTTCCACATTTTGCCCGGAATATCTTTTCAACGAAAGTTAGATTCTGCATAGTATTAACGTATTTTTTAACCAATAACTAACCTTAACCACTAAGTAAACTCAAAGTACTGCACAGAGAGTCCCCTAATTTTCACTTTGTGTTATCCTTCGTTTACCTTTGTGGTTAAATCTTTAAATGTGTTTAACCACAAAGGACACTCAAAATACTTCGTGGTTAACTATTTAAAAGAGTCCTCCGTTTTGATAAATTTCCAGTTGAACTTCAGAGAAACGTTCTCCCTGTACCGATATATTTTTAGTTGTATTGGTGATTTTACCCGTCTCTAAATCCAAACGAATTGTATCACCATCAGTCAGGTTTAGTCTTGAAACATCAACACAAGTCATAATTGGGAAAGCTGCATTAATGGCATTCCTCTCGTAAATTGCTCCATAAGATTCGGCAAGAATACCTTGTATTCCCAATGCTTTGAAACAATCAACCGCCTGCTGCCGGGAACTGCCGCTTCCAAAGTTTTTGTGTGTAATCACAATATCGCCCGACTTGGCTTTTTGTGCAAAATCTTCGTATCCTTCCAGATTATCAAAAGTATACTGTCCCATTTCATCCGTATCAGTAATAGAAAGATATCGATTGTGATAAATCATATCTGTATCGATATTATCCATAGGAATGTACCAAGCACGCCCTTCAATTCTCTTAGGTCTAATCAACACCTCAGAACTTGAATGAAGTATTGTACCCACTTCTATTTCTTTTCGGGGACCAAATGTTACGGGATGCTCTGGTATTTCATCGTGCGGAACAATGCAACCGGCAATTGCAGAAGCTACTACTGTAGCTGGTGATGCCAAATACACCTTTCCTTTTCCCTGCTTGCCTGGAAAATTTCTATTCCCGGTACTAATGGTTACCTCTCCTTCACCATTCTGTCCCACCTGACCGGCAGCACAACCTGCGCAACCAGCATTGGAAACCATGGCTCCGGCTTCTTTAAAAATATTAATCAAGCCTTCTTTTAAACATTCATTCCAAATTTCATCGGTGGCGGGAACGATCTTAAAAACGACACCAGGAGCCACTTTTTTCCCTTTTAGGATATCCGCCACAATCCGAAAATCTTCCATTCGTCCATTGGTACAACTTCCTATAAAAGCCGAGTCTATTTTCACTCCTCTGACTTTGCTAACCGGAACAGTGTTGTGAGGTTCTCCCGGCAAGGAAACCCGGGGAACAAACTCTTCCAAATCTATTTCAAACACCTGATCGTATTCAGCATCCGGATCAGCTTTCACTACATCAAACTTCCTTCCATTTCGAAACTGACTGTATTCCATAATGGAATCATTGGGAGTAAACAAAATGATGATACATCCCATTTCTGTAGCCATCGATGAAATTGTGATTCTTTCATCAAGAGTAAGATGATCTACTTCCCCTCCATAAATCTCCACAGAATATCCAAGAAGAGAATTTGCTCCAAACCGGTTCAACAATTCCAAGACAATATCCTTGGCATAAATTCGCTCCGGCCGTTTTCCATTTAAATTTATTTTAACTGATTTAGGAACTTTGAACCAAACTTTTCCCTTATGAATTGCAGCGGCTATGTCTTTATCACCCATTCCTTGCCCGAATGCACCAACAGCTCCCAGAATATTGGCATGAGAATCTGTAGTTACGGCAGTAATTCCTGAATAAGCGAGACCTTGCTCAATTAAAGTATGCGTTCCTATACCTGTATTGATATCAAATACTTTTACACCATTATCCCGCGCAAACAATCGGCATATTTGTTGGTTTATAGCATATTTTTGATCAGAACCCGTAGGGTTGCAATCAAATGTAAAATAAGTCTTTTTCGGATCGGCAATTTTCAATTTATGCTCCTGGATATTTTTAACCACATTCGCTCCCCCAAAATCCCGGGCAGCACGAATGTCAATCTCAACATCAATAATATCGCCAGGCTTTACAACACTCTCTTTGGAGTGATTTGCCAAGATCTTCTCGATTAATGTCATTCCCATAGTTTCAAGTGTTTTAGATTTGATATCATCTCTTCTTATTATACTACAGCTCACATAACCAACTACTCACCTTCTAAATTTACACAAAATATCTTCGCCATCATCACCATTTAATTCAGTTTTACAAACAGCCCGATTGAATGCAAAAAATATAAGTTCCGTTGGCTTTACCAATAGATATACTACTCTATATGAACGACAAAGCCATTCCATTAGCCTCTGCAAGAAATACAATGAAGATCAAATAATCAAGAATAAAGGCTTTTCTATTTCGAATGTGCGAGTATCTTTGCAACTCAAATTGAAGCAATGACAAGATCTATTTCCGGAAATATCCCCAAACTGTATTTGATTAAAATTGCCAAGTGGTTTATGCTCACCATGCCCATTATTGTTCTCTTTTATCAGGAGAATGGTTTGAGTATGCAGGATGTGCTAACCCTTAAGGGAATTTATTCAGTAGCAGTTGTGGCTCTGGAAATTCCATCGGGGTATATTGCTGATGTTTGGGGTAGAAAAAAGTCTTTGATCTTAGGTTCTATTCTGGGTTGTTTGGGATTTGCAGTCTACTCGTTTAGCTCAGGATTTAATGGATTTTTAATTGCAGAATTAATATTGGGCGTTGGCAGCAGCTTTATATCCGGTTCCGATTCAGCTATGCTTTATGATAGTCTGCTTAAAATGAATAAGGAAAAAGAATATCTAAAACAGGAAAGCAGAGTGATGTCGGTTGGGAATTTTGCGGAAGCTCTTGCTGGAATTGCCGGTGGCAGTTTGGCTTTAATCAGCCTGAGAACGCCCTTCATTTTTCAATCATTCATTGCGTTCATTGCCATTCCTGCCTCCATTCTATTAGTCGATCCAAATCAGAATTCAATAAAATTAAAAGTTGGATTCAATCATATTCTTGGCATTGTAAAATTCTCGCTTTGGGACAATGCCAAATTACGCTGGAATATTGTTTTTTCATCGGTTATTGGATGTGCAACACTAACACTTGCCTGGTTCATTCAACCCTATCTGCGGGATTTAAACATGGAAGTCAGCACCATTGGAGTAATCTGGACTCTTTTGAACCTAACCGTGGGAATTACAGCACTTTCAGCACATAAAGCGGAGGAATATCTTGGAAAAACAGGGACTTCTGTTTTTATTGTCATAGGAATCTCGGGAGGTTTTATACTAACTGGCTGGTTCAATTCATTGATTGGTGTTGGCGTCCTTTTCTTTTTCTATTTTGTGCGTGGAATTGCAACTCCTGTTTTAAAAAACTACATCAATCAAATTACTGAATCGGAAATGAGAGCAACGGTACTCTCAGTCAGGAATTTTATCATTCGAATTTGTTTTGCCATTATTGGTCCTTTTTTGGGATGGTACACCGACCATTTCAACCTTTCATCAGCCTTACTGCTTGCTGGAACAATCTTTTTTGTTCTGGGCGGAATAAGTGTGATTTTCATGACTAAGGCGGAGAAATAGAATTCTTTCAATTAATTATCCTACCTCTATCTCCAACTCGTCGTAAGCCAAAAATACATTATCAGGTAATTCAGCTTCCACCTCATCATGAAAACCCATTTGGTGACTAATGTGAGTAAAATAGGCCTTTTCAGGCTTTAGTTCTTTCACAATATCCAATGCCTCAGAAAGAGTATAGTGCGAAATGTGTGTTTCTTTTCGAAGAGCATTCAGAACCAAAACCTTTAAACCTTTTAATTTCTCTTTTTCTTCCGGAGAAATATAGTTCGCATCAGTAATGTAAGCCAAATCCCCAATTCGAAAACCATAAACAGGGAGTTTCAAGTGCTTCACCCGAATAGGTTGTATGCTTGTGCCATTAATATGAAAAGTTTCGCCAGTCACATCGATCAAGTTCATCTGAGGAATTCCCGGGTATTTAAATTCAGCAAAAACGTAAGAAAATTCTTTTTTTAAAGATTCCTGTACACGCTTTTCGGCATAAATGGAAACTGCTTTTTTATTCACCCAGTTAAATGCACGAATATCGTCTAAACCAGCTGTGTGATCTTTGTGTTCATGCGTAAAGATAATTGCAGAAATATTCTCAACTTTTGCACGCAGCATCTGATATCTAAAATCGGGTCCGCTGTCAATCACCAAATTCTGACCATCAACATTTATCAACACTGAAGAACGCAGCCGTTTATCTTTGTGATTTTTTGACTGACAAACCGGACATTTACAGGCAATAATAGGAACCCCCTGAGAAGTTCCTGTTCCTAAAAAAGTTAATTTCACCATATTGTATTTCTAATTCGAATTCCCTTACCTGATTGATCAAGATTACTTACTTGAATCCCTTAACTCTTTTCGAATAGACAGATAAAGCAAATATGCCAGTACAAAAACGGCCATTACTGCTGAAGGAATTGCTGCTTCTTCTCCAAATAATGTTAAAGCCGTAACAACTGCAAAACCTGAACTTTTAATCGTAACCAAAAGATTCTGAGTTATCGCTGCCGGAGCTTTAATTCCAAGTTTACGACTAAACAGTTCATAAATCCATCCCAAACCAAAAATCCCAAGAAAAAGTACCAGAGACACCAGTAAGAGTACATCAAAATTAGAAAAAAATACTTGTCTATTTAAGCCAACAGCAGTAAAAATAATCAGAGCAAATCCCCAATCAACAATTTTACCTCTCACCTTTTCTATTGTTGGTTTAATGGGTTGCCAAAGCAGCAGTCTTGAAATTAGCAGGGGAACTAAAACAAGTTGAACCATAGTAATGAATAAATCGAGCGGATTAATCCCTCCATCAATATTTGAAAACAAACCAACAATTAGCGGTGCAAAAAACAAGGACGAAATAAAAGCTCCTAAAGTTCCGACTATGGCATACTTTAAATCACCATCCAATATATGTGAGAAAGGAATCACAGCAACACCTGGCGGTGTAGAAGCAATCACCACAAACCCCAGAAAAAGCTCAGGCGTTGGCATCAACCAATACGACAATGCAATGATTACAGCTCCAAATACCACATAATTCAAAAACGATCCCATCAGCATTGGCAGTATCATCTGCTTTAAAGGAAACATGGCTTTTGTAGAAATTCCAGTGGTTGAAAAGGTCATTACGATTGCTAAAATATAAAAAGTATACTCTTTTAACAGACTCGCCCAATCGCCAATCAACAATCCTAAAACGACAGCAAGAACCAAAATAAAGTTTCGATTTAATATTATTTTACTTGCAATTTGTGTCATATTATTATAAATATTATCAATTACCTGCAAAGATGTAATAAATCAAGATAAGTTCAAAACTATTCAGAATGATTACAGATAACAAGATTGCATTTGACAAGCGACCATTTAAAGAGTAACAGACTTATTTTGTACATTTGCCGAAAATATATCATTTATGAAAGGCAAACTTTTTTTAATCCCAACTACTTTGGGAGATACAGAAATCGATCAGGTAATACCAAATAACATTCAACAACTGATTCCGGATATTAAACACTTTATTGTAGAAAACATAAGGACAACACGTCGTTATCTTAAAAAAGTGAATCAGGATATCAATATCGATGAGCTTACCTTTTATGAATTAAACAAACACACCTCTCCAAAAGACATCTCAACTTATTTGGACGCTATTTCCGATCACGACATGGGGATTATTTCGGAAGCCGGATGTCCTGGTGTTGCTGATCCCGGAGCCGATGTTGTAAAAATTGCCCATACTAAAAACATACAGGTAGTTCCATTGGTTGGACCTTCCTCCATATTACTTTCTTTAATGGCATCTGGTTTTAACGGACAAAACTTTGCCTTTAATGGATATTTACCTATCCCGAGCGACGAGAGAAGCAAGAAAATTAAACATCTGGATCACCGTTCGCTAAGTGAAGGTCAAACACAAATGTTCATTGAAACTCCTTTCCGAAACATGAAAATGCTTGAAGATTTACTTCAAAATTGCAGTCCGGCCACTAAACTTTGTATTGCTGCCGATATCACACTTGAATCGGAATACATCAAAACCATGTCGGTACAGGCATGGAAAAACAATCTGCCGGATTTACACAAAAGACCTGCTATCTTTTTGATCCACAGAGAAAAATAAAAAAAAAACAGCGCAGATTCATTAATCTGCGCTGTAAATTTTACAACTTCTTAAAACAAAAAATCAAATCAGTTTCTTTACAAGCTATTATAAAATTCAGGCAAAACCTTTTTGAATTGATCAATTGCTTCCTTTAATGACTTCTCGGTTCTGCCGCCAGCAGCATTTATATGCCCGCCCCCATTAAAATAATCTCTGGCAACCCTGTTTATAGGAACATCACCTTTCGATCGGAAAGATATCTTAACGACATCATCTTTTTCAATAAAAATTACAGAAACAAGCATCCCCTGAATGGAAAGAGGATAATTCACAAATCCTTCTGTATCGCCATCCTTATAGTTAAATCGAACTAAATCTTCCTTTGTTAATGTAATAATGGCTGTATTGAATTCGGACAAAACTTCTAACCCCTGATCCAAACAATGTCCTAATAACTTCATCCTGTCCGGAGAAAAATTATCGTAGATATTCGAATGAATTTTACTTTTGTCAATTCCTTTTGCAAGTAAACTCCCCACCACCTGATAAGTTCTTGGCTGAGAGGAATTGTAACTTAAACCTCCTGTATCAGTAATAATTCCGGTATAGATACATTCCGAAATTGATTCATCAATCATGTCTTCATCACCTAAAGCTTCAATAAATTCATACATCATTTCGCAGGTAGAACACATTTGAGTATCCGAAAACATCAAATCAACAATTTGTTCAGGTTCAGGATGATGATCAATCATGATTTTTTTTGCAGTTGCCTTCTCCAGCACTCCTTCCAAATCGCCTGAGCGCTTAAATGAATTATGGTCTACAATAAAAATAAGGTCAGATGAATTAATATACTCCTCAGCCTTTTTCTTTCCATTGGTATAAATCCAAACATCAGAATTTCCAGGCAGCCATTTTAAGAAAACGGGATAAGCACTTGGGCTGATTATTTGTGCCTGTTTTCCTTTCTTTATCAAATACTGATGCAAGGCTAACGAAGATCCAATAGCATCACCATCGGGACCCGAATGCGGTATAATTGAAATTTTTGCACACTCATTAAGCAATATTTCCGCTTCCTTAATCAGCTCAGCATCAATTCTATTTTGCAAATTATTCATTCTATTTCTCTTGTAATAATTATTATAAGCTGGTAAAGATACAATAGATCGTTAGATTTTAGATATGGAAGCAGTATAGATTTACGAATCATTTGCCGAGCATGAGGAATACTTTGAAGAATTAAATTCTCAATTACCTGTTTTGTTAAATGAACAGTTGCACAAGTGCTCAGAATCATTATTTTTGTATTCGAAACATTTAACTATACACATATATGAGAAGCGATAGAACCTTTACCATGATAAAACCGGATGCTGTTGCAAACGGACATATCGGAGCTATTCTGGCAAAAATTAATGAAGCAGGATTCCGCATTGCTGCCATGAAATACACCAAAATAACTAAAGATCAAGCTAAGAAATTTTATGAGGTTCATCAGGAGAGACCATTTTATGAGGATCTTACCGATTTTATGAGCTCGGGAACAATTGTAGCTGCAATTCTTGAAAAAGATAACGCTGTTGCTGATTTCAGAAAATTAATCGGTGCAACCAATCCTGCTGAAGCTGAAGAAGGAACAATTCGTAAAGAATTTGCAGAATCGATGTCGCGCAATGCCGTTCACGGATCGGACAGTGATGAAAATGCTTGTATTGAAGGAGCTTTTCATTTCTCAGGAACTGAGATATTTTAATCTGTAAATTTTAAAAATACAGGGCGCATTAGGGTCATCTTAGTGCGTCTTTTCTTTTACCGAACAATAATCTCATCGATAATGTTCGCCTGCACTTCCCTGTTTAAAGCTCGCATTAGGCCTTCACGAATCATTAGCAGTTCATTTCTAATTACTGATGAGCGCACTTTTACAAATAGCTTTCGATTACGAATGTAAATATCAGTAGTAGCATTGGCAACCGTTTTACCAATCACTTTCTCCCACGAATTAACCAATTCATACTCTTTCAAGCGCCCGTCCAGATTGCTTTCCTTAAGTACCTGCCGAATTAATTCATCTATTTTTTGTGTTTGGCTTCTTCTCATTTTATTTAGCTTACAATGGCTCCTTTATCAATTACAAACAGTTGGTACTCCTGCTCCATTCCCGAAAGTATTTCGTTCAAATGATCACGATTGGTATCGGATATAAAGATTTGACCAAAACGATCTTCAGAAACCAATTTTACAATCTGCTCTACCCGCTGCGAATCCAATTTATCGAAAATATCATCGAGCAAAAGTATCGGATTAAATCCGGCAATTTGCTTGATAAAATCGAATTGTGCGAGTTTTAAAGCAATCAGATAAGTCTTTTGCTGTCCCTGAGAACCCATCTTTTTAATAGGATATCCACCCAGAGTTAATTCCAAATCGTCCTTATGAATTCCTACTGTGGTATACTGAGATACCTGATCTTTCCAACGGGCATTTATCAGCAGATCACGTAATGAGTTATCATGTAAAAGTGATTTATAATCCAAATTTACAGTTTCATTCCCTAAAGAAATCATCTGATAGTACTCCTGAAAAACAGGCATTAGCTTATTCAAAAAATCCTTTCTCTTTTCATAAATAGATGTTCCCAGCACAATCATCTGTTCGTCCCAAATACTTAGAGTATCTTCATCGAATCTGCTTCCTGATGCAAAATCTTTCAGCAATTTATTTCGTTGCTGCAAAACACGATTGTAACGAATTAAATCTTCCAGGTATTTACGATCATATTGTGAAATTACACTATCCATATACCTGCGTCGCTCCTCACTCCCATCCGTAATCAAACTGGCATCTGCCGGAGAAACCATTACAATAGGCAATAAACCAATGTGTTCCGAAAGTTTTTTATATTCCTTTTTATTCCTTTTAAAATTCTTCTTCTGCCCGCGCTTTACACCGCAATACACAAGCTCATTTAATTCTTTTCGTCGGTAAGTTCCTTCCAGCACCATAAACTGTTCATTATGATTGATATTTTGCTGATCACTCACAGAAAAATATGACTTACAGAAACTTAAATAATACACCGCATCCAGCAAATTGGTTTTTCCCATTCCATTATTCCCAATAAAACAATTGATTTTTGGTGAAAAATTCAATTCCAAATCAAGTATGTTTTTATAATTTAAGAGGGATAATTTTTCCAGATGCATGTATAAATGGATTTAGATGACTGTTGCAAAATTACTAAATTAAATCAATTTGGATTTACTTATTTAGTTCTATAATATTCTAAATTCCTATCTTCATTTTTTACAGAAAAAATGTCTGATATTTCGTAAAAAAAATTACATTTGCGTTAGAAAAAATAAAACTAATAATATTTGAGCATGTCAAAAAATAAAAACAATCAGGTATCTGAAGATAATTTTGAAAATTTAGAAGAAGCGTTAAGCAAAACCGAACAATATATTGAGAAAAATCAGAAAAAACTGTCCACTATTGCTTTTGTAATAATTCTTTTGGCTGTAGGAGTTTTTGCTTATCAAAAATACTATAAAGCTCCTCTTAATGAGCGTGCTCAAAATCAGTTGTTTCAGGCTCAAAGATATTTCGAGAAGGATTCATTTAATTTTGCATTGAACGGAGATGAAAATTATCCTGGGTTTTTGGATATTATTGATGAGTTTAGCTCAACTCCGGCAGGAAATATTTCAGAATATTATGCTGGTATTTCTTATTTAAGAATGGGCGAATTCCAAAATGCAGTTGATTATTTAGAAAAATTCAGTTCGGATGATTTCTTACTTAGTGCTCTTGCAAAAGCGGCTATAGGAGATGCTTATATGGAATTAGGAGATACTAAAAAAGCAGCTTCAAATTATATGGATGCCAGTTCTTTTAATACGAATGATTTCACAACACCTATCTATTTGCAAAAAGCAGGACTTGCTTACGAAATGTTAGGTGAGTACAATAAAGCACTAACTGCTTACGAAACTATTGAACAAGACTTTTCTAAATCAGCAGAAGCCCGTGATGTTGAAAAATACATCACAAGAGCTAAGTCGATGATAAAGTAAAACAAACTCAAAATATAAAAACGGAGGCTAAACAATAGTCTCCGTTTTTTTTTGCTCTTTTTCTAAAATACAAACTGATAAGAATTGCTATTTACAAGAATAGAAAGCGCAGGAAAAGACTTACAAGTATAAATCAACGTTCTGCTCCGTTCACAATTCTTTACTCTTTAAACAGCCTTAAAAGAGTACACCTCTTAATATCTCCATCAGAAAATTTACAAAAGCAAAATTAGCTTAAATTCAATTTTCAGATCGTAATAAAACCAGTCCTATTTCATAAAAAATCGACGACTCAAATTTCTAAGAGAATTATATTGAAAAAATATTTCATAGGAAATCAAACACTTACATAAATATTTCATTTTTTTTGAAAAAAAAACGCAGGCACCCCTTGTATTTTGTAGTAAAGCTCCTATATTTGCATCCGCAATCAAGAAACAAAGTTCTTTACATACATTGCATTTGGGGAGATACCAAAGTGGCCAACTGGGGCGGACTGTAACTCCGCTGACTTCGTCTTCGTAGGTTCGAATCCTGCTCTCCCCACTTTAAATTTTAACCAAGGAACAAACGTGTTTCTTGCATGCGGGAATAGCTCAGTTGATAGAGCATCAGCCTTCCAAGCTGAGGGTCGCGAGTTTGAGTCTCGTTTCCCGCTCACTTTTTTTGAAATTATTATTTGGGGAGATACCAAAGTGGCCAACTGGGGCGGACTGTAACTCCGCTGACTTCGTCTTCGTAGGTTCGAATCCTGCTCTCCCCACTTTGATTTCGATTGAGAATGCTCAATCCTTATGAGATCATTAATGCGGGAATAGCTCAGTTGATAGAGCATCAGCCTTCCAAGCTGAGGGTCGCGAGTTTGAGTCTCGTTTCCCGCTCAATTATTATTGGAGAGATGGCAGAGTGGTCGAATGCGGTAGTCTTGAAAACTATTGTGCGGCAACGTACCGGGGGTTCGAATCCCTCTCTCTCCGCAATTTGGGAATCATCCTAAACTAAAAGACTGTAAATCAATTGATTTACAGTCTTTTTTTATCTACTCTATAAATGATTCAATTCCTGTCATTAAACCATCTAACTCAGCCAAGCCCTTTAACCTACCAATTAATGGATAACCAGGATTGTACTGATGTTCGTAATCTGAAAGTATTTTTATTCCGTGATCGGGACGAACCGGCATGCGCACATCTTCCCGTCCTTCGGCTATCCGGCGTTTCTGCTCTTTTAATAAAGCACTAATTATTTTCACCATATTCTGGCTTCCCGAGATATGACCTGACTCATAAAAGCTGCCATCTTCAAGCATTTGAGTATTACGCAAATGAACAAAATGAATGCGTTCTGAAAACCTCTCAATAATATGTGGTAAATCGTTTTCTCTGCGTGCTGACAAAGATCCGGCACAAAAAGTGATCCCATTATTTACTGATTTATTTGCTTCAAAAAGCCACTCGTAATCCTCCTCTTGCCCGATAATTCGAGGAAGACCCAAAACAGGAAATGGAGGATCATCAGGATGAATAGCAAATCGCACTCCTACTTCCTCAGCTACAGGGATAACGTCATCCAGAAACATCTTCAAATTACTGCGCATCGAATTTTTATCTTGTCCTCGATACTTCTCAATAAACTGCAGAAAAAGTGCTTTTGGATCCGTTACAGAACCATCAATCAAACCATCAATAAATCCTTGAGTAACTACAATAATGTTGTAAGCGAGCTCTTCGGCCTCCTCTTCCGACATTGATTCGTATGCCTTAGTTGCAGCTTCCACAATCTCTTGTGGATAATCCTTCACTGCATCGGGTCTTTTTAGGATGTAGATATCAAAAGCTACAAAAGTGGGGAAATCAAAATACATGGATTCACCACCATTGTCCAGCTTGTAATGAAGATTAGTACGGGCCCAATCGAGCACCGGCATGAAATTATAACAGATTGTATCAATTCCACACCCGCCCAAATTCCGAACAGATTGCTTATAATTTTCAATTAAACGGGGATAATCCTCCGAATGCAGTTTTATCCCTTCGGATACAGGTAAACTCTCTACCACACTCCATCGCATTCCTTTGGATTCTATCAATTCCTTCACTTTATGAATCTCAGCTCTTTCCCAAATTTCCCCGTTGGGGATGTGGTGTAAAGCTGTAATTACACCTTCAACCCCCATCTGAACCAACATATCCAACGTAATTGGATCTTTAACACCAAACCAACGCCAAGTTTTTTCTAATGCCATAATCTACGATTTATACACCACTGAATGAGCTAAAACCTCCATCAACAGGCAATATCACACCTGTGATAAAGGATGCTGCATCAGAGCATAAAAATTGAACTGCTCCATTTAATTCTTTAATATCCCCAAATCGTCCCATTGGCGTGCGTGCCAATACTTTCTCACTTCTTTCAGTATATGAACCATCCGGGTTAATTAATACATTCCGGTTTTGATCTCCAATAAAGAAACCCGGGGCAATTGCATTTACACGAATTTTTTCGCTGAACTTCGTTGCCATTTCCATGGCCATCCACTGAGTGAAAATATTGATTCCTGTTTTAGCTACGGAATATCCCAAAACACGGGTAATTGCAGAATAAGTTGCCATTGATGAAATGGTTATGATACTGCCTTCCCCTTGTTCAGACATTGCTTCGCCAAAAACAAGACTTGGATACACAGTTCCATTCATATTGAGGTTATTTACTTTCTCAAAATCCTCAATTTTCATATCGAAAACAGTTTGTTGCTCGGTAAGTGTTGCTCCGGGCAAATTACCACCAGCTGCATTTACTAAAATGTCAACCTTTCCCCATTTTTTAATGATTATTTCCCGAGCTTGTTTGAGCTCATCCATGCTTAAAACACTGGATACAAAACCAATGGCCTCACCACCCAATTCTTCCAACTCCTTTACCCGGTTGTTTACATTTTCTTCCCGGATATCCAGTATGGCAACTTTTACCCCTGCATTAATTAAACTACGGGCAATACTTCCTCCTAATACGCCCCCTCCACCGGTTACTACGGCAACTTTTCCTTTAATTTCAAACATCGTTTAATTTATTTTTAACGTATATTGTACGTTATATCATTTGTATAAATTTTTTTAGCTATTTTCTTTTAATCGATATAAAAAAGCAGGACGCTGTTTTCCACCAATTGTTTTTTCATTCAGTTTTTCAACCAGTCCCTGAACCATTACTTTTTTTCTGAAATTTCTATTGTCAATTGTCTGCTGCAGAAAAGTTTCATACAAGTCCTGCATTTGATTGAGCGGAAATTTTTCAGGCAATAAATTAACTAAAATTGGTTTTCTCCAAATTTCGTCCTTTAACCACTTTAAAGAATATGCTATCATTGCATTGTGGTCGAAAGGCAATTTTTTAAGATTATTCGTTTTACTCCACTTGATTCTTTTCGCATGCGCTCCTGCTATCAATTCAAACTGCTCAGGTTTTACCAAAGCACAATACAATATTGAAATAACTCTGCGATCAGGATACCGATTGGTTTCACCAAACAAGCCTACTTGTGATAAAAAAAGATTTAACATACCCGTTAACTCGTTAAGTAACCTATGGGCAGCATCATCAATATTTTCATCGATATAAATATTTCCACCCGGAAGTGACCATTCATTATATTCAGGCTCCTTATCTCTTTTTATTAATAAGACCTTCAATTCTCCATTCACGTAACCAAATATGGCACAATCAATTGAAACATTTAATAATATATCCCGCATGAAATAATTAGTTTGCGTACAATATACGTATATTGTTTGAATTTTTTAGAGACTCTCTAAAAAAAATAGCTATACCATTAGTAATGTGATTAATATAGCAACAACAATTACTCAACATAAAAAAATGGTTGTCCGCAGAACAACGAACAACCATACATTTTTAAAATTGAAATATTTGACAGAATCAATACAATTGACAGATTGCCAACTACTTTGCATCATACTCAAACCAATCAAATTCAGCCTTATTTGTTGACTCATGACCATTACTGCTGGTATAAAACCCAAGCATAGGCCCGGTAAAATCGGTACCGCTCTGACTAGCATTTACCGTAGCGTCCTGAATATCGCCAATAGGCTGAAGCGAGGTTTTATCCTTGCCAAAATAAAACTGATATTTTAATTTATTTGCTTTTAAACCCAAAATTAAATCCCCAGACATAACATTCTCTGTTGCAACCAGCATCTCTTCGCCCTCTTTAACACGATATAGTTTCACAACATTTTTACCCTGTTCTGATGTTTTTACTAATCTGAAATTACGTGCATTATTATAAACTGCGACAAAACCAGCCTCTTCATTATCGTTGGCAGGATTAAAATTCACTTTTGTAAAAGAATCAAAAGAAAATTCACTGATTCGCTGTGCCAATAATGAAGGTTGCTCAAGTTTAGTCATCATTTGAGGACGAGTATCCAAAGTAATTTTGCCTTTTGAAATATCAAACCATTTCTCATACGGCGTGCGCAGAAAAACCCATTTCAAAGCCAAATTATCATCATCAAAATCATCACGGACTGGATACGACTCAACTGGTGTCCAGGGTAAGTTTGGTCGTTTTTCCTCGAAACGTACTTTACCAACTCCACGATTAAACAATGGCCAACCATCTTCAAATTCCATTGGCACAAGATAAGTTTCACGACCCAACAAATTTTTTCCCCCGCACGAACGAACAGCTAACATTACAGCCCACCACTCATTATTTTGCGTTTGAACAATATCGCAGTGTCCAACTGCAGAAATGGGATAATCGCGTCCTAAATTACGATGTGTTAATACCGGATTAATGTTTGATGGTGTATATTTACCGTTTACTTTATCACTCTCAAAAACCGTAATGGCATGATTAAAACTTGTGCCACCTTCGGCAATCATCAACAGATAACGATCATTTATTTTATAAAGGTGTGGTCCTTCGCCCCAAACTGCATTTGTGGCATGACCAAAAGTGGCCTGAACCGGCTCACCTACAAGTTGTTTTGTCTCCAAATCGAGCTGCTGAATAAAAACGCCATTCTGACCTTCCCATTCACGTTTCCCTGAAATATTATGAGCTCCAACGTACCAACATGTACCATCATCATCCCAGAAAAGAGTAGGATCTATTCCTGGTGTATTTAACCAAACAGGATTACTCCAAAGTCCTGCCGGATCTTTTGCCGTAACGTAAAAATTACCTTTGCAACCTACACAAGTCGTTATCATGTAAAATAAACCATCGTGATAACGCAATGTAGGCGCAAAAATTCCTCTTGATGCACCCAAGCCTTCATTCAATTGCAATTGCTCCGGCCTATCCAACACATGGCCTATTTGTTTCCAGTTCACCAAATCTTTACTATGAAAAATCGGTACTCCGGGAAACCATTCAAAGGAAGAATTGACCAAATAGTAATCATCATCTACCCGACAAATTGATGGATCGGGGTAAAATCCTCTTAAAATTGGGTTCTCGTAAGTTTTATTCGTTTCTGTGGTATTTTCTTGTGCTCTAAGTCCTGTAATTACGAGCAAAAATAATATCATCAGTGAAAATACATTTTTCTTCATCAGCTTAATTTTGGTGATTAAAATTCTCAACATGTATCAACTACCAAGTATCTGTTCTAAAAGGAGAAGCAGGCAATTTCTCTTTATTAAACAAATTTGCACTCTCAGGATTATCTGCCCAAGCATATCGTACAGCTAATGGTTTTTTAACCTTATCGCTCCATACAATAACCTTATTGTCAACAATTTTTGCTTTTGCCCATACAAACTTTTTATCTTTTCCAGCAATAGCAAACTCCTTAAGCTCTCCTCCTCCTTTTACGATCAAACCGCTTCCAATTTGGTCAAAAGAAAGAATTACCTTGTTTTTTTCAACCTTCATAGATCGATACATGGGACCTGAATAAATAACATGATCGTCGCCATAAGCAATCCTTTTTGCAGCAAGAACCAATCTTTCACCTACATCCTTCTTATTAAGCGGATGAATATCATTCCACTCTCCAATATCAATAGTTACAGCCATTCCTGTATTTGGAACTGATAATGCTTTGAACTGAGCTTCTCTTAGCATTGCCCAATTACTCTCTGACGGCTGATCTTTAGGTGACATAAAATTAGGTAACTGAACACATAAAAAAGGAAAATCACCTTGCCCCCATTGCTTCCTCCAGTTTTTAATAAGAGATGATAACAGATGTTCATACTCATTGGGGCGACCAGTATTAGACTCTCCCTGATACCATACCGCACCTTTAATTTTGTAGTTCAATAATGGAGCAATCATTGCATTGTATAAGCCTCCTGATTTCCATCTGATAAAAGTTGGTCCTTGTAAAGGCTCCATTGCCACTCCCAGTTTGTACTTCCATTCTCCTTTAAGATCTATTTGAAAATCATCGAATACGATTTGATATGGCTTACCGTCTACAAAACCACCTCTTCCACCATTACTGATCACACGAATCGAAAGCGTATTTTTTCCTTCAACCAATATTCCTGCAGGAATAGTATATCGACGTGGTGGGTATTGATAGCTGGTTGTTCCTATAAATTTTCCGTTTACAAAGACTGAATCAGCATCAATAATTCTCCCCATATTTAGTAAGCCCTCTTTGTTACAATATTCAGCAGGAATCTCAATTTCCTTTCGAAACCAAACTACACCATTCACATATCCCAACTTCCCATCAGCCCAATAACCAGGAATGGTCATGCTGCTCCAATCTGAGGTATTACTACCTTTAGCCCGCCAGTTTCCTTTCTGACCTTCGTCATTTACTGTTGATTTTTGATACCAATTGTTACTTCTACTATTATCACTTTGCTCAATTGAATCAATTACAGCTTGATTTTTAAATTTTTGCAATTCAGCATCATAAGACGGAAACTCTTTAAGTGCCTCCTCATTTAACCAAGCTTGCGCCGGAGAGCCACCTAAACTGCTGTTAATTATCCCAATAGGCACATTATATTCTGAATTTAATTTTTGGGCGAAAAAATAAGATACTGCAGAAATATTATTAATCGTGTTCTTATTAATATCTACCCAATTTCCATTTTGCAAATCATTTTTAACCGTGTTGAAATTATATTTCTTCGGCACTTCAAAATATCTGATGTTCCTGTTATCGGCTTTTGCAATCTCTTCCTTGTAAAGAGGACTCACTCTTCGCATAGGCAATTCCATATTGGACTGACCTGAACAAACCCAAACATCACCAACTAAAATATTTTTAAGATGAATCGTATCGCTTGCGCAGATATTCATTGCATAAGGGCCACCGGCTTTCTGTATCGGAAGCATAACAAACCATTCCCCTTTATCATTGGCAATGGTTTTATACAGAGAATCTCTGTAATTAACTGATACCTTCTCATTTTTCGCACTCCATCCCCAAATTTTGACTTCTGCACCGCGTTGAAGCACCAAACCATTTGAGATCAGTTTAGGCAAACGCAACTGCGCTGATACCATAAAAGGCATCAAAAACAGACTACCCAAAAGAATAAAAGAAAGAGCTCTTCGATTAAAATACATGCTGTAATTTTTTTTAACTTTATTTAGAAATTCAATTCTGTAATCTTGCTGCGATACAAATCATATGGTTATTCGGCCATTCCATCGATCGTTTTAATAGAACCATCTTCATTGTATTCCAACTCTGTAACTTTCATGCTGCGAAGCCATGTTTTTCCTCCAGAAGGTTTACTATCGTGATGAAACAGGTACCATTTCCCTTTAAATTCGCAAATAGAATGATGCGTAGTCCAGCCTACTACAGGTGTAAGAATCACTCCCTTGTAAGTAAAAGGGCCATAAGGTGAATCACCTACAGCATAACAAAGTAAGTGAGTATTTCCGGTTGAGTAGGAGAAATAATATTTACCATTGTACTTATGCATCCACGATGCTTCGAAGAAGCGACGATCATGATCTCCGGCTTTTAAAGGCTCTCCATTTTCATCCAAGATAACAAGGCTTTTAGGTTCTTCAGCAAATTCCAACAAATCATCAGACATTTTTACAACCCGAGCCGGTAATGAAGGCTCATCATCGGCAGGTTTGAAACCACACTCCTGTGCTTTATTGTTTAGGTAACGTTGCAACTGTCCTCCCCAAAGACCACCAAAATACATATAATGCTGACCATCCTCATCTTCAAAAACGGCAGGATCTATACTGTAACTTCCTATAATAGGGTGTCTTTCAGGAATAAAAGGTCCTTCGGGCTTATCGCTTACTGCAGCACCAATGCGGAAAATATCTGTTTTATCTTTTACCGGAAAATACAAATAATACTTACCGTTCTTATGAGCAACATCAGTATCCCACATCTGGCGACCGGCCCAAGGCACATCTTCCACATCCAAAGCCACTCCATGATCTGTTACTTCACCATCAATATCATCCATTGAGAATACATGATAATCGCGCATATCAAAATGATCACCATTATCATTTTCAGGAATACCTGATTCGATATCGTGAGATGGATAAATATATAGTTTTCCGTTAAATACGTGTGCTGATGGATCTGCGGTATATAAACCATCAACTAAATACCTTGGGTTCTTCATTATCTTATTTTTTTCAAGCTTTTTTACCAAGCTCTATTCATATTATTAAATCAATAGAATACGTGTATCGAATTCTTATTTAAATGACACTTTGGGATCAACTCTTTAACCAATAAACCGATTACAGATCTTCGTTAATTATTTTTTCAACAATTGGTTTTGCTTTATACTCTCTGTCAAATAAAAGAGGGAAATCAGTACGTCCTTTAACAGGCCAATAATTGCGCCATGACTGAGCATCAGCAACTCCCCAAAGGGTAACACGGCTAATTTTATCGCTATGTTTATAAAACAATTTGAAAAAATCCTGATAGCGCTCTGTAATTTTTATACTCATAGAATCAGGCAGTCCATTTGCATATGGGTCCAACTCCTTCTGAAATTCGAAATTTAAAGCTATATCGGCCCCAGCATTCATATTTGGCATAGGAAGAACAGTCAAATCCAGCTCAGTAACCATCACTTGAACACCCAATTCGGAAAAAGCCACTATGCTTTTCTCAAAATCCTCAATCGTAGGATCATCCATTGAGATGTGTCCTTGCATGCCAATACCATCAATTCTTACTCCTTGTTCCTGCAATGATTTCACCATAGCCACAACTCCTTCTCTTTTGCCCTTTTTCGCCATCGAGTAATCATTGTAGTAAAGCTCAGCTTCCGGATCTGCTTCATGTGCAAATTCAAATGCTAACTTAACAAAGTCTGCACCAATTATTTCGTAAAATTTACTTTTACGCCAGGTTCCATCATCCAAAACAGCTTCATTAACAACATCCCAGCCTTTTATAATTCCTTTATAACGACCTACCACTGTGTGTATATGACTTCTCATTCTTTCAATAAGAACATCTCTTGAGACATCATTTCCCTGCTTATCTACGAAAAGCCAATCTGGTGCCTGAGAATGCCAGATTAGAGTATGCCCCGTTATAAACAGCTTATTATCAAGTCCAAACCGGACAAATTTATCAGCCATATTAAAATCAAACTCACCTTCAATAGGTTGAACCACTTCACTTTTCATCACATTTTCAGCTACAACAGCATTAAAATGTTGTTTTATGATTTTTATGGCAGAGGTGTCAGCACCAACTATTTGGTCACTATTTAATGCTGTGCCTATATAAAACCTATCGCCAACAGCCATTTTTAATGATACTGGCTTTACTTCTGTTTTTGAACAACCATACAACATACTCAGTAGTAAAACCGAAAAAAAACCATAAATGCAAATTCGCCTTAATTGACTCATAAATTGTTTATTTTTTTATTTTTCATAAGCAAATAAAAACATCAACAGTTCTTATTGCCCGATACAATTAACCTGCCAGCAGACAATGTTAAAAACTATAATTCATTTCTTCGTTTGCTTAACGCATCCTCAATTTCTACTTCCTTCTTTTTATCAATCTTGTAGAAAAACAAGCATCCAATTGCAATAAAAAATGTAATAGTTGGGAATACGCTTAAAGAAAGTTTTATTCCATTAATTGTTTCAGGACTTTGAACATCAAGTAGATGACTATATCCATAACTTGCTAAAATTCCGGCCACTAAAGCTCCACCTACGCTCAAACCTGCCTTTAAACCAAATATCATTGCGGAAAAAATAATTGCAGTTGCCCTACGGTTATTTTTCCATTCGGAATAATCAGCCACATCGGCAATCATTGCCCATAACAGCGGTGTGGTAATGCCATAAAAGAAACCATGCAGTAACTGACTTATAAATACCAAAGCTATAGATTCCGGAGAATAAAAATAAAATAAAAGCAAACATAAAGTGGCAAGAAAAAGACTCACTCCAAATACATCCCTTTTGCCATATTTATCGGCCAAGCCCTTTGAAAACATAATACCAATAATCATGAAAATGATTCCTCCGGCATTAAAAAGACTAAAACCTGATGTTGCAACATCTTCGGGCCACAAGAAGCCCACAAAGCCCATATTTGACAACAGATTATTTAAACCACTAATAAAAGAATTAAAGCCAATATCATTTAAAAAAACCGCTAAATGTTGTTCACTTAAATAATTTTCGAAATAAAACACATACATACCGCCTTTCAGCGACAGCGTAATAAATACGAATACAGTAACAACAAGCATTACAATCCACGGCCTGTTTTTCATCAAATCTTTAACATCTTGTTTTACCGATGTTGTTTCTGTCTGAGTTGAAACCACACGTTCCTTTGTTGTTAAAAAAGTGATGATAAAAAAGACAATACCAACAAGTGCAAAAACTCCCATTACATTTTCAAAGCCTTTTGCCTTATCGCCGTCACCAAATATTAACACCAATGGCAATAATAAACCTTGAACTATGAACTGAGCTACCATTACTGCAGTAAAACGATATGATGAAATACTGTTGCGTTCTGCCATATTTCCTGTTAAAACGCCACTCAGAGCCGAGTAAGGTAAGTTATTGGCACTATAAAGTAGTACTAATAAGATATAAGTAATAAATGCGTATGCAATTTTACCTCCCGGACCAAACTGCGGCGTACTAAAGGCCAACAAGGCCATAAGCCCAAAAGGGATTGATGTCCAAAGAATCCATGGACGAAATTTCCCCCACCTTGTTTTGGTACGATCAGCAATAACACCCATTATCGGGTTAAAGCATGCTCCAATCATACCTCCCGAAAAAATAATTACGGAGGCTGTTCCTGCCGGAATCTTATACACATCGGTATAAAAGAAGGCCAAAAACGTCATCAACGTTTGAAAAATGAGGTTAGCAGCAAGGTCTCCTAAACTGTAGCCAATCTTTTCAACTACCGATACTTTATCTGATTTTAATGTCATTTTGTAATATTTAATACTGACTTTATTATTCGATGTTATTTATTAAAAAAGTGGCTCGTTATAAACTTCAATTGCTGTGCGAACCACCCAAAACTGTTAACCAAAAATACTTGTATTGAAATAAACTCTCGTAATGCTGTGTTACACAAATTTGTTAGTTTGTTACATCGTTTTCATTCCCGTTACATTTAATTTCATTTTGGTTACATCCTGTTTGTGGAACTTCTTTAAAGATCAAATTGTATAACTATTCACTGTCTGTTTGCAATATATTATATGCATAAAGTTCTTCCCGACATCGCTAATTTCAATTGGTACAACAATTGTGATTATTCAGTAAAAAAACCTATCTATCTTTTCCAGACATAGAAAAATCCGGTCTTTATAATTCCTGATTTTTGCCTGTCCAAGCCCTTTAGGCTTATTATGATGACCTTTAAGTTTATTGAATGTTATGCCTGCGATGTATTATTAATTTAGGCTGACTATCCGTTTAATAAAACAATTAATCACAATCTTCGTCGTACAGTAATATTCTTCTCCCATTCAAACAATCAATAAAAAGATCAAAAAAAAAGAATACTGAATCCAATTCGGTTATTGTTCATTTTAATTCCTTCTATCATTCCAGAATCAACTCACTTATTACTTACACTATTGGACACAGATTTATAGAATCCCCTCACAATCAGCATGTTAAGATACACATTGATTGTGAGGGATTACAATGAATTAATATTAGAAATTAGTATTCTAGTTCACCCGAGAAATCTTCACTTACATCGCGTCCTGCAAGACCATCACACACTCCCTTAAAAGCATGTTTTCGATTGTAATCCGCATCCCAAAGATTAGGTGATTCATCTGGAAGCCAATATTGATGTTCATCCTCATTATCGGAAACACCCCATATCGTTACTCCATATTGCTGTGCTGCAGGAATGTATTTCATGTACATATCCAAAACATATTGATACATGTCTGCCTGAGAAGCTTGTTGTGCTACCGTTGGATTCTTAGTTCCCAATCTCACATCCAGCTCCGAGACTTTAATCAATTTTCCACTAGCTGCTAGCTTTTGGAACATTTCTGCAATCTTATCACGATCGCTATTAATAGATATGTGCATTTGAGTTCCAATACCATCAACGATTGCCCCCTGGCTTTCAATGTACTCTACATAATCGATCAACCCTTCACATTTGGATATGCTAGACTCGAGATTATAATCATTGATAAAAAGCTTATCTGTTGCATTACCATTTTGGCGAGCTAAATTAAATGCAGTTACAGCATAGTCTTTTCCAAGGTATTTTACCCATGAGAAGTAATCACTTTCAGGATCAGTTTTATTCCCATCTCTAAGTGTTCCATCTTCTTTCATTGGTTCGTTCACTACATCCCATGCATGAATATTGTTTTTGTAATGAGTGACCATTCCGGTAATCCAATCTTCCATTGCATTTCCAATGATTTCCGATTTTTCCTCATCTGTTTTTTCAATGATAGTTGGGCCTGAATTACCTCCATCAGTAGCTCCTGTAGTAACAACTACATTATCTACATAATAAGTACCTTCAACACCTCCCAAATCAAAATTTAAACCTGTTTCTCCACCATCGGCAGTAAATACCCATTCTACATATTGCCATGTTGGAGATGTAGCTTGATCGCTCTGGTAATGTGCTGAACCAGTTGTAGAACAACGAACAGAACCTGCAGCTTCAGATTTTATAAAATAAGAAATAGTATATTCTTCGCCTGCAGTTAAGTTTGCAGTAAAATCAGAATGAATTTGTGTTTTCCACTGGCCTCCTGCACCACTATTAGCAGCATCAGCAATTATTTTCATAGCACCATTGCCTTCGTAAGCATCAGCAACATCAGCAAGACTTAATGCTGTATCACCACCATTCCACTTTGCCCATCCATCAATGCCTCCGTCAAATGTTCCATTAGCAATCATATTTACAACTTCAGGCACTGCATCCTGATCCACTACCTTAATATTATCAACATCAATTAAATATGTAACACCAGGCAAATAACCTAAATCAAAATTCACTTTGAATGTTACACCTGTAAAATCGTTCACAGTAAATTTCACCTGTTGCCATTGAGAGGTTGTTTCAAAAGCTTCTGTCCAACTACCACCTGTGTTATACCAATCCTTATAAGGATAGTTATTCTCTAAGCCGCTAAAAGAGATGCGGCCTTTACCTGCCTGATCTGATTTGATATAGAAAGAAACCTCATAAGTATGTCCACTTACAACAGGAATTTCTGGTGTTATTAGCTGTAGTTCATATGCTTGAGCAGATGAAGAACTTGCAATCATTTTAACCGCTTGTGAACTACTGGATAAACCAGAACCATCCTCAACAGTAATTCCATCTCCACTATTCCAGGCACCCCAACCTGCGAGCGTTCCATCTTTTAAACCTGATAAATCGAGTGAATTACTCCCTCCGGAAGCAGGGATTACTGTCGCTGCTATTAAACCATTCAAATAACTTGCATCTTGATTAGCATGCCAAACCAAGGTATGACCAAATACTGAAAGTCCGTTTCCAGTCACTTCTTCAAGAAATGAGTCAACCTTTTCAAATTGTATTTCTCCTTTAGCATCAACCATTGGTCCATGTTTCATATCGTATCCAACGGTAATTTCATCAAAGTTTGCATTTGTCAAATTATGATATGCTTCATTCTCCAGATACTGATTAAGACCGATTCCAACTCCAAGAGTAAATTCAGTATAGGTATTTAAGGCGTCATAACGGCTAATTTTTTCTACCAATCCCAAAGGCAGTTCCTCTGTTGTAACTTCACCATGTGTTGAATCTTTTTTCCAGTCCATTATTTGATCATCGCATGATGAAAAGACCGTTAAAACCACAGCGATTATAGGTAATAATTTTATGTATTTCATTTTTCTTTGTTTTAGAATAACACGATTTATCTAAGCATTATCTCAACTTGACAAATTCATGGTTATTATCGCTTAAATATGTTTATTCTTCATCTTCAGGAAAATCACTATAAGTTGGTGTTTCCAAAGAAACGATTCTCCAATTATCAGTATAAACACTAACAGATGTAGCCACGGAAGTGAATTCTGTTTCGCTGTCACTATCATTGCCTGTAATATTCGCTAGAGTAAAATCTGTGTTTTCGAAGTAAAATCCAAAGTTCTTATAATTGGCTGTTTCCCGATAAGTCAATATATCTTCAAAAGTGAAACCGTCTTCTGAATAATCATAAATCATATTCAGAGGAATGGTTGCAGTAGTCCAACCCGTTGTTTGAAAAGCTTCCGCCTCGCCATTAACGATCCATGGTACGTAATTGTAACAGGCACCAGCCCATTCACCTCCATTAAATCCATTTACTAAACATATTTTTAAAAATCCTGTCTCGGACCATGCTTCAGGTACATAAATATCAAACTGCAATGCCACTTCGGAAAGAGGTGTTGTTGCCGGAATATATGGCGTTAACTGACCACGCCAGTCATCTGTGCCATTTCCTGCTGTCCATACTTCTGAACAACGAGGTGTTGCTGGATCAAATGATGCTATACGGGAAGGACGATGCGGCACATAGATTCCCTGAGAAATATTTTCGGTACCTATAGAAGCAGATTCCAAATCCTCATCCATAATCATACTTGTTGCGCTCCCCCAAAAACCATGCGTTCCAATTCCATCAAAATCAAGTATTACCCCTTTTTTGAAATTGAAATAGGCTGGAGAATAAGCACCTCCATTAGAACATTCAATCAGTAAAGAACCACCTTCATCTGAAACGCCCTCAGGAACAATTACTGTAAAAAATTCTCCTCCAACATCAGAAGTAATTCCTTCTGTTACTTCAACATTACCAGGAAAAACAACTTTACTGACTTCAACTAAACCAAAACCATTTACAGTAATAGTTTCACCTGCTAATGGTAAAGTATGCGAGATACTTGTTATAGATGGTGCTGCTGAGCGAATTTCAAATGAAAACGTAGCTTCATTGCCATCCTTTGTCATTCGAATGATATTTCGAACATCGGCTTCGGCTTCAACTGTAGGTGTATTTTTGGAAACACTAACTAACATTGAATTATCCGAAACATATACTGGATTAAAATAAGATGAAAGTCCATTAATGTAAACTTTCCTTAGCCCCATAAAACCCGAACCTTCAATTCGAATCATTTGTCCCAAACGGGCAAATGTTACTTCTCTGTCAGGTACCGATGAATTCACATCTTCTAAATATATTTTACTTATCGTAATTGGGCCAGTACTCAAATCCTCATCATCACAAGCTGTAAACAACATTGCAACAAGCATTATTCCAAGGAATGCGACAGATGTCCAACGATTTTTATTTAAATTATTTTTCTTCATGTTAATTGATATTTTAAATTCCAATTCACTTACTGTGAGAATATTAGAATAAATCAGTTATTTTTTCTTCAGTAAACTCATACGATACAGGTGATGCTTTCAACAATGGATTTTGCACAACTTCTGATTCTGGATAAGGTAACAGAAAGATCGTTTCATCCACATTACCAATAGAGCGAGAAGATCTAGTACGGGTTTCATCTTCAGTGGCAGTATTTATTGCAGTATCATAAGTAAAAGGAACAATAGTGCCACGATCCTGACTTGTAATATAATTGACTACCTCCTGTTGTTGGTAATACGATCGGCGAACCAAATCATACCAGTACTGACCTTCCATGCATAATTCAACTCTTCTTTCATGAATAATATCTTCATAAGTAAGACTGCTTTTATCTTCAAGTCCTGCTCGGGAACGAAGCTTATTTATATATAGTAAAGCTGTTGCATCAGAAGTGCTTGCAGTATTACCTAAAACAGCCTCTGTGTAGTTCAAATAAACTTCAGCCAAACGTAACATATTAGTATTTAGAGCAGAGTTTTGTTTTGAAATTTTCGGGTTATCTTTTGTAGAGCCTACTACACCCTTTTTTACATTTAAAGCTTCGTGTGATTTTTCATAGGTATATCCACCATTAGCTTTACTAATTTCAGGATAAAAGTCACCATATCCCATCCAGGTAGCTTTACGACGAGCATCTGCAGATTCATACTCCTTTAGTACATCATAGGAAGCTCTTGTCCAGTATCCCCATGCCGCATCATCGCCGGTAATTTCAGATCCTGCTGCAAAATAAGCTTGCTGCGTATTGGTCACACCATAGTCGCCATTTGGAACCCATTGCAATGCAAACATCGACTCTGAGTTGTTGTTATTTTCTATCATGAATAAATCAGCATAATCATCCATTAATTCATAAGGACCTTTATCCATAACCATTTCAGCAGCTTTTTTAGCTAAATCAAGATATTCCTGATTACGTATTCCACTGTTTGGATCCTCACTTAAGCCAGAATATGATAAATAAATACGAGATAGCATCCCAAATGCGCTGTATTTTGTTACACGACCACCTTGAGCAGCCTGCTCAGGTAAATATTTAGCCGCATATTCTAAATCCCGCATTACAAATTCATACACATCTGTTATCGGATTGGTGTTTACAATTGGATTATTTACCAATGTTCCGGGATCTTCAGAAATGATTACATCTCCCCATAACGAAGCCATATACCAGTAAGCTGTTCCCCTCATAAAGCGTGCTTCCGCGATATATTGTTTTTGAATATCAGCATCAACATTACTTCCTTTTATACCAATAATTACTTTATTGGATTGTTGAATTACATTGTAAAATGATTGCCATGCCGAAACCAAAGGTCCGGTCAGACCCGTTTCCGTTAAATCACTAAACGGATAAACGTAGTCAGAGTATGGAGCGTATAAATTGTAAGAACGTCCATCGCCCAATCCGTAATAAAATTTGTCATTGAATTCGAACCAAACTTTGTTGTAAAGTGGTGCCGTTGCTGCTTTAAAATCCTCTTCTGACTGATAGAAATTCTCACTGGTGATTTGATCTTGAGGCTGTACCTCTAAAAAATCACTGCAACCGGTCCAAATAATGGGGAAAACCATCAACAGAACCGTATATATAATATATTTTGTTTTCATCTGTATCATATTTTTATTACTTATGCTAGCTATTCGTTTCATCTTCAGAACATTTTCATTTAAAATGAAACATTTACCCCAAATGTATAGATCTGAGGGGAAGGATAACGAGCATTATCAATACCTGTTAAAAGTGCATCCTGATTGGTTGATCCAATTTCGGGATCATAACCAGAATATTTTGTGAAAGTATATACGTTTTGTAAGTTGGTATAAACTTTAAGATTTTGAATCCCTAATCGAGAAACTAGTTTACGTGGAAGGTTATAACCAAAAGAAATACTTTGAATTCTTAAATAAGAACCGTCCTCCACAAACTTATTACTGTAACGATAGTTAGAAGTTGAAGAAGCTGAAGAAGCACCTATTCGTGGCATATTTGAAGCTCCTCCTGCGATTTGTACGTTACGGTAATCATTTGGTCCGTTTGGATCGATTAACGACAATTGCGCATACCCCAATGCAGATTTCAACAAGTTAGTATTTGCACGTGGATTTTCTAACCAGCGACGTTGGTAGTTTACTACTTCATTTCCATATGAACCAGATAGAAAGATATTCAAATCAAATCCTTTATAAGAAAAGGAATTACCAATTCCGAAGGTAAAATCAGCCTCAGGATTCCCAATATAACCTCGGTCTTCCTCGTTGATTACACCATCCTTATTTATATCCTCAAAAATATAATCTCCAATCCAAACACTATTTTCACCAATATCCATTCCTTCTGGTAAGGCTGTTGGTACTACATCTCCGGCACTGTTCTTGTAATAAAAATCAGTAGCCTTCTCGAAACGTCCAATCACTTTATATCCGTAGTATTGACCAATTGCTTTGCCAACTGCAGTTCGGGTAACTATTGTATTATCAGATCCCTGTTGAATATTTCTGTTTAATATTCCGGTTTCAGTATTGAGAGACAACACTTTATTTCTATTAACGGAAAAAACAAAATTAGAGCGCCAAAGGAAATCTCCTTTATCTATATTAACGGTATTCAATGTTAATTCAATTCCCTTATTTTCAAGAGAACCAACATTTACCCATGGTGCTGATGTTGCTCCTACCCCTGATGTACCAACGTAAGCAGGTAACGGCAACTGCAATAATAAATTCTTCGTTTTCTTATAGTAAATATCAGCAATAAACTCAATGCGATTGTTAAAAAGATTTAGGTCAACTCCTGCATTACTTGAATAAGTAGTTTCCCATTGCAGATCTTCATTTGCAGTATTAGCTGCAAGTAATCCAGTTCCCCAATTTGTAGCTGATGCTGCATAAGTTGAGGTATAAGCATAATTAGGTACGTTTTGATTACCCACTGTACCCCATCCCAAACGAAGTTTCAAATTATTGATAATATCATTATCTTTCAGGAAATTTTCATTGGATACTTTCCAGGCTATTGCCGCCGAAGGAAACCATCCCCATCGGTTATCTTTATGAAATTTTGATGAACCATCGTAACGCAGAGTTGCTGTTAATAAATATTTATCATCAAAAGAGTAGAACATTCTACCAAAATAGGAACTAATTGAGCTAACACCACTACCGTTTGAGTTTTTGGCTGTAGTAGCGTCACCGGCATTTAAATCTGTCGCTCCATTGGTTAAATATCCTGAACGGTAACCGTAAAGATTTTCCCAATGAGATTCCTGCATTTCCTGTCCTAACATCATTTTGATATTATGAATACCAAATTCACAATTGTAAGTCAGAATATTTTTCCAATTCCAATACTTATTGTATGACTTTGTTCGTGATCCTTCGCGTACTTCGTTAACAAGAGCTCCAAAAGTATAGGATGGATTAAATGTATAAGCATTGCCAAAACCATAATCCAATGAATATTCTGTTTTAAATGTAAGCCCTTTTATCAGTGTCGCTTCTGCAAAAGTGGAGGCTCTTATTCCAGCCTTTTCATTTCGGTTGTCTTTGATCATAGCCAAACCAACTGGATTGTTCTGAACGTACTCGTCAGTATCCGGTCCATCAAAAGATCCATCTGCATTACGAACTGCTACATTAGGAGTTTGCTTAAGAGCTGTTAGAATTAATGATGCGTCAGAAACAGTCGTTTTTTGTTTAGAATTACTAAATGCAAAATTCACCCCAACTTTCAAAAAATCTTTCACCTGAGAATCGAAAGTTCCCCTTAGGTTAAATCGCTCGAATGCTGAACCAATAGCAATACCATCTTGATCAAGATAGCCTACTCCCATGGCATAAGTACTCTTATCTGTACCTCCGGAAACTGACAAGTTATGACTTTGCATCATTGCATGAGTAAACATCTCATCTTGCCAATCAGTACCTTCCCCTAACAGATCAGGACGAACAAAACTATTATCACGCATTACAATACCCATGTCTGCACGAGTATTTTTATGTATCGCATACTCTTGCAAATTAAGTAAATCAAGCTTTTTAGGCATCTCCTGCCATCCCATATAACCATCGTAAGTTATAGTAGCTTCACCTTTCTTTCCACGCTTGGTGGTAATAATAATAACTCCATTTGCAGCTCTAGATCCGTAAATCGCAGTTGCCGAAGCATCTTTCAAAACATCCATAGAAACAATATCTGATGGATTTATTGAAGAAAGAGCATTTTCGGTTCCAGAACCTGTAGCCCCATCAATAATTATCCCATCAATAACAAAAATTGGTTCATTTGACCCATTAAGAGAACTGATACCGCGAATGCGAATAGAAGAACCGGCACCCGGCGCTCCACTGTTTTGCTGCACCTGTACTCCTGCTGCACGCCCTTGTAAAACCTGATCGATAGACGTGGTAACCGATTGATTAATTGCTTCGCTTGAAACAGAAACCACTGATCCTGTTAAGTCGGAACGCTTCATTTGTCCATAACCAACTATAACGACCTCATCAAGAGATTGTACATCCTCAACCATTACAACATTAATGGTGTTTTTATTATTCACTTCAATCGTTTGTGTATTGAAACCAATAAAATTAAAAGTAAGCTTGGCATTTGAAGGTACATCCATACTGTAAACACCATCAATATTAGTAATAGTACCCTGGGTTGTACCTAAAATAACAATATTAACACCAGGTAAGGATTCTCCTCCTGAGTCAGTTACTTTACCAGTTACTCTTATCGTCTGGGCTAATGTTACCAAAGGCACAGCGATTAAAAGGAGCAATAGTAATATCCCCTTTTTTGTTCGAACATAGCATTTTTTCATAGATTTAAAATTTGTAGTATTTAATTCTGATTTAATTACTAACTGCTTAAGTATTAAAAACAGTGGTTCTATATGTGGTGGTTTTATTGATTCCTTAGTGAATTATAATATAAATATGAAAACACTTAAATTTGTTGATTAAAAATACCTCTATTGAAATAAACTAACATGCCTGCATGTTACCAATAATTGTTTGTTTGTTACATCGTTTGCGCACCCGTTACATTTTATTTTATTTTGGTTACATTGACGGCTTAATTGCTTGTATTTAACCATTTTCAAGCCACCTAAAAACATTTTCAACATTTTATATTTATCTTTTAGTAAAGAACTTCGGATCAAGCTAAGCTTCATTGAATATGAATATAAATTCTCATAATTACTCGGAAAATGAAATACAGATATTGAAGGCTAAATTGAATTTCACTCTAACAAAATAATTCCAACATATAAAGATCAGACAATCGTACACTACGCATTTAAACCGATTCTTTACTTCCGAAATACAGCCCGCTAAATGATGTCAAAAAATCCCTTAACTCGATTCGTTTTTCTATTTTACCTGAACAGTCGTTGCAATTTTCCGGATACCTTCTGATTCTGCAATCACTTTAATTGTTCCGGCCTCTCCTTGCTTTGCCTTAACAATTACCAATGCCAGTCCGTTAAATGCTTTGCGTTCATGAGAAGAAAATATTTCCAGATCGGATGGATCTCCATTATCTGTGGCAACAATCTCTCCCGGGCCTTCAATGCTGAATTTTATCAGATTATTTGAACGAGGCACCACAATTCCTTCCTGATCGCACACACTAACTGTAATAAAGGATAAATCTTTTCCATCACCTGTAATATAATTTCTATCCGCAGAAAGTTTTAATTGGCTTGCCTTTCCTGTTGTTTTCACGATCTCTTCAGCCCACTTTTCTCCATTTTTGTAAGCAATAGCTTTCAACTCTCCCGGAGTATATTTCACTTCGTCCCAACGAAAACGGTATTCTCCATCTATTTTTTTCTGATGTCCAAGCGATTTTCCGTTTAAAAACAATTCTACCTCATCACCTGAAGTTACAACATGTACCGGAGTGAGCTTTCCTACTCTTTCGGGCCAGTTCCAGTGCGGGAAAATATGTGCCATTGGTAAATCAGGGAGCCATCGTGCCTGGTAAAGGTAAAACCTGTCTTTTTTAAAGCCTGCCAAATCGATAATTCCTGAATACGAACTGCGTGAAAGATAATATGGTGTTGGTTCGCCAATATAATCCCAGCCCGACCAAACAAATTCACCGGCAACATAGGGGTGTTTATCCTGAGTAGCGAATACCTTATCGGCCGACGAGCCAAACGGAGCAGTATACAATTCGTAGGAACTTACATATTTCGTATTAGGATCACCACCAGAACCATCCATAGCAGGTGCACTGCTTCCTGCAAATACCGGAAACAAATAAGTTCCCCGGGTACTTAATGCTGATGCCGTTTCACTACTCACAATAAGCTTACCGGGATATTTCTCATGGAAATCTGGATAAAGCGGATGTGTATGAATTCCTTTCATCGCAACATAAGCGGGTGCATTCCGAATCCCTTCTCCCTGATAATTTAAACTGATTACATCCGGCACTTCAGAAAACGGCATATCTGGTTTTGCAAAATTCATAGATGCCGTTGCAGGTCGTGAAGGATCTTCCTCTTTTACAATATCGCGTAGACGTTTTGAAATTGAAGCGCCTTCTTTATCTGTATATTGTTCTCCTACTTCGTTGCCATAACTCCACATGATAACTGAAGGGCAATTTCTGTCTCTGCGCACAAATGCGCGTGTATCCTGCTCATACCAGTCCGGAAAAATCAGATGAAAATCAAGCGGTGTTTTCTTTCTTTCCCATACATCAAAAATCTCATCAACCACCAAAAATCCCATTCTATCAGTCAATTCAAGTAATTCAGGTGCCGGAGGATTATGCGACAAACGAATAGCATTACAACCCAATTCATGCAATATTTCCAACTGGCGCTCAGCTGCACGTTTGTTAAAAGCAGCTCCCAAAGCTCCTAAATCGTGATGCTGATTTACACCTTTAATTCTTATTGCTTCTCCATTCACCACAATACCCTTCTCTGGATCAAACTCCATGGAGCGAATACCAAATCGGGTTTCATAAGTATCGATAATCTTTCCCTCTTTTTGTATTGAACTTACCGCCAAATACAAATTTGGAATTTGTGTTGGAAGTGGTCCCCATAAAGCTGGTTTGTCAATTACTACAGAGTTTTTAATTTCAGTTTTTCCCAAAGCGGAAACTATAACTTTTTCCGGAGAAAAACGGGCAACAGGATCACCTGTTTGAACACCATTTTTGTCCAAAGCATAAACAGTTGTATTCACTTCAATATGGGCTTCAGACTTGCTGTCATTATCAACAGTTACAACTAAATCTACTTCAGCTGATTTTTCGGAAACATTGTGAGTTGTAACAACTGTTCCCCACTGACCGACATGAACCGGATTTGTTTTTGTTAGCCAAACACTACGGTACAATCCTCCACCAGGATACCATCGGGCAGAGTTCGGTGGATTATCAATTCGGATTGCCAATTGGTTCACTCCACCGGGAATAATGTAAGGCGTTAAATCAACCTGCCAGGAATTATAACCGTAAGGCCATCCTCCCACCAAATTTCCATTTAACCATACAATTGCATATGACATAGCACCTTCTATTTCCAGAAAAATTGATTTTCCGGCATCATCAGATAAAATATCAAGTTTCCTGCGATACCATGCTACTCCATGACTCGCCAAACGTCCCATTCCTCCTCCAACTTCAGACTCCCAACCTTCCTGAAATGGTTCTTCAATACCCCAATCATGAGGTAAATTCAATTTTCTCCAGGAACTATCATCAAAATCAGCCTGAACAAAAGGAAAATCACTTCCAGGATTTCCTTCCGGACGAATGAGACGCTTTTCAGAATCCTTAATAAAATGATTTCCTGTTGGTAAAACCCAAGCTTTCAGTACAGTTTGCTTTGCATCAACACGAACCGCTTCTGTTGGTTTCGAATCTGCAACCTTATCATCCTTACTATCGTTCACTTCAGGACGCACATCATAAATAAGACTATCTGCATCTGCCTGCGAAGCATACTTAAAAAAATACCAATCGCTGTTGATTAAAATCCGTTCACGGGAATTTGTTTCGCTATTTTTTGTTTTCGAACATGACAGGAAAATTGAACATCCCAAAAGCACAAAAAGGCTCCTTGCTATCCAATTCTTAAATGATCTTATATTTGCTCTCATACTCTTTTGTTTTTATGTTGATTGTTTAACTCTTACTATCAGCATCTCGTTTTTACCAATAAAATCTTTTCTGTAAAAGGATATGCTCCAACAAATACTACATTAGTTAGTATTCATTAGTACAATTTACTCTCAGAAGGTCCCAAATAAGATGGTTTGAGTCCACCATTATCAATCATCAATTTTTGAAGCACAATTCCCGGATCAATCAACCAATATTTCACAGTATGGGTTTCTGTATTATTCAGTTTGTGTTTTGACTTTCTTACTAATTTATTATCGGATACCGCTGTACACCACCATTCTGCGTAATTCCAATCCTTACCTGCACAACCTTCATGCAGGTTAATAATTTGTGGTTCTTCATCATCTACAGATACCGCATATTTTAATCCGTCTTTATTTTTAAAATCCTGCGTTGGTGCCAAACTCATGAAAAGAGTAATGGAATCATTTTTAGGTTTGTTAATCAATGTGAATGTATATTCCAAATGTGAATTGTCCTTACTAAACTCCTGATAACCTTTATTTACCGGCAATGATGTTACACCTCCTTTTGTATTCCCCAAACCATTTATCACTTCCCAATCAAATCCCTGACTGGTACTGCTTGAATTAAAGTCTGCAGCTTCAATGCTTACCACTCCATCGTTCTCAATAAATCCTTGTAACTTCTTTTGATTCAGATCAATTTTATCTGCAATAACGCCTAGTTCAATCACCTGACCATTAGCAGATACAGAAATTGTTCCTGCTGAATTACCGACAGGAAGCTGATCCCAGTTAACAGAAACAAAATGTCGCTCTTCCTCTTTCAAATTATTTTCACATTCACTGATTTTCATCCACTTAGGAGTTTCAATTTTATAATCTATTGCTCTTTTTCCAGTATTGAAAAGCTCAAAATAAATTTCCTGCTGATTGATATTATCGAAGATTGAAAGATTCGCAGTAGAATCATGCTTTGTCCAAATTTTATCTTTCCCTTCAATCTTTATACAAAGCTGTCCTACTTCCGGTACTTTCAAATAGGTTACCTGAGGCATCGTATTACTGTCCGGCTGATTCCAATATGTATAACCAATATGCTGCTGTGCCATCATATGATTCCACTTACCATCTGCTAATTCCGTATGAAACTCAAGAGTAAGCAACGAATCACGCTTAAAAAGTTCAACTACTTTATCTGCCATTAAGTTAGTTGCAACTCTTTTTTCTTTAGCATACTGCTTATTTTTAGCCACATACCAATACATTTCATTCAGATTGGCACAAATTCTTACTGGAAAATAAACCAACTGATAAAAGGAATCTTTTTGATCCTCATCTATGATATCATAAAGACTTTTAGCTCTTTGTGCTAAACGGTTGTAATCCTCAACTACTTTTTCAAATTCCCGGTAATGAATCAAACTATAGGTATGATTGTCCAATAATTCGGGTGTGCGACGCCTGTTATATTTTGTATATAAATCCAGCAGTTCAGCAATTTCTTTAGCATATTTTCCAGAGAATTGTTCTGATGCCCAATTCGTTGTATATTCTGATAATTCATTTACAGTAACCGACTCAGGATTCCATGCATAGTCGAAGAAAAATGAAATAGGTAACTCCATTGGTTTCAAGTCACCAACATTCACAATCCAAATGCGATCAACTCCGTGTTCATAGGTTAATCTCAATTGCTCCCAAACCCGTGGTAAGGAATTCGTATTGAGCCACTTGTAATTACGCGGACCTCCAACATAATCAAAATGATAATACATACCGTAACCTCCCGAACGTTCAGCAGATTCTGGTTCCGGCAATACCCTAACATTTCCCCAGTTGTCATCACAAAACAATAGTGTAACATCATCAGGTACTTTCATTCCCTTGTCATAATATTCCTGAACTTCTTTGTATAAAGCCCAAACCTGAGGTGTTTCATTAGCAGGCTTCTGAGTTACCTCTTCTATAATTTTTCGTTGATTGGCAACGATATCTTCCAGTAGTTCGATGTTGGTTCCTTCTTCCATGGCTTCGTCGCCATCTCCTCTCATAGCCAGAGTAACAACACTTTCCTTATTCCCCATTCGTTCAATTCCCTCTTTCCAGAAAGCATCCAACTGATTTTTATTTTTTTTATAATTCCATTTTTTTCCACCGTATGGTTTCCATTCTGCATGTGCTCTCATCATCGGTTCATGGTGCGATGTGCTCATCACAATCCCATATTCATCTGCCAATTTAGCATTTAAAGGATCATCACTATTAAAACCAGCCCACCACATAGCAGGCCACAAGAAGTTGCCTTTTAAGCGTAAAATCAATTCGAAAACATGCTCATACATTTGATGATTGAATCCGCCGTAATTCTCAACCGCCCATCTTCCCAAAGCTGGTTCCTCATCGTTTAAAAAAATACCGCGATATTTAACTTTAGGTTCACCCAAATTATATCTACCTGGTTTAATAAATACTTCGGAATGCTTTTTTACAGGTACATCAGCCCAAAAATACCAAGGAGAAACTCCCATTTTACGACTAATATCGAACATGCCGTAAATTGTACCTCTTTTATCACTCCCGGCAATCACCAAGGCTCTATCAACATTTGGTAAAGGATTCTCAACTACTTCAATTAAACTATTATCCCATTTCCCATTTACATCATCTGCGATTAACTTACCAGACTTAATTAATCCGTCTATCAATTGACTTTTTCCAATTGTTCCTATAATGATAACAGTACCCTGAGGATTTTTTCCAATATGCAAAGGACTAGTTACTCCTGTTACTTTTCCGATGTCTTTTTGAAATAATTCAGCGACTTTGATTACACCTGAATAGTCTTTATCATCAATATATATGGGAGTGCCTTTTTGAGATTTTACTATCGGGAAATTGTTCTCATTTACTGAAAAAGACACAAGTTTATTCTCACTTAATTCCTTCCCAGTATCATTTTTACAAGAGATTATACTGAACAAGACAATCAACTCTAACACAATAAATCTTATCATATTGATTTTATTTGTTTTTATCATTAAACTGAAACACATCACCTCGGGCTGCATAAATTGGCTGTTTTCACTCACAATCTCAGCTGAAGTTCAATAAAACTTAAATTTCTAAAGTCCTTCTCCAGTCATTTTAAAAAAAACATTTATCATCCATTTGGTTATTGTTAATCATTAATTATGGTGAGTCTTTAAAAATTTAAGTTCCTTAAGATCTTCCAATTTAGATTTAGGTTGATCCAGTTGAGAAGGAATTGGTCTGTGAGAGAAAGTTTGAAAATAAAGCAAACACGCATCCCTCCACCAGATAGCTTCCTTTAATTGTATTGCTAATTTATTTTGCACATCATTAAACCTATTTTTATCTACTTTTGATTGAAGAGAATTCCAGGTGCATTGAAAATATTTTACCTGTTCAACTCCCATGCTGTATCTGTAACACAATTCTGACCATAAATCTCTGCCATTAATCAATTCATAATTCCATGGTAAATGATGAAACCACAGCAAAAGTTCTTCCGGGCAAAGTGCAGGATCGTTATAAACTGAAAGCAAAGGTTCTGCATACTGACTGACAGCATTACTTCCGCTTGATGATCGGTTAAATCCAACACCTATGCTATCTGCCTTATGGTAATAAGTTGGCAACCAGTCTGGTCTTGCTCCGGAAATCTCACACCAGGGTTCCGGACCATAATGATGGCCCCACCCCATTAAATGATGTAATCCCAGTGGTGTCATATAATTTACGGTGGCTTCTCTCGATTCCATCATGACACCTGACATTTGATTCAAAAAATCCTGATCGTGTGAAAAGGTTTGCATTAACCACTCCTTTGCAATTTTCCGGGCAGATAATTGATGATTCCAGGCCAAACGACCAAAAGCATACCAATTGGCCTGAGCAAAATGATGTCCGCACCAATTACTGTCTAAACCGATATTAGCTACTCCGGCAACAGCGGTTATGGAGTCATCGTAAACAGATCCGTCAGTAATCCGGGATACTGTTGAGTTTCTTCCATTTGTGTAGGTATCTGAGTTTAAAAACTCCTTAAACAGTGTTCCCAAATAAACCAAGTGATCCGAAAAACCCAAATATTCTTGTGTTATCTGTAATTCCGGCATCAGGGTAGTGTGCTGCATTGCACCAAACAAAGGACTGAATGGCTCTCTGGGCTGAAAGTCAACAGGACCATTTTTCACTTGAAGGATTACATTCTTGCGAAATTTTCCGTCGAGAGGTTTAAATTCATTGTAAGCCTGCTTAGCGCGATCGTTTCCGTTAGGATTGTAAACAAAAGCACGCCACATTATAATTCCACCGTAAGATTCTAAAACATCGGCGAGCATATTCGCTCCATCAGCATGAGTACGCCCAAAATCCTGAGGTCCCGGCAGTCCTTCCGAATTTGCCTTCACAACAAAACCTCCAAAATCAGGAATCAGAGAATAGATTTGTTTTGCTTTATCCTGCCACCAGATTCTTACATCCTTATTAAGAGGATCTGCTGTTGTAAGCCCACCCAGAACAGAAGGAGAAGAAAAATTTATGGACAAATAAACCTTAATCCCATAAGGACGAAAAATATCAGCCAACGTCTTTACTTTTTTAAGATATTCAATACTTAAAACAGCCGGATTTGCATTTACATTATTCAAAACGGTTCCATTAATGCCAATGGAAGCATTTGCCCGTGCATATTCTATATATCCGGGGCTTATTTTTTGAGGCAAATCCTTCCATTGCCAAATTGAATGACCAGCGTATCCTCTTTCAACCGTGCCGTCTAAATTATCCCAATGATTCAGAATTCTTCGTTGGTATGATGGTACTTCTACAATGTCAAAATTTGCTTTATGTGTATTATCAGTTTGTAAGTATCTTAAATAATGATAGGTACCATATAATGCTCCTAAATCTGTATTTGCAATAATAATGGTCACATTATTGCCTGTTGTTCTTATGATATAACCGTCATTCCCTAATACACTCAACTCTTCTTTCTTAAAGTAAGATGATAAATCTTTTTGGCTGGATGTGCCAACGCATAAACCATTTGAATTCAATCGGCTTACATCCTTCACCTCCCTATTATACAATTTATTAAGACCACTTTTGAGTTCTTTGTGAATGATGGTAAAAGTTGGAGATGATTGTGGTATCCAAATAAAAGATGGGCAGGCAAACGACGCGCTTTCAATCGTTTCCATATGTGTAAACCACAATTCTGAACCATCCAATTTATTTTGACCTGAAGCCCATTGCGTTCCAGTAATAAAATACAAAAATATGATCAAGAAATATTTAGTAAGCATATGTATCGGTTTTGGCTTTATTAAAATATATTTTCGCAATTGCTAAAAACATATTAGGGTTAACAAATCAGATTCTTTATTTTTATCAAATTCACTTTTTTACCTCAGCCATAGAATATGGCATTAAGCATTACAAGTGTTAATTTCTTTGGACTACAAGATACATATAGTCTCTTCTTGAACTAAAACACTCTTGTTACCAACTATTTTCTGTTAGTTACTGCGAATTACATATTTGTTACATTATCTTTCCTATTGGTTACATTGTGCTGTTAGGCTTAAATTAAGGCTTGTAATTTTCACACTCTTTAGTATTTTTTAATATTTTTAGACACCGTTAATGAAAACTGACAAAACTATGCGCCCGAAACAATATCTCACTCTTCTTCTTCTCTTATTCTCAATATCCGCTTTTTCTCAAAAAAAAAAATTATTCGACTATAACGAAGGGTTATCCAATAGTCTTATTAATAAGGTTTACCAAGATCATTTAAATTTTTTATGGATCGCTACCGAAGATGGATTAAATCGATTTGATGGAATCAAATTTAAGTCGTACGCAAATAATATAAATTTTAGCAACTCATTAAAAAACAACTTTGTAACTGCATTAACTGAAGATAAAAAGGGAAATTTATGGGTTGCTCAAATAAATGGATTGCAAATATACAATCATGAAACAGAATCTTTCCATGAAATAGAATTAGCTCTGTCTCATCAAAAAGATCATCTGTTTATATCCTGTATGATAACATTATCAAATGGTGACATTTGGTTGGCAACAACAGGGCATGGATTGATTCGAATCGATAAAAACACCCTAAAACCAGATTATTGTGAAAAGCTAAATGAACAATTTGGCAAACATAGTCTGATAGATATTTTTGAAGACAAAGAAGGAATATTATGGATCGCTTCCAACCAGAGTTTAAATTCTTTTGATCCGGACACGAAAGAAATTAAGAATTTCACCTTATCCAAAAACAATCAAACATTCTTCTTGAACAAAGAAATTTCATGTATCTGTGAAGGAGATCAGGACATTATATATATAGGGTTTTTAAACGGTGGATTAGCTCAATTAAATAAACAAACCGGAGTTGTAAAACCAATCAACTGTGCAAACCAAAATGAAGACAATCTTCCGGTAAAAGATATTCTTTTTGATTCAAAAAACAGGCTGTGGGTAGGAACAGATGGTTTTGGCTTAAAGCTATTGAACAAAGAATCAAATCTATTGGAAAACTATACCACCGTGAATGCCTCTTTCGATTTTTTAAAGAGTAAAATTCATTCTATTATTGAAGATAAAACTGGTAATATTTGGTTGGGTATTTTTCAAAAAGGCATTTATTTACTGCCCGAATCACAGGAAACGTTTAAAACCTATGGGTATAAAGCCTTTGATCAAAATAGTATCGGGTCGAGCTGCATAACGGCAATTGACGGAAATGGCAAAGAACTTTGGATTGCAACAGATGGAGATGGCCTGTATTATTTGAACCGATCAACTAAAAAAGTTAAACACATCCCTTTAAAAAATGAAAGTGGAATTTTTGTTGGAGAGAATATTCTTACTCTGTATAATGATACAAACGACTATCTGTGGTTAGGCAGATATATTAATGGTCTTATCAGATATGATAAGAAAAACGGAAGCTTTAAGACCTTTACTACTAAAAAGAACAACACTTCAGGTAAAACTTATAATAAAATCACGTCAATCACAAAAAACAAGCAGAACGAATTGATTATAGGAACCTTAGATGATGGCATATGTAGGTTTGACACTCAAAAAGAATTGTTCTACGACGGACTAGACATTCCCAAATCGCTGAATGAAAAAATTCCTAAATGGATTCTTTGCGTTTACATTGATAAAGCTCAAAATTTATGGATCGGCACCTACGTAGGACTCTTTCATATTAACCTAAAAACAAAATCACTAACTCAGTATTCGAAAGAAAACGGACTGCTAAAAAATAACACCGTCGACTGTATTCTTTCCGATAGTGAAAATAACATATGGGTTGGTACCTACGAGGGATTGGTGAAAATAAACGGTGATAGCTCCAGCTTTTATGATATCAACGATGGCTTATGCAACAATGTGATCTGTTCAATAGTTGAAGATGAATACAACCAATTATGGATTGGAACACATAACGGATTGTCCAGATTCAATCCAAAAGATGAGTCTTTTACCAATTATTATTCCTACGATGGTATTCAGGCCAATGAATTCTCGAGAAATGCGGCTTTTAAATCGGATAAACAAGAACTGTTTTTTGGTGGTATAAATGGAATAACGCAAATCAGCAAAGATTATGCAACTATCAGCAGGGAAGTAAGAGATGTAATGCTTACTGAATTTTTAAGTTTCGATAAACCGGTGAAAATTGGTGATAAATCGGGTAAGCATGTTATACTGGATAAATCAATAGTTCTTGCAGATACAATCAGGCTTCGCGAACAGGATAATGTATTTTCGATTGGATTTACTTCAACGGATTTTGCCAATCAAACAGCTGTTTCTTACGAATATTTAATGGAAGGCTTTGATTTAAGCTGGAACGTAACCAGCTCGACAAATAAAAGGGCTACCTACACCAATTTAAATCATGGTACTTATACCTTTTCGGTGCGTGCCGTTGATAAAAAGAACCTGTCAACGCCAAGAAAACTTACCATCATTATCTTCCCTCCCTGGTATAAAATGATTTGGGCAAAAATTTTATGGACTCTGTTAATCGGCTCTTTATTCTATGGAATATTTATGTTATACATGGAGAAAGTAAAACGCCTGAATGCGGAAAAAGTGAATGAAATGAAAATGCAGTTTTTCATCAATATATCTCACGAAATTAAAACCCCTTTATCGTTAATATTAGATCCCTTAGAAAAATTAATCAAACAAAATTTTGATGAGAAAAACTCGAGACTGTTCTTTATTATGCAGCAAAATGCCAATAGAATATACCGTTTGGTTAGCCAAATGATGGATGTGAGACGAATTGACAAAGGACAGATCCTTATAAAATTTCAACAAACAAACATCTACAGCTTTATTAAGGAGATAGCTCAATCTTTCGAACTGTTAGCCAACGATAAAAACATATCTTTCAGTATAACTACCAGCGATCCGGATATTGAGGTATGGATAGATCCTCTGAATTTTGAAAAGGTTGTTTTCAACCTATTATCAAATGCTTTTAAATTTACACTTTCAGGAGGTGAAATAGAATTAAGTATTACAAAAGAAACCATTGGAAAAGGAAATCATCAACATGAACAGGTAAAAATAACTGTCAGCGATACAGGTGTAGGACTTAAGGAAAGTGAAATTGAGCGAATTTTTGATCGCTTTTACCAAGTTTATTCTCCGGATACAAAACAATCAACAGGTACAGGCATTGGTTTGCATCTTTCCCGTTCATTGGTTAGTTTACACAAAGGTAAACTGTTGGCCGAAAACCGTAATGACCAAACCGGGAGTCGATTCATTATTACACTTCCTCTTGGAAATGAGCATCTTTCCCCAAAAGATCTTATCACAGAAAAAACAGCTTTTCAGGCTCCGTCGCATAAATATATTTCGCAGGTATCAAAAGAGAACATCCAAACTCCTATTGATAAAAGTGTAAAACGCAAAACCAATTACAAGATTATGATTGTTGATGATGAAGTTGACATCAGAAACTATCTGTACAATGAATTATCTGCCTGTTATAAAGTAGTGGCGTGTGAAAATGGTAAAAAAGCTCATGAAATTTTATTGGACGAAAAACCAGATCTGATTATTAGTGATATTATGATGCCGGAAATGGATGGTATCACTTTGTGCAAAAAAATAAAAACAAATATTCTAACCAACCATATTCCTGTTATTTTACTTACGGCACTTTCTAAGGAAGAAAATGAAACAGAAGGCATTGAAACGGGTGCCGACATGTATTTGGTAAAACCTTTCAAAAGTGAATTTATCCTTAAAATGATTTCTAATATTTTAGAAAACCGGAAAAAGATATATAGCAAATTACAGACTAAGAAAGAGCATGAAATAGAAAATATAGAAATAAAATCGCACGACGAAATATTGATGCAAAAAGTAATGGCAATTATTAAAGATAACATCTCTAACAGTGAGCTAAATGTTGAAATGCTGGCCGATGGTGTTGGAATCAGCAGAGTACATATGCATCGAAAATTAAAAGAACTAACCAATCAGTCGGCCCGTGATTTCATCAAAAACATTCGGATGAAACAGGCAGCCTATCTGCTTACAACAAGTAAAATTAACATCGGAGAAATAGGTTATGCGATCGGGTATTCCAATTTATCACATTTTTCAAAATCTTTTAAAGCTTATTATGGTGTATCACCTAAAGAATATTCATCAAAGCAACACGAGAGTTGAAAAATCTTAATTCATTTTAATAAAATAAAAAAGATGAACCGTTGAGTTCATCTTTTTGCTATATAAAACTAATTCAAATTAACTTAAGAATTTCTTTCTCAAATCTTCAACCTGCTCATCATTAATAGGAACCATTTTGCCAAGAGGAGCACCAATCACTAAAGATTTAGCACTAAACTCAGCTACTTCCAGTCGGTCGAATGCCTGCATCATAGAGCCACCAGTTACCAAAAATGAGTTGTTTGCAACCAAAACAGCAGGAACTGTATCGCAAATCATTTCGGGAATTGTAGTATTCCCCTGAAATTGTGTTTCAATTGGCAAACAAGGTACATCTTGTAAGAAAATCCAGCTTTCTGGTATCGTTCTTACATCAAATTTAACGCCTGTTGTACCGTAAGCCATTAAATAGGGAGACTGAGTAATAATGATTGTATTCACATTTGGATTTTGCTCATAAATCATCTGATGCAACTTGGTTGAACGGCTTGGTGTTTTGCCTTCCTCCGGTTTACCATCTTTAATCTGAACAATGTCCTCAGTTTTAAGATCCCATCGGGCTATTCCTGTTGGAGTAATCAAAAAATCGTTTCCTTCGGCACGCATCGAGATTGTTCCAAAAGAACTGATCATTAAATTTTGACGACAAGCACGGTGAACAAATTCAACAATCTCCGATCGAAGCGCTTTTTCGATGCTTGTATTTACCACATTGGTATTACAGTCTTTAACTTCGGGCATTTGAGCTTCGTAGGCTTTAATTTGCTCATCGGTTAAGTAAGTTGGATTCCCAATTCCCTTAGCGTTAATGATGGTCTGACAGCAGAACTCCAATGTTTCAAAACGAGTATAAGCATCCAGCATATCTGTACCACCCAAAACAGTACCGTGATTTTCCATAATTACGGCCATATAATCGCTGCCAATAAATTGTTTCGCGATTACTGCTCCCAAAGCCTCACTGCCCGGCAATTCATATTCTGCATAACCTATTTTTCCGCATACTTTTTTAGCCTGAGGAATAATATTGGTATTTGGTATTTCCCGAACAATACTGAAAGAAACCAATGCCGGCGGATGCGCGTGAATTACTGCTTTTATTTCAGGACGAGCATCATATATTGCCTTGTGAAAAGGATATTCCGACGAAGGTTTGTGCTTGCCAACAATCGATCCATCCTTTTTTACACAAATAATGTCATCTTCGGTCAATTTGCCTTTATCAATAGCCGATGGGGTTACCCACATGTCGCCATTTTCATCCATGATAGAAATATTCCCTCCTGATGTGGTGGTCATTCCATCTCTGTAAATTTTACCAATAACTTGTGTTAACTGAGTTTTTGGATGTAATAAATTCGGATTAAAATTTTTCATCATTTTATAAGTTAGTATCAAGACGCAAATATCAAGACACAAGATTTAAATAATTTCTTTTTAGTATGCTGCTTCGTAAATCTTAATGGTCTCTTCCAAGGAAACTTCTCTTGGGTTACCTCCAGTACAAACATCTGCCATCGCATTTTTCGCCATCGCTTCAAAGTCCTTCGGATCAACATTCAATTCTTTTAATCCTGCAGGAATGCCAACATCTTTCGACAATTTTTTAATAGCTGCAATAGCCGCTTTCTTCTTTTCATCTACCGACATGCCTGTTGTATCAGCACCCAAAGCTTCTGCTACCTTACCCAATTTTTCGCCACATACCTCTGCATTAAATTCTTCTACATAAGGCAAAAGAATTGCATTACAAACACCATGAGGCAAATCGTACATTCCGCCCAGCTGGTGAGCCATAGAGTGTACATAGCCTAATCCACAATTTGAAAATGCTTGTCCGGCAATGAATTGTCCCCAAGCCATTTTAGTTCTTGCTTCAATATTCTGTCCATCTTTTACCGCATCCCTTAAACTACTGCCGATTAGCTCTATCGACTTTAATGCAAGCGTATCTGACCATTCAAAAGCACCAACAGTTACGTAAGCTTCAATTGCGTGAGTTAAGGCATCCATTCCTGTTGCGGCTGTTAAAGAGGCAGGTTTATTTAGCATTAACATACTATCATTAACTGCAATATCTACCAAACAGTTTTTATCAACCATCACCATTTTTACTTTACGCTTTTCGTCGGTGATCACATAGTTGATCGTAATTTCACTTGCAGTACCAGCAGTTGTATTGATTGCAATTATCGGTAAAGATTTCTTTTTTGAAACATGAATTCCTTCATATTCTTCAACAGAACCGCCATTGGTTGCTAAAATACCAACAGCTTTACCACAATCCTGAGGAGAACCACCACCTAAGGTAATGATACAATCACATTTATTTTCTGTTAAAATAGCTAAACCTTCCTTTACGTTTTCGGTATTTGGATTTTGCTTTACACTACTGTAAGTCACATAATCCAGGCCAGCTCCTTTTAGTACATCTTCCACTTTTTCTGCTACACCAATCTTCACCAAAACCTCATCTGTTACAAATAAAGCTTTTGTAAAACCTCTGGCGGCCAGTTCATCTTTTAATTCCAGTAAAGCATTTGGGCCTACCAAACTTAAAGGTGGTAAGTAAATTCGTCTGCAAGTATTCATTTTTGTTTATTTTGAGATTGTTATGTTTTATTTTGATTCTAATTCAATTTTATTGGTCGTAAAACCCTCTATATTTCCGGCAATTACCAGAGCCGCTCCAAGTGCACTTGCATTATCAATTTCAGAAGTACGAACTTTTTTATCCGTAAAGTAATTGGTAAGAAGACTTACAAATATTTTATTTCGCGAAAAACCTCCTGATACGTAAATCGTTTTTGTTGTATCCTTTTTCGGAATAACAAGTTCTATAGAACAAACACACAACCGGGTTAATTCCATTACCAAGCGAGTGTATGCCTCATCATAATCTGCGAAAACAGATAAATCCACTTTTTCGAGTCCTTCACTAAATTTTTCAATTCCTTCGGGGAAAAACAATAAAGCCCTACCGAATTTTAAGTTGATGGAATTTACTGCATCTTCACAATAATCAATATTTTGAAAATACTTATCACTTGCATTAAAATGATGATTGAGCCTGGCAATACACGTTTCATGAAAATGCCCCATAAATAATCGTGATGACTTCACCTGTCGCTTTTCAGGAGTCAGAAAACACAAACAATCGTTCTTTAATTGTTCGCTTGTTAAAGGCTCATCGTTAAATGGATTCATGCTAATGCACCACGTTCCGGTGGAAACAAGAATAAAATCTTCTTTTGAGTTGTGAAGATAAGGAACCAAGGATGCGGAGCTATCGTGAATACCAACTCCTGTTTTAATTTCTTTTCCTTTAATCAGAGCAGGATAAACCTGATCGTTATTAACAGGTTTTGGCAATTTTAAGCCTTCCTTTTTTAGCCATGGGTGATATTGCATTTTATCGAAATCCCACATAAAAGTGTGACAGCCAATAGAGGTTGGTTCAGAAGTGATCTGTCTGGTTAAAACAAAAGAAAGATATTGTGGAAAATGAAGTGCATTCTCCACCTTTTCCCAAATATCTTGTTTTTCTTTTTTTAACCAAAGTGCTTGAATTCCGGAATTTAAAAGCAATCCCAAAGCCGGGCTGGCCGTTTGACGGCAAAACTCATCCATTCCACCGTATTCTTGAAATAGTGATTCCTGAATTTCAGGATTTACTTGCTTTAGGTAGTTGTAAATTGGCTTTACTAATTTACCTTCTTTGTTTAAAAAGGCAAGAGATGCACCATAAGTTGAGAAATTAATGGCCTGAATATCGAACTTTCCTTCCTCAACAAGAACACTCAAAGTATTCACCATCCAATTTTGAATCAATTGAATATCATCACATTCAAAGCCATCTTCGTCAACGGTAGTCGAAAATTTCTCTTCGTATTGATAAACTAAATTAAACACCTGATCGAATAGAAGAATCTTTTTATTGGTTTTGCCAATATCAAAAACTGCGATTACTTTAATCTCCATCCATTGTAATTTTTATTCTATAAAAAAGCGAACCAGATAATGAAACAAATGTGTTTCATCATCCAGCTCCTTCTACTTATCTTTTAGATAAAACTTCTTTTTCGTAAGCTTGTATTTCTGCGATATAATCCTCGCTAACAGGTACACCTTCTTGTAAACAGTAGTAATCCCAAACAGCACCAAATGGCTTTGTTTTCAACTCCTCAAGAAGTGCTAAACGTTCAAAATTCTGCCCGTTTTCTTCATATTTCACTAATGTAGAAGTAGGCTCCAACATAGCAATCATAAACGCTTTTTGTGCTGCACGTGTTCCTACTACATAAGCACCAATACGATTGATGGAAGCGTCAAAAAAGTCAAGACCTACATTTACACGACTGATAAAATCATTACGTACGATTTCAGAAGCAATTGTTTGTACTTCTTCGTTAAGTGTTACCACGTGATCAGAATCCCAACGAACAGGACGTGTCACGTGAAGTAATACTTCGTCTACAAATTGAAGACACGAAGAAATCTTATCGCCTACAACCTCTGTTGGATGGAAATGACCATTATCCAAACAAATCATTTTGTTGTTCTTGATAGCATATCCCAGGTAATAATCGTGTGAACCTACAGTCATAGACTCAGCACCAATACCAAATACTTTACTCTCAACAGCATCCTTCATGTATTCTTTTGGAAATTCTGCTGCGAAACCTTCATCAAGAGATTTAGTCAACTGTGAACGCATTCCGTTACGATCAACCGGGGTATCTTTAGATCCATCAGGAATCCAGGTATTCAATACACAAGGGCTTTTTAGTTGTTTACCAACTTCAGCAGCAATTTCGCGTGTACGCTTAAGGTGTTCTACCCAAAATTTACGTACTTCTTCATCTTTAGAAGATAAGGTAAATCCACTGTCAGCCTTAGGGTGAGAGAAGAATGAACCATTAAAGTCCATACCAATACCTTGCTTTTTACACCAATCTATCCAGCCTTGGAAATGCTTTACTTCAATAGCATCACGATCAGCAGCTCCACCAGAGAAGTCACCGTATAAAGCATGTACGTTTACGCGTTGCTTACCTGGCAGCAATGACATTACCTTTTCCAGGTCAGCCATAATTTCAGTTATATTACGTGCTTTTCCAGGATAATTACCTGTAGCCTGAATACCTCCGGAAAGTTGACCGTCAGGATTCTCAGTACCCGATACATCATCAGTTTGCCAACAGTGAAGACTGATTTTAATTTCATTGATTTTATTCAATACAGCTTCAGTATCAACACCTAAAGCAGCATACTGCTCCTTGGCCAACTCATAGGCCTTTTTAATCATTTCTTTATTTGCCATAACACGTATATATTCTAAATAAAATACTTCTTCTAATTCAACAGAAACAGGTGAATCATCTGAATTAATATTCTCTAAAACTTAAAAAAAATGTCATTTACATTGCATTCCCCAAACCAACAATCACCACGGAAACAATAATTACGGCAATACCGATAGTTATCGTCCATTTGGTTTTAGGGGCTACTCCTTTCCATTCATTTCGGTAGATTCCCCACATGTTAGCGGTTAGAATGATGGTGGACATATGTAGAATCCAGGAACTTGCACCATTCCCAAGCTTGCTCTCGCCCATTCCGTAAAAGAAAAACTGAAGAAACCATGTAGTTCCGGCCAGTGCTGAAAACAAGATGTTATTTCGGATAGGTGTCGATTTATTTCCAAAATCTTTATATGACTTATTTTTTAAGCTTAAAATGGTAGTCCATATTAAATTGGTTGTTAAACCACCCCAAAGAATCACTACAAATGATACATTGTTTTGAAACAAGTGACTTGAACCTTCGAATAAATAATCGGGTAATAAGGCTGCCGATTCGGCCATGGTTTTACCTGCTTCAATACCAAAATTAAAGAATGAACTAAGGATACCAGATAAAATAGCGATCACTAAACCTTTCACCAAACTAAACTCTGCAACACTCTTTTTTTGATCCTCTTCGCTTAACTCACCTTCTTTCAACATTCCTGCATAACCACACAAGGCAATACCAACAAGACAAACAACTACTCCAACTAACACTAATTGTCCTCCTGAAGAAGCCAACATATCGGTAAAAGAAACCTTCCCCGCTGTTGGATTAATATTGTAATATATAGAAGGAACGATTGCGCCAAAAGCTGAACAAAATCCAAGAACCACCGAATTCCCCAATGACATGCCTAAATAACGAACACCTAAACCATAAGTAAGGCCGCCAATTCCCCAACAAAGACCTAAAACAAATGTAAGAGCAAAAATCTGGGATGAACTGGCTAAGATAATGTCAAAAAAGCCTGGGATCGTTAAATATGCTGCTATTGGTGGTACAATTAACCATGAGAATAAACCGCCAACAATCCAAAAGCTTTCCCATGCCCAGCCTTTTACTTTGTTAAAAGGCATGTAAAAACTACCTGATGCGACTCCACCTAATGAATGATAAATAATTCCTAATAACGCGTGCATATTTTCGGATTTAGTTTGATTTAATTGGTATTTTTGTTTTTGTTATATTCTGATAATATGAAACACAAATGTATATTGACACCTACATAATTTCAATACACAAACTGGCGTTTCATTTGCACTTTTTGGACCAATAATGGAAGATTTTTTCAAATACATATCTGCAAGTGAAGAAGACAAGGATTGGGGACTCTATTTAAATGTGGCCGGAAAATCAAAAGTCCCCTCAGGAATCAGCTATCCCTCTGCAGAACATCCCAGTGGATATCACTTTTCATGGACCAAAGGGCGCACTCTAAATGAATATCAGATTAACTACATTACAAAAGGAACAGGGACACTCGAAAACGCCCGGGGAAAATTTGCGGTTAAGCCTGGTTCATTACTAATTATCCGAAAAGGGGAATGGCATCGCTACAGACCTACCAAAAATGAAGGTTGGCTTGAACATTACATTGGTTTTGACGGCATGTTTGCGAACCACTTTTTGCAGGAAAATCAAATTCTGCAAGGACAATCGGTTATTCATTGCGGTGTGCGCGAAGATTTTATTGATACTTACTACAAAATTTTCGAGCTGGTTCGAAATGAAGATCCAGGAAACCAGCACATTGCTGCCGGACTGGTGATTAAATTACTGGGATGTATAGTTGCCTGGGAAAAGCAAAAAAACTTCTCAGGAAAACCTATTGAAAAGCTGATTCAGGAAGCTCGTTTTTACATGCGGGAACATATTGAACAAGAGGTAGATCTTCAAAAACTTGCAGAAGATAATTGCATTGGATATTCCTACTTTCGAAAGATGTTTAAAAAATATACAGGGATCTCCCCCCACCAATATCATTTGGATTTAAAAATCATGAGATCAAAAGAACTGATTCTAACAACCAATAAATCGATGAAAGAAATCAGTTACGAACTCGGCTTTCAGTCTATTCATTATTTTAGCCGGATATTTAAGAAAAAAGTAGGACAAAATCCGTCAGAACTGCGTGGAACCGTTACAAAATAGTTGAAAACAAAAAAGAGACCATCTATTTAAGACAGCCTCTTTTCCTTTACTTAGATATACTAAAAGCTAAATCCATTGTGTATAGCAACTTAGTTTTTAATACTTACATCTTTATTATTGCTAAGTTTTAACTTATTTTCTTTTACTCCCCGCACTTTAAAATCAGTAAACTTCCAGTTTCTTGCAAAGGATATATTTCCTGCATTCTCACCTTCGAAGCTAACATTCTTAAACTGAAAATTATCAATGGTACTTTCCTCCATACCGGTTACCTTTATGCACGTTTGAGCATTAATTGCATGTACATTCTCAAAAAACACATTTTTGAATTTAGGCATGCCTTTTTCAGGTGGTACTACCCCTAATAATTTTTTCCAATGAATCGGTAACTCCTCATAATTATAACCCTCTGGCAATTTTGAATTGCTATAGGATGGATTCCAATTTAAGTTCACAACAAACGGATCCCTTACCCCATCCATTTGGATGTTATACATGTAAATATTTTCGATTGTACCCCCTCTTTGCGAAGTACTTTTAAAACGCAAACCATATTTAGTTCCTAATCCTTTCATATTGTATATCAGTACATTTCTGATACTCCCTGAGGTCTCGCTTCCGCAAGTAAACAAACCATCGCCTCGGCCGGCAATACAATCACGAATCACAATATATTCACACGGACGATTTACTTTTAAACCATCAGAATCCCGGCCTGCTTTTAAGCAAAAATTATCGTCGTTACAATTTATATAGCAATTTTGCACCAGAATTCTGCTTGATGAATCAATATCAACTCCGTCGGTACTAGGTCCTTTCCCTTCAATGTTATTATTAATTGTCATCCCCTGAACAGTTACATACTCCGAATACAAAATATGAACAGACCAGAAACCAGCCTGATACAATACAAAATCTTTCAGCGTTACATCTTTTGAATTCTCAATAATGATACCTCTTGGTCTTTTGCAATCGTAATCAACAACCCAACGCAAACCTTTCGGGTTATACTCGTCCCGCATGCTGTGATATTTGTCCCAAAATACTTTACCCTTTCCATGTACCACACCATCACCAGTAATGGCCACATTATGCTGATCAATAATATTAATTAATCCTGCCGGCCAATCCATTTCAATACCTGCCACTCTTGTTGGAATTTCTTTATAGTCTTTAAGATCCTGACTTCCTGAAATCTGCACTCCTTTAGGAATATCGAGAATTACGTTTGATTTTAAAAATACCGATCCTGAAAGGTAGATACCTGTTTTAAATCGAACAACACCACCTCCCGATTCAGCACATTTATCGATGCATGCCTGTATGGATTTGGTACACAACGTTACTCCATCTCCAACGGCTCCAAAATCAGAAGGATTGTAGATTACTCCTCTTGAAACTGGTTGTGTTCTAGCCCCTACATCAGTAATCCAATCGCACTTCGAAAGATCTGGCTCAAAATCCTGCCCCATACTTGAAATAGATATCATCAGGAATATTCCTATTAAACTTATTTGTTTCCAACTCATCTGTCTGTTTTTCTAATTATTAATTGATTTTCTATTCTATTAATATCAGTTCTTCAATTCAATTTTATCTTTTGGAAAACTGCCTGTTATTCCCTTAATCTGATTGATGTCAGTATTCCAGATTTCCAATCCTGTTTTCAAACTATCAGGATATGAAACATTATCAAACTCTATGTTTGAAACATTTTCGACGGTTACAGCCGGTCCCGAAAGCGGCGAAATAGAAACATTTTTCAAGCTAATATTTTCCGCTTCACAGAATTTACCACCCAATTGAGCCGACATATAAACATTCTCAATTTGAATACCACTGATTTTCATTTCCGGCAGACCATTAAAAAACATAGCCCGTCGTGAATTTACAGAAACAATATCCTTAAAATAAAGATTACGGAAACTTGGCGTTTCTTCATTTACACTAGGGATATTTGTTGCTTCCACATCAGACTTTTTGTCTCCTATGAGCTCTGCAGAGGGTGAATTTCCGCCATAATATAAATTGAAAGAAAGCGCATCGGTAACAATATTTTGCATGCTAATGTTTGAAACATATATGTTCTCAACAACACCGCCTCTTCCTCTTCGGCTTTTAAAACGCAATCCAACATCAGTACCTAAAAACGAGCAGTTACTAACTTTAATATTTTTAACCCCGCCGGACATTTCACTACCAACCACAAAACCACCGTGGCCTTTATACACAAAACAATTATCAACAATCACATTTTCGGTCGGAATTCCACGTTTGCGTCCATCTTCATCTTTTCCCGATTTAATGCAGATACCATCATCACCAACATCAAATTTACTATTTACAATAATGGTATTTTCGCAGGATTCCAAATCAAGTCCATCACCATTTTGCGCAAACGATGGATTTCTTACCGTTATGTCGTCAATAATTATATTTTTGCATTGTAACGGATGTATATTCCAACTTGGAGAGTTTGAAAAGCTGACTCCCTGCAAAAGCACATTTTCACATTCAATCAAACTAATCATAACCGGACGCAGAAAATCTTTAATGGATTGCCATTCTTCCTCTGTCTTTAAGTTCCTAGGAACATTCATATTGCTTACACCATCACCTTTAAGCGATTTTTCACTGGGAAACCAATAATCACTTCTTTTATAAGCGCCTCCTTTTGCTGTTATTTTTTTCCACAGACTCTCTGTAACCTTTTGTTTTTTTACTGGTCGCCAAGCATCTCCGGATCCGTCAATGCATCCTTGTCCTGTTATCGCAATATTTTTAAGATTCTTTCCTGATACAGGTGATTGACAACGACGTGTATCAAGTCCCTCAAAACTGGTTTCCACCAATGGATAATCGTTAAAGTCCCGGCTAAACTGAATCAAAGCTCCTTTTTCAAGACGAAGATTAATATTGCTCTTCAGTTCAATTGGTCCTGTTAACCATATCCCTTGAGGAACAAGCAAAGTTCCACCACCTTTTTCAGCCAAATCATCAATGGCCTTTTTAAATGCCACTGTATTTTTGAATTGCCCGTTACCAATACCTCCAAAGGAGGTAATGTTTATTTCCTGATCGGGAAACTGCGGTGCATAAACGAAAGGCATGTTAAAAGGTAAATTTTCATACAAATATGAAAATCTATAAGACTCATTTTCTGGCTTTTGTCCCCCCATGGAACAACCCGCTAAAAGTATAAACCAGATATATTTCGTGAATAATTTCATTTTATTTTTTTTAGTGATTCTTTATTTCTCCAACTCCAGACATCCCATTATAAATGGCCCAGTGGCTTTGCTGTCGTTATCTCTAATTCTTTCGTTGACATAGTAATTGAAGCTGCCATCTCGATATGGTTTTCCGCCCAAACCAGCAACGGCACAACATTTGGTTAAGCTTAATGTGCCATCCTCATTTTTTACAATCAGGTTTTTCATCAAGCCATTGTAAGCTTTAAGTGCTGTTTTTCGGTATTTTTTATCGATGTAGCCTTTATTTACAGCTTTTGCATAACCGTACATATACATCGAAGAAGCAGAAGCTTCCAAATAATTTCCTTCTCTATGTCCCTGATCCAAAACCTGATACCATAATCCTGTTTCATCCTGATAATTCGACAGTGCTTCGGCCACACCATCAATAATATTCAGTAAGTTTTTTCTTTGCGGATGATTTTCAGGAACGTAATCCAATACATCAACCAGAGCCATAAACCACCAGCCCATACTTCTTCCCCAAAAATTTGGTGACTGACCGGTTATTTTATCAGCCCACTTCTGATTATGACTCTCATCCCATGCATGGTAATACAAACCTGTTTTCGCATCTCGGGTGTGTTTGGCGCATATTACAAACTGATTAATAGCATCATCCAACAAATCCGGTTGGTCAAAAGTAACAGCATACTGAGCTAAAAAAGGAGCTCCCATATATAAACCATCCAACCAAACCTGATGCTGATAAATAAGCTTGTGCCAAAAAGCTCCTTCGTGTGTTCGGGGATGCATCTTTAGTTGTTGAATTAGCCGATCCATGGCTAATTTATATTTCTCATTTCCAGTCTCTTTATATACATCAAAAAGAATTTTCCCGGAATTAATGTAGTCGATGTTATACGATTCAACTTTGTATAAATGAATCTCTCCATTTTCATTTATAAGCGAATCGGCCCATTTGATGACATAATCGAGGTATTTTCTGTTGCCGGTTGCCTTCCATACTTTCAACATTGCAAGGCATCCCAAGCCCTGCGAATAACCAAAATACAATCTCTTACCATGATCCAACTGCCAGGCTTCCGGAAATCGTTTCATCTCCGAATCGGCAAACTGAACAGCTGTTGATTGTGCTTGTGTAAGCTGACTTATCAGGAGTAGTGAATAAAGAATTATTGTTCTCATATTGTAATAATTATTGTTTTATTTTGTAGTGTCAGTTCTAAAAGGAGATGCAGGCAGTCCTTCTATATTGTATAAATCAGCCCTAAAAAAATTGTCCCATCCATACCTTACATTTTCAATTTTATTTACCTGTTCTGATGATACAATGATCTTTCCCCCATTTATTGTCGCCTTGGCAGGATAAAAAACACCATTGGAAGATGCTGCCGTAAAACCTTTTATGGAATCATTTGGGCACATAAGTCCGTTATTGCAAAAATCAAAAGACAGTACAGCCTGATGGTTTTTTATTTTCATGGATACAAATCTTGGTCCTGAATAGGGTATTTTCTTTTTATATGTTTTTGCCAGAGCCCAGTTTGCCAAACGCTCTCCTGGAATTTGTTTGTTACGCGGATGAATATTAATTGAATCTCCGGCATCGGTTATCACTACCATTCCTGTGTTGTTTACTGATTGCCATGCTTTTAACTGAGCTTCACGAATTTGTGGCGGTTGTTTGTAATGGGGTGCAATTTGTACAAAGTAAAAAGGCATTTCCGGCAGCTGCCATTCTGTACGCCAACTTTTAATCATTTTGGTGAACACATGCTGATAATCATTATATCTGATGGAGTTGGATTCGCCCTGATACCAAACCACACCTTTTATGGAATAGTTAATAATTGGATGGATCATCCCGTTCCATAATGTTGAAAGAGCCTTGTTGTGATAGATACCTTTGGGTTTGGATGGTTTCTTTATCTTTTTATCCGTATTATCAGAAGCTAATTTGGCAACTTCCAGCTCATAGTTTTTTAGATTTGTTTCGTATTGCTGTAGGTCTTCGGGGTAATGATCTCTCGAAGAATAAAATTCTTTAATTAAAGCGGCATAAACAGAATCATGTTCCATCACCTCCATTTTTGTCCATGCTTCGGCAGGAGTTCCTCCCCATGTAGATTGAATTAGACCTATTGGAGTACCGAGGTTTTGGTAAAGTTTACGTCCAAAAAAGTAGCCCACAGCAGAAAACGTTTTTACGGATTCACTATTGCAAATGTCCCAATGCCCATTACAGCTATCCAATTCATGCTCGGGTGATAATTTTTGATCGATATGAAATAATCTGATCTCAGGATAATTGGCTTCCTGAACAACTTCCTCATAGTTGACGACCCCTGTTTGCCATCTGAGTTTTTTGTCTACCGGAAAATCCATATTTGATTGCCCGCTGCATAACCATACTTCACCAATTAATACGTTTTTAATAACAATGGTATTTTCACCTTTTATGGTAATGGTTTGGTTGATTGATGCTTTGGGCGTTTTTATAATAAGACTCCATTTTTCATCTTTGCCACTTGTGGTAAAGTAATTTTTTCCCCAACTGGTGTTTATATTTATTTTTTCTCCAAATGAGGCTTTGCCCCACAATTTAACTTCTGATTGTTGCTGCAATACCATATTATCTGAAATAATTGCCGGCAAAAACACTTTTGCCGAAGTATTAAAGAATGCAAAAAGCAAAAGAAAAGTGCATAATAAACTGTATTTCATTTGTCTAAATTTGTTTTTTATTACCATATAGCCTGTCCCGAACTTGTTTCGGGAGAATTCGCCAATTTAGTCATCCTCGTGTGTTAGAAAAGTCTTCTCATGGCTCGTTTCATCTGTTTATAATTTTAATTTTTTGTCAGGTAGAACTTACTATATAATCATTTCCCTGTGTGTGAAAATTCTATACATGGACGTTTCAAATCTCATTTCATCGTGTGAACTTATTTTAATAAAGTAATTCCCATTAATCCGATAACAACATCGTTTGCCAAACTTTCCAAGCTTATGCTTTGCAATTCTTTCGATGAATTTAAAGGCAAATCAATGAAAATACCTGCACCGCCATCTATCCCACGACCATATACCTCGTCTTTGCTTATCCCTAATTCTTCACCCAAATTCCTGCTGACAATTCCCGTTTTAAAAGCTATTCGGTATGGAGCTGGTCGTTTCAAAGCAAAAGCGTGATCATCTACATACAAATCCTGCTCTATTGGCAACCAATTATCCGGATTCACTAAATTCAATTCTTCGTGAGTGCCATCAGTATAATGAACTTTTATGAGTCCATTTGGGATATGACATTGCATGTGGTTTGTGCTTCCAGCCATCATAAAATAGGCATGTCGTGCCTTTCCTGATACCGGAATATCCACTTTCGTTGGATAATTATCCCACAAACTGGTAAAAACAATGTTTTTCCTTTCTAAATCACAAATCGTGCGAAACGGAACATGAAATGGTGTATTTAGAAGGCTATTTTTAGCAGAAGCTCTTAACCCACTGTCATCAATTTCTGCTGTATGGGTCGGATGACACCATTCGCCAATTCCCTGTGTTGGAATTTGCAAAGTGGTATAAGGCGATCTTGGCGACAAATATTCTTGCTTAAATATATCCGATACAGATGCATTAAAAAATTGATCCATATTCACCATTTTATAATTACCGGAATTTGCTTTCACATTCCAATTGGTGATTGTTTTTTGAAACAAACACTTATCATCATTCAAAATTTGAAGACGATTACTGCCAAATACAGCACAAGTATCCGGAATTTTAATTAAAGCTGATGTTTGTCCTGCTTCTACTGACAACGGAATTGAAAACTGATTTACCATCACATTGCCCGAAAATAACTTGTTGCCATTGTTGGTGATTGAAAAGGCCAGTTCTTCATCTTCGGCATTGTAAGAAATATCAAATGCATCTTTAATTTCAATATTTACCGGTTCCCACCAATTCATTTGACCTTGTTCTAATTGTACGAATAAAGTCCGGTTTCCTACTTCACCCACTAATTGTCCCGAAATGGATTTGGATTTCACAGATGCCTGATTCAATACATTTTGAGGATCGTAAATAGCTGCAATTTTATTTGTTGTGCTAAATTTCCATTGATCATCAGCCACTCCTATTTTTTGGTAATCTGATTTTTTAAGATTTTTACCCTTCCAAATGATTTGAACCTGCGCACTATCTTTTAGTTCAGCATTAATTTGAATCAAAGGACTTCCAATATTTTCAACAAGCAACCATGATTTTGATTCTCCATTAACCAAAACCTCTGAAATTTGATCTCTTACTGCCAACACCTTTAATTCCAGATTTACCTTTTCAGCCAGTTTATTTCTGATCAAGTAAGTATCCGTTTCTTCTTCCCTATCGAATTTCAAAGTAATATCAGCAGTAGTAATACTTGCATGCTCCCATCCGGAAGGAAATCCGGGACGAAGCTCCAGCCGGTTGTTTAATAAATCCGGATGAATTCCAAATAATCCTTCTACCAATACTCTGGAATACATTCCAACAGGATCACCAAAATCGCGGTAGCATTCTCCGCGGGCTTTATCGTAATAACTAATTTGTCCGATATTACCGGGACTGCTTCCCATGTACATTCCGTCTAAAACAGAGCTTTTGAACAGTTTAAAACCTTCATTGTATCTACCTGCCTGCCAATAAGAAAGTGCGGTATGAGCCACCTCAGCAAAGGCCACATTATTAATTGACCATGAATACGGAAACCAATGCGTTGTTGAAATGATTTCATAATTGATTCCATCATTCAATCCCTTGGCTTTAACAGGAATGTGAGGAATTTCAGTATCGATATACCTTGTGGCCTGATAAGCCTGAAATATATCTGATACATCAGAATCCAAAGCATGATAAATTGTCCAAACACCTGCATTGGGATGAACATTTTTATTCCCCATTAAATCAACGTATTCTGCCCACCATCCTTTCTCAGTCAACCAAAGTTTTGAGTTAAGTGCTTTCATTATTTTTTCAGATTCAACAATGTAAGCTTGCGGATCGTCTCCAATTTTTGAAGCTATTAATGCTGCCATTTTATTTGCCCTGTAATTGTATGCCGAAGAATGAGTAACTGCACCACTGTTGTAATAAAGAGCATCACTTGCCCAAATGCTTGCATAAGCATCATATAGGCCATCGTTATCGGGATCAAAATTTAATTTTTCCCATTTCAGATGGCGCTTGATAACCGGCCAAACTATTTTAGCATATTCCCAATCGCCTGTCCAGTTCAAATGCCAAAGCAACTCATCAATATAACACAGGTTCATGTCGTAATGATGCATTTTTGTTGTCTGATTTGGATTTCGGCAAATGTAACCATTGCTATACATTGGCGTCCCCCATTTTTTTTCAGCTCTTGCCAAATTCAAAGAGGAATCCTGAGCCGGATGAGGAATTGATGGTTCTATATCGGTTATTTGCGATGCTGCATAATTATCGAAATGCTGCCTGGCTTTGTGATGCCAGCCAACACAATCTCCAACATAAGCAGCCCGCCAGCCATTAAGCGGCATCCTCCAACCAATGGCTCCATGCATCCAGCAATTGTCCCAAATGGCATCGGCAGCAGTACTCAATACACCGCCCAATGGATTAATAAAAGAATCCGGCGTTTCTATTTGAACTGCATTTGCAATTTCTTTTCTTCTTCCTTCTGCCTGATCGTACCATTCCGTTAAATCACTATAATTTAAAGACTTATCACTCTTCAACTGAATACACACAAACTTTTTTACCGAATTTTCCAACGGTATTTTTGCCACCAAAACAGATTTATTATCAGATACTTTAGAGTTCCAAACCTGCATGGGAGAATCTAAAGAGAACGGAGATCCTGTTTTTAGCTTTGAATCTGCAGGAAAACAAGCTTCAATAGATCTGGGGTTTTTAGTGTTCTGTCCATAGTCCAACGAAAAACAGTTCTTGTAAATGCTATAATCATTACCTAAACAATCATCGGCATGCAAATCAAAACAGTCCGGTTTATCCACACCAAGATCCCCATTTCGCGAAAACCGTTTATTGCTTGCCCCGCCATACATCAATAAAAGTTCAATACCTTCAGGGATGTTCTCAGTTTCAATTTTCATGATCATCCCATCAGAATCTGCCAAAGCCAATACCGCAAGTTTTATAATACCATTACTGATAAAAGAATCCTGTATTTCGTAAATTCGACATCCCGGATAATAAGTACTTTTAATTTGAGAAGCACTATTTAACCAGACGCTGTTTTGCCCGTTCACAAAACCCAATTGAAGATTTCCACCCATATTTGGCATAAAAAAACCAAACTCAGGCACATCTCCGGTCTCTACACGAAATGCACTGTGTCCTCCATAAAGTGCCCGATTAAATTTTTTATTCCCGTTAAGGATAACAAAACCATCATTGTCCGGTTGGTATCGAAGGTCCCGTTCCAATTTATTATTTGCATCAGATTTATACTGAGCTGTTGCACAGATAAATGAAAGGGATAATATTGCTGTTAAGAATAATCTCATTTAATTTTTTTTGTTTTTCATTCCTGATTAAGGCATTACAGCCAAATCCTCCCATACCACATTCCAGGTTCCATCCTTAGGAAATCCGGGAGTGCCAATCGTATTGTTATCCCATCCTGCACACATCATGGAAACAGCAGTTAACAAACCACCATTACCAGGCAGATAAACCCTTAAACGATCATCCTGATAATTATGGCCATTGATTAAATAAGTGTTGGTTCGTTTGTCCATTAATAAAGCTTCCACTGCTTTTTCAGATTCACCCAATCTGGCCGCGCACATTGCTGTCATTGGATAATCCCATCCCCATGTTTTGTCCCAATTCCAGTTTTGTAAAATCCAATTAAGGGTGTTTTTCATATCATCCGGTCTTGCCAATTTACATTGAGGCAAAATCCCCAAAGCACCCAATACGGCTGGATGATCGGAAGTAAAACGGATATCTTGGTAAGTATCCAGAGCATCTTCTGCTGCCAGATACAAACCATCCTTTTCGGCTAACGGCGATAATTTATTGATTATATCATCCCATCTTTCATTTCTTTTTTCGCCTAATCGTTCGCGCCAATTTTGGGCAACTGACAAGGCATAATGCCAATAAGACAACTCGAATGGCGGATTAATAGTTTCTGCTGCCCTTAATGATTCCTGTGCAGGAATAATTCCTTTCAGAACATACCTGTCTCCCGTCTCATCATAAGTGGCAAACGACGCCATAAATTCAGCTGTTGCATTCACCAGATCCTTGTACTTGGTAAGGACTTCTTTCGAAGGATGACTGCGGTATACAAGCTCGCTCATGTAAATAAAATGAGGTTGCTGCCAAATTAAAAACGAACCTACCGAAGAAGGTGCTTCGGTGGCCGAAGGATCGGTCATTTTCATCCAGCGAACACCATCAAAGCCTTGTCGTTCGGCTATTTCTTTTGCAACAGGATAAGCTGTAGAATACCAATCCAGACTTCTCTCCAATAAATCAGTACGGTTCCATAATGCAAATTGAACTGCATGCCACCAATGCATTTCCAAATGAAATTTACCGAACCAACTGTTGTAGGTTAAACCTGTTTCCTGTGGAGGAATGGATCCGGCACATTGTATCGCCATTAAATATTGAGATAAAATTACGCGTCGTTCCAATTCGCTCGCTCGTTTATCGGTACATTTCGAAAAATCAATGGCACCACCATTTTTCCAAAATGATTGCCAATATTCCGATGATTTCGCAAGAACATTGTCTAAAGTATCTGTATTATCATCAGGTTTCTCTTTCGAATAGGCACAGGTAAAAGAAAATTGATTACTGTTTGGCGATAAAACAAAATAATGAGGAGCTTTTTCATCCATCTGCGCCTTTCCTTCCCATTTAATTTTCACAAAATAACAGTCATTATCCAATGTTCGTTTCAACAGACAAAATCCATCACCTTGAGAAACGACCTCCGTTTTGTGTTTTTCGGGTACATCGCAATTGCTGGCATCATCCGAATGGTTTCCTGTTGGGTAAGGAAATTTAAAATTGATTTTTAACTGAGCCTTGCCAATAAGTGCTGATGATATTTGTGCCTGCACTTCGTCTATAGATGGATGACATGCTGTCTTCACCAAAACAGAATCAGAATCCAATTTAAATTGACTAAGCAGTAAACCATCCCACAATTTCAATTCCTGATGAATATCAGTGATATCATCAGAATTAACCGTACTCCCATCTTGATGACTTAATTCCAATCCTATATAGCCTAAATGCAAACGATGCGGATTTTTCCTAAACCAGTTGGCTGCATCATGCGCTCTTCCCGGAGTTTTACTTTGCACAGCATACAACTCATCTTTTCCTCTAAAATTGTAGGTTTTTAAAGCTTCTTCCGGCTTATAATTATTGGGATTAAGAAAACTATGCCATCCCCATTGTGACTGAGTTCCTAAAGGAACACCTTTTTTATAGTTGGTTGGAAAAGTTTGCAATCCTGTGGCATCTGCCGTAAAAGCAAAATTTCCATTCCCAACCGATAAAGAACTTAATTCGTCAATTTTGGTTACGACCGGATTATTTCGCGTTACTAATTCGTACCTGTTTATTTTTTCAGGCACTTTGTTTTGACAGGCGAATAAGGCCAAACAGGCTATTCCAATTAGTAAGAATTGTTTCATATGATTATAATTTGTTTTCATTTGCCATATGGAACTTACCATGCTGAAATAATCATCTCCCTGTGTGTAGAAAGCTTTATACATGGACGTTTCATATGTTTATTATTTGTTTTTCAGTTGCCATATAGCCTGTCCCGAACTTGTTTCGGGAGAACTTACCATGCCGGGAATAATCATCTCCTGTGTGTCAAAAAATGTTTTGGCATGGACGTTTCATAATAGGATAAATTCTATATTATTTATGGATTTAATTTTCGTCATTTACTAAAAAAACAGACTTTGATTTTGAAATAGATATGGAAACTCAAATCTAAGACATGAAGATAATGCATCGTATGAAGGATTGTACAAATCTATGGAATATTGTACGGGCTCATACTGCAGATCTAAATGGTTGATTTTACTGCATTTCTTAAATAATCAGGCTTATACTGGAAAATGATTTTCATATGATTATAACTGTATGTTTTTGCCATGTAGCCTGTCCCGAACTTGTTTCGGGAGAACTTACCATATAATCATCTCCCTGTGTGTAGAAAGCTTTATACATGGACGTTTCATAACAGAAGAAGAAATAACACTCTTATTAGTAATTGGTATTTTAACCAATAGCACACAATCCACTCAAAACATTAATTATCAATAATTTACAAACAACCAACAACCCATTGTCAATATTGTTTTAACCAAAAACTATTTAAGACAAATACCACTGCCAGGCGCTGATTGCCCAGCAATGGTAATTTTGTTATTTTCCTAAACTAATTTTATATCAGGTAATTTAAAAACAAGAACCAATTATCATTAATAAAGAGGATGTTGCTGCCCTTCTAATCCTGAATTCACATCAATCATATTTTGATTTAATGGTAATAGTTCTACTTTATTTTTTTCTAATCCTCTAAATAGAGATTCAATCCATATTTCATCTGCATTTAAAGTTTTTGAATTGGATAAATCATCATTTCCAAACATGTCAAGTACGGTATATCCCTGGGTTTTCAAATCTGCTATTTCAGTATCAGATAATTCATTTTTATAACTCAAATAATTTACGGCAACAAGTGGATCTTCAAATTCTGTTGCTTTAATAGAATTATATGCTCTATACATGTCAGCATCATGATAAGATCCTGTATGGTTAGCTAATTTTATTAAATTTTGCTTCGTTTCTGTTAATGTTTCAAAAAGAATACCCCAGCGAATCAGATCCGTTCTTCTTAAACTTTCAAATCCTAATTCCAGTTTTCGCTCATTTATAATCGCTTTTTTAAATTCATTGTAAGTAGAGGGAATATCACCAATTTTAGACTCATCATTGTTAAATGCTCTCATACGTACAGCCTTTAAGGCTTTTTCAGCTTCAGTTCCAGGTGAACTATGCAACTCATTTTCTGCTTCAGCATACATTAACAAAACATCTGCATAACGTAACATAGGCCAATTAATATCACGCTTATTCACCGCAACACCAATCTCAGCTTTCCAGTCTACCCTAAATTTGCCTATGGTACATCCCGCATATGTACTTAGTTTACGCTCATCATCTGAATTAATATCATAATTGCAAATCGTTACATCTCTTCTGGTATCCCCATCGTTAAAATCGAACCAGTAGGTGGGAATAGCATGCATAGCTGGTTTTACCTTTGAATACATGCTATTAGGGTGAGAATAAATACCATTCGTATAACCTATAGAATATCCATTCACGTTAGATCCATATTGACCTATTTCAAGCAAAGATTCAGAGTTATACCGGCCATTAACTAAGTCCCGAAAAACATCTGCATAGCTATTCTCCAATTCATTTTCCCCTTTTTGAATAACTTCATAACAAGCTTCGGAAGCTATCTCATAAAGCTCATTAATTCTTTCTTTATCAGCCCTTTGAGCCAAAGTAACCGATCCTGAAGAATACGATTCCAGATCCCATCTTAATGAATATCCTGCCCCATATAAAGCGGCTCTGGCCAGTATGCCATAAGCCGCATTTTTTGAAAATCGTTCAGGGGTTGGATATACACCCTGGCTTTTCCAGGGAAGTAATTCTGCTGCTTTTTGAAGATCCGAAATAACTCCGTCCATAATAGTATCGCGGCTTACTCTTGATGAGGTAAACGTATCCATATCTTCAACAGGTTTTGTTGGATATGGCACATCACCAAAAAATCTAACAATATTCATAAAATTCATACCTCGTATGGCATATACTTCGCCCAACAAATAATCAATATTTTTTTGATCGGAAACAGAGCTCCCCTCTCGCATCGCTGTAAGCTTCTTTATACAAACATTAGCATATTCAATACCTGCATATAAGGCTGTATATGTTGATGAAGGAATGTTTGAGGTGGTGTAAACGTAGTTTCCAATTTGATTTTTTGAATTGGTATCACCTTCGCTTGATATGCACTCGTCGGTACCCATACCCAATTGGTAATACAATTCACGGTTAAAAGTATTTGGATAACAGGCTAAAACCGCCATTTCAGCTCTGCTGACAGATTCAAAAACTGAACTACTATCGAATTTCGATTCCGAAGGCATATCTAACCAGTCTTCGCAGGAACTAAGTGTAAAACTCAGCAACAAAAGAATCATTATATAACTTATATTTATTTTTTTCATCTGTTTATAATTTGTTTTGATTTGCCATATAGCCTGTCCCAAACTTGTTTCGGGAGAACTTACCATGCTGAAATAATCATCTCCTTGTGTGTCAAAATTGCTTTGGCATGGACGTTTCATATGTTTATAATTTTAAGTTTTTGTCATATAGCCTGTCCCGAACTTGTTTCGGGAGAACTTACCATATAATCATCTCCCTGTGTGTAGAAAGCTTTATACATGGACCTTTCATATGATTAGAAAGTAAGATTTAAACCCAAAACACAACTTTTTGCTCTTGGGTAAGCAGAATTATCAATACCTCTTGTTAACAAATTCGAAGTAGCAGATACTTCAGGATCGTATCCTGAGTATTTCGTGAACGTATGAACATTATTTAAAGTGCAATAAAACCTAAGGCTATTCACTTTCATTCGTTTTAGGATCTTGGTGGGTAAGGTATATCCCAATGTAATGTTGTTTATCCGCAAAAAGGATCCATCTTCAATATAATAATCCAATGCATCGGTGATGGCTATTTTATTACTTGAGTTTAAACTCCACATAGCATCGCTATTGTGCTGCTGAGGATTAAGTCCTGCCAATTGCTGCAAATTTGTTGTTTCTTTTCCTGTTGTAGGATCCACCAATACAAAGCGGTCTGCCATAACAGATAATGAATTTTGATTTGGCAGATAAGGACCGATGAATCGCTGCGAATTCATATTAAACACATCATTTCCGTAGGAGAAACTCATAAATGCTGAAAAATCAAACCCTTTGTATTTAAAGGTATTTACTATACCTCCAGTAAAAAGAGGCTCAGCATTACCAATTACTTTTCTATCATCTGTAGACCAAACAGGGTTTCCATCATCATCCGTATTGCCTTCTGTAGTTTTATATTTTACATCTCCAGGTTTTATTGAACTTCTTATTTTTCCCTTCAAACTAGGTACACCATCATTTAAAGAATAAGATCCATCTGAATTTTGAGAAAAGTCATCTGTAGTATATACACCATCATACTGATAACCATAGAACTGACCTAAGGGTTTACCAACTTCTATTAGAAAATCAATACGAGAGTCATAATTTTGCTTAAAATAATCATCCTTATCATCACCGTATATTGCCAATACTTTTGATTTATTAAATGAAATATTGAAATCGGTAGTCCATTTAAAATTATCATTCTTAATATTAGTCGTATTTAGCACAAACTCATATCCTCTGTTTCGAATTGATCCAATATTTTGATATTGATAACTATAACCTGTTGATGTTGGTATTTTATTTTTTATCAGAAGATCATTTGACTTGTTATTATAGAACTCTGCAGTTAAATTTACTCTGCTATTAAAAAAAGAAACATCCAGACCAATATTTGTAGATTTTGTGGTTTCCCATTTTAAATTTGGATTCCCTACTGTATTTCCGGGCTTTAAACTTACAACCTGCTTGTTGTCAACGGCATAAAAACCAGACTGATAATCGGTAGCATACATATTATTGCTAATATTGCAATTACCGGTAGTTCCATAACCGATGCGCAGTTTTAAATTGTTAAGCACATCCATATTACTCATAAAAGACTCCTCTGAAACCCGCCATGCTGCGGATACAGATGGGAAATATCCCCATTGTTTCCCTTTTGAAAATTTAGAAGAACCATCTCCTCGAATTGTTGCGGTTACTAAATACCTTTCATCAAAATTGTAGTTTAACCGGCTAAAAGCTGACACAAGTCCATTTGAACTTTTCCCGGATGAATATGAATATACCTGACCAGCCATGCTGACATCATTTAATCCAAAGTTATTTTCAGGAAATTCATAGTACGTGTTTTTTAAATCCATCGACTCGGAATAGTATGTTTCCTGTCCCAGTAACACATTGAATTTGTGAGCACCTGTTTCTCCTTTCCATGTTAGAGTGTTGGTAACCTGCCAACTATATTTTTCGCTGTTGTCCCTATTCCCATAAGGTCCTTTATTGTTTTGGGCTGTTTTTGTACGTCCGTCATCCCAAGATTCGGATCTTACCTGCTGCCACAAATAACTACCTGCTGTTCTGAATTTAATATTCTTATTAATGTCAATATCCAATGAGGCATTGGTGGTATACAAGCGCGTATACTTTGTCTTGGTAACCGCATCATTTGTAATTAAAGGATTGTAAATGTCGTATTGAGAATCAATATCCTGCATTTCATCACTAATATCTGTATTAATTAATTGATCATCGGTATACAATACACCTCCAGTTACAGGCTGCAAAATTGACATTTTCAATAAACCTCCTAAAGAACCTCCTCCTTCTAATTTTGTTCCTAAAAAGCTTGAACTAAATGTAAGGTTAATTCCTTTTCGTAACTCGTGGTTGATTTTAGCCCTTATTCCATTTCGGGTATAACCTGATTTATCAACCAAACCATCCTGACCCGTATAATTGTAACTCAACATATATTGGGTTTTTTCGCCACTACCGGTAATGTTCAGATTGTGATTTGTCATTTTTGCAGTACCACCAAAAACAACATCCTGCCAATTGATACCAGGGACAGAACCATATTGACTTTGAATGCGGTCGTAAGCACCGGTATAAAAATTACTATTGGAGATATCGCCTCCATAAACATTAGCCCAGTTATTAATTTGTCCGTTTAATGTTTGAAATTCATATTGATACTCAACATATTCTTGTGTATTCAACAGATTTAACTCGGAACCCAGCTTTTCAAAACTAACGTAAGCATTGTAATTAACTTCTGTTTTTCCTTTTTTACCAGATTTGGTGGTAATAATAACTACTCCATTCGAACCTCTTGCTCCATATATCGCTGTTGCAGAAGCATCCTTCATTACATCAATCGATTCAATATCGTTAATATCGATATTTTTTAAACCATCATCCATTTGGAAACCATCCACAATATATAATGGAGAAGAGCCTTGAGTAATAGACGTACCACCTCGTACAACAATATTTATATCTGCTCCGGGAGCACCACTTTGAGTAATCACACTCACCCCAGCTATTTTTCCTGTAATGGCTTGCGCTGCAGTAGTTACCGGAACCTGAACAAGCTCCTTCCCTCCCACAGAACTTACAGCGCCGGTTAAATCTTTTTTTCTAGCCGTTCCGTAACCAATAACAACGACTTCATCCAATTCTGAAATCTCTTCTTTTAATTGAATATTAATGGTGGTGGCATCATTAACTACAATCGTTTGTGTAATTAAGCCAACAAATGAAAAAGTAATTTTTGAATTTTTACCAGCAACCGTTATAGAATAATTACCATCAATATCAGAAAGAGTTCCGTTTGACGTCCCCTCCTCAATAATAGTCACGCCCGGTATGGTAGTAACTCCGTCTGTAACGTTTCCGGAAACAGTAATTTGAGAGATGGCATTAAAACTAAATCCATACAAGATGATAATTAAAACCAACCACCGTTTCACGATACGTGTTTTGTTTGTGTGCTTTTTCATAGAAATACTATTTTATAAACTTATTTTTAAGTGGATAAAAAATTATCTGTTATTTATATCCGCTAAAACTACGGTCAGGAGTATTCGTATCAAATACACTATTGTCCAAATCACTACAATATTGTACATCTCAACCCGTACACAAAAGCACAATAGTCTACATACATGCAACTTACAAAACAATACATTCACTATTGTACATGAATGATTAAGAACAAACAAAACATAAAAAGCAGGGTGGATAGGATGAATCTACAGAAGTATCTCCATCAAAATAATGATAAGTATGTGTATTTTTTGCATCAACAGATTAGCTTAAACCCAAAACATGACTATTTTTACAAGCCTATATAAATATCAATCAGCGAATACTCATTCAATCCAATTATTTTTTTTATAATCGTTTTATAGAACCTATTTGTAAACGCAATATTTACATTCCGTTTGTTACGATACAAACCTTTCTCTTGAACTTTATAAACTGGAATCCAACTCGTATCAATAAAAACGAATAAGAGATCATACGTTTACCAGAAGCGTATAAATTGAAGATTTAGCCAAAAATGAAAACAAATGAACATTAAGTATTTTTTTCTTAGTTGCTTTTTATTTATCTATCTAAATGTAAGTGCTGAAAAATCTTTCAGAATACAAAACTTAACCACTAAAGATGGTTTATCACAAAACACCATTAGTTGCATTCTGCAGGATAAACAAGGATTTTTATGGTTTGGATCATTAAATGGTTTAAATAAGTACGATGGAGATGAGTTTACGGCTCTTCAGCCGAGCTATGGACAAACCACCACATTATCCGACAGCAGAATAAAAAACATTCGCGAAGACAAATTTGGGTATTTATGGATCCAAACCAATATAGATCATATAAATTGCTATAATCCTCAATCAGAAAGCTTTATTAGCCTTAATTCTGCAAATAATCAATATGCAAATATTTACTTTGCTCAATCAGGAGATGTTTGGCTTTGGGGAAATAAAAACGATTGCCTCAAGCTTACTCACACCCCAAAAGGACTGGAATCAGAGTCTTTTGGAAATAATTCATTAGGCTCTGGTACGGTTAATTTTATTTCAGAAGTGAAATCCGGAGAAATATGGATTGGGACACATAACAAACTATTCTGCTTTAAAGACAAGCAATTGAAGCTACTCATTGAAAATTCCAATTTTCATTCCATCATTGAAAATGGTGCTTTTGTTTATGTTTTTACCGATAACAACAAAATGTACAAAATAGATAAAGAATCGCATAAAATTACCAATGAGGTAAAGCTTCACTTTCCTATTCACAGTTTGCTGCACAGCACAGCACTTCTTTCCTTAAACAACATACTTATCACCACCCATGAAGAAAGCTATGTTTTGAATACGCAAACGTTACAAATTCACTTGGCAAATTCACTTTTTAAAGGTCAATCGCTTAAAAATGCCTATACTCAAATGGATAACAAAAATCATATCTGGGTTTATAACAAAAGCGGTGTTATTTGGCAATACAATTCTGAGCAACATAGCTTTAAGTCCTTTGAATTAATACCACCATCAATTATTTCCAATATTGACATGGAGCGTTATTCAATTTATCACGATTCAAAAGATATGATTTGGATATCAACCTATGGAAACGGTTTGTTCGTTATTCAACAAAAAAACAATGAAATATTTCATTTAAAACATCATAAAAATGAGTTTGATGGACTTCGGACAAATTTTTTACTATCCATAACTGAAGACCGCAGTGGAAATATCTGGTTAGGAACAGAATATGCCGGGATATCAAAAATAAATTTAATTGAAAACAAATACCAATCATTTTATCCCGGGCACAAATCATCAAGTGATGAGGACAATATAGTGAGGCTGATTTATGAAGATGAAAAAGAGAATGTTTGGCTGGGCACCAAAAGCGGACAATTATATATCTACGACAAATTTTTTTCGTTGATAGCCAAACATCAGATTAAAGGCGGAATGCCTTATATCCTTGCAGCAGATACCAAAGGAAATAAATGGATCGGAACAAAAGGAAATGGGTTATTAATATTTGATAATAACTGCTTTACAAGCTATAAGACTTACAAGAAAGAGCTTATTAATTTAGATCTGCAAGCAGATAAAATATATGCTGTCTGCAAAGACTCTAAAGGAAGAATGTGGCTGGGAACATTTGGATTTGGCCTTCTTTTAGCCAAAGAGCACAATGGCACATTGGAACTAATCGATTTTCCGGAGTTAAGAAAGAAACAAACCAGAATCCGAACCATTATTCAGGATAAAAACGGTCAAATGTGGCTGGGTGGAAATAACGGCTTACTTACCTTTGATCCTGATTCCATACTACAAGATAAATCAAAATTTAGTCATTATCAGTTTAACAACAGAGATGATGCTTCACTGAGTAATAATGAAGTAAAAACAATATTTGAAGACAGCAAAGGCACCTTATGGATCGGCACATCAGGAGGTGGCTTAAATAAAATCATCAAAAGAGAAAATAAGCATTTGCATTTTGAGCATTTTACAACAAAGCAAGGACTCGTAAATGATATCATACAAGGGATTCAGGAAGATGAAAACCAAAACCTGTGGATTAGTACCGAAAGTGGTATTTCATTATTCTTTCCTAAAGAAAATCATTTCGAAAATTATTCTTTGTCATCCAAATGGGAAGGAGACCTGTTTTGTGAATCGGCCATTTGCAAAAACAAAAACGGAGCAATCTATTTAGGCAGTTATGATGGTTTTTATACCATTCAGCCCGACAGTATTAAAAATCATTCAAATTCAGAACCAATTATTCTTACCGAACTTTTTATTAACGGAACTAAAATGTTACCTGAAGGTAAAATATCTCCCTTATCCCAATCCATATCTTCAACCAAAGAAATCAATCTTAAGCACAATCAACATTCTTTTACCATTCAATTTGCGATATTAAATTATCAGAATACGAACAGATACACCTATATATTAGATGGTTTTGAAACACAATGGAACCCATCAACACAACACAACCAGGCAACCTACCGAAATATACCACCTGGTACATATACATTTAGGGTAAAAGGAAGTAACCACATGGGGACGTGGGGTGAAAATGAAACAAAACTTTTAATTACCATCGAACAACCCATCTGGCGTTCAACTAAAGCCATCATACTCTATTTTATTTTGGTGATTGTTATTGGTGCAATTGCTCTCAAAATAAACAGAAAAATATATCATTTGAATGCCGCCATTCAATTCGAACATCAATTAAGCGAATATAAAATTCGGTTCATTACAAATATTTCGCATGAATTTCGTACGCCTTTAACCATTATTCGAAGCACAATTGAAAATTTAATGGCACAAAAAGATATGGCGGAAAATATCAAAAAACACTTGCTTTTCCTCGATAAAAGCTCAAGAAGACTATTAAGACTGACCAACCAATTTCTTGAATACAGGAAGATACAGAACGAGCAGGCTAAACTTGAATGCGAACCAACCGAAGTTGTCGCTTTTTTTGAAGATATTTTTTCCACCTTTGAAGAACTGGCCGAAAGAAAAATATTGTCTTTTGATTTTGCATCCAATCTTCCCTCATTTGTTATGCAATTGGATAAAGAGAAAATGGAAAAAGTAGCCTACAACTTATTATCCAATGCATTTAAATTTGTTAACAGAAAAGGAAAAATAAGCTTCCTTCTCAATATTAATCAAGAAATAAATACCCTTTGCATTAGTGTTTCGGATAACGGCAAAGGAGTACCAAAAAAAGAACAAGGATTGTTGTTTACACGATTTAAACAGATTTCACCATCCGAACCTGGCATTGGTATCGGTTTAAATTTATCCTACGAAATAATAAAACTACATGATGGCAGCATTCAATATACCGAAACTCCCGGTGGAGGAGCAACTTTTATTGCCTCTATACCTATTCTTACTAATACCGAAACAAAAGTAATCCGTCATCAGCAACAGGTTTTGCTGCCAACCAATCCTGAAATAATAGAATTGGAAAGCAATCCCTTAACTACTTTGTCAGAAAAAGAATTAGAGCGGTATAAGAATTTTAAAGTATTAGTGATTGAAGATGATCCTGATGTTTCCGATTATTTAAATGACTTTTTGCAACAATATTTTAAAGTAATTGTTGCTGTAAACGGTCTTGATGGAATAAATAAATGTAGTCTGGTGAATCCTCAATTAATTATTTGCGACGCGATGATGCCTAAGATGGATGGTTTTCAAGTTATTAAACGAATAAAATCCGATTTTCAAACCTGTCATATTCCCATTGTGATGTTAACAGCTTATGTTAGTTCTCCTTACCAACTTAAGGGAATTACAGCTGGAGCTGATGCCTATATCACGAAACCTTTTAGTTCTCAGTATTTGATCATGCGTATGGTGAAATTATTAGAACAAAGACATACCTTGCAACAAAAATACGCCATGGAACCTGGTGTAAGCTCCTTACCCAATTTTACTGTTAATAAGGACAATGAATTTATAAAAGAACTGAATTTGATCATAAAACAAAACATTTCTAATACTGATTTTTCTATTAATGAATTTCACGAGAAAATGTCGATGGGGAGAACCATATTTTACAAAAAGGTAAAAGGTCTAACCGGTTTTACACCCAATGATTACATCAGAGTTATTCGAATGAAAGAAGCTGCAAAATTATTAACTACCACTAAGCTTAATGTGTCGGAGGTAGCCTATAAAGTAGGAAGTAGTAATCCTTTTTATTTTAGTAAATGTTTTAAACAACAATTTGGGGTATCTCCTTCTGTTTATATTAAAAATGGAAGTGCTAAAAGTTAGTTTTAGAATAATAACTGAGCATAAACACACTTAGTATTGAGCCAGCAAAATATGCTTGATAATGTTATTTTGATGCTCTTTTTATATTAGTAGTTCCAAGGCAGCACCAAAAATAATTAGTAATTTTAGTAGCTCATAATTTAGGATCTTTTATTAAAAAATTGATTCAATTTTATTAAAATGTATTTTTTTAATCACAACATAATTTCATATGAAACGTCCATGCCAAATCGATTTTGACACACAGGGAGATGATTATTTCAGCATGGTAAGTTCTCCCGAAACAAGTTCGGGACAGGCTATATGGCAAATCAAAAACAAATTATAATCATATGAAACGTCCATGTATAAAGCTTTCTACACACAGGGAGATGATTATATGGTAAGTTCCATATGACAAAAACTTAAAATTATAAACATATGAAATCAACAATCTTATCCATTGTATTATTTGCAATGATCAGCTGTTCTGTAATAGGACAAAACCTTACCGATGCCAGCTTATTTCTTAGAAGCGACTCTGTTTACACCAATATGATTCAGGAAGAATCCGGTGACTTATACAAAACAATAGGACATCACGGACCTGCTGTTGAAAATGAATGGTTGGCACTTCGCTTGTATTTTAATAATAAAGCTACTTCGATTGATGTTTACAACAAACAAAAAAAAGGTCTCGAATTAAAGAATGCCAAATGGTATCCTTCCGAAAAAGAACAGAAAAAAGGTCTGGGTGCTGATTATTATAAAGTAGGATCTACAGTTGGACTTGGAGGTGTTCGCCTTTGGGATGGAGAAAATGTAGTGCTTTTAGCTCCTGTTTCGAATCGTATCGCCACCGTTAAAAAGGAAGCCACTTATTCTCAAATGGAAATGTTATCAAAAGATGTTCCATATAAAGGAAAAAAGATAGATGTATTGGTTCGTGTAACCGCTTACACCGGAATTCGGGAAATGAGAGTGGAAGCTTTTGCTTTAACAGATGAGGATGTTCAGTTTGTTACCGGAATTAACTACCACAAAGGACAAAAAGTTGAAAAAGCCGATAATTATATGATTGCATGGGGTTATCATCCTGAAGATGTAGCTGCAGAGAAAATTCAAGTTGGAGCTGCAATAATGATTAATCCAGATGATTATCTGGACAGAAAAGATGATGGCAAACAACAACTTTACATCTCAAAACCAACAAAATATTTAAGCTCTTGGGTAACCTCCACTATTGAAAAAGATAAAAAGATGGGAACCTTTGAAAAATTTAAAGCATACGTTGTTAAAACTGCAAAATAAATTCTACAAGTAAGGGGCCATAAAGCCCCTTACCTTTTTCCTTTTAAAACAAAAAGATTGTTATTCCTTTTCAAGTATCGATTTTATCGTATCTGCCCAAATTTGATATCCTTTCTCGGTCGGATGACAATAATCTCCAGCTATTTCTCTTGTCAGAATTCCCTCCTGCGTTACTAATCGCGGACCAATATCCACTAGTTTAATGTTGTTTTTCCGTGCAAACTGCTCCAATTTGATATTGATTTTATTAATTAGCTGTCGTCTCGGATGATCAGGTTTTTCTTCCCTTGGAAAAACAGACATTAAGATGATTTTAGCTCCTGGAACTTTAGATCGAACACGTGAGTAGACGGCCATAATTCCCTCTACAATTTCATCAGCCGTATTTGCCCGGGCATTAGGTGTCTGACTGGTATTATTCGTACCGATATGAATGATTACTGTCCGGGGATGCAAACCATCCAATTCTCCATGATCCAAACGCCACAAAACATTCTGTGTGCGATCCCAGCCAAATCCCAAATTTAAAACCCGGTATTTTCTAAACAGATTGTTCCATGAAATAAGACCATTGGCTTTTCGTGCTCTGCCATCAGCGTATTTTAAATCAGGTGTGCCTCCCCAAAAATGAGTGATCGAATTACCGATTAAAACAATTTCGGGATTGATTGAGTCTTTAATTGCCATCACATCATTGTGTCTGTCCCACCAATTGTAACTGTCTTGTTCTAATTTTGAAACTGGTACAACTGCAGTATTACTGTTAATTTCAGTATCCAATACCTTGTCGTTCATCAATTGCGACAACAATGGTTCCATTGATTGAGCCCACAATTTTGCTCCCAGAGGCGTAGGATGCAACCAGTCAGACATCAACTCATGCTTTATTGAACCATCTAAATTTAGAAACAGATGGTTTACATCACAATAGAATACATACTTCCGGTCACTTAATTTGGAAATCAGATCAGCTGATCTGTCGAGAATGGCACGATGAGAAGTTGGATTGGGACCATCGTAACTACCAGGAAATGGTCTCAAAAGCACAATCTTGGTTTCGGGCAAACGAGATCTAATCTCTTTTACAATTGCTTCAATACCTCCTGCAACCTGCGATGCCGTATGCCGGGTAGGATAATGCTTTTCATCCACATTATTTGTGCCTACTTCGAGTATGATAGCCTTGGGAGATTGTCCATTAAGAATTCCTTTTTGAATATTCCATAAAATATTTTCGGTTCGGTACCCGCTAAACCCCAGATTTATGGCATTTCTTGGAGCAAAAAACTGATTCCACACCTCTTGGTATTGTGTCTTTTCAAAATTGTTAATGATGGAATTACCCATCAATATCAAATCATATTTATTATGAGCGATAAGTTTCAGTTTTTCAGCCAAGCGCCCGCTGTTATAGCCCTCGGTTGGTATTGTTGCCGGATTAACATCAGTGTTAACCAATATTTTACCGGTTTCAAGAGAGTTTTGAATAAAATGCCTCAATTGAAATTCTTCGGCTGTTGGATTGATGTTTTTTCCCGCCAGGTAAATACTGTCTTTTACGACTTTCAACACGGCATGCCCGTCATAACCAATCCATGTTTTGTAATAATCGATACAGCTTGTTTTGTTTTCTACTCGATCGTTTTCATTTACCAGCATAAACAATTCAGATTCAGGATTCGTGGGAGGCATAATTGTTGGATACACAGAACCATTCATGCATTCATCCATATCGACTGGTGAAATAAGAATTAACTTTTCGGGTTGCTCGCCCTTATTCAATCTCTCCACTGCCTTTGCTGCAAGATTAGCTCCGGCAGAAAAACCAATAAGAACATTGGGAGAGTTGCTAAAACCAAGCTTCTCAAAATTGTTTTTTAAATATTGATAAGTACTTAACAAATCATTCTCAGCAAGATTTTGAATGCTTGATTCTGTTCCGATATGATAATCAAGTACTACAACATCATACCCATTTTCAGTAAGGAAACGAGCCACCTTGATACCTTCTTGTTTGGTATGTATGAAACTAAAATCGCCTCCTGGTACGACTAAAACTGTTCCGTTAGATATTTTTGAACGTGTCCGAAAAAGTCGGAGCATCGGGTTGTTCAGATGATGAATAATTCCATCCTTCTCAATTTTATTTACTTGTAAAACTTTCTCGCCTGATATCAATAGAAATTTAGTATTCCCTGTATTCGCTCCTACTTCCTGAGCCATAATCCCCTCTCCTGTAAATAGAAGAACAGTCATTAAAACAAGAATACAAAAGCATGGGTAAGTGCTATTTATACATTTTTTCATCAATCAATTATTTAATTGTATTTGAAAGTTTTACAAAAAATGCTCTGGTTGCAGATCATGCCAGTTTTTTTCTATTTAAAACGAACAAACCACCTCTTCAAACATTCTTTGTGAAAGTATATTTATCGAAATTAATTAAGATCTTTTGTAGTAAGGCATCCCCACAGGAATTATTAAAGCGTATTATTTTCTCCAGTGAATCTCACATGAATACTATCCGCAAATACACATCCTTTATAAAGAACCTGCAGCTTAACTTTAATTGGTTGATCTGCTGAATAATCTTTCGACTTAAGAGTAAGCGACCTGTCTGAATTTATCTCTGCCCCGTTTACTGTCCAAATATACTTATCGTAATCGTAGCCGGCATCTAATGTGTAAGTTTCCTGCGAACACGCAATTGTATCAAGAATAATTCTTTGAGCTTCATGGTAACGGGTATTCATGCCATTGGCTTTTCCATCCTTGGCTTTACCCGATTTAGAATGTGCTCCTCTTTGAAGCCGGTATTTATTGTTCCAAAATTTCCCTAAATCAGATCCCAAATAGAAACCTGGCTGTGTAGGTTGGTTGTAGCTTATGTTTTGATCAGCCACGCTAAGCCGGTAGATATGATCACTCAGCAAGGTGTTAAAACGATAAGAAGTACTGTAATTGGTCATGTACAAGCGAAGTTCTTTGTTATCTTTTGTTCGAACCAAAATTTCTTCACGCCAATCTCCCACCAAGTCAGCTTGCAGACAAGGGTTCCCTTTCGTCCAGTTATTGGCAGTTAAGTCTTCACTAAACGGGATCGGTAAATTTATTACACCATCACCAGTCCATTTTGTGATACCAACAAATTCGCGGCCGGTAACACTCGATCCATCCAACAATTCACGGTTTAAATCACCATCCCACCAAATGCCCATATTAATTGACGGAGTGTTTGCGGTAATAAATTTTCCATTGGCGGTATATACTCCTCCTGAATGAGTTGTCCATAATTCGCAGCCTTTAAATCGCGGATCGATATCAGCAGCCATAGCTCTTCCAACATCTTCGAAAGATGGAATGCCCCAAATATACTCACCTGTACAGGCATCACGTAATTCCGATCCGGCCTTAGTCGGAACATGTTCATGACAATCCCAAATTTCCAGTCCCGGTCGTTCAATATCAATATCCGTTAAATGCAAGGCATCGCCATGCCCCAACTGTGTATTGTAACCACCTGTTCCATCTGCATTAATCAAACAAGCACCATAGGTAATTTCATCTTTCCCGTCTCCATTTACATCACCAATACTTAATTGATGATTTCCTTGTCCTTCGAAACTTTTGTATTCGCCATTGTTATCGGTTGTGCTAAAATGCCAGCGCTGCGTTAGCTTCCCATCTCTGTAATCCCAGGCTTCCAGTACTGTTTTTTCGTAATAGCCTCTGCATATTAGAATACTCGGACGCATTCCGTCAAAAAACCCCACTCCTCCTAAAAAACGATCTACCCGATTACCGGTAATGTCACCAAACTCATCAGGAGCTCCTCTCGAAATGTAATTCGCTCTTGCCAATTCTTTGCCGGTTGCCCCTTCTATTACAGAAAAAAATTCGGGCCCGGTAATTATTTTACCATAAGTCCGGGACGAAGGATCTCTATCTACATAATCACTTACTCCATCCTTATTTACGTCACCAATTACCTGACCATCTCCAAATTGAGTTCCTTCAGCGGTTTTAACTGCAATCTCAGCCTTTCCATCCCCATCAAAATCGTATGCCATCATTTGTGTATAATGAGCACCTTGTCTGATATTAATTCCCAAATTAACGCGCCATAAAAAAGTCCCGTCAAGCTTGTAAGCTTCGAGCAACGTGCCTCCGTTACACACTCCGTTGTGCGAATTATCATGACCGCTATTTTCACGTTTTAGTACAATGTCCAATTCTCCGTCTCCATCCAAATCGGCCACAGTTGCATCATTGGGACTGTATTGCCATAAACTGTCGCCGGGAAATGCTTGTATTGGAATTGATAAGTATGGATGATCGGCCATTTGCGGAGTAAGTACATAAGAAGCCAGCACATGATGTGTTTTAGCATCTTTTAAAACATAGGTTGTTGATGTTTTTGTATTTGCTAAGCTATCTTTAATAAAGGTACTTGCAGCTATTGGAGTTGCATTGAGCTTACGCTCTTTTTCATTCTTATTAATGCGATAAACATCAAACTGTGTTTCGGCTTTATCTTTTGGAAGAAATCTCCAGCTTACCGCTGCAATTCCATTTCCCTGATGAATGGCAACTAATCCTCTCCCTAAATTTTCCTTTTGAATAGATGGAGCATAATTTGGTCCTTTTACTATTTGGGAAGGTGTTTTTGTGCAACAGGATTGCAGTACACCACAAAGAATTAGAACCAGAATTTTATCTGCAAACGAACCTAATGAATTAAACATGTTGTATCAAATTATATTGCAACTGCTTACCAAAGGGCTGCAATGGTGTTTACGATTATCGAAATATCATTTTTAGTGAGCTTCGAATGGTTTTTCTACCAATTTTCCATCTACTCTTACGCGATCAACATCGCAATTTTCTACATCATCCAACACAAATAAGGGACGTGCATCCTTTTGCTCAAAATAAAATCTGATATTCTCGAAAAATATATTTTTAGCATGCCTCACATAAAAACCTGAGGCTGGAATTGTTCCAAACATCCATGGTTCAGGATATGTTTTCTCGCTTTCAGGAGGTACAATTTTTCCATCTTCTGCAGTATAACCTCCTTTAAAATGAATATTGATATTTGAAAAAGAAACCTCTTCAACCTGGTGACCAGGCACACCACTTATGATGTTTGAAAATTGCGAATCAGCATTAAACACATTCACATTACTGATTTGAACTCTTCGTAGTTTTCCTACGGGAGTTCCTTTCGGACTACGCTGACGTGCTCCCAAGCGAATGAAAAACGGCGAATTGCCCACATTGCGCATGGTAATATTCGAAACCACCACATCTTCGAGCCAACCTCCGTCAACAGCTTCAATGGCCAAACCTCTGCTTCGTTCGAAAATACAATTGGTGATGGCAATATTTTTAAAGCCTCCACTTGACTCAGTTCCTAATTTAATACGTCCGGTATTTGACCCGTGATCAGGTGCTACAGCCTCGTCGGTTTCCCACTTCGCCGTCAATACAGATCCTTTGTCGTAACCAGAAACAAAACAACCATTTATGGTTACGTTCTCTGTATCTTTAAAATATCCCAAAGCATAACTCGATTTTAGAACAATGGCATCGTCCCATGGACAATTTACACTGCAATCGGAAATACGTACGTTTTTACAGCAATCAATATCAAAACCATCGCGGTTCGTATCTACTTTAAGATTGAGTACGTGCAAATTATCTACTCCTGTTGCTAAAATGGCAAAATGACCGCAGTTTAGCATCGCTGCATCCTTCACGGTAATGTTATGACACTCCTTAAATGACAGCGCTTTGTTGCCCACTCCCGGTAATCGGCTTTCTTCTCTTGTTAAGCCTTGTCCATTAATTAATCCATTACCGCAGATCGTTATATCGTGCTCATTAACAGCCCAAAATAAGGAATTTTCCCAGTGGCTGTGTCCAAAGTCCTGAAAAGGATTATCCGGATTTGGTTCTGCAATATCATAACCTTCCTTTTCAGAAGGGAAAGCCGCTAAAACTGTAGCTCCAGATTCAATTTGAATAGTAATATTACTTTTTAAACGAATGGAATAGCAGGCATATGTTCCGGCAGGAATATAAATTGTTCCTCCTCCATTTTGAACCGCCTCTTCAATAGCGCTGTTAATAGCGGGAGAATCAATGGTAACACCATCTCCCTTAGCTCCAAAATCTTTAATATTATAAGTTTCGGCCTTTAAAGAGATACCGTATAGTAATGCTATAAACAGGAATAATTGTCGCATATTTTTTTGTTTTTAATCTGGTGTCGATTTCATCCATTCTGTTTCTTTATTTACCCTGTAACTTCCTTCTTCAAAAAGCTTTGGAATCATAAAATAATTGTAGTCGGCCGTAGGATTCAGAAAGTAGAAGCAAAAATAGTAATTCTGTTCATCCACCATTTTAAGATCAGCAGTCAACACTTGCGCCACAGTTTTCTTTCCGGATTTCAACAATTGAATTGGATTTGTTTGTTGATTCGCATCTGCCAATCTCAATGTCCCTCCAGCAGGTGTTAATCCTTCCAGAATTTTAAGCTTACGGCTGTTTCCATAATAAAGAGTAAATGAATTCCCCTCAATACTAAAAACATTCTGATAACAATCCTTTGGTAAAATCACAGGCTTCCACATTTCAATATCCACCTTATTGTTTGAAGCTCCTCCATATGTCCATATCAGTTGTAAATCTTTAGGGAGATTTTCACCACATAGTTTCATTACAGCCCCTTTGCTGTCAGCCAAAGGACGAATTAAAAATTCAATAGCACCCTTCGCCAATATCTCGTCCTTCAAAATGTATTTTATTTCCTTTTCGGATGATTTCTGCTTTATGCTTTTAAACTCGGAAAACCACTTACTTGTACCTTGAGTGGCAACTCCAATTCGCAGCGTTCCTGCTAATTCTGGTGTAATTAGAGACCAATCCGGATTTTGAGCTTTTACAAAACCCAAACATAAAAAAGCCAGTAAAAAGGCAACTGTTTTTTTCAACATCATAAATTGTTTAGTTTCCGTCTGGTTTTTGAATTTCAGCAAAAGGTGTTGGATACCATTTAAAATTCTTGAAATCGTCAGGTGCAGCGGGGTTAAAATCCTTTACATCATCTCTTAAATACTGTACCAAAGGCAAATGAATTTGTTTCATTCCATAAACAACACATTTCGCAATTTGATTAGCACCAAAAGGATTAAAGTGAGTATTATCTTTCAAAGGCGTCTCCTGATTTGGAAACGTATTGGCCGGATAGTGAACAAATGCATTCACTGAATTTTCTACCCCCATGGCTTCATAAAGAGTGCGTGTATAGGAATGAAGATCAATCAAAGAAACATTTTCTTCGGCAGCCAGTTTTCTCATCGCATCCGGATAATCCCCATGAGTGTCAACAATTTTCCCTTCCCCGTTAAAACTTCTGCGTTGCGTTGGGGTAACAAAAACAGGATTTGCTCCTTTTTCCCGAGCTGCAACAATAAAATCTTTTAATCGATCCGTAAAATTCAGATAGGCTCCTTTCCCCTCTCCTCTTTCCTTCTGATCATTATGTCCAAACTCTACAAATATGTAATCTCCCGGTTTAATCAGCGTTAACAATTTCTCCAACCTTCGTCTGGCAATAAAACCACTTGTAGTTTCTCCGGATTCAGCATAATTAGCAAAACAAACATCATCATTAAAAAAACAAGGAATGATCTGTCCCCAGGAACACCAAGGTTCGTTTTCCTGATCAACAACAGTTGAATCTCCACATAAAAAAACAGTAAGAGCAGAATCTGAAGGTGTTATTTCAATAGAAACCACCTGTGGAGACTCGCCGTTAAATTCAAAAGTCAAGTTGCTATCCCAATTTAATTTGCTCTTTTCTCTTTTTTTGATTTTAACATTTCTTCCCGCTGTTATAATCGTATCTCTTTTATTGATATAGAAATAAACATCTTTGATTTCTCCTTTTCCTGTGGATATTCCGTCAAAAAACAGTCTTCTGGATTCCCCTCTGATTACGGTATGTCCTGCACTATTTTCAGATCCGACTCTCACATGTACTTTGTAATTTCCATCCGGAACATTTGTAAAAGTAACAAAACCATTATCAGCTTTACTTAAAGGATCCATAATCTTAAACTGGGTGTCTTTTTCAGTGCACGAAAAAAATACAATGATTAAAGTGGCAGCAATCAAGCAAGCGGAAACCTTTCTGTTTATATTTCTAAAACTCATTAAAAAAAATATTATTTTGATTCTTGTAATTTATATACTTCTACTCCACCTAATAAAAAACAACCAATACCATAATCTTCAAAATCAGGCATACTATCATAGGTTACCGGCTGACCGTCTTTAGGTTCTTTTCCAGTTCCCTGCACATAACCTAAAAATCCATTTTCATGAATGGCATCCTTCACAACAGCATTCCAGGCTTTTGCAACAACAGGCATGTATTTTTCCTTTGACAAGAATCCGTTATTGATTCCCCATGCCATACCATATACAAATAAAGAAGTACCGGTCACCTCTTTTCCACCGTAATTTTTAGGATCGTGTAAACTCGCATTCCAAAATCCATCTTTTCTCTGACATTTTACCAATGCCTTTGTCATGGACATAAAATCATTCACATAATCCTTATAATGCTTTTCGTCTTTCGGTATTTCGCTTAATACTCTTACCAAAGCAGCATATACCCATCCGTTGCCTCTTGACCAATAACAATCTTCACCGTTTGGTTCTTTATAAGGAGGAACAAAATCGGCATCGCGCCACCATAAACCATCTTCTTTGTTATAAAGACCACCTCCAATATCATTTCTGCTGCAGGCATACATATCCCACATTTTATCAAAATATTTCGTGTCATTCATTGTGACACCATACTTCGCAAAAACCGGCATTCCCATCTGAATAGCATCTATCCATGTCCAATCATCATTTTGCGGCGTATTTACCAACATGTCTAAGTTTGCTTTTACCTTTCTAATTTGTTTAGGCTCTTTAGACAGTCGGTACAAATCGATATAAGTTTGACCGGCACAATAATTGTCTGCATTTCTTGTGCTTGCTCCGTTTCGATATCCCCAGTTATGAAATTCGGACCACTGATAGGCATAATCGTATATTTTTTCTTGAGGCAATATAGAATACAAAGCCATTAATCCTTCATAGTACACACCTCTTGTCCATATATTACTTGGCCTTTCCCGCCCCACATTCGATGGTGCTTTACAATCACTGTATTTTTCCATGAAATAATCATTCACTTTAATTATTTCTTTCAAAGTTTGTTCATGATCAATCAATTCTTGTCCCCACACCGGAGAAAAATTCATTGATGTCGTAACAATTAGTAATATAAACTGCAATAAATACATTCTGCTCAATAATCCCATTTCATATAGTGTTTTAGAAATTTTTATCACCAAATGTATCACATAGCATATCTGAAAAAAAGGAAAATTATACACAAACCTAGAATATCATCCACAACAACAAAGCATCAAAATAAATACATGTTTTAGTACTATTTTCCATTTTCTATCGTGTACGCACACCTTATTTTTACAGCCATTGAAAAAGCTAGTTGGTAACTCAAGTTTCAATCTATGTTTAATCTATTAAAAAGTTTTTATGAACCTAATTAAATCTAGTGTAGTATGAATTTATTTAAATCAAAAAGAAAACAATTTAAAGTGTTTTTCATAACACTGCTTACAAGTTGTTTTTTTATGGCTGGAAACGTCAACGTTTGCGCACAAGGACAAACGATTTCCGTTACAGGTAGTGTTAAAGATCAAACTGGTCTGTCCATAATCGGAGCCACTATCGTAGAAAAGGGATCGGTAACAAATGGTACTATAACCGATATTGATGGAAATTACCATATTAAAGTACCTGAAAATGCAACAATAACCGTAAGTTTTATTGGTTTTTCAACTCAGGAAGTACCCGTTACCGGAAAATCAGTAATTAATTTCACCTTAGCTGAAGAAACCACAAATCTTGATGAATTAATTGTAGTTGGTTACGGTGTACAAAAAAAGAGCGATGTAACAGGTGCTGTAACAAGGGTTAGTGCTGAAGATATTGTAGCAATGCCTGTTAAGGATGCTGTGCAAGCCATGCAGGGAAAAACTGCCGGGGTTGACATCACCTCAAACCAGAGACCAGGAGAGACTGGAAGTATTACAATTAGAGGTATCCGTTCTTTAAATGCCAGCCAGAGTCCATTATATGTGGTAGATGGAATGGTTGTTCAAAGTGGAGGAATAGACAATATTAATCCTAACGACATTGAAAGCATTGACATTCTAAAGGATGCTTCTGCCACAGCTGTTTATGGATCTCGAGGTGCAAACGGTGTAGTATTGGTAACTACTAAAAAAGGAAAAACAGGTGAAGTAAGTTTTAATTACTCCGGTTCGGTTACCATCGAAAAAATGTACGACGTAACTGAGATGATGGATGCTGCTGAATGGTTGGATTACGCTAGACTGGCAAAGTACAATATGGGTAGTTATGCATCAGCTACACCTTCTTATGCTGCTGATTTAGCTACCTGGGGGTCTGTTGGAGCTTCATTCGCAAATATTGAAAAAGGATGGGTAGATGGAGCTTGGGATGCTAGTAAAGTAGGTAATTACAATTGGGGTGACCATGGTAAACGAACTGCTGTTTCAACGGAACACACCATTAGTGCATCAGGTGGTACAGAAAAGTTCAAGGGCTATGGTTCATTCGGATATTTACGTCAGGAAGGAACGCAACCCGATCAACTTTATCAGCGATATACTGCTAAAACAAATTTTGAAGTATCTCCTACAAAATGGTTCAAGTTCGGAACAACTATGAATCTTAGCTACGGAGAACAAGACTATGGTTATAGCTTTACAAAATCAAGTACAGGTCCCGGGGATTACTATTCTGCTTTAAAATCTATGTTGCCATGGACAGTTCCTTATGATGAAAATGGCGATTATATTAGAAATCCTGCAGCAGGAGATGTTAATATTATTAACCCCATCAAAGAGTTGGATTACAATACAAACAATCGCCAATCATTGCGTGCAACCGGAAGTTTTTATTCTCAATTGGATTTTGGGAATATGTGGAAACCTTTAGATGGTTTGAGTTACCGCATTCAATTTGGCCCGGAATTTAAGTACTATCGTTTGGGTGTATTTAATGCTGCTGAAGGTATTAATGGAGATGGTAACAATGCGGCCAAATACAATACTAACAATACACGAGCCTATACATTAGACAATTTATTGTATTATAATAAAACCTTTGCAAACCTTCACAAAGTTGGTTTAACCGCAATGCAGTCTTTCTCAAAGTATCATTTTGAAAATGGAGATATGAAAGCAACAGATGTTGCTTCAACTTCCGAATTATGGTACAACCTTGCTTCAGGAGGTGATGCATATAGTCTTGGAACAGGCTTGGCAGAGAAACAAATGGAGTCGTATATGCTTAGAGGTAATTACACTTTTAACGATAAATACATGTTGACTGCATCTATGCGTTGGGATGGTGCTTCCCAATTGGCTGAAGGCAATAAATGGGCAAGTTTCCCATCCTTGGCATTAGGCTGGCGTATTGATCAGGAAGATTTTATGAACAATGCCTCGTGGATTGATGGATTAAAGGCCCGTTTTGGTTTTGGTATAACAGGTAACGCTGCAATCGATGCATATGATACTAAAGGTGCAGTAGCTTCTTTATACTACAATTGGGGTACTACCTCCTCTGATTTAGGATATGTAGCATCAGATCCATCGGTTAAATATCCACCAAAAATGGCGAACACTGATCTTAGTTGGGAAAAAACTGCCCAGTATAATGTAGGTGTAGACTATGTATTTTTTAACGGCCGATTAAGTGGTAGTATTGATGCATACAAAACAAAAACTTCCGATCTATTAATGATCATGTCAATACCAAGTTTAACTGGCTATACTTCAACCTGGGCAAACATTGGTGAAACAAAAGGTTCCGGTATTGATCTGCAAATCAACACAGTCAACATAAAGTCAAATGATTTCAACTGGGAAACCAGTATCACATGGTCCAAAGATCAGAGTGAAATCTCAAAATTAAATAATGGTCTAACAGAAGTACCTAATAATGCATGGTTTGTAGGCGAAGACATAGGTGTTTATTACGACTATGTATATGATGGTATCTGGAAAACTTCCGAAACTGCTGAAGCTGCAGTATATGGACGTAAACCAGGTCAGATAAAAATTAAAGACCTAAACAACGACGGTACTATTGATGCCAACGAGGATAGACAAATTGTTGGAAATAAACGTCCGGACTGGTCTGGAGGTATGACGAATACATTTAGATACAAGAATTTTGATTTATCATTCTTCATATACTCTCGTTGGGGGAATACTTTCAGAAGCGGAAAAGAAACACTGGATGGTCGCTTTACGATGCGTAAAATTGATTATTGGGTTGCTGGAGTAAATGAAGATGCAGAATATTATTCTCCTGGTTCAAATGGAGAAGCTGCTGATACTTATGCCAGTTCTATGAATTATCAAGACGGATCTTTTGTGAAAATGCGTAACATCAGTTTAGGTTATAACTTTACTCCTAAACAGTTAAAAAAACTTGGAATCAGCAAACTTAAAGTGTATGCTCAATGTATGAATCCATTTACAATCTATTCTAAATGTGATTATTTAGATACCGACCTTTCGGGGTACAATAACAACACAACATCTACTGGTTCATCAACCACTCTTAAAAGTTTCGTATTTGGTTTGAATCTTGGATTCTAATTTTAAAAAAGTTAATTATGAAAAAAAATAAAATATTATTACTGTTTGGGTTGATAAGTATCTTAACTTTTTCTGTATCATCCTGCAAAGATGATTTCTTGGACGAAGAACTTACAACAACCTATAGTACTCAGACATTTGAAACACAGGAAGGACTGGATCAGCTGGTTACCGGAACCTACCAGAAGCTAAAATTTAAATTCAACTATACCTGGGGGATTAAGATGTTTAACGTGGGTGTAGATGAATTTACAGATGCAAATAACGCAATTCCTGACTTCAACTGTTATAGTACCGATTTAAGCTCAGAAGAGGGAGGAAACAACAAGCCTATGTGGCAAAATATGTATGCCGGTATTGAATCTGCAAACACAATTATTCAAAATATGCCTCTTTATTACGATAAAGAAAATGCAAATTATAACACTCGACTGGGTGAAGGTTATTTTTTACGAGGCTATTTTTATTTAACGCTGGTAACTCAGTATGGAGGTGTGCCATTAAAATTACAACCCTCAACAGCTGTTGAAACTTATTTTACACGAGCTACAGAAGAAGAGTGTTTTGCACAAATCACTGCTGATTTTAAGTCTGCATATGATTTATTACCTGTAAGTCCTGAAGCAACTGGTCGTATCACACAATCCGCAGCAGCTCATTTTTTGGCAAAATCAAAATTAACACGGGCAAGCGAATTATATAGTTCATGGAACTCAAGCTATATAAGTGATGATTTAGATGATGTTATTAAATACGGAACAGAAGTTTATAATGCTCATCCTTTATGTACAAACTATGTGCAATTATGGGATTATCAAGCAGCTAACGGTGCCAATGAGAGTGTTTCTGAAGTAGTTTTGGCTGCTCAATTCTCTGACGATCAATCTACCTGGGGTAGATATGGAAATCAGATGCATCTTTATTATCCATCTGTTTATCAAGACATTTCCGGTACAAAAAGAGATATTTCAGGAGATAGGGAATTCTGTTATGCCCGGGCAACTAATTATACAATGGATGTGTTTGACCGTGTTAACGACTCACGCTTCTGGAAATCATTTATTACTACTTACGGATGCAACTCTACAGAAAATGCTCCAAAATGGACTGAAGATAATGCAGCCTTAGGACCAGTTGGAACCGTAGCAGGATCGAAACGTTTTGTAGGCGGAGATCTGGCTGTTAAGTACATTGTTAATAATGCTGGTGATACGAGATATAATCCTGTAACCAATGATGTAACCGGTGTTTTAAAAGATGGCGTTATGCAGAACACACACACCTTTGTACGTTATTTCGATGGAGAAAACCAGGAATGGGTTGGACAACACGGTAATGAAGGGTATTATGGCGTTCAGAAACGTTCTGTAGCCTTATCTAAATTTCGAGATGGTTACAGAGTAGCAATTGCATCTCAATTTGGAACCCGCGATGTCATTCTTGCCCGTTCTGCAGATGATGTTTTAATGGTTGCCGAAGCCTATATACGAAAAGGCGAATCGGAATATGCTAATGCTATTACATGGATTAATAAATTAAGAGACCGGGCTGCATTTTTAGCTGGAGAAGACCGGGCTGTTCACGTTGATGGAGGACAAGCCTATAAGAACAATAGCTATTGTAATGGTAAAGGCGGAGGATATTCTTCTGATGGTGCTATTTATTACGATAAAAACACTTATTATGAATCAAATGGAGATTTGACAGAAACAACTGCTGCTACAATCAATGAAATGCATATCAACTCAGTAAGTGATATCTACAGATCTTCGGTTGATGCACCAATTTATACAAAGCTTGAATGTTCAAGCAATGCAGAAAAGATGATGTGTTTCTTGCTAAATGAAAGAACTCGGGAACTTTGCGGAGAAACAGTACGTTGGGAAGATTTAGCCCGTACCAAAAGGCTTGAAGCCCGCTTTAAGGCATTTAATGATGGTTGGGTTAGAGGTAACTCTACGTTTAGTGCAAACAAACATTATTACCGACCAATTCCTCAATCTTTTCTTGATGCCATTACCAATGAAAATGGCCAGGCATTAAGTTCTGAAGAGAAACAAGCAATGCAAAATCCAGGATACTAATAAATCCTAAACTATTAAAATCACTAAACCGGTTCAAATCTGTTCCCGTTTAGTGATTTTTTTTTACTCTGATTATCCCAACAAAAATAAATTGCCAGGCTCTTCCGAATAGCAATATCCACTATATTAAATACATTCTTGGCGAATACATCTCCAAATATGGATGATTTGACATGAATACGGAAAAATATACATCTGCTGCAATTTATTCATTTCTACTTTTGATGTAAGTAATAACAGATAACAGCTTATAAAATATTCGCAATGAAACTCTCATTTGGCAGTACACAACATCAGACTTTTTTAGCACAATTTTTAATTGTCATTTTTATAATTTCGTTAAATTCTCTTTCCCATGCTCAGGAAAGGAAATCTAACTCTGGAAAAAATAGAAAATCCGACGTCACAAATAAAACGGAATTTAATGATGCAAACACACCTCTTCATCTTTTACAACCTGATTACCCAATAAACTATCAGGCTTCAGACAAAGATCAAATTGAAAATCAACTTAAAACAATTGTAAATTATCTGGAGCAGGTTACTCCGGCTGGTATAATTGATTCAAAAAGTCAAAAAGTTATTACTAAGTATGAAAACATCGACAGATACAGTCAATTAAAAAAAGGAGATTTTAGATTAACCTCATACGAATGGGGAGTTACCTATGCGGCTATGCTGCGCATGACCCAGGTAACTGATAATGAAACGTATTTGAATTATGCACGGAACCGATTTGCATTTTTAGCAGAAACAGCTCCTTTTTTCAAAAAACAATTGGATGAAGTTGGAACGATTGATCCTTTGATGACAAAGGTTTTACAACCCAAAACCTTGGATGATGCCGGCGCCATCTGTGCAGCAATGATCAAAACATCAACATTCGACAAAGCCTCTTCAAAATTAGATACTTTAATCGGTAACTACATCGATTATATCATGTACCACCAATATCGCTTAAAAGATGGAACATTTGCACGCAAACGTCCGCTGTATAATACTGTTTGGTTAGATGATCTATTCATGAGTATTCCCGCTTTACTGCAAATGGGAAAATACAGGCATGATGACAAATACACTCAGGAAGCCGTTAAACAAATCAAACTGTTTAAAGATAAACTATTTGTTGAAAACAAAGGCCTTTTTCGTCACGGATGGGCTGAAGGTTTAGAACCCGAACCAACATTTTTCTGGGCACGTGCCAATGGCTGGGCTTTGCTAACCCTTTGCGAAGCTTTGGATGTTTTGCCTAAAGATAATGAAGATAGAAAATGGATCATGGATCTTTATCAACAGCAAATTGGTTCATTGGTTCAGTATCAATCCGGACAAGGTTTATGGCACCAACTAATAGATAAAAACGATTCTTACCTGGAAACTTCAGCAAGTGCAATTTACGTATTTGCAATTGCTCACGGTATCAATCAGGGATGGTTAAATGCACGAGTATACGGTCCTGTAGTTACTTTGGGATGGAATGCTCTTTCTCAAAAAATAAATTCGAAAGGACAAGTTGAAGGTACTTGCGTAGGAACGGGAATGGGATTTGATCCGGCATTCTATTATCATCGTCCAACCAGTGCTTTTGCCGCTCATGGATACGGACCAATGTTGCTCGCCGGTGCTGAAATGATCGAATTATGCAATCACTGGTTTCCTAAAATGAACGATAGTGCAATTCACTTTTACGGACAAACACTACCCTATTCGGAACCCATTTTTGAAGTTGGTGATCCAAGACATCCGCCATATAAAAAAGCAGGCAGCAGTCGAAAAGGGAAAAAACCGGTTGTGTTTGTAATTGGTGATTCAACAGTAAAAAATGGCCGGGACAAAGGTGATTTAGGTCAATGGGGCTGGGCCAGTTTTTTCGATCGTTTTTTTGATACATCAAAAATTACAGTGGAAAACCATGCATTAGGGGGTCGAAGCAGCAGAACATTCCTAACCGAAGGATTGTGGCAAAATGTGCTGGAAGGCCTGCAGGAAGGAGACTACCTGTTTATTCAGTTTGGTCACAATGATGGCGGTCCCTTTGATACCGGACGCGCCCGGGCTTCTATCAAAGGAGCTGGCGAAGAATCAAAAACTTATACCATGGAAGCTACCGGCGGACCGGAAACTGTATATACTTTTGGTCATTACATGCGTCATTATATTGAACAAGCTAAAGCTCATGGTGTAAAAGTAATTGCCTTGGCTCACACACCACGCAACAACTGGGAAGATGGTAAAATGGTGCGTGTAACAGACACTTATGCCAAATGGACCAAGCAGGCCGCAGAAGACGAAGATGTTTGCTATATCGATGCCAACGATCTTTGTGCAAAAGAATACGAAAAAATAGGTCAGGAGGCCACTAAACCCTACTATAAAGACAATGTACACACTTCATACATTGGAGCAATAACGAACGGAAACACAATTGCCAAGGCCACATATAATCTCGAAAATTGCGACCTGAAAAAATATATGAAAAAAGAAGCCATCGACAATCCAACTAAAGTGGCATCAAAACCTTTGTACCGCGATCCCAAATTTGACGGAGCTGCAGATCCGGTTGTAATATGGAACAAAAAAGAACAAAAATGGTTCATGTTCTATACCAACCGAAGAGCCAATCTAGAAAAAACAAATGGAGTTGACTGGGTACACGGAACGCCAATTGGTATTGCAGAATCAGAAGATGGAGGACTAAACTGGAAATACCGCGCCGATGCAAACATTAATTATGGTGGTGACAGCACAACTTACTGGGCTCCGGAAGTAATAGAAGATGACGGGATTTATCACATGTACCTGACTGTTGTACCGGGAATTTTCAGCGATTGGAATCATCCACGTCATATCATTCATTTGACCAGCAGTAACCTGATTGACTGGAAATTTGAATCTCAGCTAAATTTAGCTTCCGATAAAGTAATTGATGCTGAAGTTGTAAAATCTCCAAACGGAAAATGGAGAATGTACTACAACAATGAGAAAAATAATAAATCCATTTACTATGCCGAAAGCAACGACCTGTACAATTGGGAGGACAAAGGATTGGCTGTAGGAAATAAACGCGGCGAAGGCCCTGTTGTCTTCTTCTGGCAAAACCAATATTTCATGATAATTGATTCATGGGATGGATTATCTGTTTTCAGTTCCAAAAACATGCAAAACTGGCATCTTCAAAAGGAAAACATATTGGATAAACCCGGATGTTATGAAGATGATCAGGTAAAAGGAGGTCATGCTGATGTAGTAATCAATAATGGCAGAGCTTACATTTTCTATTTTACTCATCCGGGAAGACTTGAAGGCGTAAATGATGACAATTATGAAACCAGAAGATCATCCATACAGGTTGGAGAATTAAAATTTGTAAATAATCAAATATCCTGTAATCGTAATTTACCGGTAGATATTAAATTAGTGAATCCTTAAGATCAGTAAGCTAATTCAAGAAGTTTTTTAAGCACATTCAAATCACGATAAAAAATCAGTAAAAACATGAAATTTAAAGCAATATCATTACTCACTATAAGCACATTCCTTTTGGTTTGCTGCTCACAAGAACCAAAAAACGTTCGTCTATTTATATCAGGCGATTCTACAGCTCAAAGCTACGACACAACAAAAACCGTAATGAGAGGCTGGGCACAGATGCTGCCCGGTTTTTTCGACGAACACGTTACTGTTGTTAACAAGGCAAAAGCAGGCAGAAGTACCAAAAGCTATCTGGCAGAAGGTAGATGGAAAGAAGTAGTTGATTCTCTTCAACCAAATGATTATGTGATCATACAATTTGGTCACAACGATGCATCATCAAAACCGGAAAGACATGCCTCCTACCCTGATTACAAAAGAAATCTGATTACTATGGTGAAGGAAGCACAGGCAAAAAAAGCCCGCCCAATTCTGGCTACATCAATTGTGATGAGAACCTTTAAAGACAATGGCTTACTTGATGATCGGTTAAAAGGATATCCAGCCATTACCCGTCAATTGGCCGATTCTTTAAACATTCCTTTAATTGATACCTGGCTGAAATCAAGGGATTTGATTATCATGATGGGTGATGAACCCTCAAAAAAATTGTACATGTGGATAGAAGCTGGTGTTGATTCAATCCGACCAAATGGTTCTCAGGATGATACACACCTGCAGGCTCCCGGAGCTGCAGCAATTGCAGAAATAGTAGCAGCAGAAATCAAAAAACAAAACCTTAAAGACATAGCGAACCATGTTCTTATCCCGTAAAAACACAGCTAAATTAGCGACTCTGCTTTTAATTCCTTTTCTAATTGTACGTTGCCAGTCGGATGTTCAATGGCCCGAAGAATCTGTGAACACGAAACCCGGAACCCGATGGTGGTGGATGGGCAGTGCTGTTGATGAAGCAAACCTGTCGCGAAATCTGGAATTGTATTCTGATGCCGGACTAGGTTCCCTGGAGATCACACCAATTTATGGTGTTCAGGGAAATGATTCCAATGAAGTTGACTTCTTATCCAACAGATGGATGGAATTATATTCTCACACCCAAAAGGAGGCTGAAAAACTGGGGATAAATATCGATATGAATACCGGAACTGGTTGGCCTTTTGGCGGACCTGATGTTGGGCTAAAAGATGCTGCCGGTCGATTGTTAATCAAGGAATTTCAATTATCGACAGGACAACAATTCAATCAATTGATTGTTCCTGATGAGAAAAAGCAGGCAGAAACGGCAAGACTGGCAAGTTTAATGGCTTTTTCCGAAACAGGTGAAAAATTAGACCTGACAGATAAAGTGATCAACCAAAAGCTTGATTGGAAAGCACCTGTTGGTAAATGGACATTAATTGCTCTTTTCGAGGGAAACACATTCCAACAGGTTAAAAGAGCGGCTCCTGGTGGCAAAGGTTTGGTTTTGAATCATTTCTCGAAAGAAAGTACAGCGAAATACCTGAGTAAATTTACGAAAGCCTTTAACGAAAGCGGTGCGCCTGTTCCCAATTACTTTTTTAATGATAGTTATGAAGTATATAATGCAGACTGGACTCCAGGCTTTCTAACTGAATTTGAACAAATGCAGGGCTATAAACTGCAGGATTATCTTCCTCAATTTTTAGATACAGCACGAAACGAAACTACAGCAAGAATCGTTTCGGATTACAGAGAAACACTTTCGAAATTATTACTTGAAAATTTCACCAAGCCCTGGACTGAGTGGGCACACAAGCTGAATAGTAAAACCCGGAATCAGGCACACGGTTCGCCGGCTAACTTAATTGATATTTATGCCGCAGTAGATGTTCCCGAATGCGAAGGATTTGGATTGTCCGACTTTCACATTAAAGGTCTTCGTAAAGATTCTTTGACACGTCATAACGACTCCGATTTTTCCATGTTAAAGTACGCCTCGTCGGCAGCTCATATTTCAGGAAAAAAGTATACTTCATCAGAAACATTTACATGGCTTACCGAGCATTTCAGAACCTCTTTCTCTCAGTGTAAACCCGATTTGGATTTGATGTTTGTTTCAGGCGTTAATCACGTTTACTTTCACGGTACAACCTATAGTCCGGCTGAGGCTGCATGGCCGGGATGGAAATTTTATGCTTCGGTGGACATGAGTCCAACCAACCCATTGTGGCGCGATGCAAAACCCTTTTTTAAATATATATCACGCGTACAATCGTTTTTACAAATGGGTAAACCCGATAATGATTTTCTGGTTTATTTACCTGTTTACGATATGTGGCACAAAGTGGACGGTAAATTATTGCAGTTCGACATCCATAAAATGAAACAACGTGCTCCGGAATTTATTCATGTGGTCAACCAAATTAGTGATGCCGGCTATGACATGGACTATATTTCGGATTCATTTATCACCAGTACCGAATTTAAAGACGGACATCTAATTACATCAGGAGGAACTTCGTACAAAGCTTTAATTGTTCCTGCCGTAGATAAAATGCCGGTAGAGGTTATTAAAAAACTGATCGATCTGGCCAAACAAGGCGCACAAATTGTGTTCATGGGTAATTACCCTAAAGATGTTCCCGGATATGGAAATCTGGAAAACCGAAGAAAACAATTTCTTACTTTCAGTGATCAGCTGCCTGATGTTGCCTTTAACGAAACCACAGTAAGCTCATTTTCGAAAGGAAAAATAATTACCGGAACGGATTATAAAAACACACTTGCAGCTACCGGAGTTGTTGCTGAAGAATTTAAAACAAAAGCGGATCTTAAATACATTCGCAGGAAAAACAGCAAGGGGTATCATTATTTTGTTTCTGCACTTAAAGCTGAGGATACAGATAGCTGGATTACTTTGCCGAAGCAAGCTGAATCTGTCGTGTTTTTCAATCCAATCAATGGACAAAAAGGAAAAGCACAAATAAAACAAACCGATGATAAAACAAAAGTAAGGCTGCAGTTAAAATCCGGAGAATCATTGATACTCCAAACATTTTCGACAAACGTTACGGGTGAAAACTGGCCTTATCTTAAAGAAACAGGAAGTCCATTTGTGCTGAACAACAACTGGAAAATATTCTTTAAAGAGAGCATCCCTGCTGTCACCGACACCTTTGCTATTCCAAAATTAGTTCCCTGGACCGATCTAAAGATTCCTGAGGTCAAAGAAAATATGGGTACAGCCGTATATTCAACAACATTTACGGTAAATAAAAAAACGGCTGATGACTGGATTCTTGATTTGGGTGATGTGAGAGAAACAGCCAGAGTAAGACTGAATAATGTTGATATTCAAACACTCTGGTCGGTACCCTACGAACTTTCTGTTGGCAAATACCTTAAAAACGGTCTTAATGCAATAGAAATAGAGGTAACAGGTTTACCAGCCAATCATATCGCAAGTTTAGATCAAAAAGGAGTTCAATGGCGTATTTTCAAGGAAATTAATATCGTTGACCTTAATTACAAAAAAACAGGTTACGCAAATTGGAAAACAATGCCTGCCGGCTTAAACAGTGAAGTAAAATTAATACCCGTTAACTTTTCGAATTAAAGTTTAAATACCCTATGAAGTCATTACAATTTATCATACTCCTACTTTGCGGATTTGGCGCATTGGGGCAGAATAATTCTTCAATCCCTAAATTTACCTGGATGGAAAATGCAGGCAGCCATACTTTTCCGGATCAGAAAACCGTGTTTCGTGCTGAAGATTACGGGGCTGTTGGAGATGCACTTGTTTTAAACACCAAAGCCATTCAAAAAGCACTTGATGAAGCAGAAGCTGCCGGAGGAGGAACAGTAACGTTTAAACCCGGTGTTTATTTAACAGGATCGCTTTTTATCGGCAACAACGTTAATTTCAACATTCCGAAAGGAACCATGCTGACCGGGAGTCAGAATCTGGAAGATTACAAACAAATTGATACCCGTGTTGCAGGAATTGAGATGAAATGGCCGGCTGCACTCATTAATATTATTAACAAAAAGAATGCTGCCATTACAGGAAATGGAACAATTCACGGCAAAGGAAAAGTGTTTTGGGATAAATACTGGAACATGCGCAGGGAATATGAACCCAAAGGACTTCGCTGGATTGTAGATTACGATTGTGAAAGACCTCGGGGAATACTAATATCTGATTCTGAAAACATCACTATTGATGGGATTGTACTGTATCAGCCGGGCTTTTGGAGTCTTCATATTCTGTACTCGAAATACGTAACCGTTAATGATGTTACTATTAGTAACAATATAGAGGGGCACGGACCAAGTACTGATGGTGTGGATATTGATTCCTCTTCGTTTATTTTGGTTCAAAACAGCAATATCAATTGCAATGATGATAACTTTTGTTTAAAAGCAGGACGCGACAGCGATGGTCTTCGGGTAAACCGGCCTTGTGAATACATTGTAATCAGAGATTGTTATGCAGGTATGGGAGCCGGACTTTTTACAATCGGGAGCGAAACATCAGGCAGCATCAGACATGTGGTTGCCTACAATTTAACAGCAGAAGGCACATCTTTTGGTTTACGTTTTAAGAGTACGATTCAACGGGGAGGCAAAATCGAGGATATTCATTTGGCAAATATCACCATGAATAAGGTTAAATATCCTCTGTCTGTTGATTTGGACTGGAATCCGGCTTACAGCACATCATTGCTTCCTGAAGAATACAAGAATAAAACACTGCCTGAGCATTGGAAAAAAATGCTGGCCTATGTTGATCCTAAGGATGGAACTCCAAAGTTCCAAAACATATCCTTCTCCAATATTAAAGCCACCGGAGCTAAACGCTGTATCAATGTTGTTGGAATTAAAAGCAGTACTATTGAAGACTTTAATTTCAGCAATGTAACAATACAAGGTGAAAATTCAGGTGCAATCAAATATGCCAAAAACTGGAAATGTGAACATTTTAAGATAAAATCAAACGATGATTTGCTCCTGGAAAACAACAAAAATATCAATCTTGAAAACAATTAAATTAGCTGAAAAGTTATATGTTGCAGGTTCTTGGGCACAACTCATAACTCATAACTCATAACTCATAACATTTCCAAGACAAGCTTAATATCAAACAATAATACATACCACATGAAACATCAACTCATTACCTACCTGCTTTTGTTAACCTGTTTCTGCGCAACGGGACAGCAAACTGAACGGCAATATTTATCAGGAACTGGATTGGGAAATACTGTTACCTGGGATTTTTACTGCTCGGCTGGTCAAAACAGCCAAAAATGGAGTCAGATAGAAGTTCCTTCGCAATGGGAACTGCAGGGCTTTGGAGAATACACTTATGGCAGATGGTACAAGAAAAAGGGAGTTGAACCTTCGAAAGAAACCGGCACCTACAAATACTCATTTAAGGTGCCAAAAAAATGGAGCGGACAACAAATTTCGATTGTTTTTGAAGGTGCCATGACGGATACCGAAGTATTCATCAACGGAGAAAAAGCCGGAGATATGCACCAAGGCGAGTTTTATCGTTTTTCATACGATATTACCCATAAAATCACTACCGAAAAAAAGAATGATCTTAAGGTAATTGTTCACAAACACTCGGCAAACAACAGCATCAACAACGCCGAAAGAAAAGCCGATTGGTGGACTTTCGGCGGCATTTACCGTCCGGTTTATTTAGAGGCAAAACCTAAAACAGCAATGAATCATGTGGCATTGGATGCAAAAGCCGACGGGAGTTTACAGGCTGACATTGATTTGTCTGAGGAAATAAAATCAGGTAAAATTATTGCCAGCATTGAACCCTTAACAGGAAAAGGAAAATTTGCGTCTAAGACCATTCCATTGACTCAGAATGGCAAAAAACAACACATCAGCACAAAATGGGATGATGTTATCAGCTGGAATCCTGAGAATCCTCAACTTTACAAACTGCACCTAAAATTAATCGGCCAAAACAATAAAACTTTGCACGAGTGGTCGTCGAGAATTGGTTTTAGAACGGTTGAATTCAGGGCAAAAGATGGTATTTATGTGAATGATACCAAAATTGTAATGAAAGGGATCAACCGCCACTCATTTTATCCGGAAGGAGGACGAACCACCAATCGTGAAATCAGCAAAAGCGATGCTCTTTTACTAAAAGAAATGAACATTAATGCTGTTCGTTTTCACTACCCGCCGGATCAGCACTTTCTGGAAATGTGTGATTCAATCGGTTTGTTTGTGGTCGATGAATTGGCCGGATGGCAAAACTGTTACGACACCGAAGTGGGATCAAAACTGCAGAAAGAAATGCTGACACGCGATGTAAATCACCCATGTATTGTATTGTGGAGCAATGGCAATGAAGGAGGCTGGAACTACGATCTTGATCAGCATTTTGCCGATTACGATCCTCAGAACCGACATGTAATTCACCCTTGGGCTGACTTTAATGGAATTGATGCCCACCACTACCCTGCCTACTTAACCGGGGTTGCACGATTGACCAACGGCTATAAAGTATTTATGCCAACCGAATTCATGCATGGAATGTATGATCAGGGACTTGGTGCAGGTTTAGAGGATTTTTGGGACAACTGGACCTCTCACCCATTATTTGCAGGTGCTTTTATGTGGTCGTTTGCTGATAATGCTGTGAAACGTACTGATAAAAACGGCATTTTAGACTCTGACGACTTTAGAGCTCCCGACGGTATTGTTGGGCCTTACCGGGAAAAAGAAGGCAGTGTATTTACCGTTCGTGAGGTTTGGGCTCCTATTCAGTTCAAAAAGCTATACATCACCCCTTCGTTTAATGGTAAATTTACAGTATCGAACAAATTCCTTTATACCAATTTAAAGGACTGTAAAATGACTTATCAACTGTATAAAATTAATTCTCCTTTAAAAGGATCTAAAAAAGAGATTTTAGGCAAGGGGATTGTTTCTCTTCCACAAATAGATCCTGGCGAAACAGGTTTTGCCAAAATGGAATTGCCGGCTGATTTCTTTGATGCAACGGTTTTAGAGATTGAAGCATTCGATCCTGCCGGGCATAAAATCTGCAACTGGAGCTGGCCTGTAAAATACGCCGGTGAATACTTCAAATTACAACATGCAGGTAAAACCGCAGATGGAGATGTAAAACTTACTGAAACGGACAGCATTACAACATTGGAAGCAAATGGAGTCTCTGTATCATTTAATCAGCAAAATGGTCAAATTTTACAGGTAAAAAACCAAAAAGGAATTGTTCCTTTTACCAATGGACCTGTTGCTGTAGGCATGAAAATTCAATACAAAGAATGCTATGCAAAACAAAATCTGCACAGCGCTCAGTTTGTTGCCAAATATCTGGGTGGTATCGATTCTATTGTTTGGACAATGGATGCAAAAGGACTTTTAAATATGAATGCTGTTATGCTGAACAGAGCTGGCGGAGGCAAAGGCTTTGACGATGCATTTACCGACAATGAAATAAATAATTTTGGTTTGACCTTCTCGTACCCCGAAAAAATAGTGAAAGGAATGAAATGGTTTGGCCGTGGTCCTTACCGGGTTTGGAAAAACAGAGTAAAAGGAACCAATTATGATCTTTGGCAAAAAGATTACAACAACACAATTACCGGAGAAAGTGAATACGGATTAACTTATCCTGAATTCAAAGGCTTTCATGCCAATTTATATTGGGCTGCCATACAGTCTGATGAGGCTCCATTTACGGTATATTCTGAAAGCGACGGCGTATTCTTACGAATGCTGACCCCCGAAGAACCCAAAGGAAGAATGGAAGGAAGACACACAATGCCGGTCTTCCCGTTGGGTGATATCTCATTTTTATACGATATTCCAGCAATTCAATCTTTCAAACCAATATCCATGCAGGGACCTCACAGTCAGCCGGGAAATATCCGGATAAAAGTAGGTGACGAAGGAATTAGAATGATATTGGATTTTGATTTTAAAGAATAGTAGTCAATCCATTTTGTAATGTTTATGAGGCTGTCTTATTAAAAGGCAGCCTCTTTTTTTATAGTTTTTCCTTCGACAGTCATTGGTATAGTACCACGACTGTTGTTGGTACAGTACCACGACGGTTACCGGTATAGTACCACGACGGTTGTTGGTACAGTACCACGACGGTTACCGGTATAGTACTACGACTGCAGCGGTCGTGGCAAATACTACCCCTTCTTTCTCTCCTCTTTACACAAATAGTTGCAGGGCTCGTTTTTATGCGCCATGCATTTTCGGCATTTTTTAAATAGCTTTTGTTTTAACTCGACGCTTTAGTAAGACCGGGAAGTTGAGAATTTGTTCGAAAATCGCCCTGCCACACTTAAGTGTGAGATAAATAAGGAAGTTATTTTAAAAGCATCCTTGATTTTTTTTATTCACGATTTTAATTTTTAGGATGTTCTTGGTCTCACTTTGTTCGGCAGCTTCGCTTTTTAAATCAAGCAAAAAAAATGAAGTCGGGTTTGGGCGGATAGCTCAATACAAAAAAAAGAGCGACAGATCGGCTGTAAAAGCTGTAGTTCTGTCGCTTAATTTTGCTGAGAAATAATTGATCCGTGCACGCATAGATTCATATGCTGTAAAAGACTTGCTGCTTCCTGTTTCGCTCAGAGTTAATTCGTCTTATTCGGAATTTCATAATAAGCAGGATAAGCTTCCTGCTTAACCGCCAATTGATCGATCACGATACCCGTTTGATTTACAAATATCTTTACTTGATGCCTGCCTGTATTTGTTATATCAAGCTTACTTTTAACCGATACAAAGTTCCGCAATACATTTGTTTTCCATTCATTGCTGCGGCCTTTGGTATTTAACGGGTAAACTTCAGGCTTATTTTCATCAAACTGAACCCTTAACTCATGGTTGAAATTGTTAGAATGAGTTGGCAAACATCTAATTTCGATTTCATATTCTCCCGGCTGATCATTCTCAAACTCATATTCAACAAAGGGCAACTCCCCTTTAAAAGTATGAATTGATAACGGATAAAGGGTAATTGCAGCATCGCTGCTGCCTAAACCATCAATGCTTTGCCAGTTATAATCATTCCTACCTCTGCAATTGGTATAATCCTTTGCCTGAATAAAAACAGGTTTTATATCTAACTGATAATGCATTGTGTCTTTCATAACTGTTTCAGCACTAAAATCAGGCATTGCAAAAACCGGTAAATTTCGTGGGGCAGCACTCATCATTCCGTTCCATTTCCCCGAAAGCATGCCTTTGTTATAATAATTTGTTAGTTCTTCAATTTTGTGATAAGCATCCTGCGACCTGCTCTGATATATTGCTTTATCATCTTCATCAGCAATGCAATCAGCCAGTTGTGCATACAAAAACTTGTGATTGATTAAAGCAGCACCTTTAACAGGATATTCAACCAATTGGAAAAAGGCATCCAGCAGATTTGTACTGACGGACTGTTTTACACGATCTGCCTTATCAACCAATTGCTGATAATCATCAATTCGCCGCTGTAACTCATTATCATTGGCATCGGTACTGAAGGCTGACAAATGAGTTTTGGTGGTTGGTTCCGTTTGACTCCAGCCCATGAATTCGGGTTTGCGCAAAAATGCCAAACGGTAATATTCCTGCATTACATCAGCAATACCATCCGCATTTTCAACGCCAAAATCGCGTGCACAACAAGCCCTTAAATGATCCTTAACGCCTGATGAATTGATACTGTTGATATCCCAGGCCAAATCAAGAAAAAATTCGGTGTTGTACTCTGCCGGTTTAATGTCACCTACATTTGCAATCCATATCTTTTTGGCTCCGTTTTGATAGGCACGGGTCATTTCGTACCAAATAAGACCTGGTTGTGTTGTGCTCAACCACAAATAATCATGAGGCCGTCCCCAGTAGCTAAGGTGATAATATACACCTGCTCCGCCGGAACGTTTTTGTTCCTCCCTGCTGCTCAATCTTCGGATGTAACCATAATTATCATCGCACCACATCAAACTAATATCGTCAGGCACCTGCAATCCGGCGTTATACAAATCCAGCACTTCTTTGTAAGGCACCAGTACCTGAGGAATCTCTTCCACTGATTTCTCTAAGGCAGTTGCTAACATATCTCTCTGATCCTTAATTATGGTATGCATCATATCAATCATTTCTTCCTGACTCGATGCGCCTTCCATTTTAGAATCATGAATTCCCCTCATGCCCATTGAATACAGACATTCATTGCCCGCATTTTTTGTCTCTTTTACCCGATCCTGCCAATATTGCTGTACATTTTTACTATTGCTGAAATAATTAAACGCCCCATTCTTTTGCTGATCCCATTCCCTGACATTATTCCGAAGCATTGGTTCCGCATGGCTCGAACCCAGTACAATATGGTATTTCCCAGCCATTTCTTTACTGCCTTCGGTGGCAAAGAATGGTTTTGTGCAATGATGCATCGCCGGCCAAATGGTATTTGCCTTTAAACGCAGCAGCAGCTGAAAAATCTTTTCATACGTTTTAGGCCCGATATCGCCGGTTTCCGGTTCAAATGTTTTTGCCGCCCAAGGCTGAAGTCCCCAGTCTTCATCGTTTAAAAAAATGCCCCTGAATTTCACCGACGGAGATTGCAAAATACCTTCCGAAGGCAAAGTAAGATTTACAACATCCCGTGGCAGCGGTTTTACATCAGCCCACCAATTCCATGGCGAAATACCTATCCGTTCAGCCATATCAAAAAGTCCGTAAACCGTTCCCCGGATATCGCTTCCAACAATAAATAATTTTCCGCGGTCCTGCTTGATCAGAAACTGCTCCCAGACATCTTTCCAGTCTTTATCTTCAATAAACTTTTCATTTTTTAATAACTCATCAGTATACAAACCTACTATGATCGAATTCCCCCCTATTTCTGTTTCGGGAAGTTCATTCGCCTCTTTTATAAGCAATTTTGTTCCTGTAATACTTTCAACAGACTGAGCAACATCCTTAACAGCCCAGCGAAGTAAGGAATCGCATTGTCCGCTCACGTAGATAGTTGTTGTGGAGGAAGATCCTGCAATGGTGTAAAAGTCCGTCTTTTTTTGTTGACAGGATAGTACCGAAATCAGTACAACTACCGCATATAAAATTTTATTCATAAAGCATAAATATTGTATCAAAAGATTTTCCGAAGATAATTCTCACCCTATGGATTTACCAGTAAAATCGTACTCTAAGCATGTAATTTCAGCTATAATCTTTACTTTCCATATTTTGAAGGAGCACAGCCAAACTGTGCCTTAAAACACTTACTAAAATAGAATGGATCTTCAATTCCTACCTGCCAGGAAACCTCAGATACATTGTACTTATCTTCAATGATTAGCTCGGCAGCTCTCTTCATTCTTTTTATTTTAATCAATTCATTAGGCGAATACCCAGTGAGGCCTTTCACCTTTTTATAAAATATGGTTCGGGTTTGTCCTGCCAGTTCTGTAAACTCAGTTACAGTAAAGCTTGGCTCGGCAAGATGCTTATCGATAATTTCATTAATTAAATCGTAAAATGCCTGATCTTTATTCCCCTGACTTAACAATCCTTTTTTAACCTCAATATCAACAGAAAAACGTTTTCTAAGCCTCTCCCGCTGATCAATTAAAGAATACACCCGGGATAGTAAATATTTAAAACTAAAAGGTTTCATAATATACTCATCGGCACCACATTCGCTTCCTTGCAGCTTAATGGTATCTGAGGACATGGCAGTCAGTAAAATAATTGGAATGTGACTTGTTTCAAAATTATCTTTCAGCCTTCGGGTTACTTCCAAGCCATCCATTTGCGGCATTTTTACATCGCAGATTATCAATGTTGGGTTCAATTCAATTGCTTTATCCAATCCTTCTTTACCATCTGCAGCCAACTCAATATCAAAATGATGCTGCAATTCGTCTTTCAAATACTCCCTAATATCATAATTGTCATCGATAACCAATATTTTCCAATGATGCGGATTAACGGGTCTTTGAATAACGTGATCCTCATTGTGCTCCGCCTGAACCACTTCTTTATCAGCGGCATCTACAACATCTAAAAATTTAACATCGCTGTACACTTCTTTTTTAGAAGGTAATTCAACCGTAAAAATAGAACCTCCCTCTGGATTTGGGCTGTATTTCACTTTGCCCTTGTGAGTTTCAGTGAATTCTTTCACCAACTCTAAACCAATTCCGGTTCCTTCTGCCGAAGTATTCAACTTCATAAAACGGCCAAAAAGAAACTCCCTTTTTTCCTTGGGAATACCAACTCCTGTATCAATCACACTTATTATGCAATTCCCGCTATGAGCATCCCTAACTACTCTGCAGGTAATCTTTCCTTTTGCAGGAGTAAACTTAAAGGCGTTGGAAAGCAGATTAAACAATATTTTCTCAACTTTATTTCTATCGATATAAAAATCCCATTTCCCATTGATCCCTTCGAACTGGTATTCTATATTTTTTTGAAACGCTATTTCTTTAAAAGCATAGTACGCATTACGGGTAAAATCTGAGATATCCGTCATCTCCAGATTTAGAGTCAATACATTGTTCTGCAGTTTGCGGAATTCCAACAGCTGATCAATCAATCGCGACATTTGAGTCGTATTGCGATTAAGCAAGCTGACATTTTTAGAGACTTCGGCAGGAAGCTCTTTCATATCATTCATTCTTTCAACAGCTCCTTTAATTAAAGTAAGCGGCGTTCTGAATTCATGTGATATATTCGTGAAAAAGCGCAGTTTATAATCCGTTAACTGTTTTTCCATTTTAACAGCATTATTAAGCGAACTGATTCGCAATAAAAAACGAATAATTACAAATGCTATTCCCAGAATTATTAGAATATACAAAGCTATTGCATAATTCGTTCTCCATACAGGAGGTAAAACAGTAATTTGAAACGTTCTTATCTCATTATTCCATTCGCCGTCAGCATTAGCTCCTTTTACCTGAAACTTATAATTGCCACTGGGCATATTTTTATAGGTAGCCCAATTGTTGCTGTTTGGAGAACTCCAATATTGATCGTAAGGCTCCAGATTGTATGTATATTTATTTCTTGAAGGGTCTGTTATATCTAAACAGGCAAAATTAAGTGTAAAAGTATTTTGATCATGTTCCAGCACAATCTTATCTGTAATACTTATTGACTCTTTTAACGGTGAATCAGCCTGCCCCGCTTCAATTCGCTGATCATTCACAAAAAAATCGGTGAACTGAACCAAAGGAACTGTTTGATTGACAACAATGCTGGCAGGATTCAGTACTAACATGCCATCTAAAGTTCCCCACAGCATTTCGCCGTCTTCTTTTAATAAACAGGCATTCTCATTATAAAAATCGCCGTACGTACTGTTCGAAAACTGATAAGTTAAAAAGGCATTCTTCCCTTTTTCTATATGCGTTAAACCACTTTCTGTACTTACCCAAAGTACACTATCCTTACTTTCCAAAATGGAGGTAATAATATCTGACGGAAGTCCCTCCTTTTTTGTGTATTTTACGAAAGAACCCTGTTTATCAGGACTGTCAGCATCAAATAAATTCAATCCCCCGCCAGCAGTTCCAATCCACAATTCGCCTCTGCTATCTTCAAAAATCGCTTTTACGTCATTACAGTTTAAACCTTCCGGATGTCCTGGATTGTATGTATAAATTGTATATACATTCTGATCCTTAATGAATTCCTCCGGCTGGAAACAGATCAATCCTTCGTAAGTACCTACCCAAATAAGTCCCTTTTTATCCTCCAGTAAACATCTTACAAAACTGATATTCCCTTTGTTATTTAAATAATGATTAAACCGAAAACGGTTCCCCGATTCCTCTACCAAATCAATACCTCCGCCAAAGGATGCAATCCAAATTCTTTTCTCTGAGTCTTGTATGATATCAAATATGGAATTACTGCACAAACTATTGACTTTTTCTTCCTCATTAACAAAATGTTGATATTGCTGATACGATTTTTTATCGTATATATACACACCATTTCCTTTGGTACCTACCCAAATCCGTCCTTTGTCATCTTCAACTATGGTATAGGGATTAATGTTTTTCTCAATTCGTTTCTGATTTTTTAGCTGATCATCATATATATACAGACTGCCATTTTTTGTACCCAACCATATCTTACCGTCTGAGTCTTTAAAAATCACCTTCACATTGTTACTTGCAACAATAGATTCATCCTTTTCCGGCATAATATATTTTACATCAAATTTTTCTCTGGTAACCTTAATAACACCTGCATATTCACTGCCAATCCACAAATTTCCAAAACGATCTTCATCAATAGATAATAAATAATCTGAAGCCGGGCTGTTTTCTACTTTATCATACAAATAATTGGTTAATACATCATTCTCCACATTATACTGATACAACCCATTTCCATAGGTGGTTATCCAGTAAATTCCTTCCGAATCAATTAAAACATTATATCTTCCATCATCAATAACACTGGCTACCTCCGGTGATATCAACTGCATCTCTTTGGTTTTGCCTGTAATAGGATTAGTATAAATCATCCGTCCTGAATCATCATACACCCAAATGCCTTTTCCGGCATCAACAATTATACGCGGAGCCACAATAATAGGGTTTGAGCTACCTAAAGGATTTTTAGAAAATACACCCGTATTTACGTCAACTTTATACAATCCTTTTTCCAATGATGAAACAATCAAATTATCTTTGTTCAGCTGTGCCATATCCCGAAGAGAACATCGCTCCGAAGATTTAAATGCCTCTAAAAACAGATGTTTCTTCAAATCATAACGACAAATCACATCATCGGACATAAAATAAACAATTGAATTTAACTGCATCGCCTTTCGGAAAGCACCAAGATTCTCCTGATTGTAAAACTCATCTGCATTGCCCAATGAATCAATTCTATTTAATCCCGAATCGCGGCCAACCCATACATTGTTTAAAGAATCTGCAAACACAAAATTCACTTTATTATCTGATAGTTTGCTTGAATTTGATCCAGCATGAAAAGCAATAACAGGTGTCCCCGCCATATTTTTTTCGATTTTAACACAACCACTATCGCCCCATAACCAAACCTCCCCTTTTTGGGTTTCCAAATAATTAGTGAACAAAAGCGGTACTGTATTTCCTTCGTAACTAAATTCGATAAAACGTTCCAATTTGGGATTGTAACAATTAAATGAATTATCATAAGTTTTAATCCACAAAAAACCGTCCTTGTCTTCATGAATACTTCTGATTCTTTGATCGGTAATATTTTTGGGTCTTCCGGGTTCTGGTTTGTAGGTTATAAACCGGGTTCCGTCATACCGCACCAAACCATCCAGAGTACCAACCCACAAAAAACCCATATTATCAACAACAATGCTTCGGGCTGTATTTTGAGGCAATCCGTCTTTGGTACTAATCTGACTAAATAGTATGGATTCCTGGGCACATAGCATGGAAGAAAAGAAAAGAGAAATTGTAAATATTCCAATGAAAATATTTTGCCTTTTATTCATTTTATCATCCCTTAAGAACATACTGTTTTCTTTGATTTAGCAACAACTGTACTACAAAAATTAAAAATAGACAATTAAATAAAAATACCATCTAAAACGGCATTTTTTACAGGAGTTTGTATGATAATCCATGATTATAATTATCCTTACATTTATCTTGTAATAAATTTTTTATAACTATATTTTTCATGATCAATTTTAATTTCTTCAAACTAATCATCTGTCTTTTAATCCTTTTGCCTGGATGTTCTGAAAATCACAAAGACGTTTACTTATTTTCCTATTTCACAAACAATGGTCAGGATGGGCTTCATCTGGCCTATAGTTACGATGGCCATCAATGGGAAACAGTAAAGGATGGTAAATCATTATTAAAACCGGTTGTTGGTAAAGATCGTTTAATGCGCGACCCAAGCATCACCCAAGGGAAGGATGGAATATTTCGTCTTGTTTGGACAACAGGATGGTGGGATCAAGGAATTGGATACGCTTCCTCAAAAGATTTAATTCACTGGTCGGAACAAAAAAACATCCCTGTAATGGAGCATTTAAAAGAAACCAGAAACACCTGGGCTCCCGAAGTATTTTTTGATGATGCATCCCATTTATTTTATATTGTTTGGGCATCGACAATTCCCGGACAATTCCCGGAAATTGAAACCACAAGCAATGAAAAAGGGCTAAATCACCGACTATATTGCACAACTACAACTGATTTTAAAACTTTCTCTCCCACATCTCTCTTTTATGATCCGGGGTTTAGTGTCATCGATGGAGCCATTCTTAAAACCGATTCAACCTACATGATGGTTATTAAAAATGAAATGTCGGTTCCTAAAGAGAAAAATTTACGCATTGTTTTCACAAAAAATCTGGCCGATGGGTTCCCAACAAAGGTTTCTGATAATATTTCGGGGAACTCCTGGGTAGAGGGACCAACTCCATTAAAAATTGGGAAATACATTTACATCTACTTCGATAAATACAGAGACAAAAAATATGGTGCCATACGTTCACTTGATGGAAAAAATTGGGAAGACATTTCAGAATCAATTAATTTACCAAGAGGCATTCGACACGGCACTGCATTTAAAGTATCTGAGAAAATACTGCATAATCTTCTGGACAATACTTCCGGTAAATCATTATATCCTTTTGAATAAATTAATTTCCAAATACAAAACTCCATAAAAAATGAAACGATTAGCCTTTAAAATGCACCTCAACGAAGGTCAGAAAGAAGAATATAAAAAACGCCATAGTGAATTGTGGCCAGAGCTTAAACAATTACTAAAAGAGGCTGGAGTAAATGAATACTCCATTTTTATAGATGAAGAAACAAATACTTTATTTGCATTTCAAAAGCTAAGCAGCAACGGAGGCTCGCAGGATTTAGGACAAACTGAAGTTGTTAAAAAATGGTGGAAATTTATGGCAGATATAATGAAAACCAATGCAGACAACTCCCCCGTTTCAATTCCTTTAGAGGAAGTATTTTATCTGGAGTAAAACACCCGAATCTTAAAAGAAAATTGGCCGCTAATAATTTATTGCGTGAACTCGCCGGAGCCCCATAAACATCCACTCACTAAAAAAACACTTTTCACAAGTAAAAAGTGTTTCATTCATTTAAAACTTTCGTTTTATGTGCTAAATTTTAAAACAGGAAAAGGAACAGATAAAATTTACTGCCTGTTGAATTTCATCTTTCAATATTAAAATCCTAAAAAGATAAATTATCTTTACTTCGATAAAAATTGAATGACTCCAAAGTTACCACTTGCAGAAAATTTGCCCGGACAAACTTCTTATGACCAATCAAACCATTATTTCTTTTGAGAATGTAAGAGTACAGTATCTTAATCAGATTCTTCTTGAAAACATTAATCTTTCGGTGAAAACAGGGCAACACTGGGCGATAATCGGAGCAAGTGGTTCGGGAAAAAGTGCTCTTCTAAAAACAATTGCAGGTAAATTTCATATCTCGCAAGGAGAATTCAGACATCCATTGCTGGATGAAAAAACAAAAAAACGAGATGGAAATCAAATTCTTTTTACCTGGAAGAGTTTAATCAGTCAGGTCTCAACAAAGCATAATTTTACAAATTTATCCAACACCACCAGTTTTTATTATCAGCAACGCTTTAACTCTGCAGATTCGGAGGACACTCAAACCGTTGAGCAGTATCTTTCAAAAATTGAAGCATCTGCACCCCCCGAAACGTGGACACTCAATAAGGTACTGGATCGCTTACATCTTCGAAACTTAAAAAATAAACACCTTATCAAGCTATCAAATGGGGAAACAAAAAGACTGCTTATAGCTAAGGCGCTGCTGAAAAATCCCACGCTGCTCCTATTGGACAATCCGCTTACAGGGCTCGATATTGCTATGAGAACAGACATTAATAATCTGATAACTGAAATATCTGATTCAGGTATTAGTATTGTTATGACTACCTCGCCCAACGAAATTCCGGAAGCAATTACTCATGTTGCTGTTCTGAGCGAAGGAAGAATTACAAGCAGTCTCACCCGATCTGAATTTAAGCCTGAAAAAGTTAGTTTTTCAGCCATTTCTGAAATTGACTCTCAGGAACTTAAAATGCTGCTGGCAACAAGCAAACAAGAGAATTTCGAAAACATTGTTGAAATGAAAGATGTAGTGATTAAATATGGTGAACACACCATTCTTGATCATGTGAACTGGACTATAAAGCAAGGTGAGCGTTGGGCATTACTTGGTCATAACGGTGCCGGGAAATCAACTTTATTAAGCTTAATTAACGCAGATAATCCTCAGGCATATGCTAACAACATATCTCTTTTTGGTGTGAAAAGAGGAAGCGGAGAAAGCATTTGGGATATTAAAAAGAAAATTGGTTTCGTCTCTCCTGAATTCTTTCAATATTTCCCAAATGGAAATTCGTGCCTTCAGGTAATTGAATCGGGATTTCACAACACTTTAGGTCTCTTCCGAAAATCAAATCCTGCTAAAGCTGAAATTGCTAAACGTTGGATGCGGCTTCTTGAAATTGAGAGTTCTGCCACTCAAGGATTCAAAAATGTATCGGCAAGCACTCAACGCTTGTGCCTCCTTGCCAGAGCACTGGTAAAAAATCCACCATTACTGATATTTGATGAACCCACTCAAGGATTAGACCTTCACCAACAAAATAATTTCAAACGCATTATTGAAAAAATATGCAGACACAGCAATGTAAGTCTTATATATGTAAGTCATTACAAATATGAAATACCGGAAAGTGTTCAATATACATTGAAATTAGAAAAAGGGAAACAAATTGAAGATGCAGAAAAAGCCGACTCTCAACTGCAAAATTAAAAGAAGCAGAATCATTGTACTTTTTCCCAATAAAAACCACATATACAGCTATTTCCAAAAAACAATTGATGACCTGTAAAATTCGATTGACTGCTCTAAATCATTTTTCGTATAATATCTTTTGTAATCCGCTATTTTGTTTTACTTTTGTCCCGCACAATTATCCTAACAGATATTGCTTGGAGGGATGACAGAGTGGCCGATTGTGCATGCTTGGAAAGCATGTGTACCGCAAGGTACCGGGGGTTCGAATCCCTCTCTCTCCGCAAAAAAAAAAGCAGCTAATAAATAGCTGCTTTTTTCATGCACTAAACTCTCATATTTAATGGGATGCAGATGAAGTCACGAAAAATTAATACCAAAGCTTAAAAGCTTTGCCTCCTAAAACACCAAACTAAAGTTAGGTAAATACCTGAAAATTCTTTTTGCTTGTGCCACTACTTCTTTAAAGACATAGAGCCCATTTGGAAAACAAACAGCACAAATAATCCCTATTATGGGGAGAAACACCTGGCAGACTTTTTGCCAATGCCCGGGGAGAGAACACCATACTTTCTATTCAATTTTTAAATTCAACCTACGGGCGCGATCTTGAATCAAGGCGGTATAGGCTTCTTTCATTTTGAGAGGAAGGAAACTGCTTTCAATCAGATCAAACCAAGACGGGATCGTTTTTTCAAATTTTGCAAAGATATTATCCTGTGTTTTTTTCGGAATCTCAAACAGATTAAAGGCTGAAATGAAATCTGTTCGTTTTATCTTTTTCTTTTTCGCATTCAGCGTTAGAGCCAGATCTTCATCATCATTTTCCATCACCAGTGCTGTTGAAAGCATATCGTATGCTGGTGTTAAAATATACCCCAGCGCAGGATTATTAATCAAAGAAAAGTTTTTTAAATGCATGTCGGCATTTCCGGTGAGAAAAGAGAAAAGAACCTGTTCGAAGAAATTCACCAAATCCAAACCTGGATTGGCAGAATATTTTGCAATTGCTTTTCCTATCTGCTCATAGGATCCCCGATATTTGAATTCTGTAAGTCTTTCGGTGAGCTGGCACATGTCTTCCATATGAATTTTCCTGCCTTCTACCCGATCGATTCTTTTGGTGATATAGGCAAGTCTGCCGTTTTTCAAACGAATTAAAGAATGAGGTACGGTTTCGATTTTAGAAAGCGTGGCCAAATTCATGGTTAGATCTTCCAATTCAGGCAAATTCGGGAATTGTTTTGTTGGTGGCTTTAAGATATAGCCCCCCCATAAACCCACAATTGTAAAACGTCTTTCTTTATGATTTTCGGGATTCTTTGCAATTTCCAAAGAGAGTTTTGGCTGTACTCCAGTTACTGCAATTTGACTTTTAATGACCTGATCAGCCAATTCCAGCATTTGCTCTTCAGTATATTCCAATTGAGGCACGAGCCTGGTGTTGAATATTTTTTTACAACAGGCAGGGTGCAAATCAATTTGTCCTTCCTGTAAGGGTTTGTAGCAATATAGACAGGTGTTTGTTTGCATTGGATGTGAGATTTGAGATAAAAGATGAATTACGGTTCCATTATAGTTCAGATGTCTGTTATCCGTTGTTGGTTACAGCAATGATGCTGACAGCACCAATGCAATCTTTACAACAGGCTAGTAAGAGACCCATGCGATCGGTTTCGCGCAGTTTCCAGTTTTTTTCTGCGATATCAAGCAACCACCCTTCGGGAATCAGTCCATCGAAAAAAGGAAACATACTTGTGCTCCTGTATGGTTTATCACTTACGGGCAAGCTTAGGCTCACCGATTCCGGATTTTCCAACTGGAGATAATCCTCCTCATACGCAAAAACAAATCCCTCTTCATTTTCGATGATGGTGCCTGCCCACTGATCGTGCATATAAACTTTTGCTTTTCGCATGACTTAGATTTTTTTACTTACAGGAACCGGCCCCAACTCCTGACCAAACAAGTTTAAGACCTGATTGACTTTGTCCATGCGCAAAGATTCTTTGCCTTGCTCCAGGTCGCGAATAAAACGTATTCCTACTCCAGCTTTATCCGCCAAATCCTGTTGAGTCAGGTTCAGTAATTTTCTTTTCTCTTTTGTGAAAACAGATAATGACATGTGCGAGATATTTAATTATTTATACCTTATCGGGTATAAATATACAACATTCTACAAAACTATACCTTATCGGGTATAAAATAATATCTACAGGAGTGATTTATACCTTTTCGGGTATAGTTTTAAATAAATCAATAAGAAGTTGATTTATTTTAAAGGCTGTTAGATCTGAAAAAAGACGTTGACAGATTGGTTTTTGTATTTTTATTGAAATTGTTAAGTGTCCCATGCCAGACGGGCTGTTCTTTTATTCATTCGTAAATTTTACGGGTATTCTATGAGCTCGAAAAGCTTAGTTATCAGTAACTCAAAAGAAACAAAAAATCAAGGCTGCGGCGCTCTGTGCCTCATTACGTTTTAAAATCTGTAAAAAATAATGCTCTTATCTGGAATGAAAGCATCAAGATGTTAAAATCTCTTCCTGCTACAGGTCTGCTTCATCAGCGATCTCCTCTAAATCATCTTCTAACAGCGCTTTTCCTTTTCTCATGTATTCATTAAATGCATCCCAATTATAGGTGTCTTTTTCGTTTCTGTTGATGTGTTTCGCCACATCAAAAAGATAATCCAAACCACATTCTTTAAAAAGGGTAAAAATTCCTTGTTCAGGATTCATTTCGCTGGAAGCAAACACTTCCAGTTTGGCAATGTTCCAATAAGTAATTTCCTCTTTGCTTAAGCCTGATAATTTTTCCAGCTTATCACCTTCGGGAGTGCCACGCTGTGTCACGAAAAGAAAAGTGCTGATAACAAGCTTGTCACCCACCGGCCCGGCAATAAAATACCCCAACTTAAAATCTTTGTAACAAATCGGAAACAATACATTTCTACGATAAATAAAAGGCTCTTTATTCCTCATACTAATACCGATGTAACTTTGTGCAGCATCCTCTCCAATGGGTGCAGTCCGGCTTAGATATCTTATCAGTGCATGATTTTGAATGCAGACAGGAAGTTCTTCCTCATCTCCTTTGTATAAGCCGGATAACTTCGCAGCCGAAATGCTGATCCATTGAGGTTCATCATTTACACTTTGGCAGCCTATCTGATAAACAATTCTTTTGATCCCATTTATTTTCACTTTACTAACCCGTGGTTCAACGCTACATATCTTTAGAGTATGATACAAGCCATGCACATCATCTTTTCTGTATTCATATGAAGTTTTGAAAGTGTGCATGGTTGTCGTAAATGGATTTGAAACAATAAGTATCCTGTTGTAATTCCAATACAAATCCGATATTGGGTTTTCAATTTTAGCAAAATGCCTAAATAATACATGCAAAGACTTTTTGATTTCAGCAGCTCTTGTTTCAGGAACATAGGAGTGCCATGCTATGAACCGCTCAACGGCCACCATAGCAATCACCGAAACCGGATTTTGTCCTTCTACCAAAACGGATTTTTCCTGCTGGCAAAACAACTGACAGAAATGCTTGTAGTATTTCATTTTCTCTCTACTGATCTTATGCCCTGCCATCAATTTCGGCTCCATAAAATGCATGCGAAGCCTGTAAATTTCTTTTATCTCCTGCTGACTTAGTATGCATAAAGCATCGGCACAACCAAGTAATTGGCACACTTGTTTTATCCGATTAAAATTGACATTTATGGCCACACTTTCGTTGTACTTTACAGCGGGTGTTTTCCTTTTTCCTTTCTTACTCATCAAGCCCCTCCTCAACCAATTCTTCAAGCATTTCATCTTCTGCTCCCTCATCAAATAGTTCTGTTTTCCCCTGATTGATGTATGCGTTTAAAGCTTCCCAATTGTAATTTCTCTGCTCCTTTTCACAGCCTATTGATTGTACAGTAAATAAATGACTTATTCCTGCATCCTCAAATGCTTTCCTCATTTCATGATTAGTCTCCAAATTTGAACCGAAGAAATTTTCAAGGCTGCCAATTTTCCAGTACGATATTTCTTCTTTACTCAAACCCAATACTTTTTCCAGCTTATCACCTTCGGGCGTATAATGATGAGTTAAAAATAAAAATGTCTTAATGATCAATCTATCTTTATTAATTACGCCTAAGAAATAACCACATTTTAGATTTATATGAAAATACGGAATCAAGATATTTCCCTTGTAGATTTCAATCTTAAGAGAAGTTTGTAAAGTATAACTAAGCTGATGGATAATATCCATACCAGATAGAGGTTTTAATCGCTCCAACAACCGATTATAGGCGTGATTTTGAATACACAGCGGCAATTCCTTTTTATCACCACGGTATACTCCCTGAAGGCTTTTTACAGGTACAGACACCCAATTCATAGTAAAGCCATAATCCAAATACCCTAACTGAAATACTTTCCTGAGTTTACCATTTTCGATATAATTACCCGAACGGCACGGAACAGCCTCTAAAGTTGAAAAATAATGCATCCCGAGTGTTGGATATTCCTTCACCTTAAAATCAAACTTCAGATTGTATAAGGTATCGTTAAAAATGTTGGTCCCATTGGCAGTAATCGTATAATGAAAAATAATTGTCTTAATCGCTTCCTGCAAAGTCCCCAATTTTAACCGCATAGGAGTAAAGGCAATCTGCAATTGATTTTTTCTTTCACCTGTCAAGTTGTCAAACGAAGTTAAAAATTGCAATCCTGCAAGAATTTCAAAATTGGTGAGTTCTACTTCCCTATCCGGCTGCAGTTTGTAAATACTGTCAGCATAAAAATCCTGCACATACTTCGTAAAGAATTCTAATGCATCTTTTGAAACAGCCTTTTTGTTCTTAAACTTAATAGATCCTATATAAACTCTATGTCCGAAGGCATTACTTTTTTCATCTTTTGAAAGAAGTTTAAATGCAGTTTCACAATCGGTCTGGTAACATATACGTTCTAAAATTTTTAAATATTTTTTTTTAAGTACAGGATTGTTATGAGGACTGTTATCCCGTTTTCTTACTTGCGAAGTATTTGTTTTCTTTCTCTTTTTGGACATCGAACATCTGATTTAAAATGCAGGTGTTAAATTAACAATATACCCGCAAATAAAAATAAAAACCTCTTATTTTATATAACAATTTTATTATTATTTGTCAGGTGTTATTTAAATACTGTCCGATCTTAGCCTCTGACAGGTTCGATTTAAAGGGATTGAAAACCCTTTACCCGCAAATTACACATCTACGAAAGCAGGGAGAAAACCCTGATGAATTTTTTGCCGAAACCTGGGGGACAGAACGCCATATTTCCTCTTTTCATAAACTTGGCACATTTGACACATCGAAATTATTATAAATTTACTTAACTTTCTAAACTTACAACGAGAAAATTACACAAATCACTGCAAAACAACACACTAACACAACAACAGAACAAAACAGTAGAATAAATTTATACTATGAGATTTGAATTGACATTGAACCGTACCACAAAGCAACGCATGTTGCCTATGGATTACCAGTATTACATTAGTGCCTGGATTTACAAGGTGCTGAAACAAGCCGATAAAGACTTTGCCTCTTTTTTGCACGAGAAAGGCTACGGCCAAAGTGAAACAAAACTTTACAAACTTTTTTGTTTCTCACAAATGAATTTTGGAAAACCAAAACTATGGAAAGAGAAAAAACTTTTCGAAATATCAGCTCATGAAATCAAGCTGCAAATTTCATTTGATGTAAACGAAGCGGCCTCCACTTTTATAAAAGGCTTGTTTATGCAACAGGAATTTTATCTGGGTGATAAATTTAATGGAATCGATTTTAAAGTTGCTAATGCTGCAGTTTTGCCCGAACCCGAGTTTACTGAAAATATGCACTACCATTTACAAACGCCATGGGTGGTAAGCTGCCAAACTGAAAATAATAAATACCCTCAATACCTTTCGCCTAAGGATGAAAGTTTTGAAACTTTTGCAGTAAAACACCTGATTGAGAAATACAATAATACAAGGAATCAGGAATCCGTTTCTTCAAAACAAATAACATTAAAGCAAACAAGCGGTTTTAAACGTGCCGGTTTTGTAATGAAACCAGATACCAAAGAACAGTCGAGGATAGTAGGGAATTTGTTTGAGTTTAAACTAACAGCACCTGTTGCTGTGCAAAAAATGATTTGGAATGCCGGATGCAGCGAGAAAAGTTCGAGTGGTTTTGGTTGGCTTGAGAAAATTGAAAGAAATTGCGAAAGGTGATTGAGGAAATGAGTTTACGAAACACCTGCCTGCAGCAAAGAAATAAGCGCTTACAGTGAAACGGAAAGCATTTACAGACAAGAAACAGGTGCTGACAAGAAAGAAACATGTACTTACACGAAAGAAATGGATGCTTACAATAAGGAAATAGGCAAATGCAACAAAGAAATGCCTGTACGCAACTACGAATTAACTCCTCTCTTTATGGAATTTTCCATCCGTGGGGACAAATAAATAATTTTAAATTATACAATGTTATGAATCAACGACAAATGAACAGCAAGCACATGTTAGATGTCTCGCTATCCTATCTCAACGCAAATTCTGCTGTTTGGCAAAGCATTGCCAAAATCGGCGAAGTAAAAAACCAACTTGATGCCATTAGTCTGGCCGTAGACAATGCTGCCGACGAGCAGGAACAATCGCAGGTGGCGATTGGGAAAATTAAACTGACACTTAAACACACAATCTGTGAAAAGGCCGATATTTTAAACGACATTGTTGAAGTGTTTGCCCTGATGAACGATAACCAGATACTGGCTGACAAAATGAGCGATAGTGCTACCGACTTGTTTAAAATGAAAAACGAAGACAGCTTGCGCCGTGTGAAACAAATTATTACTGCGGCCAGCGAAAACCAAGAGGTACTAATTGCAGGTTACGGACTTACTGCCGAACAAATTACCGATCTGCAAGCCGACTGCGACCACTTTCTGGAACTGAACGGACAACCGCGCGAATACCAAATTAAATCGGGCATGGCTACAAAAAGCCTCGAAGAACTTTTTAACGAAACAAAAAACCTGCTCGATAATCAGCTCGATAACCTGATGAAAATTTTTAAACGCCGCAACTCTTCCTTCTACAACGGATACCTAAAAGCCCGTATGGTGGTGGATTATTAGGCTGAAAAATAAATTAAATGATAAACCTTCAAGGTTTTTAAAACCTTGAAGGTTTGGAAAAAAAAATAAACAGATGAGAATACACATCACAACTACACCTTCAAAACAAACTATTGATTTTAATCATTTGCACCTATTAACAGGTACAATCCACAAATGGTTTGGAAAAAACGAATTTCACGATTCCATTTCACTTTACTCATTCTCTAATTTAACGGGAGCTAAAGCTTCAAAAAAAGGATTAGACTTCCCGAACGGAGCCAGTTTCTTTATTAGTTGCTGGAATAATGAACAAGCCAAACTGCTAATAACAGGAATTCAAAACGATCCAGAAATGTTTTTTGGCATGAAAGCAAGTGAAATTATCTTGCAGGAGAATCCGGAATTTTCAACAAAATCAGATTTTCAGATTGGAAGTCCAATTTATATTCAGCGCAATCTGGAAAATGGCAGAAAAAAATTCTACTATTTCGATGATAAAGAATCTCCAGACCTTCTTGCAGAAACACTTACCGCAAAAATGATAAATGCTGGTTTAGCTGAAGACAAAACATTAAGAATAACTTTCGATCAAAACTACCACAGAAAAAGCACTAAAAAAATCGATTACAAAAAAGGCAGTCAAATCATAAAAATTCGTGCCAGTTGGTGCCCGATAATTATTCAAGGCAAGCCCGAAACCAAAGAATTTGCTTGGAATGTAGGTATTGGAAATAGTACTGGAATTGGATTTGGTGCTTTAAAATAAATCATATGGAAAAGATATATGTAGTAAAATACACAGGTCCATTTGGTTTTATTAAACCATGGACAGCAGTAAGAGATAGCGAAACTTACTCTCAACAATTTCTTACGCCTTCGATTGTTGCAGGAATAGAACGTAAATTATTTCCTGAATTATTACACCAAAATAACGGCAAAGATGATGGCGATATTAAAAAAATAACAGGGCATAGATTAAGCTACAAACAAATTTCGCAACAACAAGAGCAAACACAGCCGCGAGGATGGAACGAGAAAGGAAGAGGAACAAATAAGGAGTACTCTAGACCTTATGCTATTCTTGTTCGTGGCGTGATGCTTGAACCAACGCTATTTCTTGCTTTTAAGAATTTTGCAGATGCCGAAATAGCTAGCAGACAACACATCTGCTTATGTAGAAACGAAGATATTCTATATCCAACAGAAGAGATTATTAAGGTTTCAAAAGAGGAATTTGATACCGATGAAGAATTATTTGCAGGTTTTGAACTGGTTTTTGAAAAAGACAATAAATCGTTTTTGGTTGGATACAATAGGTTTAAAGAGAGTGAACCGATGTATGGCAGCCTTAAAGTGGTTGGCACACCTGTGAAAAGCAATTATTAAACGGCAAAAATAACGCAAAATGAGTCAATCCTTATCTCAAATATATGTTCATATTGTTTTTCATATTAAAAACACATCTGTAGATATTAGGCAATGCGACAAGGAACATTTGTATGCTTATATGGGCTCTGTTATTAATAGTAATCAATCGATTCCCATATTAATTAATGGAACCGAAAATCATGTTCATATTTTGTGTGTATTGTCAAAAAACATTGCAGTAGCTAAGCTTGTTGAGAACATTAAAAGACACAGCAGCAGATGGATAAAGACGTTAGACGATTACTATTTAGACTTTGCTTGGCAGGGTGGTTATGGGGCTTTTTCGGTTAGTCCTTCTGTCCACGATCGCACTGTAAAATATATTGCCAATCAGGAGGAACATCATAAAACACAAACATTTAAAGATGAGCACATACGGTTCTTAAAAATGTATAATGTTGAATATGATGAGCGATATTTATGGAACGATTAATCTGCCCTTTCAGGGTGTTGCCATGGGTTGTATTTATCCTATTCCCAAGGCGTTGCCTTGGGCTGAATTAAAGAAGGCTTTCAGCCTTAATGTATGCCTGAAAGGCATAATAAATTCAGCCTAGGGTTTATCCCTAGGTATTAATGATAATAAAAACACCGCCTGAAAGGCGTAATTAATTCAGCCCAAGGTTTATCCTTGGGAATTGATAAAAACAAAAACATTGCCTGAAAGGCATAATAAATTCAGCCCAAGGTTTATCCTTGGGAATTGATAAAAACAAAAACATTGCCTGAAAGGCATAATAAATTCAACCTAGGGTTTATCCCTAGGAAAACAAAAATACAATGAAACAAATCTGCACACTTATTAAGGCAAAAGGATTACCCGAACAGACAACTCTGTACGAGCATCTATATTTAGTAGCGTTGGTAGCCGAAAAAATTGCACCACATTTTAATCTAGATCCACATATTGCCAGATTAGGTGCAATATTACACGATATTGGAAAAGCAAGTACAGTTTTTCAGACACGATTAACAAGTAACAAAAAACCAGATACACCTTTCCGACACGAGATTGCCTCTTGCTTTTTTATATCTCTTTTTAATGAGAATATACATCCACAGCTAATAGAGATGGTTATTGCTCACCATAAATCGGTTGTTAATGATGCCAGAGATAAGGGCCTACTAGATTTAGAAGAACAGCAATCAAATCCTTTTGGGTTACATATAAAAGAGTGGGAGAAATGGAAAGACGACGCATTAACTATTCTACAATCGTTTGGTGTTGAAACACGAGACATAACCATTAAAGAGGCAGAGGATAATTATTCAAAAGTTGTTGAATACTGCGAAGATAAAGTAAAAGAACAGGGTTATTCGGAGTGGCGTGGATTACTTATGGCAGCCGACCATTTTGCATCTGCATTATCGGGTAAAACAGATGAATACCTAGGCAGACTATTTAATAAACCAAATCTCGATTTCTTTAAACGTACTAGCAAGCTATATCCATTATCTCTAATAAGCGCCGATTCTGCTAAAAAGCACACGATGGTTGTGGCATGTACAGGAGCAGGAAAAACCGACTATCTTTTTAGACGCTGCAAGGGCAGAGTATTCTACACGCTTCCTTTTCAGGCATCAATTAATGCCATGTACAAAAGGGTAAAGAACGATTTATTGAAGGACAATCCCGATTTAGACATCCGTCTGTTGCACTCGGCTTCGTCAATAGTTTTAAATGGTAAATCGCACGAAGAGAAAATAATTCAAGGTCATGTTGGAGCATCAATTAAAGTGCTTACACCACATCAGATTGCAGCCATAGCTTTTGGAACAAACGGCTACGAGGCAATGCTTATGGACATAAAGGGCTGCGATGTAATTCTGGACGAGATACACTCATATACCAATGTAACCAGAGCCATTGTTCTGAAAATTGTAGAGATTCTACATCACTTAAACTGCAATATTCACATTGGAACAGCCACAATGCCATCGGTTTTGTACAATAAAATTATTGGCATACTGGGTAAAGAAAATGTGCTTGAAGTTAAGTTAGAAAATAATGAGCTCGATAAATTTAACAGACATACAACCCATAAAATTAGCGATTGGAATAGTGCACAAGATCTGATTTCGGAAGCAATTAGCGATAACAAAAAAGTATTAGTGGTTTGCAACCGAGTTCGAAATGCACAAGACCAGTACAAAATATTATCAGAAAAATATCCTGATACGCCGATACTATTACTTCACAGCCGTTTTAAACGTGGCGACAGAGATCTTAAAGAGCGTCAGCTTATAGGACTAGACGAAAATAGTAATTCAACTCATATGTTTAACACTTCAGACAAAGCCTGTATTGTGGTATCAACACAGGTGGTTGAGGTGAGTATAGATATTAGTTTTGATATAATGATTACCGAAGCAGCTCCGCTTGATGGAATGATTCAACGTTTTGGACGTGTTAACCGAAAGCGAGATGACGACACCATTGGCAAGTACAAACCTGTATATGTTATTGCTCCGCCAGACGATAAAAAAGAGGCTTTGCCATACGATGTTGATGTATTAAAACGCAGTTACAATGTATTACCAAATGCCGATGTTTTAACCGAAGTTAGTTTACAACAAAAAATTGACGCTGTTTTCCCAGATATCGATTTTACCGAAATTGAGAGTCACTCTGTTTTTAAAAACACTGGTAAGTGGAATATCGATAAGCTGACACATAACCGAAAAGCAATTCTTTTAGATCTGTTAGAGATTGATAGTGTAAGCTGCATTTGCGAAGCCGACGAACAAAATTATTTGCAGGAAAACTATGAGGAAAGGATACAAATGGAGATAAGCACACGCTTTTGGGTAGTAAAGGGATTACGACAGCTCAACTGTGGAAGCCGACCTTTTATAATACCCGATTCGGCATACACAGCCGAACTGGGTTTCGAAACCGAAAAAGCTAAAGCAGGCAGTTACAACCCCGAATATTCATTTTTATAGATAAAACTATTTAACTATGATAGCAGCAACAATTGGACGCACTTTCTTAAAGGCGTGGAACCAACGAGAAAAGAAAAACCTCTCGGCCAAAGAGTTTTTTGAGCAGGAGTATTTTCAATATTTCTTTAATCATCCTAAGTATATGCAATGGGTAACAAATTCACCCTTTGTGCAAGAGCTAAGTTCTGATCCAAAAGGGAATTATGGTGTTAGAACAAAATATAAAAAAGATGGGAAAACCATGGTGTTTGAAACTGATAATGACGCTTTACTTTTCTACCAAACAAATATAAAAAACAGGGAAGATTTCCTCTTTTGTTATGAAAATGACAAGAAAAAACTATCTAAAAAAGGGATTGAGTTTTTAAAAACTTTGAATAAAGAAGAAAGAAATAAAAAACTAACAGACTTTATTAATAAAGCTGAATTATCTAAAGAAAACAATGATTTTGATGGTTCAATTGTAATTGGATATCCAGCATCAGAATCGGACGAATTTCCAGTTTTTTCAGGTCAAGTATCAAATTTAAGCATAACTAACACTTTAGATGATATCTATTTATCTTGGATTGGCAGTGGTCTAGGAATAGGAGTTGAAGGAGCATATACAATATACTTTGATGAACCACATTTGCTTATTGATATTTACGAAGGATGGATAGTGTATAGAACAATAATAAATGATTTAAATATAAAACATCAAACTAAACAGATTGATACTTGGAATGGACAATGGTTAGCCTACAAATATGATAAATATTACAAAGGCGAAAATGATTTTGTAATTATTAATAATCATAAAAATAGAATATTCAAGATAGATGAAAAAACAGGGATCGTTAGTGTTGATACCATCCCTTGGTCAAAATTATTATTTAGCATATCAAGAAACTCAAGTAAAGATCAAATAATTGGGTTTGTTGGCACTTTTTCAAAAGATAATAAATCATTAGGTTTTTATCCATTTCACTTTAGTTCTGCCAATAAACTTATTGATTATTATAAAATTCTGTTTGGAGAAAATTTAGCCTTGCAAGATTCTAATCAATATGAATCTTTATTTGGATACAATGGTTTAAAATATGCTTGCGAGTTGGGATCAATAGGATTACAAGCCTTAGAGCCAAAAGGCCTGCGCAAATACTTTGGTAACGATAGTAACTTAAAGTTGGCAAAGCCTAATCTATCGATAAAAAAGGACGAAAGCGACAATGATTATGCTATACGCAAAGAAAATGCAAACAATAAAGATTACGAGAATATAGTAACATTTAGAACATATAAAACTTGGTTAATAGCTATGATAACAAAAAACAAAGAAGAAAATCTTCATTATTCAGAAGATATAGCAAAAGCTTTTATTAAGTATAGAAGTGAGGCTAGAATAGAAAAAAAGTTTATTGAAGAAAAACTTTTAAGTGTAAAAAGTAAACGTCAGTTTTTACAAGAACTATCAACATTTATAACGATGGTACCAATTGAACTTGCAGATAAAATTAAAGAATTAAGAGACAAGGTATATTTAATGCCAGAAGATGAATTTGGGTATCTATTTGTCTTACTAAAATTTGATTATGCCTATCAAGAAAGATTAATAACAAACAATTAAAAAAAAATTATTATGAGCACAATTTATATTAGAACTCTTAAAAGAGCAGAACACACAGTTTTCTGTGTATCAGATGGACAAAAGTTTTATCGTGATTCACAATTCGATAATCGTATGGTGCCTTTTTCTAGTGGTCAACAGATTAAACGCTCTGTAATGGAATCTCTATCTATGGCTTTAAACGAAGTTCCATCTCCAATAACTTTTTATACAAATGTTAAGAAGAGTGCAAAAACAAAAAACTTAGAATTTGATGGTGAAGGTGTTGCTTTTGGAACTTGCGACCCAACAAACTCCGACCAATTACTTGGAGGTTGGATGAAAGCTCTAAAGGGCGGTGATTCAAAAGTCATAAAAAGAAGAAGCCCGCTATCAATTTCAGCAATGCGAGGCCTTCATCCACTTCTTGCAGGTATAGAAGTCGAAACAGGAACATTTGATAGAAAAGATAGAGGTAATAACATTGTAGTTGTTAAAGATGAATCTGGTCGTGTATTAACAGAAGATGAATTAGTGGAATTTCTTGATAACAGAGAATCTCAGGTAAGTCTTACAAGTAAGTATTTAAAACCTCAACGACGCGCCACAGGTCTATTTGTGCAAGATATGGCAATAGATATGCGTCGCCTGTTTTGTGTGTCGCTAAATAAATTGGAGCCAGAAATTACTGAAGAGACCGAGGCTAAACTTCGTGAAGAAGGTTGGAAAGAGACCCAAACAGTTTTTGGCACTTGTTTAGTTGCTCCAAAACCTGTACGCGAAAAATTAATTCCTGCACTTGCTCACGCCATTGTAAACTGGACAATTACAAGTAATCAGGCTCGTACATTCTCGTTAATGGAGACATTGGCAATATCTGTTTCGGACAATGCAAACCGAATTGCAGGTAGCATTCGTGCCAAACTAAAAGAGGAGTACGAAAACCGCGCCGAACCTATTATCGAAGAGGATATGAAGGGTGTCGAAACATTTGTATCTCTAGCAGCATCGGGGTATATCCGCACTAAAAAAGAGTCGGTTGATGCTATGGACAACGCTCAACAAGCCCTCATCAATCAAATGATGGCTTTCGATTACGAAAATCAACTGAATTAACTGGTTAAACCCTCAAGGTTTTAAAAATCTTGAGGGTTTAGAATTAAAAACAACAACATTATGGCTCATTCTCCCATGCCTTTGCTTACTCAGCAATACTATCACATCTATAATCGTGGTATTAATGCATGCCCTATATTCACAGAGCATTCAAATTATGAGCATTTTTTAAGACTTTACGATAAGTATATTTCACCAATCGCAGAAACCTATGCATGGGTATTGCTTGGCAATCATTTTCATTTGTTAGTTCGGATAAAAAAGCAGGATGAAATTATATCAAACCTCGAAGGTCTTGAAAACCTTCGAGGTTTAAATATCGAAAAACGTATTAATCAACAATTCTCTAACCTATTTAATGCTTATTCCAAAGCTTTTAACAAGAGGAATCAACGTACAGGCAGCTTATTTGAGCATCCCTTTAAAAGGAAGTTGATTGACTCAAAAGAATATCTCAGAAGCGTAATCATCTATATTCACAATAACCCGGTACATCATGGATTTTGCGAAAGTCCCATCGAATATGCCTGGTCATCCTATCTCACCTGTTTATCTGATAGAGACACATCCTTAATGAGAGAGCAAGTAAGAAGTTGGTTTGATGACTTGCATCACTTTAAACAGTATCATTTAGCAATAGTTCGTTAAGTTTTATGCAGCTATTAAACCAAAATTATTGAGTTGCCTGACTTTTTCTTTATTTTTCTTCGTGTTTGGGTTTATCCCAAACACAATTAAAAATCTATCCATTAGTAATTGAT
>NZ_MVDE01000008.1 GCF_002843385.1 Labilibaculum manganireducens
GAACCGAGGGATCTGATTACTGAAAAGATCCTTCACTTTGTTCAGGATGACAAACGATTCGAAATCAAATACCGTATTGACAAAAAGAGGATGTTCAAACCAATAAATTAGCTGCAGGTTCTATGTCTTCCCGAGGAACCGAGGGATCTGATTACTGAAAAGATCCTTCACCTTGTTCAGGATGACAAACGATTCGAAATCAAATACCATATTGACAAAAAGAGGATGTTCAAACCAATAAATTAGCTGCAGGTTCTATGTCATCCCGAGGAACCGAGGGATCTGATTACTGAAAAGATCCTTCACCTTGTTCAGGATGACAAACGATTCGAAATCAAATACCATATTGACAAAAAGAGAATGCTCAAACCAATGAACATCCTCTTCTATTTTTTTTTAACTCTCGACCATTCCAGACTTCTTCAAACACACCCCTCTGCCTGTCGGCATCTCCCCTTAAAATGGGAGAATTATTACAATCGACTTGGCTCCTTCAAGACTCTTCAAGACCTTTCGACTTTTCCAGACCCTTCTTTCTTACTTATTCTTCACCCTAATTAAAGCCGCCATTTCTTTGGCCTGATCTACGCAGGTAAAAACATCTGTGCCGATAGAATTGTAGGCTAAAGTCACTCCCATGCGACGGTATTCGCGGCTGCTTGGTTTGCCAAACAAACGCAAATCAGATTTGGGATAAACTGCCGCATGCTCCAAACCTTCAAAATATGGATTAACCCCTTCACTCTGTGCCAGAATAACAGCACTCGCTCCTACTCTTTCCAATGTAATTTCAGGTATTGGTAATCCTAAAACAGCACGGCAATGCAGTTCGAATTCACTAAAATTTTGAGTGCCTGCAAGAGTAACCATGCCTGTATCGTGCGGACGGGGCGATAATTCTGAAAATACAACTCCATCTTCGCAAATAAAGAATTCTACACCCCAAAGACCTGCTCCTCCCAGTTCGCGGGTAACCCTTTCAGCCATTTCCTGAGCTGCTTTTACATCTGCACCGGAAATTGCAGCCGGCTGCCAGCTTTGCTGATAATCACCACGTTCCTGAACATGACCTATCGGCGGGCAAAATAAGGTAGGACCGTTCTTCTGTGTAACGGTAAGCAAGGTAATCTCCGAAGTAAAGTTCACAAATGCTTCTACAATCACATCCCCGGAATCACCACGTCCCTTAGAACCGGCAATGTTCCAGGCCTTTTCAATATCAGCTTCGCATTTAATTACCGACTGCCCTTTTCCTGATGATGACATCAGGGGTTTTACCACGCAAGGCATTCCAACCTCTTTCACCACAGCATACATCTCCTCCAACGAACCGGCATACAAATATTTTGCAGTTCTGATTCCCAGATCCTTTGCGGCCAAATCGCGGATTGCTCTTCTGTCCATGGTAAAATTGGCAGCTTTTGCACTCGGAACTACCTGAATGCCTTGTTTCTCGTACTCATAAAAGCGTTCGGTACGAATGGCTTCTATTTCGGGTACAATTAAATCCGGTTGATGTCTGGCTACAACCAAATCGAGCGCATCACCATCAAGCATATTAATTACCTCGAATGCATCCGCAACCTGCATGGCAGGAGCTCCCGCATAACTATCAACGGCAACTGTATTTTGTCCCAAACGCTGTGCCGCAATCACAAATTCTTTTCCCAGCTCTCCTGAGCCCAACAGTAAAATCTTCTTTACCATAAAATTACTTTCGGTTTATAAATGGATTTTTAATGGTTACTAAGTAGTAAGAAGTGCAAAATTACATTCTATTTTTCGAAAACCGGGCAGAACAAATCGCTTTTTCAACCTTTAGAGGCATTTTAATGCAGACCAATACCACTCAATTTGCAGAAAAAAACAAAATTTGATTGATCAAATAAAACAGTATCTCAAATTAATGTTTAAATTTAGCAAGACAATTCATCTTCTTAAGTCATCCGTATATAAATAAAGCACTATGAGTAAAGAATACAATACCCTTACAGAGTTTTTCAACTTTCTTAAAACCAAACAAAATTACCTGCAGCAAGACAGCGAAGAAGTTATACAGGACTATTACAATTGCAGAGCCGAACGGATTGCAAAGGAAAAAGAAGAAAAAAGAATCAAACAATTAAAAAGATTGGAATTAATTGTACAAAAAAGAGAGGAACAACAAGCACGTGCCCGCATGTATAAGCCTGTAAAGGTACAAAGAATGAAATCGCCCGAAAAAACCACAGTGAAAAGAATAACAAATGACGGGACTACTGCAAAAACAATGGAAGATATACGGAAATTGATTGACCGCATCAGAGATTAAGATATCAACAGGATCTCTTCGTGTTTGTTTTTCTCCATAAAAAAGAGGATGTCTAAAAAAGTAGAATCTTAAGCTATTCAGCGACTTTTACCCCTAAATTTTCTTAAGGAAAGTCTTTAAAACTCAGTCTTCCTTTTAAAGACTGGAGTAAAACTGAATATCATTTTAGCAGACAAAACAATTCTTTTTTGAACACCCTCTTTCTTTACTTCAGAAATAATCTATACAGCAATAATTTCCTCTCTCATGCTAAAAAGAACAAAAAGTACTTCTTCCTTTTCGCGCTGACCGATATTATTCATATCCATAGCTTTCATCACGTCAGCCATAACCTCAACAAACTCCTTTTCACTAACATTCATTCCCTTGTGTGTTGTCAGCATATCGGCACCTTTGTACAAATCCGGACCGCCCGTACCTGCCATCAAAAAAGTTGCAGCTCCATTCTTCATCGCTTTCACATCAGCCTTGGCATTTGTAAACCTGACCGCAATTGCCGGATTAAGCAAATGCAAATCAACAACATCATTGGCAATTTTGGTAATTCCCTCTGTTCCGCCTAATCGCTCGTAAAGTGTTCCGCTCATCTTCTTTCCTCCTCTTTTAGTAAATAAACAAGAAGTTAAGCTTTCCACCCGCCAAAGTCAATACAAAAATCTTATTTATAAGGCTGTGTCCGCTCACCAATTTTAGCGAACGAACACAAGCTTAAAGCATACTGAAACTACTTGGATTTTTAACCCATCTATCCTGATTATTCGATGGGATTAAGAACCACCCGAATGATCTCTGATTGTTTGCCCACCTTTTTACCGGCATACATGTAATAGGCATAATATTCTCTAACCTCGGTGAGTTTTGCATTCACCCGCGGACGGGTATCTTCAAAATCCGATCCTTTTACACTGGTCTGAAAATCGTAATTTCCATCGTTTATTTTGCCGTACAGCATAATGCCATCCATGGGAAATTTAGTAAAACTGAGGTAAGGAATACCCCCCACTTCTCTTCCTTTCAGATCTGGTTTTTTGCTGGTGGTCGACTCTACCTTGTTTTCATTCACCAAACCCAATTCCAGTTTTAATTCAGGAGTAATGCCCGGCGTAAGATCAATAATTTTTTTGTACTCCCGTAATGATTTTTCAACAGAGTTATGGCCTGCAACATAAATAGTGCGGGAATCACGGGCTATTTTCTGATCTGCATTTTTCTGGTCGCAGCGTGTTTTATCCACCTGAAGCTCTTGTATAATAGAATCAGTTGATTCTTTGGGCAAAAGTCCATCGGTAACCAATTGAGGCGCCTTGGCCAAAAAATTGTCTCTCTTACGGGCAAAACCAGCCTCATTGTGCTCTATAAAATCTTTTTTTATGACTATCTGTGCCATCTTATTAATATTTTTTGATTAAACATATTCTCCAGGATCCTGAACTAAAGCTAGAAAACATTTTTTATAAATATATATTTTTTTATGATATTATTTTTGTTCAAACTACTTAACATCGCAAAAACACAGGGCTTTCAGGCTGAAAATTTATTGTTTTAGAAACGGCTCAATTGGCATATTTTTAGTTCTTTTTTTATAAATCAAAAAGCAAAATAATATATGGTTAAGTTTCCAAAAAACCTAAACAAGGCGATGCCCAATAAATCAACACTTTTATTCCATATTACTACTGTTTAATACACAGACTTTTATCTGGTTTTCAGGCAGGAAACCCAAAAAATGACGTTTTGTAATATTTAATCTGTTTTGTTAACTAATTTATATGCATCACTTAGTCTGCAAGGTTTGATTTTATTGATTGTTTACAGCAAATTTTATTTTTATAAAAAATATACCCTGTAAGTGCTTTTTTCGAACAAATGGTACCATTTTGCAAATTGCAAAAGACGTTTTACAATTTGCAAAAGACCCGTTTGAATTTGCAGGAGACGTTTTAGAGGCTAATTTTGGCATTTTTGGTGCTTCAAATGAGCCAAATGGTGCCCATTTTCGTCAAGGACAAATCGCAAAATGCATTTTGAAAGTTGTAAAATGCCATTTGAAAGTTTCCTGAGAGCCAAACTAAAACGCAAAAGATGGTTTCTGAGTGGTATTTGATATTTTCTTCTGCTAAAAATATTGATTGAAACCAATCATTCACTTTAAGAAATTAGCTCGCTGTTTTTTTACCCCCCTACTCTCAGCAAATAAAATAAGTGTAAGCCTATTATTTTTTATGATTTCCTGTTACAATTAAAAAAAGATGGCTACATTCGGTTTCTAGTAACGATAAATAATTACAAACTTGTGTTGCTGTTTGGAGGAGTAAGTGCAAATGCAAACGAAATAAAGCCTATTGCTTTTATTTATAAAAGCTATGCAAGGCTAAAAGACCTAAATGAACATTGAAACCAAATTATATTATTTGAAAAAATGGATTAAAAATATCGTCTCATTGTTTAAAGATTGGTTCAAGAAAAAATTAGTTTTTGCCCGCCCGCTTCTGCCCTTCGGGACAGTTAGGGAAGCCCACGCAGATTGCACACATTTGCAAATCGCACAGACTAACCTACAAACCGAAATTTGCAAAAGAGTACAATTTTATCCCATGCTATAGCCTATGGAACAGTATTATAAAAAATATTTGGATAACAGGAAAGCCTTAATCAGAGTTATTTGTCGAACAAAGCAATGGAGCGGATTAGATGAATGCGATATTTATAATTGGCTTGATAATTTTGAAGATAACTTTGGTAAATATATAGCATTAAAAATTTTAATACATAGTATTTATTATAGCGAAAAGAATGTTGTAGACTTATTAAGTCACGGAATCTATGAAAAAATTCATAGTACTGAAATTAAAAAGCAATTAGTCAACGATAATAATATACTTATATCACGTACTGAAACAAATTCACAATTATTGGATAGAGTTGAAAGTTCTGCTTTTGTACCATTACTTGACAAATCACGACCAGGAGAAAGTGCAAATCAAATGGCAAGGTACCTTATTCAGAAGTTAAACATTTCACCAAATCAAACATTCTTTATTGAGGATTTAACTAATGAAGTGATTTTAAAACATAGAAGTGTCATTTTCTTAGATGATTGCATCGGTAGCGGTAATCAACTAGATGATTTCTTTGGAAAGCCAAATGTGCAGTCCGCAGTTAACTTTGCGGTAGAAAATAACATTGAAGTATATTACTTAATTATTACAGGCTATAAAAAAAATATTCAAAAAGTACAGCAGAAAGATAATTTGAAAAATATCAGGATTGTTGCATGTGATGAATTGAATGATTTTGATAGAATTTTTAATGAGCAGAATATTATTTGGCAAGATAAAGAGGAATTTGAAAAGGCAGATCAATATTTCAAGGCTTTAGAAAGTAATCTAGGGATTAATCAATATGGATGGGCAAACCTTGATTTTGCTGTATTTATGCACAATACAGTACCTGATTGGTCATTGCCAATTTTCTGGGTAGATAATTCAGATTGGACACCTTTAATGACAAGAAAAAATTCAAATCTATTTTAAATGAGTAGACAGACGCTAAATCCTTTTGGAAAAAATAGAGCAGAGCAAATGGGAGAAGATTCTTGGAGATATTACGTTTCTCCAGAAGAAAACTTATTATCAGAGCAACCTTTAATATTTGAGGGAAGTAGAGGGACTGGTAAAACAATGTTTTTGCTTTGTAATTCATGGCGAGAAAAGTTTTCTGAATTCAATTTTGAAAATGATAAAATTAAAAGGCTTTTTTCTAAAGAAAATTTTGTGGGAATTTACTATAAAGTTGATGGTAGGTTTGTTGGAAATAATCTAAAAGGAAAAGGTGTTGAAGATGAAAAATGGGTTTCAATTTTTAATACATATTTCAATATAGTTGTTTCGAAAGAAATTTATGAATTTATTAGTAATTGTCTTTTACAAAATATAATTAACCATTCCGATTTAAACAATTTAAATTCCAGAGTAGCAAAGAAGATAGGATTAGAAGGGGGAAGTGATATTGAGAAAATATTTGAGAAATTCGAAGAAATATTAGATAGTGTTGAAGAATTTTCAAATGACCCTGAACAATCACTTCCTAAACTTTTAAGTTCTGGAACTCTAATAAAGACAATTGTTGAATTTACTCGAAAAATAGAGATTTTTAAAGAATCTAGATTTCACATGCTTATAGATGAGTATGAGGAACTTAATGAGAACCAACAGATTCAATTAAATACACTTATTAAGCAAAGTGTATATTGGTTAGTTTATGATGTATGTGTAAAAACTAATGGTATATATAGTTTTAATACGATTTCTGGAAATGAAATAATTCAAGAACCTCATGATTTTAAACATCATAAACCAGAGTTAAAAGATTATGACAATTCAAGCAGGTATTTAGAATTCCTAAAACGTATTTGTCAAAAAAGATTGGAAGAGTTTGTGCCGAAGGAAACAAAAGAGTACTGTACTTGGATTAACATTGAAAATTATTTAAAAAGACATTCTGAAGCTGAAATCCTTTCAGTTTATAAAAAATCACCTAACTATAAGAAAGAGGTTTTGGATGTCCTAAGAGAACTGGTAAATCATGATGAATCTTCAAAAGAAATAGAGCCAAAAGAAATAGAGAGAGTTTTATTTAATGATTCTCCATTGATTGAGAGAATGCATATTGCATTGTTAAGAAGAAAAGATATAAATGTAAAAGTTCTTTATGAGGCTATAATAAAAGAAAAGAAAGAATATTTTGATTGGAAACATAACACATTATTTCCTACTCATTTTTTATTATGCAATGAACTTGGTTTGGAATATCAATATCATGGTCTGAAAGTGTTTGCGCAATTATCATCTGGTGTAATTCGGTATTTTATTGAAATCTGCAAGAGTGCCTTTGATAGTGCTATTGAAAATGGTTTTTATTTCTCAAATCCACGTTCGTTTTCACTAAAAGAGCAAACAAATGCAGCCCAATTTGTAAGTGAAACTAAAGTTGCACAAATTGATGGTTTTGTTCCTGGTGGCAAAGTATTAAAAAGACTTATATTAAATCTAGGTAAGATATATTATCTAAGACAAACTAATAAACACACAACATTAGGTGAACCTGAAGTTAATCATTTTACTACAAGTTTATTTGAGTTAAAGACATACCATAGTGATGCAACTAAATATCTTGAATTTGCTATTATGCATAATATTCTTCAACCTAGTTTACCAACCAAAACCAAATCTAATGATATAGTAGAGGTTGCAGATTTTCATATAAATCATATTTATTGCCCCTTCTTTAAAATTTCTCATAGAAGAAAAAGAAAAATTAATATTGAGCCTTCTGTTCTTAACAAATTAATACTCGGTAATTCAGAGGAGGTTAATAAGATAATTAAGAAATATGAAGAATTAAACGATACTCAAATTTCACAAGGAAAACTGTTTTAATTATGGAGTATCAGGAAAAATTTGATTTAAATAGTGAAAATTCTATCCAGTTTGGACAGAATATTGACATTCTAATTACTAGTGATACCTCTTCTAATATTGAAAGAAGTCAAAAAGTAAGAAATTTGATTTCTAATAGTTTTAAAGGAATTACCATCATCATTGATTCAAATCGTCAACAGGATAAGTTTAGCTTACAGGTTTTTGATGAAAACAAAGAGTGTTTAGGTAATCTTCCTGAAAGTATAATTATTCCAAACTTACGTCAATTCTTTAAGAGAAGTTTACTTTTTGAAACTCATAAAATTCATAGAAGTAATATTTGTATTGACATCACTTCTATGCCCCATATTTTAATTTTTAGTTTGGCTAAAATTTTCATAAAAGAAGTTAGACCAAGAAATTTATTTGCTACCTATACAGAACCTAAATTTTATAAGAGGAAGGTTAAAGAAAGATTAGAAACTTGCATAGATGATGAAGATTATGACCTTTATGAGGAAATATTAGGTTTAAATTATAATGTAAATGGTTTTTCCAGAAGAAAGCGTATGGATGATGATTTATTAGTAGCTTCCTTAGGTTTTGAAAGGCAAAGGTTATTAGCTCTTTTTGATAGGATTGAGCCAAAAGGTGGCTTAATCCCAATAGTAGGGTTTCCATCCTTTAAACCAGGTTGGAATATTACAGCAATTAATATGAATTATAAAGTAATTGAAGATGCACAAGCCGAAGGATTTATTAAGTCTTGTGAATCTTCAAGCCCTTTTGGTATTTATACCCGTTTAAAGGAAATATATACTAAGAAATCAGACACTTATAATATTATGGTTGCCCCTTTTGGAACAAGACCGAATTGTTTAGGAGCAGCGATATTTACACTTAGGCATAAGGACTGTCAACTTATATATGACTTTCCAATTGAGAAAAATTTTCGAAGCGAAGGTGCAGATTGTACATATTTTTATATATTATCATGCTTTTTATTGGACTAGAATGGATAAACTAGGTAGGTTTTATACAGGTAATGCTTTTTCTAAATTGTTAGTAAATCAACTTGATATTGATTCTCCTAAACATATACTTGATTTAGGGGTGGGTGATGGTTCATTATTGTCCGCAGCACTTAATAAATGGGAAGATGCTTATTATTCAGCTGTAGATATTGAAGAAAAAAGTTTTGATGAGTCACTTCAGATTAACTTTATAAAAAAAGATGTTCTAAATAATTCAAGTGAAATTACAGTTGAATTATCAAATTGTGACGTTGATATCGCAATATGCAATCCTCCTTATAAAAGAATAAAGAATCGAAAAAGATACAATAGCCTATTTCGAGAAGTTGGTTTTAACAATTGTCTTAAACTAAAATATATTACCGCAGATTTACTTTTCTTGGCGTTTAATTTAAGTCTCCTAAAAAATAATGGCCAATTAGGTATTATTCTACCGGATACACTTATTGCATCTTCTGATTTTGAGTTGCTTAGAATGGATATTCTTAAATATGATATAACATCAATTATAGAGCTTCCTGAGAAAATATTTAAAAAAACTGAGGCAAAAACGTATATACTTATTATTAATAAAAGAAAATCGAGTTCGAATTCAACTAATTTACTTATTGCAGATACTTCTGGTCAGATTCAAAATCAATTAAAAGTGAATAAGTCTGATTTAATTAAGCGTATGGATTATTCGTTTAATCTGTTTCATTTATTAGACTGCAATAATGGTGTTAGTTTGGCAGAATTAGGAGCTACTATTAAAAGAGGTAGGCTTTCTGGTAAATTATTAAGAAATAAAGGTGGTGCTTTTTTTCACACTTCTGATTTTAAAGGTCAAACTTATGTGTCTTTACCTTCTAATAATTATAAAAATGGGGAATTGTATGCTGAAAAAGGTGATATTTTAATTGCTAGAGTTGGTTCTAGATGTCTAGGTAAGTTTTGTGTAATTGAAAGTGGTTGTATTGTAATCTCTGACTGCATTCTAAAGGTAACACTACCCAAGATGTTTATTGAACCCTTTATCCATGCATTAAGTTCTGATTATGGGAGAAATTGGTTTAAGGCTTATTCTCATGGTGTTTGTGCTAAACTAATTAGTAAAAAAGACTTATTAAGTTTTAAAATAGACCTATCAAACAGCCATGCACATTAGCAATTGGCTTTACCAAACTTTGCTTTGCACAAACCAATGCTAAAGTCAAAAATTGCAAAAGAGCTTATCTGTTTGCCATCGCTTTTTTGCCGACCCTAAAAACTATTAGTAACTGAAATATATTCTTAAAATACAAAACATATGAAATCAATACTACTGGGATTTATTCTTAGTCTTACCACATTACAACTATTTAGTCAAACAGAATATTCAGAGGTTCTGGATGTTAACAGCAAAGCGAAAACATCCGAAGAATATTTTATTCAGGGGGATCAAAACAAAATTAAAGAAGGAAAGTATCTCTTTAAATATAAAGGTAAAATTCAAATAAGAGGTCAATATCAGAATAACAATAAAATTGGCAAATGGACCTACACCCCAAGTCCAAAATTAATGATTACAGGAAATTACAAAAACAATAAGAAAGATGGTGAGTGGATCTACTCTCAAAATAAAACAATAATATCAGTTCTTAAATATTTCAATGGTTTGTTGGATGGAAAACAAATTGGATACTATGCAGATGGGACAATCGCTTCCGAATTGAACTACAATATGGGAAAAAAGGATGGTGTTGAAATGTGCTATTTTCAAAATGGAGAAATAAAAGAAACAACTCATTATGAGAATGGACTAATTCATGGGGAGAATATTAGGTATTCTGAGGAAGGAGAAATTATTTTTAAGCTGGACTATTTTAAAGACACTCCTATTTCTTTGGATATTGAAAGTGACGATTCTAATTATTCAGGCCAATTAAAAGATGGAAACGGCGTTTTGGAATCGATTAAATCCAACACGGATAAAAAACAAATTCTTCTTGTCCGTAATGTTAAAGACTCTCTTTTACACGGTCAGATTATTGGATATAATTACAGTGGAACTAGAATTTTTGAAGGGCAGTATCAAAATGGGAATATGATTGGGAAATGGAATTTTTATAATTCAGCCGGAGCATTAGATCATTCTAAACAATATGAATCAAGTCAAGAATTAAAGGTAGATTCTACAGAAGATTTAACCTTAAACCATAACGAAAGATTTATAATTATAGAGGATATGCCAAAATTTGAAGGCAATGATCAAAAACTTTTTCAAAATTTCATTTCCAGAGTCGTAAGATATCCTGATTCTTGCATTACCAATGGAATAAAAGGAAAAGTATATGTCAGCTTCATTATTAACACCGAAGGTAAAATTGCAGATATTAAAATAGATAAATCAGTTCATCCCCTGCTGGATCAAGAATCATTAAACGTGATTAAATCATCTCCCCTTTGGACTCCTGGATTTAGATCAAAAATTCCTGTAACAACAAGTTTTACAGTTCCAATTAATTTTAACTTCATGTAATTGTAAATAGTAATGTAATATCTAAAAAAAATAAACCGTAATACCGGTAAGAATTCTAATAAACTACAAAATAGTAAGCACATACATTAATTATGATATCACCAGAAGATATAGTTAAGAGTTTAAAAAGAATCAATTGGTTTTTTATTGGTTTAGGAATGCTTGAGATTTTCTTACTCGTATTTCTGACCCAAAACTTCCTGTTCATGCTTTATGGGCTGATCACATTAGTGCCGGCCTACATCGCTCTTAGCCCAAAACACATAAAGTGGAACTATTTTGTAGGCATCTGGACCTTAATTCAGTTTAATCCTTTAACGGGTCTGGCTATGATCGGCTTTATTCTTGGTGACTTTTTTAAACCGGGAGCTGACCGAGCCGGAGATTTATTTGATACAATTTTTGCAATTGTATGCATTCTTATTTTTGCTGCAATTGTTATCTCCTCATTTATTTTAGGAATATTACTTATAAGCAAGACTTCTAAATACAACAAACTGATTAAAGCTTTTGCCAACTAAAAAAGCAAATAATAAACATATGCAGGCCAGAATTGAAAACATACAGGAGAAAAAATTAATAGGAATTCATTTATCAATGTCCTTGTCGGCCAACAAAACAGCTGCTCTTTGGCAAGCTTTTATGCCAAGGCGAAGTGAAATAAAGAACCAACTGACAAATGACTTGATTTCAATGCAGGCATATCCGTCTACTCATTTTTCGGACTTTAAGCCAACTAATCTTTTTGAAAAGTGGGCAGTAGTTGAAGTTGGGAATTTTGATAACTTACCCGCCAATATGGAAACTTTTACCCTGCCGGGCGGACTATATGCCGTTTTCAGTTACAAAGGTTCAGGCAACGATCATAGTATCTTTCAATATATTTTTGGGACATGGATTCCTGAATCAAATTATTTATTGGACAACAGGCCGCATTTTGAAATATTAGGAGAAAAATATAAAAATGCGGATCCAAATTCGGAAGAAGAAATATGGATACCAATACGAGGGAAATAAATCAGAATAACTTTACTTACACACTTTATGGGATACTGCTTGTTGTTTATTTTATGAGGCTAAAGCCTGATTTTAAAAATTTCTTGTTATCAGTTGCTTGAAAGCAACTGCAATGGATACTGAGCTTTTCTGCTCTTATCAATAAATGCTTTGTGTTTTTTATCCATTGCAGTTTGGCTTTAGCCAACTGTAACTAAAATATTCCCATTGTTTTGCTTTAGCTTCACTTCACTCCCTCTGTAATTGCTTTTTCTTGTTATCAGTTGCTTGAAAGCAACTGCAATGGATGCTGAGCTTTTCTGCTCTTATCAATAAATGCTTTGTGTTTTTTATCTGTTGCAGTTTGGCTTTAGCCAACTGTAACTAAAATATTCCATTGTTTTGCTTTAGCTTCACTTCACTCCCTCTGTAATTGCTTTTTCTTGTTATCAGTTGCTTGAAAGCAACTGCAATGGATACTGAGCTTTTCTGCTCTTATCAATAAATGCTTTGTGTTTTTTATCTGTTGCAGTTTGGCTTTAGCCAACTGTAACTAAAATATTCCATTGTTTTGCTTTAGCTTCACTTCACTCCCTCTGTAATTGCTTTTTCTTGTTATCAGTTGCTTGAAAGCAACTGCAATGGATACTGAGCTTTTCTGCTCTTATCAATAAATGCTTTGTGTTTTTTATCTGTTGCAGTTTGGCTTTAGCCAACTGTAACTAAAATATTCCATTGTTTTGCTTTAGCTTCACTTCACTCCCTCTGTAATTGCTTTTTCTTGTTATCAGTTGCTTGAAAGCAACTGCAATGGATACTGAGCTTTTCTGCTCTTATCAATAAATGCTTTGTATTTTTTATCTGTTGCAGTTTGGCTTTAGCCAACTGTAACTAAAATATTCCCATTGTTTTGCTTTAGCTTCACTCCCTCCCAACAACAAGGCTTTGCTCTTCAATATTCCACATACATCCCGATTTTACTATCTTACATCGAAAAAATTATGCTTATATGGGCCCATCATTTTATATTTATTGCTTTAACATCAAATATCTATTCAACTAACATTAATAAAGAACAATGAAAATGAATTTTAAACAAGTGGGAAAAGGATTGCTTGTTGCAGCCTTTACTACTACAATGTGTTTGCAGACAATGGCACAGGTGAATTACAAAAGCCGGGAAGAAATTCCGGAAAAGTACAAATGGAATTTCTCTGATATTTATGAAAACTGGGATGCATGGGAAGCTGATTTTAAGGCAATTTCAGTTGACATGGAGGAAATTCTATCCTGTAAAGGAACGCTTGGCGAAAGTTCTGACAACTTGCTAAAGTTAATGACTGCACAAGAGAACCTGATGAAAAAAGCTTACAAAGTTTATCAGTTTGTTTCGTTCCAAAGCACTGTTGATACACGAAATATGGATCTGCAGGCAAAACTGCAGAAAGTTGGACTTTTGTTTGCGGGTTTCGGACCTGTAACCGCCTGGATTTCGCCTGAAATGATTGCAATTCCGGAAGCTGTCATGAAACAATGGCTTGCTGAAAACAAAGGTTTAAAAGTTTACGAATTCGAATTATTGGATATGTATCGTTTACAAAAGCATGTTTTGAGTGAAGAATTGGGAAAACTGGTATCCTATTACTCTCAGGTATCAGAAACTGCAGGATCGGTATTTGAAGCTTTATCGACCGCTGATATCGAATTTCAGGAAGTGGAACTGTCGGATGGTTCGAAAGTAACTGTAACACCGGGAATGTATTCTCAAATTACGACCAACAACAGAAATCAGGCAGACCGCAGAAAGGCTTACGAAGCAATTTACGACGTATACTACAAGAATAAAAACACCTACGCCGCTGTTTACAACGGAATTATTCAATCGGAATGGGCAAATGCACGGGCCAGAAATTACGAATCGTGTCTGGATGCTTCTCTGGAAGGCAACAACATTCCGAAAGATGTGTATTTGAACCTGATTAAAACGGTAAAAGAAAATACGGCACCTGTTCAGAAATATTACAAACTTCGTAAAAAAGTATTGGGTCTGGAAAAATACTATGGTTTCGACGGTTCAATCAGTTTGGTTGATTTCGACAAGAAATACCCATACGATGAAGCCGTTAAAGTAGTTACTGAGTCAGTTTTGCCTTTGGGAAAAGAATATCAGGAAAAATTAAAAACAGCAACTGCCAGCGGCTGGCTGGATGTTTATGAGAATCCCGGCAAACGTTCCGGAGCATTTTCGTCCGGAGTTTACGGCGTGCATCCATACATGCTGCTAAATTACGATGAAACACTTGAGTATGTTTTCACTTTGGCTCATGAGTTGGGACATACCATGCACACGACTCTATCGAACGAAACACAGCCGTTTACCACTTCGAATTATACGATATTTGTGGCTGAAGTTGCTTCTACTTTTAACGAGCGCCTGTTATTGGATCATATGATGGAAACAACAAAAGATCCTAAGGAACGCATTGCTTTACTGACTCAGTCTATTGAAGGAATTATCGGTACCTTTTTTGCACAAACCATGTTTGCTGATTACGAATATCAGGTTCATACTATGGTAGAACAGGGACAACCAGTAAATGCAGAAATACTAACAAATACCTGGGGTGAAATTGCTGACCAGTATTACGGCGATGTTTCTGAAAAAACACAGTATTCTAACTATCCTTGGACAAGAATTCCTCACTTTTACAACTCTCCTTACTATGTGTACCAGTATGCAACCTGTTTTGCATCGTCGGCTAAATTGTACAAAGATGTAACCGAGGGAAGCAAAACGGAGAAACAGGAAGCCTTGAAAAGATACATCACCCTTTTACAATCGGGTGGTAACGATTTTCCAATGGAACAATTGAAAAAAGCCGGTGTTGATTTATCGAAACCGGAAGCGATGCTGGCCGTAATCAATCAATTGGACAAACTGGTTGATCAATTGGCTGCAGAGATTGAAAAGATTAAGAATTAAATCTGTTTCGAAATAAATTTACTAAGAGGGTGTCCAAAAAGTATTGTTCTATTGTCATTCTGATCCCGATGAAACGGGACGAAGAATCTACTCATTTAAAATGAGATGTTTCGACAAGCTCAACATGACAGACAATCCAGTACAAAATATTTCTTTTTGGACACCCTCTTTTTTTTTGAAACAAATGCTTCTCTCTGCCAAGCTGTTTTCTTCCAATATTTTATACAATTTCCCATTCCTCAACACCGCCTTCAATTGCTCTGAAAAGTGGATGTGTCTCGATACTGGTTTCTTCTGCTAATTTTAAATATCTCTCTGCATCGCGCTGTTGCAGTTTCTTTAACAGATGATTTACTTCAAATTTTATTTGTCCGTCGGTTACAGGCAAAACTGCAGGTTCATCATACAAATCGAACTTGTCTTTATTAAACTGATAGCCACGCCTGCACGATTCTTTGTAAACAGCTTCCAGATATTGATTGATACAATGAAGCGGCTTGCCGGAATTTTTAAACCTCAGCAACTGCGGATGATTTTTATAGCCTTTTGTTTTGCCCTCCAATACATTTTTAGCAAGCAGTGTTTCTCTCCAAAGCGCAAGCAATCCTTTTGTATCCAGATATTTAGGGTGTACCGACCAGATTCTCATAATAGGGATGTTATTTGTTTGTAATTAAGAAACTGCTTGTTTTATTGTGTTTTCTACCGTCCAAACAGTTTCATTTTCAAAAGAATGGGAGCGAAATTCACAATTGGGGATGGAACAATTCCTGCACAATTCGCTGCTGCAGGCATCCGTATGAATGGTGAAATCAATTGGATAAGGATAATGTTCTGAAATCTTTTGGGTAACTGAATCCCCTTCCTTATGAGCATCAGCAATGTTCATATACCAAGGCAAGGTCAAATCACAATCAATATGATACCTGTCTCCGTATTTCAGCAATTTCAGATTGCTTACATCGATCCAGTTTTCATTCCTGTTTTCCCACAGAATTTTACAGATATCTTTCAACAAGTTAAAATCGGCTTCATCCATTAAATTCGATGTGGTCTCTTTTAGAATTTTGTACCCGGTATAGATAATGATCGAGCCAAACAGCATGGCGATAGCACTATCGAGCCAAGCTGCTTTTGTCAGCCACAAAAAAACCAAACCAACAACCAATCCTATGGTAGAATAAGTATCCGATTGTAAATGTTTTCCCCCGGCAACCAAAGCAATTGAATTGTGTTTTTCCCCGGTTTTAATGCTAAAGTAACCCAATATGTAATTTAGTAATCCGGCCAGGGCAACAATCAGTATTCCAACATCCAATTGCTCTATTTCACGCGGATTGAACAAACGTTTTACTGCCTCAAAAATAATAACCAGACCTGCCAATACAATCAATATCCCTTCGATAGAGGCCGATATTGATTCAATTTTACCATGTCCAAAAGGATGATCGGAATCACGCGGTTTTAAGGCAAAACTTATGCTGTAAAGACTGATAAAACCAGTCATTACATTTACGGTACTTTCCAGAGCATCCGTTAAAATTCCAACAGAATTGGTTAAGAAATAGGCTCCCGTTTTTGCAGCAAAAATCAGAACAGAAAAAAGTACAATTCTCCGTTGAACAACCAATTTTATTCTTTTATCATTTTTGCGCATATTTAAATTTATGGAATATATCGCATTTGTCCCATAAATAAATTGGCTTTTAGAAGGTATATACACAGTTATTTACAAATTTATACCCGGTAAAAGGTATTCTGATTGCCACAAAGAAATAAAACCTTCGCCCAATCAGACGAAGGTTTTTGCTCAATTAGTAAATTTTATAAGGCTGCAAAAAAATCAAACCAAATCAAAACGGTCAAGATTCATTACTTTGTTCCATGCTGCCACAAAATCTGCAACGAATTTTTCCTGAGCATCCGAACTTCCATAAACCTCGGCAAGCGCCCTAAGCTCCGAGTTCGAACCAAAAACAAGATCTGCACGGGTTGCTGTCCATTTTATTTTGCCGGTTTTTCGGTCACGGCCATCAAATTTTTCTTTGTCCTCTGATGCCGGCATCCATGCTGTACTCATATCCAAAAGGTTTACAAAAAAATCGTTGGTGAGCACTTCCGGACGTTTTGTGAAAACACCATGTCTGGAATTGTCAAAATTTGTATTCAATACACGCATACCGCCAATCAATACAGTCATTTCAGGAGCTGTTAATGTCAGTAATTGTGCTTTGTCAATCAATAGTTCTTCCGTGGAAACTTTGTATTTTGTTTTTAAATAGTTACGGAAACCATCAGCTGCAGGCTCCAGTACTTTGAAAGATTCCAAATCGGTTTGTTCCAAAGAAGCATCCATACGTCCCGGAGTAAAAGGAACATTTACACTACTGCCGGCGTCTTTTGCCGCTTTCTCAACACCAGCACAGCCAGCCAACACAATCAGGTCGGCAAGTGATACCTTTTTTTCACTCTTTTGAGCCTTGTTGAATTCTTTTTGAATCTCTTCCAGTTTTCCTAAAACCGTTGCCAATTGAGCCGGATTGTTGGCAAGCCAATCCTTTTGAGGAGCAAAGCGGATACGGCCGCCATTGGCACCTCCACGCTTGTCGGAACCGCGAAATGTTGAAGCAGAAGCCCATGCCGCTGCAACCAATTGCGAAACAGTTAGTCCCGATTGTAAAACTTTCGCTTTTAATCCGGCAATATCTTTCGTATCAATCAAAGGATGGTTGATGGCCGGAATGGGATCCTGCCAGATAAGTTCTTCTGCCGGCACTTCATTCCCTAAATAGCGCAAACGCGGCCCCATATCCCGATGTGTGAGCTTGAACCAAGCTCTGGCAAATGCATCGGCAAACTCAAGAGGATGCTCATAGAAACGTCTTGAAATTTTTTCGTAGACAGGATCGAAACGCAAAGAAAGATCGGTAGTAAGCATGGTGGGAGCATGTTTTTTAGACGCATCGTGAGCATCAGGCATTACATCTCCTGCATTTTTAGCGACCCACTGCTTTGCTCCTGCCGGACTTGTTGTTAGTTCCCATTCGAAGTTAAACAGATTTTCGAAAAAGTAATAACTCCACTTCACAGGAGTTTGTGTCCAGATCACTTCCAAACCACTTGAGATTGTGTCGCCGGCTTTTCCTGTGCCAAAATTACTTTTCCAACCCAGGCCCTGTTCTTCAATGCCAGCAGCTTCGGGTTCGGCCCCTACAAGAGCAGCATCTCCTGCTCCATGGCATTTTCCAAATGTATGCCCGCCTGCAATCAGGGCAACGGTTTCTTCATCATTCATTGCCATACGGGCAAAAGTATCACGAATGTCTTTGGCTGCGGCGAGCGGATCGGCGCTTCCATCCGGTCCTTCCGGATTTACATAGATTAATCCCATCTGAATGGCAGCAAGCGGATTATCTGTTTCGTCTGTGTCCAGTTTACGTTCATCATTATCCAGCCATTCGGTTTCCGAGCCCCAATACACATCTTCTTCAGGTTCCCATACATCTTCACGTCCTCCTCCAAATCCGAAGGTTTTGAACCCCATCGATTCCAAGGCTGCATTCCCTGCAAGTATCATAAGATCGGCCCATGAGATTTTTTTGCCGTATTTCTGTTTGACCGGCCAAAGTAATCTGCGTGCTTTATCCAGATTCACATTATCGGGCCAGCTGTTTAGGGGTGCAAAACGCTGCTGTCCGCTTCCTGCTCCTCCCCGTCCATCACCTGTACGGTAGGTGCCTGCGCTGTGCCAGGCCATGCGTACGAAGAACGGTCCGTAGTGTCCGAAATCTGCGGGCCACCAATCCTGCGAATCGGTCATTAACTCATACAGGTCATTTTTTATTGCTTTTAAATCAAGGCTTTTAAATTCTTTGGCGTAGTTAAACTCTTCGCCCATTGGGTTCGATTTTTCAGCGTGATGCCTAAGAATATTGAGCTTTAACTGATTTGGCCACCAATCACGATTTTTTGTGCCGCCAACACCAAAACTGTGTTTTCCGCTTGCACCGGTTACCGGACATTTACTTATATTTCCAGAATCATTTTCCATACTAATTTATTTTAAGTGAAATTTTACTACTTATTAAATGTTCCCTTTACCTGAAGGACTATATCTTCTATTTTAAAACCAGGAAGATTCTTTTTTTCAAAATAATTCTGAAGCAGCTCATCCAGTTCTTCATCAACATAGTCTTTTATCACATCCGATTCCATGCAATATAAATGATGATGGCTTTTCATGACTCCATCGTAACGCATGATGTCATTTTCTGTTTTCACTTTCTTCACCAATCGATTGTCAACCAAAGCACCTAAAACTTTATATACTGTGCCTGTGGCTATGTTTGGGTGCATTTTTTTTATATAGTCAATTATATTCTCCGCAGTCGGATGATTTTTTAGATTATATATTGCTTCCAAAATTGCCATTCTTTGAGGGGTTACTTTTAAACCTCTTTCTGTCAGCTTATTTTTAATATCTTCTGAACTCATTTTACATTTTTAATATCTAAATGAGAATTATTCTCTTTTAGGAATTACTAACTTACAACTTTTTTTTCTTTTCACGAATTTTATTTTCAGGTAATTATCGATGGATTGTTCATCAAAATGAACACTGAGAAGGAAATGGCTGGTACGCAGTCATAAATAATCAATAAACGTTTCGCATAGACTTTGTTAAATTTATTGAAAGTTAATCTAAAGACTGATTCTTTGTTATCTAAACAAAAAAAGGGAGGCAAAACATATAATAATGTTCTCCTCCCTGCTGCTAAACTTATGAAAAATATTCTTCTGCTAATTGTCGATTACGCCTTACATATAAAACAGTATCATTTATTTTATCTGAGAACTGTCTATTTCGGTTCCCGATAATTTAATCTGGTAGGGCCATTGTTCCTCCTGACTATCATCATCCGATGCTCCCCATTTAAAAACAACCGGCCAATGTTCAGTAGGTGCACCACTTACAACCAACCACAAATATTCAGTATTTTCGGGCACTGTAAAAGATACTGTATCAGTTGCAGATTTAAATACATCTCCGTAAACACGACTACCATCTTTCAGCGAAGCCAGAAATCCGTACCGCCACCCGGCTTTATCTGTTTTAACTGTGCTATAACCTTTGGCACCTGCAATTCCTTTAAAATTCAGAACCACTTTTGTTCCCATTTTAGGAACGTTCAACTTGATTCCATTGTATCCGTAATTCTGAGGACAATTTGATGCTGCAATTTGATACCATCCATTTCCTGTATCATTCAAAACGGTATAATGTTGATTGGCATATTGTTTTGCCACTTTCTCGATTCGCTTCATATCCCAAGTGATAAATTTGCGTGAAGCATCAAACATCTCATCATTAAACTGATCCTGAGTCAATGAGTTCATCCTCTTATAGGTTGCAACGGGATCTTCGCCGTTTTTGGTTGCACGGCACAAGTCTCCAAAAAACTCTTTTCCATGCTTATCCGACCAATATTCCAACACATATGGTGAATGATACATGTTTGCCGGATGGAGAAATGCATAATGTGTTCCCTTCATAAAATCTACCAAATGATAATTCTCAAAAGTCATCCATTCCGGATACACCTGCCATAACATGTACTGCGCAGACATCTCAATAATCGGTCCTGCAGGCCCCGTTCCGTTATCGGCACTGGAAATGTATTGAAAACTATGACCCATTTCGTGAGCTAATGCTCCATACGGTGCACGGTTAATTCTTGTTGCAGGAGTCCATAAAACACCCACTTTATCCTCTTCTCCACCACCAAATGCAGTTCCCTCCTTGCCTCCGAATACAAACATAAGTAACTTGTATTTATCAGACAATGATTTCCCTTTCTGCACTATCTTGAGATCATTTACATAGTAGTTGTAAAATCTTTCACATTCCTTAAGAGCTTCATTCGCATCAAAACGCTTTGTTTCATCAGCATTGGTCATCGGATTACCGCCAAATTCCTTATCCCAGAAAAGGGCTATATTTGCTGATTGTACCATTCTTTTGTAACAATATTTACTGGTATCGCAGCTGAAGTCGTTACTATCCGGCACAAAATAAATTTTTGCAGGCAGATATAATTCCTTTTCAACAGCAGTCTGTTTCGATTCCATATTGCTCTTGTTGGCACAGGATGCTGAGAATATGGCCAACAAAATGATTCCCGAAATCTTCATAAATTTTGAATGTATCATGCTTATTAATTAATTCGTTATCAATACGTTCATTTAAAAAAAAACTAACTCTACAATCGAAATACTATTTAATTCGGGCAGCAAAGCCACCTCCTTTAACCATTTTCACAGTCAGTTTCGACTGATTATTTACTGATTTTTCGATTCTTTGATAATCTTCTGCAAACCGGTTTGCATTCAAACCATCCTGCATGATAATTGCTTTTTTTGCGCCTGAAGAAAGAAATGATAAATCAAGGGTGAATTCTCTTTCGGTCTCATTATCATTCATTGCTCCAATAAACCATTGATCTCCTTTTCGACGGGCAATCACAAGATATTCTCCAACTTTTGCTTCCAAAACTTTTAGCTCATCCCATGTATTGGGTACACTGCCTAAAAAATCTGTTGATTCCTGTTCTCTTTCGTAATTGGAAGGACTGTCGGCAAGCATCTGAATTCCGCTTTCGTAGGCAATAAAAAGTGCCAGTTGATGACAACGTGTCCCCTGACTGCCCGGACGGTAAAAGTTGAATTTAAATTCTTTGGAGTTAAAATTACGCATCGCCCCCGGAGTAAAGTCCATCGGGCCGCATACCATTCTGGTAAACGGAAGTGTTAGCATGTGTTCGGGAGTTACGTTGGCTGACCATTTGCAATGTTCATTTCCCTGAACCCCTTCGTAAGAAACTACATTTGGATAGGTCCGGTGCAATCCATTGGGTTTAAAGGCTCCGTGAAAATCAACCAACAACTCATTTTGCGCAGCTTCTTTGGCCACTTTTTCATAGTAATTCACCATCCATTGATCCGCTCTGTTCATGAAATCAACCTTAATTCCTGCAATCCCCCACTCTTTGTATTTCCTGAGTACTAAAAATTGGTCCTCAATAGCTCTCCAGCTAGCCCACAAAATCAGCTTTACATTCTTTTCTTTCCCGTAACGAATTAACTCAAACAGATCCAATTTTGGATTTGGTTTCGTGATATCTGTAGTTGACACCGACCAACCTTCATCTAAAATAACGTATTCCAAACCATTGCGACCTGCAAAGTCGATAAAATACTTGTAGGTATCTGTGTTTAAACCTGCTTCAAAATCAACACCATACAAATTGGAAGCATTCCACCAGTCCCAGGCAACTCTGCCCGGTTTGATCCAATCGGTATTTTCAAGCTTATTCTCCGGAGCCAGTAAATAGACCAAATTTGATTCCATTAGCTGTGCATCTTTTTCTGAAATCACCATTAAACGCCATGGAAAGCTTCTCTTACCTGTTGTTTTTGCAATGTAGTCGGCTCCCTTTACAATTTCACTTCCGCGATCACCAATCAATTTCGTTTCTAACGGATAAGAAGGGAAAGCTGCGCTTAGCGTATTTGCTCCTGTTTTCTTTAGAAACATGTGTGGATAATCTGAAACATCCGCCTCAGTCATCAACATTTTATATCCTTTTGAATGTTCAATCAGCAACGGTAAAAAGGTGTTTTTGGAAGTCGAAAAATCATTTATTTTCACCTTTTGATAATCGGGTTCATAACTGCCTGCATATCCATCCAATGGAGAAGCCCACATTTTATAGTTATCTGCAAATTCAATTTTCGCTGTTTCATTTACTTCAACATCGCCCTTGCTGTTTGTAACATATCGGTAAGCCACACCATCATTAAAAGCGCGGAATTCGATGGTCAATTTATTTTTAAATTCCAGATTTAACTGATTGTAATTATTTCTGATACTACTTTCTTTTAAAGCAACCACAGGGGTTTCCAACTTGTCCTGATTAGTGTATGATGTTTTCTTAAGCTTTGCATTTTTGCATAAATCTATATCATTAAAAGATAAACCGATATCTGATCGTTCAACAAATATCTGATCGTTCAACGAAACAGAATAATGAATGCCATTGGAAACATCAACATTTACAATTATTTTTCCATTGGGGGACTTTAGTTTGTGTTGTGCACTAAGAAAGGTGTAGCTTCCAAGAAATAAACACAATACAATAATTAGTTTTTTCATCTGTTTATAATTTAAAGTTTTTGTCAGATGGAACTCTCAAATTACACTCATGCACATGTGTGTAATAATTTTTGCATGGTCGTTTCATCTGTTTGGATTAGTATACCCAAAGTTGCATATTTAACACATAATAACACCAATACATATGTAAAAAAAAGATGCACATATGTGCATCTTCTGTTTAATTGAATGTTTTAGTAAATTACGATTAGCCACCAACAGTGGCACTTATGCCTTTTTCGGCGAAAATGGATTGAGCTAATTGTACCATTTCATCTGAGGGAGTTGCCAATTCCTCAGCTTTGTAAGCCGACCCTAGTTTTTGATGTTTTCCCTTTGCAATATCATGATAAAGCAACAGGTTCACTTCTTTTCGTTCCCATGGGATTGACGATAGAAACGCCGCTTCATTTCTCAGAGTTTGTTCGTCAGCATTCACCCCATCGATAAAGGGGATGCGAATGATAAAATCTTTACCAATTTCTGCCAACTGCTTTATATTTTTAAGAATTTGCTCATTGGGAACTCCGGTATACTTTCGGTGCACATCAGAATCCCAGGCTTTCAAATCAACCAAAAATAATTCAGTTCGTTTGGCCACATCAAGAACAACATCCGTATTCGCAAATAATGTAGTATCCACTACCCGATGGATGTCCTTTTTACCACATTGATCGAGAAGTTCAATCAGTTTTTGAAAATGCATCAAGGGTTCTCCGCCTGAAAAAGTCACTCCACCTTGGGAATGATCAAAGAAAACAGTCTCCCTTTCAATAATTTTCATCAAACCAGCCGTACTGTATTCACGCCCCGACATTTCAATGGCCTTTGTTGGACAAACCTCAGCACACTTTCCACAAAGATTACACAATTCAACATCTGTTTCAATCCCATTTCTGGTTAAAGTCAGCGCATCATTCGGACAAACCGCTGTACATTTTACAGCTCCGATACATTTCGAAGCTGTGTACATTTTCTGCGCGTAATCCAAAATACTTTCCGGATTATGACACCAAACGCAGGACAAAGGGCAGCCTTTAAAGAAAATAGTTACCCGAATGCCGGGTCCATCGTTAATAGCGTATCTTTTAATATCGAAAATCAGTCCTTTTCCCATTTAAAAAGATTTAAAACGATTCATTTTCAGTACGATCAATCACTTCCTGCTGTAAATCGGCATTCATATCATTGAAGTAATCGCTGTAACCGGCCATACGTACCAACAAGTCTTTGTAATCTTCCGGACATGCCTGAGCGGCCAGCAAAGTTGCTGAATCAACAATATTAAATTGAATGTGATGACCTCCCAAAGAAAAGTAGCTTCGGATTAGCTTGCTCAGCTTATTAATGTCTTCATCCCTTTTCAGTAAACTAGGAAGAAAACGCTGATTCAATAAAGTTCCACCCGATTTGGTCTGATCAATTTTTGTCAGAGAACGAATCACTGCTGAAGGACCGTTAACATCGCTGCCATGCGAAGGTGAAGTTCCATCCGAAATGGATTTTCCGGCTAACCGCCCGTTAGGAGTTGCTCCCATCACTTTACCGAAATACACATGACAAGTAGTCGACAGCATATTCAGATGATAGGTTTCTCCTTTAGTATTTGGCTTACCATCAATAGCTTCCAGCAAATCGTTGTAAACACGCACTGCAATGCTATCGGCGTATTCATCGTCATTTCCAAAAAAAGGTGTTTTATTGAGTATGGTTTGACGAAGAATTTCTTCCCCATCGAAGTTTTTAGCAACAGCTCCCAAAATTGAATCCATTGTAAAATCTTTCGACTCAAACACATGTTTTTTCAGTGTTGCCAAACTATCGGTAATGGTTCCCAAACCAGTACACTGAATATAGTTTGTGTTGTATCGTGGTCCTGCATTATAATAATCACGCCCTCTGGCAATGCAATCGTCGGTTAATACCGATAAAAGTGGTGCCGGTGCATATTTAGCAAACATACGGTCGATATAATTACTTACCCTGACTTTCTGATCAACCACAAAATTCAGCTGTTTCAAAAATGCTTCGTACAATTCTTCAAAGCTTTTAAAATTACGGGGATCACCGGTTTGAATCCCAGCCATTTTACCGGTTACGGGATTAATTCCGTTGTTTAAGGTTACCTCTAAAACTTTCGGAACATTCAGATACCCAGTTAAAACATAGGCTTCTTTCCCAAAAGCTCCTACTTCGATACAACCGCTGCAACCACCTTCGCGGGCATCTTCCAATGACTTACCTTGACGAAGCAACTCCATGACATACACATCGGGATTGAAAACAGAAGGATAACCATGTCCCTGACGAATCACCTTACAACCCTCTTTTAAAAAACGATCAGGAGTACGCGAACTAACATGAATAGAACTTCCTGGCTGCAGAATATGCAAATCTTCAATAATCTCCAGCAACAGATAAGAAACCTCACTAACACCATCGGAACCGTCTCTGCGGACTCCTCCAATATTGATGTTTGTAAAATCGTTATAGGTGCCGCTTTCACGGGCTGTAATTCCCACTTTTGGCGGTGCCGGATGATTATTTACTTTAATCCAGAAACAACTCAGTAATTCCTTTGCCTCCTCACGTGATAAGTCTCCGCTTTCTATTCCTTTATTGTAGAAAGGTTCCAAATGCTGATCAAAATGACCTGGATTCATAGCATCCCAACCATTCAACTCGGTAATGGTTCCAAGATGCATGAACCAATACATTTGGATGGCTTCGTGAAAATTCCGGGGAGCATGAGCCGGTATCCAACGACACACTTCAGCAATCTTTTTCAGTTCAGTAAGTCTTTGAGGATCTTTTTCTGTTTTAGCCTGCTCTTCGGCTAAATCGGCATGACGTTCTGCAAATACAATCGCAGCATCGCAGGAAACTGCCATGGCTTTCAGCTCTTCCAGCTTATCAGTGGCCTCATCATCGTTCATAAAATCCAAACGGTCGATGTGAGCCTGAATGTCTTTTTTAAAATCGAGCAATCCTTTTTTGTAAATCTTGCCATCTAAAGTCGTGTGGCCGGGAGCACGCTGCTCCATAAATTCGGTAAACAAACCTGCCTCGTAAGCCGCACTCCACTCTTGGGGCACATAGTTGAAAATACGTTCGCGCATGGTTCGGCCTTCCCAGTATGGAATTACCTCACGCGCATAAGTATCAATATCTTCCTGCGATATGGTATAGCGTTGCAAATCGCGGGTATTTAATACATTTAAATCGTCAACACTATGGCAGGTCAACTCGGGAAAAGTAGGTACACATTTTGGTGATGGCCCGCGTTCCCCCACAATCAACTCACCTTCACCCAGATAAATTGTTTTCTTTTTACAAATTTCCATGAAGGTTAATGCCCGCATCATTGGAATGGAATATTTACCATTGTTTTCTTTGTAAAAAGCAGTTTCGATCAATGCTCTTTCGATATCAAGCGAAGCCTCTGTACCGACACTAATTTTGCGTAAATTCTGAATACGTTCGGTCATTCTTTCATGGGAATCCGAAGAATGTGTATTGCTGTAATTGCTTTCTGAACGAGGCGCACGCTCAGGAGTTTTATGTAGATTATTTGAATTCATTTTGTTATTAATTTTTGGGTTCAAAAACTAAAGTTGGGTACCTAATACATCTTTATCTACGAACCAATCCGTAAATAAATAAAAAGTGTAAATGTAGTGTGTGAGGAATTTACCTGTTTCATATATTGAAACAAGTAATATCGATTAAATTGTCCGATTGTAGTACATCAGGCAATTGAATAGACGACGATATGAATGTGTTAACGTTTGAAGAATAATCATTTGGTCTATTTTCTAAAATCAAAAGTAGGAATTTTTTAGTCAACTGATTCATTTCCTTCATATATTTTTTTTAAATAAGATACTTCATCATCCAGAACACAAGTAGAAAAAAGCCGTAACATACTTTATGTCACGGCTATTACTATTATATCACAACAATTAATCATGAATTGTTATGTGTAACAGTTATTTTTTTCTTACATTTCCAGAATTATGAAATACATTGCAATAAATAAAAACGGGGAATTTAATTTCACTTTCTCCTGCTCCTTTCCAACCCACAATTCTTTTCAAGAAAAGCTATTTTAATTCGTTTCCTGTAACCAAGATCTAAGTATTTCCTGTTGTAATAAATTTGGCTTGCTTATTCGATTTAGTGTATATTTCTTTTCTTGTTGCGAATTAAGTTTTAGATCTAAACGTAAACCTGCATAATTCAAATAAGTATTGTATTCTAATTCTTTTGTCGTATAAATGTAATCAAAAACAGAGTTCAAGGATTTTCCGGCAATGGTTTCACAGGCTTGTTGGAACTCTGCATCTGTAAATCCTCGATTACTATTTTTATAATATTCCCAATATACTAATTTCATCACATCGTCAAGTGATTTCTTGTTTCTAGTAGAATTACGAATTGCAAAATCTAATAAAAGTCCAACAACAGGGCCTTTTTGATAATACGAAACAGACTTGTTTATTTTTTCACCTTGACCGCCAAAAGGACCATCTTCCCATGTATTATAGCTAGCTTGAGCTAAAGTTTGATAAAACCTGCCAGGATTATTCTCGACTGTATTAATATTCGCTTCTAAATCAGAAAACATAGTTTTAGTGTCCCCAAAACCAGCCCTTTTCAAAATTAAATACTCATAATATACTGTTAAACCTTCACTTACCCAAAGCTGATTCGTTCTATTTTCTTTGTCATAATTAAATGGACCTAATTCACAAGGTCTTATCCGTTTTACATTGTAATTATGAAAATATTCGTGAGCCAAAAAATTCATCATTGAATGCTCGGCTTTCTCTGAATTGAGCTTATTGCCATTAAAACTTACCACGGTATTATTTAAATGTTCAATTCCTCCTTGTCCGGGACCAATACCAATGAAAGTATAGCGATCGTAAGGAATATCACCAATGATATTAATGGCTGATTCAACTACTTTTTTTAGGTTATTCATAAACCGTATTTTATCAAAACTACCAATATCATAACCTATAAATCGATGTTCAATTCCTTTTATTTTGAAGGCTGGCAACTCCTCTAAGTTTCCAATTAATAATGGAGAATCATACAGAATGTCAAAATTAGAAGCCGCAAATTCAAATGGATGACCTTTAATTACCATCAGACCAGTTGCAATATCTTTCCATTTGCTATTCATCTCAACTTTTACCGATACGGGCAATTCTAGAAATCCATCGGCATACATGAATGAATTTTCGGGTACGATATAGGCGTGAGATTCATCAACAAAACTATTAGCAACAAATTTTTTATCTGTTTTTATATCATAACTTAAAATAATTGACTTATTCTTAATGCCCCCAATACTCCAGCTATTTTCATTACGGCTTGTTATAAAAATTTTATTGCCTTCATCATCATGGGCAGTAATATTTTTAATCGATTTTGCATAGTCCATTATTTGATAATATCCAGGCATCCATTTCGGCATTTTAAATACAACAGTATCCTGATCCCAGCCTAAAGTATGAAGCTCTACATGATAAACATGAGATGAAGGTTCGGGTACGGAGACAATATACTGGAATATAGGTTTAACAGACTGAGCCGCAACAGGATTTGCAGCTGCTATAAGTATGGCAATGCAACTAATTCTTAACCATCTTGTTTTTAATCGATGCATAGAATGCTGAATGCCTAAGTTTCTGTTTTCGATATAAGAAGTTAACTTTCTGTTCTTAAAACAAGAACTCTTGTCGCGGGTATTTAAAGAAAATTTCATTGGAGTTATTTCATTCGAATTGGTAAAATGTTTTTGATTTATTTTATATCGAGACGTTCAATTTTACTAATCGATACTGCTCTCCATATTGATTAGTAAACAAAATAGATAATGCATCGTAAAAATATTGTTTTAGATGGAAATGATTAGGATTTCAACAAAAATAATGCTTTTATTAATATCGTTGTTGGTATTAAAATTTTTAACCAAATAATTGATAATGGTATCTGATTATTGTTGAAAATCATTGTTCTGCAACATCAGAAGTATTTAAAAACAAATCCGGTCTGGTCTGTTACTATAATATGGTAAGCTCGAACGAAGTCTTTTTATCAGAAATACTATTCCTGAGCGCCGTGATTCTTTGCAATTCCAATCCAATGCTCAACCAAACTTTTAGGATCAGCTCCTATACCACGAGCAAAATGCAAAGCTACTCCCATAATTAAAACAGAAGCTTCATGTAATTCTTGATTTGTTTGCAAGGCTCCAAATTCTTTCTGCGCTTTTAATTGAAGCAAATTATTGTGTTTTTGAGTAAATGTAATCGGATCATCATCAGATATTTCAGGAATCATCAAACAATCAATCCACTCCTGTCCTATCCTTTCTGCTAATTCTTCCGGAGGCTCATTGCCCATTTTTCTCCACAGTGGCAATGTTTCTTTATCTCCGGATTCAGCCAGACCAGTATCAAGAAGCAGTTCAAATGCAATATCAGCTATATTTTGCATTATTTCTAAATATTGATCCTGAGCCAATTCGAATTGATCCGTTATCTGCCCATTAAGATATTCCCCAACACTCATTTGAGGTAAATTGATGACTTCAGGACATTTTTCCAAACAAGGAAGTTGATCTCCCTGAAACATATAGTTAACTTCATTATTTTGTATTTGACGGCCTAGTGGATATAACCGGCAAGCCAGAGGGCGCCCCAGATGAACACTGCATCCAAAGTTTTCGACATATTGAGAGCAGGCTTGCTTCTCTCCCCATCCTGCTTTTCCGTTAAAGTGCAAACGAATTCCGCCGAACTCACAATAAAGATCACGAAATTCCCTTGTAGTCATTTTTTTCTCCTTAGCCAGACAGACCAACTCCCATGGATTAAGCAACACTTGGTTGCCATGGCAGCAAGCTCCAATCCGCGCACAGGTGAGAGGCAGTATATTTTGAAGACTCAGTATATTTGTTTGCATTATTGTTGATTCTTTTTTGATATTACACTTAATAGCAACTCAATAATTAAACGGCTGCCAAATTGCTAAAACATTATCTAAAATTACAGATATCTCAAATTTCCTGAGGATATATCTCCGATTACTATCATTAATAGAATTATTTATTGGCCTGTCAGCATGCTTTTCGAGGATGCTTTTTTGATGTTTCGATCCATAAAACTACCAGAGAAAATTAAACCACCAATAATCCCCATAAAAATATAAAGTACCTGTGTTCCCATGTTATTTTGCGCTCCAGGCGCATCAAGAAACACACTACTTAAACCAATAAATGCTTTACTTCCCGGAACGAGCATCACAATTCCCGGCACTAAAAACACCAACTGCGGCGATCGTGTTATTTTACCAAACAACTTACTGATGCTCACAGCCACAATAGTTCCGATAAAGATACTGACTAAAATTCCTGTGAAATCGAAAAGAGTAGTGGTATAAAAACTAACAAATCCTGCAATTACGCAATACAACAAATCTCTTGTCCGCACTTTAAATACTACGGCCAAGCTAAGTGCCAAAACCAAAATAGCCAAGTAGTCGAGCCACTCGGGCACATCATTTATTACATTATTAGGTTGTAAATCAACAAACAAAGGAAGAATTGCCAAACCTAAGACAACACCAAAAAACTGTTTGAAAAGCGATACCAAGGCGTCGAACAACTTGGCTGTTCCAGACACCAAACTTCGGGAAGTAATCTCTTCCAACGCGGTAGTTATGGATAATCCGGGAATAAACACAATAATAGATGCCAGAATAGTCATGGAAATATTGATTTGCTCAAATTGCATAGACAATAAACCGGTTATCAGAGTAGCTGCAAAAGCAATTAATGATTCCAGAGCACTGCGAATGTATCCCGATTTTTGAGCCAAAAGAGTGATGCCATAAATCACAGCGCCAATAATTGATGCAGTAATTGCAGATGCCCAACTGGTATCCAATATCATGCTAAATGCCCCAGCCGATAGAATGAAAGCAGCCAATTCGGTTAGTTTACCGTAAGCAAAAGGTGCTGTTTTTAATTGCTCCATGGCCATTTTTGCTTCTTCAAAACTGCTTTTATTAGAAAGAACATCATTAGTAATTTCTACAATTCGCGACAAAGCACCCAAATTTAATTCCCCTGGTGGCACGCATTCTACGTAGTTGTAGGTTTGTTCTTCCTCTTCGTAAAACACATAGTTAATCCAGGTTGGTGTATCCATAAAACTTCCCTTAATCCCTTTCTTTTCCGAAATCTCTGTCAAATAAATCTGCGATTTATAGGAGGGTACACCGTAAGTATGCAGGGCCTTGCCCAACTGCACTATGAATTTATATTTTCCGGGAACCTGCATGTTCTTTTATTTCTGTTCTAAATGATTATTTCAAATTAGCGGCTGTGTTCTGCACCTAAGCATTTTATTTTTCTCTGTTTACCGATAACAGATAACCGTTCGCAGATGACTAACGCCTTTAAATCCGTACAAAAATACAATTTATTTATGCTCCAAGCCATTCCGCAATCCTGTAATTCCCTGCATTTATATTTGGTAAGGAAAGAATACATCTTGTTTTGTTTCATTTTCCTTAAAATATTCTCCTTTGGGAGAATAACGAGAGCCTTTATGCATTACTTTTGCAACTCAAAACAATCAATAACGAAAAAAAAAATCTGTCATAAATAATAGGGTTTCCTTTGCGGATAAACCTTAGCATGACGGATTCTTCCTGAACTTTATCAGGCCAACTATTATCATTTAAATTATTAACAAATGAACACTATTTTTAGACCTAAATTATTCACTGTACTAAAAGATTACAATTTACAAGCCTTTCAAAAGGATTTGTTTGCAGGAATTATTGTAGGTATAGTTGCTCTTCCTTTGGCCATTGCCTTTGCTGTTGCATCGGGTGTTTCGCCCGAAAAAGGTTTAATTACAGCAATTGTGGCTGGTTTTATCATTTCTTTATTGGGTGGTAGCCGTGTTCAAATTGGTGGACCTACCGGAGCTTTTATCGTAATTGTTTACGGTATCGTAAGTCAGTACGGCATTGATGGATTAATGATCTCAACATTTTTAGCGGGTATTATTCTGATTCTGTTTGGGGTGCTGCGCATGGGAGCGGTTTTAAAATTCATTCCCCATCCTTTAATTGTTGGTTTTACTTCGGGTATTGCTCTGGTTATTTTCTCTACCCAAATTAAAGCAGCCTTTGGTCTTCAGATAGCAGAAGTTCCATCTGAATTTATTGGAAAATGGGCTTGTTATTTCTCTAATATTTCCAGTCTCAATATATATGCAATCGCGATTAGCGGGGGTACAATCCTATTGACCTTATTCGCCGGTAAATTGATTCCTAAAATACCTGGATCCTTTATCGCAATTATTACAATGACCGCGCTTGTGCAGGTTTTTGACATGCCTGTTAACACCATCGAATCGGTATATGGAGACATTCCCAATTCATTTAGTTTCTCGGTTCCAACTGTTGACTGGACCAATCTTCCAAATTACTTTCAACCTGCCATTACCATTGCTATTTTGGGAGCAATTGAGTCTTTGTTATCCGCAGTAGTTGCCGACGGTATGATCGGTGGAAATCATCGGTCCAATACAGAATTAATTGCACAGGGAATTGCCAATATCTTCTCTCCAATTTTCGGAGGAATTCCGGCAACAGGAGCTATTGCGAGAACTGCAACTAATGTTAAGAACGGTGGACGCACACCTGTTGCGGGAATGATTCATGCACTTACTCTATTATTAATCATGCTGGTATTTGGACGATGGGCAAAATTAATTCCAATGTCGTGTCTGGCAGGTATTTTAATAGTGGTTTCCTACAACATGAGTGAATGGAGATCTTTCAAATCTATTCTTAAAGGTTCAAGATTCGATATTATCGTTTTACTCACCACTTTCTTCTTAACCGTATTGGTTGATTTAACCATCGCCATCGAAATGGGAATTGTACTGGCATCTTTAATCTTCATGTATCGAATGTCAAAAATAAATGGCGTAATTCAACATGAATCTGAATCGGATGAAATACAGAATTACAATCAAATCCCTAAGGAAATTGAAATATATGAAATTAGCGGCCCGTTCTTTTTCGCCGCAGCCAAAAGATATCAGGAAACCCTTCGCAACCTAAAAAGTTCTACATCCGTTCTTATCATTCGAATGCGTCATGTTCCTTTTATGGATACCACCGGAGTTCGAAACTTCACCGAAATCATTGAGGATCTGGAAAGCAGAAAAACAAAGGTGATTTTATCAGGAGTAAATTCAGAAGTAATGGGCGATTTACGAAAAAGCGAAATTAATCACTTAATAAGCAACGAAAATATTTTCGATAATTTTGATGATGCTGTTATTGCTGCAAAAAACTTACTGTAGTTAATAAGAAACTTTAAAAGTAAAACCGGACAATAGGTATTCATCCTAAAGTCCGGTTTTTTCATGTTTAATCCCCTAAAAAAACATAAAAACTAAACTACTAATTGAAATTCGTTTTGCAGGGCACTCACAATCATATCAGGAACTTGATGTGGTTTTCGGGTTTTACTATCCACAAAAACCACCGTAGATGTTGCAGTACATGTTTTTTCTCCTCTTCCGTTTTCAAATTCGAACTCAAATTTGAAACGAACCTTGGGCAATTCTTTTATTTTGGTTCGAACCGTTAATTCTTCATCGTATCCTGTCGGTTTTAAATATCTTAGATTCATTTCAATTACAGGAAGCATGATATTATTATCCTCTAACACCTTGTCGTTTATGCCGAATTGACGCAACAGTTCCGTTCTGGCCTGGTGACAATAGTTAACGTAGTTGGCATGATAGACGTACCCCATTTGATCTACCTCGTTGTATCTTGGCCGTATTTTATATTCACCAATAATCATTGTTCAATTTTTAGTTCGGAAACATCAACTTTCTTCCAAAGTTCAGATAGTGCGTTGCCAATTTCCGAATCTTTATTGTACTCCAAAATTGTTTTTTTCTCTACCATCGAGTAAACTACTTCTTCGGAAAAAGGCAGTTTTCCCATCAATTTAATTCCCTGTGTAGTAAAAAAGTTCTCCATTTGCATGGAAATTTCTAAATTGATATCATATTTATTGATTAGAGCATACATCGGTATTTGGAACGACTGCACCAACTCTACCAAACGCACCACATCATGAAATCCTGATTTGCTGGGCTCTGTAACCAAAATTACAGCATCGGCTCCGGTAATAGACGCAATTGCCGCACAGCCAATTCCCGGAGGCCCATCGTTTAAAATAAAATCAGCATTCTTTTCTATGGCAATTTCTTTAGCTTTTTTGCGGATTTGAGTCACCAATTTGCCGGAGTTTTCCTCACCCGGTCCCATTTTGGCATGAACCAAGGATCCAAAACGCGTATCGGACACAAACCAATGATTGTTACGGCTTCGCTCTGAACTGATTGCTCCTGCAGGACAAATACGTTCACAAAGACGACAACCTTCGCATGCAAAAGCATCGATATGTAAGCCTCCACCCGATTTAAAATGAATGGCTTCGAATTTGCAATGCTGTCTGCAAAGACCGCAATTGGTGCATAAATTGGTATCAATAGAAGCAACCCAGGCTCCCTCAAACACATGTGTCTCTTTATTTTCCGGTTGAAAAATAATGTGAAGATCAGCTGCATCAACGTCAGCATCCACAAAAACAGTATTTTTAATCACCGAAGCTAAAGCTGCCGTAATACTGGTTTTTCCTGTTCCACCTTTACCACTAAGAATAGTTATGTCCTTCATTATCAATTCAATTTCTTCAAATACTCAACCACCTTACGATACTCCTTCGCGAATTGAAGGGGAACACAGCTCACAATTTTCCCTTTTGCATACAAACCTGCATACTCTTTACTAAAAGGAATTGCACCCAATAAATCAATATTTTCGGCCTTTAGGAACTCATACACTTCAGAATCTCCTAATCCGGCTTTGTTTACAAAAACACCAAAAGGTTTATTCACCTCACGCAGTAAATCAACTGTAAGCTTTAAATCATATACTCCGAATGGAGTTGGCTCTGTCACTAAAATCACAAAATCGGCATCCGAAATGGTCTCAACAACCGGACAACTTGTACCAGGTGGTGCATCGTAAATCAGAATATCATGTTCGCCAACTAAGTTCTTCTTTAAATCCTTAATCAACATAGTCTGCAATGGAGAACCAACCCTCAAATTGCCTTCCATCAGACTCAAATCATTACCAATATTGTAATTGGTAACCGTTCCAATGGCATTTGTGGTTTCGTGAATAGCGTCAAACTGACAGGCCACAAAACAAGCACCACAAGAATGACACAAATCCTTATTTACAGCCGCATACTGCACTGATGGCATCATTACTATTACATTAAACTCACAATATTCTTCGCATTTTTTACAAAATGTACATTTCGAAGTGTCTATTTTGGGAATCACCTGCTCTGATAATTTCTCGCTCTTAACCGAGAAATTCCGAAAAAACAAAAGATCATTCGGTTCTTCCACATCGCAGTCAACCAGCTGTACACTTCTTGTCCAATGTTCATTGATGGAAGAAAATAAATTAACAGCAAAAGTTGTTTTACCTGTTCCTCCTTTGCCACTTGCAACGGCTATTTTAAATGCCATAAACTCCCCTCCTGCTTTTTTGTAATGATCAAATCTCCCTTATTCACACCCAACATTTCAGCCATTATATCACATTTTGCCATGAGCATAAAATAAAGCGATTCCTTTTTTTCATTTAGCAAGCCTTCAAAATTCCCCTGTCCTTTAGAAATCACAACAGCCGCTTTTGTATACAGTTCCTGAAATTCCTCTGAACAATTATCCACTAAGGTTGAAGGTGCATCATGACCATTCGATATCACCCGGCAGACATCCTGCATTCCTACTTGTTCAGCATCCTCAAGAGTCACATCGTTAATTATCGGATTTCCCCGAACTACATAAGTTAAGTTTGGATGATTCAGATGTTGAATAAAAAGCTTATCGAAAACTATTTCGCCTGCATTATCGCCTAAATACAAAACCGATTCTGCTTTTTCTATTTCAGCAAACATCTCATCTCTGTCGTCCAAAGCAAAATCAAGAGCCAGTAATTCTTCTATTTTAGCTGGAATATTGGTTGGTACACTATGTGCTCCATAATCAACAATATTGCCAACAACAGCTAATTTTGCGGCAATATGCAGTGATTCATCATTCTCATTCACAAATGCAACCCATTTTTTATACTGCGAATTCAAAATTGAATTGGCATGTTTCTTCTCCTCACGGTACAAATCATCATTTTGTATTTTCTTTTTCGCCAAACGATGAATCAGCAACGCCAGATAAGGATTTGAGAGGTGCTTACAATTTGTTAGTAAATGATTTACTTCAGAGGAAAAATCGCCGGCAACTTCCCCCTGAAGATTAAATTTGTCAATTAGTAAATCCACCGTTTTGGAATGGCAAGTCAAACACCTGTTATCCATATTTAGTGGTCGCAATAGTTAGCTGTAAAGCTTAAACTTTCATCTAAAAATCCTTTTACCAATTCTTTAGCATCTAATTGAGGTGCTCCAACAAATACATTTACATTGTGTTGATTAAAAATTTGAATGGCTCTGTTTCCCATTCCTCCGGCAATTACATCGGTAACCCCTAAGTCAGCTAAAAACGGAGGCAACAAACCTGGTTCGTGTGGTGGTGCAGCCACTAATTCTTCTGTAACAATAGCTTTATCCATTACATCAAGCAATGCAAAATGCGAACAATGGCCAAAATGTCCATCCAAAATTCCATCTTTAACCGGAATTGCAATTTTCTTTTTCATGTGTTTATAATTTTAAGTTTTTGTCAGATGGAACTTACCATGAACCGATAATCATGCCTCTTTGTGTCACAATTACCAGTCCTGGACATTTCACATAAGTATTTTATTTCAACTCAATTAATCAATCCCAAACAAGAGGGAATACTATTTTATTCTTTGTATCAGATACAGCACAAGAGCTATTGATATTATTCAAGAAGAACAATATCAACAAGACTCTTATGCCTCTTACTAATCAGGATACATTTTTAATGAAACCAAGGAATAAATATCTAATCACTTATTTTCCTTCGTCGAAGTCTTAGTCTTCCGGCACCTCCTCGTCCAAAACCAAATCCTTGTCCTTTGCCTCCTTCAATGGTTTCATCCTTAAATTCAGTCTCACTGTCCATCCTCTTGTTGCTGTTACAACGCCCCATTCCTCTTCCTGTTCGAGCACCTTTTCGCTCCGGACCACTTCGATCTAAATCTGGCATTTCAACCTCCTTTTTTAAATTGATTTACTACTTTTCAATCTTTTTCCCTGCCCTTTACCGCAACCACTTTTTCGTTTCAATCCTAATCCTTTCCCTAACTTCTCCAATAGAATGTTTTGGTCAGATTCAGAACACTGTCCTAGTCCTCTTCCCGATTTTGAACCTTCTCCATCGGGTCCTTTTCTATCCAAGTGTGGCATAACATTTTATTTTAAGATTTCAATTTGTTTATAATGTGCTGCACTGTGTTATTATCATTTTGCAGCAACACCATTTGAATATTGAACTTTTCAAGCAATTCTTTTGCTTTAGGCCCAAAATCACCTGAAATTACTTTTTGAGCACCCAGTTCGACTACCTTTTCAACAGTTTTGGTTCCTGCTCCGCTTTGCGAGTTGATATTTTCATTCTCGATAAAACTAATTTCTCCTGATTGATCATCATACAAACAAAACCAACCTGCTCTTCCAAACCGCAAATCAAAAATTGAATTCAATTGATTTCCCGTTGATGTAATAATTGTCTTCATATTCTTATTTATTAATTAATTCGATGTGTTTGGAATTACAAGCCGGACAAGTTTCTTTGTCCATAGTTTCCGGAATATTGAATCTTGCATTGCATTTTGAACACAAATACCAATTCTTATCCATAACCGCATTCCCAAAAACAGTTCTTATTTCCTTTGCTTCTACCAATGCTGCAGCAATTTTTCTTCGGGCACTTTCGTAGATTCTCGCAAAAGTTGGCCTCGATATGCCCATTAAACCGGCAGCTTCATCATGTTTTAACAAATCGTAATCTGCTAACTTCAATGCTTCATATTCTTCATAAAGCAAATCAATTGATTTCCGACTCTTAGAATTTACACCAAAGGGTTTATAACCCTTAAATCTTGGTGGTTCCACAACTTTTCGCAATCTGATTTTTCTAGGCATAGGGATTTATTTTCAACAAATATAATGAGAATATTCTCACTACGCAAATGTAACTGGTCTTTACTAACAAAGCTATATAGCAAAAAAAAGAGGCTCTGCAGCCTCTGTTAAATCTTTATCTCTTACAAACCTTATGCTTCTTCTTCCTGAGAAATAAAATGGGCAAATTGTCTTTCAACAGTTATTGGCTCGGTCAAATACAATTCTCCAACCTGTTTCGACATTACATCCGGAAACACATATTCTTTCCCCTTAATTAATCCTTCTACTATTTCTCTGGCAACATTTACAGGAGAATCTTTTTCCATTTCCAGATCTCTTGTCATATCAGTATTGATAGGTCCAGGATATACTCCCATAACAAGAATATTAGTCAAAAACAATTCTCCGCGCAAGCCTTGTGTAATACTATGAACGGCAGCCTTCGAGGCAGAATATGCTCCTGCAATTGGCATACTGGCCAAGCCCAATAGCGAAGAAATATTTACAATAGCGGCAATTTCCCTCTGTTTTAAATAGTCTATTAAAGAAACAGTCAACTTTACCAAACCCCAAACATTTACTTCAAAATTTACAGCCATACTGTCTAATGTTTCATCCGAACAGAATCCTCCGGATTCATAAACACCAGCATTATTAACTAAGATTTCAACATCCTTCGCTAATTTTGCAGCCCTAATAATTGATCGATCATCCCTTAAGTCTAAAAGTATCGGAACCAAACGATTCCCATACTCAGGTTTAAGATCATCCATAGATTTTAAATTCCTTACTCCCGCATACACTTTTTTTGCCCCCTTTTCGAGTAGCTCAATGGTTATTGCTCTCCCAATTCCTCTGTTAGCTCCACTTACAAAAGCTACCCTATCTTTAGGGGACACTTTGATTTCATTCATCACAACCTCCATTTTTGGTTTAACTTATTTGAATTGATTCTACTCAATTTACAAATATCCCGCTCCAATAGCAATGCAAATTATCTATCCAAACACTATTTAGATACAATAGGATCATTTTGAACATATCCCGTACGAATCAAATGGACTAATTTTTCTATCTTTGTTTTTGTCTTTTAATTTTGGCAATTTCTTATCGGGGTGCGAGTAATCTATAATCTTTTCCAATAGCATTCCCGGCTGGAGATGAAAAGAAATTGAACGACACAAATAATAACCGGACTCTGGAGATACATCTTTATGGATCCGGTTATTTTATTTTAAACTGCAAACCACACGCATTTCAAAATAAATAGAACTATCATCAACCAAAATATTTACCAATATGTCAACGAATTATTTCAAAGCCTATCCTGACGAAAAAGGAAATTTTGGCCAATACGGAGGAAGTTATATTCCTGAAGTTTTAGAAGAAGAGATGAAGAAAATTAATGAGGCTTACTATTCAATTAGTAAATCTCACGAATTTATCTCAGAACTAAGAAGCATCCGTAAGCACTTCCAGGGGCGTCCCACTCCTGTTTATTTCTGCAACCGCCTATCCAATAAATATGGTGGAAGAATTTATCTGAAACGCGAAGATCTAAATCATACAGGAGCGCATAAATTAAACCATTGCATGGGTGAAGCTCTTTTAGCCAAATACATGGGCAAAAAAAAGCTGATTGCTGAAACCGGTGCCGGTCAACATGGTGTTGCATTAGCCACTGCTGCCGCCTATTTTGGATTGGAATGTGAAATTCACATGGGGGAAGTCGATATTGCCAAGGAACATCCAAATGTCGTGAGAATGAAAATTCTTGGAGCAACAGTTGTACCGGTAACTCATGGACTAAAGACATTGAAAGAAGCAGTTGATTCTGCTTTTATGGCTTACCTTCAAGATCCGGTTAATACAATTTATTGCATTGGATCAGTCGTAGGACCGCATCCATTTCCTATGATGGTTCGCGAATTTCAACGTGTAGTTGGAATTGAAGCAAGAGATCAATTTCAGGAAATGACCGGAGAACTACCGGATAATATTGTTGCTTGTGTTGGTGGAGGAAGTAATGCAATGGGAATTTTCTCGGCCTTTTTAGAAGATGATGAGTGTAAATTGCATGGCGTAGAACCTGGCGGACGTTCTCTCGATAAAGGGGAACATGCAGCAACTCTAACCTTTGGCAAACCAGGAGTAATACACGGATTCAAATGCTATCTTCTTCAGGATGAAAAAGGAGAACCCGATCCAGTATATTCTGTTGCCAGCGGATTGGATTATCCTGGTGTCGGACCTGAGCATTCTATGCTTAAAGATCTGAACAAAGCTGAATATCATTCCATTACAGATAAAGAATGTATTGATGCTTTTTATGAATTGAGCAGAGAGGAAGGAATAATTCCTGCACTGGAAAGTGCGCATGCTGTGGCGTATGCATTGAAACTTGCAAAAGCAAATCCGAAACAATCTATTTTGGTAAACCTAAGTGGCAGAGGTGATAAGGATATCGACTTTATTGTTGATACTTACGGATTGCCCGAATAAATTACCACAAATAAATTTGTATCATAAAATCAAATGTCACTTTTCGAAGTGGCATTTTTTTATCCCTCATAATTGCTTTTAGTAAATTAATTAACTGAGAACATTAGAATTTAGTTTGTTCAGATTTATTTTTTTGACTTATATTTGCCTTACTATGGAAAATAAATTTAAATTCGCAAAAGATTTAACGAAAGAAATGGAATTCATTACTTCGAGAAGTAGTGGTCCGGGCGGGCAAAATGTGAACAAAGTTAATTCTAAAGTTGAACTTCGATTTTCTGTTTTCGAGTCAGAAATACTGACTAAAAAAGAAAAGGAAATCATCTTTCTAAAATTATATCATCATATCAATAATCTGGGTATACTATCGGTAACTGCGCAAACAGAACGTTCTCAGGTTCAAAATAAAGAAATAGCAATCCAAAAGTTTTATCGATGGCTTGAAATTGCTCTAACTCCTGTAAAACCTAGAAAAAAGACCAGACCAACAAGAGCTTCGAAAGAGAAAAGATTAGAAGAGAAACAGGCTCTTGCACAAAAAAAAGAAAGCAGAAAAAAACCTGAATTATAGAGATATTAAAAAAGGGTGATCCAATGGATCACCCTATATATTTTTGTTGGAGAACTTCAATTTACATGTTTGCAAAGAAGTCGTTTCCTTTATCATCAACAATAATAAATGCAGGGAAATTTTCCACGCGGATTTTACGAACTGCTTCCATTCCTAATTCTGGAAAATCGATCACCTCGATAGATTTAATGCTGTTCTTTGCCAATACTGCAGCAGGCCCGCCAATTGATCCTAAGTAGAACCCACCATTTACTTTACAGGCATCGGTTACAGATTTGTAACGGTTCCCTTTGGCTACCATCACCATAGAACCTCCAACTTTCTGAAAAAGATCAACATAAGAATCCATACGTCCGGCAGTTGTTGGACCGAAACTTCCTGAAGGCATTCCTTTTGGTGTTTTTGCAGGACCAGCGTAATACACAGGATGATTCTTGAAATACTCAGGCATTTCTTTTCCTTCCTCCAACATTTGTTTGATTTGCGCATGAGCAATGTCACGGGCAACAATCAAAGTTCCTGTTAAACTCAATCTTGTTTTAATTGGGTATTTGGTCAATTCTTTCAGAATATCTGCCATTGGCTGATCCAAATTGATTTCAACAGCCTCCTTCAAATGCGGAGCTTCTTTTGGCAAATACTGAAATGGATTTCTTTCCAGTTCTTCCAAATAGATTCCATCTTCGGTAATTTTAGCTTTCACATTACGGTCAGCACTGCAGCTTACGCCTAAACCTACCGGACAAGAAGCTGCGTGACGAGGCAAACGAATTACTTTTACATCGTGAACAAAATATTTACCACCGAACTGAGCTCCAATTTCACTCTTTTGGCAAATCTCTTCAATTTTTTTCTCCCATTCCAAATCACGGAATGCCTGACCACCTTCGTTACCTTCGGTTGGCAAATGATCGTAATATCCGGCAGAAGCCTTCTTCACCGTAGCCAAAGTTGCTTCGGCCGAAGTGCCGCCAATTACCAATGCCAGGTGATAAGGAGGACAAGCTGAAGTTCCTAAATCACGAAGTTTATTTGTTATGAAAGTGGTTAAGTTCTTTTCGTTTAAAAGAGCTTTGGTTTCCTGATAAAGGAAAGTTTTGTTTCCTGATCCGCCGCCTTTGGTTACAAATAAAAATTCGTAAGTATTCCCCTTGTTTGCGTAAATATCAATTTGTGCAGGAAGGTTATTGCCTGAATTTTTTTCTTCGAACATCGAAAAAGGAACAACCTGAGAATATCTCAGATTTCTTTCCTGGTAGGTATCGTAAACTCCTTTAGAAAGGTGCTCAGCATCATCTGCTCCGGTATAAACATCTTCTCCTTTTTTTGCTACCACAATTGCTGTACCGGTATCCTGACAAGTTGGCAATTCTCCTTCAGCAGCAACTACCTGATTCAGTAACATAGTGTGAGCAACAAAACGATCATTGTCTGATGCTTCATTATCCTGAAGAATTGTCTTTAATTTATTTAAATGAGCAGGACGCAGGTAAAAAGACACATCTGAAAATGCTTCTTTCGAAAGCATTTCAAGCCCCTTTGGATCTACTTTTAAAATTTTTCTTCCATCAACTTCAACAGTTGAAACGTAATCTGTTGTCAGTAAACGATACTTGGTAGTATCCTTTGTTATTGGAAATGGTTTCTGATAATGAAAATCGGACATGATATAGTATTTTAAATTTTGTATTTGCGAGTCAAACGACAATAATCAAAAATGCATATTTTCGCCTTAATTAAAGTCATAGACAAATATAAGATAAATTGCAGTTTGAGGATCTGGAAATTAGCTATTCTATAACATTGTCCTGCAACATAAGCTTAGTAATTTCTATTCTTTCAGATGGCATCAAAATCCCAATGAATCCAAAATTTTCTCATTCAGCTGTCTGTTTTTGCCTATGTAAGGATAACAGTGAATGTGGATTGCCGGATTAAAATTCATTTCAATTATGGCATAATTGTCTTTTGCTGCCGGCTGATTCACATCCTCAATCATCATATCCAAACCTGTAATCTGAACACCAAGTGCTTTTGACGACTCTATTGCAATATCTTTGTATGACTGATGAATATCGTCCGTATAATCAATACTATCGCCACCCGTACTTATGTTTGAATTCTCCCGCAGGTAAATTACCTGATCTTTTTTAGGAACACTTTCGAAACATAACCCCTGCTCTTTTAAGAACATTTCTTCAGCCTCTTCCAACCGAATTTTTTCAAGCGGTGTCCGATATCCTTTTCCACGCAAAGGATCCTGATTTTTAATGTCGACCAACTCGCGAATGTTTTTTTCACCATCTCCTTTTACATTGGCCGGAACTCTGTGCAAAATACCACACACCTTATCTTTTATTACAAAGAATCGGAATTCCCTACCCGAAATAAACTCTTCAATAAGGATACTTCCATCGTGTTCAAAAGCAATATCAACAGCTCTTTTGTAAACCTCTTCGTCTTTATTTTCTTTTAAAATAGTAATTCCCAAGCCAAAATTTGTCGATTTAGGTTTTACTACAATCCCTTTTCCTTCAAACAAATCAAAATCAGAACGTGCTTGTCTGGCATCCTGATAATCCAATCCGGCAGGAACCCTAATTCCACCTTTTTCAAGAATTTTCTTCGTTACCAGCTTATTCTCCATCATTAAAACACTTGAATAGTTATCTAATGATGTTCGGGTAGCCTGCATTACATATTCCGTTTTATCTCCCTGGCTTAAACTGATGAAATTTTCGCATCGGTCCAATATAGTAAACTCCACTCCTCTTCGTAAAGCCGCCTTCATAAGTAATTGAGAAGACAATTCCAGATCTTCGAATCCATGAAAGCGAAAACCACTCATCTCACTTTCTTCCTTGTACTGCTTAGCTTTGTTCAAATGGAAATTAATAAAGCCCTCCTCTACAATTCGCTGTTTCACTTTAAATGAAGTTCGCTGATCGGGATTTTTAATAAAATTTGAAATTTCGGCAAGAGATCCCTGATAATCAGAATCATTAATTAAATCGGCTGTTCTTGCAAAATCAGTAATGTCAGAAAATAATTCGTTCAACATCTTTTTTGCACATGTTTCCTGTCCATCAAAATTCATAAGCATTAGCTCGGAATTCAACCCATGACATGCAACCAAATCCTGATTATTGGCAGCCACCTTTTGGTCTGCTTCATTGTACTTATCATTTTCAGCGGTGAATAAACAATACAACAGAAATAAATGTGTGAAATACAATCTATTTTTAGATACTCCCGATTTTTCAAAGGGATCTAAATCCAGAATACGAACTTCCAGATGTGATATTTTTTTGCTCTTTTCATCGAATTTTAACCGAATAGGAAGATAAAGCTCCTCTCCTGCCAATATTTTACCTGTTTGAATCAAGTTAGACACAGACTTTTTATAATCCTCCAGACTGTTAAAATCGACATAAAATTCTTCTATATTTCTATATCCCATAGAACTGTTTCGAATGGAAATAGCATTTCCACAGCTCATGAAACTCTTTTTCCCTGTTTTTAACGATTTCATTTTAAAAGAAGGATCAGAAATCGGACTCTCCCCAAATAACCAGATCAGCATCCATCGGTACCGCATAAAATTCCGAACCATTTTTAAGTAAACAGACTCACGAAAGCTTTCCAAATCGCTGTTGCAATGATTCGCTTTTTTCAACTTGCGCTCTAACCTGTCTGATAAAGAAAAATTAAAGTGAATCCCGGAAAGCATCTGTCTTTCTTTCCCATATCGATTGGCCAATTCCTCTCTGTATTTCTCTTTATGAATTCCTTTCTCTCCAAATTTAGCAATTGGTATCTCCTCCTCCTGAGGCAATAAAGGAGGTAAGCTTTGAGGCCAAAGTAATTCATCAGTTAAATTCTCAGAAATTACATCCTGCAAAGTCTCTAAAAAACCATGAACTTCAGCAATACTATGCAAAGGAGGTGTTATCATCTCCACCTGACTTTCCGAAAAATCAGTTGTAATAAAAGGATTCTGAAATTTATCACCCAAAATTCCCGGATGTGGTGTCGTTGCCATCTTACCCGTGTAATCGACTCTCACATTTTCCTTTTCAATGCCAAATTTACCGTTCTTCAAGCTCTCACGAATCCCTTCTAACCGAAGTGCTTCGTTGATATTATTAATAAGATGATCCATATATCAGAATTTACCAAATGTATTATTTTTAAAATATGTTCGTAATAAAAAGTAAAGAACAATGCCTTTTAATATACTGCTTCCGGTGATGCTCCACCAAACTCCATTTAAACTTAAGACCGTATAAAAACCAAGAAAATAAGCCCCAGGCAGTCGTAATGAAGTAAATATTACACTTACAGCAGCTGATATTTTAGTTTTTCCAAGACCATTAAAAACCCCGGCACTAATCATTTCCAAACACATAAATAACTGCGATGCTGCCAATATCATTAAATAGTCCTTCCCCATTGCTATACTTTCAGCCTCAGGCACAAAAATGGAAAATAATGTTTTGGGTAAAATCAAGAAAATCATTGTAGTTACAGCTCCTACAGCCAGGGATAACCGCAAACCCGCTTTATGAATATTAGGAACCTCGGTAATATTTTTTGCGCCGTAACTATGCCCAACCATAATAGTTACAGCTTGCATAATTCCTCCAACAATCATAAATGTAATCGACTCAATTTGAACACCAATTTTCTGAACAGCTATCGCATTTGGTCCCCAATCTGCAATGATTCTGGCAAGAAAAATGTATATCACCGAAAAAGAAATTCGCTGCACCGCAGCAGGCATTCCAACCTCAAATAAACTTTTTAATTTAGTTGCATACGGCAACAGGCCTTTGAAATAAATGGTGTCAAATTTTTGATAGACAAAATAGAAATACATCAGGCTGCATGTTCTACCAATTATTGTCGCTATTGCAGCTCCTTCAACTCCCAGATTAAATACAAAAATCAATACTGGATCAAGTACAATATTCACCAAAGTTCCAATAATACTGGCCTTAAAGGAGATTTTTGTTTTACCATGAGCATTAAAAATACTGATGAACAAAAGGTTCACAAAACTGATAATAATCCCAAAGGAGCTTATCACCAAATATGAAACGGCCATTTCATTAACATGAACATCTTTCATTTGAAAAAAGCCAATGAATTGTTCCGGAATGGCTAAAAATACGGAAGTAAATAGAATGGCAATACCACCAATTCCCCATAATCCAGCGGTTGAATATCTTCCTGCCGCATTCATATTTTCGGCACCCACCGAATGTGCGATTTTTATATTTGCACCTACTGTTACAATCGAAGCCATTGCCCAACCCAGCTGTAGAAAGAAACCTGCAGAACCAACTGCTGCCACAGCTCCACTTCCCAAATATCCCACCCAAATCATATCGGTAAGATTATAGGTCATATGCAAAAGAAACGAGCCGATAATCGGAAAAGCAAGCTTTAGCAGCTTTTTCCCAACTTCGGAATATTTTTGTTCTCTTCTAAGTAAACTGGTAATGAATTTTAACATCTACTAAACTTCATGTGTGAGTGCAAACGGATATGAATCAAAAACGGATGTGATTTTAGCAAGAAAAACACATGCTCTATTTAAGCATTTGATGAATTAATATTTCCAATTCATTTTTTAAACACATGGCTTTCCCAGCACTGCAGTTAAGCGATTTTGCCATTTCCAAGGGTATATTTTTAGCTTCTTCTTTTAGATTCTTTCCTTTTTCTGAAAGATAAATGCGAACCTTTCTTTCATCTTGGCAACACTTTGTTCTTTTAATAAAAGATAGCTGTTCCATTCGTTTCAAAAGCGGCGTTAACGTATTTGTATTCAAATACAATTTGCATCCAATTTCGTTAACACCAATCCCGTCTTTCTCCCATAGAACCAAAAACACCAAATACTGAGGATAGGTAATTCCGAGCTGATCAAGATAAGGCTGATATTGTCTTGTCATGAGTCGAGAGGCTGCATATATCGTAAAGCACAATTGATTCTCAAGTTTGAGAGGATTGAACTCTTTGTTAGCTAAATTGTCCATATTTATTATTTATATCGCTTGCGATGCAAATTAACGAAATTGTCTGTTAAGATCAAAAAATATAACCTTGTATATCCGGACATACAAGGCTATTATTACTTAATTCAACGAATTCGCTTATTCTTTCCAAAATCCACTTTGCTTAATCAGACGATATTTTCCTGATCCCAACAGCATTATGGCGAGTCCTCCAAATAAATACAATGCATTTAATTCAATTCCCAATCCTCCGTACTCATTCAAATGAAAAATACCTTCGGGGTGAGCTGCAGGAATAGATACGAGCATTGTCAGGGCAATTAACAATCCCGAAACTCTTGTGTATGTACCTAATAATAAAAGAAGTGGTGCAATTAACTCTCCCAGATAAACTCCGTACGAAAGCATTTCGGGCAAACCTGTTTTAACGATCAAGAATTTTACTCCGCCAATACCATCCAATAATTTCTGCACTCCATGAAACAACATCAAACCACCAACAGATAGTCGTAAAATTAGTTTTCCTAAATTTTCCATAAATATATTTTTATTTGATTAATTTCGATATTCATTACAAATCTATGAGCTTTTATCCATGATATAAATGCACAATTTATGTGTATTCATGTACTTTTTTTTCAACATACAATTGCATAATATGTTACACAATCTTTTACAAGACAATTTTGGATTTTCTGATTTTAAACCAGGACAAAAAGAGGTTATTTCTACCATACTGGAAGGAAAATCAGCAATAGCTATTTTCCCAACCGGATCAGGAAAATCTCTTTGTTACCAACTTCCTGCTCTCCAACTCACGGAACTTACGGTGGTGGTTTCCCCTTTACTGGCTTTAATAAAAGATCAAATAGATTTTCTGCAATCGAAAAATATATCTGCAGTCCGAATCGATTCATCTCTCTCGAAAGAAGAAGAACAGGATATCATGAATGGCATCCGTGCCAAACAACACAAAATCTTAATGATATCAGTCGAACGTTTTAAAAATGAACGCTTTCGCAGATTTCTGAAAGACATTCCAATCTCCTTACTGGTAATTGATGAAGCTCATTGCATCTCGGAATGGGGTCACAATTTTAGACCGGATTATTTAAAGCTGCCAAATTATCGTGATACTTTTCGTGCCAAACAAGTACTTTTGCTTACCGCAACTGCAACTCCCAAGGTTATTGAAGACATGACTAAAAAGTTTGCCATTGCCAAAGAGAATGTAACAGTTACAGGATTTTACCGATCAAACTTAGATGTAAACGTTGTCCCGGTTATTCAATCTGAAAAAAACAATAAATTACTTTCATTACTGCTTCCCCGAAAAAATGAATGTGGAATTGTGTATGTAACCCAACAAAAAACTGCAGAGGTAGTTGCAGGTATATTATCCTCGAAAGGAATAACGGCCAAGGCATATCATGCAGGATTGAAAAGTGAAGACCGTGAAGAAATCCAAAATCAATTTATGGCCGATAAAGTAAATTGTGTGGTTGCAACAATTGCTTTTGGAATGGGAATCGATAAATCGAACATTCGTTATGTGATTCATTACGATCTTCCAAAATCGACAGAAAATTATTCTCAGGAAATTGGACGGGCAGGCCGCGATGGTAAAAAATCAGATTGTATTGTTTTGGCAAATCATGACAATGTTAATGTGCTTGAGAATTTCATATTTGGAGACACTCCTGCCCTATCAGGCATAAAAGAAATTCTCAGTCGCATAAAAAAGGCTAAAACAAGCTGGGAAATTAAGCTAAACACACTTCCGGCACATAGCAATATCCGTATTCTGCCAATTAAAACCCTACTGGTTTACATGGAGATACGAGGAATTATCAAACCTCAATACAGCTATTTTGCAGACTATAGATTTAGCTTAAACAACGACGAAAAAAGTATCGTAGAAAAGTTCCAGGGAGAGCGAAAGAAATTTATTCAGGCCATTTTCGATCATTCTGAAAAAGCCAGAAAATGGATCACAGTAAATTTCGACACCATCAGCCAAAATTATCCGACAGATAGAAATAGAATTGTTTCTGCTTTGGAATATTTTGATGCTAAGAAATTAATCAATTTGGAAGCAAAACTAATGGTAGATGTTTTTGCCGTAACAAATCCGGATTTTGATATCGATACTGTGGCGCAAGATCTTTACGACAGTTTTAAAAAGAAAGAAGCAGTTGAAGTCAACAGAATTCGGGAAATGCTAAGTCTGTTCGAATCGGAAACCTGCATCAGTAAAAATATGGCCAACTATTTTGGTGAATATCCCGAATGGGAAAAATGCGGGCACTGCTCGGTATGCAGTTCCGGTCCTGTGAAAATTGCAAAATCCCACCAGCTAAAAAGTCTGCCTGAGTATAATTATATAGAATTGTGTGAAACTGCCATCAATAAATTTGGTGATCTTTTAACAGATGAACTGCTTGCAAAATTTTTATGCGGCATCAACACACCTATTTTCACCCGTTTAAAATTGAAACAGGAAAAACACTTTGCTTATTTGGAAAATTATCGATTTGGTGATGTTCTGGAATGGGTAACATCAAACAACAAATAAAAGATTAAGAGGTATTTACATATATCACTAAAACATTTAATATTATTTTAAATTAGATCACATAAGATATAAATTCAAAATGCTTATTTTTACAGTCTCATAAAAGTATTCTCTACTATCAAAAAGAATACATACTATATCTATTTAAATTTATTGGTTTGAAAAGAAATCCGAACTTCCCGTTTGCTCCGGCAAAAATTCCGTTTTTTTACGGATGGATTTGTATGATTGCAGGTACCATAGGTATAATCAGTAGTATTCCCGGGCAAACAATGGGCGTTTCGGTGTTTACCAATTACTTAATCGATTCGTTGAAATTAAGTCGTGATGCATTGAGTTCAGCCTATTTGATTGGTACTGTGGCGAGTTCTCTTTTCTTAACATATGCAGGTAAAATTTACGATAAATTTGGTGCCCGTTTCACAGCAATGATCGCTGCCTTAGGATTAGCCGTAACATTAATACTATTTTCCTATTCTGATCTTTTATCCGGGTCGTTATCAAACTTTGTCAGTATTGAGTTCTCAACAGCTTCATTTGTTCTGATCTCTTTGTTATTCTTCTTCTTACGATTCTCGGGACAAGGAGTACTAACCTTGGCCTCACGAAACCTGATCATGAAATGGTTCGACCAGCGAAGAGGGCTGGCAAATAGTCTTTCCAGTGCGATTCAATCTTTTGGATTTGCCGTATCTCCACTTTTTATAGCACTGCTTATTACCCGCTTTAACTGGAGTATCACCTACCAGATTTTGGCAGTACTTACTTTTCTGTTTGTTATTTTCGCATTTATCTTTTACCGGGATAATCCTGAAGAATGTGGTTTAATTCCTGATGGAAAAATTATTGAACCAAAACACAAAAGCAATCCTACATTTCAAACTAAAAAACAATATACTCTAAAAGAAGCGCGAAGCACATGGGTATTTTGGCTGTTTACTTTTGGCTTAAGTTTTAATGCATTTTTCATTACCGGTTTCACCTTTAATGTCATATCCATCTTCGAATCATGTGGATATTCGGAACAAAAAGCTTTAAGTGTATTTGTTCCTGCTTCCATCATTTCTATTGTTTCTGCAATTTTAGGTAATCTTCTAAGTGATTACATAAAAATGCAAAAACTTCTGATTATTTTTCTACTTGGATGTTTGTTGTCAAGTTTAGGGATTGCAATTTTAGGATCTGAAATTGGCTACTATGTATTAATACTGGGAAATGGTATTATGGGTGGCTTGTATTCAGTTTTAGTAGCAATTACATGGCCTCGCTTTTACGGGCGAAAACATTTGGGTGCGATTAGCGGACTATCAATGTCCTTAGTTGTATTTTCAAGTGCAATGGCGCCCCTTTTCTTCAGTAGAATATTCACATTAACCGGAAGCTATAGCATAGCTGGATACGCTGGAGTCGCCTACGCCGTCATTTTACTGATTTTCTCAATTAAAGCGAGAAATCCTCAATTACAGTAAAAGAAGATACTGAACTAAATTCAAATGGCATTTAAGAATCAGTCTCTGGTGTTTTTAGCGCCTCAATTATTTTGTTTATCCTGACGTTTTTAATAAATTCGGGACGGCTTACTTTTGAATACCTACCAGCCACCACAGGTAGGTATTGAAAGGCTATCATATTCCTATTTAGTTGATCATCTAAAAAACCAAAAGAAATGAAACATTTCGTTGCCATCATTTGGCTTGTACTCTTATGCCAAAGCTCATTTAGTCAGAACGATTGGGAAAACCCACATGTATTTCAGAAAAACAGAGAAAAGGCTCATTCTACATTTTTATCATACTCTTCCCAAGAGAAAGCTTTAGCCGCCGATCCTTCAAAAGAGGAAACTATTCAGTGCTTAAATGGAAAATGGAAATTTCAATACAGCAAAAGTGCAGGCAAAAGAAATTTAGAATTTTATCGGGAAGATTTTAATGACAACAATTGGGATGAGATTTCGGTTCCGGGAAACTGGGAAATGTACAATTATGGATTTGCCAACTATACCAATGCCGATTATCCATTTGAAAAGAATCCACCATTTATTACAGATTCAATCAACGCAACGGGTTCATACATATGTTACTTTACGCCTTCAGTAAATTGGAAAAACAAAGAGACTTATATTCAGTTCGGTTCTGTAAAATCAGGCTTTTATATTTGGATAAATGGTAAAAAAGTTGGTTACAGCCAAGGCTCTAAACTACCTGCCGAATTCAACATCACACCTTATTTAAAGGATGGCAGAAACAAATTGGCTGTTCAGGTCTTTAAATTTACCGACGGCAGCTACCTGGAAGATCAGGATTTTTGGAGATTAACCGGCATTCAACGGGATGTAAATTTATATTATCGCCCCAAAACGCACATTACTGATTTTTATGCCAAGGCATTACTGGATGAAAATTACAAAAATGGGGTATTTAACTTAGATGCCGAAATAGGAAACCATTCAAGAAAAAATACTGGTGTATATCATTTTAAATATACAATTCTGGATCGTGAAGGAAATGAAATTCTGACTGATCAATCTGAATTCAGCATGAAAAATCAGACTAAGAAGATTTCATTTACAGGTGAAATTCCCAATGTGAAAAAATGGTCGGCCGAAGAACCAAATTTATATACCCTGCTGCTAACTTTAAGGAATAAAGAAAATGCAATAGTAGAAGCCACTTCGATTAAAATTGGTTTTAGAACCAGCGAAATTAAAGACGGACAATTATTGGTAAATGGAACTCCAATCCTGTTAAAAGGGGTTAACAGACACGAACACAATCCTTATTTTGGACATGTTGTTAACAGAAAAAATATGCTGGACGATATCCGAACCATGAAAAAATTTAATATCAATGCGGTTCGTACCTGCCATTATCCGAATGATCCGCTTTGGTATGAACTGTGCGATGAATATGGAATTTATTTGTATGATGAAGCCAATATTGAATCGCACGGAATGGGTTACGAGCCAAAGCATACTTTAGCAAATAATCCGGAATGGGAATCGGCTCATGTAGAACGAACTTCAAATATGGTGGAAAGAGATAAAAACCATCCTTCGGTAATTGTTTGGAGCATGGGAAACGAAGCCGGAACAGGGCCTAATTTTCTGGCTTGTTATAAAAAGATTAATGAAATTGATGGTAACCGACCAGTACATTACGAACGTGCTGAAAAAATGACCGACGTAAAAGAAAGACATACCGACATTATTGGTGACATGTACCGTTCAATTGAAAGTGTAGAGAAAAGATGGATTGGTACAGATTCGGAACGTCCTTTTATTTGGTGTGAATATTCTCATGCCATGGGAAACAGCAACGGCAACTTTAAGGAGTATTGGGATTTGGTTCGTAAAAACCGACAAATGCAAGGTGGTTTTATTTGGGATTGGATGGATCAGGGAATTGCAAAGTACACTGAAAACGGAGAGCGGTTTTGGGCATATGGCGGTCATTTTGAGCCAAAATGGGTGTATAATGACGGTAATTTTTGTTTAAATGGTGTGGTGGATCCTGATTTAACCCCGCATCCCGCTTTGTACGAAGTAAAGAAAGTATATCAAAACATTAATTTTAAAGCCGTTAATCTTTCTGAAGGACTTATTAAAGTTTCAAACGATCAATTCTTCAAAAATTTGAATGACTACCAAATCCACTGGGAATTGCTGGCTAATGGTATTGTTCAAAAGTCTGGAGAATTTACCCCTGCAGGAGTTGCGCCTCAATCTGAAAAAGAATTTAAACTCGATTTGGGTGATTTTAATCAAAGCGAAGGAACAGAATATTTCATCAACCTGTTTGCTTTGCAGGCTAAGGAAACCGAACTAATACCATTCGGTCATGTTGTTGCTTCTGAACAATTTGCTATCAGTGAATTTAAAGCCTCGGAAGATCATTTGGTTTCTGCTGATCTGATTTCAATTCAAGAGAATGCAGATCAGTTAAGCCTTTCCGGCAAGGATTTTTCAGCTTTATTCTCAAAAAAATCGGGCGCTGTTACTTCCTACAAACTGAATGGTTACGAATTAATAGAAGACCGGTTAGCACCGGACTTTTGGCGTGCTCCTACCGATAATGATTTTGGAAGCAAAATGCCGGAGCGATGTGAAATTTGGAAACAGGCTATGAATGATGCAAGTCTTCAGGAATTTACATCGAAACAAATCTCTGAATCGGAAGTTTCTGTTCATGCAAAATTACAACTGCCAAGTATTAAAGGTTCAATAGAACTTACTTATACAATTTACGGAGATGGTAAAATTGATGTAAACTATAGCTTTGAAGCTAAACGGGAAAAGTTACCGGAAATACCGCGTATTGGTTTACAGTTTAAACTGCCAAAGGAATTTAATAATCTTACCTATTATGGCCGAGGACCTCAGGAAAATTATATCGACAGAAATACCGCATCGTTTATTGGATTGTATCAATCGAATGCAGCTGATCAATATTTTCCATACAACCGACCACAGGAAAACGGACATAAAACAGACGTTCGCTGGTTAAGCCTAACCAATCAATCAGGCTTGGGAGTAAAAATAATTGCCAACAGTGAACCTATTGAATTCAATGCACTGCACTACACTACGTCTGATTTTGATCCGGGAACGGAGAAACTTGGACGCACGACTGCTGACGTAAAAGAGCACGAATTTGTAGAAGTTCACATCGACCACAAAATGATGGGACTTGGCGGTGATAACAGCTGGGGTGCAAAACCTCACAATCCATATCTATATTATGCAGATAAAGTATATCATTACAGCTTTACCATTGTGCCGGTAATAAAATAATCAACACCGGATCACCAATAACACACAATGCTTAAACTGATTTTAATCGGTTTAAGCATTTGTTGTTTATAGGAATAAACAATTACCAAACCGGTAATAAAGCAAATCTTAATGTCACATTAAAAAAAAATCTTCTTTTGGGTGTAATAATCTTATATTTCTACCACTAATTAAGAAAAAACAATAGTGAGTAACGATTTTTACACATCATCGATTCTTCCATATGCTGCCATTATCATTAAGATATGCCGGGCATACACGAATACACAGGAAGATTTCGAAGATTACTACCAAGAGGTTTGTTTACAGATATGGAGAAGTAATGAAAATTTTAGAGGACAATCGGAATGGTCGACATGGATCTATCGATTGAGCTTGAATGTTTGCCTGACCTTACTGAAGAAAAACAGCAAGCATCATGTTACTTCAGATCAATTACCAGACGTGGCAGCTGAAGACAACCGGACCTTTGACGATGAGTCCCTTAATCATCTCTATACTGCGATCAAGCAATTATCAGAGATAGACAGGGCAGTTGTTTTGCTTTATCTGGAGGAAAAATCCTATCAGGAAATTGCAGAAATTATTGGTACAAATCCGAACAATATTGGTGTGCGGGTTAAAAGAATTAAAGAACGGCTAAAAAAAATATTAGATGGAAAAGTCAATTGAAACAATTTGGAAAGAAGGTTTTTTAGAAAGCGATGCATTGGTAGCCCCAAAACTAAATGACTTGTACAATCAAAAATCCAAACACATTATCGATAAATTCAAAAGAATGTTCAGAATAAACCTGAATGCATTATTTATAGGTTCATTCGTAATTTTGATTGCTTCCGGTGTTGTGGGAATCCCTGTTATGGGTATAGGATATTTTTTCATTTTAAATGCTATTTTACTGGTCAACAGAAAATTAATGAAAGGCCTGTTTAAAATTGATAAAAATGTAAACAGCTACCAATATTTGAAATCATTCGATAACTGGATGAAAGAACAACTTGCAGTTAACAGAAAACTAGCCAGATATTATTACCCTTTATTTTTCCTTTTTATGGTATTGGGTTTTTGGTTTTCGCAGGATATTCAGGAAACATTTAAAGGGATATTAGAAAGACCCAATCAAATTTATCTCATAAATAACATACCGGTACTATGGACAATTCCAGTTGTAATTATTACAGGTTTACTAGCCTACTTTGGCGATCGAATTTACAATTTTGATGTGAGCCTGATTTATGGCCAGGTATTTAGAAAGCTGGATGAACTAATTGCAGATATTGAAGAATTGAGAGCCTGATTCTCATTCAAAATCATAATTTTAATTTTACGGGCATGACAATACAAAAAATAGAAGAAAGAGCTAATAATGAGCAAAATATAAAGCTTACAAAAGCATATCATAAGTTACAGGTTTTGATTGATGAGTTGAATAAAAGAGAAATACCGGAAAATATCCAAAACGCTGTTAATACGGATATTGCCGCGATTAATTCATTTTCAGAAACAGATCAAAAACTGGTCAGACTTCTGAGAAAAGTATATTATAAAACTCTGAGACTAATTGAAAAAGAGCTTAATCTGGTTACAAAAAACCACTACAAAAACCTATATATGGCTATTGGAGTTGCTCTGGGAGTTGTGTTTTCTACCTCTTTTGATAACAATGGCATGGGCTTGATACTTGGTTTGGCAATAGGAATATCTGTAGGAATATATTTTGATAAAAAAGCAGAACAAAATGGAAATCAACTAAATTTAGAATGCTAAGTTGACTGTTGAAATTTCAGTATTAGTCAAATTCACATTTATACTTGCTTTTACATAAACAGAATATAAGAAAAAAAGCAAATCCCGCTATAGTGCCAATACTATTAACGGGATTTCTTTCTAACTAAAATACAATAATGTTATACTAAATCTCAACTCCTTTTAAGGTGATACCTATTGATTGAAAATAATCATATATCTGATTGTTAGATTTCATTCTCGTTTTAATATGAAAATCTATTTTGTGTTTAAACTCTGCTTCTGCCTTTTTGATATCTCCTGCCAATTCATAACAAATACCCAAGCATAAATGGGCTTCTGGTGAAGGTTCTTTATCAATAATTTTTCGGTAGATATTGGCCACATCGCTTAACCTGGCCTCATTCAACAAAGTTTGAATGGTTTTTATATCATTCTTTAGTTCTTTATCTTTTATCTTAAGTTTAGGAAAACGGTAGCAAATCATATCACATTCGGCAAAGTGCTGTAAGTAGTACAATTGTGAGCCAATTTGTTTCACTAATTTCTCATTCATCTCCTCAAGGGATATCAGTTTTTTCCCTTTCTTCAATACCGATTTCGTTTCGTATGAAATTGTATCAGAAGAAGTAGACTTATCTTTATACTTCAAATCAAGAACTATATTAACATCAAGCGAATTTGTTGCACGAACCTCTTTAAATGGAATTTTCACTCCGCCTCTTCCTTTAAATTCATGCAGCCAGGTGTCAATTTTTTCTGATTTAGCTGTGTAATTCAATCGTGGTTGTAGAATTACATCCGCCTCTTCTTTACTTGTTGCCAACGAATAGATTTTCATATCTCTCCAGTGCTTTTCTATGCGCAAACCCTTACCTCTTGGAGAATTAATCCAATTACCTGATTCGAATTTACTTTTCAGTAAAGTATCAATATCGAAAGGGATATCATCCCCGCTTACTGCAGCAGGTTCAATGTAAATCTTAGGCCGCAAAAGAGGTTCTTTAGTCATCTTAAAAGCCGGAGCAAATATCTCCTGAGCGATTGACACACCACAAAACAGGATCAGACTCAAAAATAGTAATGTCTTTTTCATATTTTACAAATTAAAAGTGATGTATTAATTCGAAACGTGAGGCATCCCTCACCTCATTTACAGGATAAAAATCTCCTTTTTCAGTAAGTCCTAAATATTTATGAGTTGCACAATTTTCCAACACAACAGCATGATCATCAAGAAGCACAAACCATGATTTTGAATACTCTCCTACCACAAATCTGCATTTCACGAAAAAGATATCATCTTCACTTTTGTTGTGCTCCAATACCATATTTTCACTATTTGCATCCATAAAATGAACTTCGATTGCACGATTGGGAGTAAACATTGCCTCTTTAAAAAACAAAAGAGGCAAATCTGATATATTTTTTACCTTAACACATTCTTGTCCAACTGCTATGTCTGATTCAACTTCAACCATTGAAAAGAAATTATACTTTTTAATTAACTCGTCTTCTGCCGAGGTTGAAATTACATTTACCAATTGTGCCGAAACCTGCGTAGAGAACAGTAAAAAAAAGGCAAAAAGAAATCCGGTAAACGGTTTAAATAAGTCTCTTACCATTAGAATTCTATTTTAGAATAAAATAATTGGACAGACCTTTACGATCTGCCCAACACTTGAATTGTATTAATATTTAAAAGTTCTGGTTGCTTTATAAGGACCTACTTTCATCTCTGTCCAGTTGCCTTGGGCATCGTAAACAAACTCACAATCCCAATCCATACCGGTATCAATAGTAAAATTATCAGAACTAACCTGAGGACCGGCTCCAGCAAGGAATGCATAATTCATAAAACCTTTGAAACTCATTCTCTCGTTCATCGATAACTTACCTGCTAAATCTAAATCGTAATGAATTTTCACAGGATTACCATGATCATCAACTGAAGAAAATTTCATGTCTCTAATCATTTTATCTGCATTGATATTTTGTTGTCCAACCCCTTTCGAACCAGCTAAATGAGTATGGGTTGTACCATTCCAGTTCCATTCAGTAAAGACACCATCTTCGTTAATTGAAGCAATCGTTTCGAATTCTGTTGTGGTTTTTGGTTTTTTAGGAACAAATCCATTCGCATTTAAAAGATCCTTGAAAATGGCATTTACCCGTGGTAAAGCCGACTTTCCTGTAAAGTAAACTTTCCCCTCAAGATCAACCATCAATTGCACATCTTCCTCGCTTACTTTGCCTCCCATAAAGCCGATATTTTTGGTGATATTATTGGCTGCACCATGAGTAGCTCCAACCAAAGGATCGCTGATTTCATCAATCTTTGTATAGGAAGTAGTCTTGCCATAATATTCTGCAAACATTCCTGCGTTTACTTCCATATAGGCATATTTTCCCGCTTCGTTATAAACAGGCTTGATATCACGGGTAATAATTTTGTCTTTTGATCCATCCTCTGCAATACCAATTTGGCTGGCTTCCAATTTTTTCACTCTGCGTTTGCTATCAAACTTCACGGTAAAATCAACTGGTTCATCACCTTCTTTAGTTATTTGTCCAGTCATGGTTTTTGGCAATCCGGTAAAGTCCTGTAAAGGAAGGAATTGAAATGGGTAATCAAGCTCGAACAACTGACACAGCAAATCGTTGTGTGCATAAAAATCTACAAACTGCGACAAGTTTCTGTTGATAGTAGTCAATAAAGCCGGATATGCATTTGCCCCTTTTGGATAAAAATTTACAAAACTCTCAATGTCTTTGTAATTTGAATATTTCTTCATATCCTTGGTACCGATAGCTATAGATCCATATTCCGCTTTGGCAGCAACACGTTGCTCTTTAGATAGCTCCCCTTTAACCAATTGATTGAAAACTTTAATTTTCCCGAAGGTATCCTCTATTTCGCCGGCATACTTCTTCAGGTACTCCTGAGATTTTTCAACATTTTCCATCCATGCGTAACACAAAGATAAATTGTGGTATGCAACCCATCTTGTCTTATCAGAGCATTTGCTGATATTTGGCTCTAAAACCATAATATAGTCCGCTAATGTTGCTTTCTCATCTTTATTAAGCAATAAACCCTTCTTATTTTCGAATAAAGCCACAGTTGGCTTGGTAAGTTTATTCAATTCTTTAATTTCTTTGATACTTCCCAATTTTGCAGCCACAGTAAACTGACCAAATCCAAAATGTGAGAATACTTCTTTGTGAACTCTTTTGTAAGCTTCGTTCACACCAATTTCATCTGAAACTGAAAGAGCATCATTAGCAGGTGCCTGGGAAATACTTCCAAGTTTTGCCGGTGCCGCGGGTGTGTATTTTTTAGTTTTGGTTTTACCGGAAACCAAACCTAAATTATCCTCATAAATTACCTCTCCCTGGGCTGATGTCACCTGATATCTGCAGTTTACACTCCAAGGTACCAGATAATATCCTTCCTTATCTGCTGTGGTTGGCATTCTTTCCTCTGTTCCCATCTCAGTTTTAGGTGTCTCTGAAAGAACAAAAATTTCAACATTTACTTTCTCTTTTACACTATTCATGTCATACTTAATGTATGCAGGAACAAAATTCCATACTGCAAATCTGCCTTCTTCATCTTTAATTGCATCTATCATTTTGTTGATTTCAGCAGCTTTATCGATGGTTTTATTAACTGCACCAGCCATTGCCGCACCAAAACCACCTAATTTTGAACCAAACTTAGATACTTTTGCTTTTGATGTTTCTCTTTTAGCTTCCTGTAAAGCTTTATCTGTTGATAAAAATACATTTGCAGATGAAAATTTCACCTTTTCTGCAGGAGCTTGAAAGAAACTCACTTTATCTTTCCCTTTAAACGATTGAGAATTTCCCAATACAGGAATCAAAATCAAGCTAAGTAAAACGAGTAGATTTTTCTTCATTACATTAAAAATTTAATAATTATTATAAATTGATTTTAAGTATCTTTTTCAAAAAAAATAAGCTGCAGGCAACATTAAAATCATTCAAGCTTAATCACATTGCTTTTACAATAATGTGCCTATATTATTCTGATTCCTGTTTACTGAAACAAAGCCTTCATCATAATCTCAAAGTATCTGCTGCAAGCATCGCAAATATGAACAATCGCCCTATAAGTGAGAAACAACACCAATAGACATTACAATAGACATTTACATCCTTTTTGATTTACTGTCTTAATTACAGCCTGTTATGAAACACTCCATTAACACATATTCAACATTGCCAGATTTCATCTTATTTTTTACATTTGACTACCCTTTACATTATTTTTATTTATGACAGCAAAAAAAATCCTCTCACTCCTCCTGTTTCTCATTTCTATTTCGGGATATACACAGTCAAAAATCGATTCACTGATCCTTATTTCTAAAACACAATACGGAACAGAACAACTTCGAACAAATTTGAAAATAGCTGAGACATTTGGCTATGGTGAAAATGGAGATACGATTATTTATTATGCCTCTCGATGCCAAGAGCAGGCCATTGCATTAAACGACTCTATTGCCCTTCTTAAATCAACTCTTTACTGGGGCTCTGGTCTGTTTTCGAAGCAAATGTATTTAGAGGCTGTAAAAAAGACAGATACTATTTTTGAATTGGCTGAAAAACTGAAGAAAAAAGATGAAATTGTACAGGGTCTATACCTAAAAGCTAAGTGTTACCAACGCCTTCATGAATATCCAAAAGCCATAGACCTTTATCAGAAAGCATACGATCATTCAATGAAAATACTTGCTGAAGAGGAAAACAAACACATTGGAGAATATTGCAAAGGCGTTTTGAAACAAATGACTTACTGTTATTGGTATGCCTCCAAAATGTCGGAAGGAATTGAACTTTTCAATTCACTCATTGAAAAAAACCAGAACGTATCGGATAACATCAAACGAGCCTATTACTCCAATATCGCTTTTCTTTACAATCAAAATTCTGATTTAATAAAGGCTGAAAACTATTTATTAAAAGCCGTAGAAATTAGTCAAAACAGTACGAATTGGAAAGACAACTTTCAGGACTTAGCCTACTTAGGTGTTTTGTACACATCAAAAGGCAGGTATGACAAAGCAATTATCAATTATAAAAAGGCCCTGACTCTTGCACAAGAACAGGACGACACCAATATGATTTCCTATATAAATACCAATTTAGGTAAATGCTACGAGCACATTGGTGATTTACGAGCCGGGGTATCTTTACTTTATGATGGAATTGAAATATTTCACAACAGAAAAGACAGCATAGGAATTGCAATAGGTTATCTGCAGCTGGGAAATCTCATGGCAAAATGGAATAACTATAAGGATGCCAAAAAGTATTACAAAAAATCATTGAATTGCAATCAAAGTTTAGGACTAAAAGCCAAAGTTGCTGAAGTAAATCTTGATCTCGCCATTAATTTCATGTTAAACAACGAAAAGGATTCAAGTTTGTATTATTTGGCCGCTACAGAAAATTTACTTGCCAATTGCCAAGACCAAAAGTTTATAGCCACTTATCTCATTTACAAAGCAGAAAATATTTTAAAATTTGATTCGGAACCAGACAAAGCATTAAAACATGCCATAAAAGCTCAATGTTTAGCAAAAAAATTCAATATAATTCCGACGGCCAATTTAAGTAAACTCACCATAGGTAAGTGCTACATGGCAATGGATAGTCTTTTGCCGGCAAAAAAATATATTCTTAGCAGTTGGAGAAACTATAAATCGATGAAACGGCTTTACGAACGCGCCAGTGCAGCAAAAAGTCTTTCAATAATTTATAAAAAATTGCAGCAGCCTGACAGTGCCTATTTTTATCTTGCCGAGACAGATAAAATTAATTCAAAAATTCGTGAACGGGATCAAACCCTGGCTTTGTATAAGAAAGATAGTGATTTTGCTATGCTGCTGGCAAAAAAAGAAAAAGAGCTGCTTACAAAAGAAAACAAGCGTCTGTTTAATCGAATTTTTTCACTTCGACTCTTCTACATTTCATTATGTCTCCTCCTTACAGGATTCCTTTTTCTGTATCTGAAACGAAAAACGAAACGATTTCATAAGGAAATCAATAAAAATGAATTGGCAAAAAAAGAATTGGAGAAGGAAACAAAGAAACACAAATCAGCAATATCGAATTCAAAAGACTTAATTCAAGCCAAGGAGATTATTATTGAAGAGCTAAATGCAAAACTAAAACAGAATCAACTCATCGCCCCAAACAATTCTGAATTTAACGAAATAGAATGTCTGCTCAGCTCTAAACTAAGTACTGAAGAAGATTGGGACGACTACCTATTCTTGTTCACCCGAAAAAACCCTCACTTCATTAGTAATCTTAAAAGCAAATATCCTTTTCTATCACGAAATGAGATCATGATATTTATTCTTATCAAACTTGGCTTAACAACCCGCGAAATGGCAGGAATCCTCATGATTTCACCCTCAAGTGTAAATACAGCCCGCTATCGCCTTAGAAAAAAGCTGGATCTGAAACCAACTGAAAAACTGGAAAATATAGTAGAAGGTATGCAAAAACACTCAAAAACGGAACCCATTGGCGAATGCTAAGAAAACAAACTGAGAAACCAGACAATATTGTATAGGCTAATTATATCAACAATAAAAGAGCATTTCCAAACAGAAATACTCTTTTATTGTCAGCATAACATTGTCTATTTCACAGTTTTCTTCAAGGTTCCCAAATAAGTCCGATTCAGATCTCTTGTTTTTACTGCTTCATCTATTTTCATTTGTGTTTCGGCATCAACATTAAATACTTCATTGCGGCCATAGGCATCAAAATAATGAAGATAATCTTTAAACATATCAAAAGTCATGTGAGTGGTCGGAACTTTACTGCCCGAAGGCATCAGAACTCTTGCCAAAGCCCAATGACTCATGGGTTCCTATATCCATCTTAAAATTATTGTCGGTAGTCTTAATTACTTTTAAAAACATTCTTTTACTAAGTTCCCTCGATTTCGCACCATCATGTAATGCTTTACCCACTTCTTGGTTCGATAAGGCATTATTTTTGTGGTGATTAAACTGGTAATTTTAAAATTTGTAATGATGAAGAGATGGATATTTTTTGTATTACTAGGATTAATGACGAGTTGTTTAGACGATTCGGATGATGTTTATTTTCACGAGCACAAGCAGAGTATTTTATTGCTGCAGGTTGACTACACAAATTATGAATTTGAGAAAGGCACGGAGCTCTTTCTGCATGCCGAATATTCAGATGCTGATACAATTCCTATTGGTGTAGATTACGACTCTCCTGGAGATTTCGGGAATATTAGTTTGTTTTATGAACCAGGTAATGAGTTGATTTTTGATGGATCGATAGTTTGGAATGGAACCGGACATTTAAAATTCCCAAGATGGTTCTATTATCCTTCACAGTTTGCCACCTTGGATATTCCGGTTGAAAAACCTGCCGATGATGAATTTCAAATCATTTTCCCGGAAGAAGGAGTTGAATATCCACTTGATTCCATTTGGAATGCAGTTAATCATTTATCAATTGTATCCAGATATCTTAAGAGTGGTAAAAAGATTGGTATTTTCCGATACACACCCAGTGTTGGTGTTGGAGATCCAAACGAATGGGACTGGTATGTAATAATGAATACAAATTAGAGATGAAAACCAATTTTCGCTCCTGAGCTATTTTTTGAAAAAATAAGAAGCTGTCCAAAAAGAAAGAACATCTGTCATTCTGATCCCGATGAATCGGGACGAAGAATCTACTCATTTAAAATGAGATGTTTCGACAAGTTCAACATGACACCCAATTATTGAAATCCTACTTTTTGGACAGCCTCCTATGATTAATTCTATATCATCTATTTCACAGTTTTCTTCAAGGTTCCCAAATAAGTCCAATTCAGATCTCTTGTTTTTACTGCTTCGTCTATTTTCATTTGTGTTTCGGCATCAACATTAAATACTTCATTGCGGCCATAGGCATCAAAATAATGAAGATAATCTTTAAACATATCAAAAGTCATGTGAGTGGTCGGAACTTTACTGCCCGAAGGCATCAGAACTCTTGCCAAAGCCCAATGACTCATGGTTCCGGCTTCTACTCTTTCCTGATGCATTGGAAGAAAAAGATTTATCTCAGCCTTCTCATACTCATTTGTTTTACCATTAGTTGCCTCCATAAAGTTCATTCTCATTACAGTTCCTATATCCATCTTAAAATTATCGTCGGTGGTCTTAATTACTTTTAAAAACATTCTTTTACTAAGTTCCCTCGATTTCTCACCATCCTGTAATGCTTTCCTTAACTCTTCATCCGACATATCAGGATAAGCCTTTTTAGCTGCACCCCACACATCCCCATCCGATAAAGCTTTTACCGGATCGTCGTAAATAGTCACTGTTACATACTGATAACCCTGTTCTGTTCCACCAGGTTTTAATGACCATAAATCCCAGCCTTTAATTTCTCCGCTTTTAACCCGTTCAGCATGTATTTTTTCCCAAAAAGTTTCTGTCTCCCAATAATTTGTTTCCTTATCGTTGGAAACTTTCATAAATTCAAAAACCAGAAACCGTTCCTGCTGTGCCATGCCTATTCCACAAAACAGTACCATAGCAACAAATAGTAATATTTTTTTCATAACAACCAGTTTTAGGTGAATAAGACTTAAGTTACAGCTTTTTATCTCTTTGTACAATATAAAAACTGCAGATAATAACAGCCAATCTATCAAATGGCTATTCATAACAAATCAAAATTAGAAACAGCAAAGAATATTCCGCCAATTAATTATACTGCATGTTTTGTTAATCATTGAGCTTTTGATAAATTCGGATTTAAACTTCATTCAAAACAAGTAAGCTGATCATGATTACAATAAAATCTTTAGCAGGAATTCCTTTTCCTGAGCTTTTCGGAGCTTTTAGCCTGGCATTTAACGATTATGAAATACAATTGGACAGTGGTGAATTAGAAACCATGCTGCACCGCAGAGGATTCGTTCCTGAACTATCCTTTGGTGCATTTGATGAAAATAAGTTAGTCGCTTTTACCTGCAATGGAATCGGTTCTTTTAGCGGAACTAAAATGGCCTACGATACGGGAACCGGAACAATCAATGAATATCGGGGACAAGGATTGGCAGGCAAAATATTCAATTACTCAATTCCATTTTTAAAAGAGGCCGGTATTTCGAAATACTTGCTGGAGGTATTGCAGCACAATACAAAAGCAATATCAGTATATAAAAAGCTAGGCTTTTGTGTGAGCCGTGAGTTCAACTATTTCGTTCAGAAAAATGAAGAACTAAAATTAAATTCTAAAAGCGCACCTGCAAATTTTAAGATTGAAACCATCGATTTATCACAAGCAGAAACATTGAGCTCTTTTTGCGACTTTACGCCATCCTGGCAAAATAGCTTCGAAGCGATATCAAGAAAGCCGGATAATTTTAAACTACTGGGAGTTTTTAAAGATGAGCAACTATTGGCTTATGGTATTTTCGAAGCAAAATCGGGCGACATTACCCAAATAGCAGTTGAGCCAAAAAACAGACGAAAAGGTATTGGCAGTCTGCTTCTTAAAGAAATGGTGAAATTGAATCAGCACGACTCTATAAAATGCCTAAATACAGAAACAGCGTGCAGGTCGATTACGGAATTCCTGAAATCAAACTCAATTTTAGCTAGTGGCAAACAGTTTGAGATGGTAATGGAATTGTAAGATCACTAATTCTTAAATTCGGAAAACAAAACACACCCCTCTGTCCTTCGGACATCTCCCCTTAAAATGGGAGAATCGTTCACAAACAAAGTCTTCCCTTTTTGAGGGTACCGTAACGCAGTGAAGATTGTGAACGCAATTTGAAATAATATTGTGAACAAAGTGCCGACAGGCGAAGGAGTAAAATTATAAAAGACAATGAAATTTCACGAAATAATAAAGTGTAAGAGTAAACTAAAACAAAACACGACCAAATCGGAAGACTTATTATGGAAGCATATTCGCAAGCGACAACTGCTCGGGCGAAAGTTTATTCGACAACATGCAATAGTTTATGAATCGTATGCTGACGAATACTTCTTTTTTGTACCGGATTTTTATTGCGAAGCAGAAAAATTAGCCATTGAATTAGATGGTAAAATTCATGATTTCACCAAAGAGAGGGATGAAAATCGTGATAAAATCTTAACCAATTTAAATATTACTGTAGTACGAGTCAAAAATGAAGAATTATCAAATGTACCAGACATCCTTGAAAAGATAAAAAGCTCATTTAAAAAACATAATAACGATCCTGCATTTAAAAGGAATCGTAAAAATTAAAACAAAACACACCCCTCTGTCTTTCGGACAGAAGAAACCCATACAAACAAAGTCTTCCCTTTTTGAGGGAAGTGCCGACAGGCGATGGGGTGATTAAGAAGTAAATCAATCGGCAAACAAAACACACCCCTCTGTCCTTCGGACATCTCCCCTTAAAATGGGAGAATCGTTCACAAACAAAGTCTTCCCTTTTTGAGGGGAAGTGCCGACAGGCGAAGGGGTGATTAAGAAGTAAATCAATCGGAAAACAAAACACACCCCTCTGTCCTTCGGACATCTCCCCTTAAAATGGGAGAATCGTTCACAAACAAAGTCTTCCCTTTTTGAGGGGAAGTGCCGACAGGCGATGGGGTGATTATGAAGTAAATCAAAATCGACATGAAGCTTCTCCTTAAGGAGAAGTACCTGGGTTAAAGTGTCTCAAAAAAAATCCCCCAAACAGCTAACCATCTGTAAGGGGGACATTGCAATTAATCAAACCATATTGCAATATTTAAAAACCAAAAAATCTATTCTGTTTCAGCAAGTTCTTCCGATTTGCGGCGGCCTCTCATATTTTGCGACACTTCCAATTTCAGAATGCTCTCATTAATTTTTTTAATCATAGTATCCAGTTCGCCACCCGAAACCAAACCCGACATAGATTCCATATATTTAAACATTCCATCTAAACTTTCAGTAAGTTCCTTACGAAATAATTTGGTGTCGTTCTCACGTTTCTGATCCGCATTTTTACTGTTTCGTTCATCAAGAATCAAAACAAGCGCATCCAAGGCTATTTGCACATTATCAACAATATCTTTAATTCCCAATTGCTGTATTGCCAATTTTGCTTCCTCTACATTTTCGCAATCGGCTAAAAACATTTTTGCTTTTGCATTTTGTTCCTGCAAACTCTCCTGATGCAAATTGTAGCCATGCGTTTTACTCAAATTGATTAAAACAGTAGCAGCCTTGCGCTTATCCTCATTCGGATGCAGCTCGTAACACAAACAAATGTACTTTAAAGCCCTCCATGCATTGTTAAACTGCTTGTCGGCAAGACCCGCTCCGGCAGTTTCTGTTGTCGTATTCAGTTTATTCAACTGAACCACCAAATTATTCAAACTGGTTTCAACCCGAGTATAAAAACCAGGAATACCAAGCCCTACCCAATCGTACGATTTGGTAATTGCAACTACATCACTTCCCAACGATACAAATTCAGCATTTCTGAATCTACTTATACTAAAACCCTCAATTTTCATTTTCTTATACTTTAAAATTCGATAAAAACCTTCAATTTAATTGGCGAAGACAGTAAATCAATACACAATACTCACTTCGCATTTGTTCCATTGCCCCATTTTTAGGACGATAATGCTCTCGCTCCAAAGCGAAGCAGGTATCAGTATGTCGAAAGTATCTTCGCACCAAGCAGATGACTCCATTTTCATTTCGAAACCCCCTTCGCATTGCTGCGAAACAGCTTTTGGATTGGAAAAAAGGCATTCGCACCAGTAAAAACCACCTTTTTTATGCCAATAATACCTCCGCTCCAAAGCGATAATACTTTTACAATAAAAAAAACGCCTTCGCAGTCTGCAAATGACACTATTATTATGCTCAAAACACCTCCGCTCCAAAGCGAGGACAATATTGCCATTACGAAAACCCTTTAAACATGGGCATTCCTCAATTTAAGCACAAAAATATACCCTTCGCTGACGATGCTTGCTGGCTCCATCCTCCCCCAACGTCTTCTACACTTCCTTTTTATGAAACTAAATGCCTCGGCCGAGTCATTCTCCTTAACAAAACGGTTTCTAAGTTAGAAAATAATAATTGAACAATATTAATTTTAATACAAGTTTTTTCAAATCCACACCAACTATTATGTCGTATTTTTGCAAAAAATCAAGTAAACATGCACCTTTCGGAAGGATGAAAAAAATTGCATTTATTTTGTTTTTACGGTTAAACGAACACCAAACCAACAAATAAGAGGGAAAATCAAAAAAAACATAACAAACAGCACGAAAATAATGACTAACAAGCCTATTCTTCCGGATAAAACAATTGCCCCTTTTCTTAGGAATAGTGGCAAACACTTACCACAAGCGAAACCTACCATTTAACCGGCAAACAACTATTAGGACTGATTCTAATAAACAAAAGCACTTGTACTTTTATTTTTATGCTTACCTTGGGGATCGCGCTATAAAGTGCATATATTTTTCAGAAACTAAAGTATTCACAACTAAAACTTAACCACATATGAAAAGACTAATTCTATTCATTGCCACATTTTTACCAATTATTCTGAATGCTCAGAAACTTAACAAAGAATTGGAATCATCAGATATAAATGAAGCCCTAAATATGATGGGAGTAGATATATTCAAATTTGATTTTGATTCTGTTGATTTGAATTATAACCTAACACTTTATTTAGAAGAATATATTGAGGATTCTATAATGATTAAGAAATCTTTCAATATGGGCAAGTGGTCATCCGATAACATTCAAAAAGAAATCAAACTGATATCCAAGATAAGTTCAGACACAACAAAGACCTTTTGGTTTAAGATCATACATCCAAATAGACAGCAAACAGTACGATTTGATATTTTACCGGAATTCAGGAGCGTTCACTACTGGAAAGAAATAACTGCAGATAATATTGCTTACGGCAAAAAAACGCCACTACTGTTTCTTGGAATGGCTTGGGAAGATTCATACAATGGTATGAAGATTAGAAGATTTTGCTGGGGTGAAGATGTAAAATGTGATTTAAAAAATGAAACTTTAAAAAAAATAAAACACAAAATTCTGCTTAGCTACCAATTAGAAAAATAAAATAGACAAAAGAACCAAAACCCCATATCCAAATCAAGAAAATGAAAAAATTAAATTTTAAACAAAGAATCATATTTGTCTTGCTATCTGGCATCCCCTATGGGATTGTACTGATGCTTCTGAATTATTTCTTTGACCTTTATACCATCAAGAGTGTTTTATATCAGACCCTGTTTTTCACAATTCTGTTTGGGATAGGCTTTCCTTTTGTAATGGAAAAACTCGCGCCAAAAATGCTTTCTAAAGTGAAAAATCCAGAAATGGAGGAAGATGAAAATATTATTTATGAAGATGGTGCCAATTTGTTTAGCGGCACTTGGGTGGCAGTTGGCGGCAAGTTGTTTTTAACCAATAAACGATTGATTTTCAATCCTCACAAATACAATTTTCAAAAAGAGGAAACCTCCATTAATTTAGGGGATATCACGGAAGTGATAAAAAGAAAGACAAGCCGAATTATGGACAATGGTTTGCGAATAGTAACAAAAGACAATGAAAAATACGATTTGGTGCTGAACGACCGGGATGAATGGTTTAAGCAATTAGAGAAGTAATTGATAAATGCAATTAAAATAATGACCTAGTATGAAACAAATTCAATTCACATTTATCGCCTTGCTTTCAATCTTTTTTGTTTCCTGTAATAAATCATCTGAAAAAATTCATGTTCGGTATGTAATTAGCGGTACAAGCCAATTGACAAGTACAGAAAACGATAAACCAATACATAAAATCAAAAATAATTATACAAATTTTGGCAATACCGATATCGAGAAGAACGAACTCGAAAAGCAAAATTTGAATAAGACTACAAAGTGGACAAACTCCTTGAGTAATTATGCGACTGTAGACGATAAACAGACTTTAAGCAGTAAAATTGAAATAAACTCAACACTAAGAGTGGAGGATTTTCATGAAAAAGGGGAAAGGAAATTTGTGATAAATACAAGATCAGTAACAAATGTTTTAAAGACCTCAAGTGATTTAGATAGCTCTAAGTATGTAATTAATGGAAAATTTAATAATACTATCGAAATTAAGACAGACACCAAATTATCTGAGGGTGTTGCTTTGCACTTGATTAAAAAGGAACTAACTGCAAAAATAAAAGAAGAAATAAACGCGTACGCCAAGCAATAACTAACAATTGACTTCGCACATCAAGCAATACATATTTCAGGAAACAGCATCAACCAATCCCCCACTCTTTATGGAAAAATTTAAAAATGCCCTTACCCTTGTGCTCACTATTTTGGTGGTAGTAGTGCTCTACTTTGTGGTATCGGGCAACAGCAAACTAAAAGAAACCCAAAATACCATCAATCAGGTAAACAAAGAACTGTCTGTTTTAAAAGACAGCATCGGCAAAGCACAGCAATCCCTAAGTTTCGTACTTAACAAACTGGAGTTTACCGAAAATGAGCTGAAAATTCTGAAAAACGAACGTGATATTCTCGAGTTGGAAGAACAGCAACGAGGTACAAGAAATAAGGAAGAACTGAAAGTTTTAAAAGAGCAGATTCTGAAAAAAGAAGAAATGAAAAAAGAACTGCAAAAATGTGCCAACACATTCGAATTATGAAGAACACTCTACTATTGCTGATTACTTTAGCATTTAGCTGTACTGCCGGCGCTCAGGAGCACGTGGGCCTAAAAAAGTCTCCACTTCAGTATTGCACCTCGAACCAATCGCCTTTGCAGCTTGTGGTTGGCGATACATTGGTTGTAGTGTGCGATACCATGTATCTGATTAATAAAACGAGATACCAGTTTTACAAGAGCATCCACAAAGCCACTTTGGAAGATGATAATATAGAATGCAAAAATCTGCTTAAGGCTTACGAAACCCGTTTGGAGGAGCACGAATTATCGTACAGCAAACTATTGGCCAACTGCAGGCAAAGCGAAAAAACCACTCTCGATTTTATCGAATACACTCAAAAATCGTTGGAAAGTACGCAAAAAACATTGCAGTACACACAACAATCTCTCGATTCCTCGATGCAAAACCTCGATCGTGCCAATGAGCTGATCCGCAAAGAAAAATGGAATACCACCGGACAGAAGGTATTGACCGGAATAGCTGGCCTTGGCGTGGGAATATTGGTTGGGGTCTTAATTTCGCGATAGATAAAGTTGAAGCCCTTCGGGCTTCCTTTCCATCTCGCACGTTCATAGCCGTAGGTTGCACCTACGCTTATTCAGATTCCAATCCCTTTGGGATTATCCGCAAATCACCAACCACGAACCACGAAGTGGTTCAACCCCAATAACCCCATATGAAATGCGGGGACAAGTATAAAATGCGGAGATGAGTGCAAAACACGAAGATAGCAGAACAGGACAAATCACGTGGGAACCACGGAGTGGTTCAACAAAAAATAAACACATGAGCACCTATACACAAATTCTATATCAGATTGTTTTCTCAACAAAAAACCGAGATAGAACTCTCGTCGAAAAAGACAGAGAAAGACTTTTTCATTTCATTTGGGGGATACTGGAAAATAAGAATTGTTATCTGTGCCGAATTGGCGGTGTGGAAGATCATTTACATATAATTACTCACCTCCACCCTACTGTAGCGCTTGCTGAATTGGTGAAAGATATAAAACTTGCCACATCCGATTTTATCAAAAAAAATGAGGTACTGCCCGATTTTTCGGGATGGCAAGAAGGCTATGGCGCTTTCACTTATGACATTTCAGCAAAACGCAATCTGATTGCCTATGTGAAGAATCAAAAAGAACATCACTGCAAACTCAGCTTTCGTGAAGAGTATATTCAGCTTTTGAATGAGCATGGAATTGAGTTTGATGAAAAATATTTGTTTTAGATGTTGAACACCCTTCGGGGTTCTTTCTCTTCTTTGCTCTCATAGAGAGTAAGTTGCACCTACGCTTATTCAGGTTCAATCCCTTCGGGACTATCCGCAAACCACCAACCACGAACCACGAAGTGGTTCAACCCCAATAACCCCGTATGGAATGCGGGGATGAGGAATGAGAGATGAGTGCAAAGCACGAAGACAGCAGAACAGGACAAATCACATGGGAACCACGGAGTGGTTCAACAAAAAGAAAATATCATCAATTTCACCCGTGCTTATTCATGCTCAATTCCTTCGAGATTACCCGAAAACCACTAAGTGGTGCGAGCCAAAAAAGAAGGATAAATCGTGAGAAATGTGTGAGAATAAGAAAAACTTAGCCTCAGCGATCTATTTATTTACACCCCAATATAAAATAAAACTAAATACCAATTACTCAACTTTCAACTAGAGCATAGCAGCATTTCAAATTAACAGTTGAAAGTTAAATGTTAATCCATAAAGGAATGTAAAATACTTATAAATCAATCATTTAAATTGGAAAATTATAAATAATAACTACCTTTGTGCGCTATGGGATTAAAAATACGTGAATTTCACAATAAAATAAACACCAGAATCAATAGCCTTCAGTTTCTCATTATCAGAATTCTGTCCAAGAAATCAATCCCTCCATGCTATTCGCAAACCAACTTTAATATCCTCTAAAACGGATATCAATTGCATGCGCTCAATTTTTCGCATGATATAATCATTTAATTTACATTTATGTTTTATTTAAAAACCTGGCTGGGAATTTGTTTCCTTGCTTCTACTATTTGCGCAACTGCGCAGGAAAAAGCGACTGTTGACATTGGTGGCGCATTACGCTTCAATTATAACAATTCTACCTGGAAAGACGCACAACAAAAACGTGGCGGCGATTTGGGTTTCGATGTATTCCGATTAAATGCCAAAGCAGAGTACAAAGGCTTAAAACTGAATGCAGAATATCGGTTCTATTCCGAAAGTTTTGGTGGAGCCATGTTGAAACAAGGGTGGATTGCCTATGATTTTAATGAAAACAACGAACTGCAATTCGGTTTAACCCAAGTGCCTTTTGGTATCACAACTTACAATTCAAACTCCTGGTTCTTTAGCTTAAACTACTATGTTGGTTTAGAAGATGATCACGATATGGGCTTGAAGTATACTCATCAGGGTGAAAAATGGGACTACAGTCTGGCATTCTTCAAAAATGCAGAAGAGCTTCAATTTGGAAATAATTCAGATGTTTCCAACAGCCGTTATTCTTATGATGTTGCCTCAATTAGTAATAGTGACGGCAATCTGATTCTTAGAAATAAAGAGGTAAATCAACTGAATGGAGATTTGTTGTATAAAATCAACAATACAAATGCAAAGCATCGTTTGGGTGTATCTGCACAATACGGCGGCCTCTATAATATAGATACCGAGGAAATTGGAAACCATTATGCACTTGCTGCGTATTACGAATTGAAGGCAGGTAAATTTGGTGTAAAAGCTCAAATAGCCAATTACAAATACAGTCCTGAGAATCCCGATAGTGAACGTGATGATGTTGTTGCTATGACTGCCTATGGCGCTCCTTATTTGGTTGCTGCCGAAGCAAGTATCTATACGCTTGGATTAAGTTACTCTATTCCTCTGGAATGGGGACCTGTATCGAATGTGGTTATCTACAACGATTTTGGATACATGGATAAGGCTGAAAGCAGTTTCGAAAGTTCAATGATGAATGTAACGGGTGCAATGTTTACCGCAGGTAATATTTATACCTATTTCGATTTGGCTGCGGGTAAAAATCAACCTTGGTTAGGATCTGAATGGACCAATGCTTTGGCTGCCGGGACTCCGGATGCTGATTGGGAAATGCGTTTCAATATCAATGTTGGTTACTACTTTTAATTAGAAAAATGAGATGTTATGACGGATCAAAGAAAAATAAAAATAAAAGTTGAGGACTTAACCCTGATTTTCGGAAAACGAAAACAGGAGGCACTCGCATTACTTGATAAAGGGATTTCAAAAGAAGAAATTCTGAAGAAAACAAAATGTACTGTTGGGGTCAACAAGGTTAACTTTGAAATTAAGGAGGGAGAGATTTTTGTTATTATGGGTTTATCGGGCAGTGGAAAATCTACTTTAATCCGCTGTTTGAACCGACTTAACGAACCTACCGCCGGTAAAGTTTTTTTTGATGAGCATGATATTACCCGTGAGACAAATAAAGAACTATTGGAAACCCGACGTACAGAAATGAGTATGGTATTTCAGAAGTTTGGTCTCCTGCCACACAGAACAATTCTTGAGAATGCTGCTTTTGGATTAGAGATTAGAGGGGAAGAAAAGCTGGCGCGGGAAGAAAAAGCCCAACAAGCACTCGAAACCGTGGGCTTAAAAGGCTATGAACAGCAATTTCCATCAGCAATGTCGGGAGGTATGCAACAACGGGTAGGTTTGGCACGTGCCCTGGCAAACGATCCTGAAGTTTTGCTTATGGACGAAGCGTTTTCTGCACTCGATCCGCTCATTAAATCGGATATGCAGGATGAGTTACTAGCTATACAAAGCAAGCTGCAAAAAACGATCGTATTTATTACTCACGATTTGGACGAAGCAATGAAAATTGGTGACCGAATTGCCATCATGAAAGATGGTGTTGTGGATCAAATAGGAACAGCAGAAGAGATTCTAACAAACCCGGCAACTGAATATGTTGAAGCTTTTGTGAATAAAGTGGATCGAAAAACTATTATTACGGCTGAAACTCTCATGTTTAAAAAGAATACGCTGGTTCAAATGCCTAAAGATGGTCCCAAAGGATCCATCCGTAAAATGCGTACTATTGGAGTTGATGTTCTTCCTGTGGAGGATGAAAATAAAGTATTTCTTGGTTATGTGTGGTTGCAAGACCTTCTGGAATTGGAAATAGAAAAAGAAACTTCTATTGAGAAAGCACTGAAGACAAATGTTCCAAGTGTATATAAATCCTATTCCGTAGAAGATATGTTACCCCTAATTACAGGGACTAAATACCCTCTGGCTGTTATCGAAGAAGAAACTGGAAAGTTATTGGGTCTGATCTCTCAAACTTCGTTAATTATTGAAGCTACACGATTTGGAAAAAAGGAAATAAGTGAACTAAAAGAACGTGCAAACGAAATGTAATATGGAAAAATTAATTGATCTTGGTACCATTATAGAATCCGGAATTAACAAGCTGGAAGAAAACTTTTCGGGATTATGGGGAGCTATTGATGACATTATCTCGTGGACGGTTCATAGCATGAACAATGTATTGCTGGGCATTCCTTTTTATATCATTATTGCATTTGTAGCCTTGGGGGCATACTATGCCAATGCCGAGAAAAATGCCTTTAAAATTGAAGGATTAAAAAAAGGAGGCGGACTGACACTATTTGTCATTTTGGGATTGTTTTTAGTATTCGCGATGGGGTACTGGGAAGAATCCATACAAACAACTACTTTGGTTATTGTATCAACCCTGATTGCCCTGATTTTTAGTATTCCTCTTGGAATTTTGGCTGCCCGAAGCAAAACAGCTGATGTGATTATTCGACCCATACTCGATTTGATGCAAACCATGCCAGCCTTTGTTTATCTGATTCCGGCTATTTTCTTTTTTAGTGTAGGAAATACTCCCGGAGTTGTAGCTACTGTGATTTTCTCGCTTCCACCAGCCGTACGTTTAACTTGTCTGGGAATTCAAAATGTTCCATCGGATGTGATCGAGGCAGGACGTGCTTTTGGTGCAACCGAAAAACAAATTTTATTTAAAATCCAGTTGCCTTTGGCAAAACCAACTATTTTGGCCGGAATTAACCAGGTCATCCTATTGGCTTTATCAATGGTGGTTATCGCTTCGATGGTAGGTGCTAAAGGATTGGGAAGTATTGTTTACCAGGGAATTCAGCAGAACGACATAGCAAAAGGTTTTGAATCGGGATTGGGCATTGTGATACTGGCCATAATTTTAGACAGAATCACACAAGCTATCGCAAAAAAATAATTATAATAATCTATAAATAGAATTATGTTGAAATTAAGAAACTTAGGAATCTTGCTTGTTGCTGTACTATTAACTGTTTCAGTTAGTTCATGCAACAACAGTGGCAAGAAAAAAGGAAAAAGTGAAGATAAAAAAGAAGTCAACATCTTTTATCCCAATTGGGCCGAAGGAGTTGCGTTCACTTATTTAGCCAAAACAGCACTCGAAGCAAATGGTTATAATGTGGAATTGACCAATTTGGCTCCAGGCATGATCTATGGTGAATTATCAAAAGAAAACTCAAAAGGTGATGTATTTCTTGATGCATGGCTTCCGAATACACACAAAGATTACTGGGACAACTATGGTGATAAGTTGGTAATATTAGGCGAATCGTTTAGCGAGGGTACAACTGGTTTGGTAGTTCCTACGTATGTTACGATTAATTCTATAGAAGAGTTGAACGCGAATAAAGATAAATTTAATAATGAAATTATTGGTATTGGTGCTGGTGCTGGTATACATGCCAACACGCTTAAAGCTATAGACGCATATAAACTCGATTTCGAACAAATTACATCAAGTGGACCTGCAATGGTGGCCAGTCTTGAGAAGGCAATCAGGGATAAAGAGTGGATTGCAATAACCGGCTGGAAACCACATTTCGCCTGGACCCAAAACGACTTGAAATATTTAGAAGATCCTAAAGGAGTTTACCCAAAGGATGCCTGCACAATTATTTCGCGAAGAGGATTTGAGAAAGACCAACCTAAGGCGGCGGCTTTTTTCAAAAACTTTAATCTTAAAGAAGAGCAGTTGTACGAATTAATGACAGCCATTAAAGACAAAGGTGAAGAAGCCGGAGCTGCGGAATGGTATAAAACCAATAAAGTATTGGTTGATTCATGGATAAAATAATCTGAAAGCTGAAACTTTAGATTCACATATAAACGGAAAGAGACGTAGCTGGTGCTACGTCTCTTTTTGATTTCTGCAGATTTGTTTTAGATGTTGAATCCCTCTGAGATTTTGAAACAAAACCAAAACCTAGAACCTTGAATTCTTTCAAGCTAAATGACCACAGGCAGATAGTTCAGAATTTTAATTTATTCTTAAATTTTATGTACTTTCGATTATGAATTAAAAATGATTCTCATTCAAAAATTTATTAAATTCATACAGATAAATTAATTTTGAAAATTACAACTACCTAAACGGTTAAATTCAATCTATAAATGAACAAGAAAAAACTTGGTGTTTTAGCATCAACAGCTATTTGCGGAAATGATATTAGCTCATCCGTATTATATGTATCAGCCCTTTCCATTGGTTTTGCAGGCCAATATGCCTGGATCACCCTACTCATTGTTGCTGTAGTTCTATTTTTATTCAGAAAAATATACGGCGAGGTTGTAGGTGCTCTTCCTTTAAACGGAGGTGCATATAATGCATTACTGAACACCACAAGCAAATCGACAGCCTCTTTAGCTGCGACCCTTACCATACTTTCTTATATGGCCACTGCTGTGATATCTGCCAACGAAGCAATGCATTACTTTCATCATGTATTTACTCAATTGCCAATTATGATCGCTACCGTTGGTCTATTACTGGTTTTTGCTGTTCTCACCATTTCTGGGATCACAGAATCCTCGAAAGTGGCTACTGGCATCTTTATTTTCCATCTTTTTTCGCTGTCTTTATTAGCTTTTTTTATAATAATGTATTTGCTTCAAAATGGATTTTCTCAATTCTTAGAAAACTGGAACTTGCCCGTAGAAGGTAGCATTACCATGGCTATATTTTTAGGTTTCTCCGCTTCCATGCTCGGCATATCGGGATTCGAAAGTTCTGCCAATTTTGTGGAAGAGCAACAACCGGGAGTCTTTCGAAAAACCCTTTTAAACATGTGGATCGTAGTAAGTATTGTCAATCCATTAATGGCATTCCTTGCACTAAGTTTGGTACCTATTCCTGAAATAAGATCAGAATACTCTACAACTCTGCTGTCACACATGGGTAGTTTATCATCCGGTGAATGGTTGTCAACCTTGATTTCAATTGATGCAGTACTTGTTTTGAGTGGAGCTGTTTTAACTTCTTACATTGGTGTTTCAGGATTATTGGAACGGATGACTTTGGATCGAATTCTACCCCAATTTTTCTTGCGAAAAAACAAGAGAGGCAGTTCATACCGAATCATTGTCATGTTCTTTATCCTTTCTGTTTCTGTTCTGCTGATTACCAATGGTAATGTTGGGGTTTTAGCCGGAGTTTATACCATTTCATTTCTATCGGTTATGTTTCTTTTCGGATTTGGTAATATCCTGCTAAAGGTTCGCAGAGCCAAACTCCCACGCCCGGAAACAGCAAAATGGCTGAGTGTTTTTGTTGCCATTACCGCAGTAATAGTTGCTCTTGTTGGAAATATTCTGATGGAACCTCAGAATGAAAATGCACCTTCGAATGTGAGTGTATTTTTAAGCTACTTTATTCCTGCTATTATCTTTATTTCTGTAATGTTGAACCGGGTTGCTATATTAAGAGCCTTATTAGGTGTCTCCATTTACATTTTCAATTACATTAAAAACTGGTTTCTGCAAATCAGTTCTCACCTAAATAATGTTATTAATTCAATTAACGCCCAGCAATTCGTCTACTTTACAAAACGCGATAATATAGCCGTATTAAATAAGGTAATGTTATATATTAAAAACAACGAACACACTAAAAACCTGAAAATAGTTCATGTGGCCACTCCTTCCAACGTAGATGAATCGCAGTTTATAAGCAGTTTTGAGAAAATGGTTGCAATCATCGACGAAGAGTATCCGGAAATTGATGTGGAAGCCTTAATTGTTGAAGGAAAATTTGGTCCGGAACTAATTAAAGAACTATCGGACAAATGGAAAGTTCCCATCAACTTCATGTTCATTGCATCACCGGGAGATCATTTTCTTTATAAAGTGGAAGATTTGGGTGGCGTGAGACTGATCATTTAAATTCTTTTTAAAGATCTCATTTTACTTTTTAAATTAAATCATAGCAAACATGATCGAATTACAGGAAATATCAAACAAAACAATAGAATTACTGCCCAAAATTGGATTGGGAGGAATCATATTGTTCCTGTTTATAATGGTTTCGCTGCTAATAAAGAAAATCGTAACTAAAAGAATTAAGCCTAAAACAAAAAATCCCTTACTCGCTGATTTTTTAGGTAAAGTTGTTGCTTTTATGATCGGCATAACCGGATTTGTTTTTTTTCTTCATATCATAGGACTGGGAGGAATTGCTAAAAACATTATGGCTGGTGCCGGAATCACTACATTTATAATTGGTTTTGCCTTTAAAGATATTGGTGAAAATTTTCTTTCCGGAATATTAATGGCATTTAAAAGCCCGTTTAAAGTAGGCGATCTAATTGAGACTGGTGGGACAATTGGTTACGTGAATGAGCTTAATCTTCGGGAAAGCATACTTAAAACACTGGATGGCAAAGATGTATTCATCCCGAATTCTCAAATTATAAAATCTCCGTTATTCAATTATACAATTGATGGTTTTTTACGATATGAAATAGCAATCAAACTGGATTACAAAGTCGACTTTAAAAAGGTTTCGGAGATTATTAACAGTATTTTAGCAGAAATTCCTGAGGTTCTGAACGGTGATAAAAAACCCGTGATCGTTATTGATGAACTTGCAGCAAATACTGTGAACGTGAAAATCTTGTATTGGATAGATACTTTTAAAGCAAAATCCAAAGCTTACCACCTTCAGATTAAGTCGCAGATTCTCATAAAAACAATTGAGGATCTTACTAAAAACGGCCTTTATTAGCTTACCAATATTGCTGAAATAAAAATATAAAACCCCTCAGAGCTGAAAGTCTGAGGGGTTCTTTATCTACGTAATTTTTACAATACTACTTCAACAAAAACAGGCAGGTGATCCGAAGGATACCGCTCCTCTATCTGATCATCAATAATTTTGAACTGATTTACCACCCCATCGCCTTTGCTGATAAATATGTAATCGATGCGATCGGTAACCGGCTCGGAATGTTTAAATGCATTAAAAGTCCCTTGTGGTCCGGAGCAATTTTCGCCGGCCAAACTTTTTGTTTCATCCAATACCTCACTCAAATATTGAATTGGCGCAGTTTCGGGAGTCAGATTCAAATCGCCCATTAAAACACAAGGATATTTCTCTGGATTGTGCTCGGTAATTTTACTGTAAATCAATTTAGAACTGTTGAGTCGGGCCAACTCACCGATATGATCGAAATGAGTATTAAAAACATAAAACCGCTCCCCGCTTTGTTTGTTTTCCAAAAGCAAATAGGTACAAATACGTTCCAAAGCAGCATCCCATCCTACCGATACTTCTTCCGGAGTTTCCGACAGCCAAAAAGTTGCCTGCTTAACTACTTCATATTTTGCAGTCTTGTAAAAAACAGCGCAATACTCGCCTTTTTGTTTTCCGTCATCGCGCCCAACTCCAACATAAGAATAATCCGTTAATGCACTGTCCAAATAAGTGATCTGACCGTTCAAACCTTCCTGTGTTCCAAAAACATCAGGTTGATATTTAGTAATCAAACCAACAACATTGGCTTTTCTTGCGTCCCAACGATCAACACCATCACCGGGATTGTTATAGCGCAAATTGTAAGTTATAAATTTTTGAGACTGTTCTTGTTTTGTGCATCCAAATGCCAGTAAAACAAGCAATAAGAAGAAATAATTTTTCATTAACATGGTTTTCTGATTTAAGCGTGTTAAAGATAATGGTTTTCTTCTGCCGGAAGTATTGGAATGCAAAAAAAACGCTATAAACGGTGAAGGTATCTGAATGGATGAAATTCCCGATCTTCCTCCAATACATAAATCGACCAAGGGGCAATTCTTGTTTCGTTAAGCCAGTTAATACCTTCGTTATAGTTCCCCAGGGGTTGATGATGAACAGTAACTTTTAAACCTGCCCTTCGGAATAATTTCCGATAACACTCCTGCGAAAACATCACATCTTCAACCGGTCGCTTATCCGGAACATCAGTCATGCTTATCAAAACCCTTTCTCCACTTTTTTTCTTCCAGTTATCAGGAAATTCCCTGGTCGAGAAAGAAGCCCACTCGTTACTATAAATTTCAGGATTCGAAACCACCATCACAATTTTTCCGGTATAATTGAGCAATTGCTTTAACTCAATCAAATTCTTCAGCTTATCCTTCCCGGTTGGAATATTATCAAAAGTGAAAACACACAGCACCAAATCAAATATATTTTTCTGGAAATCGGTAAAATCCGCTTCCTGAATCAGGCGGTAATCCCCCATAGAATCAATCTGCCCGGCCTGTTCAATCATTTTAGCTGAAATATCCACCCCTACAACATCGAAATTAAGATCTTTCAAAAAACGTGTCGAGCGACCGGTTCCGCAACCAAAATCCATAGCTTTTCTCCCCTTGCATCTGCCTGCAATAATTCTGGGTAAATCCCGATAAGCCAAATAGTAAGTATTGGGAAATTCCAGTGTTGCATACGACTCTGCTCTGGCGACATCTGCATACGAATTACTAAACTCCATCATTTCATTCATTTTTTAAGATTAATCCTATTCGTTCAATTCCTGTCCATATCTCTTCTTCATTCACACAGGAAATCGATATTCTAAAATTCACACTCTCACTTGCTTTCGTGAAAAAATGGCTGCCCGGCGATACCAATACACCCTTATTTGCCAATAATTCCATAAAATCCTCTTCCGATTTGCCTTCTGCCGGTACTTCAAACCAAATGGTATATCCTCCCTGAGGTTTGGTATATTTCACATACGCCGGAATAAATCTGCTAAGTGCTTTATAAGTTATCTGCATTCTTTTTCGGTATAAACGATGCATTTTTTTCACATGCTGATCGAAATATCCTTTCTCATAAAACAAATTTAAAATCGCTTGATTTAACTGATCTCCCGATAATTCTCCTGCCTTTTTTATTCTCGTTAGCTTCTCAATCACCTTCTTTTCTGCTGCAATCCAACCTACCCGTAATCCTGGAAACAATATTTTTGAAAATGTTCCGATATAAATCACAATTCCTTTCGAATCCATCGATTTGATGGGAAGTATATTCTTTCCAAAGTATTTCATTTCCTCCTCGAAACCATCTTCCAGAAGCGGTACAGAATGCCTTTCACACAAATGCAGGAGCTTTTCTCTGTGCGTCTGGCTTGTTGATATGCCCGTTGGATTCTGAAAATTAGGCATGGTGTAAACAGCTTTCAAATTTTCACTGATCATTGCCTTTTCAAGTTCTTCCAGATCCAACCCATCCTCCTTAATTGTTATGGGAATTATATCTGCCTGATACAATTTGAGTAAGGGAATGAGTGCGGCATAGCCCGGCATTCCAATTGCAATTTTATCTTTTGGATTAAGAAACATGCGAAAGACCAAATCCAATGCATTTTGAGCCCCATTCGTTAACAAAACCTCTTCGGTTTGCACAGATACAGAATGAAATTGCATTTGTTTTGCAATACTGTCCCGCAAAGGCAAATAACCAGCCGGATCGCCATACTGAAATACGGTACTTCCCTGGTCGAGCATAATCTGATTGGCACATTTCCGAAACAATTCAACAGGCATACAATCTTTATCCGGAGCCAATCGCCGAAAATCAATCGAATTTAAATTCTCATTCATCTTCAGCTGATTCATTCTGTTTTCCAACTGCAAATATCCCGCTGAAACATGCGAATTCCAATCGAATAAATCTGCATTCAGTTTAGGTGTTACCACCACTTTCCTGTCTCTTTTGCGAATGGTAGAATATCCGCCTTGTTTGCTCTCTGTATATCCTAAAGCCCACAACTCATCGTAAGCCCTGCAAATAGTGGTTCGGTTCACACCCAATTTTTCAGAAAAAGCCCGTGTTGACGGAAGTTTATCTCCTTCCCTCAAATTGCCCTTTTCTATCATTAAAATCAGCTGGTCGATTATTTGCTGAAATAATGGAATACTGCTGTTCTTGTCCAGGGGAATTAAAATCATCGTGCATTGTCTTTTATTGATGATACAAATATATTTGCTTATTAGTTGGTCTAAAACATCCAATTTACGACTTTTTTCACCAGTCCAATTTTTTGTTTGAAACAAAAAAAGCCATTCCCCTTTACAGAAGAATGACTTTCTTTATTTTAGTAAAACTAATTATTTTTTGACACCCAAAACAAACTTCAACTCACCACCCTGCATCAGCTGTTGATGTGTAATTGTCAACTCCTTATATTCTTCTCCGTTCAAATAAACAGCTTGAATGTAATGATTTTGTTCTCCCTGGTTTTCCGCAGAAATAGTAAAGATTTTTCCGTTTGGCAGATGAATCACTCCCTTACTTACCGAAGGCGAAGTTAAATCGTAAACTCCATTCGCCGGATTTGTTGGGTAAATCCCCAGTGACGACATCACCAACCAAGCTGACATTTGCCCGCAATCCTCATTCCCGCAATAGCCATCAGGCTTGTTTGTGTATTGAGAAGTAATTATTCGGCGAACCATTTCCTGTGTTTTTTCCGGCTGACCGATATGATTAAAAAGATATGCCACATGATGACTTGGTTCATTGCCATGTGCATACTGACCGATCATTCCCGTACTAAAAATAGGAAGGTCGTCGGTCGTTGCCGGATAGTAGGTGAACATGGAATCCAACTTGGCAGTGAATTTATCCTTACCCACTGTGGCGATAAATTCAGGAATATCTTGTGGCACATACCAGAAATACTGCCATGCATTGCTCTCACAATAGTAATTGGTGTAATCTTTTGCAACAAAATTGGGAATGAACTTTCCGTGCTCATCTTTCGGACGGAAGAAAGTCGATTTTGGATCGTATAAGTTTTTCCAGTTCTCACCACGCTTTAAAAAGTACTGGTAATCTTCTTCCTTGTTCAAAGCTTTTGCAAACTGTGCAATGCACCAGTCATCATAAGCATATTCCAGTGTCTTGGAAACCGACCAATTCTCTCCTTCGGCATCGGCAGGCACGTACCCCAATTTCATGTACTCATCAATCTGTCTGCCTTTTTCCATAGCTGCTTCTTTACAAGCAGTATAAGCTTTCTCAGCATCCATTTCAATTCCTTTGAAATAAGCATCAGCAATTACCGGTACGGCATGGTAACCTATCATCATGTTGGTTTCGTTTCCTGCCAACGACCAAACCGGCAGCAAACCTGTTTCATCGTAATGAGCCAAAAATGATTTGATAAAATCAACAACTTTATCCGGACACAAAATAGTATACAAAGGGTGAGCCGTGCGGTAGGTATCCCACAAAGAAAAGGTATCGTAACGATCAAATCCTTCGGCTTTGTGATTCTTTCCATCTGCTCCTTTGTGCATTCCGTCTACATCCGAAAGCAAGGATGGTGTCAAATACAAATGGTACAAATTGGTGTAGAATATCTCCTTCTGAACTTCCGATCCGGTAATTTCAATCTGCGATAGTACTTTCTGCCATTCCCGATCAGCACTCTTAACTGCAGCATCAAAATCCCATGCCGGCAATTCAGCCTTCAAATTTTTCTTTGCTCCTTCAACCGAAGCCGACGACAAAGCCACCTTTACCAGTATTTGTTCCTTTTCCGCAGTGGAAAAATTGGCAACGATCCTGGTTTTTGCACCGTTTACTTCTATGTTTTCTGATTTTTTGCCGGCTTCGAACAAATCCGCACTTTTAAAAGCTTTGGAGAACTGAGCTACAAAATACACATGCTGACCTTTCGCCCATCCGTTCGATTTACGATATCCGGAAATGGTAGAATCATTTTCGATGGTAATTTGTGTAGCATACGGACTGTCCCAATTCATTCTGAATCCCAAATCCAAAATAATTTGCGATTTTTCATCTTCGGGAAAAGTATAACGGTGAAACCCGACCCGCTTGGTGGCTGTTAATTCGGCAACAATGCCGGAGCTTAGCAAATCAACTTTGTAATATCCTGGTGATGCTTCCTCTCTGTCGTGAGAAAATTTAGAATACGGACGGTAATCGCCTTCAGGAGTTAAACTTTCGGTAAAACGGCTGTTCATTGGCATGAACAACAAATCGTATAGATCTCCCGCTCCGGTTCCCGATAAATGTGTGTGGCTAAATCCTGCAATAGTAGAATCAGGCCAAAAATAACCTGCTATTCTGTCCCATCCGGGCAAACCGTTATCAGGACTCAACTGAACCATTCCAAAAGGAGCAACTGCCCCCGGATAAGTATTGCCCGGACCATCAGTCCCGACAAAAGTGTTTACGTAACCAGTAAGCTTGTTCTCGCTTTCAACATTCTTTTTACTACACGCAAAAAGACAAATCATTGCCCAACAAGTGGCTAATAATCTCATATTCTCTACTAATTTGAATTTCTGATTTTTCACAAGATCAGAAACAATATGGAAATTTGGCTTTTGGAGATTATGCCGTCAAATATACGGAAAAGAACAACATCCTCTAATGCTTTTAATTAAACAAGAATAAAAAAAGGATCGGCCACAGCCGATCCTTTACATTATCCATTATCTTAAACCAATAAAACCCACCAACTTATCTATTAATTAGCGATAATGGATATAACATGTACAACTACTAACTAACTATTTTAAAATTATTTTTTCCACAAGCGTCCCATTTCTTCCAAAGTTTTTCCTTTGGTTTCAGGAACCACTTTCCATACGAACAATGCTGATAATAATCCCATTGCACCATAAAGCCAATAGGTAAATCCGTGATTAAACTGATTGGTCAACCATGAGTTGTCATTCATCATTGGGAAAGTCCATGAAACAATCATGTTTGCAATCCACTGAGCGGCAACTGCCATCGACATGGCACTACGAATTGAGTTCGGGAAAATCTCTGATAACAACACCCAGGTAACCGGTCCCCAAGACATGGCAAAAAAGGCAACATATCCTAACATGGCGAACAAAGCAACCAAACCCAACTGATTAAAATAGAAGGCAAATCCCAATGCGAACATACAGATTCCCATACCGATGCCACCAATTATCATTAACGGCTTACGTCCAAACCTATCAACAGTATAAATTGCCAATACAGTAAAAATCAGGTTAATTGCCCCAACCAAAATGGTTTGAAGTAAAGAAGTATCGGTATCGCTGCCCATGTTTCTGAAAATCTCGGATGCATAGTACAACACCACGTTGATACCTACAAATTGCTGGAATACAGACAATAATATTCCTATAACTATAATTAAGCCTCCAAAAGTTAACCATGGAGCGTTATTTTCTTTTAATGACTCTTTAATATCTACTAACAGACCCGGAGCTTTTTCCGAACCAACAATTTTATTTAAAAGAGTTTTTGCTTCCTCTTCTCTCGATTTCATAATTAGAAACCGCGGAGTTTCAGGAACGAAATACAGCAATACCAAAAAGATAATTGCAGGAATGGTTTCAGATGCAAACATGTATCTCCATCCTATTTCATTTAACCAACCATCATCACCACTTGAAGCAATAATGTAATTCACAAAATAAACCACCAACATACCAAAGATGATTGCAAACTGATTCCATGAAACCAATTTACCACGAATGTTTGCAGGTGCAATTTCGGCAATATACATAGGAGAAAGCATTGAAGCTATTCCTACACCCATACCACCAATAATACGGTAAAAAATAAATGAAGTGATGGTTCCGGCTCCGAAAATATTCATAATTTCAGGCATAGCCGAACCAATTGCAGAAATAATAAACAGAACTGCAGCAAGGACTAAACCTCTTTTTCTACCAATATTCTGACTAACATATCCGCCAATAGAACCTCCAATAATACAACCTATAATGGCACTCGAAATGGTAAAACCATTAATCGAATTTAAGGTATTTTCAGAAATTTCGTTTACAGATACCCAGAACTGAGTGTACCAGACTATGATTCCTGCAACAATTACAATTCCACTGTATATCATTCCCTTCTTCTTTCCATACATGCGAAACATGAAGCTGGAAACCAGCAAAGAAACAACTACAAAACATAAAGAAATGATAATCTTATATTCTCCAATAACCTGCAGTGCGAGAGCATGATCAGATTCTAACGGAGTAACAAAAAATACTTTTAGTGCTTCAATAGCACCATTAATTACGGCAGTATCGTAACCAAACAACAATCCCCCAAGTGTTGCCACTAAGGTGATGGTTAAGATAAACGAATTACTCCCCTGGGTTTGGGCTTGAGACATGGATTTGAAAATTAGAATAAACTCCCGCAGGTTCTATTGCGGGAGTTTATAAGATTTATTTAAATATACCAGTTAATTAACTGCTCTAACATTTCTTGTTTTCCACTTAGTTGTTTTGGTTCCCCAACTTCTTTTGCAATCTTTCTAAGATCTTCTAAAGAAAGGTCTCCGTTAGCAAATGCTTTTCCATTTCCTGACTCGAAAGAAGAGTAACGATCTTTCTTCAATTGCAGGTATGGAGATTCTGTTCTGATTTTATCAGCAATAACCAAAGCGCGTGCAAAAACATCCATTCCACCAATATGCGAAATAAAAATATCATCCAGGTCTGTTGAATTACGTCTGGTTTTCGCATCAAAATTGATACCTCCGTGAGTAAATCCGCCATTCTCAAGAATTGGCAGCATAGCTGCAACAGTTTCATAAATGCTGGTTGGGAATTCATCAGTATCCCATCCGTTTTGGTAATCACCTTTGTTTGCATCAATACTTCCCAACATGTTGTTATCAACAGCAGTCTGCAATTCGTGCTCGAAAGTATGACCAGCCAAAGTAGCATGATTCACTTCGATATTCATTTTGAAATCGTCAGCCAAACCATATTTGTTTAAGAAACCCATTACGGTTGCAGTATCGAAATCGTACTGGTGTTTCATTGGCTCCATTGGCTTAGGCTCAATAAGGAAAGTTCCTTCGAAACCATTCTTGCGACCGTAATCACGGGCCATAGTCAGGAATCTTGCCATATGATCCAACTCTTGTTTCATATCGGTATTGAAAAGAGACATATAACCTTCACGACCTCCCCAGAATACGTAACCTGTACCACCTAAAGCAATAGTAGCATCCAATGCATTTTTAACCTGAGTACCCGCATTAGCGATTACATTAAAATCGGGATTGGTAGAAGCACCATTCATGTAACGGGCATTCGAAAACACATTCGCTGTTCCCCACAATAGTTTAACTCCTGAGTCAGCTTGCTTTTGTTTTGCATAGTCAACCATAGTAGTCATTCTCTTCTCAATCTCGAAAACAGTACCATCACCAACAACATCGGTATCGTGGAAACAATAGAACGGCACTCCTAATTTTGTAATAAATTCAAAAGCAGCATCCATTTTCGATTTAGCAGCACTAATTGCATCCGCTTCATTTCCCCAAGGAAATTTTTGAGTTCCAGGTCCGAATGGATCTCCGCCGTCACCACAGAAAGTATGCCAGTAAGCCACTGCAAAACGCAGGTGATCTTTCATAGTTTTACCTGCAACAACGCGGTTCTCATCGTACCACTTATATGCCATAGGATTTTTTGATTCCGGTCCTTCGTAAGCAATCTTACCAATTCCAGGAAAATACTCTTTGTCTCCTTTTAGAATAGTCATGATGTTCTTTCTTATTAAATTATCAATCTGTTTATTAGCTATCTACTATATATTTTTTTGCAGTTCTTTGTTCCAGCGGTCATATGCCTTCAACATTTCTTCACGAAGGCTTTCGTCAGGCTTGATTGTACTGATTTTCTCCAATCCTGCGAAAGCTTCTTCCAAAGAAGAATAAATGCCTGCACCAAATCCTGCCCCTCTTGCGGCTCCCAACGAACCATCAGTATCATACAATTCAATGGTTGCACCCGATACGGTCGCTAAGGTTTCCCGAAACAAAGGACTCAAAAACATGTTTGCGTGTCCGGCACGAATTACATTTGGCTGTACACCGATTTCCTTCATTACTTCCATTCCATAATAGAATGAAAATGCGATTCCTTCCTGCGCAGCTCTGTAAATGTGAGCATCAGTATGTCGGTTCAGGTTCAAATTTAAAATTTGAGCACCTATTTCGCGATTCTTTAAAACACGCTCTGCACCATTACCAAACGGCAGAATTGTAATGCCATCTGATCCAACAGGAATTTCCATGGCCTTTTCGTTCATTTCTGCATAAGACAATCCTTTCGCCACATTATGATTCAACCATGAATTCATAATTCCGGTTCCGTTAATGCACAACAAAATTCCAAGACGGTTATTCTCTTCAGTATGGTTCACATGAGCAAATGAATTTACTCTTGAATAAGGATCAAATTTCACCTCATCGCTAACACCATAAACCACACCCGAAGTACCTGCTGTAGTTGCAACTTCACCTGGTTTCAACACATTTAAAGACAATGCATTGTTGGGCTGATCTCCTGCACGATAAGAAACTACTGCACTACTTGAAAAGCCAAGTTCTTTAGCAATTTCAGGAAGCACCTGTCCCTGATTCGAGAAAGTATCAACAATTTTAGGCAATACATCAGCCGATAAACCATAGGCCTTCAGCACATCTTCCGAAACCGAATTGTTTTTGAAATCCCAGAAAATTCCTTCCGACAAACCTGAAACAGTAGTGCAGGTTTCTCCGGTTAACTGCATCGCAATAAAATCTCCGGGCAACATTATTTTGTGAATTTTCGCAAATATTTCAGGCTCATTCTCTTTTACCCAAGCCAATTTACTGGCTGTAAAATTTCCAGGTGAATTCAGCAGATGCGATAAACATTTATCTTTTCCAATACCGGCAAAAGCTTTTTCGCCGATTTCAACGGCTCTGCTGTCGCACCAAATAATAGAAGAACGAACCGGCTTCAAATCTTTATCAACACAAACCAAACCATGCATCTGATAGGAAATTCCAATGGCTTTTACCATTTCCCCATCCACATTTGCAGTTTGCATTACACTTTTGATTGCCTGCTTTAGATTGCTCCACCACATTTCAGGATCTTGCTCGGCCCAACCAATTTCATGTGCCGTAATTTCCATTTCCTTTTTGGGGAAAAAGTCTGCAGCCAAACATTTGCTGCTCTCAGCATCCAATAATGATGCTTTAACTGAGGAACTTCCTATATCTAATCCTAATAAATACATTTTCTATTCTTTTTTACCGTTCTGCCCTGTTCTGTTCTGATGCAAATTTAAAAATGTTTTTTTAATAAAAAAACATTTTTAAAAAACTATAAAGATTTTCTCATTACAAGCTGAGTCGGTACACAATAATAAACTCGTTCAGATGTAGTTACAAACTCAGCAACCCTTTTTCCCATTAGATCAAAATCTGTTGAAATCACAGTAATTCCTTTGTCGATATACTTTTTCATTGGTGTCTCATTGTAAGAGACAAGTCCTATATCTACGCCAAATTCCAGATTTTTCTCTCTTGCTTTATCCAGAATCTTAGCCATTGCCCGATCACTAACTGAAAAATATGCCGCGCCCTTTTTCACCTCGATGGAATCAATATCAGTATAAATGGAATGTTTTATCTTGTTTTGTTTGCAAAAACGCAGAAAGAACTCAACGGTATCGTATGGATGATAAGTATAATCCGGATAAATCATACTAAACTCTTTGTATTTCTTTATCTCCCCCAAACCAGACTGCAGAGAAGTAAGAACAGACTCCCCAAAGTCCTGAAAGATCTGAGAATGCTGATCATCAGCCTTAATGTTCCAATCAATAATCATTACATTCTTTGGATCCAACTGCTCCAAACAAGCTGCCACTTTGGGATGATCAAAATTCATGATAATGTATTTGCTGTACTTGCCAACACTCTCTCGAATCTGAGATTTAAATACATCAATATTGTAATGATGAAAATGCAGATCCACAATTACATTATCTGCTAATCTTTTCCTGAAACTATCGTACAAAACCTCTTTGTAAGCTTTAAAAGTATCCAAAAACAAAAACACTCTGGTTATTTCGCCCGAAACAAAATATCCTTTATTCGGAACAGATTCAATCACGTTCCTTTTCTTTAATTCAGCATATGCCTTAAATACAGTATCTCTGGATAAAGAACACTCCCTGCACATTTCATTTACCGAGGGCAACACATCGCCCGGCTGGAATATTTTTTGGCTGATTGCATCCTGAAATGCTTGAATTAATTGTTGAAATTTTGGTATTGGAGAGTTGCTGTCCGGAGTAAATTGAAATGCTTTCATGCGTATCATCGGTTCAAGTGTTCTGTTCTGTTATGGCTCAAATGTATAAATAAATTTTTAATCGGTAAAAACTGAGCTTATTATTTAGTAAATTGATACTTCTAATCCTACAAATTCATTTTTAAATGAAAATACTACTTACAGGAGCCAATGGTTATATAGGGAAACGATTACTACCCGTTCTGCTGGAGCAAGGGCATACTGTTGTTTGCTGTGTTCGTAATAAGGAACGTTTCTCACCACAGGAAATTGATCATCCCAATTTGAAAATCTTCGAAGCCGATTTATTGGATTTACAATCTTTACGAAAACTACCAGTGGATATTGAGGTGAGTTACTATTTGATTCATTCCATGCTTCATGATACCGATGGATTTGAAAAATTGGAGAAAACCTGCGCACAAAACTTTGTAGAATTTATCGATAAAACACAAAACCGGCAAATTATCTATTTAAGTGGGATCGCAAATGTGGAAATTTTATCGAAACACCTTGAATCAAGAAAACTGGTAGAAGACATTCTAAAAAGAAGCAAAAGTTACCACACCATTTTACGAGCTGGAATTATTGTTGGCTCGGGAAGTGCTTCATTTGAAATTATTAGAGATTTGGTTGAAAAACTAGCCATTATGACAGCGCCCAGATGGTTACTCACAAAATGTCAACCCATTGCAATCCGCAACGTTATTGATTTTTTAACCAAGGTTATTGATCACGATGAATGTCTGAATCAAACTTTTGATATTGGAGGCTCTGAGGTGTTGAGTTATAAAGAAATGCTGCAGCAATACGCCGAAGTTAGAAAACTGCCAAGAATCATCACCACCCTTCCGGTAATGACTCCCCGCTTGTCTTCCTATTGGTTGTATTTCATTACTTCAACTTCCTATAATCTGGCTCTAAACCTAGTTGACAGTATGAAAATTGAAGTGATTTGCCGTCCGAATAATCTGGCCTCAACACTGCAAATTACTTTAATGCCCTACAAAGAAGCCATAGAGCGGGCAACCGGAAAAATTAAACAGCAAATGGTGATCTCTTCGTGGACAGATGCTTTGAGCAGCGGTATTCTGCCCAATGAAAAAATGAAGTATGTTGAACCTCCTGATTTTGGATGTTATACCGATAACAAGCGCTATAAATTCACGAACAATCCGGAACAGGTAATTGAGAACGTTTGGGCTTTAGGCGGCGACAGAGGTTGGTATTACGGCAATTGGCTATGGCATTTGCGTGGCTTGCTCGACAAACTTTTTGGCGGTGTTGGTTTAAACAGAGGACGCAGACATCCTACTGAAATTGAAATGGGTGATTCTCTTGACTTTTGGCGTGTTCTGCTTGCCGATAAAGATGGTGGAAGGCTATTGTTGTATGCCGAAATGGTTTTACCCGGTGAAGCCTGGCTCGAATTCACAATAAACAGAAAGAATAATGAAAATTTCATTTCCCAAAAAGCCACTTTTCGCCCCAAAGGAATCATGGGACGATTGTACTGGGCTTTGAGTTATCCATTTCATCTTTTTATCTTTAGAGGAATGGTGAAAGGGATTATTAATTATCGTAAGAAATAACTTATAAATATCACATGAAAAAACGAGTAACAGGAATCGGGGGAATCTTTTTCAAATCGAAAGACCCAAAAGGAACAAGAGAATGGTACAACAAACACTTGGGCATTCAGTGTCCTGACGAATACGGCGGCATGTTCGAATGGCGAAAAACCAGTAAACCAGAAGAAACCGCTTATACAATCTGGAGTCCGTTCGAAGAAAAAACAGAATATTTTGAGCCTTCGAAAAAAGATTTCATGTTCAATTACCGTGTTGAAAATCTGGTTGAACTACTTAAAGCTTTGAAAGAAGAAGGCGTTGAAATTATTGGTGAGATGCAGGAATTTGAATACGGTAAATTTGGATGGATACTCGATCCGGAAGGCAATAAGGTGGAATTATGGGAACCTATTGAAGGACCATTCAGTGAAATGTACAAAGGAAAATCAACCTCGGAATAAGTTCATTTGTTTGCTGAAAAATAAATATCTTCACTTAATTTTTGATCAATTACAATTTAGCAACACAAACTTATTTTCCCGTTATCAAGATGAACCTACCCATTGTTAAATTTTTGGATGCATTCTCCGTTCCCGCTGAAGAGTTAAAATATTCTATTGTCTGTTCTCAATATCAGAACAAATGGGTATTTGTGCGCCATCGCCTGAGGGAAACCTGGGAAATGCCTGCCGGACATATTGAAAAAGATGAATCGGCCTTAGCTGCGGCAAAAAGAGAATTGTATGAAGAAACAGGGGCTGTCAATTTTAGTTTAAGAATGATTTGCGATTATTCTTGCGAGTGTAAAGGAGAAACCAATTATGGCAGAATCTTCTTTGCCAACATTCACCAATTGGGTAAATTACCAGAAATGGAAATTGCCGAAATCAAATTTTTCAACAATTTACCCAGAGAATTAACCTATCCGGACATTCAGAATTTGGTATTCGGGAAAGTTTGTGAGTATTTAAAAACAATTTAGAATTCCATTTCCTGAATCTTCCTACTATGTATAATTCACACAAACACTCCTCAACAATAAAACAACTTGTATTTGTAGTTTTATTTCTTTTGTTCAACAACAATTTATTATCAGCGCAGAATCACGAAAAAGAAGTTTCGGAATATCTTAAAAAAGAAATGAAGGAACAAAATATTCCAGGATTACAAATTACTGTGATTAAAAATAACCATCTGATTTTGTCAAAAACAATGGGGATCGCTAATATCTCATTTTCCATCCCTGCCAAAGACAACACAATATTTTCAATAAACTCGATAGCAAAAATTTTTGCATCTACAGCTATTATGCAATTGGTAGAAAAAAACGAAATTAAAATTGAGCAGCCAATTTCAAATTATCTTGATGGATTGCCAATAAACTGGCAAAAGGTTACGGTAAAACAGTTATTAAGTCATACGTCTGGTCTTCCCGATATTGAAGATTCAAATAACGAAGGATTGATTGGCGGAAAAGGACAGGATTCAGCATGGATAAAAGTCCAAAAAATGCCTTTGCAATTTAAAGCAGGAGACGATTTCAGTTACAATGCTACTAATTATCTTTTAGTGCAAAAAATCATCGAAAAATATGGAAGGATGCCTTTTGAACAATTTATTCAAAAAAATCAGTTCGACATTGCGGGAATGGATAAAACAGTATATGGAAATTCATTTGATGCAATAGAAAATAAAAGTCCAACCTATTGTTTTTATTATTTAGACAAGGCAATAGGCGATTATGTCAAAGGCAAAATTTTAATCGAAGTAAACGAAAGTTTCCCTACAATGTTGAGAGCTGATGCTGGTGTTTTTGCAACAGCAAATGAAATTACAAAATGGATTATAGCATTACAGACTGGAAAATTGTTGAAAAATGAATCAAGTATAAGTATAATGTGGGAACCTATAAAATTAAATAATGGGAAATACGATGGGTTTGGTGGGATTTTGAATGCTTATGCTCTAGGCTGGCCAGTAATAAATAGAGAAAATCATCCAGCAGTATTGCCAATTGGAGGAGGGCGAGCGTCACTTGCAATTTATCCAAAAGACAATTTAGCCATTATTTTGTTTACAAATTTATCAGGAATCCCTGTTCACGAAATGGCAGATAACATTTCTAAATTTTATTTTTAGGACTAAACGACTGTCAGGAAAAGCTCCACATAACAACACAAAAGCATGACTCAAATTCACTTTCACGAAGATTTTTACATCCCGGTTCTTAAAGGAAGTAAAACGCAAACGGCCCGAATCGATGAACCAATTCCGGAATTGGGACCTGGTACAGCAATTTTTGATCATGGGAAATCAATTCCTGTTGAAATCACCGCAGTTTCGCACAAAAGCTTTGAAGAAATGAGTTTGGAAGAGGTGCAAAAAGATGGTTTTAAATCGAAAGATGAACTGTGGTACGCTTTACTTACCTTCTACCCTAATCTGCAAAAAACTGATTTACTGATGTTAGTTGAATTTAAACGTGTTGTTATTTAAAACTAATAATTCAGTATAAAAACCTGAAGTTTTCACCTATTTTGGTGATGTTTCAACTTATTTTCATGAGCTTATTACGCAAAAACCTTAACGAATCATTTGTTTTCGACGCATTTTCACTTATTCAGGTCAGCTATTGCTGAAAGAGAATACAAACCGGACTGGGTGCTTTTATTTCATCAACGAAAGTTAACATGCCGGTTACAGAATCTCTTTTAAAACTCACAATATTGTTGGTATTTTTGTTGGCAACCAGCAGAAATTTATCGTCGGGCGATAAGCTAAAATTACGGGGATGATCGCCACGTGTGGATTCGTGCCCAACCAATTTTAAAGCTCCGTTTTCCTGTACTTCGAAAATAACAATGCTGTTGTGTCCCCGGTTCGATCCGTATAAAAATTTACCGTCCTTAGAGATATGTATATCAGCAGGATTACTTACTCCATCGAAATCGGCTGGCAAAGTGCTTACATTCCCAATCATACTAACTTCTTCATGATCTGAAATTGAAAAACTGGTAATGGTATTGTCAAGCTCATTAATCACATAAAATATTTTTCCATTGGGATGAAAAGCCAAATGCCTTGGTCCTGCCCCGTCAGCCAAAGAAACTTTTGCCTGATTTGCCGGCACAAATTGATTGCTGACAGAATCGATGCTTGAAATCCACAACTCGTTGGTTCCCAAATCAACAGCAATAATATGATTTGAATTGGGCTGAAACCAAACACTATGTGCATGTGGCTGATCCTGACGATCTACAACCGTTCCGGAACCGGTGTGTTGCTGCACATCCAAAAGATCAGACAATTCTCCATTCTCATCAGCTTTTAAGTACCCAATATTACCTCCTGTGTAGTTGGCAGTTAGTACTACACCAGCATCATTTGCAGTAACAAAGCAAGGATGCGCTCCGCCACTTGGCTTACAACTAATCAATTTCAACGAATCACCTGTCTGATAAGATTCAACAATTCCCATATTATTATCCCTCACCAATTCACTGATAGACAAAAGCGTTTTTTGATTGTTCGCAAAAGCCAAAAACGAAGGATTGGCTGTTTCAGCAACCAAACCAATCATTTTTAAATGACCATCTGCTTCCATTTTCAACTTGTAAATTCCTTTGGAATCACCATCGGTGTAGGTTCCCAGAAAGAAGGAGTATGTATTTTGATTCACAGAAGTTTTGGGTTTAGAGTTTTGACATGCTGCAATCATCAAAATTGAAGCAATTAGTACAATATTTCGTTTGATCATGAATGTGGTTTTTTAAGAAGTCTAAAGATAAGGAAATATCATGATTGGAAAGACGGATGGAATAAAGAAACATTTGTATTTTTCGTTGAACCCATTTAAAGGGTTCTAAATATTTTAAATCACTACAATCTTCTTCTTCACCGTTCTATCCAAAAAATGAATGACTAAAAAATAGATCCCCGCCGATAAACCACTCAAATCCATATCTGTTCGGTTGCTCGTCTTTTGGTGCTGAGAAAGCTTCCGCCCCTCCGAATCGTAAATATTCACTTGAAACTCTGTAACCGTGTCGTCTTCAATCACAATCGTGAATTCTCCCTTATTGGGATTGGGAAAAACTTTCACTGCACCCAAATCTTCTTCTCCCGGTTCTTCGGGTGTTGGGTCGGGATCAGGATCGGTACCCGGATTGGGATCTGCGGCAAGAGTGTCACGCACAAGTATTGTGTGATTTCCACCTGGCAAATCCACTGTAACCTGAAGAATTCCATCCGAATTCGTGTCTCCTGAGCGCTCTAAAACATCATCAACAAATACTCCAAAAGTTGTTTTACTTTTTAAATCAAGAGCAAATATTTTAATTGTCCGATCTCCCGAAATTTCAGAAACAGCATAAGACACAGATGCCGTATCTCCCTGCGCCGGGAACAGATACAAATGATTCTCCCAGTCAACACCAATCGTACTTTCATTGGAATAAAGTGTTCCTCCTGCAACAGCCGGATTCAAATTATCCCCAATCTTAATCGTATGTAAAAAAACGGTGTTCTCCTTCACTGCAATTGGTTCCACTTCAATTCGCCAGAATCCCGGGTGTTCATCATCCAAATTAACACTTCGGTTTGGCGGATAATTGGTTCCATCCACCCAATATTCATAACCACTTCCCCCTATTAAAGTTGTTGCACTAATTTCCGGCAGTAAAGTTCGAACCGCAACACTCCCCTTGCCATTTGTGGCTTTATAATCTTTCCCGTTATAGGTGATGATATGATTTACAACCTGTGTATTTGTAACGCTTCCGCTGATATCAGGTCTGTTTACAAAATGATTGATGTACTTGGCTTTGCGCACTCTGGAGCTTGTATTTAATAAATGAACATGATCCAAAACAATTACACGGTCGGGCTTGTGAAACAACAACCTACGTTCAAAGCGATCCAATTTGTTTGCCTGATAAGAATCTGCTGCGTCAGCCACCTGATAGGAAAAATCGGTCCCTGAAACATAACGAATCCATTTCCCTCTTCTGTGCTGAGCAGAAAAAACATCATCTAAATTTTCCAATCTATCCGATTCTATTTGTCCTCCGTCATTGGAAACACTTCGCCCAAGGTTTCGATAACTTTCTGTTCCATCGTAAACACAAATGGAATTGTGCGCTATGGTTCGCGTGTAGTAATTATTATAATGAGAAGTGCCAAACGAATCGTAAAACCCGGCATCCAAAATCAAAGGTTTGTCTTTTATAATGGTAAATGTATTGTTATCCCGGTGCTCATGATCGGCTCGTTTAGCAGGAGCATTGTAAAACCATAACATTGCCGCATCTTCGTTCCAGGAAGTACGGCTCACCGACAATCCGGTTTTATCGGCCCAATAATTGAGTGGCGGCTGGGGATGCGGTACGTAAGAAGCTGTAAAATCCTTATACATCAGTTTAATAAAAACCAATATTGAATTGTTTAGATATTGTGATTGATTGAAAACCTGAACCAGATATTGACTTCGGGCATCCTGATATTCTGCTGCATGACGATACATTGCACGATTTGCCTGATCCAATTTTACAATGGCATCACCCAGGTGAATGCAATAATTGTTCGGACGAAAAAAATACCAATACTGATTGACCGACTCCCGAATCCAAGGCTGGGTTTGATAATAATCCCGATCTGTTCCGTACTTCATATCGTCGAAGAACTGGTATTGATTGGGTAAATTTATCATTCCATAAGCTGCCCCCCAATTCCATCCGCCATCATCATCACGAAAGTGTGCAAATGCCGGTAAAATGCCATTTTCCCACTTTCCAAGCAAAGTTTGATACCAGGAATTTACTTGAGACAATTGCGAAGATGAAAGGCCATCGGCTCCATGCAGTGCAATTGCTGCACGCATTGTCATGATACAATTGTTTATGTTGTGACTGGTTACATAACTATTTCCTGAACCTGTTAAAATATAGTTGTTCATGAAATACTCCAAAACCCGATAGAAGGAAACGGATAAATTTTGCCGCTGCGTTACAGGAATATAATCGTAAGTCCAGTCGAGAAGAATAGCACCAAACTCACAATTTTCGCGAAGTAAATTCTCTTGAGTGTCTCCTGAATAATTGTCGAAATTAATTCCATTAATATAAGTGATGTATTTCGAAATAATAAATTCGCACCTCGACCGGGCCAAATTATCTGTCCCTAACTGCAGTAAAAAAGCAGTCATTTTAGAGAGCATATAGGAATCACCATTCGTCCAATCATAAGTCCACTGATCTGAATTTGAACCTGCTAAATAGTGATCGGAATCTGTAATCCAATTATTGTTGTAGCTATTTATAAATGTATTGTAGGTACTGCCGCTATCTCCACCCGAAATATTCGACTTTAGCCAATCGAATCTTTCCTTCCCCAGCTCTACTCTTGGCCTGTTCTCATTTACCTGCGAATAAGCCTGATAAAAAGATTGGATAAGAAATAAAAATAATATGATTGTCCTGAAGCCCCTCATTGATCCCGTCAGTTTAATACAAACATCAAATTACAAAAAATCGGGGAATCGAAATCTAAAAAAGACACATCGGAGACTTATTTAGAATACACAACTCTCTGTATTTGTATCCTTAAACGTATTAAAAATTAGCTTAGTACAATTTATTTTTTATTGAAGTTCAATTTTCCGATTTAACTTTCGTAATTCTCTTATCAGGAAAGCTCCCGCCACAATGGCTGCACCAATATCAGATATCGGACCGGCAAACCAAACACCATCCAAACCAAGAAAAGTAGGAAGAATAAAAAGAATTGGAATTAATAAAATAACCTGGCGCATTAATGTAAGTACAGCCGAAATGCCTGCTTTTCCGATAGACTGAAAATAATTCCCAACAACAACCTGAAAACCAACCACGGGTAACGCAATCAATATAATCCGTAGTCCGTAAGAACCCATATCCAGTAATTCTGCACTGGAATTATTGAAGGCCTTCACAATTAATTCTGGAAATAACTGCACCCCAAGAAAACCAACAATCACAATTCCTGTAGCAGCTTTCATACACAGCACCAGACATTCTTTAACTCTGGCATAATTTTGCGCCCCATAATTGAAACCGAAAATAGGTTGAGCAGCCATATTTAAAGCCACCACAGTCATAACAATCAGCATGGCAACAGAGTTAATTACACCCATAGCCGCTATAGCGATATCGTTGCTGTACTCTACCAACTGAACATTATATAATGCCTGAACAAAACTTCCGGCCAGTTGCATTGAGAAGGGAGCAAAACCTATGGTTAAAATGTAAAAAACAATCTCCCGGTTCAATTTAAAATTTGAGAACCTAAGTTTTATGACTGATTTTCCGCTTCTGAAATGCCTGATTACCCAAATGCATAGAATCAATTGCGAAATAATTGTAGCATAAGCAGCCCCTGCAACGCCCATATCCAAAACAAAAATAAAGATGGGATCGAGAATGATGTTTGTGCCGGCACTTATCAGCATGGAGTACATCGCTATTTTGGCGTTTCCTTCGGAACGGATCAAATTGTTTAAAGAAAAGCCTACAACACTAAAAACCGCCCCGTAAAGAATAATATTTAGATATTCGTTGGCGACAAACATGGTATCATCTCCAACTCCAAACATCCTGAGTAAGGGATCCTTTATTAAAAATCCGATTGCAGTAATAATAACAGAAACGATTATCATGAGAACAAATGAATTCCCCAAAACCCATTCCGCTCTGCCCAAATCTTTCTTTCCCAGATTTATAGAAATCCGAACACCTGCACCAATCCCGATAAGCATGCCAAATGCCATCATGATTAACATGATTGGAAACACTGCACTCAGACCTGATAACGCAATTGCACCAACACCTTGACCAATAAAAATCCGGTCGACTACATTGTACAATGAGTTAATAACCACTCCGGTAAAAGCTGGTAAGAAATACTTCCAAAGCAAGCTTTTGATGCTTGCACTCTCCAACTCCTGAACATTCTTACTATTCTTATCCATAAACTTATTTCGAGTTGCAAAAGTATCAATAATGCCCACTTGCACTCAATTTTATCTATTAAAAATGTATAAAAATCGGTAAACGCAAGCTAATGAAGGGTAAAGCAATAAAAAATAACACATTATCTATCATCAAGTTTGTATTCTTCATATTCTCAGATGAATCCTTTTTGACTTCTCGATTTTGTTACAAGCACAATATTTATTATTAATATTCATGAAACTTTTGCAGATTATAAAAAAATAATAGTTCTTTTGCGAAATTTATTTCCGAAATTAAACTCTTCAATAAAATAACATTCAAGATAAAACCAAATATGTTTGCATCGATCAATAAGATATTAAAATATCAACTCTTTAGCATTGACAATTATAAAATCACGGTATTTACTTTGCTTAGTATCTTACTGATTTATATACTAACTAAAATATGTCTTTATTTAATTAAAAAAACACTTTTCCGTAAGCACAAATTTGTTAAAACAGACGAAGGCAATACATATGCCCTGTTTCAGATCATAAAATATGTGGTTTGGATTATGTCGATTGGTTTGATGCTTGAAGCCATACATATAAAAGTAACTGTGCTTATTGCCGGCTCGGCAGCCTTACTGGTTGGTGTAGGTTTAGGTTTACAGCAAACCTTTAATGATATGATATCAGGAATCATCCTCCTCTCGGAGCGATCGATAAAAATTAATGATATATTGGAAATTGATGGAGATATAATTAAAATTCAGAGCATTGGATTACGAACCTCAAAAGGTTTAGACAGAGATGAAATTTCGATTATTATTCCCAACTCGCTAATTACTACAAACAAAGTGATTAATTGGAGTCATCAATCTAAAAAAACCCGCTTCCGGATTCCTGTGGGGGTAGCTTATGGTTCTGATGTCGATTTAATATTAAAAACCTTAGAAGAAAGTGCTTTTGAACATCCCGATATTTACGAAAGACAATCTATTGAAGCCCGGCTTGTAAATTTTGGCGCCTCTTCATTGGATTTTGAATTGTTATTTTTCAGCAAAAACATCTTTAGAATAGGCAAGGTGAAAAGTGATATCCGTTTAATTATTAATAAAAAATTTATTGAGAATAATATAATGATCCCTTTTAATCAATTAGATGTGCATCTGAAAAAAGAAATCTAATTGTAAATTGCCCCCATCTTGCTGCTTTCATGGTTTTGCCTGAATTAAAAGTATAAATGAAAAAATGAATACAAGTTCGTATTGATTCTCCTTGCAGAAAATGATTGTACTATTGCTTCATTTCCATTACAAGTTGGTATAAATAGATATAAAAGATAAATTCAGGGAAACAAGCGTTTAAAATTAATTTCCTACATTGGAAAATTTTAAATTGCTTCTCAACGAGAAAAATAATGAAATTACAATTACATGAAAATAATCATTGGGAAAATTGACAGGGCTGACTTTCCGGATCTGCACTTATCAAATATTGATTTAAAAGTGGATACCGGAGCATATACGTCTTCTATTCATTGTCATCAAATTGAAGAGTGTCAGGTTGGAAATGAAAGACATTTAAAATTCAAACTTTTGGATCCCTCCCATCCCGATTATAACGAAAAAGAATTCACAGTAAAAAATTACAAGAAAAAAAGAGTTAAAAATTCTTTTGGGAAATCAGAAACCCGTTTTGTAATTGAAACAATTATTATACTATTTAATAAGGAGTTCCACATTGAGCTTTCTTTAAGCGAACGCAGCGAAATGAGATATCCGATACTGATCGGAAGAAAACTTTTAAATGGAAAATTTATTGTTGATACTTCAAAACGCAATATTTCTTTCAAATTGAAACAAAAAAATCTGCAATAGAGAATTTAAAGTCCATCCAATAAATGTTAATTACATATTATGAAAATTGTTATTTTATCAAGAAATCCTAAATTATATTCTACCAAAAGATTAGTTGAAGCAGCAGAAAAAAGAGGACATGAGGTACTTGTTGTGGATCATTTAAAATGCATTATTGAAATTGAAAAAAAGAAACCTAAGATCTTCTATGATGGAGCATACTTGCTGGATGTTGACGCAATAATTCCAAGAATTGGTGCCTCTGTTACCTTTTACGGATCAACAGTAGTCCGCCAATTTGAAATGATGAAAACATTTACCGCTGTTGGTTCTGAAGCATTGATAAAATCGCGGGATAAATTAAGAAGCTTACAGGTTCTTTCACGCGCAGGTGTAGGCTTACCCCGCACTGTTTTCACCAACTATACAAAAGATGTTAATCATGTAATTCAATCGGTTGGAGGAACTCCGCTGGTTCTTAAACTATTGGAAGGAACTCAAGGACTAGGTGTTGTTTTAGCCGAAACTCCAAATGCTGCAACCTCTGTTATTGAAGCGTTTAATGGACTAAAAGCCCGTGTGATTGCTCAGGAGTTTATTAAAGAATCGAAAGGTGCTGATATTAGAGCTTTTGTTGTTGATGGAAGAGTGATTGGAGCTATGAAACGGCAAGCATTAAAAGGAGAATTTCGATCTAACCTTCACAGAGGAGGTTCTGCAACAATTATCGAATTGACTGATGAAGAGGAAAACACGGCAATAAAAGCCGCAAAGGCAATGGGATTAGGAATTGCTGGTGTGGATATGCTGCAATCAGCAAGCGGACCTTTGGTTTTGGAGGTAAATTCATCGCCAGGTTTGGAAGGTATCGAGATAGCAACCAAAAAGGACATCGCAAAACAAATAATTAGATTCATTGAAAGGAATGTTGATTGATAAGTATACCATACTAGGCAAAGAAATTCAGAAAGGTGAGCGTGCTTTCTTAGAATTGGAAGTTGCAAAATTGCATACCCGAAATACCATTAAGGTTCCCGTAATTGTGGAACGTGCGAAAAAAGACGGCCCTACCTTGCTTTTAATGGGTGGTGTGCACGGTGATGAAGTTAATGGAGTTGCCATTGTTCGAAATATCATTCGAAAAAAATACAACAAACCAAAAAGGGGAATGATTATCTGCATTCCCGTTTTTAATGTATTTGGATTCTTAAATCTCCGCAGAGAATTTCCTGACGGCAGAGATTTGAACAGAATGTTCCCTGGTTTTTTAAATGGTTCTCTTGCCAGTCAATTTGCATATCGTTTTACAAAAGAAATTGCGCCCAAAGTTGACTATGTGATCGATTTTCATTCGGGAGGTGCTGACAGGTCAAATTTTCCTCAAATTCGATGTGTAATTAAGGAAAAAAAAACGTTGAAACTTGCACAGGTTTTTAATGCCCCGTTTATTTTGAATTCCGATTACATTTCCAAATCTGTTCGCGATACCATTCGCAATCTGGGAAAAACAATTCTACTCTTTGAAGGTGGAAAATCCAATGATCTGGATGAAGATGTCATTAGCTGCGGTGTAGAAGGCGCAGTGAATGTGATGAAATATTTAGGATTACAGAATGGAGATTTGCAGTTAAAGCAGGCACCAGTTGTGATTCCTAAAGCTCAATGGTTAAGAGCTTCCAATTCGGGTATGTTTCAATTGCGGGTTACAAATGGAAGTTGGGTCGTTAAAAAACAAATTTTGGGTGAAATAACAGATCCTTACGGAGGATATGAAAAAAAAGTGCTTGCTCCGTTTGATTGTTATGTGTTTTGTGTAAACACTGCACCTATGGTGCATAAAGGAGATGCTTTGTTTCACGTTAGCCTTGAAACGGATAAATTAAATTCAGATCTTATCTCTTCTGACTATTTGGTAGAATAAGGTTTGTCGAATTATAAAACAACACTTGCAATTTTAATAATTGATTGTTTTTATTTGATAATAACCGCGAATTTATAACAGAGTTTATACCAGCCTTACGTTTTGCTATATCCAAACAATGAGGTAAGAAAAAACCAGTTGATAAATCTCAACTGGTTAAATAAAGTTTTTAAATTGAATCAAGCTTTTTCAGAACCTGACATACCAATTACTATTAAATATCTTTCTCTGAGTGCTGGACTCCACTGCCGTGTGTTTTCGATTTTAACACATTGTACTTTTTACCAAAATAATAACGAAAAGTGAAATTTGCCACCCTATTTTCAAAATTGTACTTCATTCGCTGGGTAAAACGGTCTCCTGAAGTATTTACATTATACTTACTGTTATTTAAAACATCGTAAATCCATAAAGAGATACTTGCTTTGCCTTTCATTATTCTTTTACCAAAAGCAAAATCTACCTGAAAAGATTGATCGTAACTTCCTTGAGCAACCGGCATATCAGAGTCATAACGCAGAGTTGTTTGAAAATTAAACCATTTAGGTATCCGCATAGTTGATGTTAGTTTTCCGAAAAAACCAAAATCATCATTTGTAGAAAAATGCGCTTCACCGGAAGGGGTAAATTTTTGGTAAATTCCTGACAAATATGAATTGATACTCCACCATTTATTAAACTTGGTCTCCAAATTAAAATCGACACCAGCATAATGTTTACTACCCAAATTCTCTGATGTTACAATAGCTACATCATCTTTAACCCATCGAAACTGATTTATAATATTATCCGTATACACATAATACAAATTTGTTGTATAGGTGATTTTATCTCTTTTATAAATAAAAGTGAACTCCGGCATATGAGTATAATAAGCACCCAAATCTTTCCTTCCCAATTTCTGGTTTTCAGGATCGCTTAAATTTTGAAATGGATTTAACATTCCGGAATCTGGTCGATAGATCATTTTAGAATAAGTCAGCAATACCTGTTTATTGTCTGATAATTTATAGGAAAAATGTACGCTCGGAAAAAAGTCTAAGTAATCGTCATTATACGCTTTATTCGTCTCGATATCTGAATACTCAGACCGCAAACCAACCTGATAACCAAAATTTCCTTTCTCTCCGCTCAATTGAAAATACAAACCATGTATACTCTCCTTATAATTAAAAGCGGTAGATAAATCGATAGGCTCATCGAAATTTATCTCGTTGGTTCGGTACATATATCCTGTTTCAATTGAACCTGCATCACCTACAGGCTGTTTGTAATCCAATTGAACAATAGCTTCTTCTCTGTCCGAATTGAAAAAATCACTGGTATTCCCTTCTGTTTCATCGGTGTAATTACCGTAATTTTCTGCATTATTATTTGTATAGGCTGCATCAAAAGAAAGTTCCTGACCTTTCCGGTCAAATTTTCGAATATAAGAAGCATTATACACCCACGAAGTTAAATCAATATCAACGGCACTTTCACGCGATGTTTCATTAGGAAAAGTACTGCTGGTAATTAAAGTACGGGAATACTTATAAAACCCATTTTTATTTTGTTTCACGTTTCGATTGGTAACAGAACAACTCATGGTATTCTTGTCATTTATCAAATAATCCATTCCAAATTGACCAATGTGGCTTCTATTACCCAAGTCTGCATCTGCACTGACTTTCAACATTTCTACATTCGTTTCTGTTTCAGTCAATCTTGATAATTCATAATCTCTCCCAGACCAATTGTCTTGGTAGCTGTATGATCCTGAGAAATTGAGTTTTCCGGTTCGCAAACTAAGAGCTGTTCGCCCGGAATGCTTGTTAACGGTACCAATTGTGGCTGAAGCATTCCCGTTAAACCCTTTAACTCTCTCCTTCTTCATAATAATATTCACAATCCCAGCTGAACCTGAAGCATCATATTTTGCGGAAGGACTTGTAATTACTTCCACACGGTCAACATCTGCTGCCGGCATATTACTCAATACATCTCCGGGACTCATTCCAAGTAATCCACTCAGTTTCCCATCAATTAATATTTTCACGTCAGAACTTCCCCGTAATTGTATTCCGCCATTGGCTGTAACATTTAATTTAGGAATTGTTGCTAAAACTTCATTTATAGTACCTCCATCCGAAACAGGTGATTTTGACACGTTGTAAACTGTTTTGTCCAATTCGATTCGTGCAAAATCACGATTTCCGGTTACTTCCACTTCAGTAATCGTTTGGGTATCGGCATGCAAAACAAGTGGATCAGACAATAATAACTTTTCATTTTCTTTTAAAAGAATTGGCTTACTGCTATAGCTCTCAAATCCAAGATATTCAATTTTGTAATAATAGCTTGAACCAGCTAAATCAGCTAGTTCAAACTCCCCTTTTCTATTTGTGATAGTTCCCTTAATCAATAAAGAATCTGGTAAAGAATAAATTGATACGGTAGCATACTCAAGAGGCTTTTGATGTTCATTCTCGACAACAACACCATTCAAATATGAATTTGTTATAGCTTTTGTAGAATCCTGAGCATAGGAATGCACGGCAGGGCTTAAAAAAAACAGAAGGACCGGCAATAATCCATTTCTGCAATCAAGTTTTAGACTCATTAGTAGTGTGTAAATTAGTTAGTGTATATAGTAACAGGTTGCACAAAAGTAGAAAATTTATGTTGCAGATCAATTAAAAAATCAAAAAACTTTACTGCCAATTCACAAACAGAAACAATCAGTTTGTCATCAGTTTACATGTACTCACACTAAAAACCTTATTAACACTGGCCATTCAACTAAATTAACAAAAACTCAGCACAATTTAGCATAAAACACACTTAACAAAAGAAACCCTAAAAAAATGTCTGGCTTTTGACATAAAAAAAGAATCAATTCGTGAAAGAATGATGCTTACCATATAAAAACAGATCAATGATTAAATTTCCAATTGCAGTTTTAATTGCTTAAATCCATTTCGACTGACGTTTAAACTTTCCCCGGTTTTTAAAATTACAATCCAATGATCCTTCTCGTAAGGCTGCAATTGAGCTATCCAATCAATCTTCACCAAATAAGTTCGATGTATTCGACAAAACTCTTTCGGGCTTAAATGACTTTCAAAATATTTCATTGTCTTTTGCTTCAGATACCTTCCCTCATTGGTATAAATCATCACATAATCGTCCTGAGCCTCAAAATATTTTATTTTATCGATTGCAATTACATCAATTTTATTTCTTGATTTCACCACCACCCGGGTCAATAACTCATCCGAGGAATCGTTATGGTTTTTTATTTTCTCAATCTGATCTTCACTCGTCACCGAATTTGAAATACGTTCTTTCACCTTGCGCACGGCATTCTGGAAACGTTCATTTGAGAATGGTTTGAGCAGATAATCAATTGCATTGTGTTCGAATGCTTTAATTGCATATTCGTTGTAAGCTGTTGTAAACACAATATTGCATGGTTTATCGAGTAATTCCAACATTTCGAAACCTGTCAATTTTGGCATCTGAACGTCTAAAAATACCAAATCCGGGTCCAACTCATTAATTGCTTTTAAGCCTTGAAATCCATCTGAATACTCACCTAAAATTTCAATATCCTGACAAGCTCCCAAATAGGAGCGAACCAGATCTCTGGCCAATGATTCATCATCAATAATTATTGCTTTTATTGTTTCCATATCTCATAAACTTTGTGGAAATTCCAGATAAACAGTAAATTGATCTTCTCTCTTAACAACTCGCATCAAATCAGCACGGCCGTAAATTAAATGCAGGCGTTCCTGTATGTTATGCAATCCAATACCATTTCCCTTTGCAGGAACCGAATCTCGATCAAAATTATTACTAATATCAATTTTTAAAACATCATTCTCAAAACGACACTTCGTTAGTACACAAACAGGCTCAAGGCTTTCATGCACTCCGAATTTAATCGCATTTTCGTATAATGGCTGTAAAATTAGATTGGGAATTTTTAGTTTCCCGCAGTTGGGTGAAAGATCAAAATGAAGCTGCAGGCGATCACCAAAACGAACTTTCTCAATTTCCATATACAAACGAATATTACTCAATTCGTTACTTAAATTATTTAACTCTTTTAAATTCTGAGCCAGAGAATAACGAAGATAGGTTGACAATTTAACAAGCATCTCTCTGGATAACTCTGGCTTTGATAAAGTTAAAGAACTTACCGAATTTAAACTATTGAAAAGGAAATGCGGATTAATTTGAGATTTTAATGCTGTTAATTCTGCCTCTTTCACTAACTCTTTTAGCTCAGATTCACGAACCAATTTATCTTGAAAATTACGATAATACATTACTAAATAATACACAATTACAATATAATCGTACATCCCGAAGGCCATAAAAATCTGCCAATGCACAGGAATAAGATAATCGAAACCTTCACTGGTGGCACCAAACCACATAGTTCGTAATTGATATGCAGACGATATCCATATCCCCACTACTACAATCCCGGCAGTTAAGTGATGTAACAAAAAATGGAAAAGCCCCAGACTTTCAATGCTGGTATATATAACAACAAACCAAATACATGCTCCCAATATCAATAATGGAAATGAAAAGCTAAAGGCATTTACAGCCGAATCATAAATAGTCCTTCCCTCGAAATACCATCCAATCATAAATAACAGCATTGCCAAAAATGCCCATGCTGCTATATAAATTGGAATGGCAAAACGATTTTTCAGAAGAGGATGCTGCATCTAAAATTATTTATATGATTTAATTTCGCAACCACCCAAAGCGACAAATCCTTTAATGATTAGTTCCTTTTTAGGTTCAACTATATAATTTGTGGTTGGTATTCGTTTGTCGGAAACACCGCCTAAAATAGCAGAGACTTCAACTTTAACCTCCCAATCGGATGGAACAACCAGAACACAACCACCAAACATTGTAAATACGTCAATTATGTTTGTGCCTTCGGCCAGATCGGCATTGGTGAGATTTAATTCTGTTCCTCCAAAAATGCAGGTAACTTTTCCTCCTCTAAAATTTTTGGTGTTGATTACTTTTTCACCACCGCCAAATATATTTAGCTCATCAATATAATCTGAATCTGATCCTACTGCCGATCGCTTGCTAACATCACATTCGTTTCGTTTTCGAATAACTACAACTCCTATTACAATTAGCATTACAGGCCAAAATAAGCCTCGCCAGTTAAAGCTCCAATCGAATACGATAGGCATTAAAAACACCCCTCCCACTGCCATCAGAACAATTCCTGTAGTTTTATCATCTTTACCAAAAAAGAAAAGTGCCCCTAAACCAAACAGTAACATTGGCCACGAAAAGATAACATGCCTTAAGTCATAGGGAATAAAATCCAGATTTTTAAGAACCAATAAGCATCCAAATACAATTAAGAAAATACCGAATATTGCACGGTTGTTTGGGTTTGATTTATGTTGTGATCTCATGATGATATATTTTATGATATGAATTTATTTATTTTTACAACAATATGGTGAATCAGGAGAAAAAATAAACGCAATGCCTCCTAAAATAAGTAGTACAGGAAAAAACCATATCTCCCAATTTTGTGGTAGAAAATACAAATCATCCATAAGAAAGTATCCTCCGACAGCTATGGCCATCAGACCTCCAAAAATTCTCCGGCGAACCAAAATCTGCAGTACGCCAATTAAAATCAAAACGGATTCCCACCTATACAAATAGGTTTCGATAAAATCAGACTGATAATTGAGCCGTTCCAAAATAATTACGATTCCAACTATTATTAACCCAAGCCCAACAAACAGACTTTTATTTTTTTTATTTTCATCCATGATATTGTTGTTTAAGATTAGTGTATCCTTTGTTTCTAAAACTAAAGTAATGCAATATAATAGCTTTTAATTCTTGAAATCGGTTAAGTGTGCTCAAGAATCGGTAAATGGTGTGAAATGAAAATGATGTCCGACATCACTTGGGAACGTCATGTCGAGCGAAGTCGAAACATCTGTTATCCAAAGTTAAAGATTCGTCGATACCACCTCTTCCTACCTGTAGTAGCTTTCTATATGGCTGTACTTTACAACTCATACTCAGACAGTTCATCAATTACAGTTTTCGATCTCAAAAATCATTGAAATCACCTCAAGGTTTACTATTTTTACCATTCGGGGCTTGTTATAAATAACACAGCTCATCTATTCACACAACTGTAGACCTTTACAACTATGAATCAGGCAGAAGCAAAAGCTCGCATTGCCAAATTGCGCGGGCAGTTACATACATACAATCACAATTACTACGTTTTATCGCGGCCAAGCATCAGCGATTACGACTTTGATATACTCTTGAAAGAGTTGATGACTTTGGAAAATCAATATCCTGAGTTTTATGATCCCAATTCGCCAACCCAACGAGTTGGCAGCGATATCAATCTGGAATTTAATCAGGTAGAGCACAAATACCCGATGCTTTCGTTAGGCAACACCTATTCGGAGGAAGAAATCCGTGATTTCGAAAACCGAATTAAAAAGTTGATTGATGGTGATGTTGAATACGTCTGTGAAATGAAATACGACGGCACATCAATTTCTTTAACCTACAAAAATGGGAAACTGGTTCAGGCAGTAACCCGTGGCGATGGTGTAAAAGGTGATGATGTTACGGCTAATGTGAAAACAATCAGATCGGTACCTTTGCAATTAAGTGGTGATGGATATCCCGAAGAATTTGAAATTCGAGGCGAAATATTAATGCCTTTTACTGTTTTTAATGGCTTGAACGAGGAACGTGAAGAAATTGGGGAAGCTCCGTTTGCAAATCCCAGAAATGCAGCTTCGGGAACATTGAAAATGCAAAACTCATCGGTGGTTGCAAAACGAAAGTTAGATTGCTACCTGTATTATTTGTTGGGCAAGGAAATTCCAAGCCGAAACCATTACGACAATTTATTGGCTGCTAAAAACTGGGGGTTTAAAATTCCGGACAACACAGCGCTTTGTAAAAATATCGCCGAAGTAATTGCATTCATTAAAGAATGGGACGAAAAACGCAGCTCATTGCCGGTACCTGTAGATGGAATTGTAATAAAAGTGAATTCGCTGGATATGCAGGAAGAACTAGGTTTTACTGCAAAATCGCCTCGCTGGGCAATTTCCTATAAATACAAAGCAGAACGGGTATCTACCAAGCTGGAAAAGGTAACTTATCAGGTAGGCAGAACCGGATCGATTACTCCGGTAGCCAATTTAACGCCGGTGCAATTGGCCGGCACAACAGTAAAAAGAGCATCACTGCACAATGCTGACATCATTCAAAATTTAGATCTGCACGAAAACGATACTGTTTATGTGGAAAAAGGCGGCGAAATTATTCCAAAAATTGTTGGTATAGAACTGTCTGAAAGATCTGCGGAAGCGCAAGCAATTCAATACATTGAAGAATGCCCTGAATGTGGCACCCCTTTGGTTCGTAAAGAAGGCGAAGCGAATCATTATTGTCCGAATGATATGGGCTGTCCACCACAGATTAAAGGGAAAATTGAACATTTCATCAGCCGCAGAGCCATGGATTTGGACGGCCTCGGTGAAGAAACAATCGACCTGCTTTTTCAAAAGAATCTAATTAGTGATGTTGCAGGTTTGTACCGGTTGACTAAAGAGGATATAATTCCTTTAGAGCGCATGGGCGATAAATCTGCAGAGAGAATATTAACAAGTATTGAAAATTCGAAACAGGTTCCTTACGAAAGGGTTTTGTATGCTTTGGGCATTCGGTATGTTGGCATTACAGTAGCGAAGAAATTAGCCAAAGCGATTCCTTCTATCGACAAATTAGCCGAATCAACACTTGAAGAATTGATTCAGGTAGACGAAATTGGAGGGAAAATTGCCGAAAGCATAGTGGAATATTTCTCTAGCAATTACCATAAAAATTTAATTGCCCAGTTAAAAGAATTTGGCTTGCAATTGGAAAAAAAAATTGTGGAAAATGAGAGTGCGAGCAATACACTTGAAGGTTTATCCATTGTTATATCCGGAAGTTTTTCAAAATACTCCCGCGATGAATTAAAGGAAATGATTGAACTGCACGGAGGAAAAAATGTGAGTTCTATATCGAAGAAAACAAGTTTTCTTTTAGCAGGAGAAAAAGTGGGACCAAGCAAATTTGAAAAAGTAGAAAAATTAGGAATTGAAATAAAAACAGAAGATGAATTTTTGAAGATGATTGGGATGAGCAGTTAGCAGTTAGTAGTTAGCAGTTAGCAGTTAGCAGTTAGAACAAAATTAAAAGTTTTAGTCCTTGTTACTTTTCCCTTTTATCTAAAAAAAATGAATTTTACCGCTATAGATTTCGAAACAGCAAACGGACAACGCAATTCTGCATGTTCGCTTGGTTTGGTTCGCGTTGAAAATGGAGTTATTGTTGAAAGTAAAGATTGGTTGATATCACCACCCGAAATGTATTTTCATCCGATGAATGTTAGTATACATGGAATTACAGAGGAAGATGTAATGAACGAACCCAGCTTTAATTACATATGGGAAGAAGTGGAAGATTATCTTCATGGTAAAATGGTGATCGCTCACAACGCCAGTTTTGATTTATCGGTGCTTCGGGCTTGTTTAGAAACATACAACATTCGTTTTCCGGAATTTGATTACCTGTGCACCGTACAAATCAGTCGTAACATATGGCCCAATATGCCAAACCATAAGCTGAATACAATGGCTCACTTGTTTGATATTCCGCTTAAACACCACGATGCTTTGGAGGACACTTTGGCTTGTGCTAAAATTGCAATAAAAGCATGCGAAGTAATGAATATGAATAGTCTTACCGATCTGGCAAATGAGTTACGCATTGCCCCAGGCAAACTGAATCCAAATGGTTACAAGGCTCCAAAAAAAATTAAATAAGCTTAATTTATGATTTACAAAATGATTTTTTTCATAACTTGTGGTTTCAAATGATAATTGCCTGTGCAACCCATAAATACAAGCCTTCAACTTAACTATCGAATATAAAATGAGTTTTTTTCAAAATATTAAAAATCAGCTTGCCGGATTAAAAATCAAAAGCAAGCTTAAAAAAAATACGCGCAAAAAGGAGTTTCACAATTTAGAAAGTGCTAAAAGTATAGGTATCCTGTTTGATACTCTTCAGGAAAAAAATCACTCTGTAGTAAAAAAGTTCGCAGAAGATTTAAGCCAAAAAGGCTATAAAGTGCAAACCGTAGGATGGATTGATGCTGACATATTGCCTGATTTTGGTGTGGCTCAAAAAATAGTTTTCTATACCAATAAGGATGTGAAATGGAGCGGTGAACCAATCATTCCTGAATTAATTGAATTCACCAATTCTAAGTTCGATTTACTCTTTGTTCTTACTAAATCGGAACATCTGTCGATAAAATACATTACACAAGTTTCATTGGCATCCTGCAAAGTTGGTTCGTTGGTGGACAACTGCGGGCATTTGGATTTAATGATTGATCAGGGCAAAAACAATTCTATAGAAAATCTGATCAGCGAAAGCTTAAAATATCTTTCCCAGATTAAAAAGTAATAAGGATGAACGGAAACAAATTTACAGGAACAGGCATAGCACTGATTACTCCATTTACAAATAATGGAAGTGTCGATTATAATGCACTTAGCGACACTGTTAATTTCCAGATTAAAAATGGCATTGATTATTTAGTAGTGCTGGGAACTACAGGTGAAGTATCAACACTTTCGTGTGATGAAAAAATTTCCGTTATCAATCACATTATTGAGGTGAATGCAAAGCGCGTTCCTTTGGTGGTTGGCTTTGGAGGAAACCATACACAGGCTGTTATTCAGCAAATTCAGGAGTTCGCCGAATTTGACGAGATTGATGCCATTCTATCTGTTGCTCCTTACTACAACAAACCCAGTCAGGAAGGCTTATTTCTGCATTACCAGGCCATTGCAAATGCCAGTCCGGTTCCGGTAATTCTTTATAATGTACCAGGCAGATCTGGTATTAACATCAGCGCTGAAACCTGTGTAAAACTGGCTTCGGAAATTGAAAATATAATTGGTGTAAAAGAAGCTTCAGGTAATATGGAACAACTTATGAGCATTCTTAAAAACAAACCCAAAGACTTTTTAGTGATATCAGGCGATGATGCCATAACCTTTCCTCTTATTTCATTAGGAGGCAGTGGTGTTATTTCTGTACTGGGAAATGCTTTTCCAAAGGAATGGAGCCAGATGGTAAGATTAGCATTAGATGGAAAAAACAAGGAAGCTCTTCAGATTCATTATAAGATGTTTGGAATCATCCAAAACCTTTTTACAGAAGGCAATCCTGCCGGAATTAAAGCAATTCTAAGCATGAAAAAACTCTGTGAAAATTGTTTGCGTTTGCCTCTCACTCCAATTAGTGAATCGCATTACCTAAAACTATCAAAAATAGTAGAGGATCTATAATCATATTGGCATAAAAATTGTAATTACTTAAGTACAATTCACTTCAAAAAATTAGAGTATTATTTATAACAAAAAATGAAAATATTATGAAGTATTCATTTCGCCTATTTGTTTTCGCACTGGCTGTATTAGCTGGCGTTTCCTGCTCGAGACAAGTTACCCGGGTATCTCCTGATCAGCAAATTGATTTGAGTGGTCGATGGAACGATACCGATTCAAAATTGACTGCCGAGGCTTTAATTGATCAATTACTTAATCAAAATTGGATTGAAGATTATCAACAGGAATTTAATCGTAAACCTGTTGTTATTGTTGGCTTAATCACCAATAAAAGTTCAGAACACATCGATTCGGATACTTATATTAAAGACATCGAAAAAGCCATTTTAAATGACAGTCGGGTTCGCTTGGTACAAGCGGGTGCCAAACGAGAAGATCTTCGTCAGGAACGTGCAGACCAACAGGATTTTGCATCCAAAGCAACTCTTAAAAAATGGGGACAGGAATTAGGTGCTGACTTTATATTACAAGGCGACATCAATTCGATAATAGACAGTTATAAAAAAGAAAATGTTCGTTACTATCAGTTAAATCTGGAGTTAACTAATCTTGAAACCAGCGAACTGGTTTGGATGGGTGATAAGAAAATTAAAAAGTACGTGAACAAATAAAATTAGTACTCTACAGGAAGTCATTGGTTGGCTTCCTGAATTTCTTTATTCCTTTTTTCGATGAAGCAAAAATTATCCTTACATATATCGGGTAAGATACTCCCTGTTTTTTTATTTGGTGTTCTTCTTCTATTATCTGGTTGTGCTACCTATTACATGCAAAATGAAGCTTTTAACAACTATTTTTTGCAGGGCGACATAGCGAGTGCCGAGAAAGTACTGGATAAAGATAAAAAGAGCAATCGAAACAAAAACAAAGCCTTGTTTTTACTGAATAAGGGAACTTTATCGTGGATGCAGCAAGATTATGTTTCGGCGACTAAGTATTTTAACGAGGCGGATCTTTTCATTGAAGATCAACGTAAAAATATTGGTTCGGAAGCATTGGCAATGCTCACCAATCCAATGGCCAGACCCTATGTTCCCGAAGATTTTGAGAATGTAATGCTCAACTTCTATAAAGCGTTAAGCTATTTGGAAATGGGCGATACGGAAGCTGCTTTGGTTGAATGCCGAAGAGTAAATGAAAAATTGTATGCCCTGAACGATAAATATCCAAAGAATTATCAGAACAGATACAGCGATGATGCCTTTGCCCACACACTAATGGGATTGATTTATGATTCGTCGGGAGATTCGAACAATGCCTTTATTGCTTATCGGAATGCTCTTAAAATTTATGAGGACAATTACCTAAAGAACTTTAATACTCCTGCACCGCGGCAATTGAAAGAAGATCTTCTTCGAACTGCCTATGAAACTGGTTTGATGGAGGATTATGACTTTTTCAAAAATAAATTTGGCTTCGATTTCCAAAAGACCGACAAGACTGAAGGGGATGTAATCATCATCTGGTTGTCGGGGCTTGGTCCGGTAAAAGCAGAATGGAGCATCAATTTTAGTGCCATTAATGGCCGCGATGGCTACCTGACCATGGTGAACAATGAAGAAAATGTTACGTTGCCTTTTTTTGTAGGAAATATGGATAGCCGGACACAAAATTCTTTTAGTGATCTGGATTTTGTTCGTGTTGCTTTTCCAAAGTATCAGGAACGAATTCCCTACTACACAAATGCCGATATCATTATAAATGATTCGCTTAGTTATCCTTTGGATAAAGGAGAAGATATAAACGCAATTGCTTTTAAAACACTAAAAGACCGAATGGTACGCGAAATGGCAAATTCTTTACTTCGACTTGCTACCAAACAGGCAATTGAAAGTTACACAAGAAGTAAAGATGAAAATTTAGGTGCTATTATCAGCATTTTTAATGCCGTTACTGAAAAAGCCGACACCAGAAATTGGCAAACCCTGCCCAACTCTATTTACTACACCCGAATTCGATTGAAAGAGGGAAAACATAGCGTGACTCTTAGAGTAAATTCTCCAAACGGGGATAGCAAAGATCAGCAATTTGATCTTGAAGTGAAGGCAGGGAAAACCAAATATTTTACCTTTCACAATATGGAATCAAACTAACACCTCGTTTTTTGAAAGGGTGAAACAGACCAATTTGTTTTTCTCTGAAATAAATTCAGTATTTAAAGTCAATTCTTCATTAAAAAACCTTTGACAGCCCATAAATAATCCAATGGCCAAATCAATCAGTAATTTTTCAGTCTGATAACTCATCTGAAACGTGGAATCATTAATTTTCACTGCTCTAAAACGTGGGATTTCAACCGGAGTAAATCGTTCCTGAATTTTATTGTGGATGAACTCATCTATTTGATCTAAGAAATCAAATATACTGCTGTTGCCGGCAAAACTGGGGCGAAACAAAATTACCAAACGGGAGAAAAGATATTCTCCAAAATTTTTTGCTACATCGGGAACTGAACTTCTCACTTCGAAACTAAGCAAATTACACAACTCAACAAATTGACTGTATGGATAATCGGCTGTTGCTTCGTAAACACCGTTATTTCCTGCTCCCAAATCAGAAATGATCTTTTCGGTTAAGAGTAAACCATACTCCTTCTCTGCCATTTCCAAAAACTCTGTGAAAAATATTCCCTTCATCGTTCCTCCGCTTTTGCTATCGACCAATGCAAATCAACTGCATCAGTAAAAATATATCACTATTGTTATAGTGTGTAACGGACTAGAATAAAAGTAATTGTGTTTGTGGGAAAATAAATTTAAAGGAATTAATATTTAATACTTCGCCTTGTTTTACATTATAAATCTATATTGTTTTGAGTTTTATTTTCAAGCTCAACCAGTAATTTCTGCATCGCAATAAATTTATTCTCATAATCCCATCTGCCTTTGTCTTTGTTATGTGCAATCTCATAAAACTTTACTGCTTCCTTAGGTTGATTAACTTTTTCGTAGATCTCTCCTACGTAATAAAAAGACTCTGCTCTTTCAGGATAATTGGAAATAGAATATTTTAAAAAAGCCATTGCGTCATTATATCGCTCAGCATCTTTAAGCTGAATACAAACATTCTCAAGCAGAGAATAGGGCAATTTTTCATTTCTGCCATAACTCAACAATACTTTTCTTTGATAAGTTTCAGCAACCTCAACACCCTTTTCAACTAAAACCTGTACATCAGGATATTTGTATTCTGCAAAAATAGTTTCCATGCCCTGCATTAAACTTTTACGATAGAGTGTGTAATGACTTTCGTCGGGCATCCATGCATAATTCCATTTGAGATCAGATGGTGCTTTTGTTTCTAAGGATAGAATTAAGGATTTACAGGATTTTAACATCTCCGCAGCTTCCTCAGCAAAAGAAACAAACAGTTGTTTTCTAATGGATGAATTGTTGCTTAAAAATTGATCAATATCGTTCACAATCGCCTTATTATTCCACCAAAGAATCGGACTAAAGGCCAAATATTTATCAAATAAATCGGGTCGTTTAGAAAATGCATATACTACGAAAAGACCACTATAGCTATGCCCCATAACCAAGCGCTGAGTACTCGCTCTAAAATTATCCGCAATAAAGGGAAACACATCCAACTCGAGGGTTTTAATAAAATTATCGGCTCCTCCCCGGGTTCTAAAAATATTTTTATTCATAACTGAATCAACAGGAGTCATATCGCGGAAGCGATCGGTATTCGGAAGCCCGACAACAATATGAGGCGGAATAAAATGATTATCCATGAGAAAACTTAGAACTTCGATTCCCATGTCAAAGTTCGTTTCTGCATCCAACAAATAGATTGTTGGGTATTTATAATATGTGTCGTTATATTCGTTGGGAAGCAATACTTTTACATCGCGGTATTCTTTAAGGACTTTCGAATAAACACGGGAACTATGCAAATTTTTTAAGTTTACTTCAGCAGAAGTATTCGAGCAGATCAGTAAGGCAAATAAAGTTGAAAACAAAATTCGCATCATAATAACATTTGGTTTAGGTTTAAAGCGTTAACAAATTACGATTATTTACAGTAAGATCAAAGATTTAGCAAGACTTTACAAAAGCATCAAAACTATTGTTCATATTAATTGCGCAACACAATTACATATAAAAAGCCGAAATAAGAATATTCCGGCTTATGCTTCTAAAAAAAAATCTTTACTCTAAATATAAATCTAAATTTAATTCAAAATCATCATAAATTGTTTTATCTCCCAAATTATCGAAGAAAGAACCGGATCCGTAACGAACGTTGAACTTGGTTCTATCGATAGTCATTTTTCCACTGACATGTATGGCCGCATCATGTTTGTGTAAATTCGCCATAAATTCAATGGGTTCAGTAATTCCTTTGATTGTAATATTTCCTTTTACCTTGTAATTACCATCTTCCATTTTCTCGGCATTGGTAATCTCAAATTTTGATTCAGGAAATTTTTCCACACCAAAGAAATCGTCGGATTTTAAATGACCTTCCAACTTTGCTTTGTAACCAGCATCTTCCAAATCTGTATTAGCAATACTTGTCATATCAACAACAAAACTTCCTTTAACAATTTCACCTTCGTCAAGTAACAAGCTTCCACTCTTTACTTTAATGGTTCCGGAATGTTCTCCTGTCACTTTTTTGCCTAACCATTCAATTTTACTATTTTCAGCATTCAATTTTAAATTGTCTTTTTTTGCAAAAGCTGTGCCTGGAGTCGAAACAACACTTACAACAAGAACTACTATCATTACTAAACCTAATCTCTTCATAACTTCAAATATTAATTAAATTTCTTTTATTCGTTTTAAAATCTCTGTAAGAACTTTACAATTACAAATTTAGCAGATGATTGTTCATCGGTAAATGGACAAATTCCTTTTATTGTTGGATTATTTTCTAATCAGACTCCGATAATCGCTTAATGTTTGACTGGTGTATTTTTTAAAGAAGCGACTAAAATAAGCCGGATCATTAAAACCCAAATTATAAGCTATTTCCTTTGTATTCAAATCAGAGCCATAAAGCATTTTTTTTGCTTCTTTTATGACTCTGTTTCTGATTAATTCTCCTGCCGTGATACCGGTTGTTTTCTTTGTAATCTCATTCAAACATGTTGCTCTCAAATTAAGCATATCAGCATAAGAAGAAACATTTTTTTGTTCTTTGTAATTATCATCTATCAGCTGTTTAAATTTAATGATAACCGAACCCGGATGCTCTTCGTCCAAACTCACATCCAAATCGTGCTGCACTTCATAAATTCTTCTTGATTCCAATAAAAACAACTTCAATTGCTGCAATAACATCTCGTGACGGTACCGATCGTCATTCTCAAATTCTTTTTCCATCAATTCTGTAATTCCCTTAAAAACAATTTGCTGCTTTTCATCCAATGTAATAATTGATCGGAAATCGGGGTTACTGAACAATGTTGAATCGGAAACAGAATCTTCACCATTCTCTTTAACAGCAAAAAATGCTTCGTTAAAGGTTATAGAATAACCTGTGCAATGTGCATTACTAATAAAACGATGCATTAAGCCCGGAGGCACAAAAAGAATCGAATTTTTCCGCAATGTATACTCAACATATTTGGTGGCATGTATTGCTTCTCCTTCCTTAATCCATGTAATGGTGTAAAAATTATGCATATGATCGTCCCCATTCTGCTTTCTTACTTCATTACACATGTTCTGAAGTTTATGAATGTGAAATAATGCTTTGGATTCTTCAACGTCCTCAAATAATTCTGAAGGTTCTCTGTTCATATGATTATAATTGTGTGTTTTTGCCATATGAAACTCCCAAATTACACTCATTATAACTGTAATTCTTTTCACATGGTCGTTTCAACTGATTTTTCTTGTATTCTAGTAAAATTATACAAATAATTCCAGACAATTATATCTTTTACTTGTTAATCGCTTGTTAAACTTCGCCAACATTCATATATCCTTAGCTAAATCTACTAAGAGCTAAGACTTCTTAGCCTGTTGCAGTAAAAATTCTTCTATTGTAAAATCCTACCTGTAAAGTTCTTAGCAGAACCGATCGTTTTTGTCTCTAAAAAAACATTAAAACATTTGGATAAATCGGTCTAAAACCCCTATATTTGCAGGGCAATTAAGAAAAAGGACGCGTAGCATAACTGGATAGTGCACCTCGTTACGGCCGAGGAGGTTGGGGGTTCGAATCCCTCCGTGTTCACAGAAAAACTCATCAAAAAACTGATGAGTTTTTTTTATGTGCTAATTGCCCAAATTTTCCGCTTGAACCAAAAAATGCCACCCGAATTATCAAGTGGCATTTCAAAATTATTAAGCTTCTAATTATTTAACAACTATGCCCAAAACTTCTAATTTCTGACGCTCGCTACCCTCGTAAAACAAATCGAGACAAGCACGCAAATCGGAGCAATAAGCCATAAATTCGACATAGTACTCTTGTTTTTGAGCGGTGGCTTGCTGCGCTTCTCCATCCTCTTTTTCAGCCTTCAGCTTTAAATCATCCAGTTTGACCAAATCTGCCTGCAATACTGTAATTGCCTCGGGAGCTAAAGCCGCCAGAGTCAGTTTTTCCTGAATAGCTTCATGCATAACAATTGCATTTACTGTTTCATCGGCCAATGCTTTCCACTCGGGATATGCTGCCGGCACTTCCTTATTTAAACGCAAAAGGGTTGATAATTCAAGATCATTTTTAAAAAAATACCGACCCACCTTACGAATACGAATCAGCTTATCGCGAAGCATCGTGTAAAACCCGTTAAATTCCCGAGTTGCCATACTGGATTCAATACCTTCGATATTTTGAAGCTCGAAAGCTGTTTTGGTTTTTGTATAAAGCGACTTTCCCAATTCGATACGCTCTTCGGAATAGATTGGCTGTATGCATTCCTTGATGGATTCATCAGCTGAAATACCATAAACCAATAGTCGTCCTTTTTCCAGTTCTTTTAAATAACTTTCTTTCATATGTTTATAATTTGTTTTTATTTGCCATATGGAACTTACCATGCTGAAATAATCATCTCCCTGTGTGTTAAAATCACTTTGGCATGGACGTTTCATATGTTTGTATTTTTTTATTTTTGGTTAGATGGAACTTTCCATGAGTAAATAATCATTCCCGAGTATGAGTTAATAATTATTGAATCATGAATGTTTCATATGTTTATAATTTTAAGTTTTTGTCATATAGCCTGTCCCGAACTTGTTTCGGGAGAACTTACCATGCTTGGAATAATCATCCCCCTGTGTGTCAAAATCGCTTTGGCATGGACGTTTCATAACATTACTTTTTAAATGCTCCTTTTTTTTATTTGCCATAATGAAATTATTATTCTCAAGCCTGAAAAGCAAAAACTACCCAATAAATTTTTTATGATATATTTCACACTTTAGGAATTCTGCTTCTAATTTGAATTCATTTTTTACGACTTTCTGTCACTTTTTGATGATTCCCCCGGCTTTTTAGCTTTTCCCTGCACTTTTTAATGACTTTCTGTCGCTTCGAAGCCATTTTCCCGCAGTTTGGAGGTGTTCCCCTCGTTTAGGAACCATTTTATTGCACTCAGATAGGATTTTCCTGAGCTTTTTAGCTCCTCTCCTCTTCTTTTATGGATTTTATGCTGCTGATGTGATGCTGAATTGTTCTTTTATGGGATTTTGGAGGGATTTGGAAGGGTGGAATTTGGTGGGGTGAGAAATAATTATGACCTTATTAGTAATAACATAGTACTCTTTCCTAAACCAACGACTGCAAAACGTACTATTCTACGATTACAAACAAATAAATTTACCTTGTATTTTGTTGTATTGCTAATTTATCGCATTTTTCCACAATACAACATTGAGTATTGTTTCTTTTTGCTATATTTGCAATATAATTGTAAATTTTAAATATATAAAAACGATGGAACAAGAATTTAGTAAGTTTTGTGAGAACATCAAATTGACCTCACAGCAAAAAGAAGATGCAAAAGCAAAGTATAAAGGTGTTTGCAAAAAACTACATGACACCTATTATGACAAAGATTATGATGATAGCACGAAATATTTATTTGGTTCTTATAAAACCAAAACCAATGTTCGACCACTGACAGAAGAGCAGGATGTTGATGTTTTATTCAAAATACCACAGGAAACATTCGATAAATTTGATGAATATGAAAGCAATGGGCAATCAGCATTATTACAAGAAGTAAGAAATGTCTTAAAAGAAAAATACACGACCACTGATAAAATCAATGGTTGGGGAAAAGTTGTGCTCGTTCAGTTTGAAAAAGGGAAACACAATGTGGAAGTTTTACCTGCGCTTGAACAAAAAGATGGTACTTTCTTAATTCCAAATTCTGAAGATGGTGGAAGTTGGGATACATTTGATCCTCGTAATCAGGTTAACGAATTTCAAACCTCGAATGGAACAACTAACAAATTAACGGCAGAGCTAGGAAGAATGCTAAAGACATGGGTTAAGAATACTCCATCTCTTAAGAAGAAATACAAATCCTATCAATTAATTAATGATATCATCACATTTTTAAAAATTGAATTCGAAGATGGTGCAAGCTATGAAGATTATCATGAAGTGGTCAAAAACTTTTTTGATTGGTTAAAAAGGAATTGTGTTGAATCCATTAAGAGTTATGTAGAAACAGCTTACAATAGAGCCATTAAAGCCATAGAATTTATGGATGCAAACAAACCTAAAGAAGCCTCTGAAGAGTGGATCAAAATCTTTGGTAATGAATTCCCTAAGGTTAAAGAGAATCCAAAGAATAAAACTGAAAACCGTACAATTATAACCCCTTCTTCACCATGGTGCAAATTAAATTAACAGAAGAAGAATTATCATTTCTTGAATCAAAATATCCAGATTTAAAATTTGATATAGGCGAGAACACTATTAGTGGTGTTCTTGCCCTAAATTGCTCATATAAGAATATACCAATTAAGGCGAAGTACGATATAGAGTTTCATTTAGAAATTAATTGTAACAGTCTATTGCCAAAGGTAAGAGAAACAAGTGGAAAGATTCTTAAAATAGCAAAAAGGAAAAAATTGATAAGCGCCGATTTTCATGTAAATAATATCAAGGGAGAGTTGTGTTTAATAATTCCTGCTAAAGAAAAACAACGTTATCCGAATGGATTTGATTTGAAGGAGTTCCTTAGGCATATAGAAGAACATTTATATTGGATAAGTTATTTCGATAGATACGAAAAAAAACCGTGGAAAGATCAGGCTCATGGATATGAAGGTTATATTGAATTGTATCATGAGGATCCTACTCTCAGGTCTGAAGTGAAAAAGGCTTTAGAAACAAAAGAAAAACATAATTTAACACGTCCCGAAATTAGACGCATTATTAAAAACAAAAAATAAAACAATGAATGATAAATTATTAGCAGCTACAAGGTTCTATTTTGCACAATGTGTGTTTATGAATAATCTTCATTACAAAGCATATAATCGTTTAAGTAAGACACAAAATAAAAATAGATATATCACAATAGGTATTTCGGGTGTCACATTACTAATCATCACCTTACATATAATATGCTTAGAAGAAAAATTGAATGATATCCTAAGTGTTTTATCTTACATAGGAATGATTTTAACTGCTACCAGTTTAATCTTTACCATGTATTCTAAAGAAGATATTGGCGAAATAAAAAGCCAACACAAAAACATAGCAGAAGAATATAAGGAATTACGAGATGAGCACATGTCACTTATTGAAATAATAATGAGTCAGGCAGATGATGAAAAAGCAATAAGAAGAAAAGCTCAAGAAATTCAAAAATGGTATAGCTCAATTGGTAAATACTCCCCCGAAACAACATACGAAGATTATCAAGGAGCTCAGAAAGGTTTAGGATTAGGTAGCAATACAAATGAAGAATTCTCATGGTCAGATGAAGAAATAGATCGTTTTTTACCTTCTTCATTAAGAATAAGTGATAAATCTTAATAATAAATCAAATGAAGAGCTTCCAAAGATCTTAATTATTGTTTTATTTTATAAATTTGCACGATATTAGCATAAACAATAAAAAGAACCAACAATGATACATTCACTTTCTATACAAAATTTTCTTTCTTTTAAGGATGAAATGACATACAGTTTTGAAGCTTCCAAAGACAAAAAATATGAGGATTATCAAATTGTTAAAGTTGCAGATGGTGTTAGGCTTTTAAAACTAGGTGTTGTATATGGAGCCAATGCTTCTGGAAAGAGTAATCTTCTAGATGCATTCGAATTTTTAAAAGATTTCTGGTTCGACGTAATGGATAGTAAAGATTTAGAAACAGGTGTTGTTCCTTTCTTACTTGATGATAAAACCTCGACAGAAGCTTCCAAATTCAAATTGATATTCTATGTTGAAAAGTTAAGATATGTATATCAGCTAACTGTATCTAATGAAACAGTTTTAAATGAAAAATTAGAATTTTACCCTGGAACACAACCAGCTATAATTTTTGACAGAAAACTTAACAATAAAGTTTCAGAAATTGTATTTGGTCCTAAAATAAAAATTAGTCAAGTTGCCAAAGATGAAATATCAATTAAATGCTTATCTAATATGTCATTTTTTGCAGCATACAATGGTGTAAATATTGAAATTGAAGAATTAGAATTGGCTTCACAATGGATGCAAAATCAATTCTTACACTCGATAGGAACAGAGACTTCTTTAGTCAGGTATTCTGAAAATTTGATATCAAAAGATAAGACAGTAAAAGAGAAAATGCTTGCGTTTCTACAACAAGCTGATTTTAATATTTCCAACATCAATACCGAAATAATAAAAAAAGAGATATCTGAAGAATTTTTAAATGAAATAAAAGATTTAAATATACCTAAATCAGAATTTGAAAAGTTACAAAAAGAACGTTCTTTCGACACTCTAAAAACAACATTTGAGCATAAAGTAATAAATAAAGATGAATCCATTTCATATAAAGAATTACCCCTTGGATTGCAATCAGATGGAACGAAACGTGTGTTTGGTTTATCGGGAGGAATTATAAGAACCATTGAAAAAAATGCTTTCTTAGCTATAGACGAAATTGAATCGCAACTTCATCCTAGATTGATCGAATTTGTTCTTGAGAAATTCTTAAGAGAATCAGAACAAGCACAATTATTGGTTACAACACATTATGATGGCTTGCTCGAAGAAGATGATTTACTGAGAAAAGACAGTATTTGGTTTACTGAAAAACAAGACGATGCATCAACTAGATTATACTCGTTATCTGATTTTAAGGCTGTAAATAGAATTACATCTCTTCAAAAGGCATACAAATACGGTAAGTTCGGTGCCATCCCAAATATTGATTAATAATGGGTGGACGTAAAAATAAGAAACTTGACTTAAGAAATGGTATTTTCATTGTAGGTGAAGGTATTACGGAACAGTATTACTTTGCACATCTCAAGCAATTAAGGAAGTACAATTGTTCTGTAAAACCACGTTTCTTTGGTAAAACAAGTATAGATGAGATTAGTCGGACGGTAAGCAAATTATTAATGGGCGGCGTTTCTGTTATCTGTATTTTTGATGCTGATGTTGCTGCACGGGATAAAGTTGAAAATGAAAAACTGAATAAATTCAAAAAGAAATATCAGAAAAATAATTTAGTTACTATTTGCGATAGTTTACCGTCAATTGAATTTTGGTTTCTTTTACATTTTGTAAAAACCAATGGGCTATTTGTTAATTCTAAATCTCTAGAAAAAGAACTAAAAAAGCATATTCCTAATTACAATAAAACAGAAAGCTATTTAAAAAATAAAACGTGGGTTGAACAATTTATAAATCAATTAGATTTTGCTTGTGTAAATGCAAAAGAGATTGATCAAACTCAAGGCTGTTCATACTCAAATATTTTCAAGGCAATTGATCTGTTGGAAAAATAACAAGAAGGAAAAAGCCGAGCATGGAACTTGGCTTTTTGATTTTAAGGGAAATTGTAAGATGTTGTATTTGTGTGATTTTTCAAATTATTTCTTCGTCCTATAGAATGTTTGCCTTACTTATTCTTGTATTTCTTTTGCAATGCATTCAAAAAATATCTTAGATACTGATCCAAAAAATCTCGATAGTGTTTATGATCTGGATTACGGAAAAAAGCACTCAACTCATGTTTGCTTATTTTTTTATCTATTAAGGCAAGCATATCTAAGATGTCATCTGATTTCAGATCCAATGCAATTTTTAGTTTCCGAAGAATCATATTGTTACTTAAAGGATCTTCTGGCTCTGGCAGTGGACCTTCTCTTTTTCCGCGTTTTTCAATGATTAATCCGTTGAGGAAAATAGCCAGTTCTTTATCTGTGATTTCTATTAATAAAGGGTCATCATCTTTTTTAAACCAACCATCCAAATCCGCTTTACTGACATCGTAATTGGCTAATTTAAAAAGTTCAATCATTTTGAGATCACTAAAGTCAAACACGTAACGAACACGTCTTAATATATCATTATTGGTCATATTGTCTTTTATTTAATTTTCACTTCATTCATAATTTTCATTTTCCTAATCTAACTCTCTCGTTACTTGTGAGGCAGTTGCGCTAATCAACTCTTATTGTATTCAGGTTCCCGAAACTACAAAACAATAAGTGCTTACCAAAAGAAACAAGAAGAAATAAAAAAAGATCACCCCTTGCAGGATGATCTTTACCTAAATGAATGAAGGGATTACTTCTGTTTCCTTCGGTATGCAAAACCTATTGAAGTAGCTGTTTCAGCCCGTTGGAATTCTTCTAATCTAAATAGTTGTGATCGTTATTATGGATTGTAAGTGAAACTCTTACATTTCTCAACCAATTCCATTACCTGAGCTTGAGATATTTCGCCATTGGTTATGTAAGGATATTTTATCATTGGATGATCGACCATGAAGCCTGGGAAATCTGCATTATAACCTGATTTTCCTTCTCCTGTGAATCTTTTGATCCAATTTGGAACTAATTCCATCAGCAATGTACGGGTTTGCTTGTTTTTCCAGTATTCGCTAAAAAATGTGTACTCGTCGAAAGCCAAAGGTACTTGCTGTGTTGATTGCAGGGCAACAACTTCTGATAATCTGATATCGCGTGATGATGCTGCTATAGAAATTGTAAATTCGCCGCTTTCAGCAATCCACATCTCTCTTTTTCCATCGTAATAGGAAAAATCCCGAGCTTCCAATTTAAAAGTCACTTCTTTTTCTTCTCCCGGCTCTAAGTCAATTTTCGCGAATTTCTTCAACTCTTTTTTAGGGCGCAATAGTTTACATTCATTATCGGTAACATACAATTGCACAACTTCTTTCCCTTTTACATCACCTGTATTTTTAACCCTTACTGTTGCACTTACTCCTTCTTTATCGGTAGTATTTTTTGCAGATAGTTTAAGATTACTGTATTCAAAAGTTGTATAAGACAATCCAAATCCAAAAGGAAACAGAGGTTCAATTTTCTTTTCATCGTAGTAACGATAGCCAACAAAAATGCGCTCGCCGTAAAGGACTTCGCCTTGCTCTCCTGGAAAATTTAAAAATGAAGGAGTGTCTTCTAATTTCACAGGAAATGTTTCGGCCAGTTTGCCTGATGGATTTATTTTCCCAAACAAAACATCGGCAACAGCACCAGCTCCGGCTTGTCCGCCCAGCCAGGTTTCCAAAATACCATCCACTTCATTTATCCAAGGCATGGTAACTGCACTTCCGTTGGTAAGTACGGCAACCGTGTTTTTCTGAACTTTCGCAATCTCACTAATAAGTTTATTGTGGGATACCGGCATATTAATATGGGTCCGGTCAATTCCTTCCGATTCGTACTGCAATGGTAAACCTGCAAATACCAAAGCTATATCGGCATTGGCAGCTGCTTTTTTGGCTTCATCTATTAGCGATGTATCATTATCGTCAGATAATTTATAGCCTTGCGCATAGCTTACTTTTATATCCTTGCCATATTCTTTTGTGATGATGTCTAAAACCTTATCGAGTTTGGTCGGTTTCACTTCAGAACTTCCGTTTCCCTGATAACGGGGAGCTGCGGCAAATTCTCCAATAATAGCAACACGCTTGTACTTCTCTTTTGTTACTGGTAATATCTGATTTTTGTTCTTCAAAAGTGTTATGGCTTCTGATGCAACCTGCCGTGCATAAGCGTGATGCTTTTCAGCATTGAGTTCAGCACCTTGTTTTTCGAGAGCTTTTGCTTTAAACACAATTGTCAGGATCTCTTTTACCAATTGATCAACAACGGCAATATCCAAATCTCCGTTTTTAACTGCTTCCACTACAAGGGAATCATTTACACCACTGACTCCGGGCATTTCTATATGCATGCCTGCTTTCATTGCTTCAACCCGGTTAACCACTGCAAACCAGTCTGAGATAACAATGCCTTTAAATCCCCATTCCTTTTTAAGCATATCGGTTAACAAATACGGACTTTGAGTGCCGTAAACACCCTGAACCCGATTGTAACAGGCCATAATTGTCCATGGCTGTGCTTTTTTAACCGCTATTTCGAATGGAGTGAGGTAGATTTCGTGCAGGGTACGATTATCCATATTGGAGTTGTTGTACATGCGCATGGTTTCGACATTGTTGGCGGTATAATGTTTTAATGATGTTCCCACGCCCTGGCTTTGAACTCCGTTGATGTAGGCCGCTCCCAGTTCGCCTGATAAAATTGGATCTTCAGAAAAGAACTCAAAATTTCTTCCGCCCAAAACTGATCGTTTGATGTTGACACCCGGCCCCAGAATTACATTCACATTTTGCGCCTGACATTCTTCACCTATGGCTTGTCCAACTTTATTGACCATATCTAAATTCCATGTTGCAGAAAGTGCTGATGCAGTTGGAAAGCAAGTGGCCGGCAACTGATCGCCGTAACCAGCCTTGTTGGTTGCTGGTGCGCGACGCAGGCCATGGGGACCATCTGCGACCCAAATCCATGGGATATTCAAGCGTTCGATCGGCTGTGTGCTCCAGTCATCGCGACCAGAGCAAAGGGCTGCTTTCTCCTCTAAAGTTAATTTCGAAACCAGTTGGTTAATCTTGTCATTGACATCCAGGTCTGATTTTTTAGTCTGTGCTTTCAATACCATATTTGATAGTATCAGGATGGAAAACAATAGTAAATTTTTCATGTTTTATTAATTACAAATTATTGGGTTTAAGGTACAAATAATTACCATTATCCACATTTAAAATCCGGCTTAAACAATCAACATAAAAGATTGATTTTAAAATCATTTGATACGAAAAAACAGATTTTAAACTTGCCAATTGTACCAAATTAACATCAAAATTGATCTTATAAAATAGTGCTTATAGAATCAAGTGATACCCTGACCAGAACGGCTTGTATATAGTCAGAGCATGACAAGCTGATATTTTAAACAGGATTTTGAAATTAAACTGGTATTACAAGGATATAGTTGTGCTATAAAAATTAAAACAGTTTCTATTTCACTGCAAACTCAGCACCCAAATCAGCATTGGAATCTCCTCCAATCCAAAGCATAAATTTTCCAGGCTCAACAACATTCTTCATTTGCTGATTATGAAATGACAATTCGCTTGCCGGAATTGTGAAATTCACTCTCTTAGTTTCTCCTGCCTTCAGTTTCACCCGATCGAAAGCTTTTAGTTCTCTTACGGGTCTGGTAACATCTCCAACCAGATCACGAATGTAAACCTGCACAACTTCTTCGGCAGCACATTTGCCTTTGTTGCTTAATAAAACGGATACTTTCAACTCTGCTGTACCTGCAATTACCGGTGTTTCAATTCGTAAGTCTGAATATTCAAAATCAGTATATGATAATCCAAAACCAAATGGATATAAAGGTTCAAAACCGTCATCCATATAATGAGAAGTATTTCCCAATGAAGTTTGATAAGCCTTTACTGGTATCTTATCAATTGAAGGCCAGTTATTGGGATCAACAGGGCGTCCGCTGTTTTTATGATTGTAGTGCATGGGAATCTGTCCTACTGATTTTGGAAATGTAATTGGCAGTTTGCCTGAAGGTGATACTTTTCCAAACAAAATATTTGCCAATGCTGCTCCTCCCATAGTTCCCGGATGCCATGCATACAGCACTGCATCTGCATTTTCGAATACATCTCCTATACTCAATGCTCTTCCTGCCATTACAATCAGAACGATTGGTTTGCCTGTTTCCGATATTTCCTGTATCAGTTCTTTTTGAATTCCGGGAAGATCAAGTCTGGCCCGGCAATGAGCCTCTCCTGATAATATTGCTTCCTCACCCACGCATAAAATAACAACATCAGACGATTTTGCCGCCTTTATTGCCTGTTTGAAACCATCTGAATTTTTGTCTCGTGTGTATTTTAATCCTTTTGCAAAATTCACCTTCGCATTTCCCAGCAAATTTTTAATTCCTTCGAGCGGCGTAATTGATAACAAACTGTCGGCATCGAAGCTCCATGTTCCCAATTGCTCGTATTTTTCATGAGCCATTGGGCCAATAACTGCAACTGAATTTATTTTTGTTGAAAGAGGCAACAGTTTATTTTTATTCTTTAAAAGAACGATGCTCTGTTCCGCCGCTTCCAGAGCTGCTTTTTCTATGTCTTTTTCTCCAATTTCGCCCTGTCCGTTTTCATCTACATATGGGTGCTCAAATAAGCCCAGTTCAATTTTAATTCGCAGTATATTTCTTACTGCATCATCAACTAAATCTATATTTATAAGCCCCTCATCCAAAAGTTCCTTAATATGATTTTTGTAACAGGTGGAAGCCATTTCCATATCAACGCCTGCTATCAAGGCTTTTCTTGCTGCATCTTTTTCATCAGAAGAAAAACCATGACTGATCAATTCATGAATAGATGCCCAGTCGCTGACCACCATTCCATCAAATTGCCACTCCTCTCTTAAAACCTTACGAAACAAGAATTGATTTCCCGAAGCCGGAACGCCATTCAAATCATTGAATCCTGTCATAAAAGTTCTAATACCGGCATCCTTGGCTGCTTTGAATGATTTAAAATAAACATCCCGCAATTCTCCTTCAGGAATAAGTGTTGTGTTATAATCCCGGCCTCCTTCTGCTGCACCATAGCCGGCAAAGTGTTTTGCGCAAGCGGCTATTTTACCATTTGAAAAAAAAGAACCATTGGTACCCTGAAAACCTTCGGTAGAGGCAACAGCCATTTTTGAGACCAAGTATGGGTCTTCTCCAAAACTTTCTGCAATTCTCCCCCATCGTGAATCCCGGGCAATATCAATCATGGGTGCAAATGTCCAGTTAACACCAGCTAAATAAGCCTCTTGTGCTGCAATGCCTGCTCCTTTTTTTACAATTTCAGGATTCCAGGTAGCTGCTTGTCCCAAAGGAATTGGGAATATGGTTTTAAAACCATGTACAACATCTCTGCCTATTAACAAAGGAATACCCAACCGACTTTCTTCGATTGCTGTTTTTTGAATTTCATTTACTGTTTTTACGTCAACTTCGTTCAAAATAGAGCCAACATTTCCAGCCTTTATTTCTTCTTTTATCTTATCCGGAATTTGTCCGGAAAAGCCATTGATCTGACACATCTGTCCTATTTTTTCATCAATTGTCATTTGCGACAAAAGTTTCTCAATCTTCTGATCATTCTTAGATAAAGAAGATACACAAGACTGTAAAAGGCAAAGACATATCCCTAATACGTAAAATCTATTTACCATTTTTTCATTTTTAATCGTTCTTGAAAACCCAAACGGAATCAACTTTCACCTGTGTGAAAATTGAATTAGTTTAGCCCAGAGTTTCTTTCTCAGTCCCTTCAACGGCAAACTTAAAAAAGGGGCGCTGCACAAAGAATTCCAGTGCCTTCCGAGTGCAACGCCCCAAAACTAATCTAATTTATAATAATGAACTTTTTCAGATTTAAATCCATGAGTATATAGCCCAAATCTAGCAGAGGTGTTATTGAACTGAACGAATTTCCACATTATCGATAGAAATTCCTTCCTTCATATCGCCACCGCCACCTCTTATAACAAGATATACTGTTCCTGCAGCCGCCGCGGTAAAGACTCCATTGGTTTCGGTTGAACTTCCTACATTGGTAAATTTCCCTGCAAATGGAGTTGTTCCACTTCCATCCCACGTATTTATGCTCAATAATTTTTCTCCTTCATTGTAATCGCCGGATACTGTTTCCGGATCACTATAACCACAATACACTTCGAACCATGTATCGGAACAGCCTGTAGCAGAACTGATATACATATCGATTTGATAACTACGCCCTTCTTCTACCTGGATGGCTTGGTAAATTCCATCACCTCCCCAGCTGGGCGTTGTTAAATTAGCTTTACCGTCATTAAAATTCCATGTACCGTTACCTGCACCCGTGCCACCAATTGTCCATTCTGCTATATCATCTTCAGAAGAAAACTTACCACCTCTGATTAAATTTCCAGAAATTGGATCTGAAGTTTCAACATTCACTATGCTTGATGCTTCGTTGCTAAAAATTCCACCTGCTGCAATTACCTTATGCTTTATTTCATATTCTCCTGCATCTGGTAAGAACAATTCAAATGAATTACCGCCAGTAGAAAAACCTGTTCCATCTCCTAGATCCCAATAATTACTAATAACATATTTGTTACTATTGGTCGTAATTTGATATCTGTTTGCAGAAATTTCATCCACTGAAAATCTTACATCTATCATTTGTTCTGTTACATGTTCTTGATCGTCGTAAGTATCCTGAGTACAGGAAACCATTCCTAAAGAAGTTAACAAGACGAATAATCCTATATATATTATTTCAATACGTTTCATGTTTTTATGATTTGATTTTTAATAAGGATTTTGAGTTAAACCGCTATCTGAATCCATCTCGGCCTGCGGAATAGGCAGATGTTTTTTATTCTCTGTCCAGGTGTTTTTTCTGTACTGGTTTGGAGCAAGAACTGTTGCAGCCATTCCGGTACGAACCAAATCCCAATAGCGCTTACCTTCGCCCACAAACTCAAGATGACGTTCCTTAATAATATTATCAACAGTAGCAGTAACACTACCTACACCTGCCCTATCCCGGACTTCATCTAAATAAGTTTGAGCACTTCCTGTTCCTGATACTCCACGTGCTAATAATTCAGCGGCGTTAAGTAGTGTTTCAGCATATCGATAAACCCTAAGGTTATTGTTGTAATTCATATCCGCAGAACCTGCATAACCAGCATTTCCGTTAGCTCTTGGAAGGTATTTTTTCAAAAAGTTTCCTGTGTCCTGATAACGACCTTCGTAAGTAGCTCCAGATTGAGCTGCATAAGTTGCAAAATTTAAAATTCCACCATTTTTACGTTGGTCATTATCCTCGTACAAATCATATGCTTCCTGACGGACAGGTTCAAATCCCCAACCTCCATCAAAATCATCACTTCCTGATAAACTATTAATACCAATCAATTTAGGATAAACAGTACCCCCATCGCCGATGGCACTGCCCCAATCTTTTCCTCCATTAACACTAAAATAGTTCACTTCAAATATAGATTCCTTAGTCCATTCTCCACTTTCTTCCCAAATTCCTGCAAAATCATCATTCAAGATATACTGGTGACTTGCAATAATTTCATTCATGTAAGCCAAGGCTGTTGAATAGCGGCTTTCATCATTCTGATACATCACCACTTCAGTATATACCATGTAAGCCATAGCCAAGGACACTCGTCCTGTATTTTCAGAAGTAGTTTTTATTGATAATCCACCATTGGCAATCACATCTTCTAATGTTGTGATTATACCTTCATAAACTTCATCGGCAGTTAGCTGAGTTGTTGTATAAGGAAAATCGAGATTAGTTTCATAATATGGAATATTACCCCAAAGTTTCCATAACCACATATAATAGTAAGCCCTTAATGCCTTAGCTTCAGCAATGTAAAGTGCTTTGTTTGATTCAGAAATATCCTGTACATCATCCATATATTCCAAAACAGCGTTAGCACGCTTTACTCCTGAATAAAAAGTGGTCCATAAATCGCTGCAAACAATTTCCGGTGTCGCTTCGTAATTGAACATCTTATGCAGAAAAGGCAAGTCACCCTGATCATTTCCTCCAACATACACATCATCTGACATTACATCTGACACTAGGTTAAGCTGAGTATATTGTCCCCAGGCATAATCTGTCCAGGATAATGGATCATAAGCAGCAACAAGTGCTTCAAATATACGATCCTCAGTTGTATAATAATCATCTATCAATACGCTGCTTGCCGAATCTACTTCAAGGAACTCCTCTTTACAAGAACCCAAAAGGATAAAAAATAAGCTGCAAATTAAAATATATTTATTCTTCATTACTTTAAGTTTTTAATCGTTAAAAAGACAGGTTTAAACCAACTGTATATGTTCTTGCCTGAGGATATATTCCGCGATCAATACCAAGAGAAGTACCTCCTGAAGAAATTTCAGGATCAAAACCGTCGTATTTTGTGAAAGTGAAAAGATTCTCTGCTGCAACATAAAAGCGCAAACTATTTACAAATGCCTTATTGACAATATTTTTGGGTAGAGTGTAACCTAATGTTACATTTTTAATGCGCATATAATCGCCATCTTTAACATAGAGGTCAGATGATAACCAGTTGCCGTTATTGTCTGAAAATGAAAAGCGAGGAATTGTATTGGAAGTTCCTTCTCCTATCCAACGATCTAACATATAGGCAGGCAAATTAATATAACGCAAGTCTGTACGTCGGGTAGCATCATAAATATCGTTACCAACAGTCCCCTGCAGCATCATGCTAAAATCAAAGCCTTTAAAATCAATTCCAAAGTTTATGCCGTATGTCCAGTCAGGCATACCCTTTCCAATCATTGTACGGTCATCATCTCCAATAGAGCCATCTCCATTCAAATCTACAAACCTTACATCTCCAGGAACTGCGTTCGCTTGGATCAAGCCACCTTCATTATTCACATGTGAATTAATTTCTGCATAATTTTGGAAAATACCAGCAGTTTTATATCCATAGAAGTATGGGAATGGCATACTATTTTCAGCCCTTGAAATTGTTCCTACATTAGCATAGCTATCGTAATTGGCAAAACCATCTGCATTTCCCAGATTAACCAATTCGTTTTCAAGATAAGAAGCGTTTCCTCTAATGCTAAAGTTGAAATCGCCAAGCTTGAATCTATAGCCTAAATCAAATTCAATACCCCAGTTTTTCATATCTCCAACATTACCTGTTGGTTTTGATTCTCCCACATAAGAAGGAATCGACATCGTCATCAACATTCCATTGGTTTTCTTCTCATAGTAATCAACTGTAAATGTCAATGCACTATTTAAGAATACTAAATCAAGTCCTATATCGGTTTGTTCCGATTCTTCCCATGCTAACGAAGTATTAGCCAGCCCAGATGCTTTTGTTCCATTTACTAATGTTCCATTCCCTGGTCCAAAAGCATAATTATTACCTGTTGAAGTAAGGGCGGTATAACCAAAAGCCCCGATATTTTCATTCCCGTTTTTACCCCATGAAGCTCTCAGTTTAGAAGAAGTTAACCACTCTGGACGCGATTCCATGAATGCTTCATTTGTAATATTCCATCCCAATGAAATTGAGGAGAACACACCATATTTTTTTCCCGGACCAAAATTAGATGAACCATCTCTGCGAATAGTGGCCTGAAACATGTATCTCTCTGAAAAGTTATAGCTTAACCGGGCAAACATTGACGCTAAAGTATGCGGGCTCCAAGCTCCTCCTCCAACTGTTTGGTCTCCATTTGCAGCTGTTCCGGTAGTAAAATCAATATTGGCTTTGTCTCCATTTTCTTCAACCATAAATTTATTACTTCCGCCTAAACCACGACCTGTTGTTTTTTTAGCTGATTGCCCTAACATTACGTTAAAATTATGCTTGTCGGCAATACTCTTTTCGTATGATAAGATATTTTCCACCTGCCAGGTAAATCCACGATTCATACTCGACCAAACTTTTGAATAATCAGAATAGGCAGATTTACCTAAATAATATTCAGGTGTCCAACCATCATTACCCCAAAATGCCAGATCAGTTCCAAATGAAGATTTAATCTTTAAATTGTCCCAGATCGTTAATTCACCCCAAAATGACGACACTAACTTGTCCGAGTTATTCTCTTCTCCAGGTAAAGCCAGCTGAGCGACCGGATTAGTGATTTCGTTATAGTCATCGCCAGCGATTGTATAAATTAACCCATTCTTTGGGTCACGAACCGCCGTTGGATGGAGTGCTGCAGCCGCGGCCTGATCCTCTTCATACAAACCTAACAATGGTGAGAATGAGATTGCACCTCCAAGTGCTGAACCATACTCCGAGTTTGTTCCAATACCTTTAGAGTTTATTCTTGAATAGGCAACATTAATTCCAACTGTTAATTTGTTTAAAAAATTACGGTTCATATTATCCAAAAGATGGTATGTTGTATTTGACCTTAGTGAGATTCTCTCATAATTAGAACGGTCAAAATTTCCACCAACGATTCCATCCTGCTTATAATAACCTGCAGAGAAATAATATAGAACTTTATCGGATCCACCGCTAACACTCAATTGATGGTTTTCAACAGGGGCATTGTCGTAAAAAACCATATCCTGCCAATCTGTACCCCTACCCAATGCATAAGGATTATCATATCTTGCAGTTTCACCTGAATTAACTAAACCTTCATTTATCAGTAAAGCATATTGTTGGGCATTTAACACATCCCTTTTATTCCATTTGCTTTGCCAACCTCGTGAGAAATCATATTTGACAGATATTTTGCCTTTACCTCCGCTTTTTGTAGTTATCAGAATAACTCCATTAGCAGCACGGGCACCATATACTGCTCCTGATGCAGCATCCTTTAGAACTTCAACAGACTGAATGTCACTTGGATTTAAATAATCTATTCCTCCATCAATTGGCATACCATCAACAATATATAATGGATCACTATTATTAATCGTACCAATACCACGAATTCGTACCTGCGAAGAAGCTCCCGGCTGTCCAGAGGATGATGTAACGGTTACTCCTGAGGCCAATCCTTTCAGAGCATTATCGATACGAACGGGTGCAATATTTCCTAAATCATCTGCTGAAACTTTCGCAATTGAAGCAGTTAAAACACTCTTTTTCTGCACTCCGTAACCAACAACAATAACTTCGTCAAGTCCTGTTGTTTCCACATTTAAAATCACATTCATTTCTGAATTGTTCCCCACCACAATTTCCTGTGAGCTAAAACCGATTAGCGAAAATACCAGTATCCCATCATTTGAGATCTCAATCTGATATTTTCCATTCATATCGGTAGTAGTACCGATTGTAGTACCTTTAATTACTACCGAGGCAAACGGCAATGGTATACCATCCTCTGCTGAGGCCACTATACCTGTTACGGCATGCTTTTGTGCAAAGGATTGCAAGCAAAATAATGCCAAAACTAAAAACAAGACTGTTTTTTTCATAGATAATTAGTTAAGATGATTAGTTAATTATTTTCAATAAATGGATCTGTCTGTTAGCTTCCGGATCCACCGTAATTATATTCGGGTAGTTGCAAACCCAATATATTTTTCCTGCTGATTTCCAGCTATATCCGAAACAATAACAGTAAGAGAATAGTTTCCCTCGTGCCATTGGAATCTATATTACTATTGAAGGAAAACTCTTATTTAACAATCAGAACCTTCACGGTTTTGTTCATGTCTTCACCTGAAACTGTAAGCAGGTATGTACCTGTCGCATATCTATTTACATTAATCGAATGATTTTTTTCAGAACTCAACTGAGAAAACAACTGCGTTCCGCCCATTGTAAAAAGACTAATTTGTCTGCTGGAAGAGGATTCAAAATTGATATTTAAAAAGTTGGATGTCGGATTGGGAAATACTTCAAATTTCGACTCATGAATTGGATTCTCAATTCCTGTAACAGTGCCGTCATCAAAAGAAATCCAATTCAGATTGTGTTCTCCTGATTCAGACAATAAGCGTAAAACTGTTTTGCCTTTCGGGAGATCTATTGTTATGGATTTTGTTTGCCAGGATTGCCATCCATTGGTACTTCCAAAAGAAACAGATTCATTGGAAACCATTTCTCCGTTCACGGAGTTCAAAACAAGAATTTTTGCATTTTTTGCTGTTGCAATCCTTAAATTCATTGTGAAAGTTCCCGCTGCCGGCACATACAGCAGATATTCCAAATAATCACCATCCGAAGCATACGAAGTGTTTTTCCCTTTTCCTGTGTCTGTGCAATCTTCCAACTCAAAGCCACTATTGGTCATGAAATTTTCCGCTTCAATTTTTCCAGGAATTTCAAAATGCCTGTTGAAATTATTTTCGACAATTACATTCGTAAAAGACTCCAGTTCTTTAGAACCTGATTTTACACTGTTTCCTGTATAGGAAAGTTTGATTTCCTGATTATAAAACAAATCCTTCTCAGTCATTAGAATCATCTTCCGGCTGTTATTCGTATCCAAAATAAAATCTGAAATGGAAACTGATTCTCCATCAACCTTTAATTCAAATTCATTGATATTAATATCGTTTTCAACCGATGTAATTGGCTGATTTAAATCAAGAAATATTTCATTATCGATTTTTGCAGAACCGGCTTTTAACAGCTTAAAAGGAACAGCGCTTATTTCGACTGGTTCAATCAAGGAAAAGTGGTTTACATTCAGCTCACCACCATCAAACACAAGTTTAATTTTAACCATGCCTTTTGGCAGAATAATGTTATTTATTGTGCTGGTTATATAGCTGGTCCAGCTACCGGTAGAAGGAAGTTCAAACGTTTCGGAAACAATCTGACCGTTTGCTTCAATGTGCATAGAAGCTTTCCCGGTACCAGCTGTTCTGATTTCTAATTTATAGGCTGCATTAGCTTCCGAATTAACGGTATACTGTAACCACTCACCTTTTTTCACAAAACCAACATTGTAACCATTGGTTTCCGTATCGCTGCACTTCTCAATATCCACACCGTCATTGCGATATTCCCAACCCTGATTCCATGCCTTATATTCACCGGTATTTAGATGATAATTTGCAGTATCTGTATCGAAGTAAGCATAGTTGTTTCTGCCCAAATCATAATCGACGGCAAATATTTTCTGACTTGTTGTATGTGTTTTAAATGGTCTTGTTTCTGTTGTGTGAGGCTGACGAATAAGGGCATCAATTACATCGTACTGGATCGTACAATTTTCAAATTTGTGATTGTTGGCAAAGGTCATAACCGCACTAAATGCTTCATCCGAAGTCATTGTACTATTGCCTTTCCACATCTCAATCATTTGTAAATAATCAGCATTTGTTTCAACCTTTAGAATGTTATTAATTCCTGATTTTTTTACCGGCCACCACGACCATCCCACATTGTTGCTTTCTGCTAATGCCGCCAAATTTGTGAACCACGTATTCGAGTTTTCTCCTGTTTCACCCAACCAAACCGGACGATTTTGCTCTTCTCTAAAATCTGTTATCCATTTTAATGCATTTGCATCATTGTATGTCCAATATTTATGAAAGCTGTAAACCATGTTATCATCCCAGGCAGGAGTCAAACCAGAAAAATCATTGGCAAAGGAATTCCCTTCAATAAATAGAATGTGATTTTTATCAACTTCACGAATTGCATCGGTAATTTTGCCATACAAATCGCGAATTTTCGAATTGTTGCCCTCGGGAAATGTCCAATTGATCTCATTAATTAGATCATACCCGCCGATCCATGGCTCGTTGCTGTATCTTTCAGCAATTTTTTTCCAGAGTGCAACTGTTTTGTCTTTATTCAAATCACTTTCCCATAAGGATGGTTTCGAAGAATCGTAGTCAGAGATAGCAGCATCTTTTCCTTGTCCTCCGGGTGCTCCATGTAGGTCAAGAATCAAATACATCTGATTATCGGCACACCAAGAAAGTAAATTATCTATCATGTCGAAACCTTTGTCGGTCCATGTAATTTCGCCTTGTACAGGTTCATTTTCGATGGCAGGAGTAAACCATTTGTAATGCATTGCAACACGTATACAATTAAATCCCCATGCAGACATCGAGTCAACATCAATTTTTCTAAAATGATTTGAAAGCCAAACATCATAAAATTCGTTGGTGCGGGTCTCTCCTACTGTTTCAATTAATTTATTTCTGAATTCATGCTGAGTGCCAGCTACATCTGCAGACTGCATCATGTAACCTTCCTGAATCATCCAATTCCCGGTTCCGATGCTTCTGATTATTAAATTGTTTCCATTTCCATCGACAATGCTTGTTCCATTAACATGTACAAATCCCTGCGAAAAAGCAGGAGCGGAAAAACTAAGAAACAACAATATAAAAAAGGAGAGATTGAGAAAAATCTTCATCTTACCATTCCCGTATTTTCTTTCTGATTGATATTCAAGTCGTCGTAACATATTTTTACTATTTAGCAGCAGTTTCATTGGTATCGATTTATTCCTGATGGGTTTGTGCTTATTCGTTAATAACAATTGTTGCAATTGAATGAGCTGGAAGAACAGACAGCGTACCTCTTCCTTCTAACCATATTTTAAATTCAAGTTGCTTATCGGTTTGATTCATTGCTGCAACAGCAATGCTATTGTCTTCATTTACAAAAGCTGTTGCCAGAATATTGTCATCATTCGAAGAACAAATGATGCGCTGTGCACCTGGACGGATGTATTTTGAGAAATGCCCCAAATAGTAATAGGAATTCATGTAAGTGATTTCACCTGTTTTTGTATTTCCGATAATTGGTGCGTAACAATAATTGGCAACATGATTCGGACCTCCGTTTTCATCGAGTAAAACATTCCAATCCACCCAGCCCGAAGCCGAATTATTAAGATCATGAATAATTGACTCTCCATATCTTTCTCCCCAACTCCATTCTCCCAGCTTACTGTAATCGAACGGGAAAACGCAACCTTCTGTGAAAATGATTTTCTTATCAGGAAATGCCTCGGATACAAGTTTCACGTTTTCAAAATGATCTCCGGTATACCAATGAAAACCAGTACCCCAAATATATTTTGAAGCCTCAGGATCATCTAAAACAACTTGAGCACGCTGGTACATTAATCCTCGGTTGTGATCCCAGATAATAATTTTCTTGTCGCCCATTGAACTATTTTCAAGAGTTGGCCCCAGATAGTTTTTTACAAAATCTCTCTCTTCCTCTGCAGTAAAAATGCAGGATTCCCAGCGCTGAACTGCCAATGGCTCATTTTGAACTGTAAGCCCCCAGAAATCAATTCCCTGCTTTTTATAAGCATCAAAGAATTTAACGAAATAATCAGCCCAAGTCTGAAAATATTCCGGTTTTAAACTTCCTCCTTCCAACATGTTGTTGTTGGTTTTCATCCACGCAGGAGGACTCCAGGGTGAAGCGAAAAGTTTCATTTCATTCCCTGATTTGGCCAAAGCTTCTTTGATGAAAGGTATTTTATATTGATTGTCGTGTTCTATGGAAAAATTATCTAAAGTTGTGTCGCCGCCTACTTCTGCATAAGAATAGCTTTCACTTGAAAAATCACAACTATGGATATGAGTACGACACAAACTATAGCCAATTCCCTTTTCACGATCGAAATAAGCCTCTAAAATTTCGCTTTGTTTGTTTTTGGGAAGTTTATAAAAAGTTTCTGCTGCAGCATCAGTAAGTGCACCACCAAAACCTTCAATAATTTGAAAACGCTTTTTTGCATCAAGTATAAGAGTGGAAAAATGTTCTTCCGGCTGATTAAAATCCCCAACCAACAGGTCATCAGATTTTGAGAATCTTAAATCCCCTTCTTTTGCGGTAGTATATTGAACTGCCTTTTCAAGAGTTATCTTGTTATTGCTTCGACTATTCGTCTGCAAATTTTCATATTCTTTCTGTTGATTGCTTTGTCCTGCAATTAAATTGCATGCACTAAGAGTGCCTGTGCCAATAACCGCAAATAAAAAATATTTCAATATTGTGCTTGTCATTTATCTGTTTGTTTGATTTTCGAAACAAATATATATGCACACAATATGGTAACATGAGTTTGATACCTCTCAAATACTCCTCAAACGTTTACAGACACTACTCAAAACTACTCTAACAGTCGTAAATATCTTATAAACTGAATCTTACAAAAGCAATAAATTGCATTAATTTGATGCCAAAAATGGAGACAAACTAAACGAAAAACTTATAAATCCATTAAGTATTTCTGTAATGACTCATTGGAATCGAGTTCTAATTTTTTTCGAAGGCGATAGCGGTCGTTTTCAATCGCCCGTGTCGTCTTATGCATAAATTCGGCAATCTCTTTTGAAGAAAGATTCATTCTTACATACGAAGCAACCTTTACCTCAGACAAAGTTAAATCCGGATATTCATTGCGTAACTTACTTATAAATTCATTGTACATTTTATCCAACCGGGGCTCAAGGTATTTCCACTCCTTATCATCGTTGATTTCGTTATCAATCTCATCAATTACAATTTGCAAACCACTTTTTACGGCAGGCATTGCTTTGGCCGCAAGACCAAGCATCCGATTTTTATAATTGATCAGTACCCTGTTTCTATTTACTGTGTAAAAGGTCAGTTTTTCCAATTCCGATTCAATATTTTCCTTTTCAAGTTCTGTAATTCTTTTTTCCTTTAAAGCCTGTTCCTGCAGGAATTTTATTTTTAAAAGACGCAATCGATAATTATAAGCTGCCACTGCTATACCAATTATTAAGCCGACAACTAAGAAAATAAACCATTTGGTTTTCCAGAAAGGAGGAAGAACACGAATGCTAAGCTCTGCAATATTATCCCCCCACTTTTTATCATTATTTGAAGCTTGAACTTTAAATGTATAATTTCCATTTTTTAAATTTGAATAAGATACAAAGCGATGTTCGGAATCGGAATCGTACCAATTTTCATCAAACCCTTCCAATTTATATTTGTACTGACACTTTTTAGGATGTGTATAATTCAAGGCGGCAAATTCAATTGAGAAGACCTTATCGGAATAAGTTAACTCAATCTCTTTGGTGTGTGTGATATCATTTTGCAATTTAACCTGCTGATTGATTGAATCACCCGGTAAAACTTCCTGATTCTGGATTTTTAATTTCGTAAAATAAACTTTCGGAATCGTAAGATTTAAGGACAATTCAGAAGGATTGAAAATGTCCAACCCATTTTTTGATCCGGTTAAAAAGGTACCATCTTGTAATTTAATAAAAGCCTGAGCATTAAACTCATTCGATGATAAGCCATCCGATTTATCAAAAGACATAAATTCCTTCGAATCCTTACTTAGCACAGCAATTCCATCATAGGTCGTCACCCAAATTCCGCCGGCTGCATCTTCCTGTATGCCAAGAATAATCATTGATGGCAAACCATTTTTCAATGTGTATTGAATGCCTTCCTTTTCTTTTTTATTGTATTTAAACAAGCCATTCCCTTCTGTTCCAATCCAAATATTTCCCCACTTATCTTGAAATAAATCTTTAATTACACCCTCGGTAGTAATATTTGAGTTTGTACTAATTCTCAATACATTATTAGCTTGCTTGTCGTAAACATATATTCCGTTGCCTTCGGTACCAAACCATATATCTCCATCGGAATCTTCCATAACAGACATCACATTGGAATGATCAATTTTAATCAATTCTCTGGAGGATGGTCCTATATTTTTGAATGACTCTGTATCTGAATTAAAAAGATCAACACCATTGCCCAAAAGTCCCAGCCAATTTTTCCCCTGACTATCCACCAGAATGGTCCAAACATTTTCGGAGTGTAAACTTAAATTGTTTTGAGAATTCTGATGAAAATGCTTAAAAGATTTCGTTTTATAATCATATATATTTAAGCCGGCGTTGTAAGTACCTACCAGTATATTGCCATTTACATCCTCTGCCAAACTAGTAATAACATTACCCGATATACTGGTTTCATCTGAAATTTTAGAATAAAAATGAGTTAATTTATTTTCTTTGCTGATAACATGTAAACCCGATCCATCTGTTCCTATCCAAACATTTCCTTTACTATCCTGTAAAATGCCAAGCACCGATTTTCCTTTAAAAAAAGAACAAATATTATCAGGCAAAATTTCGTTTGCAAATTTCTTCGCCAGAGGATCATAATATGCTACACCTTTATCGTATGTTCCTACCCAAATTCTGTTGGCATTGTCCTTGTATAAAGTATATACCTGATTACTTGGCAAACTATTAACATCTTCGTCATCGAAATTCACATAATCAAATGTTTCATTTCGAGTATCCAATATGTTAATTCCTCCTCCATCTGAAGCAATCCAGATTTTGCCATCCGAATTTACAATCATATCTCCAGTCAGAACTTCAGAACTCAGACCATTTTTTTTAAAATAAAATTTTGATTCTTTCGATTTCCGGCTGTATTTGCATAAACCGTGCTTGTCAGCAGATATCCATAAATTACCTTCTCTGTCCTCAAGAAGACGCTTTCGATAATTCCCTGAATTTAATTCTAAATTGTTGTAGGATATCGAAAAAAACTTACCGGTTTTTCTATCCAGACGCTGAATATCCTTTTCAAAAGTTGCAATAAATAACTGTCCATCGTGAGTTTCCAAAATATCACTTACTACGTAAGAGTTTATACTTTGAGGCTCACTGTTAGGATGATATACTTTAAATGAATCCGTGCTTTTATCATATAAAGCAAGACCACTGTTGCTGCCTATGATAACCGTCCCATCTTTTAAAACTTTTATTCGGTAAATCTGGTTTCCTATAGCATTCCTGATGCCGTATTTTTTGAATTGATTTGTTTTTGGATTGAATCTATTAACTCCATTTTGATAGGTTCCCACCCAAATAAATCCATCTTTATCTTCAGCAACAGATAATATCCTGTTTCCGGAAATAGAATTGGTATCTTGTGTGTTTCGATAAACTTTTACTTCGTAACCGTCGAAACGACAAAAGCCATCCCGGGTACCAAACCACATAAATCCAGAAGCACTTTGCAAAATGCATTCAACATTGTTATGAGGAAGTCCTTGTTCCTTTGTGATCCTATTAAAACTGTATTGGGCAAAGGAAAATTTAAGGCATAAGATTAACAACGCGCTTAAAAAAAGCTTTTTGTTCTTTAAAGTTTTTATCATCGGTAAGTGCTATGAATTCTCAAATATACAATAATTCACATATTTTAAAAACAGACTAAATATCAATTACTTTCAATATATTTTATTTTAGAAAAAGGTAGAATAAAATGAAATTCACAACAAATATCTTAATATTTAGATCTGTAATGTGTTGATATTTAAAAGATCATCCCTTTTACGAGATGATCTTTACCAAAATGAATGAAGATAATACTTCTATTTTCTTCATAAACCAAAAACAATTTAAGTTGTCGTTTCAGCAAGTCTCCGCTGATCCAAATCCGTTTTCATAACAACACAGGTTTCATGATCTATAGTGTAGAAATACAATAGAATTGCACATGACATGTATAAAATTCCGGGAATTACCGATATCATGAGTTTTATTCCTGTTATGGCTGTTTCTGTTTGCTCAATATTGGGTGTGAATTTAAATATGGCAAGCATCCAACCTGCCAAGGCGCCACCAATTCCCCAGCCTGCCTTTTGCGCGAATGTAGCAGCAGAAAAGACCAATCCGGTTGAACGTCTTCCGGTTTTCCATTCTGAATAATCGGCTGTATCGGCGAGCATTGTCCAAAGCAAAGGCACTGCCGGAGCATAAGACATTTTTGCAAGGATATTAAATGTATAAATCAAAGTCAGATTGTCAGCTCCCGGCAGATATAGGCAGATGAAGAAAAATCCGGAAAGTAATGAACTTGCCAAAAATACATTACGCTTACCGAATTTTTTTGCCAATGGTTTTGAAAATGGAATAGCAACAATCAGTGCTACTGTACCAATCACATTAAACAACTGAACATTTTCTTCCTTGCCTATATAGTATTTAAAATAGTATGCAATGGACAAATTCTGCATTGCAAACATGATGAACGAAATAATCCCAACAAAAAACAGAATCATCCAGGGTTTGTTCTTAAATAAATTTCTGAAATCTTCTTTCAGTGATTCTTTCTGCTCTTTAGGAGGCTGCACTCTCTCCCTTGTCGTTTTAAAAGTAATCATGAATAAAATAAAACTGATAATGGAAAACAGAATTAAGGTGTACTGATAACCTTTTGCATTATCGCCTCCCCCAAAATATAAGGCCAAAGAAAGAGCTGTACCTGAAACAATAAATTGCCCGACGAATGCAAAAATAAACCGATACGAATTGAGACCCGCTCTTTCGTAAGAATCCGAAGTCATTACTGCTCCCAATGATGAATAAGGAAGATTTATAGCTGTAAATACACTCATTAATAAAATATAAGTGACCCCGGCATAAATCACTTTCCCCGTTGGTCCGAGATCAGGAGTGGTAAAAGTTAAAACGGCAAGAACACTATATGGCAAAGCCATCCATAAAATGTAAGGTCGGAATTTTCCCCAGCGTGTATTTGTTCTGTCAGCAATAATTCCCATAATAGGATCACTTATCATGTCCCAAAAACGAGCAATCAGCATAATAGTTCCTGCAGCTGCCGCGGAGATTCCAAAGGTATCGGTATAAAAAATTAAAATCCAGAAGCCTACCATATCCCAAACAAAATGGGAGGCTGTATCGCCTAAGCTGTAACCTATTTTTTCTTTTAATGATAATTTTGAGTCCGTTGTATTCATTGTGATATAGTTGTGTAATTTATTGACTCAACATCAAGCCTTTTTTTTAATTAATCTAATGGTTTCTCTATTTATATTATTATCCTAAAGCCGGATGGGCTCTTACTTTTCTCCTTAGATGAGAAAAGTAAGCAAAAGAATCAAGCCTCTCGGAAGCTGTTCGGCTTTTCATGGCAACGGGGCAACCCAAATCGCGCCCGATCGGCAGTCCCTGCTCTAATTATTTCAACTAAAATTATTTTCCTCAATTCACAATACTCATTATTAATTGTCAATCTCATAGATATTGTATTTTCTGCTCCACTCAATTTCCTGATCAGGTTTTAAGTTTATATCAAAGAATAACTCCGGACTCACAACATGTTTCCATCCCCACAGATTAATCTTGTTCGTTTTAAAACTACCCGTTTCGCTGATCCCAATTTTGCTTTTTGTGTTTATTAATTCCCAATGAGCATCCACATTCTTGCTTCCTGAAAGATTGCTGAAAAAGAATTGTTCATTTGGCGTATTTTTAAACGTAATTTCGTTTTGTCCAAGCTCCACTTTCTCTTCTGGATTGACTGTTGCTCCAAATAATTCCGGTTTGATATCAAATGGGAATTTTAAGATGTAATTACTTCCCATTAATTCTTTATCGATGGCTAAAAAATTGTGGCAGTATTCATTCGTAGAAATGATTTTCCCGCCTGTATTGCGTAAGTGATATCTAACGACAAAACTGTTTTCCAATAATTCTATTTCCTTTTTCAGCACATATGAATATCCATTAACAATTTGAGAGACACATTCAATGAATAATTTATTCGTATCAATCATGATTTTAAAGTCGGCAGGTTCAGTTTCATAAGCTTTGCTGAAACTGTATTCAGCCCCCTCTTTTTTTAATGCTCCTACTCCTATTTTAGGAAACCATTCTCCTTCTTTGATTTCATCAAAGCCGACAGGCATTTCAATGCCAAATTCATTGTAAAAGCCTTTTCCGAAATTATCTTCCTCATCCTCATTCATTCTCTCAATAGTAGAAATAGGAACACCTTTATATATCAGACTTGTAATCTTCCCTGTCCAATCAAATCTCGAAAGACTATAGTTTTTTAATGGCAGATCGATGTGAATTTCCAGATTCTTATTTTTTAGGATGTGTGCCATGCTGTTATCTTTTTTAGGCTGACCAATAGTTAGCAAGGGTAAAATTATCAGTAAAAACAATGCTGTTTTTTTCATTCTTATGGATATTGAATTAAATGGTCATTCCCACAAATGCATTCTCGACTATTTAAGGAAGTTTATATTTTATCAGGTATAATTTCGCCTGTAACATTACTGATCACATCACCTTCATGCTTTACCTTGCCTCGTCGTGCGATTAATGCTTCTCTTATTTCATGAGATTTCGCTTCTGTGATATCATATTTCCATATCAATACAATTGCAAGAAATGCTGTAGTAATTGGAATCAGGATATCTGCTAATCTTAGGTTTGTAATGGTCTCTGCAGACTGAACATCAACACTTTCATCGAAGCCAATATAGTGCAAAACAACACCGCTGGTTAGCATGGCAATGGCCGTTCCCAGTTTCACCATCCACCAGTAAATAGCACCAAATGTAGCCTCTCTGCGCTCACCATTATTCAGTTCATCCAAATCGCAAACATCAGCAGTCATCGACATCATTAAAGTAAATAAACCACCTATTCCAAAAGACAGAAACGGAATTGGCATGAACATCAGCCAAGGGTATTCAGGATTAAATCCCCACCATTTTAATGCATATCCCACCACTGAAAGAAGAGTGGCGATGATAAAAGCATTCTTCTTGCCAAATTTCTCAGAAAGCTTAGTAACAATAGGGATTACAAGAAATGCTGTAGCCATAGCGCTTATGGTTCCAAACCATGCCGGCCAACCTCCTGCTGCAACCTTATCTCCTTGAAAAAGATAATAGACAATAATAAAAAAGGCAAATTGAGCGATAGTCTGAAAGCCATTAAAAATGAGAAAGGTAGACCCGCAAAGCTTCATGAATGGCTTGTTTTGAATGGTTAACTTTATCCCTTTTATGAATTCTTTTGTGTTGGCAGCCAATTCTTTTGCCGACAAATTTTTCATCTTATCCTGATCGGGAACAATCATTTCATTGTTAAACAGAGCCGGCAGAATACCAAGAACCATGCACAAAGCTCCAACCCAAATGGAAAGAATTCTTGCCCCTTCAGGTGCAGAATCGAAGAGAGAAGGATTGTATATAATTACCCAAAACCAAGGAGCTATCATCCATGCGATTTGTCCCATGAACTGAGATACGGCCATCAATCTGGTTCTTTCGTTGTAATCGGGAGTCATTTCATAGCCCAAACCAATTAATGGCGTTGCAAAAATGGTGTAACCGATATAAAAAAAGATAGATACTACCAAAAAGTAAAAGAAATTATAGACCTCAGAATTCTCCGGGTTCAATTGCCACATAATCATATACGTAATACCTGAAATAACACTCCCTATTAAAATATAAGGTTTTCTTCGCCCCCATTTCGATTTCGTATTGTCTGAAATAAATCCCATAATAGGATCTGTTAAGGCATCCAAAAGTCTGGGTAGTGCACCTAATAATCCGGCAAGAATAGGATCCATTCCCAAAGACATAACCAGCACGACCATAAACACCCCCAGAGCCGCCGGAAATAATTGATTAGCCAAATGTCCTGATCCAAATGCCAGTTTTTGTCCAAATGGAACAATGTCCTGCGTGGCTGTTTTATAATGTGTCATATATTTTGAATTAGGAATTAATATTTAGGAATTATGAATTGACTACCTGTATGCAGAAACCGTTGTAATTTGATTTAATTATCAAAGAAATTCCCCATTACTTTTTTAGGTTGGCGATCGACAGTGAATAAGCCCCAGTGCTTTTCTGCACCTAGCGGATTCGTTGTTTCTCCTTTCCAATCTTCATCGAAAGCCTCGAAAAAAAAGGTGGTAATGTTCATTTCAGCAGACCATTTCATCAAATCATGGTAATATTGCTCCTGTTTTTCTTCGCTGGCTCGTTCTCCAAATTCTGAGGCTACTGTTGCCCATCCTGTTTCTGTGATTACAATTTTGCTATCAGGAAGTGCATTTCTAACTTTTTGTACATTTTCGATGGTGTAAGACATTGCTTCGGCGATGTCTTTTCCTTCCCAAACCGGATAAACATGAATGGAAATAAAATCAACAGCTTTAGCTAGTTTTTCTCCCTTTGCAGCCCACCACTCGTAATTATCGGCAACAGTAACGGGTTGTTGAATTGCTTTCTGAACTTTCTGCACGTAAGAAATAATCGAATCGGTATCCACTTTGTGATCGTTCCACTCCACCAAAGCTTCGTTGCCCACATTTACTGCAATAACAGTTTCGGAATATTTTGCAGCCAAACGAATTCCTGTCTCAAGTTCCTGATGATTCAACAATCTGTTTGCATCCAAAACCTCCTGAGCAATTGGCTCGGTTAGCCACTCGCAAGTTTGGTGAGCACTTAATTCAGCTTTCAACCAAATGCCCAGCATTACTTTAATATCAAGCTTATTTTCTTTGATAATTCTCAATACGGCTTCCGAATTTTCACCAGAATCGTACAAGCGAATTAAATTGAAAAGAGAGTCCTTCGAAATAATTTGAAGATCTTCTAGAATTTGCTCATCTGTTGGATTTACAGCTCCTTCTCCCCTGTCGGGATGCTGACCAGTTCTAAATCCCGAATAACAAACTGCCTTCAAAACTCCATTTAATAAATCCGTAGATGTTTGCTTAATTTCTATCTTAGTTGTCTTGGTCAAATCTGATTCTTTTGGAGACACTTTCTTATCATTTTTACAGGATATCAACATGATTGAAATCAGCAAAGTGATCATCATGCCAGTATTCCTTTTTGTTTGTAGTGAGTTTTTCATAGCTATATAGATTTTAAGATGTGAGATACTAGATGTTAGAAAATAATTTCTCCATCACCTTTTTGGGCTTCCTTTCAACAGTAAATAAGCCCCAATGTTTTTCAGGTTCCATTGGTTCTTGAGACCCTTTCCATGGTTCATCAAAAGCTTCGAAAACAAAGGTTAATACCTCTTCCTTCTCGCTCCATTCAATTAAATCATTGTAATAAATCTCCTGCAAATCCTGACTTACATTGTTTGGATCAATACCTCTTCCGTTCGAATTGGTTGCCCAACCAGCTTCAGTAATTACAACAGGTTTGTGAGGATATTTATCAGCAACACTGTAATAATTTTGCTTGGTGTATTCCATTGCCTCATGAATATTTTTGTATTCCCAAACAGGATAGGTATGGATAGAGATGAAATCAATTTCCTCAACCAGACCTTTCAACTGATCGAGCCAAGGCACATAATTTTCGCAAAATGTAACGGGCTGTTTGGCTCCTGCCTTTATCATTCGAACATATTTGATCACATTATCTACCGGCACATAATGATCTGTCCAGTGAACCAATGCTTCATTCCCTGCCGATAAAGAGAAGATGATCTCAGGATATTCATTGGCCAACCGAATCAGTTTTTGAATTTGATTCAGATTTCGGTCCTTGTTTTTGGTCAATTCCTCTTCGGAATATGAACCTCCCCACGGACATCCAAAATTGTTCATCTCCGCTCCTATGTAGGCACCCAGCATGACTTTAAAGTCAAGATTTTCTTTTTTAATGACCTCCAAAACAAGATCTGTTTGCTCATCGCAATCGTATAAACGAAGATATTTCCAATGATTATGAAGAATCAAAAGATCTTCCTTTACCTGCTCATAAGTTGGATAAACACCTGATTCAGGGCTTTGTCCTTCTCTGAAACCCGAATAACAAATCGCTTTTCCTGGTTCTATATTTAGTGGTTCGTTTCGATTCATTCTGTAGTGCTTAGTGTATTTTCAATTCAAGAAATCAACTATTTCGAAAATTTCAAGTTCTCATCCTTATCCCAAATTCCCCAATAGGCTCCAACATCACCTTCATCAGAGGTTTTCCACGCTTCATCAAAAGATGAAAAATAGAAAATGTCGATATCCTCTTCCTTCGACCACATTTGTGTATTTATAAAATATTTAAGAGCATTAACTTTGGAAGGTTTTGCTCCATGAAATTTTTCACCAACATTTGGCCAGCCAGTTTCAGTAACAATTACTTTTTTACCATTTCCCGCTTTTAACGCACGATTGTACATATCTTTCATATACAGATATGAATGATCGAGGCTGCATCCTTCCCAAAACGGATAACAATTGGCCAATATCACATCGCAAGCGGTAGTTATTCCAGGACGATTACCGAATTCATAATAGGCATCAACATATCCGACAGGAATTCCCGGAAGTGCTTTTTTCACCCTATAGATGTAATCCAACAATTCATCTTCGCTTAAATCCTCCCTGTACAATACCTCATTTCCAACAGCAACAATATCGGCATGACCGGCTTTAGCGACTTCAATAAGGCCCGCAATTTCATTTTCGTTAATGCTTTTGTATTTCCCCAACCAAGCACCTACTAAGGTTTTCATTCCATTTTCTTTGGCAATTCCGGGAATCAACTCATTGCCTTCTGTGCACGAAAATGATCTTACCCATTTGGTATGTGGCTTGATGATGTCAATTCTTCTTCTAATTTGCTCCTCACTCAACTGCGTTCCAGGTTCCTGCCCTTCCTCATAAGGACTAAAACATAATCCGTGCATTCCGGAATTCAACAATTGATTGTAGAGAGATACTAATTCATCTTCTGTTTTACCGGAAAGATCCATTCCGGCAAGAGACATTAAATATTCACTTCTTACTGACATCGGTTTAAGCTTATTAGGTTAGAGTTTAAGGTAATCTGTACAATCTTGTTTTGTGATTGTACAGATTGTATCAAATATTATTTTTTATCGATTAAAAAATCGATTCTCTCCACTTCACCACTTCGATTAAAAATCAAAGCACTTGTCTCCCCATCTATTGTATTGTTTGGAATCACTTTCGATTCTCCATTTTTTAATGAAATTGAAATTTGATTTTTATCTGCTAAAGAATAGATTACAGGAACCTTGCAGTAAGTAAAGGCTAACTGACCGCTATGAACAGCAATTTGTTTCTCCTGTCCGTTCACATCGTAATAAACAAACAGCTCATCATGATTCAATATCTCCTGATCGTTAAACAAAGAGGTACTAAAAACAATCTCTCCATTTCGAACCTGGACTCCCAGCTCAGCAATTCTTGATATAAAATCTTCTTTTACCTGACCGGTCATGCCTGGTTGTTGAGCGCCGGCATGAGAAGGTGTATGAGAATAAGCATCGGTTGGAAATGCTCCGTATAATTTTGGTGATTTATACAAGCCAATTCCTGCTTTAATCTCGTAGTAATGGTCTTTAATTTTACCAATCACAGCAGGATCTGCATTTTGCTCTATCGCATTGAAATAGCTTTCCTGCGCAGCAAGCAATAGTTTCGAAACCATGTGCCAGTAAATACTTCCCAAGCCTTCAAATCCGTAGAAAGTACCCGAACGACCTGTAAAGGACTGATGATCGAACATTTCTTCGTAAATACCGAGTACCTTTTCCTTCTCTTCTTCAATAAGCACCGCGTATTTGTCTGAATTCAGCTTATTGATTGCATTTTCTAAAACACTGGCATTTCTAAAAGAGCCATTAAAATGATATCCTCCTAAATTATCTACACTCAAAATAGAGGAATCCTTATCGGCAACTAACTGGCTTAATAATTTGGACTCTTTTACCTGTTTGGCAGGGATGTTATTCTTTTCGGCAAACAGAGGTAACTGTCTGTTTGGATAAAGAAAGTAACTGTACTGATCTTCGCGGAACAATGCACTTGCTTTTAAAGCATCCAGAATATCCAGACTTTCCTCCGCATTTAAATAACCAGAGCTTAAAACAGCAACCTGTCCTTCGAGCATTTGGTATAAATAGCGAACCGAAACAGTTTTTTCAGTAAATGAAATCAGATTGTAAGCATGATACAAACCATCTTCACGTTTGTTTACTTTAATGGATTGATCCATATAAATCAAAGCCAAATTGGTGAATTCAACTAATTCGCTCACCTTTACTGTTTTTTTCAATCCTGAAAAAGAATTGGCATAAATTCCATTTCGGAAAGTCGTTCCTGCTTCACCCAATACATCGGCGAAACGGCGTCTGTCTTCATCCGAAAATCCTCTTTCCAACAGAGATGCATTCTCAGTAAACAAATTAAAAATGCTATTTAGTAAAGTTTTTACTTCTTCGGAAATTTGAACTTCATTTATTTCTAAGTCCGCAAATTTTTTAGACCAAAACTTTAAGAATCTTCTTAGGTAACACAAAGTAACCATCGAAACACCATTCCCCACTAAGGCATTATTAGCATCGTTCCATTCCGGACGTTGTGTGTTTAACCAGATACCCGCTTCAGGAATATAATTGCTCAATTTAGCCAGTAGTGTAACTAAAATCTTCTCGGTAAGATTCACCTGATACAGTTGATCACTGCCATTTGTCAGCATTCTCGCATCAGCTCCAATCAACGCTACCCTGCTTCGAATCTGATCATTCAAATCAAAATCGAACTCAATCGTATCCTGTGGATTTTTAACAATATCCTGATAAGATTTAATTCGATAGGGAACATTTGCGTAAACAAAATTCTCTTTCGAAAGCATCTCATCTAATTTCTGTGGATGGTATTCATTAGACAACTCCAGGAATTTCTGAAGATAAATAATTTGATGATCGCCCCAGTATCCAATATAAGCCCAAGGATCATGTGGATCTGGACATTCCCAATCAATTCCCTCTCGTGTAATTCGATATGGATTGTAACCATCAGGAGTAGACGCATTTACGAATTTACCAATCATTCCTTCAATAAATTCAGGATAGGACAAGCCTAGAGCTTCCCAATTTTGAAAGATATCACGCCAGTTTCCCTGATAATTCAGTTTTGCAGAACCATCCTCATTTTTTGTTTCGATAGAAAACTGGTTCCATGGACGACTTGGGTCTCCATGCCTTCTGCTAAATGTTAGCGGCAAATATTCATAACAGATTCGAATCAAATCTGAATCACCAGTCTTTTCGGCCAAATTATTTAATTCTGTATAAGTAATTGTAGCAGGCAATTCATTCATCCAAGCTTCAAACTCCTTGGCAACTAATTTATTGGTTTGCTGAACGAATAATTTAAAATCATCCAATCCAACAAGGTAATTATCAGTAAAAATACCTCCACGCATCACATTAAAAAGCGTATTTGAAAAGTGACGAGCATAAGCCAAATCATCATTTCCCTTTTGCAAACCATCGGCATCTGCCACAATTTGAATTAATTTTTTTGTGCCTAAATCGATATCGTTGGATACTAATTCGAATATGTTCTTTTCAGTACTGATAAAATGATTCAAATTGGCAACAGCGGCGCTGGTTTGATTTACTTCTGCAACGATTATCCACTCGCGCGAATCTTTTGCTGCCAATTCCAATTCTGCATTTAAAATATAGGCTCCTTTTGTCGCTCTAACATCAAATTCAGCCTCAACTGCAAAACCATCCTTAAATCGATCACATTGTTTGCTTGATAAAAGAATTTTTCTTTTGTCATTTAATCCATGCGACCATACAGTAGTTGCATTTAACGATTCGCTTGGTTCAGCTCTGTCAACCGGAATTGAACTTAGCATGTACAATCCCAAACCACTCTCTTCAAGCAATTCGCTTTTCTTATATGCGTCTAATAGATTGCTGTATTCATTCTGAAAATCGTAATCTATTCCGCAAGGAAGAATATTTTCAATACCATCAAGTATCTCAAATTTAACTGCTCCATCGCTTATATTGCTAACCTTCGATTTTTTTACCCAGCCAAATTTTTCACTGTTGCTCCATCCGTATCGGAAACTCATTCCCAAATCGAAATTTACCTCTTCAAAAATGACTTTGTTGCCATAAATACTCTTATACAAATTCCGTTCAATCTTGTATATATGTCGCAGACCATCAGAGAAAGGTTTCCAAAGAAAGGTTTTCTCATTCTTTTCAACCAGTACAATTGTTTTACTGCCTGTTTTATCTCTGTAATCGTGAATTTTATCAACGGTATAATAAGGGAACAATGCGCTATTCCTGTCTTTTCTTCCTGCCGACAAAGAACCATTGCTCGATATGAACATCCAGTGATCGGAATCACTAACTATACTCATAAAGAAGTCTGACATTTGATCAGAATTACTGATTCTGTAAAACTTTTCATTATGCAGTTCTACGAATTCCCCCTCAACTTCAGCCTTACTGCAATTCAAACTCGTGTCTCCCAAATAAATGTTATTCTTCTTCATTCCAATTTTAATTGATTCTATTTCAATTACTTTTTATAGTAAAATTTCTGCTTTTTATATTTTAAAGCTCACAATCGAATTCTTCCGATGTAAGTATTCATTATTCTTTTTACAAGGATTAATTCTAAAACGAAAGCAATTATCTTTTCTGAAAGATCCTCACATAATCAACCTGCATCGTCTGAGGAAATGCTTCAGCATCTATTCCTTCCACACTACCCCAGGCTCCGCCCACGGCAACATTTAATATGAGGTAAAAAGGTTTTATATATGGCCATTTAGATTCGCCCAAACCTTCGTTTTTATATTCAAAATAAAGTTGATCATCAACATAGGCTTTCATTACTTCAGGTGTCCATTCCCAGATGTAGGAATGAAATTTCTCAGCCACATCAGCTATATGTATTGTATCTGTTTGTTGTGTGCCTTTTTGCCATTGATAATCAGTTGAATGAGCAGATGCATGAATGACTCCCAGATTGTGTCCCACATGTTCCATGATGTCGATTTCTCCAATATTTGGCCAATCTCCATCCTTAAAAGACCAGTCTTTCGGCATCATCCATATAGCAGACCAAGTACCTCTTCCCTTAGGAAGTTTGGCATTCACCTCAATTTTTCCGTACAGCCAATTTGCTTTTGAATTTAAACGGGCAGATGTATAATCCTTACCTTCGTACTGCTCTTTTAATGCAATGATGTTAAGAACACCATTTTGAACCCACGCATTTTCTTTCTTTGCTTTTGTATAATATTGAGCTTCATTATTTCCCCAACCTTCTGAATTTCCTTCTGTATCGTAACTCCATTTTGTTGAATCGGGCAAGCCTGTATAATTAAATTCATCGCTCCAAACCAATTGATAATCGCTCTTCAGCGTACTTTCTGTATTTTTTTCTGAACTTCCTGATTTCTTCCATTTGCAGGAAGACAACAGAAATATTGTTCCCAATAATAGGATGGTATTTTTAAGTGCCATAATGTATGTTTTGTAGAATTATTCGATTACTGATATACCCGAACGTAATCAACCTCCATGCTTTGAGGGAAAATAGTGTTATCGATTCCCTGAGCACCTCCCCAGTTCCCTCCAACTGCTACATTTAAAATGAAGAATTGATCTTCATCAAATGGCCAATTGCTTGCCGTTTTAGTTGATGGTGCATAAGTATGAGTTACATTATCAGGAGTATCGATATAAAACACCATCTCTGTTTCATCCCATAACAAACCATAAATGTGGAATTCTTCTTCGGCAGTTGTCAGTGTCACGCTGCGGCCATCACCATTAGAACCAGAACCGGCAGTTGTGTGAACTGTAGCATGAACAACATCAGGTTGATAACCTACATATTCCATGATATCAATCTCACCACATGCAGGCCAGCCTGCTGTGTTGAGATTACTTCCCAGCATCCATATAGCAGGCCATATTCCTGTACCGGAAGGTAATTTGGCGCGAATTTCATATCGTCCGTATGTAAATTCTTTTTTGCCTTTAGAAATCAAACGAGTTGAAGTGTATGAACCGGCAACTTTATCATCATTCACTTTTTTTGCTGTAATAATCAATTTGCCATCTGTAACTTCGGCGTTATCACCATTGGTATAATTCTGTAATTCGTTGTTGCCCCATCCACCGGCTCCGGTTTCAAAAGTCCAATAATCTGTATTAACCGAAGTTCCATCAAACTCATCAGACCATACTAGTGTCATATTATCCACATAGTTAGGATCATCTTGAATTATGGTAATTGTTTGTTTTGTTGAAAAGGTATCATTCCCTACAGCCACAATCAATTCGATTTCATACTGTCCGGATTTGGGAAAATACGCAATTGTATTCTCCTCATTATCAATCTCTATATTACGATACACCCATTTGAAAGAATCGTAGTTGCCTATAGTTGTATTTGCCAAAACTACATTATTGGGATTGGTTGGATCGATTTCTGCACTAAAAGAAATTTCGAAATCGGTATTTGAAATGCTGATTATTTTGCTGACCTCTGCTTTATCTCCAGTAAAACCAAATAATGTAAGAGTTACATTATACTCTCCCTCAACAGGATAATATATACTAAAGCTTTTATTTTTGTCTGTAGTAGTCACAGGAGTTTCACCATTTCCAAAATCCCACTCCATAGAATAGTATTCTCCTTCAGATTCATTTTTAAATTCCACATGATTACCATCAGTATAATCAAAGGTGAAATTCGCATTCATTCCTGATTCTGAATCGTTGCTTCCGCAACTTGCGAGAAGAAGGAAACCAAAACAAACAAAAAACATTTTCAATATATCTATCCTTTTCATAACCATTATCATATTATTACTAAATTCCTCATTTACAATTCTAATTTCAGTAAAAAAGAAAGTTTTGTATTCGACCTTTTAATTGGTAAAAGACGTTGCACAATAGGTATTAAAAATCCAAATATGCAACGTCTTGTTTTCTATATTTCCTTATAGCTGATCTTGTGAAAAGAATTCCAACCTATTTGGTTAGTAAATTCGTTTTAACAATATCAACTTCATATTATTGTATAGGTTTAACGGTGGTAAAAGTTTGATACCAAGCATATGTTCCATCCTCTTCAACTCTAACTTTCAATAAGTTTTCTGTTACCTGTATGATTTCATAAGTACTTGCTCCAACGTACCAGGACATAAAACCGCCATCACTTAAACTAAAGCTGGTTCCTCTGTATCCCCCATCAATTGTTGCAACAGATGACGCTGGTCCGAACGAAACGCTTTTAACTCCAAACATAGTAGTAACAACATCTTCACCATAACATAGATCGCCATCAACTCCTATCTTACCTGCGTAGGTTCCTGGAATATAAGCAGATCCTGTAGTTTGTTCGAAAGTTAAACCTTCAGCAGTTTTGGTAAACACAAATTCAGCATCATACATACACGATTTTTCGAATGGTGCTGCACTAAACCATGCACCATATGCTTTGCCTGCATCTTCAAAATTAGGACCCAAAGCGATGTGTCCTGGTTGATCTGCTGCCCAGTACCACGTCTTAGAGCTTCCTCCAGTCAGGAATTCTGCAGCTTCATCATCTGTGAAGGTGCTTAAAACTTCAATCTGTATGGTTTTACTCGAGGAAATACCACCTGTACCAATAGCAATTACTGTAACATTGTATGTATTAACACCTGTTTTAGCAAAAACATGTGATACATTACCATCCGCAGCAATCTCACTATCCTTTCCATCTCCAAATAGATAATTAAAAGTAATCTCATCATTTGCTGATGCCGAAAAATTTACCACACCACTGCCATCACCATATAGGTTTTCATCATCCTGACCAACTATTTCATAGGAAAGATCAACATTGCCTGGTACTTTTAGTGTACCTAATTCATACTTCTCTTCATCGCAGCCAGTAAAAATCAACAGCGCTCCCAGAAGCAGAGTGGATATATATTGAATATTTTTTTTCATAAGTTATTCTCTTAAATTAATAGAAATAAAGGTTGTCTATAAAAACCATTGCACTTGAAGATTCAAAGAGCAGCTGCGTTACCCCTGTTAAGTCGGTAGAATAATCTGCTAAAGGGATATCAACACCTGCCCAACTACCTAGAGTTATGGATGGCACCACCTCAATATCTTCGTTACCTGCAATGGTGTTCACCAGTTTTAAAGCAAGACTGGTTGCATCATTTGTCCAATAATCAAAATGCACATAGGTCTTGCCGGACAAATCAGTTGGATTGTCGTAATCTGTAACAATTCCTGTGTAGTTAAGGGCTTGATATAAGAGTACATTATTTCCACCAAAATCAACATTGGTTAATGTAGTTGTTTGTCCCCAACCAGGATTCCATTCATTTACCGCAATATTTGTATAAGCATCACTAAATATGGAAATCACATCCGCAGCATTCGTTGTTGGTGTTGGCGCTGCTTCTGTTGGTGCTTTATAGAAATATAAGTTATCAATATATACTGTTGCACTTGAAGATTCGAAAAGCAACTGTGTTACCGCTGTCAGATCAGTAGAATAATCCGCTAAAGCGATATCAACACTTACCCAACTTCCAACAGTAACAGCAGAAACCTCTACAATATCTTCACTACCCACTACTGTGTTCACCAGCTTTAACGCCAGCTTATCAGCATCACCCGTCCAATAATCAAAATGAACAAATGTCATTGCTGATAAATCAGTTGGATTGTCATAGTCAGTTACAATACCAGTAAAGTCTAATGATTCGTACAATAAAACATTATTCCCGCTAAAATCAATACTGGTTAATGTTGTTGCCTGTCCCCAACCAGGATTCCATTCATTTACTGTAATATTTGTGTAAGCATCACTAAATATGGAAATTACATCAGACACATATCTTGCAGGTGGTACTGGAGGCGCTTGTGTTGGCGATGATGATTTTGCTTTATAGAAATAAATATTGTCTACAAAAACAGTTCCTGCCGCCCATGGATCGCCAACTAATTTTAATTGAATGATATCTGCAACTGTTAATCCCTGATCTGTAAATGCAGATATTGCAAGATCAATACTGGTCCATTCAAAAGCAGTTAAATCGCTCGAAACTGGTTTTTCACCATTTGTACCGCTAATAAGTGAAGTTTCTAATTTGGTAACATCAGGAGTCCAAACATCCATATGTAAAAATTCCATACCAGTAATATCTACAGATGTTCCATCAGCTAAAGCAATTCCCTGATAGCTAAGATTGATGTATTGAAGCATTTTATCACCATTCAGATCAAATTCTCCATAGCTGCTTCCCTGACCCGATTGTCCCCAATCCGGGTTGTAGTTAATTCCTTCAATATCAGCATAAGCAGAACTGTAAATCGAAATTACATCTTCTACATTTCTGGAAGGAGGTGTTGGTGCCGACGTAACCGGAGCTAAAATCTCAGTAACTGTAAATGTGAATGTAGAATCAGTAGTCGCTGCTCCTGCACTTTTTGCAATTACTCTAATTTCATAATCTCCTGCAACCTCATAAAGATGAGAGATAAGCTCATCAGGCATTGCTGGTGTTGGCTCTTCATCGGCCACATCACCAAAATAGATATCAAAAACAGTTGCATAATCAGCTGTTGCACTAACATTTACCTTCTTAGAAATGCTAAGATCATTTTCAACAACAATTTTTAAATTTTCAGGTGCTTTAAATGAAACATTGACTTCTTGAATAAATTCAGTAGAAAGACCAGTAGAACCAATAGCTAAAATGCTAAGCTGATATACACCTTCAGTATAAGTATGCGCCGCCTCTTGACCCTGAGTATATTCTGCAACTTCAGAACCATCGCCAAAATCTATTCTATAAGATGAAGCACCATCTGCATTTGGTATAATTGTTACTATACCCGTATTATCCTGAGTAATATTGAATATGGCTGACACATTAGTTGGTGCAGTCACATAATCCAATGAATACAACTTATCTTCATCCGTTTCGCAAGCAAAAACGACAGCTAAAATGAAAATAAATGCGCTTATTTTATTTAGTATTTTCATATGTTTATTATTTGTTTTTCAGTTGCCATATGGAACTTACCACGCCGGGAATAATCATCTTCCTGTATGTCAAAATACCTTGGCATGGACGTTTCATATGATTATAATTTTAAGTTTTTGTCATATAGCCTGTCCCGAACTTGTTTCGGGAGAACTTACCACGCCGGGAATAATCATCTTCCTGTATGTCAAAATACCTTGGCATGGACGTTTCATATTCTTTTAGTTTTAATAATTTGGATTTTGTTCCCAATTCCCGTTGGCAAACTGAATTTCTTCTAATGGAATAGGAAACACCTCATTTTTACCTGCAACAAATCCATCTATTTCACTGGCCGCTCTGCCTGTTCTCACCAAATCAAAGAAATGATGTCCTTCTCCTATTAATTCAACTCTGCGTTCATGATAAATCGCATCGGTTAAAGCAGCTCCTGTTAATGTAACATCGTGATTCGTATCACCAAAAGCTCTGCGTCGAACTTGTGAAAGATATTCTTGTGCTTTTGTGTCTGAAACTCCACCTCTATTATTGGCTTCAGCAGCCATCAATAAAACATCAGCATATCTGATTGCTCTGTAATTGTTAGGATTGGTCAAGTTCAAATCACCTTGTGCGTCAGCACTCCTTTTGCGCGGAATGTATTTTCTATTGAAGTATCCGGTATGTTCAAAACCAGTAGTATATTCTGCACCTGTTTCAGCAGCCCAGGCTTCGATATCCAATATGGCAACATCTTTACGGTTATCGCCTGGTTCGAACTCATCTACTGCATCTTGTGTTGGCAGATTAAAACTAAAACCAGACGTATATAAATCACCAACATAACCTCTTACTCCACTAAATCCGACCGCTACATTTCCTTCGCTGCATTGCAGACAACCAAAACCAGCACCTTCCACATCAGTATATTGAACCTCGAAAACAGACTCTACTCCATTTTCGCCTTCTGCCTCGAAGATTGTGTTGTAATCAGATACTAATGAATAATTTTCATCCTTAATCAGCTCTTCAAAAACTGCCGCAGACTCAGAAAATTTATCCTGAAACAAATATGCTTTACCAAGCAAAGCCTGAGCGGCACCTTTTGTTACACGGCCGGTTTGACTTGCAGTTGCTGGCAACACTTTAATAGCCAAAAGCAGATCTGCTTCAATTTGTGCATATACATCAGATACCGGTGAACGTGGAATTGAAGTTTCATCTCCTAATTTATATCGCTCATCGATTTTAAGCGGAATTGCTCCAAACCATTTTACCAACTCAAAGTGATAATAAGCTCTTAAAAACCGTACTTCCCCAATCATTATTTCTCTTCCATCAAAGTCGATATTATCTTTGAATTCCATAAAGTAATTGCAACGCTGCACTCCGGCGAACATCCAGTTCCATACATCTCTCAGATTACTATTTACAGGTGTATGAATCATATCGTCAACCTGTTGCCATCCAACAACATCAGTAGCACTTTCGCCACCACAAAGAGTATTGTTTGAAGCTATTTCTCCTAATATTACATTTACATACGTTGATTGTAACATATCGTAAGATGCAATAAGAGCATTGTAATAATCATCTGAAGAATTAAAATAATTCTCAGAGTCAATTGAATATTCAGGTGATAGTTCTACAAAGTCATCAGAACAAGAAAAAACTAATGCTGATAATGAGATAAAAACCGTGAATACAACTTTGCTGTATAATCTATTTTTCATTTTCATGGCTTTTTAAAAATTAAGGTTTAATCCGAATGTAAATGTTCTGGCTGCAGGATAGAAACCATAGTCAATTCCACCACCAATTGGTGCACCGGTAGATGCTGCCGGATCAAAACCTGTATAGTCAGTAAACGTATATAGGTTGGCAACAGAGCCATAGAAACGCAGTTTAGAGATTCTTAATTTTTCAGTAATACTCTTTGGGAATGTGTAGCCTAATTGAACATTCTGAATTCGTAAGAAAGAGGCATCTTCAACAAAATAGTCTGAGAAGATATTGTTTGCTGTTGCTGCAGTTGTCAGCCGTGGAACAGAATTGCTTGTCCCCGCTCCAGTCCATCTGTTAAGGCTGGTGCTTAATCTATTTACATTTGAATTGGATCTCTCGTAATTACGAACCATCTCATTTCCAATTGAAGCGTAAGAATATGCTACGAAATCAAATCCTTTATAATTCAATGAAATGTTTAAGCCCATTGTTACATCAGGAATAGGATCTCCCAAATTCGTTCTGTCATCAGAAGTTAACTTTCCATCTCCATTGATATCAACATATCTGATATCTCCAGGTGATGCTTCGGCTCCCAGTGCAGTTTGAGAAGGATGTGCATCTACTTCTGCCTGATTTTGGAAAATACCATCTGTTTTATATCCATAAAAGTAACCAATAGCTTTTCCCACTTCCATTCTTGACGGAGCTGGCTGACCGACACCAAAATTTCCACCTTCAATAAATCCAGAACCATTATTAACTTCAAGAACCTCATTATTTAATGTTGTGAAGTTGTAATTCACTTTAAAACTTAAATCTTTAGTAATGTTGCCTCTGTATCCAACTGCAAATTCGAATCCTTTGTTGCGCACAGTACCCGCATTTACAGTAGGGCCAGCTGCACCTGGAGCAGCTACCCCAAGAATACCGGAAACAGGAATATTTCCAATCAGCAAATCGTTGGTAGTCTTAATAAAATAATCGGCATTAACATCTATTTTATTGTTTAAAAGTTTGATATCAACTCCTACATCAAACTGTTCTGATTCTTCCCATTTCACAGTTGGATTTGGATTTGCACCAATAGCCGTTCCCGGAGCCAAAACACCATCAAAAACATAGGTTGCTTCACCATCTAACTGTGAAATGTATTTATAACTATCAATTTTGTCAGATCCTAACAAACCATAACTCGCTCTCAATTTAATAAAATCGATTTCTTCAATGCCGCTCATGAAATCTTCATCCGAAATAACCCAACCTGCAGTTGCAGAAGGGAAGTAAGCAACACTTTCATCAGGACCAAATTTTGTTGAGGCATCCCTGCGGATCATTGCTGACAGCAAGTATTTTCCTTCATAATCATATTGAATTCTTGAGAAATACGACAATCTTCTTTGATCAAAAGTCCATGATCCAACTGATTTGGAATCACTAACCCCATTAGCCAATCCTATGTCTGCAAAATCCCATGAATTATTTGGAACATCATAACCTGTCGCATCCAAATGATTTCCCCACTCTTTAAAAACGGTAGTACCAAGTGTTGCTGATAAATGATGCTTTTCGTTAAAAGTATTATCATAAGTAACAAATGCATCAAAAGTATAATCATTGAAGTTTTCGGCATTCTGATTTACACTACTTCGTGTTTTATCGAACACTTTTCCTCCGTAATCAACAATTTTACTAAATGTCTTAGACTCTGAATTACTAGTATTAAATCCAATTCGTGCAGTCGCTTTCAAATGTTTCGAATATTCGTAATCCAAACTAAAATTACCATTCAACTTCTTCAAATTGTAATCATTATAAGTATCGGCAATTTGTGCTAATGGATTAATAATTTCAATCCCAAGACTGGTTGGAGCCAGGAAATAATTTCCATTTGAATCGTAAACCGGCATTGTTGAAGGCATATTTAATGCATTAAATAATACAGATCCAAGACCATTCTCATTAATTGATTTTCTTTTGATATACGTGTAAATTACAGATGACTTCATCTTAAAATTATCGGAAAGATCAGCTCCTAAATTTACTCTGGCTGTATTGCGTTTATAACCCGTTTTATCCTTCCCAACTATTCCTTTTTGGTCCAAATCTGAAGCACTTAAAGAGTATACAATTTTATCAGAACCACCATTAACACTAATATTGTTATTTAATACAGGAGCTCTTTCAAACAATTCATTTTGCCAGTTTGTTCCTTTACCTAAATTTGCAACATTCAAAAAAGGCAAAGCTTCACCATTGGCAGCATAGGCCTCATTTAATAAAACACCATATTCTGTTGCATTTAAAACCGGCAATTTTCTTGATGTTTCCTGAATACCGATAGAACTATTAAAGCTTACAGTTGCCGCTGTATTTTTTCGACCTGTCTTGGTTGTAATCAAAATAATTCCATTAGCACCAACTGTTCCATAAATTGCTGCCTGTGCATCCTTAAGAACAGTAATAGTCTCAATATCATCAGGATTAAGAGTTCCTAAATCACCTTGATATCCATCAATAATTGCTACCGGGGATGCATCACCATTTGTTGAGATTCCTCTAATACGGATGTCTAATCCTGAACCAGGAGCACCGGAAGCGGAAGTAACTGTTACTCCTGCAGTTGTTCCCTGTAGTGCCTGCTCTACCTTAACCGGTTTTAAAGCTTCAATTGTTTTAGAGTCAACAATGGACACAGCTCCTGTCACATCCCGTTTCTTTTGAGTACCATAACCTACTACAACTACCTCATCAAGACCTGTTGTCTGAGTGAGTAGTATAACGTTTATTACAATTTTACTTTCGACAAGAACTTCTTTAGTCTCAAACCCTATCATAGAATAAGCAAGTATTGCATCTTCAGTTACTTCAATAGAGTATTTACCATCAAAATCAGTTGAAGTTCCAATAGTTGTTCCTTTTACCACTACTGAAGCAAATGGTATGGGCGTACCATCCTCAGCAGAGGAAACGACACCAGTCACAACATGCCTTTGCGCGAATGTTGCCATGCAAAAGAATGTGAGAAATAAAAACAAGACCGTTTTTTTCATAAATTAGTTAGTTAAGATTAGAAATTAGTTCGATGTTCTGTTTTCACAGTATACACCTACAACGATTGCAATGTAAGCCCAACATCCATCCTAATCAAAAAAAACAATACATCACAAACTCTACATGCTGGAAACACCAATACATCATTACTACATCACAGCACACTTACATATTTTTAAAACGCTAATAATCAACTTCTTAACATTAATTAACAATTAAGCATTTTTTAAATCCACCATACATCAAATTAAAAAGAGGCTAATGATTTTCATCACCAGCCTCTTTTTAGACAGAATAAATTTTATTGATTAGACGTTCAATATGAAGTCAATTAAATTTTCTTCCCTTGCTATATTAAATTTTTTCCGCAAACGATACCGGCTTATTTCTACTCCCCGAACAGAAATATTCATTAGCGGAGCAATCTCTTTTGAGGATAGGTTCATTCTTAAATAAGCACAAATTCGTAAATCTTTTGGTGTTAATTGCGGATGGAGTAATCGAAGTCTTTTCAGGAAATCTTCGTGAACCTGATCAAAATGTACTTCGAACTGCTCCCAATCCTGATCACTGTTGAACTCAGCGTCGATAGTTTTCATTAATTGCCTTACCTGAACAAGAGCTGTTGGATCCTTAATTTTTTTCAGAGCTTTTTTCAATTCTCCAACCGAATAGGAAAGCACCTCATTTTTATGGATGATATTCATAGTAGATCCGGCCAATTCACGGGTTTTAAATTCAACTTCGCTGCGTAATTTATCATTCCGGAGCTGCACAACCTCCCTTTCCGTAATAAGTGCCTCTTCCCTAAACTTTTGTTCCTTTAGTCTCAGCTCTTCCTCCTGCTTCTTTTTTAGCTGGTTTTGCAAATACTTAATTCTATATCTTATAATAATAACAGCAGCGTAAATGCAGCACAATACAAGTAAAACATATATAGCAAATGCTGTGTGAGAACGATACCAGGGAGGTAAAATGGTAAAATGAAATGTATCCTTAGCAGATTTAACTCCATATTGATTCTCTGAAACCACTTCAAATACATATTCTCCCTCCGGAAGATTAGTATACTCTTTTTGAGAATTATTTGCCCATGGTGATGGAATTTCATCAAATCCAATTAATTGACACTGATATCGAATCAATTCCGGATTGCTAAATTGAGGCGCAGAATATTTGAATCGAATGGCATTGCTTTTATAAGGCAGCTCAACCCTATTTTCATTATCCGAATCAAATTGAACTGACTTAGCATTGGAATAAGTTCCGTAATAAATAATAGAATCTGTTTTCCCACTTATGCGAACTTCTCTGATGATAGTCTGAAACGCATCATTGTATTTTTTTACAACTGTAGGATCATAATGCACAAAACCATCCTCATTCCCAAATAAAACATTTTCCTTATCAACAACCGTAACATTCTCAAAAGCCCCAATAAAAGAAGATTTTAGAGGCGCGAATGGCTTTTTCAGTATTTCATATGAATTATCTACTTGTGACTTTAACAAACCTATATTTTCAGCCTGAAAAAACCAGACATCACCATTCTTTTGCTCAAACAACTTATTAACAGGTTCTTCGCTGTCAAATATATTATTTAAAGACTGATGAACTTCAAATCGATCCGATTCAGCCACATATTTATAAAAACCATTACTGGTTGAAAAAACAATTTCATCCCGGAGTTTGTGTACATCTATACCCAGATTTGACTGAAAGCCGTCTTCCTCGCCATAAAATCTGCATTTTGCACATTCATCAAATCCTTCATTTAAGAACAGACGATATACACCTTTGTAACCATGACACATCCAAATCGAATTGTCGTCATTCCAAACCATTTCCCGGCATGATTCATTGAAACCTTTAATTCTTTTAACAAATTTCCACTTCTTATTCGTTTGTTTTGATTTCTCATAAAGTACTAAACCAGTATAGGTTCCACCAATCATTACATTCGGAATCTCTTTTTTATAAATGTAATTCCATCCCCCGGCTATGTCAGAAATCAACTTTCCTACCTTTTTATCAATACTAAATGTTCCTTTATTGTGTCCGCAGATTAGCTCCCCGTCTACTACTTGTAAATGCCATACCTGCCCCGAAGTATTCTTAACCAATTCGAAGGCCTCTTCTCCATTCCTTAGGCTCTGCGAAAAATCATATTTCCGCGCAAATAATCCAGTGTTTGTTCCCAGATACAAATACCCATCATAATATACTGATGCATAACCTGCTCCAAGATCTTTTTCTTTTGGAAAAATGGAAAGAGGAGAACTAATTTCCAGATAATCGATTCCATTATCCAATCCAACCCACAAATTTTCCTTTCGATCCAAAAACAGACTTAATACTGTATTGTTCTGTAATCCTTTTTCAGTATTAATATTTTGAATTATTTGACCATCCTTGTTAATGATATAAACACCATTCCGAACCGTTCCAAAAGCAAATTTTAAATTCCCAAGTGATATTCCTGTATATACCTGATCTGTTTTGAATTTTTGACTCAAATCATTGTTCCATGTGGTAATCTGAGTACCATCATATAAAAACAGTCCATCTAATGCAGTAGCAATGAGAAGCAAATCATTTGACAAGGGAAGCAAACTAACAATTTCTTTATCAGCAAATATTTTACCACCTTTCACTAAATCAACAGACCTGCCATCGAGAACACAAAGTCCTTTTCTTTGTTCTCTTACAAAAAACTGATCATGAACAAGAAAACCAAAATGAAATTCATTTTCATTCTGAATTTGTGAAATTGCACCGTCCCTATAATAGAATATCTTTTGAAACGAATGAAACAGAATGCCCTTTTTATAAGGAAAAATTTGCCAGACTTCATCAAATTTCCGATCATTATCAGGCAAAAGATCAACGAGAGAATGATAGCTCAGCTTCCCTTGATTATCGGGCTTTAGATAGCCAAATTCGTTATATGCACCAACAAATACCTGTCCCGAACTATCTACTGCCAACGAACGAACAACTGAATTATTCGGCATTGGAATCACACGCCAATTGTTTCCATCAAATTCCAATACCCCCTCGTTATTAGCAAAATAAAGCAGTCCATTGGGTGTTTGTGTAATGTCCCAATTCTGGGTTCCTCCTTTGTAATGACTTCGGGGAAAATTTTTTATAAAAGGAATTCCATTGTTCTTCACTTTTGAGAAAGCAAAAAAACTGCTGATGGAAATTAAAAGGAAAATAATCGAAATTCTTTTCAAGATAGGATCTGTTTGTTTCGCTGAAATTTAATATGATTCTAAGAAAGATCCAAACTAAAAGAAAATTGGTTCTTTATATTCTATATTCAATCTTCTCAATTTTAATACTTCCACTAAAACAAATCAGGCATTATGTCACTTATTTCCTTTACTAAGGAATCGAGTAGGTAGAGGGATTACTCCCTCGCCCTCTCACACCACCGTACGTACTCTCGTATACGGCGATTTCAAATTAATTTTGTAACAGTACATATTTATTCGACATATTAAACAAACCTAAATCCTCGAACCATTTAAGATTCATTGCTTGATGAACTTGTGGACATCCCGATTTACGCCACCATCCTTTGCCTGAAAGGGCTAAAATCCAACTTTGCCAATTGGG
>NZ_MVDE01000009.1 GCF_002843385.1 Labilibaculum manganireducens
ATCAGTTTCATCTTCACCTGTTATAAATCCAGCATAAGTAACAGTAAATCCACTGTATACGGCTCCGTCGTACTCTTTGCTTTTGTTTTCGGCTGTAATGGTCAAGGATTTTTGAGTAATGTCCAATGAACCATCAACAAATGTAATGGCATAATTGGATGAAGTCAATCCGCCCGGAGTGATGACATAGCCGGTTCCAACATTGGTTGCTGTTGTTGCTGTTCCACTATAAACAAGTGCTCCTCCCAGATCAGTTTCATCTTCTCCACTTATAAATCCAGCGTAAGTAACAGTAAATCCACTGTATACTGCTCCGTCGTACTCTTTGCTTTTGCCTTCGGCTGTAATGGTCAAGGCTTTTTGAGTGATGCTAAAGTCTTTACTCACAAAAGTTAAATCGTAGTTCAATCCAGCACTCAGGCTTCCCTGAGAAATGGCATAGGTACCTACAGACTCTCCACTTGTTCTTGACAGTGCTCCGCTAAAGGAATCTCCAGCTTCCAATACTGAAGATGCAGTGTAAGTAAATGTCGGATCTGCATCTCCGTAAACTTTCGTCTGACCTGCATCAACTGTTACCGTTATTGCTTTTTGGGTTATATCCAATGAACCATCAACAAATGTAATGGCATAATTGGATGAAGTCAATCCGCCCGGAGTGATGACATAGCCGGTTCCAACATTGGTTGCTGTTGTTGCTGTTCCACTATAAACAAGTGTTCCTGATAAATCAGTTTCATCTTCGCCTGTTGCGAAACCGGAATAACTTACCGTAAACGGGCTGTAAACCGCGCCGTCGTAAACTTTGCTTTTGTTTTCGGCTGTAATGGTCAAGGATTTTTTAGTGATGCTAAAGTCTTTACTCACAAAAGTTAAATTGTAATTCGATCCTGCACTCAGTGTTCCCTGTAAAATGGCATAGGAACCTACAGACTCTCCACTTGTTCTTGACAGTGCTCCGCTAAAGGAGTCACCGCTTTCCAATGCGGAAGATGCCGTGTAAGTAAATGTCGGATCTGAATCTCCGTAAACTTTTGTTTGTAATGCATCTGCAGTAACCGTAATGGATTTTTGAGTGATGCTAAAGTCTTTACTCACAAAAGTTAAATTGTAATTCGATCCTGCACTCAGTGTTCCCTGTAAAATGGCATAGGAACCTACAGACTCTCCACTTGTTCTTGACAGTGCTCCGCTAAAGGAATCGCCGCTTTCCAATGCGGAAGATGCCGTGTAAGTAAATGTCGGATCTGAATCTCCGTAAACTTTTGTTTGTAATGCATCTGCAGTAACCGTAATGGCTTTTTGAGTGATGCTAAAATCTTTACTCACAAAAGTTAAATCGTAGTTCGATCCGGCAGTCAGTGTTCCCTGTAAAATGGCGTAGGAACCTACAGATTCTCCACTTGTTCTTGAAAGTACCCCGCTAAATGAGTCACCGCTTTCCAATGTTGCTGACGTGGTGTAAGTGAAAGTCGGATCTGAATCTCCGTAAACTTTTGTTTGTAATGCATCTGCAGTAACCGTAATGGCTTTTTGAGTGATGTTTAATCCTTGCGAAACCTGGGTTGCCACATCATAAGTGTCGTCACCGGCTTGGTCAGCATAAATAGTGCATGAACCAACTCCAACAATATGAATCTTTCCGGCCACAATAGTAGCCACAGAAGTATTTGAACTACTATAAGAGACCGTTAAACCACTACTTGTCGTAGCTGAAGGATTAAAGTCACTGTCACCATACGCTTTATCTGAAAGAGAATTAAACGTAATGGTTTGAGTTTGTTTGGTTGTAAAACTTTGCACCCCACCATAGCTCGTTCCAGCACTATTAATTGCATACGCCTGAAAGTTGTAGGTGGTATTGGGAGCAAGTGAACCAATAGTTTCAGTAAAAATTCCAGTCGCTGCCCCATTTGAATCTTGCGTTACATCTGCTCCTCCTATCTCGGGAGATGCGTTTATCGAAGAATAGACAACCCCGGTTTCGGTTACATCAGCACTACCTTTATCTGACATATCACCTCCCATAGTTACTGAGCTTGAAGTGATAGAAGAAACCGCAGATGTAGAAACTGTTGGTGCCACATCATCATCGGTCAGGGTGATTCCTACGGTTTGATCGGTCAGCGCATCGAAAGTGTCATCACTGGAAACATCCTTCACCGCAACAGTGATTGTTGCCATGTCATCTCTGTCGATATCATCATCCACACCTGTTACTATTACTGTCTGCGGCGTGTTCCAATTAGCCGATGTAAAGGTCAGAGTAGCCTTATCTACCGTGGTTTCTTCCGTTTTATCACTCGAAATATCAAAAACAACATCACTTGTTGGTTCTGCATTCAAAACTACGGTAAAGCTACCAGTTCCTGCATTTTCGGCAACTGTTAAAGCTGTTTCGCTAACTATAAAACCAGCTGTATCATCATCGGTCAGGGTGATTCCTACGGTTTGATCGGTCAGCGCATCGAAATGGTCATCGCTGGAAGCATCCTTCACGGCAACAGTGATTGTTGCCGTGTCATCTCTGTCGATATCGTCATCCAAACCAGTAACTGTCACCGTCTGCGGCGTGTCCCAATTAGCCGATGTAAAGATCAGTGTTGCCATATCTACCGTGGCTTCTACCGTTTTATCGCTCGTAACATCAAAAACCACGTCGTTGGATGGCTGAACATCTAAAACAACTGTGAACGTACCTGTTCCTGCATTTTCATCAATTGTTAATGTTGTTTCGCTTACCGTAAAGCCTGGTGTTGTTGATGCAAAGGCTAAATATGCTCCATTATCAGGATTTATCGAAGCCCAATAATAGGTTCCATCATCAGCTAAATTAACAATATCGTCAGAACTGTTGAATGTTAAGTCATTAGATGCAACCAAAACAGGTATTCCTGAAGGGAACGTTATCGCTGTTTTTGGTATAGCAAAATATACATTACCCACTATACGGGTCTCATCTACTTTCCAGACACGGTCCGAACGGTTATTGGTGCCACCGTTAAAACTTGAAGTAAACGAATTATCCGTGCCGTTGTTGTGTCCCATCATTATAAAGTTCCCATCACCAAGCACCGTTCTGCTTCCATCAAAGTTTGACGAAGTAAAATCATTCGTTGTTGCCAGAATAGGGCTGTTACTGTTATTTACTGATTGTGATACCTTTTGATTTAATCCTGAAGCGTCATCCTGACCAATACCAAAAATGTCGGTTACATAGCCTGTATTATCGGAAGCTGACCAAATAACGGTACCATCAGAAGTCAGATAATCGCCAGCTGATGTTTGATCCAAAGTAATACCGTATTTAAGTGCAAGGTACGAATCTATCTTTTGTTGATCGGCAATGGAGATATTAGCACTGAATACCACAACCTCAGCAATATTTCCTGTCCAGAATTCGCCAGTAACATCTGCGATATCAGCTCCGATGCGCATACGACTATTTACCGTGTTCCAGGTTGGAGGTACACCGTCGGTATCGGTTGTTAACGTTACCCCGTCAGCCTGAAGATATGTTGTTGATGAGCCATCGAAACCTCCGCCAATAATGTGTGGTTTGTTCAATGTCCAAAAACTACTGCTGGTTATATCGTTTGTAGCCTCCCATGAACCATAAACAAGACTATTACTATTTACCGAACCCGCTATTACATGAGCTTGATCTTGGGTTGCTGTTCCATGGGCAAAAGGTACATGATTTCCTGTAAAAGCTGCTGTTTGACTTGCTACCACGCGCATCAACCGGGCATCAGAACCTGAAGGAAGTCCTGTTAAACTCGCACCATCCATGGCAGTGGTACCATTAAAATATACCTGCGGATTAAAATTTAAAGAATTTTCCAGATATATTGGTTTTTCCGGATTTACCTGAGTAAAATTGTTCCCATAAGGGCCCTGGTCACTCCATTGTTCTATTGTATTGTTATTTGTAGCTTCAGTGGCGCCCAAATCAGAAAAAACCTGATCGTTCGCCTTTATCCAAAGCGAAATGCCATTTGTTACTCCGCCCGGCGCCTTTTGTATCTTAGCTAAGGTAAGGTAATCGCCGTTGCTTAAGGACACATTTGTAATTTCACCATCGGCGTTCAAGGCGCCTACGGTGGTTACACCCGAAGAGAAATCTCCGTTAGTAGTAGCAATCAAAGACCAATCATTATCATAGCCATCAAATTTAAGATTTACGTTCTGAGAGAAGTTGGTGGTGGCATCTACCTTCCATTCTCTTCCTATCCGGACGTTAAAGCCTGAGGCAGCATCCAGTTCGGTGGACTGAGCCGTCAAAGTAGCTCCGTTGTTAGCAATTACCAAAAACTGTTTGTTGTTGGCATTGTCGGTTGTTCTACCTGCATTATTGGCAGAAGTAAAATCGGGATCTAATGCTATAGTAAGAATTGAACCATCATTTGCCGATTTAGATACTTTTTGGTTCAGCCCACTGGCATCGTCACGACCTATTCCAAAAATGTCCATGTTATAGCCGTCACTATCGTCGGTCCACATACTCGTAATGCCATCTGAGGCTATGTAATTCCCGGTCAACGATATGCCATATTTAAGAGCAAGATACGACTCAACTTTCTGTCGATCCAAATCGGACAATTTTTTACGAAACATGATTACTTCGCCAATATTTCCTTTTAAATGATTGTCGCCATCCTGGGCTTCTGCTCCATCAGCGTCAAGACCGATCATCAGCGCTCCATTGGCGGCCAATTGTGATCGACCTCCCACGTTTAACACTGTAGCTGCATCCACATAAATTTGGGCAGACGAAGCATTGCTCGTAAATCCAACAAGATGAGGGATATCATCAGTCAAAACAGGAGTGGTAAGATTTCCCAGTGACGAATTATTTACTGTGATGTTGAACTGGCTGCCAGTAGTGCTACCGTCTATAAAAAAAGCGAGATCGTTAGAACCATTGTTGTCATAGTGCCAAGCGGTATGAGAGTACACACCTGAAGCCACCTGCTGTACTGAAAAAACCGACATTTCTGAAAAATCAAAATCGGCTGCATTAACAGCGGACGCCAATCCTGTGCCCACTCCGTCGAAAGCAATGGTTGAGTTGAAATTATTCGAATTCTCAGCTAAAGTTGGAGCTACAGTACCAATGCTTGGGGATTGTATTAAACTAACGTTCAACGCCATTTTATTTTGCGACTGGTCTATCCATTCGGCATTAGTCGAACTGGTATAAGTAAACCCTTTTTCGGCATTAAGCCAAAGCTCAAGGTTATCGACAATACCACCGGGGGCTTTCGGAAGAACCATATCCAAATTGGTGGTTATTGCCAGGTTGATATCAGGATCTGAGGGTGTTCCTCCATACTCAACAATATAGCTTAAGCCAGTGGTATTAGCTCCGTCTCCCCATGTTCCCGCTGTGCGGCTTGCCTTGTACATCAGAAGACAATCCTCACCACCATCGTTATTGGGTTCTCCCGGATACCAGTTTGTATAACCGGTACTTACGTTAGTTCCTTTGTCATAAAACTTTGTTCCGGATTCTGTTCCGCCGGTCCATAACCAGCTACCTTCTGTAGTTGCATCACTACCACCAAGCCACACAGCTCCAATATTCGAAGGTATTTTATTTTTGATAAATGTATTTTCTTCAGCAGATGTAATAGCAGTCAAATACCCTTGCAAGCCATAATATGTTTTTGCACTGGCTTCTGACGAAGAAGTATTGAAACCCTTAGCTGTTAATACAACCTGATAAAAGTGCCCATTCCCCAAACCTTCATCTTGTGAGAAATAATCGCTATTGGCCAATGAAATGGTCATTGTGCGCTGGTCATAGCTCGCAGAACCGGTGGCAGCATCATTTGAATAGGTAATGCTGCGTACAGCGGCCTGGTAATTAGTGGGTGAGGCATCTCCACTTAATTTAAGGATTCCGGTATTTTTATCAAAACTTCCGGTTATTCCGCTTTGATTAATAAATGAAAGATTATCCTGGTCGCTGTGATGGCCGGTAGAATTAAAAGATATGGTTAATCCTTTAATATTATCACCTTCAGCATCGGTAATGGTAAAGTTTGGGAATACAGTTACCGGAGTATTTGTTTCGGTATAATACTTTGGAGAAGTATCATTTCCATTCATTACTGGTGGATTATCGACTGCATATAACGGGTTTAGCCCCATCAATAAAAATAAAAAACAGATTTTCAAAAGTGAGAAATAGTTAGGCTTCATTATATTGGGTTTTTAATTATGAAATCAATGGTTAAGGTTGTAGATATTATCTTCTATTCGATTGTTGCCTGTTTGGATGAAAGTGAATAAGACACTTACAGATACTGACAAACAATCTCCGAATTAGAACCTATAGACACCGTATTAAAATCAACTTTCTATGTTCAAATATACAAGTTGGCCAGAGGTTACAACAACATAAATCACTGTATTGACAACACAAATCACCGATTTCGCAACACAAAACCACTATTTTGGGAGAATTGGAAAAACAAAAGAGGCTGTTATGCTCGGTTTGCACAACAGCCTCTTTTGTTTTTAAAGATCAACTATGTTATTTTATGTCAATTTTCGGTACTCCTGAGGTGTAAGACCTGTTTTTGTTTTAAATAAGCGACCAAAATAATGCGGATATTTAAATCCCAATGAATATGCAATTTCGGAAACAGAATCCTGAGTAAATAAAAGGCGTGATTTTGCTTTGTCAATTAGAACACTATCAATATGATCTTTGGCACTTCTGCCGGTTTCTTTTCTCAATAAGTCACTAAGGTAATTTTGCGAGAGATTTACTTTTTCCGCTATGTATGAAACTTTAGGCAACCCATACTTCTCAAGCAACTCTGGTTGCATATATTCTTTTAGTACATTTTCAACTTTCACCAGGATATCTTTATTCTGGATTGCTCTGGATTCAAACTGTCTTTCATAAAATCTCAGGCAATAATTTAAGAGCAACTCCAAACATGAAACGATAACTCGTTGACTATGGTTATCAGTACTCAAGCTGCATTCTCTTATTATTTTTTGAATACAGTCATTTAATGTTTCCTTTTCATTATCTGATAAATGCAATGCCTCATGAGTATCGTAATTAAAGAATGAATAATTGTCAATGTTATCACCCAAAGAAGTTCCTCTAATCAGATCCGGATGAAAGAACAACATCCAGCCATGTTCCTGATCAAAATCAGTGGTCGATTTTGCTGCAATAACTTGTTGCGGAGCTGTAAATGCCAATACTCCTTTATCAAAATCGTAATCATTTTTCCCATAATGAGAAGCACAATCGGCATTTTTTAACCCGATATAATAAAAATCAGCACTAACTTTAACACCGACTAACTCTTCTGTTATTTTCAATTTCGACACATCAATCACACTGATTAAAGGATGCTGGGGAGGGGCAACCGCTAACATACTATGCAGTTGCGAAATAGAATTTACTTTGATGATTGTTTCCATTTATAAAAGATTTTTATTACAGAATTTAAACAAAAATGTGTAATTTTTTTTTAACATTTCGTGTAAAAAACAGTATTTTTTTATTTATGCTAAGTCACTTTTTTCCCGTCAAACTACAAAAAACATAAAAAAATAAGCGACTATTCCCGGTCATATTGTTAGCAACAATGAAATTAAGTTCAACCTTATTCAGCGCCTATTATTTCAAATAAAACGCCCACTTCTTTCCATTAAAGCAGTGGGCGTCAATTACCTATGATATATATACTAAATAATTACAATTTATTTTTTTATCTCGTAACAATCAGGAGCTTCTTTGTGCCACAAATTCTTCACAAAATAATCCCAGCGTTTCCTGATGAAATATTTATTGTAATAAAGACTGCTGTGATCGCATTCCGGTACCAACAGCAATTCAAAATCTTTATTGGCTTTTATTAAGGCATCTGCCATTCGCATGGATGAAGCCGCATTTACGTTGTTGTCCATGTTACCATGCGCCAGCATTAATTTCCCTTGCAGATGATCTACTAAAGACAAATTGGATTGCTCGTCGTAATGTTTCCCTGCCGGAAAACCCATGTACAATTCGGGCCACCATGCTTTGGCAATTCTGTGATCGTGATTCCCTGCAGAAGAAACGCCAACCTTGTAAAAATCAGGATGAGTTAACAGTGCATGTGCCGCATCGTATCCTCCGGCCGAATGACCATAAATTCCAACATTTTCGATATCGATATATGGATATTTAACCGCCATTTCCCTGATGGCTTTGATATGATCGGGAGCACCTATATCGCCAAGGTTTTTATAAGAGAAATCATGAAATTTTTTGGACCGGTAAGCAGAACCCAGTCCATCAACCGTAATCACCACAAAACCGATTTGTGCCAATGACACATCCATACTGTACAAGGCCGAAGTAAATGATTTAGGTGTTCGAATTGTTTGCGGACCAGAATAAGTTCCATCTATTATCGGATACCTTTTTGTAGAATCCATATTAAAAGGACGATAAATCACTCCATAGATGTCTGTTTTGTTATCTCTCGCTTTTACTTTGTACATCTCCGGAGCTTTCCATCCCATTGCAACAAGGTCCTCAATATCAAGCTGTGCAATATCCAAAATCTTATTTCCATTTTTCGCATCTCGAATTAAAAAATGGTTTGGCAAATCAACCCGCGAATAATCATCGAATACATATTTACCATTCGGACTTATTGAACAGGTATGAGTTGCATTTTCAGGGCTCAGCAATTTCAATCCTGAGCCATCAATGTTGATTGAATACAAATACGTGTAATATGGGTCACCTTTTTCGATACCACAGGCAGTGAAATATATTTTCCCCTTTTTATCATCCACTTTACAGATTTCGCGGACCACATATTCACCCTTGGTGATTTTATTTATTTGCTTACCGGTTTCATAATCGTACAAATACAATTGATTCCATCCTTCTTTCTCCGATGACCAAATAATTTTGTTACTGGTTTTATTTATCCGGTACAAAAGCATATTTACATCCACATAGGTGTCAGCGGTTTCGGAAATCACGGTTCTGGATTTTCCAGTCTCAACATTTATATCAATTAATTCCCTTGTTTGATACCCTCTTTGGTAGCGAATGATATAAGCATGTTTATCAGATTTCCATTCAAAACCACCTTCTAAAAAGCTTGCATATTCAGGAAGGTCACATTCTATTTGTTTACCCGATTCGATATTAAAAATAACATACGAAGTTTTAGCAAGACATGTATCACCCGCAAGTGCACGTTCATAAGAGTATACTTCGGCCCGCAATCCTTTTTCAGGAGCACTGTGATACATATATAAATTTTGAGCTTCTTTACGGTTAAATTTGCTGCAAATAAGATATTTTGAGTCAGGAGACCAATACGCACTTATTCCGTATTCTACATCTTGCTTTTTGCTTTCATTTCGCACAAATTCCCACGGAATGGAATTGCCATAACTAAGTGTTTCACACCCATCTTTACTTAAGGGAACAATATTACTGCCATCTTTGTCTTTCAGATAGATATTATAATCCTTTATAAATGCAATTTGTTTGTTGTTTGGAGCAGGCACCTCAGTTATATTTCTTTTTTCGGGATTAACTGCCAATTTTAATTGATAGTTTTTTAAATTGATTTTAAAACAAGAAGTGTCTACAGTAAACTTTAATGTATCTCTACCCTTTAAACTAAGTCCGGTTAATTTTAAATCATACGCTTTGTATTCTTTATGCAAAAAACCGGAAATTTTTTCTGCCAGTTTCTCATGATCAAACAAAGGTGTTTTTTGTTTCTTTTTTAAGTCTGCCAAAAAATACTCATTCCCTTTTCTTGTTTTGGTTGAATACCATAATGAATCTCCCTTACCAATCCAGTTGGGTTGAATTCCTGCATTATAAACTTTAGCCCGGGAATTATAGTAAAGCCACTTTTCAGCTTCCTGATAGTCTTTCAACTCTCCCTGTGCAAATATATTTCCTGCGCAAAGCAGTAAAAATATAATGATCGTTATTTTCTGAACTTTCATTTGTTTTTAATTAATAGTATGATGTAAATTATTAAAGGCTTTCACACTCCTATTCAGCAACCATTTTTTTCTTTTACTATTCCCGATATAAATTGGCTGTAGAATGACGGGATGGACTTTTTTCGAATTCAGGAAAATACCGCGCAACAATTTCATACAAATCAGGATCGTATTTCTTCATATCTTCCCGGGTATTCACCCAATTGTGTTTTCCATCAGGAACCTTAACTTCGGCATTCACATTAAACCAGTTCTGAACTCCTTCGGCCCAGTATTCATATATATTGGTAGCGGCATACATTTTTTTGTATTTCCCTTTAGCAATGGCATTATCCAATTTTTCCTGCAGTAAATTGTTGAATGTAGAATCGATTGGTGCAATTCCAATCAAATGAATTGCATGTGCAAATTCATGAACCAAAATATCTTCAGCATGATATTTATCAATCTGATAAGCAAGCAGATTCTCTTCAGCACAAGATGTTAACGGCAGTTCCATATCACCGCCAAGTCCCCGGGCTCTCAAATCCCAGTTCAATGTAGTGTCCTGAGCCAAATGAGCATGTTCCGGAATATCTGTTGTCCCTTCGTAGCGAGCCATAATTGCAAGCCGGGCATTTTCTTTAACCATCTGATTTAAAACTTCACCCGGCAAACTTTTAGTCATAAAATCGACAATATTACAAGCTACATAAAAAGCGGAATCAGGAACCTTATTGGAGCTCATAATATGAATTCCATTCACGTTAACATACTTTTTATAGAATGAATCGAATTTAAAACCGGAAGGCGGAGATGTAATAGTAAATATTTTTTGCCCTGACTGATCCGTTTTTTCATTCTTTGCAGATGCCACGTACAAAGGCATCAAAACCGCGATAAGAATAAGAATTTTTTTCATTTATAATGTTTTTTATTATTTATTTAACTTCGACAAGCGAACCAACAAGCTTCCATGAGGAGGAATTTCTTTAACAAGATTTTCATTGGTTTTCCCAATAATTTTATGTTCCCACAAATCTTTTACATGATATACATTTCGATGGATACTAACATCTGTGGCAAAATACATCGTCTGTTTTTTCCAGTCGTAATCCAGTTTCCAAACTTTATCAGTACGGTTTAAAAAGCAAACAGCCACTTCTCCGTCAGCAAGAGGTTTTGCCCAGATTTCATATTCGCCCATGTCCATAAATTTTCTGGCCTGGTGCCCATCTGAATCCTGATCAATTGCTATTACCTCCTCATTCATAAGAATTTCAGCTGTTCCCTTATCCAAATTTCGCAGGTCGTTTCCTGCCATCAATGGTGCGGCCAACATGGCCCACATCGAAAAGTGTGTTTTATTTTCATCCGGTGTCATGCCTCCATTTCCCACTTCCAGCATATCAGGATCATTCCAATGTCCGGGACCTGCAAATTCATATAAATCGGTTTGTTTATCAATGATGTCGAGAATTCCAAGCCCGCCCCAATCAAAAGTACATTGGTAACAATCCCGAATATCGGCCGTTGTTCTCCACAAATGTCCGATTCCTTTCCCCCACTTCCAAGGCTCACTTTCGCCCCATTCGCAAATCGAAAATACAATTGGTCTTCCGCATGCCTTTAAAGCATCACTCATTGTTTTGTAGGCGGCTTCGGCTTTTTGTCCCTCATCGAAACACCAGTCGTATTTCAAATAATCTACGCCCCACGATGCATAAGTACGCGCATCCTGAAACTGATATCCACGACTGCCCGGACGAGACTGACAGGTCATTGATCCGGCGCAGGAGTAAATGCCAAATTTTAAATCTTTGCTATGCACATAATCAACAAGTATTTTCATTCCTGACGGAAACCGTTCCGGATCGGCAATAATATTTCCAAGACTGTCGCGGCCAACCTGCCAGCAATCATCAATCACCAAATATTCGTAACCAGCCTCCCGCATTCCTCTTTCGGCCATTGCATCAGCCATTTCCATAATCAGACTTTCGCTTACATTACAGCCAAATTTATTCCAGCTGTTCCATCCCATTGGAGGCGTAAGTGCTAACTCCTCAAATTTTTGACTGTATCCTTGAAATGCCTGAAAAACAATCAAAATTAAAAAATACTTTCTTATCATTTTCAATATTTTTTCAGTTCGATGAAATTATTTATTTACAGATGAATCCCCTAAGTAAAAAAGATTATAAACCAACTTACAAGAAAATCGCAAAAACATTCTATGTTCAAAAGAACCTTAAAATGCTTTTGCGATATGTTATTCTATTCTAAAGGTCATTAACCTCCGGTATACCCAGGGTTTTGAACCAAATTTGAATTGGTATTCAGTTCTTCCAGCCCAATTGGAAAAAGGATCGTATGCGCCCCTTGAGGTTCATGATTGTACCAGCTTTTTGTTTGGTATACACCAAATCGAATCATGTCTGTTCTACGTCTGAATTCAGCAGCAAACTCCCAACCCAATTCATCTAAAAACCGACCATACAATACAGCAGACTGATCTCCGGGAGAATCGATTGTTCCATCTTCGGCCAATGTTCCATATTGAATGGTTGTATTTCCCAACAATTCAGCTCCGGTTACCTTTGCATCGTTAATATCGTCAAAATCACGGGTTCTCACCTCACTAACCAAAACTGCTGCCTCATCACTTTTTCCTGTACGAAGTAAGCATTCAGCCTTCATGAGTAATACATCTGCATATCTAAAATAAGGCAAATCATTACTCATGTTACTTTTACATCCAGCTTCAATTTCATATTTACAAACACGATAACCTTCCTCAAATTCGCAATCATAAATACTAGGCATTTTGTTGACTAAAGTCATTACAACACTCCCATTAGTCGCATTAAGCTGATCACCATGTAACCATGTCGCATCAAATCGCTTATCCTGAGGATCATAACTATTAATAAACTGAGGATTTGCACTTGAACCACCCCATGGTTGCGCTGTCATATTAAAAACATCACGATGTGCAGGCAGCAGCTGTTTCATGTGCGCATTCCAGCCAGTTCCATTTTTATTGTCATAAGGAACAGCAAAAACTATTTCATCAGAATCTTCGTTATCAACTTTAAAAATATCCTTATAATTTGATTCAAGATCATATTTCTCACAAGCAATCACTTTGTTACAAGCAAGAATACATTTCTCCCATTCTGCAGTGCCACTATACACTTCTGCATTTAGATACATCCTGGCCAATAGCTGATAAGCAGCCCATTTTGTGATACGCCCGTATGTCGTTTGATCTACAACTTCGGTTAAATTCTCAATAACATCAGTATCAGTTAACTCATCAATGATAAATTTATAAATATCTGCCCTTGAAGATTGTTTAGGCAATTCATCATTATAAGCAATAACAAGAGGAACATTTCCGTGAGTATCACAAAGAATTGAATACCACAATGCACGCAATGCACGCAACTCTGCTAATACTTTTACTGATTGTTCTTCTTCAATTGGAAGTGATCCACTTTGAATTTGAGACATCACCCGATTTACATTATTTATCGCCTCATAACAGGTCAGCCAGGTGTTTCGGCATTGCCATTGTTCGTTATCCCATGTATGAAAGTGCATTCGTTTATAAGTTCCCCCATCATCCCATCCATTTGGTCTTGTTGGAGTAATAATAATATCACCAGGTTCCTCCTGAATATCAAATAAGCCCTGCCACCCCATAATGTAACGAAGCGGGGTATAACCAGAAGCGATTAATGCTGTTACATCAGCTTCGGTTGCCGTAAAAGTTTCTTCCAATACTTCAGAATAAACTTCCTCATCCAATTTAACACAGCCTCCAAACAAAATTGCAAGCAATAAAATAAAACCAGTAAATGCCGGCTTTACATATATACGTTCTTTTTTATATATTAATTTCATGATTCCAAGTTTAAAAGGTTACGTTAACACCAAATGTAAATGTTCTTGTAGTAGGATACTTGTCTCGTTCATCATTACCCGGAGCTAAACCTGTTTGTTTCACCTCAGGATCAATCCCTTTGTAACCAGTAAAAGTGTGTAAATTCAATCCTGATACGTAAACCCTTAGATTTTTGAAAACATCTTTATTTTTAAGATTTACAGTATATCCCAAGGTAATATTATCAATTTTCCAATAATCACCATCCTCAACATAATAACTTACATAACGCTGATCATCATTCAATACAGCTTTTCCATAAACTTTATCATAAGCAGAATTTAAGGTGTTGTATGCAATCTTTGGATTTTCATAAAACATCCGAGAAAAATTTAAAATTTGATAAGAAAATGCTCCTCTCATGTTTATGTTCAAATCAAAGTTTTTGTATCGAAAGCTATTGTTCCAGCTGGCATAGTATTTTGGAATTCCATTCCCCAATACCTGACGATCATCTGTTGATGATTCTGCTGCAGAAATTCTTTCACCATTAGGTTTTTCTATTATCCAAATGCCATCATCTGAGATATCAACACTCTTTAATCCATAGAAATTTCCTATTTCACCTCCTATTTTCACAATATGAGTTGTTGTTTGAATCGGCTCGCCGGTATAACCATCTTCCGGATAGAAAAAATCATTTGTGGTTTTAAACTTGTCATTTGATAAAGAAACCAATTCATTTTTGTTGGTTGAAAAGGTCATATTAGCTTTCCACTCAAAGTTTGGTGTTTTAATAGGAGTCACATTAATCAAAGCTTCAAAACCCTGATTTTTAATTTCTCCCACATTTGTCATGATGCTGCCATACAGGTATGGTGGTGTTGGAACATCGTAATTCCATAAAGCATCTTTGGTTTTTCTGTTATAAAAATCAAAAGCTCCGCTAACTCTACCATTTAATAATCCAAAATCAAGTCCTATATTAATTTCCTCTTTTTTCTCCCAACGCAAATCAGGATTATCATTTCGGGCAGGAACTAACTTTCGAACCCATTCTTTATTGGAATAAAAATAATCGCTATAATTTAAACTACTTAAAGAATTGTAAGAATCTGCCACATTAGTACCGGTAACACCAAAACCAGCACGTAATTTTAAGTTATCAATCCAGTTAATTTCTTTAACAAAATCTTCTTCAGACATTCTCCATCCTAAAGAAACTCCAGGGAAATTTCCCCATTTATGATCCTTACCAAACCGGGAAGAACCTTCTCTACGAAGACTTGCCATGAATAAATACTTATTGGCAAAAGAATAACTTACTCTGGAAAAGAAAGCAATCAATTTATCAGAGTATTTATAACTATCCATACCGGCTTCTCCTTTGGTCAAACCACTTCCAATTTCTAGATTATTGTACGTATATCCATCAGTAGGAAAGTATTTGTTGTTGGCCCAGAATCCTTCCGTCATGTTGTCTTCATAATTATAACCAGCAAGAACAGATAAATTATGATCCCCGGCTATCACTTTCTTATAATTTACAGTTAGCTCTGTATAGTTACCCAAATAATTTTCGGTACCACGGGAAGCAAAACCTTCTGACCCATACTTAGTGGTTGATACATGATTTTTAGTTTCATAATATCCGCGAATGTTTGAATTGCTTTTTCTGGTGTACATTCCCTTTACATTAAGCCCTTCAAATAATTTATAAGTTAAACTGGCCTTAAATCTCACATTACGGTACTTGTTTTCACCATCAGATTCTTTCAGGTATGCCACTGGATTATCGTAAAAATATACATCGCGCTCATACCAACGACCATCTTCATTTTTAATTGGTTCAGTCGGATTTCGGATTAATGCCTGTCGGTAAACATATTTATTAAAACTATATCCATCTCCACCAGTCCAGTAATTTTGTTCGCTGATTATAGTCCCGATATCTGCAGTTAATTTACCATCAAACATGCTGTGACTAACATCAATACGACCGGTATATTTTTCATTATCTGTTTTAATAAAAACACCTTGATTATTTTTATAATTAAGTGAGGCTGTTAAACTTGTATTTTTAGTGCCACCTCTAAAAACAACATTATGAACATGGCTGACAGCTTTTCTTGTAATTTCATCCAGCCAATCTGTATTGGCTCCATAATCTTCCAAATTAGCTCCTGTAAACGAATAACCTTCATTCCACTTTGCTCTTAAGTCTTCAGCATTCATAAAATCGAGCTTTCGGCTGATAGATGCAATTGAGACATAACCATCGTAGGAAATGGTAGGTTCCATACCTTTAGTGCTTCTTTTTGTTGTAATAATGATAACTCCATTTGTTCCCCGGGTACCATATATTGCCGAAGCCGATCCATCTTTTAATACATCGATAGATTCAATATCTTCCGGAGCAACAGATTCAAGGCTTCCCGGAACACCGTCAACCAACACCAAAGGAGCAGAACTTCCTAACAATGAGGAATTTCCCCGCAACATGATTGCCGCTCCTTCTGTTGGATCTCCTGAAGGTGTTGCAATGGTTAAACCTGCAACTTTTCCTTGAATCAATTGAGCAGCATCTTTTACAGCTCCCTTAATAAAATCATCAGACTTAACGGATGCAATAGCACTGGTAACATCACCTTTTTTAACACTACCATAACCGATTGCAACAACTTCATCCAGTCCAAAAACATCCGGACTCATAACAATGCTTAATACCTGATCAGTATACTCAACCTTCTGATCTTTAAATCCAATAAATGAGAAATGAATTACATCTCCAGCAGATGCCTGAATCATAAATTTACCATCGATATCGGACACTGTGCCAACGGTTGTTCCATCAATAAATACAGAAACACCCGGTAATGGAACTCCAGAATCATCGACGACAGAACCTTGAGCAAGTTTTTGGGAGAAAACCTGCCCAGATAAGCACATAAAAATCACTAAAACAAGTAAAAACCTTAAACAGCTGTTTTTATTACCAAGCTGTTGAGGGGGGATGACAATTTTTTTCATAAATGTTATTTTTGGGTTAAAAAATATGACTCAAATCTGTCTATTCTTTAGGCTTTGGACTATCACTATTGTTTAAAAAAGTAACAAGCATGTGTTATAAGTCATTTTATTGAAAAAAAATATCCTCTCACAGACAAAAAAAAAAACTGCAAATCTCTCTTTTGAGATTTGCAGTTTTCAGAACTATCCACCATTAAAAAACTAACTAAAATATTCTTTCCTTATTTATTGCTTAACAGTTCTTACACCAAATACCGGTCCTGCTCTATGCCCTTCGTGAGGTTTAAATGTAACCAACACTTTATCTTTGGTCATGCAAATATCATCGGGCAATTGGTATAAGATATCAACGAATTCACCCGGCTTTTTATCTGCGATATTTTCTGTAGCAAGTAATTTTCCGTCAATCAAGATATCAAATGTTTTAGCACCGGTACTTCCGCCCCAATATTCAACAGCCAAAGCCAATCGATTTCCTTTCATCAATCCCATTTCGAAGGACATTACACCACCTCTGTTAACAACACGGGATCTTTTATTTTTTATCACATCAACGGATGATTTTTCGCTTGTAAAATTATGATCCCGTTCGGGCTGCATTTCTCCTGGTTGGAAAAAGTCAACTGTCATTTCTTCCAATTTCTTTTTCTGTGCTTGTTTAGCTTGGTATTCCTTTTGGTATTTCGCCCATGATTCCTGGTTGAAAATATCAAAATATACAGAATACCTTACATCATGCACTTTATAGAATGGCTTCAAAACAAAATCATGCAAATATCCAACCGAGTCGGTTTTGAATGTATTTACTTCTCCTTCAACAGAACTCAACCAATTCGAAGGATCTCTATCTTCTGTCATAATTACAGGCACATACATTGCATCAGTTGCTTTTGGATCGTCTTCCGGGCCCAATTCACCAGCCATTACCATCGGACCATACATAACCGCAACACGGTTGCTGTCATCAGGCATGGTTTCCAAACGAAGTGAAAAAGGCATCTTATATTCCAATACATCTCCATTTTTCCAGGTTCTTTCAATGGAAATAAAACTTTGCGGCTTTTGATCAACAGATATCTTTTCCTTATTGATATAAATCTCCACACCATTTTCTGCCCATTTTGGGTAGCGTAACTTAAGTACAAATTTGCTTGGTTTTTCGCAGTTAAACTCCAATTTTGTTCCTTGTTCTTCTGGGTAAACAGTTGTCTGTTTTACAATCACACCTTTGCTTTTCCAGTTTAATTGAGAACCAATAAATTGAGTCACATATAATTCATTATTGTTGTGAAAATAAATGTTTGCTCCATATTTTGAATGATTCTCCATTCCTGTGCCCACACAACATGTAAACCAATACGGATCCTGATATACCTTATGACCACCCATTTCCAATGACAAATTATAGATCACCCGACCATCAACAGGGTGCTGAGAGGATAAAATATGATTGAATAATGCTCTTTCATAGAAATCGGCAACTTCAGGAGCGGCATCCCACTCAAAAAGATGACGGGACAGCTTCAACATATTGTACACATTACATGTTTCAGTGGTATTTTGACTAAGGCGGTTGCGCAAATGATCCGACTCCCCAAAATACTCATGATTGCAATTACCTCCTGTAACATAGGAGTGATGATTTACAACACGATCCCAGAAAAACTCAGCCGATTCTCTATCAGACAAATCCCCGGTAAGCTCATAACGACGTGCACATCCAACTAATTTTGGAATTTGTGTATTCGCGTGTATTCCCGGCAAAATATCAACATGATGAGCCAAAGAATCAAGCACCTTTTTGTGATGAAAAACCTTAGACAGCTGCAGATATTTCTCATTCTTGGTTAATCCATAAAGATCAGCCAACGACTCATTAATTCCTCCATGCTCACAATCCAGCATGTTCTGAATTTGTTCATCATTTAAGTCTTTTACAATGGTTATTAACCAATCTGCAAATTTTATATTGATTTGTAAAGCCTTCTTATTCCCGCATAAATTATAAGCATCAGTCAAACCAGCCATCACTTTATGCTCGGTATAATAGGGCACCCAAATTCCATTCAAATCAAATCCTTTCGAACGTATATCTCCTTTTGCTACTTCTTCTTCAAGAATATGCTTTCCGTCAGGGAAAGCACCTATATATCCCTCACCATCAGCATTCTGACAAGCTTCCAATTCATCAACAATGTAGTTAACCCGGTCAAGAAAACGCTTGTCGTTTGTTGAATTATACATTAAGGCACAGGCACTTAAATAATGCCCTAAGCTATGTCCTGCTATTGTATTTGCCTCCCAGCCATCATAATGCTCTGCTTTAGGCTGAAGACCTGCTTCGATCCGAAATTTTGCCAGCAATCTGTCTGGTTCATAATTCAACAAGCTCTGCACATTTAATTCCATGGCCTTTTCGAAAGGTCCATCAAGCAATTTAACATCCTTTAAATCAAATGGCAGTACTTTAAATTCAACCACTTCAGGACCGTTCGTGCTTATCCGATTATCTTCGATACCTGAGCAAGAAGATAATCCAACTCCAATACAAATTGAAAAGAATAAAGCACTACAAAAATCGAATCTCATATTTTAATAATTATATAGTTATCAGAAAATTACAGTCTCAATTATTTTACTTTCCATTCCAAAATACCACCCGACTCGTCTTTTTGCAGTTGAGCCGTAATTCGAAGTGCTTTTGTTTTTACAGGCTTAAAATTCACTGTATTGTATTTATCAAGTTCCACTGTAAAAGCATCGCTTGTTTCAACAGGAACCCATTTCCCCTTGCTGTCTTTGTATAATAATGACCATTTTTCGGGCACCTTATAATTGCCGTCGTAGTGATCCATATTAAGCCAATAAACCGATGACTGAGACAATACAACAGGTTCTTTAAATTCATAATCAACAGTTTCCTCCGATCCTTCTTTCTGCCACCAGTAGAAATATGATTTATCGGTATCACCTGAATTCTTAGGTGTAAACCCATCATTCAAACCCGGAGCCCAATCTGTTGATGAAAATGCCTTGGCCGAATCTGCAGGTGAATAAGCTGGTTTTACGATAACCGATTCTTCAGCGGAAGGCAGCCAAACCAACATATTTGCTGTTCCCCGATTGTTCCATGCATAATATGGAATGGCTTTAAGATTTGCAGGTTCAATTGTTTTTGCATCTCCCGATTGACTTACCCTGCTTGCTTTCATTGTAAGTGTTACCACCCCACCTAAAAGGTTTTCTTCAAATTGAGAACTCACCTTTGCATCCGGCGATACAAACTCATCGAATAAATACGCATTATTGTTGTCTTTATCCTCGAAGCAATACATTATTGGACCACGTTGGTAAGCCAATTTGTTATGATCATTGATCACCTTTTCACTGGCTTTAATTTTGCGCACAGGCATTGGAAATTCAACTTCTATCTGATCTCCCGCATCCCACTTTTCTCTCAAAATGGCATAACCATTCACCATTTCGGGTGATTTCTTCTTTCCATTTACTTTAATGGTATAAGTATCAGTACTATTTTCAACAAAGTGATACAAATCAGATGGTACAGGTTGATTTTGTGCCCATCCCGGAATGCGAATTTTCAGACCAATACGTTCATTTGTCTTTTTATCAACTGAAATTGTAAGCTTACCACTCCAAGGGTATTGTGTTTTTTGTGACAGACTCAGGGTATCCTTTCCTACCGCAATGTCAGCATGACCTTCAGAAAATAAATTTACATACACAGAATGTTCATCAGTAGTATAAACATAACCTGGTATCGAGGCCATAAACCGGGTGATATTGCCCGGACAACAAGCACATCCAAACCAAGGTGCACGATCATGATTATGAACAGATTCAAGAGGATTATCGTAGAAAAATTTATCGCCGCTTAAGGATACACCCGAAATCACTCCGTTGTACAACACACGTTCAAGTACATCGTAGTATTTTGAATTTCCATCATTCAGAAACAAACGGTAGTTCCAGTAAACATTTGATATCGAAGCACAAGTCTCACAATAATCAGTCATGTTAGGCAATTCGTAATTCGGGCCAAAGCCTTCACCTTGAGCACGGGAACCAATTCCACCAGTAATGTATAATTTTTTCGAAACCACATTTTCCCAAACACATTTGGTGGCTTCCATCAATTGCTTATCGTGCATCAAGGAAGCAACATCAGTTACACCTGAGTAGAGATATCCCAAACGAACAGCATGACCAACTGCTTCATCCTGTTCCACAATTGGTTTGTGGTCCTGACTGTATTCGCTCAATTTGTGACCGTCGGTACCCTTACCTGTTTCGTCGATAAAAAATCGTGCCAGTTTAAGGTATTTTTCATCATTTGTAACCCGATATAATTTTACCAAAGCCATCTCCACAATCGGATGCCCTGATGGAACTTTCTTTTGTCCTTCGCCCGGGCCGAAAACCTGATTCACCAAATCAGCATTTTTAATCGCAATAGTAAGTAAGGAACGTTTTCCTGTTGCCTGATAATGAGCAACTGCAGCTTCGTACAAGTGACCACAGTTATAAAGTTCGTGACTGTTTAACCGATCCCAGCGCCCTTTTCCGTACCAGCCTTTTAAACGCTCACATTTGTTGGTTAAGCAAGTGTACAGGTAACCATCCTCTTCTTGTCCTGCTCCAATTAAAGTAATCAGGCTGTCCAAATAATGGTCTAATTTAGCATCGTACTCTACAGCCAGCGTATATGAAGCTCCTTCCAGCACCTTATAAACATCCGTATCATCAAATGGAAAATCACCTTGGTGTTCTCCTTTGATCAAACCTCCGGCAAGAGCAAAATTATCCATTCGCCCGGTCTCTTCACACTTTTTAAATGCTGATGGAATTGACACCGTTCTGTTAATTTCAATTTTAGGAGCCCAAAACTGATCATTTAAATGAACAGAGGTAAAGGGAACCGGATTTAAATGTCCTACAGTTTCATTCTCCTTTTTAGCACAAGAAAATGCAAGAAAACCAAACAATATCAGGAAACTATAATATCTTAATTTCATTATATATCTATATTTAGTATGAAAATTCGGTATCGGAACTATTCCAATTCCCATTCGAAAATTCCTGACGCGTTTTTTTCAGGCAATTTCACTTCAAGTTTTATTGCAGTGGTCTTCACTGCTTTGAATGAAACTTTGCTGGGAACATCTTTTGTTACAGTGTAGGGTTCATTATTCTCAACAGGCATCCACTCACTGTCTTTATTTTTATAGTAGATTTTCCACTCTTTTGGAATACGGCAACCGCCCCAAGGAGCATCATCATACCAATAAACTGTTGAACCACTTACAGTTTCCTCACCGTCAAATTCGTATGAAATCCATTCTGTGGTTCCTTCTTTAGGCCACCAATGGTAATAAGGTACAGCTTGAGCCTTACCATTTTTAGGGATGAGTTGGTCGTTAACCGCACTAATTGCTTTCACCAAATGCGAGGCATTAACTTTACTTTCGGAAGCAAGAGTGGGTTGCTGCATGGGACGACTTGTACTTAAATCGTTGGAAAGCCAGACTGTCATTTCACCGCTTCCACGATGAGCCCAGGCATAGTAAGGAATCATGTTCAATTGAACATCTTTTACTTCGATTTTACCTTGTTTGTTGTAATTAAGTACCTGAGCATCGGTATGAATCATATTGATGCCATAAAGCAAGTCTTGTTTGTTTTCAACAGTAAATACCGGTTTTTGTGGAATAACAGCACTCAATACACTATAATCATTATCAGGCCACTCAGCACAATAAACTACCGGACCGCACTCAATTGCAACTCTGCCCTGATCTGCCTCTACCAATGGATGGGCTTTTACGGTACGCGGTTCCATATCGAAATGAACTTCAACCTTGTCGCCTTTACGCCAAGTACGACAGATGGTGAAATAACCATTTTTAAGTTGACTTGTAACAGACTGCCCGTTTACTTTAACTGAATATGATAATTTTTTGTTATCGGTGAAAGTATATAAATCACTTGGTACTACCTGACCTAACACCCATCCCGGAATACGGATTTTAAGGTTGAAGTTTTGTTTTTTCTTTGGATTTACATCCAGATTAATATCACCAACCCAAGGATAATTGGTTGTTTGTTTCAATACTACCGGTTTTCCATCTACCTTAATTTCCGAATTATTTGACATGAACAGATTTACATACAAATCACTTTTATGCACTGCATAAATATATCCGGGAACAGAAGGAATAAAGCGGCAAATATTTGACGGACAACAGGCACAGCCAAACCATGGCCGGCGTTGGTGCTGACCAATTGATTCAAGAGGATTTGGATAGAAAAATCCATCGCCTTCCAATGAAACACCACTAATCAACCCATTATAAAGAGTGCGTTCCAGTACATCGTAGTATTTTGATTCGCCATGAAGCAGAAATAATCTGTAATTGAGATAAACATTTCCGATGGCAGCACAGGTTTCACAATACGCCGACATATTAGGCAACTGATAATTTTCACCAAAAGCCTCACCATGCCCTGTAGCACCAATACCTCCTGTGATGTATAATTTTTTGCCCACAATGTTTTCCCAAATTCTATCGATGGCGTTTACATAGGTAGTATCACCGGTAAGTGCAGCCACATCGGCCATGCCGGTATACATATAGGCAGCACGAACGGCATGCCCAACAGCTTCGTCCTGTTCCAAAACGGGTTTGTGCGACTGGCTGTATTCACTTTTTATTGTGGTGTAACCACGCTTATCGAGCAGGAACTTTGCAAAGTCCAGATATTTCTGTTCGCCCGTTGCAACATATAGTTTTGATAAAGCCATTTCTGCAATCTGATGACCTGGAACTACTGTTACCTGTCCGGGTTTATCGCCAACTTCCCTTACGGCACAATCGGCATACTTTTTCGCGATATCTAAAAAATTTGTTTTCCCAGTTGCCTGATAATGTGCCAATGCACCCTCAACCATATGTCCCAGATTGTACAACTCATGGCTAAGGTCTTCCTCTTTTTCCCAACGTTTGGTTCCTGCCCATTCATGCGGATGTGCAGGGTTCATTGTCCGGGAAGTGTATAAGTATCCATCTGCCTCCTGCGCAGCGGCCACAATTGTCAGCACACTGTCAATATATTTGTCTAATTTTTTATCCGGAAAAGTCTGCATTGAATAGCTTGCTCCTTCAATGGTTTTATACACATCGGTATCATCAAATGAAAAGCCTTCCACTTTAATCGTATCACTTGGATGTGCTGCCTTAATAAAGTTTTCATATCGACCCGTTTCTTCACACTTACTAAAAGCCAATGGAATAGTCACTTCACGACTTGCTTTCAGTCTTTGTCCCCAAAACGAATCTGTAACTTTTACTGAAGTAAAAGGAACAGGAGAAATGGGATATCCACCTGTTTTATTTTTTTCCTGAGCATTTGCAGCAAAACACAAAATGCAAAGTGCAAGTGTTAAAACTCTTTTAATTGTTGTCATTGTTATATCCTGTTTTTTAATATTACTATTTCAGAAATTAATTACTTTTCAAATGTAAAATTGTATCGAAATGCTCACATTAAGTTGTCGGTTTGTTCAAAATAATAGTACAAATGTTTTTAATTCTTCAATTACATCGATTTATCAAGGCTTTATCCACTCCATTCATAAGAGTAAATATTTTCGCCTTTAATTTTACTGGATTTAACTTATTGCCGAAAAATAAACTGATTAATGAATATTATTTATCCGGAGATGTAATCTTCATTAATTCAATAATTTCCTGCACGGTTAATGCTTTGTTAAAAAGCTGGGAATTTGAAATATAACCTGTATAATTCTCTGCGTATGAACCACTTGCGCCAATCAGAATATCACTGTTTTTAACAAATAGATTAATTGGTTGTTGAGTATTTATAACACCATCAACATATACCGATTCAACCATTCCATCAAAGCTCAGTGCTATGTGATGCCATTTTGATGCTTCGGGGATTTCTTTATAGGCTAAATCAACAGATCCATCTCCATGAGCCACAGCTCCAAAATTACTTTTACCATACATTAATGCTGAATAGGAGCCTTGCAGCATATTTTCACGACTATTCCAGGTTATCAGGCATTCTCCATCTCCAATTTCAGGATTAAACACCCACGAAGATACAGTATACGGTGAGTTCCAGCTTAAACTGTTAGGAGCAGGTTCACTTAATTTAAAAAAGCTTTCTCCATCAAAAGAAATTGCTTTTACATTGTCTATATACTTTATTTCGGGAGCACCTTCTTTCATAAAATATCCCCCTAAACTTCCTGAATTTTTGAAGGAATAATCAAATGAGTCCATTACGAAATTTTCGACGTCAAAATTCATTAATAAATGATCATCCGTTAAAAGATTATCCTTAGAAGTTTTCGACAGCAAGGCCAATTCAGGAATTTCAAATAAATCAGGATAAACTTTTAAATTCCATATTGCAGGAAACAATCCTCCTTTTTCAGCTCCGGTTACTGTCAATTTAACATAGCGGGTATTTGTATTGTTATCATCAATCATTGGTGACCCACTTTGCCTGTTATTTGTTCTGTCTGAAAATAAAAACCAATTAATGCTGTCAGAAGAACATTCAATTCTATACTGATAGTAAAAAGTTGAATACTCAAACTGAGTCATTACTCTGGCAACTTTCACTTTTTTGCCCAAATCAATAACCAATGATTGAGGGTATGTACTTGATGCCGCCTTCCACATCGTTCCGTTATTATTATCTGTGGCATATTCAGGCAGATATTTATAATCAACCGGGCTATTTGTATATTTTGTTGCCGGTGATTCCAAATGATAATAAGATGTAGCTGTTGTTTTGGCTTTAAAGGCCAAATCTTTTTCAGGGATCTGGTTTTTTCTCAAATAACCAATTCCTTTATGCGTTGGAATTACCGGAAGAATAGTACTGTCATTCAGGAAATCAAGTCTATCAGCGCAAACTTGTCTGAACTCACCACCAGTACTATGTGGATTATCATGACGATGATACAGGATATAATAATCACCGCCATCTTTTAAAACCGAATGATGCCCGGGACTATCAATACTTCCGTCCTGATTTGTTTTCAGTATTGGAGAATTATCTCCGTAGTTAAAGGGACCTACCGGAGAATCAGAATAAGAGTAATGAACTGCATAGCTGCTCAACCTGCAATCGCCTGACGAATACATCAGAATATACTTTTCATTGTGTTTTAATAAATAAGCGGCTTCAAATACTTCAGGAATTTGAGTGATTGGAATTGATCCGCTTTCCAATATTGTACAATGATCTTTGGGATCAATTTTAGCCCAGCCAAGTCCACCGAAACTAGAACACCAAGTCCCGAAATAGGAATAGATTGATCCATCATCATCCAAAAAATACTGAGCATCCAAAGCAGGTAACCCCTTAATCGCTGTTCCCACAGGAATAACAGCCTGTCCATTTTTCAGACTTTTCCATGGCCCGATTGGTGAATCAGAAACATAGGCATAAATATTACAGCCATGTTCACAATTCCCCATAAAATAGTAATACTTTCCATCCTTCCCTTTCATCACATCAGGAGCCCAACAATTGGTTAAGCCATCCGGTAACTCAATATCCATTTCGGTGTTGTACCAATTCACAAAATCTTTACTTACCCAAACCTGTGGTTCTCCCGAAGCCAATTTAATTCCATCGGTAGTGGAATACAGATAGAAGGTTTCCCCAAATTTTTTAATGGTTGGATCGGCAAAGTAGCCTGGTAGTAATGGGTTATCTATCCCCTTAATTTTATGTCCTGTTTCCTGTCCATTTAAGCAGAACGGAAATATCAATAGTAAAAGATACAAGCCTTTTTTGAGCATGATAATAAATTTTCATCATAAAAAAATAAATACAAAAGAAATGATAATTCTCTTTTGGAAATAATTAGACAGGCGCAGCCAAATGGCTACGCCTGTCTGTATAGTCTATTATGTATATTACTTAATTGTAATATTCATTACAAAAGTAACCTGATATTGTGTACCATCCTTGGTGTAAATAAGTGCTTCCTTAACAGTATAAGTGTTACCTACTGCACTTTTCCCTGGATATTGTCCGATGTTCAATTCAAAACTACTTGAAGAAAACTCGGAAAATAATTTACTGTCATTCTCACTACCCCAGCCGATTACACCTCCAACACTATCGAACCAAAAACCATATCCGTTAGCTGTGGTCTCGTAATTTAGTGATCCGTCAGACTCAACAGCGGCGAAGGCAATTTTACCCTCCGAAGGCGTTTCTTTCGCGCCAAGCATATTACTTGAAATGGCAGAAGGTTGCATTACAAAAGCCTGAGCCACCTTATTAATATCACCATTAGCATTAAGGTTTACAGTAGCTCCTGAATAATCATCAGCCGCAGCAAATGAAATATCATAGGTTAATGTCAAATCTTCGGGCGCAGCATTTGGATCAATAGTTATATTACCCAAAATATCAGTGTTGGAAAATTTCAACTTATAAGGCCACTGATCATCGTTGCTTTCTTTTTCGTCCCAAGGATGAGCTTCATAAGTAGACGGTGCTCCCAATACTACAAACCATAAATTTACACATCCTTCCGGTACAGTAAATTCAACCGATCCAGCTGTCTTCCTGTTCATTTCTCCATAAACACGCTGACCATTGTCTAGCAGTGCAACGTACCCATAACGCCAACCTGCCCTTGTAAGGGAACTACTATTGTAATTTGTTGCAGTACCCGGATCTCCCGTGGCCAGCGCCGAACCAGGTGTTAAAGCTGTAAAACTTGTCGTAATAACAGTTCCAACAGTAGGTACATTTAATGGAATTACATTGTATCCAGTAGAACTGGGACATTTACTGTATGCCACCTGATAACTTCCATCGGTAAGTTGATAAAACTTATAGGTATGCTTACCAATATAGTTTTCGCCAAGCGAACGAAGAGCATCAAGATCCCAAGTAACAAACTTGGTCGCAGCCTCATACAATTCTGCGTTTAATCCATCCACTGTTAATCCGTTTATACGCATATAAGCTTGAATTGGATCTTCTGGTTCTTTAGCCTCACGCCAAATTTTTCCGATCATGTCTTTCCCATGCTTTTCAGCCCAGTAATAGTGAATAAAATAACTGGCATAACGATAGTTCTCATGCAAAACATGTCGATGATAATTATCACAATACACTGGGTAATGATAGCCCTCAAAAATTTCTTCAGGATAACTTTGCATAGCCTGCCATTGGGCAGTTTGTTCCCAAAAGGCATTGCCTCCATTTCCTCCAAAACCATAACGTAATCCTGCACCATTACCTAGATCACAGAAAACCTGATATTGAAAACTGTGACCAATTTCATGTGCAATTACTGATCCCACCGGATGAACAGTAGCCGGATTTATCCACAATGCACCAATAACATCATCATAACCTGATCCATACGCCATCCATTCGTCTGTATAGAACAGATAAATTTGCATTTTGTAGTCATCAAGATTAGATTTACCTACTCCCACTTCCGCAAACTTTAACGTGTTAATATTTAAATCGTAGAACGATTCGGCTTTCAAAAGTAAATCGTCAATATCTACACGATAAAATTCAGGTACACTACTAGCATTGGGATCAAGCCCAAAATCAGGTTCCCAAAAAACAATAAAATGATCCGATTGCTTACTTCGGACAAACGACCATTTACTATCACCTCGCAACATATCAAGGCTCTTGTGTTCTTCCGGCTTATAAAATCGATCATAATCAGGTACATCTGATTCTGTAAGGATTGTTACGGCAGATGTAGTATCTACCATAGCTGTTGTATCTACAGGAGTAGGTTCCGGACGAGTTTCAGGAATGTCACTTTTACCACATCCACTAGTATAAACAGATGTAACAATAACAAACAAAACAAGTAAAAAGCAATTGTATAAGCCGGAAAAACCCGACTTATACAATTTAAAATAGGATTTATTTTCTTTCATTTCTGAGTTATTCTACGTTGTAAGTGATATTAAGAGTAACAGTCACGCCATTGTAAGCAGCTATCAATTTTGTACTTACAGTATCTCCAGAAACAGCATTATCAGGATGATTACCTCCATATAGATATAGTTCGGTTTCGTTATGTCCAATACTTAAATAAATCAAACCTTCGGCCCATTCACCCGTTGTTCCGTCGGCTTTAATCCAATAACCCGGTACATCTGAAGTGTAAACAGGATCTGTATCACCAACAGAACCCTCATATAATTTCAGATCACCAGAAATAATTGCCTGATAAATCTGATAGGTTGTCTTCTTAAATGCATTACGCAATATTTCTTTAACATCATATTGTATACTTGCATAATCGTCACTGTAAGCTTTACCCAGCTCAACATCCATTACAACGTCTTCCGGATCACCGGCAGGAGCAGTTTCAGGATCCTCATAAGCAATTACATTAACCGTAACATTCAACATCACAATTTTGCTATTGGCAAGCAAGCCGTATTTAATAACAAATGTCTGTCCTGCAGTTAAATGTCCCGGGTATTGTCCAAGACTAATTTTGTCAGCAGAAAAATCGCCATAATCACTATATACACTCGCATTATCACCATATTCTCCTACAAAACCATTCATATCGTACCAAAAACCATTCCCGGTAACAATTTCCTGATTATAAGAACCATCTTCATTGACTCCAACAAAACCAACCTCATCCATTGAACTTACTCCCAGATCAATTAACGCCTGAGTCAGATTAAACTGAAGCGAATCAGGATCATAACTGCTTTTAGGAATAATATTAATAGCAAGATCCTGAGTACTAACCACAGTTGCGCTTAATTGTCCTGGTGCAGCAACATTAATTGTAATAACAACTGCCACACGTTGTTCATTGTACTTTAAACATTCAATAATTTTAATTGTCTGACCATCGGTTAAATGCCCTGGGTATTGCCCCACATTGAAAACACTGGTTTCAGTATCAAATTCAGCAAAAACCATGGCGTTCTCACCCCATTCTGAAAGATCACCATTAGCATCCCACCAATGACCCCAAGGAGCATTTGTATTCGTTATACTTCCAGCATCTGCATGTGTGGTACCTTCAATGGCAAAACCCTTAATTTCCGGAGCTCCGCTTTCACCGTTAATACCAGCAAGAACTTCTTCTTCCGAAATACCAAAAAGTTCAGCAATTTTATCAATTTCGACTGTTGCAGGGGCACCATCATATAATGATTTACTCGTGGTTATTTCTACAGAATATTCAAGTACCAAATCCGCATTGATCTTCTCTTTCTGAGCTTGCAGAATTGAATCCTGACGCGCTATTTCAGCTATTTCATCAGCAGTCATCTCATGTACGCTGCTAAAATCTTCATTATCGGCACAACTAAACAATCCTGCAATCAGCATGGACAGAATAATATATATATGTATTTTTTTCATCTGTGTATAATTTATTTTACGATACTTACTGCCTGTTGCTTAACTCTAAATTCACATAATTTACGGCAAACAACAGGCAACTAAATTCATCACTTTATTCGAAGAACTTTAGTATCCTTCATTTTGAATGAGAGAAATATTCGCATCTATAGCCGATTTAGGAATCGGAAAATAGTTCCAGTGAGTCTCTGAAGTCGCATCTTTACAAAACCACGACTTACCATTAAAGACATTTCTGCCATCTGCCATCTTGAATCGGATAAGATCCTGACGACGATGATGTTCACCTACAAACTCCCAGCCCAGATCATCAAGCAAGCCACCTAACTCAATATCGGCTCCACCTTCGCTTGTTGTTACATAAGTATCCCAGTTAGCAAAACCTTCGCTGGTATATTCGCGATGTCCGTAATCGTAAATACTACCTCCTTTTAATTGAGCAATAGTACGTGTAGCTTTCGCAACCGACTCTAACGAACGCATACGTATATCTGTAATCAAATCCGCTGCAATTTGTTCATCGCGTCCAAGACGCAACAGACATTCTGCTTTTATAAACATTGCATCCGCTAAGCGGAAAAAAGGTACGTCGTCGCCCCCGGTTCCACCGTCGCCAGCCACAATTTCATATTTAACAAAACGGTAACCTTCTTGTTGATAAGCACCAGGGTTATCAATAGAGTGAACTTGCTGAGAATAATTCAAAACGCCCTGACCAGCCCAATCATCAGTGCTGAAAGCAATTGGGTCACCCGATTGAGGTATTGTGTTACCCGATGCATCTTCAGTTGCCTGATATTGTATACCACCAGCCCATGTATAAGCCAAACGATTATCACCGTCTTCGTAACTTTCAATAAATTGAGGAACTGCACAACTACCATTCCAAGGAGAACCATCGAATCCGTATGCCGCAGCACCTGCCCCTACCAAACATTTATTAACTAAGTAATTATGACTCGCATTCTTCTTATCAAGAGGCAGGGCAAAAATTACTTCCGGTGAAGTAGAGATATCCTCTTTAAAATTATCAAGGTAGTTTGTAGCAAGAGAATATCCACCATTACTGATAATATCTTCTACTTCAGTTAGGGCTTTGTCATAATATGTATCATCATTTGTTTCAAAATATACATTGTGATTCAAATACAACTTTGCCAATACCATATCCGCCGCATATCTGTTAGGATAGCCATGTACTTTGGCTGTTCCCAGATCGTCCTTAATGGCCTCCAATTCACTCACACAAAAATCGTAAATAACGTCAGCAGTAACCTGCTCCGGCAAATATCCCGCTTCAAATTCCTGAGTTGTTTCCAAAGGTACATTTCTAAAGGCATCAAGTAATACATAGTAGTTGAGTGCACGTAAAAAACGCATCTGTGCCTGTTCCGAACCTGTATCCGGTAATACATCCAAAGTTTTATTGGCATATCCTATACCAACATAGGCATAATACCACAAACCTTCTGAATGTCCTTGACCCGAATTCCAGCTATGTTTATGCATATTGACGTACAAATCGCCCCAACCAACACCAATACGTTTGGGTGTCATATAAGTATCGCTGCACTCCTCATTGAAGTCAAAATAGCCATTCCATCCCCAATACAAAAATCGAAACTGGGCATAAGCTTCTCCCATCATAGATCCTACGACTTCGGAATCGGTTACATCAACAGTTTCATCAGTAAGTTTATCATAAACACTTTCGTCCAAATCAGTGCATGCTCCTGATATCAATAAAGAGCTTACAGCAAGACTAATAAATATATATTTAATGAGTTTCATAATTCTCAAATTTTAAAAGTTAACAGAAAGTCCAATTGTGTATGAACGTACAGTAGGATACTTATCACGACCATCAATACCTGGAGCTAAGAAATTGTTATCAACTTCTGGATCCAGACCGGAATAACCTGTGATACAGAAAAGGTTTTGACCCGATACATAAACACGGAGGTTATTCACATAACTTTTCGCTTTAGCTGAAAGAGGAATGGTATAACCCAAAGTTGCGTTAGATAGTTTTACAAAATCACCATTTTCAATATGATCGCTCCATACACCTTGCGACATAGAATTGGTCAAGCCTACCTGCAGCTGACTGCCTGTTTCGGGATTAATAACCGCTGCACCGGCAGCATCAACTGCACCATACAAATTGGCCGCCGACTTTAAACGGTTGTAGGCAATAGAGTTATTTTCATAAAAACTACGCTGAGAATTCAGAATCTGATATCCGAACTGACCGGTAAACTGAAGATTAAGATCGAAACCTTTGTAACGGAAAGTATTGCTCCATCCGGCATAAATTTGCGGTAGACCATTTCCCAAACGCTGACGGTTTTTTTCTTCGTTGTATTTGGTGTCAAATTCCTTAACACTCCAAGTGTCATCATCATTCTTCACTTGAACCAGCACAACACCGTCCTTACTTACTCCAACAGATCTTAATCCCCAGAAATCACCAAGACGATGACCTATCTCCATTGCATGAGTTGCTACAGAAATTGGATCACCAACCCCTCCAACTTCAGAGAAATTATCAGTTTCGTACAAATCATTTGATAAACTCAAGAGCTTATTCTCATTATGAGAAAGAGTTAGGGTAGAATTCCATTCAAATTCGCTTGTTTTAACAGGAATTGCATTTACCATTACCTCAATACCATTATTACGCATTTGACCAACGTTAGCTGTCGTAACATCATACATATTAGGAGGCACAGGAACAGCGTAATCATAAAGTAAGTCAACCGTTTTCTTTGTATACACATCAATGGCTCCACTCAATCGTGAATCAAGAACAGCCCAGTCTAAACCGATATTCCATTCGCTGGTTTTTTCCCATTTAAGATCGGGATTCGGATTTTGAGCTACTTTCAATGAAGGTGTCCACTTACCGTCTGTATTTAAATGTTTACCATATGCGTCATAGTCGAATGTGGTAAGAGACAAATAAGAATCAGTTGGAATAACACCGGTTACACCATAACCCGTGCGAAGTTTTAAATTTGTTAACCACGAAATGGATTTCATGAAATTTTCGTTACTAACTGTCCATCCTAATGATGCTGCCGGAAAATTACCCCATTTATTATTTTCACCAAATTTTGACGAACCTTCACGACGAAAACTTACCATTGCATTAAAACGATTGTCATAACCATAAGTTGCACGTCCGAAAAAACCAACTAATTTATCGTCTCTCTTGTCAGAAGCCATGCCTGCCACATGGTCTTCATCTGACAGATAAGTACCTTGTCCTAAATTATTATACAAATAAGATTCTGAAGGAAAATTAGAGTTCGATGCGCTAAATCCATCGTGAACGTTATATAAATAGCTATAACCTACAATTGCACTTATACGACTCTTTTCAATTGAAAAATCGTAGCTGGTAGTAAGTTCCAGATTATCACTAACATCGTTACCCGATGATTTTGAAGCAGAACCTTTTATACCACCTGTAGCCTGAGTATAATACTGGCTGGTATAGTATGTTTCACCAGTTGTTTCTATTTCTTTTTTTGACAACATCAGATTGGTTTTCCAGCCTTTAATCGGCTCAAAAGTGATATTACCGGTTACACGCGCATATTTAGTACGGGTATCTCCAATCATTTCATTTTGAATGGCAACCGGATTAAAATATTGAAAACGACTAAATTCTTCGAAATAAGTGCCATCTTCATTGTAAACAGGTGAGGAAGGATTACGTATTAAAGCCTGACGATACACGTAATTATTGTTGTTATTTGTGTTCTTATGAGTCGTGTAAAGTACATTAATATTGAACTTCAGAATGTCATTCATCGCATATTGACTAAAGTCCATCTGGGCTTTAATGTCATTGCTATCACTCTTACGCATTATTCCTTCTTCGTCCGAAAACGTAATGCTAGCAGCGTATGTCGAAGATTTAGTACCACCTGTCAAACTCAGCGAATGATTTTGCGTATAGCCTGCTTTTCTGCTAACAGCCTCCAACCAGTCTGTATCATAACCTCCATATTCGAAATTAGTGCGACCATAAATAATATCATTAGTATCCATAAAATCGAGAGTCTTGTACCATTCTGATAATGAGACATAAGCAGAATAAGTCGCGGTTGCCTGAGAATCGCGTTTACCCGATTTAGTACTAATAATAATTACTCCGTTGGCACCACGCGTACCATAAATAGCTGCAGCCGAAGCATCTTTTAAAACGTCGATTGAAGCAATATTTTCGGGTGCTACTGTAGTTAACGACCCCTCAATTCCATCTACCAATACAAGTGGTTGAACACTACCTTTAATCGTAGTAATACCACGAAGCATTATGCTTGATGTTGCATTCGGATCACCTGAAGATTTAGTAATGCTCAAACCGGCAATTTTTCCTTTTACAAGCTCGGCGGCATCACCAATTTTACCAACAATAAAATCTTCTGATTTTACACTGGTTATCGCACTAGTTACATCCCCTTTTCGCTGGGTTCCATAACCAATTGCCACAACCTCTTCCAAGCCAACAAAATCAGCTTCTAAATGCACTTCCTGCTTTGGCATTTCTTTTACTACATTAATATCATAAGTTTTATATCCAATAAAAGATATACTTACAATATCACCCACTTTTGCATCAAGATTAAAATATCCTTCAGAGTTAGTAATGGTACCAATTGTTGTACTTTTAATAAGAACAGTAACTCCAGGTAAAGGAGAACCTATTTCATCCAAAACAATTCCTTCAACTTTTTCCTGGGCTAAGCCAATAGTTGAGGAACAAAACACAACACTTAGAAATAATAAAAACATCAACTGATAATGTTTTAAATTACTTCTACTCTTTTGTTCTAGTTTTTTTCTCATACGTTTCTAATTTTATAAATAGATTTAGGATCATTTTGATATTTCAAAGATGTATTTACAATGACAAAAGTGCATGCACGTATGTTGAAATAACATACACACATGTGTAATTGAAAGTAATACGACAATAAATACTACTGAATATCAATATCTTGACCAATAAAACTATGAGCTTTCGAGATATTACAATATGGAAGATAAATGTCTGACAAAGACAGAAGATGAAATTCATTGAAATCGATTCCGAAAAAATAGAAATTATGCAGTTCAAACTTCAATTGAGAAAAAAAATCAATAATAAAAACTCAGAATTTTAATGATGCAGGAAGTCTCTTGTCAAAAAATAAGGAAAATGAAAACTAAATTTCAAAATAATCACGCGGAGATTTCCCGAAAAATTCTTTAAATCTTCGGCTAAAATAGGCAGGATTGGAAAATCCTGTTCGATAAGCAGCTTCAGAGATATTACATTTCCCATCAGAAATTAATTTCACAGCCTCTCTTAACCGAACAGTACGAACAAATTCAGTTGCCGAACAATCCGTTATTCTTTTCAATTTAATATGCAAAAGAGATCTGCTAATCCCCATTTCCTTTGTGATAAAAGAAACATCCATTGAAGATTGATCTAAATTTTCAATGATAAGAGAAGTAAGACTCTGAACAAACTCACGATCCGATTCAGAATGAGTTATGTCAGCAGGTGCAATAAAGGCATCTTTCTTAAATCGCTCAATAACATTTCTTCTGGTATTTAATATATTACAAATATTCTGACTTAATATCTGTGGGTAAAAAGGCTTCTCAATAAATAAATCAGCACCCGTTTTTAAACCGATGTATTCATTATTAGTTCCTCCTTTTGCAGTTAATAAAATTATTGGAATGTGCGATGTTTCAATATTGGTTTTTATTCTTTTCGTTAGTTCCAAACCGTCAATTCCCGGCATCATAACATCACTAATAATGAGTTCCGGAGCACATTCAGCAATTCGGATCAGCCCCTCTTCACCATTTGAAGCCGTTGTTACATTATAATCTTCCTGAAGACTTTCACGAATAAATTCAAGCAATTCCAGATTATCATCAATGACCAAAATGGACGGCGAATTTTTTATTTGTTCCGGTTTATCTGCCAAAGCATAACTCTTATGATCGTCTTCCACTTCAATATCCTCAAGAATACTTCTCCTGCCGCAACAGTCTGTCAATTCATCATCAGAGTAATCCGATTCAGATACTGGTAGTGAAATCGTAAATTTAGTCCCCTCCTGAAGTTTACTTTCTACAACTATACTTCCTTTATGAAGAGTAACCAATCCCTTTACAAATGCCAATCCAATTCCCGATCCTGAATAAACTTTGACCTTATCTTCGGCTTGAAAATACCTGTCAAAAATTTTATCAAGCTTATTGGATTCTATTCCATGTCCAGTATCCAACACCGACAACACAAGAGTCTGTTTCAATTCTTTATCTAAACAAATTTCGTTTTGCACCTTTCCGGTCAGTCTGATTGAATCACCCTTGTCTGTAAAGTTGAAAGCATTGGATAATAAATTAACAAGCACCTTTTCCATTTTAGAATAATCAAACCATACTTCGGAATCAGAACCTTCTGTATCAAGGATAAGATCAACACCTTTCATTTCAGCTGTAGTCGAAAATGATTCCTTCAAGTCCTGTAAAAGAGTATTGATATTGTTTTTGCTGACCTGTAATGTTTCTTTTCCCCGCTCTACCTTTCTAAAATCAAGCATTTCATTTACAAGCCGTAATAACCTTTTTACATTTTTTTCAATCCCAATAAATTTCTGTTTTACCGAAAAACTGATATTCTCATTTTCAATCATATTCGAAAGAGGACCAATAATTAATGATAAAGGAGTTCTGAATTCATGTGAAATATTAGTGAAAAATTCAAGTTTTGCCTGATTCAACTCTACGGCATATTCTTTCTCACGTCTTTCCAGATTAGCAATAGCCTTAGATTTTTGAATGCGGGAACCAACAAAATAAATACCTGTAAATATGAAACAAACAATAAAAAAATAAATTAGATAACCCCATATGGACAGATAAAATGGCGGTTTAACATGGATATTGATTGATCGTTGATGATCGCTCCATTCCGATTTATCGGTAGAAGCCTTAACATGAAGAGTATAATTTCCCGGACTAAGATTGGTATAGGTAGCAAACCCCCTGTTTCCAACGTAATTCCATGATTTATCAAAATTCTCAAGATAATAAGCATACTGACACTTACCTTGATTTTCATAGTTTAGTGCAGTATAACCTATTGTAAAAACATTTTCTTTATATTTTAAGTTGATTTCAGATGATCTGTTCAGTGATTTTTTAAGCGGTGAATTAACACCAGGAACTACAGCTTTATTGAATAGCTGCATTTCGGTAAACACAACATCCAGAGGTTTAGATTTAACTTCTTCTCCCGATTCATAAAATGAAACCATCCCATTATTTCCACCAAAATATATGTTCCCACGACTATCCTTATACGAAGCTCTGTAATTGAATTGTTCAAAAGGAATGCCTGAATCAAGATCAAATAAAGTGTATTTCTTTGATTCAGGATTGAATTTAACCAAGCCCTTATCACTGCTGGCCCAAAAATCACCATTTTCTTCTTCTTCCAAACCAAAAATCCACGAAACAGGAAATCCATTATCATTATTGAATCGAACCACTTTATCATTCGCTTCATCGTAATAACAAAGTGCCTCATAAGAGTCACCTATCCAAACTCGTCTTTTTGAATCTATTTTTACAAAATTTATTCCTTTCATAAAAGGAATCTTATCAAATTTTGACAGCGTTTGATCCTGCACGTTATAACGATACACACCTGTAAATGATGAAAGCCAGATGTATTCACCGGCATCACACATATATTCGATTTGCACTCCGCCCAATATTTCTTTAAAAAATGGAGATATCGACTTGCTTATTGTATTAAAAACTGCAACACCACTACTTGTTGAAATATAGATCAGATTTCCCTTTTTCAAAAAATGATAAATATTATCGGAGGGTAATAAAGGGTGATTTTTTGTTGTTATGTATTCAAACCGACCTGTTTTAGTATTTAAAATATTAATCCCATGGGTATAGGTTCCAATCCATAATCTTTCGGGGGATTCAAAAATTAGACAGTGCAAATTATTAAAATTCAAGCCATTACCCTCTACGCAACTTTGGAATTTCGTTATCTCTCCAGTTGAAATATTCATTTTATTCAACCCCATATCTTCAAGGCCAATCCATAGATCTCCTTTCTGATCTTCAACCAAACAACTAACTACATTACCTGATAAATCTCTTGTACCAGTTCCGGCCTTCCATTTCTTAAAAAACCTTGAATTAGAACACCATAGATTTATCCCCCCAAAATAGGATCCAAACCAAATATTTCCACTACTGTCCTTAAAAGCATTATATATCGGATTGGTATTGATTCCATCAGGATTGGTCAGATCAAACTGCTGATAGGTGAATTTCTCTGTGGCTGGTGACCAAACACACAGTCCGTTTTCGGTCCCCATCCAAACCCTTCCAATCGAATCTTCAGCCAAACAATGCACCATATTGTGCAATATATGGCGCGAACCTTTTTGTTCTTCTGAAAAATGAATGTATTGCCCATTCTCTATATTAATCCGGCAAATACCGGTATTAGAGGTTGCCAGCCAGATCTTATTGCTGCTATCTAAAAAAAATCCCAAAAAGGATTCTCCTTTCGCCTCTGGGGGTAAGTCTATCCCCTTCACAAATCTCTTATCAAGATCTATAACATATATGATCGAATTCTCTGTTAAAGCAACAATTTTATTGTTTTTTTCCCTAACATCAACAATTTTCGTATCCTTAGGTAAGACCGCAAATTTAATTTTATCTTCCAGATTTATACATTGACCACTTTCACCGTCAAAATATTTTAATTGCTGCTGAACACATAACCATGCACCTCCTTCAGTTGGAACAATAATCTCCAGCCCCTTTATTTCATTTAATGGTTCATAGGGTTTAAAATATTCATTATTAAAATCAAATTGATAAAACTTTCCTTTAATTGTTCTACACACTAAAATTGTATCACACAATACAAAAATTTTATCACTCTGTATATCCGAATACTTACCATCATCAATGCATTGAAAATTTTCAAATTTATTTCCATCAAACCGACATACAGAGCTTCTTGTTGCAGCCCAGATAAAACCATCCTGATCTTGTGTTATACTCTTCACATAGGATGATGGCAATCCATCCACATTTGTATAATGAACAAATTTTAAGAAATCATTATCCGCTTGAGCTAAATTTCCCAAAGTTGAGCAAACGAAAGCAAAAACAATTAAAATCATTCTATTCATACAAATAAATATTATTTTAATAAAAGCCCTAACACCCCATATAACTACCTAAACACAAGACTTTAAATTGGAATTTAAAGGTACTAAATACGTTTTAAAACATCGTAATTTTCTTGAATCTTTTACTCTCTGTTTCTAATATAGATATATTCTTTCTACAGCGGAAAATAAAACACCTATATAAGTTTGGTACACATTTGTTGCAGTTGTGAATTTGAATTTTTATTTACTTTACATAGAATCTACATCAAGCTCATTTGAAAATATAAACATGGAAAGAATACAAAAAGCACTTCAGCTATTAAAAGAACAGGATATTGATGCTTTACTGGTTACCTCCGAATCAAATGTTACCTATTTATCGGGTTTCACAGGAGATTCATCACGCTTGCTCATAGCAAATCAATCCTGTTATCTGATAACAGACCCCAGATATACTGAACAGGCCAAAAATGAATGCTATAAGGATATAACTGTATTTGAATGGATTAACGACAAGAGATACAATTCTTTAACTTATGATTTTCTCATTAAATCCTTACTCATTCAAAGAATTGGGTTTGAAAGTAATCATATCACATTTCAGGAATATTCTGAAATTAATGGTGAAAAAGTTCCTACTCAAAATTTAGTGGAACAGATTCGTATTATAAAATCCAAAGATGAAATTGAAAATCTGAGAAAAGCCAGCCAAATTTCCGATAAGGCACTTGAAAACACACTCTCTTTAATAAAAGAAGGAGTTATGGAAATTGATATCGTTGCTGAACTTGAATACAACCTTAAAAAGTGCGGCGCAGATAATCTTTCTTTTGAAACGATGGTGTTGTCAGGAAAAAGAACTTCCCTGTTACATGGGAAACCAGGTAAAAAACGTGTCGAAAATGGTGATTTAATCCTGTTCGATTTTGGTGCTTTATACAATGGCTATCATGCAGATATAAGCCGAAGTTTTGTTCTTGGACAAGTAAACGATCAGCAAAGAGAAATTTACGATTGTATAAATAATGCCGGCCAACTAGCCATCAATTCAATAAGGGAGGGAGTTGAGGGAAAAGAAATTGCTGAGATGGTGCGAAAACAAATACCTTCTAAATATTTAGAATATTATTATCCGGGAATTGGTCATGGAGTTGGATTGGACATACATGAACCCCCTTTTATCAGAGACGATGCATCATTTACATTTCAATCGGGCATGGTGATCACAATGGAACCTGGAATCTATATCCCCGAATGGGGTGGTTTGCGTATCGAAGACTCTCTATTGGTAACAAAGGATGGATGCGAACCTCTCAATTTATTCGAACGAAATTTAATTGAATTGTAAACTCTTTTACTCGCAATAGAAATAAAACAGGCTGAATCCATTACAGATTCAGCCTGTTTCACTTACACTAACTAAAAATTATTTGCTTGAAAATTTGTAAATACAAATTGAATAATACTCTTCTCCCGGTGTAACTGTCACATCAGGAAAGTTTGCCTGATTTGGGCTGTCTGGGAAATGTTGTGTTTCCAAACAAAATGCAGTTCGAAAATCATATTTCTTATTCCCTTTACCAACAACTCCATCTAAAAAATTACCACCATAAAACTGAATTCCAGGTTCATTGGTATAAACTTCCAGAATTCTTCCCGATGATGGCTCAACCACTTTTGCTGCTAAAGTCAGCTTTTCGTCTGATTGATTCAACACCCAATTGTGGTCGTAACCTTTACCATAGCTTAACTGCGTTTCATCATTATCAACACGTTCGCCAATAGCAGTCAAATTATTAAAATCGAATGCTGTTCCTTTTACAGGTAAAATTTCACCTGTTGGAATTAAACCGGCATCAACGGGAGTGAAAGAATCAGCATTGATCATTAACTGATGATCGTTAATTGTTCCTGCTCCTGCTCCTTTAAGATTAAAATAAGTATGATTGGTAAGATTTAAAACCGTAAGCTTATCTGTTGTTCCAAAGTATTCGATTTTTAATTCGTTATCATCTGTGAACTGATATCTTACTTTTACATCAACATTACCAGGGTATCCTCCGTCCATATCGGCTGAATGAAGGCTAAACTCCAAAGTTTGCTTATCAATTTGATTCACATCCCAAATTTGTCGGTAAAAACCATTTGATCCACCATGCAAATGATTCTCTCCATTGTTTGCTTCAAGCTGATATTCGATTCCATCCAGAGTGAATTTAGCCTGACCAATTCGGTTTCCATAACGACCTATTGTTCCCCCAAAAAAATATTCTTTTTTATCTATAAAATCCTTTCCTGTTCCATATCCAACAGCAACATCAGCAAAATTTCCGTTTTTATCCGGCACCCATAAACTAACAACTCTTGCTCCAAAATTTGTTAACTGACAAACCAGACCATTCTTATTAGTTAATGTAAAAAGTTCAACCTTTTTTCCATTATAATCACAAGAAAAATCTGTTTCAGAAATCAATTCCTTTTTTTGTGGCTTCTGACAACTCATCATAACAGGAATAATTACAACACATAACACATTTAATAGTTTCATAATATTTAGTTTATTGTTATCAATTTCTTCTCATTGCATAAATCCTGAAAAGATCAATATTAATCGATTCTAAATTCACCACTAATTTTTAAATGAAGCTTGCATAAACTCCGAAATGTTACAAAAAAACCGAGGGAATGAAACTTAACATTTCCCCCTCGGTTTCCCGCTAACTAATCTAACTAATTTGTCCTGTTGTTTCAACTATTTTATCTTTTCCAAACAATTCCTGCTCGGTGAAAGTTCCTAATTTCACATACTTTTCGTAAATCTCCAGATACTTTTTAGCGTGATCCGGATTAGGTATGTATTCCATATCAAAACCTTGCCCCATTGCTTTTTGAGCTTCTCCTACTGTTTTATAAACTCCGGCAGCAACAGCGGCAAACATTGCTGCACCGCAAGCACATGTTTGCTCGGTACGCGCAATTTTTATCGGCATATTCAACACATCGGCTAAAGTCTGCATCACAAAAGGTGACTTCTTAGCTACTCCACCTAAACCAATTATTCCTTTAATCTCAACACCTTCACGAACAAAACGATCGACAATAGCTTTTGACCCAAAAGCAGTTGCTTCCACCAATGCTCTAAAAATACGAGGTGCCGATGAACCCAAAGTTAAACCAGCAATAGAACCAGTTACTTCCTGACTTGCATCTGGAGTGCGTCGTCCGTTCATCCAATCAACAGCCACAATTGTAGATTCTTCGATTGAAATTTTTTCAGCTTCTTTGCTTAACTCCGGAATAATCTTCGAAATAGCTTCATCAATCAATTTTTCACGGGTTTCCTCATCAATCAAAGTCGTTTTTGAAAGGATATTTTCGATTGGCCAGGCAACAACATTTTTAAACCATGCATACAAATCACCAAAAGCTGATTGTCCTGCTTCCAACCCAACATAACCAGGAATTACCGAACCATCTACTTGTCCGCAAATACCAGGAATCAATTTATCACCAATCTGATCGTAAGAAGCGATCATGATATCGCAGGTTGAAGTTCCTATTGCCCGTGCCAATACGTTTGGAGTTACCTCGCCCCCAACAGCACCCATGTGGCAATCAAATGCTCCAACTCCAACAGCTACGTCGGTGCTTATACCCAAACGTTCAGCCCATTCTGGAGAAATTTTCCCCACAGAAACATCACTCGTATAAGTTTCTTTATATAACTGATCGCGGTAACCCTTTAATAAAGGATCGAGACTGGTCAGAAATTCCTCTGAAGGCAATCCATTCCATGACTCATGCCACATTGCTTTATGACCTGCTGAACAGCGGCTGCGCACCACTTCTGTTGGCTTCAGTTTTCCTGTTAATACCGCCGACATCCAATCGCAATGCTCTATCCAGGAAACTGCTTTATCCCGTATGGATTCATCATCACGCAATACGTGCAGCATTTTTGCCCACACCCATTCCGAAGAATATATTCCACCTTCATATTGAGAATAATCAACATCCCATTTTTTCACCAATTCGTTAATTTCGGCAGCTTCCTTAACTGCAGTATGATCCTTCCACAATACAAACATTGCATTCGGATTTTCTGCATATTCAGGCAATAAAGCCAAAGGAGTGCCATTTTCATCCGTCAACACAGGAGTACTTCCTGTTGTATCAAATGAAAGCCCCACCAGACTTCCGGCAACCCCTTTTGGCGATTTTTCCAGAGCATCTTTAATCAGATACTCCATAACTTCTATATAATCCAATGGATGTTGGCGATATTGATTCTTTACAGGATCACAATACTTACCTTCCATCCATCGGGGATAATTCATAACCGACGATGCAATTTCTTCTCCGGTAGCAACATCTACTACAACAGCCCTTCCTGAATCTGAACCATAATCAAGACCTATTACATATTTCTTTGCACTCATAAACTGTATTTTTAATCATTAAATCAAAGCAGTTTTACCTACTGACCGTAATATGAATCTTTACCATGTTTGCGACTAAAATGCTTATCAGTCAGAAGAGAATTCATTGAGGCATTTGGCTGAATGGTTTTTGCTATGAAAGCCATTTTGGCCAGCTCCTCTAAAACAACACTATTGTGAACAGCATCATTTGCATTTTTCCCCCAGGTAAACGGACCATGATTTTTAACAATCACACCAGGAACATGCATCGGATTCAATTCTTTAAATGCTTCAATTATAACGGTGCCTGTTTCTTTTTCATAAGCTCCCTTTACCTCAGCTTCATTCATATCCCGTGTACAAGGAATTTGTCCGTTAAAATAATCAGCATGTGTAGTTCCCAGTATTGGAATCCCAATTCCTGCTTGTGACCATCCGGTTGCATAAGTTGAATGAGTATGAACAATTCCGCCAATCTCTTTAAAACTTTTATACAGCTCAAGATGAGTAGGCGTATCTGATGAAGGACGTAATTTGCCTTCCACAACATTCCCGTCCAAATCAACCACAACCATGTCTTCACTCTTCATTTCGGAATAGGAAACACCACTTGGTTTTATTACAACCAAACCATTTTCCCGGTCAACAGCACTTACATTTCCCCATGTAAAGAGTACCAATCCGTATTGCACCAATTCAAGATTGGCTTTAAAAACCTCTTCTTTTAACTTATTTAAGTCCATTATTTGAATTTTAAAAATTGCCTGATAGTTATTAACCTTACCATATTTAACTCAACTACCAGGCAATTTAATTCACACCTATTATATTATTTTACCAGAAATAAGCATATAATGCAACAATAATCACAACAATACCCATTGCACTAATAAAGAATGTTTTATCTGTCTGGAAAAGTTCAGGATCGAAAGAGTACGCCTTGCCATCCTGTTTCTTGGAATTTGCATTGGTAAACATGATTACGGCCAAAAAGGCCATCATAAATGTCATCATGAAAATTGAATGAAAACCTAGATGAGCTAAACTAACACCAAACAAATCAGTACCCCAAACAATACCTGCAACTAAAGTAATAATTGTTAATCCAGTAAATAGTTTACCACCCAAAAGCAACTTCTCACGATTTTTTTCTGAAATTTTTTCAGCTTCTATTTTATGACTATCAGTAAGAACCAGAATTACTGCCAAAGAAATTAAAGCCATACAAACATATCCCATGCGAATAATAAATGGCAATTCCGGCAATAACATTTTCATAAAAATCCCCATTGGTAAAGTAGCAATAGTAGTCCAAAGAGCTGCTCTGTTGGTTGCTCGTTTCCAAAGAATTCCCATTCCAAATACAACAACTACCCCAGGATAAATAAATCCGGTGTATTCCTGAATGTACTGAAATGCCTGATCCAATCCTCCCAACAATGGTTTCGCAGAAACGATAGCGATTATTAAGGCAAAAACGGCAGTAAGACGCCCCACCAATACCAATTTCTTTTCGGATGCATTTTTATTAATATGCTCTTTATAAATATCAAGAGTGAAAATTGTTGCTGTTGAATTCAGCATCGAAGCTAAAGACGATACAACTGCCGCGGCAAGTGCTGCAAACCCTAAACCTCGAATCCCTTCAGGAGCAAAATTACGAAGCAACCAAGGATACGCCTGATCCGGTCTGTCAATAGCACCTGATAATCCATCAATAGCTCCTCTTAAATCAGGATGATTAAACATTACGTAAGCAGTAATACCTGGTACGATAACAATAATCGGAATTAGAATTTTTAAATATCCTGCAAAAAGAAGTCCTCTTTTTGCTTCTTTCAAATTTTTAGCCGCTAATCCTTTTTGAATAATGTACTGATTAAAACCCCAGTATCCAATATTGGTAAGCCACATAGCTCCAAAAATAACAGCAAGACCAGGTAAATCTTTGAAGACTGTCGCATCTATATTTTCATCAATAATCATATTGAAATGAACATCTCCGGGAACTTCTCTAACTTTACTAAGAACCAGCAAAAAACCATCTATTGCAGAACCATCACCTGCTACTGCATCCAAAGCAAACCATGCAGTTATTAATCCTCCTCCAACAAGGAAGACAACCTGCACAACATCAGTCCAGGCAACAGCTTTAAGACCGCCGTAAACAGAATATATACCAGCAAAAAGAAGTAAAGCCGGCACTCCATATTCCATTGGGAATCCAAGAATTTGATCCATTGCAATAGCTCCTAACCAAGCAACAGAAGTAAGATTTACAAAAACGTAAACCAATAACCAGAAAAATGAGAAAAAGAAACTGACTCCGCTGCCATATCTTTCCTTGGCAAACTGAGGCATTGTGTAAATTTTCTTATCGATCATTTGCGGCAATAGAAACTTTGCAACTAAAATAAGAGTAATCGCAGCAATCCACTCATAAGCTGCAATTCCCAAACCAACAACAAAGCCAGAACCAGACATACCAATAAATTGTTCAGCAGAAATATTTGCTGCAATTAAAGATGCTCCAATAGCCCACCAGGAAAGTGTACCTCCAGCTAAAAAATAATCTTTAGAACTTTCCTCTACACCTTTTTTTCCTCGGGAAATCCATAAACCGAGACTTACAATTAATATTGCATAAGCAATAAAAACAGCATAATCAATGGCCGTAAAACCTGCATTCATAGTGATTAGTTTTATAAATACTCTCAGCAAAAAAGCCGAGAGTATTTTGAATTAGTATTGTTTAAATGATATTTGATATACGCTACAATCCCTTCGCTAAATGGTAATATAAATCATTCCATTTTAGCTCTTTTTTAAAATCTGAAATTGTTGTTGTATTTTCAATCGTTACGAATTCAACACCAACCATTTCGGCAAAGTCTTCAAGACATTCTTTGTTTAATGCCATGCTAAAACTAGTGTGATGAGCACCTCCGGCAAGAATCCATGCAGCAGCACCAATTTCCAGATTTGGTTGTGGAACCCATAGGGCACGGGCAACAGGAAGTTTTGGCAATGCTTTAGGTGTAATAACTGTCACAGGATTAACAATCATTCGCATACGTCCTCCCATATCAACAAGAGTTGCATTTATTCCCTCCCCTTCAGGCACATCGAATACAAAACGGGCAGGAGCATCTTTTCCGCCTATGCCAAGTGGATGAACTTCGATACTTGGAGTTTCTTTAGCAATTGAAGGACAAATCTCAAGCATGTGTGCACTTAATACTGAAGGACAAGCTGGATCAAGATGGTAAGTATAATCTTCCATAAAAGAACATCCGCCTTTCATACCAGCCGACATTACTTTCATGATTCTTACCAAAGCAGATTGTTTCCAGTCTCCTTCAGCTCCAAAACCGTAACCTTGTTCCATTAATCGTTGAGAAGCCAATCCCGGAAGTTGTTTCAACCCATGCAAGTCTTCAAAATTGGTAGTAAAAGCCTTATATCCATTTGCATCCAGGAATTTCTTCATTCCCAATTCTATCTTAGCCTGATAACGAATGTTTGAATTTGTTTTATCTGCCAATTTGTATTCGACAGCATAAACATCCATTAAAGAATCAATTTCTTGCTCTGTTATCGAATCCATACTAACAACAAGATCACCAACCCCGTGATAATTTACTTGCCAGCCCAATATTTTCTGAGCTTCAACTTTATCGCCTTCTGTTACGGCAACATGACGCATATTATCGCCAAAACGACAAATTTTTAAATTTTTGGATTCATTATATCCAACAGCAGATCTTGTCCAGCTTCCTAAGGTTTTGCGAACTTTTTCATCTTTCCAATGACCTACAATCACCTTACGGTTTAATCGCAATCGTGTGCAGATAAATCCAAACTCACGGCCGCCATGTGCTGATTGATTCAAATTCATGAAATCCATATCAATCTCACTCCATGGAATATCTCTGTTGTACTGAGTATGTAAATGTGCAAATGGTTTGCTCAATATACTTAAACCTTGTATCCACATTTTAGATGGGGAAAAAGTATGCATCCATGTAATCAATCCAATACAGTTGTTGTCTGTATTTGCCTCAAGACAACAATTATAAATTTCGTCAGGAGTTGTTAATACCGATTTAAAAACAATTTTTACAGGAATTGCGTCTGATGCATTAAGCCCTTCAGCAATTTCTTCTGAATTATCTTTTACTTGTTTTAGTGTCTCGGGACCATACAAGTGTTGACTTCCGGTTACAAACCAAATCTCTTTTTCTTTTAGCTCTTTCATTTTATTCTTATAGTATTTTATACTTTTTTATTAAATACAATTAATCTTCACATTAATAACAATAAGATTTACCAGCAGATTCAAATAAGTATTTTATCAGTACTTTCTACTTTTATACTAAGTAAAAAAAGCAAAAAAATGCTTCTTTAGTTTAAATTATCAAGCTTTAAAATTTAACGACTCTATCAAATGTTTTTTCAATATCTCCTTTAATCGCCCGATAATAAAATGCCCCTTTCTTGGATTCTGTAGTATTTTTAACATTCAATTTTTCCAGTCGCCCTAAGGATAAAACCTTTTTTCTAAAATTTCCCGGATCAAACTCCCTCTGAAAAATTGCCTGGTATAAATTTCGTAATTGCAGGAGTGTAAACATCTCTGAAAGCAATTCCTCTCCTATTAAATCAAAACTTGCTTTTTTCTGGAGTCTGTCCAACGCTTCGTGAACCATATTTTCATGATCAAAAATCATAGTAGGAAGCTTACTTATTGGCCACCAATGCGCTCCATTTTCGCGAACCAAATCCGTATCGTACTTATCAATTCGAATTAATGCATAGTATGCTAACGAAATAACACGCGTAGCCTCATCTCTTGACGGATCTGAGAACGATTGCACTTGTTCTAAGTAAATATCACTCAGCCCTGTTGTTTTCTTAAGCACTCTGCGGGCAGCCATATCAGCTGACTCATCTTCCTGAACAAATCCTCCTAACAAAGACCATCTTCCCATCGCTGGCTCAAATCCTCTTGGATAAAGTAATAATTTCAGTTCCCCTTCATGATAACCGAAGATCACACAATCGACAGCAACATGATATTTTGGGTGTTTATATTGTGGATTCATAATATTAATTTTCTCCTCAAATATATAAAGTATTTTTGACTTTTATTATTTTCTTGTAAAAAAAAATAAATTTCCGACGAAATTTACAAAAAAATAATATTAAACTCTTAAGCAATAACAAGCATTAATTTATTTTAAGGTTAATTTATTCCTGTCGGAATCAACAATAAATGATGCAAATTACGAATTCTTGGTTTTGCACATTCAAAGAATGTAAGTATACTTGTACAAATACCACATTTTGATAGTTCGATACACTCTTAATTTAAAATTATAAAAATACAGTATATCATGCGGCGATGTATTTTTTCCAGTTTCTTTATCCTTCTTTGTTTTTGCAGCAATACACTTATTGGAGAAACTCAAAAATCGCCAATTTCGCATATTCGTTTCCATTACTTAAATAACAACAACGGGTTAGCGCAAAACACAGTAGATTGTATCTTGCAAGACAGCCGGGGATTTATGTGGTTTGGAACGTGGAACGGACTGTGCCGTTACGATGGTTACACTTTTACGACCTATAACAAAACAAAGGATCTTAGCGGTATTCCTGACAACTTTATTCAATCGATGAGTGAAGACAGCAAAGGAAATATCTGGATTGGAACAAAAAATGGGTTAACCAGATTCCTTTTTAATGAGAATCGCTTTTCACTGCCTGAGAATATCAAGTCGAATCTAAACGGACACTCCATACCTCATATATCGATTGATAAACAAAATAAGATCTGGGTAGCGACAGAAGATGACGGAGTTTGGCTTATTGAGGAAGATAAAACAGACTCATATTCAGCTAAGAAGATTACTGAAATTGTTTTGCCAAACCAACACATCAGTCACATTTTAATTCATGAAGAAAATATTTTAATTGGAACCGAGAACGGTTTGGTGATTGTTAACAAGATAAATTTCCAAAACGATACTACATTAAACAAACTAATTAAATCCGTAGCAAACCTTGTTGTAAATTGCATTTTTGTTGACACAAAAGAAAATGTTTGGATCGGAACCTCTAATGGCTTATATCAATATGAGCCAGACAATAAACAAATCTATTTTTACACGCATCAGCCACAGAATTCATCTGGTTTAAACCACATAGCAATTACAGAAATTGTTGAAGACAATTCAGGCACAATCATCGTTGGTACTTTGGCCGGACTAAACTTTTTTGATCCAAGTTCGCACTCTTTTTATCATTTAGGTGATGATTTCAAAGAAGATCAAAAATTAAACAACCCCTTCATTAATTCATTATTAGCTGATAAACAGGGGAATGTATGGATAGGTACCGATAAAGGAGGTGTTAATTTTTACAACATTTATCAAAAGCCTTTTTATTCGATCACTCATACTCCATTAAACCCTAAAAGCATAAGTCACAATACAATCAACTCAATTTTAAGTGAAAAAAACATTCTTTGGATAGGAACCGCTGGCGGTGGTTTAAACAGAATCGTTAATAATGGAGAAAATGTTGACCATTTTAATCTTAGCAATTCACCTCAAGAACAAATTGGCGCGAACTTTATTACTTCAATATATAGAAACAGCAGTAAACAACTTTGGTTAGGTACATGGGGAGACGGTTTAAAAAGACTAAAATCAGTAATCACCAAAAATATTGATACCTATCGTAATAACTTTGAAGTTTCGAACAGTCTCTGTTCGAATTTCGTTTCCTCAATAACAGAATTAGATAAAGACCAATTGCTGATTGGAACATTAAAAGGACTCGATTTATTTAATATCAAGCTGAACACATTTACCCATATCGACAAGAAAATGAAACTGTTAAACCCTCTTGAGGTTGGATGTGTTTTAAGTGATCAGCAAAATAAGGTTTGGATTGGTACCCGTAATGGATTATTCCGCATTCCAAAAGATGAATTAAATCAACTTGATCAAAAAACAAGCATTAAATATGATGCCTTTTTCAATCAGCAGGATAACTCATTCTCTCTTCCTGGAAATTACATCATTTCCTTGTTTGAATCGAAAGACGGTACCGTATGGATTGGTACCTACGGAAGTGGAATCTGTAAATACACTATTGATAATAGCGGTAAGTTTCAATTTATAACTTATAATGACCAAAATGGTTTGTGCAATAATGTAGCCTATGCCATAGAAGAAGACAAACAAGGCAATTTATGGATCAGTACGGACAATGGTCTTTCTAAATTTAATCCGAAAACTGAATCTTTTCAAAATTACTTTGTAAAAGATGGACTTTTAAGTAACCAATTTTATTGGTCAGCATCAGATGTTGATGAAAATGGCAAACTTTATTTTGGGGGAATAGCTGGATTGAACTATTTTATGCCGGAAAATGTTGAATCTTACCAAGAAGCATCCAAACCTGTTTTTACTGAATTCTCAGTATTCAACAGACCCGTTGAAATTGGACAAGAATATCATTCCAATGTAATTTTAAATAAATCCATATCTGAAACAAACTCTATTGAGCTCTCCTACAAAGACGCAGTTTTCTCGATAGAATTCTCAGCTCTTGATTATTTTTTACCTGAAAAAATAAAATATTCATACCAAATGGAAGGTGTTGATAAGGATTGGGTTAATGTTCCTTCGAGCAGAAGATTTGCCAATTACACAAATCTTTCGGGAGGAGAATACAAATTCATGGTTAAAGCCTCTAACAGCGATGGTATGTGGTCAGACAAGATTGCAGAATTAAAAATAAAAGTTCATCCACCTTTTTGGCAAACAATGTGGTTTAAATTTATACTCCTGATTGCAATCGTTTTAATAATAATCAGCTACATTCAATACAGAACACGTTTTTTAAAAGAGCAAAAAAAGAAGTTAGAGAATCAGGTACTGGAACGAACTGAAAAAATTGAAGAACAAAAAGACAAACTAAGACACCAGGCTGAGTATTTACAACAAACAAATCAGGAATTAGCTGACAGGCAACTGTTAATTGGCGGACAAAAACTTGAACTTGAAATTCAAAATAAAAAGATTGCCCAACAGCGCGACAAGATGATTGAATTAAACAAGGAAGTGAAACAGGTAAACCAACTTCGATTGCGTTTTTTCACGAATATCTCGCACGAATTTAGAACTCCGCTTACCCTAATTATTGATCCTCTGGAACAATTAATGAAAAAATTAAGCGATGATCAAAGCACAATCAGCACTTTAAAAATTATTGACCGAAATGCCAAACGACTGCTTCATCTGATCAACCGTCTTATTTATTTCCGGCAAATCGAAAACGAAAAAATGGATCTGCTTGTGAGTAAAGGCAATTTAAATGAATTCTTACATGATATTTTTGAATCATTTGAAAATTTGGCTCAACACATGCAAATGAAGTACCATTTTGAAGCACAGCAAACAAATTCAGAAACATGGTTTGATGCTGAAAAGCTCGAAAATATTTTTTACAATTTGTTATCCAATGCTTTTAAATACACACCTGAAAATGGTGAAATTACAATGAAAGTTAAATTTGTAGAGAAAGATGCTGATAATATTTTCCCTGCACCTTATGCTTACATTGAAGTTACTGATAACGGAAAAGGCATTGCAAAAGAACATCTGCCATATATTTTTGAACGGTTTTACCATGTTGAATCCGAAAGAGAATTAGACAAGAATAACTCTGGTATTGGCTTAGCTTTAACCTCTGAGATTATTAAAATATTACACGGTAAAATTCAAGTTCAAAGTGAAATCAAAAAAGGAAGCTGTTTTCAAGTCTATTTGCCATATACAACCGATCGTTATAATGAAAAAGATTTAGACCGCAACAACACCCAGGCTGAGGTGAAATTAAAAGCCCGTGTTGATACCTTAGTTCATAACATGGTTAACCCAGAATCAAATTTAGGATTTGAAAATACTGGAAAACAGGACAAATCAAAACCATTGGTACTGATTGTTGAAGACAATTTTGATTTGCGTACCTTTCTAATGCAAACCTTAAAAGAGGACTATAGAATACTGGGAGCCGAAAACGGTAACATTGGCTTTGCGATGGCTAAAAAGCATTCTCCCGATTTAGTCATCTCTGATGTGATGATGCCGGTGCTTAGCGGCATTGAACTGTGTAAATGTATGAAAAAGGAGATTCAGACAAGCCATATTCCTATTATCCTGTTAACAGCAAAGAATATGGTTGAAAACTGGGTTGAAGGACTTGAAACCGGTGCTGATGATTACATTTCAAAACCTTTCAATCTGCAACTGTTACAGATTAGAATGAAAAATCTGATTGAAAGCAGAATGAAATTAAAACGAATGTTCAATTCGTCGCAAAACATTTCTGCGGAAAACATTACATCAAACCCTGTTGACGAAGAATTCATTAATAAAGTATATCGAATACTGGAAAAAAACTACACCAATCCCGACTTCACAATCAATCAGTTTGCCGGCGAAATGTTTGTAAGCAGCAGTTTGTTATACAAAAAATTGAAAGCAATAACAGACTTAAACATTACAAATTTTATTAACGCATTCAAATTAAAAAAAGCGATGGAGTTGATACAGGAAAACAAACTCCCAATTTCTGATATTGCATTTGCCGTTGGATTCAATGACCCTAAATATTTTAGCAGAGTATTCCGCAAACATTATGGAATGAGCCCCTCCGACTTTACACACAACTAACTCAAAAACAATAAGTAACACACATTCTCCAATAAGCACACTTCTTCATTTTCCGAAATCATCCACCCCAATTGTGTAATTGTCCACCTCTTTGAAGAGCTATCGACTTACATTGCAAACGTTATAAACGATAAGTAACATTTAATTTCTATTCTATGAAAAAAATATTTTTAGGCGGATTTTTGTTCTGCTTCCTGATTCTTTCAGGAGTAAGTCAAGCTCAAATTACCGTTAAAGGTGTTGTTTTTGAAACTACCGGCAATACAACACTCCCAGGAGTTAATGTTGTTCAAAAAGGAACAACAAATGGAACAATAACGGATATTAACGGAAACTATTCCCTAACCATTCAAGATCCAAATGCAAGTTTGATTTATTCCTTTGTAGGATATTTATCACAGGAAATTCCAATAAATAATCAAACATCAATCAATGTTACCTTACAAGAAGATGTATCAAAGCTTGATGAAGTTGTTGTTATTGGATATGGCACACAAAAAAAATCGGATTTAACAGGTGCTGTTAGTGTTATTGATACCGATGATGCTAAAAAAACAGTGACTTATGATGTAGCCAAAATGCTGCAGGGGCAAGCTCCCGGAGTTACCGTTCAATCTTCGGGTGAGCCAGGAGGATCGGTGAATATTAAAATCCGAGGCATTACTTCTTTTAATAATAACAACCCATTATTTGTAATCGATGGAATGATTGTTGACAATCCTAATGATTTCGCTCCCGGCGATATCGAATCAATGCAAGTACTAAAAGATGCTTCTTCCGCTGCCATTTATGGTGTGAGAGGTGCAAATGGTGTTGTAATCATCACCACAAAAAAAGGAGTTCAAAATGGAGATTTAAAAGTAAAACTCAAATCTCTTTTTGGCATACAGAATGTTGCCAGGAAAATTTCACTTACCGACAGAGAAGGATATCAAAAAATTACCAATGCTGCATACTTGAATTCAGGACAAGCGATACTTCCAGGCAACGATCCTACCAGCGAGTATTATATTGACAACGTAAATACCGACTGGCAGGATGCAGCTTTCAAAACAGGTATCATCCAAAATCATACAATATCATTTAATGGAGGTTCTGAAAATTTCGGTTACAATTTTAATACAGATTATTACAAAAACTCAAGTTATATAGATACTCCTCAGGATTATGAACGAATCTCAACCAGCTTAAATTTGAATGGAAAAAAAGGCAAATTTAAATATGGTGCTAAACTGGGTTATACAAAATCAGATAAAGAAAGTTTTAACGAATACAATGTAGGTACCTCATCGGTAATAAACCTGCTTCAATCAATCCCAACAATGCCTGTTTATGACGAAAACAGACTAGGTGGTTACGGAGGTACTGATAACCTGACTCAAAAGGCAATCACTTTAAATGTGATTGGATTCAACAACCTGATTGATAATCAAGCTGAAAGAAACAGATTTATTGGTAATATCTGGGGTGAGATTGAAATTGTAAAAGGCTTAAAATATAAAATTAGTGCCAGTGCTGATCAACTGGATACTCACACAAGATATTTTGTTCCACCAAGTGATTTAGGATGGTATTATATTACTACAAATTCGGAATCTTCGCTTGACATTAACGATAGCCGTAAAACCTTTACTTCGCTGGACAACCTGCTTACTTACAACATTGAAATAAACAAACATAAGTTGGATGCACTTGTAGGATGGGTTCAGGAAAAAACAAATTATTACAATCACTGGTCAAGAGGAGTTGGATTTGAAGACAATGAAATCAGTCATCTGGAATATGCTGACGACACCTCTACAGGTGAATACGAAAGTACAATAACCGGCATATCCTATTTAAGCAGAATTAATTACAATTTTGATAACAAATACTTTTTAACAGCAAATTACAGACAAGACAAAACATCTCTTTTTGCCAAGCAAAATAATACAGGAGATTACTTCTCTGTTTCCGGAGCCTGGAAATTGCACAACGAAAGTTTTATCACTCTTCCACAGTGGATGAATACTGCGAAGTTAAGAGGAGGTTATGGTACTTTAGGAAACAATACTGCAGGAGTATATGCCTACACTCCTACAACCAATAGTTTTGCAAGCTATCTTTTTGGAAATACATTAGCACCAGGTACAATTGTTGTTGATGCAACGGATCCTAATCTTAAATGGGAAGATACTGAAACTGTAAATGCGGCAGTAGAATTAGGAATGTTTGATAACAAACTACAGTTTACGGCTGAATATTACGAGAAAAAATCGACAGATCTGTTAGCCAGAGTTCCACTACCTCTTTCTACCGGAACAATTAGCAACGACTGGTCATCATCAGTTATGACAAATGCAGCGGCAGTAAAAAACACAGGCTTTGAATTCTTATTGAGTTATAACAACTCCTCAAAAGAGTTTAAGTACAATATTTCGGCAAATGTTGGAACACTAAAAAACAGAGTATTAAAAATAGGAACAGATGATACTCCAATTAATGGGACGAACTCAAGAACCGAAGTAGGACGGTCTATTGGTGAACTTTATGTGTACGAAACAGAAGATCTTTTTCAGAGTCAGGCAGATGTTGATTCTCATGCAACTCAGCCGGGAGCTGTTGCAGGTGATGTTAAGTTTAAAGATGTAAATAAAGATGGTTTAATTACCGATGAAGACAGAACTTACCAAGGCGTTTCAATTCCTAAAATTAGCTATGGTTTAAACTTAAACGGATCTTACAAAAACTGGGAATTCTCAATGTTCTGGCAAGGTAGTGCAGGTAATAAAATCTACAATGGAACTTACAATAGTTTGATGATTGGCGGGCTTGTAAATCATCATACAGACATGTTGAATTACTGGACTCCAACCAATACAGATACAAACATTCCACGTCCTGATCAATTGGAAACCAATCAAAATGCAAGAGCATCTGACCGATTTATCCAGAGCGGAAACTATATCAAACTACAAAATGCCCAGCTGGCCTATAATATTCCATTAAAAGCAAATAATATAGTGGAACATGCAAAAGTTTATGTTTCAGGACAAAATTTGTTGACCATTAGTAAATACAAAGGCTATGATCCTGACTTTATGAGTGATGGATTATTCTCCAGAGGTTTCGATTACGGGTCTTTTCCAAATCCAAGAACTTTTATTTTAGGTGTAGAGATTGACTTTTAAAATGCTTAAATAAAACAGAAATAAAATGAAATATAAAAATATTTACAGTATAGCTATTTTGTTTGCGCTGACCAGTTTGGTTTCAAGTTGTGTTAGTGAGGACGATTTAGTACAGATAGATCCAAATGTTGATACGGAAGAAGCATTTTGGAAGACAGATAACGATGCGCTTAAAGGAATTAATTCAGTGTATGGCAGTATGCTAATAGACGGCAGTTACATGAGAAGCACTCCTATGATGCTGGATTTAAAGGATGATGCAACCAGAAGTAACAGCCCTTGGACCGCAATGTCCGTTATCGGCAAATTCAACTCGAGTATTGCAAATCCAGATATTTACAGTTGGGCGTATCGTGATTTTTATCAGGGAATTTACCGCGCAAATCAGGTATTGGATAATGTGCCGTCCATTGAAATGGAAGATAGCAATTTGAAAGACCGTGTTCTGGGGCAGGCTTATTTTCTAAGAGGCTTGTATTTTTTCCACATGGTAAACATGTTTAAAAATGTTCCGTTGCCATTATCCAACAGTGAATTATATCACCAACAAAAAACAAATGAAGAAGGCTGGGCTCAGGTAATTTCTGATTTAGAAATGGCTGTCGGTTTATTGCCTGTTTCCTACGATGATGTATCCGGACTGGACGCAGGGCAAATAGGAAGAGCAACAAAAGGTGCAGCTTTGGCCTATATAGGAAAAGCACAATTGTTTACAAAAGACTTCGAATCTGCAAAAGTGACATTTAAGAAAGTTCTCGATTTGAAAGTGTACTCTTTAGTTGCTGATTACCGTGATAATTTCACCGTAACAAACGAAAACAATTCAGAATCTGTATTTGAAGTACAATTTAGCAGAGAAGCTGGTGGCGTAGATCTAAGCTGGGGAGGAACGCCTGCACCTGGTTGGGGAAGAACCTCAGGAAGAGCAATTACATATGGTGCTGCGGGCTTTGGATATGCAGATTTACAACCTACCTGGGCATTGTTTAATGAATACAGAGAAGAATTAACAGTTGATGGAGAAGTAGATCCGCGGTTAGACGCAACAATATTCTACAATAAAAATGCATACGACGGTGTTGGAATGTCATTATACGGTCAGGATTTCGCAACATTTTATGCAGCTAACGAATCCAATCTAAATGATTTATACTGCAGAAAGTATGAAAATTCTGATGGCGATTTTGCAAACGAGTATGATTGGAGATCTGGAATTAACGAACGCATCATGCGTTATGCAGATGTGCTGTTAATGTATGCGGAATGTTTAAACGAGACCGGAGCCACCAATGATGCCTATCAGTACATACAAATGGTGAGGGATCGTGTAAACCTGCCTGATTTAGCAACCGTTAAACCAAACATGACACAAACCGCAATGAGAGAGCAAATTGCCCATGAACGGTTTTTAGAACTTTCTTTGGAAGGACACCGTTTTGATGACATCCGCCGCTGGGGATGGTTAGAAGATGCATCTAAATTAGCCTGGCTAAAATCAAGGGATGCTGAATTCAACACCTATACTCCTGGCCGTGAATATTTCCCAATCCCTCAATCCGAAATGGATACAAACAAGGGAATGGTACAGAATGATGGCTACTAAGCCAATTCAGACCTAATTTTGAGGATGTCCACTTTTTGTGGACATCCCCTTATTTAATCATCAGATCACGAAGAATACTTTGGTATTACTGACCCTATAGATCTGTTTTGGTGATGAAATCATCAAATTCAATCCCTAAAATAAAGGACAAAAAAGTAGTATTAATAGAGTTATTTAGAACAGAAATTATAATCCTAAATAACTCTTATTTTATAAAAAACAGATGATGAGATTTATTTCTTCAGCAGCGTTCGTGATTTTTCTAATGACTGCAGGCTGTTCCAGTAATGATAATATTATTGATCCCGAAGAACCGGATCCGGTAGTAGAAAATCCTCCGGCGGATGATTTTTCCGGTCCTGAATATGCTGATGATTATTCAGCCATATCAGGTTGGGACAATCGGACTTTCTGGAATTTGGCCAATGTTCATGACCCTTCTGTAGTATATGATGGAGAGTATTATTACATGTACGGAACAGATGCTTCCTATGGGAATGCACACGAGGGGCACGGACATTTTCTTTATCGCAGATCAAAGGATTTGGTTGACTGGGAATTTCGTGGAATGGCAATGACCGAAACTCCTTCATGGGTAAAAGACACACTCAACAGTATGAGAATTCAGGCAGGGCTTGATATTATAGACTCTCCTGTTTATGGACACTGGGCTCCGGTTGTTCGGAAAGTTGGAAACAAGTACCGAATGTATTACAGCATTGTAATTGACAATTACATTGAATCAGGAAAAGCCAATACTCCTGCAAACTTTGATGGTTCCTGGACAGAACATGCTTTTATCGGTCTTATGGAATCGGATGACTTAAGCAGTAATACCTGGGTGGATAAAGGAATGGTAGTTAGTTCTGTTTCGGACAGAGAAAACAACTGGACGCGTTCAAATACTGGCGATTGGAATGCCTATTTTAAATGGAATGCAATAGATCCGACTTTTATTATTACCCCGGAAGGAAATCACTGGCTGATTTATGGTTCGTGGCATTCAGGCATTGTCGCATTACAGGTGAATCCTTCAACAGGAAAACCCGATAAACTGGCATCAATTGAAGACTACGGAACTCTTATTGCACGCCGTCAAAACAGCGAACTTAATCGTTGGCAGGCACAGGAAGGTCCTGAAATTATTTACAATGAAAAAACAGGATTCTATTATCTGTTCCTGGCTTACGATGAACTGTCAGTTGCCTACAATACCAGAGTATGCCGATCAACAAGTATCACAGGTCCTTATTTTGGTATTAATGGAACCAATATTACCGAAGGAGGCGAATGCTGGCCCATGTTAACACATCCGTACAAGTTCAACAATCATTCAGGCTGGGTGGGAATTTCGCACTGTGCTGTTTTCAAAAACGAAGAAACAAACGAATGGTTCTACAGCTCGCAAGCCCGCTTGCCTGCCAATACAAATGGAAATGCCTACAGCAATGCCATTATGATGGGGAATATTCGAAAAATTGCATGGACAGAAGACGGCTGGCCGGTTGTTATGCCTGAACGTTATGCAGGTGTGCCACAACCAAGCATCAGCGAAAGCGATTTAACAGGTACGTGGGAAAACATATCAATGAATTACGAATATAAGGTTCAGCAAAAATCATCTCAACTGATTCTTTCGTCCAACATGACAGCATCCGGGGCATTAAGTGGTACCTGGTCTTACGATCAGGACAAAAAGATTCTTACCATTGGTGAGCAACAGCTCAATCTGGAAAAAGGATGGGATTGGGAAGCATCACCCCGGACAACAACTTTTACCTACTCAGGCTTAACAGCCGGAGGAAGACCTGTTTGGGGTAAAAAAACAACAAAATAATAGTTACAAAATCTATATTACAATGCAAAAATCATCTATAAAAATTAGTGAAACGCTTGTGAAGTTGTTCTTTTTTGCAAGTTTATTATTGTTCACTCAAATATCTGTTGGGCAAAATAAAATTTCCGTTCATGATCCTGTGATGATCCGCGAGAATGATACGTTCTACTTGTTTTGTACTGGATGGGGAATCAATGTTTGGTCCTCAACAGATATGAAAAATTGGACAGATGAGAAACCTGTATTTGACAATCCTCCAAAATGGGCTGTTGAAGCTGTTGATGGTTTTAAAGGTCATATTTGGGCTCCGGACATCTCTTTTTTTAACGGACAGTATTATTTATACTATTCCATTTCGGCCTTTGGAAAAAACACTTCTTGTATTGGCTTGGCAACCAACAAAACACTAAACGCAAACGATCCTGATTTTAAATGGGTTGATCATGGCAAAATCATCCAATCTTTTCCAAACAAAACAAATTGGAATGCTATTGATCCCAATCTAATCGTAGATGAACAAGGTCAGGCATACCTGAGTTTTGGTTCTTTTTGGGATGGAATCAAATTGGTGAAACTTTCCGATGATGCAATGTCGGTAGATGATGATTTAACCGAAATTCCAACCATAGCCTCTCGTAAAGAAGATTCCCGTTTACCCAATCCTCCGGCAATTGACAACAATCCTGTCGATGCAGGAGGAAATGCCATAGAAGCTCCCTTTATATTTAAAAAAGACGGGTACTACTACCTTTTCGCATCTATTGATTATTGCTGTAAAGGCGTAAACAGCAACTATAAAATGATTATTGGCCGATCAAAGAATGTAAATGGCCCCTATCTGGATAGAGACAACAAGCCAATGAACACAGGAGGTGGTACCATTCTTTTAGCAGGAAATAAGGATTGGTACGGACTTGGACACAATGCAACTGTAAGTTTTGATGGAACCGACTATTTAATTTTCCATGCTTATGATGCTTCTGATAATGGCATTCCAAAACTCTTAATTAAAGAAATTACCTGGGATAAAGATCAGTGGCCAACCGTTAAATTATAAAACACAATACAAAATAAAGCTGTAAATATGAAGATTATAAAATCAAAAAAATATGCAATTGCTGTTCTAAGCTCGCTGACAATTCTGGTGGGTATGCAAACATTATCGGCACAAAATGCACGCATCAAAATTGATGTTGACCGAACTATTGGTGAGGTAGATAAAAATATCTACGGAAATTTCGTAGAGCATTTGGGTCGTTGTGTATACGGAGGTATTTACGAAGAAAATTCTCCTCTTTCCGATGAAAACGGAATTCGTTTGGATGTACTGGATGCTGTAAAAGAACTGAATGTCTCGATTACCCGTTACCCGGGAGGAAACTTTGTATCCAATTACAATTGGAAAGATGGCATTGGTCCAAAAGATGATCGTCCTGCCAGAATGGAATTGGCTTGGTCGCGTTTGGAAAGCAACCACTTTGGAACGGATGAATTTATGGCTTATGCCAAAAGAATGGGAACAGAACCTTATTTTTCTGTAAACATGGGAACAGGAACAATAAAGGAAGCCCAGGAATGGGTAGAGTATTGCAACGTTAAAAGCGGTCCTTACTATGCCGAACTCCGGAAAAAGAATGGTCACGAAGAGCCATACAACATTAAATACTGGAGTCTGGGAAATGAAATGGATGGATTTTGGCAGATGGGTCATCTAAATGCTGAAGATTACAGCAAAAAAGCAAGAGAGGCAGCCAAATTGATGAAACTAACATCTCCGGAAATTAAGCTGATAGCAGCCGGTTCGTCAAATTACCGTCCCAATGCAGATCCCAACGAATGGAACGAAAAAGTACTTCACGAATTGCGTGATGTTATTGATTATTTAGCCTTGCATATGTATGTTGGCAATGTTGAAAACAATTATTACAATTTCGTTTCCTCTCCTTTAGTTCTGGAAGAACGAACCCGTGTTGTAAAAGGTTTGATTGACCGCGAAATGGAAAATGCAGACCGGGGAAACCGCCCGCCAATTTATATCGCCTGGGATGAATACAACATTTGGTATCGTGCCCGAGGAGAAGAAACTATGGCAGGTACCAAAGCGCTCGAAGAACGCTACAATTTAGAAGATGCACTGGTAATTTCTGGCTTTTTAAATGCATTTATCCGGAATGCAGATATCGTGAAAATGGCGAATATGGCACAACTTGTGAACGTTATTGCGCCTATATTCACATCCGAAAAAGGAATGTTTAAGCAAACCATCTTCTATCCTATTCAGTTATTTGCCAACAATGTAAAAGGAACCTCTCTGGATGTTCATGTTGATTGTGAGACGTATGATACCGGCGAATTTTTCATAGGATTGGGCGAATCAACAACCATTCAAAAAGACGTTCCATTTTTGGATGTTTCGGCTACCTATAATAACGGCGAAGTAATTGTTTGCGTAATGAACCGTAATAAAGACAAGGCAATTACAACAGACTTACTTTGTCAGGAAGGAATTTTTGACGGCGAATTTGAGGTGTACGAAATAAATGGTTCTGACATTAAATCTGAAAATGACTTCGGGAAAACAAGTGTCGAGACAAAGAAAAAGTCTTCTTTAAAAGTGAAGAAAACAGATAAAATCACTTACGATTTTCCGGCACATTCTTTTACCATGATAAAAGGCTCGATAGTTAAGTAAATACATTTGTTCAAAGTTTGTAGTTAGAGATGAGAATTAATTCTAATTCTCATCTCTTTTTTTTATGTGTATTTTTGCAACTAATCCTGAACACCGTTCTTTATTTTACATGCAGCAATTTGGCATGGAAAGAATTAAAAACGGGCATCAATATTTCTATAACAGAGAAGCAAATTCAATCTTTTTAATTAAAAAATTGAATTTGGAGTGCGATCATTGCACCAGCAAATGCAGCATTTCCACAAATACAGACATTGAATACTTTAAGAAACCAACTTTAAAATAGAATGCGGAATTTTCTAAATCATTAAATTATAAAAATGAAAAACTTCAATTATTTTACTGCTTTACTGCTCCTGTTTATTACAGGTGCCTGTTCCACACTTCCTCCGGAACAGGTAAAAGTTGAACAAGGTATTGTTCAAGGTACAATGGAAAACGGACTAAGAGTTTTTAAAGGAATCCCTTTTGCTACACCTCCTGTTGGCGAATTACGTTGGAAATCCCCTCAACCTGCAGAAAAGTGGAAAGGAATTAAACAAACAACAGAGTATGCACCTGCCCCGATGCAGGGAGTCACCCCAAGTTCAGGGATAAGTGAAGATTGTTTGTACTTAAATGTTTGGACACCCGCAATGTCATCCGATGAAAAACTACCGGTATTGGTTTGGATTTATGGCGGCGGATTTAGTTTTGGCACCACCAATGATCCTGCTTGTAATGGTGAAAATCTGGCAAAAAAAGGTGTGATTGTCGTTAGCATCGCCTACCGTGTTGGCCAATTAGGTTTCTTGGCTCATCCTGAATTAAGTGCAGAGAGCCCTAATCATGTATCGGGGAATTATGGTTTATTCGATCAGATTGCCGGTTTGAAATGGATACAGAAGAATATAGCCAATTTTGGCGGCGATCCTCAAAAGGTAACCATATTTGGCGAATCAGCCGGTGCTATTTCGGTGAGTATGTTGTGTGCTTCTCCATTGGCCAAAGGGCTTTTTAAAGGAGCCATTTCGCAGAGTGGCGGTTCCTTTGGTCCAAAACGATCAACGACTCAACCGGGAGAAAACATGAAATCACTTCAATTGGCTGAATCGGAAGGTGTTGAATATATGAAAAATATGGAAGCTTCCTCAATTTCAGACCTGCGCAAGCTACCTGCTGAAAAATTTATTCCAAAAACCTGGACTTTGCCGGGCAGTTGGCCCATTATAGATGGGTATGTAATTCCCGATGACCAATACAAACTATACGAAGCGTACAAATACAACGATGTGCCTGTGCTTATTGGTTACAACTCGGACGAAGGTGCCAGCTTTTCTCCGGGAAGAACACCTGAAGAATATATAGCCAGTGTAAAAAACAGATTTGGACAATTTGCCGATACTTTACTGCAGGTTTATCCGGTAGGAGAACATACCGTTCCAAAATCGGCAAGAGACATTTCGCGTGATGCCGCATTTGGGTGGCATACATGGAGTTGGGCACGTTTGCAATCGCAAACCGGAAAATCGAATGTGTATTACTATTATTTCGATCAGCACCCCAATTATCCAAAAGGTTCCCCCCAGTATGGTTATGGTTCCCCTCACGGACAAGATGTTCGTTACGCCTTTATGAATCTCGATTCTTTAAATCCAAATACAACCCCATCAGACTTTAAATTATCCGAAGTTATGGGTACTTATTGGACTAACTTTACTAAATATGGAAACCCTAATGGAAAAGGTGTCCCTGAATGGCCAACATTCAGTAACGAGCATCCGAATGTGATGTATTTATCTGGATCAAAACCTTTTGTTGGTAATGTTCCCAGTGAAAAACCGCTGCAGGTATTAAATGATTATTTTAAATGGCGACGAACCATAGAGTATAAATAGCTGTGAAAAATTATTTCCTCAGCTTCGTTCAGAATCACAATTACCTAATCTTTCTGACACACGTTTTTATACACTGAAACAGCGATTCAACAAAAAAGGGTGCTGTCACAATTGTGACAGCACCCTTTTGGTATATTGAACTAATTCTATTTTAATTGTATCAAAACAACTGATTTAGCAGGCAAATCAATGCTAAGTTTTCCATTTTTTGGTTTTTTTACCTCGAACGAATTAATCTTCACTATTTCATCTTTGCCAAAATCATTACAATCATTCATATTTTTGCTGGTAATAATCTGTCCTGATGCACTTTTAAATTCTTGTCCGGCCAGTGTAAGATCGATACTTTCCTTCTTGTTTGGATTTAAATTACAAAAAGTAACAGACACAACACCATCTTTAGTCGAAGCCGAAGCATTTACTGCAGGAATTGACTTCCCGTTAAACTCATAATTTTCACATTTCAAATCTGTAGGAATCAAAGTAGCATCCTGATGCACACTGTACATTTTAAACACATAATAAGTAGGTGTTAACACCATTTCATCCTCTTTGGTTAAAATAACCGATTGCAGCACATTAACAGCCTGCGCAATATTAGCCATCGCAACACGATCGGCATGATTATTAAAAAGATTCAGGTTAATCCCGGCAACCAATGCATCACGAAGCGTGTTTTGCTGATAAAGGAATCCTGGATTTGTACCAGGTTCAACATTAAACCAGTTTCCCCACTCATCTACAATCAATCCAATTTTTTTCTCAGGATCATATTTGTCCATGATTTTTGAATGTTCCTGAATCAGAGTTTCCATCTTCAAAGTGTTTTTCAAATCAGCAAACCAACCGCTTTCGTCAAAATCAGTAGCTGATCCTTTATCTTCCCAACTTGTTGTAAATGTATAACTATGAAGCGAAACACCTTGAACCAAATGGCGGTGGCGGGTTGTTTTCTTCATCAATACATCCATCCAATTGTAATCATCAACATTAGGTCCGCCAGCAATACGATACAAATTACCACCACAATACGAAGCAAATCGATTGTACAAATCAGCATAGTATTCCGGAGTCATATTACCACCGCAACCCCAATTTTCGTTGCCTATTCCCCAAAACTTAACATTCCAAGGCTCCTCTTGTCCGTTTTTCTTTCGTAGATCAGTCATCGGACTAATGTTTTTCGAAGTAACATATTCAACCCACTCCGAAGCCTCCTGAACCGTTCCCGATCCAACATTCAAATTAATATATGGTTCCGCTTTAATCAATTTACAAAAATCAAGAAATTCATGAGTTCCGAAACTATTATCCTCAGTAACTCCTCCCCAATGAATATTCACCATAGAAGGTCTTTGCTGTCTGGGTCCGATACCGTCTTTCCAATGATATGTATCAGCAAAACAACCACCGGGCCAACGTAATAAAGGAATTTTCATATCCAGAAGCGCGCCAACTACATCTTCCCGAAATCCTTTTACATTCGGAATTTGAGAATCTTCACCAACATAAATCCCACCATAAATGCAATGCCCCAAATGTTCAGCAAAATGCCCGTAGATTTCTTTGTTAATTTTTGTTTTTGCAAGATCGGTATGAACCGTCATTGTATTTTGCCCAATCGCACTGAAGCTGATTAAGGAAAAAAGCAAAATTGAATAAATTGTATTTTTTTTCATACGAAAAATATTTAATTAGATATTGGTTTTCAATTAAATAATGAGACTCCATGCATGAGATAAATGAGTTGACATATATTTTACTTACCACCTCATTTTCATCAGTCATAAAACGCTCATAAATATAATAAAAGTATTTTAGACTTTTTAATTGCAAACGGTAAAAAAACATGTATTATAACTCATTAATAAAGCGGGTTACAAACTCTTTAAAAAAAATCTGTCTGCCTTCGTCCGGCATAGTGATAATTTTTATTTTTCATGAAATGATTACATATTCCGAAATTGATCCAATCCACTGAAAATTAGAAATAAGTATTTAGTTTCAAACTCCAAAAAATAAGAAATTGGTAACAATACAAACAAGAATTAAAATACGAACTAAAAAAAATAGCAGGTAAATAAAAAATATCGGAATTATATTAAACCGATACAAAAACACGCTTCTCCCCCGCATCAGCCACAACAAAACATAAACAACAACAAACAGCAACTCTTTTTCAATAACATCATCAGCAGCATATTAAAAAAAATGAATATCTTAGGTAGAATAATCAACAGCTGTATTAACACCAAACCAATAATATGGACAATTTTTTTAAATTTGCGACACCAATTACCTATTGGCTATTGGTACTAATCTGGTCTTACATCCTTATATTTTATGTCAGAAAAATAAGGTTACTTGGTAAGTCAGACAAATTATTGAAATTACTTCTTATTGTTTTATCGATTGATGCTTTCCGCACTCTTTTCGAAAGCATCTATTTTGGCGCCTGGTATACTTCGCTTTCCGAAATAATTCCAATTGAAATATTCCACTATTTAGCCCAGGCTAAGGTTGTATTTATTCCAAAAATGATAAACCTTATTGCAGCCATTGTAATTTTAACTATTCTGATCAAAAAATGGCTGTCGGCAGAAATTGCTTCAAAACAAAAAAATCAAGAAATAATAGCGGATCAATCAAAAAAATTACACCAAAAACACGAGGAAACTACACGTGCGAAAGAGCAGTCTATCCAAAGTGAAAAATTCACTCAAATGCTTTTCAGCGAGTCTCCAATTGGTTTGGTGCTAACCAAACTTACCGGCGAATTGGTAGAGGTTAATGCCGCATATGCAAATATCATTGGCCGCTCTATAGAAGAAACGCTAAAATTAACGTATTGGGATATTACTCCTGAGAAATATACCAGGCAGGAAGAACTGCAATTAGCTTCGCTAGCTAATACCGGAGCTTATGGTCCTTACGAAAAAGAATACATTCACAAGTCGGGAAAATTAATTCCCATTCGATTGCATGGGAAAATGATTAAGAAAGGTGATCAGGAGCTTATATGGTCGAGTGTTGAAGATATTACCGATAAGAAAATTGCAGAGACTCTTCTTCAGGAACAAAATGAAGAATATCTGGTTCTTAACGAAGAATATCAAACCCAAAATGAAGAATTGTTATCAGCTATAGAAACAGCAGAAAAAAGTGAAAAACGTTTTAAAACACTGCACAATGCTTCCTTTGGAGGAATAACCATACACGATAAAGGAATAATTTTAGACTGCAATCAGGGACTTGCTGCCATAACCGGCTACTCTACTGAAGAGCTAATTGGAATGAATGGATTGCTGCTGATCGCTGAGCAGGAACGTGAGCTTGTTATGGAAAATATCTTAAGCGAATACGAAACCCCGTATTATAGTATTGGCTTGCGGAAAAATGGAGATGAATACCCGATAAGATTAGAAGCCCGCCAAATTCCATATGGGGAAAAAAATGTTCGGGTTGTAGAATTTAGAGACATTACAGATCAGAAAAAAACCGAATACGAACTTAAAACAGCAAAAGAAAAGGCTGAAGAAAGTGACCGGCTAAAAACTGAATTCATTAATAATATGTCGCATGAAATCCGAACACCGATGAATGGGATTCTCGGATTTTCAGATTTATTAAATGAACAGAATATTACAAATGCGAAAAGACAATACTACATCCAAATCATTCAAAGCAGCGGAAATCAGTTACTTCACATTATCGATGATATTCTTGAAATTTCTGCACTTGGAACAAAACAAGTAAAACCTCAAATAGAGGCATTGTGCCTAAATGAATTCTTATCGGAATTATTCACAATATTCGAAAGAAAGGCAAAAAAAAACCAGACGCCGCTATCTCTAAAGATGGGACTTCCCAACAGCAAAAGCACCCTGCTCACCGATCCCTATAAACTGAACCGGATCGTTAGTAATTTATTGGAGAATGCATTAAAATTTACGCAAGACGGATTCATAGAACTGGGATATACTTTGCAGGATGATAAGATCGTAATCTATTTGAAAGATACAGGCATTGGAATACATCCCGAAAAACAAGAGCTTGTTTTTGAACGATTTTCGCAGGAAGATAAAGAAGTCTCTCAGAATGTTGGAGGTTTAGGGCTGGGTTTATCAATAGCCAAAGAAAACGCAGAACTTTTGGGTGGAAAAATCACTTTGGAATCGGAAAAAGGGAAAGGGACAACATTTTATGTGAGTCTGCCTTATAAGTCAATAAAACAAACCATAAGTCATACACCAAGCAGTCCTGTTCCCAACTCAGACAAAACAAGAAACTTTACCATTTTGGTTGCCGAAGACGAAGACGTTAATTTCCTGTTTTTAGAAATTCTTCTTTCCGAGTTTGATGACAAATTAACAATCCTTCGCGCAAAAAATGGAAAAGAAGCCTTAGATATTTGTAAAACCAATAATCAGATTGACTTAATTCTTATGGACATTAAAATGCCGGTAATGAACGGTATCGATGCCACCAAAAAAATAAGACAATTGAAGTACAACCTACCCATTATTGCACAGACAGCATACACAACATCTCAGGAGAAAGAAGAAGCGATAGCCGCAGGCTGCAACGATTTTATTTCAAAACCGATAAAAAAAGAAAAATTGCTTACTTTAACGAGTAGTTATTTAATGCTAAAAAATTAATCTTCGAGATTACTCTTCTTCCATTCCCTGCATCATTTTCTGCATTTGGGTCATCATGTCTTTAAAAGAACCTCTCTCGAAGCCGACAGCCTCGGCAGGCAAAATAAATTTTTCGGCAGGCGGAGTTGTTTTCATAATCCGGGTAATTGCCTGAATCCCCATTTGAGCATCATCCATTGCATCGAGGCGAAAGGTTCTTACTTCAACGGGTATTTTCCCTGCCACTAAATCCCATTCGTCCTGCTCGTCCTCATCCATCGAAGGAAAAATTTCAGCCAGTTTCTCCGACATGCTTTTTGCTTTTTTGGCCAAACCCATATTATCGTCCGAGGCCCAAATTACCATCATCTCCTGCTCATCTTCCAATAAATATTCGCTGCATCGCTGTCCGTATTTAACCATCCCGCGTCCGGTTGCTGTAATTTGTTTTGCGGTTTGCGGCTGGTCCTTCATTTCGGGCGGCAAGTCTGCCATCATTTTTTGCATGGCATCACCAACACCTTTCTGAATTTCTGCCATATCCTCAGCCGACATCTCGTAAATCTTCTTCTGCGACCATAAAACGTAGTAAATTAGGCCTTTGTTATGATTTAGAATCACGGTGGTTTTTCCGTCCTCCTGTGAGGAAGATTCCACCGCAAAGTTATCGCCGTCGATATAAATTGTTGATTTAATAATCTCGATATCCCCGTACTCTTTTTGAGCCGCATCTCTCAATTTACTTTCGGAAAGCTGAAGAAAAAACCGGGCCTCATCGGCAATATCATCAAACTCCATATCCTCCGGAAGCAATTCGTAGTTAATGGGAATCTCATATTCTATCTGTTCGATGATGTATTGTGCCTGCAATTTAATGCTGTACAAGCACACAAATCCCATAAGTAAAATCATTTTCAACTTACTCATATCAATCTCCTTTGTATTTAATTTTACAATATTTTTCTTTCCTGATGACGGCTAAAACACTGTCTGCAGCCATTCTCAACAGCCTTGTAAAAGTAAATCTTATTCGTTGGCAAAACAAAAAAATAAATTGGTCAAAAAAACGCATCAACAACAAGCTGATTTCAAATATTTAAGGACTCCTAAAAATTAATAATGCTTATGTTCGGCGGCTTTTGCATGGAGATGCAACAGTGCTTGCCTCTCTTAAGTCAGGATGACATTTATTTCGAATCTGAAACGTCAAAATGACATTCATTTCGAATCCTGAGCGCCAAAATGTCAAGCAAAAAGACTGCCTGTACCATCAAAAAGTTTTTGCCTCAAACACTTGGTTTTATTACATTTACAAAAGAATTACACTCCTAATCTTTTCTATCTTGGCATCTGTTTTGATTGGATTATAATGAATCACGATTCGAATACTTTTGCAAGTACGTACTTATTTATTTTTGAATTAAGAACTGTAAAATTAGGAGGATTTATCATGACACTAGTAAAAAGAAATTCAGACAATCTCTTTCCATCTTTGTTCGACAACTTCTTCTCAAGAGACTGGATGGATTGGAACAATTCGAACTTTTCGAACACCAACACCACATTACCTGCAGTAAATGTTCGCGAAAACGATAATGAATACATTATTGAAGTAGCTGCTCCAGGAATGAAAAAGAGTGATTTCAAAATTAATGTGGACAACAATCTGCTTACTATTTCTTCGGAACTAAAAGAAGAAAAGGAAAACAAAGATGGAAAATTCTCACGAAGGGAGTTTTGTTATCAGTCGTTTCACAGATCATTTCAATTACCTATCAATTTGGTAAACGGCGATAAAATTTCTGCCAAATACAACGATGGAATTCTTACCATTCGTCTGCCCAAAAAGGAAGAAGCAAAACCTAAACCTTCAAGAAGTATTTCTATTACCTAAAGACAAGAAAAGGAAGAACTAGTTTGCTTCCCTAATGGAACTTAACTTGAAGAAAGTTACTGAAATCAAAAATAGTACCGCTATGTTAGAACATCAGAAATTTGTTTTACAATCGGTTTCAGATCAGAAACATTTGTTTCGAAAAGAACTTCTGAAATCATTCGAATGGTTAACCGAAAAGGAACAAGTAGAATTGTTTACCTGGTTAAAAAGTAATTTCTATTTTTCTCACAAAGATTGTGTTGAGCAGGCATTTAGACATTCGTTGATTCAGGAAGGAGCCTAATGACATAAATGATTTCTTAAATTTAAAAAGTAAACAGAGAAACTAGTTTAAAAAGAGGCTGTCTCAAATGAGATAGTCTCTTTTTATGCTTTTACCGATACTTATTGAAAGAAAAACCGAATCGACCAGAAACAATAATGCCACAAACAAAGAATTTTATCATCCAATAATTGCGGCATTACACCCTAACATTTATAAAAACCGGGCACTCTGTTAAGCCACCCTTCTCATGATTCTCATCAATTTACTTTTGCCATAATTTTACAGTTGCTTCCACATCCAATGCTTCGGCAAGAATAGAAATAGGATGTTCTACCTTTTTTGTGGTCGACATCTCAATTTGCCACTTACAGGTTTCACAATCGGTAGCTACAAAATCGATATCTGAGCTCTCTATCTGATCGAAGAGCGGTTTCCCTACTCCCTGCGACGTTTTGTAATTTTCTTTTTTGAAGCCATAAGTCCCCGCAATGCCGCAACACCGCGATTCAAGCGATACAAAATCAATTCCCGGAATCATTTTAAGTAAGGCGGTGGAATAAACAGACCAACCAAGCTTCTCCATGTGACAAGGAGTATGGTAAGCTATACGTTTCCTGTAATCCTTCTTAAAAACCAATTTAAGCTTTCCTGAATCGATTAAACGGAACAGGAAGCGGGTAGCCAGCTCGCTTTCGTTGCGAATTTCGTCGTTCTTCACCCCCAGTAAATGCGGATACTCATCGCGAATGGTGAATATGCAGGTTGAGGATGTGGATATTACCGGCATATTCTTGTCTACGATCGATTTTTTAAAGGCTTCCACATTGTGACGTGCTTGTTTTGTGGCTTGTTTAATAAGACCATTAGAAATCAAAGCTACCCCACAACATTTTTCCTTTTCGAGAAGATGAACACCATAACCTGCTGCATTCATAATTTTAATCAGGTCTTTGCCTTGCTTAGGGAAATTATAATTTACATAACAGCCATGAAAGTAGCTGACATGTTTTTTAAAATCAGTTTGCTTTGATGCAGCATATCTGCGGTACCAGGTTTCGAACCTCATCCCTGCATATTCAGGGAATATACGGTGATGATCTATTTTCAGCACACCATCCATCATAAGCCGAACAGGCTTTAGAGCAACAATAGGATTCACAATAGGTGCAAACGTACTCGCCATAGTACCTACAATATCAGTATTTGCAAGAATCATATCCCTGACTTTCGGCTTTTTCTTACTGTATTTGATCCGCGCCAGCTGAATAATATCTCCAATTTTCACTCCGTGCGGGCAAGCTACCTCGCAACGCTTGCAGTTGAGGCACAACTTTAATGATTCATCGTAAAAATTTTGATCCTTCAAGCGTAACCTTTCTCCATCTGGGCCTGACTGCTTTGGTCCCGGATAATCCGGATTCACTTCCAGAACAGGACAATAAACAGTACAAATCGTACACTTCACACACTGTTCAAAATTATTATCGCTGCTATTGAATGGTTCAAACATTTCCTTTTTCATCGTCCTGTTATTTTAAAATTTGCTCAGCTACATGCAGCGAAGTCAATAAACTGATGCCTGCTCCACTGCCTTCTTTAAGAGCATTAGCCCCTCCAAGCACAGAACCTGCCACAAATAAATTCTCAATTGGTTTCCCGTTTTTTAATGCACGAAAGCCACTGTCGGTTTTAACCCCATAATGCATATACGGCTGATCGTTAAAGAACTTCTCATCGAGCCATTTTTCACTATCGGTATCTCCATCAATATCAAGCCCCAAAATAGGCTCGTATAACTTCTCACGCGTCGCCACAATACCTTTACTGTAGAAGCTTCCGCTGGCCAAAACAAATTGATCAGCTTCCAGTTTAATATCTCCATGATTATTGGTTTGAACAGCAACCAGTCGGTTGTTTTTGAAAGTACCTTCTTCCACATTATCACCCAAAAAATAAGTCCCACCTAATTCTTCGAATCGTTTACGAAGCAATATCTGACTTCGGATACCAGGAACTGATGGTGGTATGGCCGGAAGGAGTACCACTGGTTTATTTACCTTTGCTTTAAGATTTAAAGCAACATTTTTAGTAAACAACCCGAATACTGCCGGCAAAAGGACTACTTCAAAACCTTCACTAAGCTGATTTACCTTTTGAGCAAATTCGTCAAGAGCATCTCCACTATCAAATACCTTCGCAATATTTGTAGATCTCATTTCACTCGGATTACGGCGGATTGCTTCAAATTCCTTCATGGCAAAGTTCTTAATTTGCGTATCCACGCCGTATTTCTTCAGTCCGTCCTGAACAAATAAAGTGTGGAAATCGAGGAATCCACTGAAATTTAGGATGACTGCTTTTTTCCAGGGAAATGCATCATTTTGTTCGAAACGGGTAAAATCATCAATAGTCAACCACGTCGGTTTCATAATTCCCATTGGGGTTAACACAAAATGATTCTCGTCTGCCTTGCCAAAAAAATTTAAGCCGGCACGATCCAATAACCGGGGAGCTTCAACTACCAACCGGGATATATTTTCAATCCCAACACGTTGGTATGGATGCGTATCGGGCAATATTTTTATCGCTTCCAGCGGATTTTTTACATCTTGTCCATCCATCTTTCCAAGCAAATCGAACGAACCGGAAAAAAAATGGATGGCACTCTGTCCCGATGAAACTATTGCACATTTTTTTCCTTGCTCTGCCAATTTAATTCCACAAGTGAGTCCACTCAACCCACCTCCTATAATAATGTTATCGAATTTCATACTAATCCCTGCTTAATTGTTATCTGGTTTCAAACCATAAATGCCTTCGTAAATCCAGGAAGTAAACTGAATCTCATTGATTCCCTCTCCCCAGGTAATTGGCAGCATTCCTTTCCATCGTTCCTGAAGAAAATTAGCCAAATCATCTTTTGCCTTGCCTGATTTTTCGGAAGATTCGCAAAGGAGACCCGCCGCACGGCAGGCACACAATTCTCCCTGACATGTGCCCATACCTACACGTGTACGGCGACGTAAATCGATCAAATCATTAACATGCAATTCATTAACCGCATATTTCACTTCGGCAATCGACACTCCCTCGCACTCACAAACCAATGAATCTTCGTAGTTGTCTCCATTCGAAATATTCTTCGCAAGTGTACCATGACGATCCTTCGCTGACTTTTGAGAGATATTAGCCCCTGTATAAACTTTTTCCGTAGCAATACTTAGTGGATGCTCACTCTTTTCAGCTCCTGGCAATGATTTTTCGGCTGTTTCACACTGCTTATCAACAGAAAGCTTTTTACAGATTAAATCAGTAGCTTCTTCAGCCATCAAACGGTATGTCATCAGCTTGCCGCCAGTAATCGTGATAAAACCTGAAAGCCCGTCCCGCTCCTGATGATCCAGAAGTACAATTCCGCGGCTAATGCTTCGTCCGCTTGGATCATTGTCTGCAGCAACCAAAGGACGTACACCTGCATAAGCACGTAAAATACGAGTAGCTGCCAATGCCGGAGAAAGTTTCACCCCCTCACGTATCAAAACATCCACATCTTTTCTGGATACAAACATATTATCAATTTGGTCATAAGGAATACGTTCCGAAGTAGTTCCAATCAGACAAATTGTATCTCCAGGTACCAGAATATCAGCATTAGCTGGCTTTCTGCATCTGTTCAACACCATTTTATTAACGCGGTGTCCAAAAATAAGTAAGGAACCTTTTGCAGGAAACATATTGATACTGACACCGGCCAAATTAGCAATATGGTGCCCCCAAATTCCCCCGGCATTCACTATTATTTTCCCGTAATATTTTACTTTTTCTTTTATTTCATGATTGAACAATTCAACACCAGTCACCCGATTCTGCTCTTTAACAACACCAGTCACCTCATGTTGTGTTAAAAGAACTGCTCCATGAATTCTGGCATCCAAAGCATTCGACATTGTCAGACGGAAAGGATCCACAGATCCGTCTGGCACCTTAACTGCTCCAATTAAATTTGGATTAACAGAAGGCTCAATGTGACGAGCGAAATCTGGATCAATAATCTCAGTTCCAATACCCGCAGTTTTACAGGCATCTACAAATTGAGACTGAAAAGAGATATCATCTTCCGGCAGAGTAATAAACAATCCATCATTTTCTTCCACGCAATGATTCGCAATACGACGCAGAATCATATTCTCCTTAATACATTCTGCAGCTGATTCATGATCGGTCACAGCATATCGTGCACCACTATGCAGCAAACCATGATTCCGTCCGGTAGCCCCGGCAGCAAAATCATGACGTTCAACAAGCAAAACACTTAGCCCGCGCATCGCACAATCTCGCGCTGTTCCTGCGCCGGTAGCTCCTCCTCCAATGATTATTACATCGTACTCTTTGGATATATTCTTGTTCATGATGAATTCTATTTTTTTAACATCTTCCTATACTCAATTGTATACATCTCAATAAAAGCTGTTATTCCTAACCTTTTATAAGACTCTTTCTGTTTTTATTTCAGTCAAACAACAATTACTGATTTCCACATGGCAAATATAAATAAATTACCTAGTATTGCAAAGTACTTGCCGTATAGATGTATTCTGTATTATAAAGTTCTGATCCTAAATACTTAATAACACTACCAAAACAAGCGCTAAAAAAACACAATCTCCAACTAAAAATAATTTGAGGATATTCAAAAAAAAAGAGGCTGCATCATATACTGATACAGCCTCTTCTCAATTTATAGCTTCTTATACTTTCTCTACTTTTTTTATCCCCCGCCGGTTAAAAATAATCCGGTAACGGCGGTAACTGGTTTGATTGTCGAGTTTAAAGCGGAATATCATATTAACGAAGTATACCTTCTCTCCGGATATTTTTTCAAAATCATCGTCTTTTAAATAGTAAAGCGGTATTTCAGGATTATCCATTTTCTGAATAAACTTCGATACATTAAATCGAATAATATCAACTACTCCTGTAATGTTGTAATCTCCATACGAATTATCCAATGCCATCCTATCCAAACGAAGCAGTTTGCGATAAAAAATAATTTTCTCTCCAACTCCACGACTTTCAACATCAACAATTCTAGACCGGTCGCGGTGTTTCATCACCCGCAAAGGAACAGTATCTTCACGAACAAAGTCAAAACTCTCCTTGCACCAACCAATTTCCTCATTTCCTTTTACGCGAATAACGGTTTTATGATCGAAAAAGCGTTTGTTAATCTTCCCCACCAAATAAAGCCGGCTAAGATCCTTAATTCTATCTTTAAGCATATAAATAATCACCAGAGCCACAAACAAAGGCATGGTAAAAGTTCCTAAGCTTTTCTGAAAAAGAAAGGTAAGTGCTGCTCCAAAAATCATAGCCAAACCTGCAGCCAGACTGTACAATACCTGCATGGCCAAAACCCCCTCCTTTTTCTTACGGGAGTTGAGCAGCAACTGACCTTCAAAATATTTATTAAAGGCACCTCTTCGATGCACCAGCCAACGATTCTTATCATGTGCCTTGTCTTCAACTACCAAGTATCCCTTGCTTCTTTTGTAGGCTACTTCTTCCCTAACTAAGCGTAGAATCTCATCTTTGCTCAGCTCAAAATCGGAATGGTGCATTTTCTGCAGTCCCCGATGCAAATAGTAGGAATGCTGCTCAAACTGATTGCTCATGAACTCATCGCCGAACAAATAGTAATCGAACATTTCCTTTTGAATTGTTGGCACATTCACAATTCTACGCAAATCGCGGTAATGTCGTCCAATTTTCCGAACATTCGAAATGTATTCATCAATAAGGTACTGTCGATCTTCAGGCAATTCGTTTTGAAGAATATGCTGAATTTCCCTTCGAAGCGCCGATCTGGTAATAATATGAAACATTCGAATATGGTACTCATAATTGGCCTCATTTTTAGAATTAGATTCATCAGCCAGCTTATGAAAGGCTTCCTCCAGATACTGGAAAACTGAATGATCGCCTAAAGAAATATCCCTTAATAAATAGGTCGGTGTAATCAGACGAATGTTCGAATTAAAGTCATTGTAAAAGTCCTCTTTTGTATAAGTTGACGAATTAATATCCAAACCACTGGGTATAAAAAGCCAGGTTTTTATAGAAAACTCACTCACCTTTCGATCTTTACGAGGCTCATAGCCCAATTTAATCTCTACAGAAAATTTATCATGAACTTTTACAGTTTCATTTATCATACGCGCTTTTATTTTGTCTTTATAGAATAATGTAATGAATAAAATCAAAGGTACTTATTTCCAACTTATCTTTCTCAAGATAAATACCCAATTTTAAAGGGATTATTCTAAAATCGTCAGCACTTACCATCTCTCTTTTTCATTCATCACATATAAATATTTTATTTAACAAGATAGAATCTATTTATATTGATTATTTGCGTTATAATGAATATTTTTAGTAGCATTTCCGAAGTTTTTATTTTACACAAATATTTTTTCTATGCTCGGGGAAAGTATCTGTTTTTCCTTAAAACATAGACATTATTGAAGCAGTAAGATAAATTAAGTCTGATATAAAAATACAACACATTCCAGTTATTGCATTGACTGCAATGGCAATGACCGAAGACAAAGAAGCAATACTGCAAGCAGATTGCGACGCTTATGAAACAAAGCCGGTTGGGCATTTGGAAATTCTATCAAAAATTGAAAAATTCTTTATTTAATTCTATGAGAAAAATTCTAGCAATTGACGACAATAACGATAATTTATTGGTTTATAAGACAATAATTAAAAGGTACTATCCTACCTGTACAATTTTAACTTGCCAATCGGGTTCAGAAGGAATCGAAACAGCAATAAAAGAACGACCCGACACCATTCTTTTAGACATTATTATGCCAGGAATGGATGGGTTTGAAACCTCTGAAAAATTAAAACAAGAAGCAAAAACCAAACACATTCCCATAATTCTGGTTACAGCCATGCGCGACGATAAAAAAAGCAGAATTAAAGGATTAGAAATAGGAGCAGATGCATTCCTTTCCAAACCAATTGAGGAAGAAGAATTAATTCCTCAATTGAATGCTATGCTTCGTATTAAAGATGCGGAGGATAAATTGAGAAAAGAAAGCGAAGAAAAATTTCAAAAGATTTTTGAAGGAGCTCCTTTAGGCATTGCCCTGATCAATTCTGCTGACGGCCAATTTCTTCAAATGAATTCCAAATATTGCGAAATCACGGGATACTCCAAAGAGCATTTAAAAAAAATCAATTGGCAATCGATAACGCATTCTGATGATATACAGCAAGACCTGGATCAAATGAAATTGCTAAATACAGGAGAAATTACCGATTTTACATTGGAAAAAAGGCTGACAAGGCCTAACGGAGATTACGTATGGATCACTTTAACCGTTGCGAAAGTCGATGTACAGGTCAAAGGGGACTCATGCCATTTAGCTATGATAGAAGATATTACACAAAGAAAAAACCTTACCGAAGCTTTAATTACAGCCAAGGAAGATGCTGAAAAAAGTGACCGGATAAAATCGACTTTTTTAGCAAGTATGTCGCATGAATTGAGAACTCCTTTGAATGCTGTAATAGGATTTTCAGAACTTATTAATGAGAATTCAAGCATGGAGGATATTCTCAGTTTTAATGACATAATAAACAAAAGTGGTAATAATTTATTAGCTCTTATCGAAGATCTTTTTGATATCTCTTTAATAGAAACAGGCGATATCAGAATTGAGAGTGAATTATTTTCAATCCAATCCATGTTAGATGAAGTACAGTTCATCATTAAAAATGAGCAGCTAATTTTGGGGAAAGAAGAAATAGAACTTAAAATGTATGCTGACTTTGGAAACATAAATCCGATTCTAAATTCAGATCAAAATAGAATCAAACAGGTTTTACTTAATCTGTTAAAAAATGCATTAAAATTTACACATTGGGGAAGCGTTGAATTTGGCTGCCATGAATCTATCCAGAATCAAATTCCAATGCTGAAATTTTTTGTTATTGATTCTGGAATTGGTATTCCTCCTGATAAGCAGGAACTAATTTTCGAGGTATTTAGACAAGTCGATGAATCTAAAACCAGAATATATGGCGGAACCGGCTTAGGATTAACTATATGCAAACGATTAATTAATTTATTAGGTGGTGAAATATGGGTTGAATCTGAAATAGGAAAAGGTGCTTCCTTCTTTTTTACGATTCCCATTTATGTGGACGATACAAAACACATCAATACCAATAGCACTTGTCAGCAAAAACTTAGTCTGAAAGGAAAAACGATTCTTATTGCCGAAGATGACGCTTCAAGTTATTCATATTTGGTAGAAATACTTGGCAGAGAAGGCGCCAAATGCGTTCATGCTAAAAATGGCAGGGAGGCAGTCAATTATTGCAAAACGATAGAAAAAATTGATTTACTGTTAATGGATATCAATATGCCTGTAATGAATGGGTATGAAGCGACAAAACAAATAAAAAATATAAAACCGGAACTTCCAATTATTGCACAAACAGCATATGCAATGTCTGGTGATCGGGAAAAAATATTATCCACCGGCTGCGACCTCTATCTTTCAAAACCGGTAGGTAAAAAAACACTGTTGGATGCAATCAATAAATGTTTCAACAAAAATAACCAGCTAACTACAGTTCAATAATGAAAAAATAAATTTTATTTTTACTATTCATCGGTTTCTCATTTTTGCCGGTGGATTTAAATGGTTTAAATTTGAAATAATGTATCCCTATCATAACAAGATTAAACAACGGATTAATAACAATGAATTGATACGTTACGAATACGTTGAGAAATACAAAAACATTACTCCTTGTTTGTTACTTTATTTTTCAACAGAACCAAAAATAAGGCCTGTTCGAGAACATAGATTCAAAGAATATGAAGAAATTCTCAATAGAATTTCAAAAAAAAGATAACACACTTCAGCAAAGAGGGTGTCCAAAAAGTATTGTTCTATTGTCATTCTGAGCCTGTCGAAGAATCTTTCCCTTTGAAAAACAGATGTTTCGTCCCGATAGCCATCGGAATCGCTCAACATGACAATCCAATACAAAATATTCCTTTTTGGACACCCTCTTTGCTGTTTTTATATGACTGACTAAAGACACATCTAAAATCTCATTTAATCTACACCACACCTCCTCAACTTCATCCTAATGCACAGTTATTAACTATGCATGATTTTCCACGTCAATTCCTTCCTCCTCAATTTCAGATTAATTTTATTTATAATTATTATAAATAACATTTTCTATAAAAGAGAATCAACATCCTGAAATCCCGAAAAACAGCCTAGCTTAGTGTACTTTATACAACCTACTCCGCATACGATTTCGAAAAAGACATAAATCATTTTTTGATTTTTCTAAAAAAGGATTTACATTAGCATTAAATATAGTTAGTGTTACTTTAACACTTAATTAAAAAAATAAGATACAAACCTCAACTATAAAGATGCCAAGCAGACCACTTAACGATTACATATCTGTAGATTGCGTAATATTCGGATACAATGGACAAGAACTACAAGTTTTACTTGTAGATAGAACACTTACTAATAATTCCACAGGACAGCCCGAGTTTACTGATTTAACATTAACAGGAAATCACATCTATGAAGATGAAACTATTGAGCAGGCAGCTTATCGTGTTTTATTTGACTTAACAGGTTTAAAAAATGTATTCCTTGATCAATTTAAAACATTTGCGCATCCCGACAGATTAAAAAAAGAGAATGACAGAAGATGGTTAATTCACGATGGCAGAGACCCTGATAAAAGAATTGTATCAATTGGATATTTTGCCCTTCTGGCAACACAGAATATTACCTTAGAGTGGAAAGGCAGAAACGTGAAATGGGTTCCTGTATCAGAAGTTGGAGAACTGGCATTCGATCACAATCAAATTCTGGAGGAAGCTTTAATTGCATTACGAAATAAAATTAAGCAAGAACCAATCGGCTTTGAATTGCTTCCTGAAAAATTTAGTCTGACACAACTACAAAACATATACGAGGTGATATTAAGCACTGAGTTGGACAAGAGAAATTTCAGAAAAAAAATTGCCCGCATGAAATATTTGATTCCTACGGATGAAAAACAAACAGGAGTTGCTCATAAACCCGCACGCCTTTATGTATTTAGCAGAGAGGTTTATGAAAAAACAAAAAAGGAATTATTTGATTTCACAGTCTAAAAAATAAAAATGTCAGATTCAACTAAAATATCTTTTAAAGAAAAACTTGGCTACGCTCTTGGCGATGGCGCTGCTAATATAGCCTGGAGAGGTGTAGCAACTTTTCTATTCATATTCTACACTGATGTTTTTGGGATAAATCCAGCTGCTGTAGGTTTACTAATGTTAATTGCTCGTTTTTCAGATGGCATTAGTGATGTTCTAATGGGAATTGCCGGCGATAGAACAAATACGAAGTATGGTAAATTTCGACCTTGGATATTGTTTACAGCAATACCATTAGGCGTAATTCTTTCCCTTCTTTTCACTGCTCCAAATCTAGGTCCTACAGGCAAAATAATATATGCCTATACAACTTATATTATTTTCACATTAGTTTATACCGCCAACAATATTCCCTACGGCGCATTAATGGCGGTAATGACAGGTGACGACAAAGAGAGAACTAGTATAGGATCGTACAGAATGGTAGGTGCTTTTGCCGGCGGAATGCTCGTACAAGGAGCTTTACTCTATTTGGTTGCACATTTTGGAAATATCAATCCAACGGTTAGTGTAAGCGAGTTGGCTTCCGATAGATTTCAGGTGACTGTCTCTGCTCCTTCCGATGTAGAAAATGTAAACATTAAAACAAAAGATGGCATTGCAAACTTTATTTGGGAAAACAATAACAATTCAACTAATTCTCCTACTACAGGAAAGAGTTTCTCAATGGAAGCCAACAAGCCATATTCATTTATCGTTTCAGGTGAAAAGAACCTAAACAAAGACAAAATAATTGTGATCGATCAGAAAAGTGGTTATAGCTATTCCATTTATCTGATGTCGGCTTTTTTAGCTCTTTTCATGTTTATCACCTTTTGGACTACCACAGAAAGAGTTCACCCCCCTAAAGAGCAGCAAAGCGATCTTTGGAGAGATTTAAAAGATTTAATCAATAACAAACCTTGGGTAGTCTTATTAACAATCGGATTGTTATTCAGCATCTACAATTCAATTAAGCAGGGAATCGTAGTAATTTATTTCACTCATTATTTACACAATCAGATTTTAGCTGCTTCTTTTATGGTTGCATTAATGTTTGCTTCTATTGCTGGCGCAATGATTACTGCACCCTTAAGCAAGAAATTAGGAAAGAAAAAGCTGTTCATCTACGCACTAATTTTCTCAGGAGTAGTGAATGCATCAATCATATTTTGCGGCCCGGGCGATATAAGCGCAATTTTTGCCTTAGGTATTATTTCTGAATTTGCTGCCGCAATATTCCCAACCTTATTCTTTGCCATGCTTGGGGATGCTGCCGATTATTCCGAATTTAAAAATGGCCGGCGCGCTACCGGATTAATTTATTCCGCAGGTTCGTTTGCCACCAAATTTGGTGGTGGTATAGCAGGTGCAATAATCGGTTTTATTTTGGCTACTTTTCATTACAACGGGCAAGATTATTCAGCCATTCAGGGAGCAATTCCAGGAATTACAATGCTGATGAGTTGGGTACCCGCGATCATTGCCATTTTAGGTGCAGTTTTCATGACAATATATCCATTGAATCAAACGAAAATGAATGAAATAACTCTGGAACTTACAGACAGAAGAACAAGAGAAAAAAAATAGAATATATAAGTATAATTAGGTACCAACAACACCTAAAAGAGTAAACAATTTAATTTTAGTATTATGAAGTACGGTTTCTTTGATGATGCCAACAAGGAGTATGTTATTACCTCACCAAAAACTCCGTTCCCTTGGATTAATTACCTTGGGAATAAAGATTTTTTTGGGTTAATATCAAACACAGCAGGAGGATATACTTTTTATAAAGACGCGAAATTTCGAAGATTAACGAGATATCGTTACAATAACGTTCCTGTAGACATGGGCGGACGTTATTACTATATAAAAGATGAGGAGTGCACATGGAACCCAGGCTTTAAACCAACTCAAACAGAACTGGATAAATATGAATGCCGTCACGGACTTAGTTATACCCGTTTTTTAAGTAGTAAAAATGGACTTGCTTCAAATTTACTTTGCTTCATCCCACTCGACTACATGGGAGAAGTGCATCTTTTGAGACTTAAAAATGAAACAGACAAAGCAAAAAAAGTAAAACTATTCTCATTTGCTGAATGGTGTTTGTGGAATGCTGAAGATGACATGACCAACTTTCAGCGCAACCTGTCGACAGGTGAAGTGGAAATAGAAGGTTCTGCTCTTTATCACAAAACAGAATACAAAGAGCGCAGAAATCATTATGCATTCTTTTCGGTAAATTCTGAAATTAACGGTTTTGATACCGATCGAGAAAGCTTTATTGGTATGCACAACGGATTCGACAAACCGCAGGCAATCGAAAATGGCAAAGCTGGAAACAGTGTTGCTCATGGATGGTCGCCAGTTGCATCGCATTACATCGAAGTTGAATTGCAGCCAGGTGAAGAAAAGGAATTTGTTTTCATTTTAGGTTACGTAGAAAACAAAGACGAAGAAAAATGGAGTTCAAAAGGAATCATCAATAAGGCGAAAGCCAAAGCCATGATGGCTCAATTTGACACTACCGCAAAAGTAAATGCTGCTTTCGCAGATTTAGAAAGTTATTGGTCCAAACTTCTTGACAAATTCAATTTAAAAAGTAAAGAAACCGAGCTAAACAGAATGGTTAGCATCTGGAATCAATACCAATGCATGGTCACCTTTAACATGTCGCGAAGTGCAAGTTTCTTCGAAAGTGGAATTGGCCGAGGCATGGGATTCCGTGATTCCAATCAGGATATCATTGGTTTTGTTCATCAGATACCTGCCGAAGCACGACAACGAATTTTAGACATAGCGGCCACCCAATTTGAGGACGGCGGATGTTATCACCAATACCAACCATTAACAAAAATGGGAAATCATGCCTTAGGCGGCGATTTTAATGATGATCCGCTATGGTTAATCTTATCTGTAACATGTTACATCAAAGAAACTGGTGATTTCAGTATTCTGGATGAAATGGTTCCTTTTGATAATGATGAATCGAAAGCACAATCTTTATTCCATCATTTAAAAGTATCATTCAATCACGTCATCAATAATTTAGGACCTCATCAACTGCCTTTAATCGGTCGTGCCGATTGGAATGATTGTTTGAACCTGAACTGCTTCTCAACAAATCCAAACGAATCATTCCAAACAACAGGGAATAAAAAAGGACGAACTGCTGAATCTGTTATGATTGCAGGATTGTTCGTGGTTTATGGGAAAGAATTCATAAAACTTTGCAATCGAATTGGTAATACCGAAGAGGCCGACAAAGCCACCAAGCATGTTGAGGCAATGACTCAAACAATTAAGGATCATGCATGGGATGGTGAATGGTTCTTGAGAGCATATGATTACTACGGTAAAAAAGTGGGATCAGAAGAAAACAAAGAAGGTAAAATTTTCATTGAATCGCAAGGTTGGTGCACCATGGCCGAAATTGGCCGTGAGGAAGGCTTGATGGAAAAGGCTCTTGACAGTGTTAAGGAACGAATGGATACGCCTTACGGAATTGTTTTAAATAATCCAGCCTTCACCGAATACAAAATTGAGTATGGTGAAATCTCTACCTATCCTGCCGGATACAAAGAAAACGCAGGTATTTTCTGTCACAACAATCCATGGATAATCATTGGTGAAGCCCTTTTAGGAAGAGGCGATCAAGCTTGGGATTATTTCCGTAAAATCTGTCCTTCTTACTTAGAAGAAATCAGTGAATTACACAAAGTTGAACCCTACGTGTACTGCCAAATGGTAGCCGGGAAAGATGCTTTTAAACCAGGCGAAGGAAAAAACAGCTGGCTGACTGGAACTGCATCGTGGAATTTCTATGCCATCTCTCAATACATTTTAGGTATTCAACCAGATTACGATGGATTAAGAATTGATCCTTGTATTCCTAAAAAATGGAAAGAATACACCATAACCCGTCAATTTCGTGGAGTAAGTTATGAAATTAAGATCTTGAATCCTGATGGGAAAAACAAAGGAGTAAAATCAATGGAAATTGATGGAGCACCAGTGAATGGCAACATAATTCCAATTTTAAAATCAGGAACTCATAAAGTAACGGTTATAATAGGATAATAAATACATAGTGATGAAGATCAAGAACTATAAAATATACGCATGCCTGCTTTCTGTATTATTTACAGCATTTGCTTGTACCCAAAAAATGGATGAACCTGTTCCGGCAAACGAACAACTCATACTTGCCAATCAAGTTGGATATGAGAACAATGCTCCTAAAAAGGCAATGATCAGAACAAGTGCCGATCTGTTTCAAATTAAAAACAGCAATGGTAAAATCATACTTGAAAAAGCTGTTGGTTCGAAACAATATAGTTCATTATCAGGTGATACGATCCAATCAATAGATTTTTCGGAATTAACAGATAAGGGGGAGTATTATATTATAGCAAATGACAGCATCATCTCAAATAAAATCATCATATCAGAAAGACCTTACGCGGAACTTGCAAAAGCTTCGCTTAAGTCTTTCTATCTGAATCGATCAGGAATGAAAATTGACAGTTTGTATGGTGGAATTTGGGCTCGCCCGGAAGGTCACCCCGATACAATTGTATATTATCACTCTTCTGCTGCAGATAAAAATCATCCCGAAAATAGTATTGTATCATCACCAAAAGGCTGGTACGATGCCGGGGATTACAACAAATACATCGTTAACAGCAGTATTTCAACCTACACTTTACTTTTTGCATATAAATCATTCCCAGCTTACTTCAATGAACTGAACGTGAACATTCCGGAATCAAATAACGAAATTCCTGATATTTTGGACGAAGCATTGTACAATTTACGATGGATGATGACAATGCAGGATACTTTTGATGGTGGCGTTTATCACAAGCTAACCACTAAAAATTTTGAAGGTTTTGTAATGCCGCATGAAGCTGCCAATAAAAGATATTTGGTTCAGAAAAGTACGGCTGCAGCATTGGATTTTGCTGCAACAATGGCTTATGCTTCCCGGCTTTTTGCTGATTTTAGTTCGAGCTTGCCTGGTTTGGCTGATTCTTGCTTAATTCAATCAGAAAAAGCATGGAAATGGGCAGTTAAAAATCCAAATATCTTATACGAACAAGCCTCTGATATAAATGCCGGAGCCTATGACGATACTAATTTAAGCGATGAATGGTACTGGGCATCTGCCGAATTATATCTGGCAACAGCCAACAATAAGTATAATAAGCATCACAAAAACAATGATATTAATATTACAACTCCGGGATGGCAGGATGTAAATACCTTAGGCATAATTTCCTTACTAACTTCTGATATGAAGGGTGAATACACCGAATTGAAAGATGTTTTTTTAAAGAACATCGATCAACTAATTGAGATTGAAAACAATTCACCATATAAAATCGCTGTTGAGAAATACGAATGGGGAAGTAATTCAGAATTTGCCAATCAAGGAATGATGAAATTACTTGCATACCAAATAACAAAGAATTCCAAATACCTGAACTCAGCAAGAGAGAGTTTAGACTATTTGCTTGGCCGAAATGCAACTGCTTATTGCTTTGTAACAGGTTTTGGTTCTTTGAGCCCAATGAATATTCACCACCGACCTTCTGCTGCCGATTCTGTTCATGAACCTGTGCCTGGCTTTTTGGTTGGCGGCCCCAATTTAATTGTTCCCAACGATTGTGGTTCTGATGTTATCAGATCTACTTACCCTGCTAAATCCTATGCTGATGAGCAATGTAGTTATTCGACTAATGAAATTGCCATTAACTGGAATGCTCCGCTTGTTTATTTAACCTCAGGAATCGATGCTTATGGAAAAGGTCGTAAAGAAGAATAAAAAAATGCCGGAAAGATTAGTTGGTCCTCTCCTTCCGACAAATAATTCATTTTATTAATACGCTAATGAATCGGCGCAAATTTATAAAAAAAAAGGGGAATTAGAAGAACACTAATTCTCTGATAAGCAATAGTGAAACAACTATTCACAAAAGACAATACTCTTATTTTCTCTTTTGTGAATATCGAAAACGATGTAAATCTGATTTTCAGTAACTACACATAAATTTTAAAGTCTAAAAATACACATATGATAAAAAACAAAGATTAAAAAAAGTTTATATCAAAAACCCATTAGGATGTGTTGGTCCTCTCCTTTTGGGAAATAAATTGTAACCATAATACGCTAATGAATTAATTTTATGAAAAAATCTGAGATTTTTAATGCTCCCACACATTGCCTTAAAACAGGGAAGCTAAACAACCGTAGATGGCTTTTGAAGTCATCCATGTTATTACTGATGGTATTTTGCAATGTATCCATCATGTTTGGTCAAAGTACTAACAAGGAAATTATTGGTAAGATAACTGACTCCTCCGGTTTTGGTATACCTGGTGTTAATATTTCCTTAAAGGCAACTACAGTTGGAACAGTTTCCGATATTGATGGAAATTATTTTATTTCTGCCAATTCCGAAAACGTTATCGTTTATAGTTTTATTGGCTACACAAGCCAAGAAATTCTAGTTGGTAATCAAACTACAATCAATGTTCTTATGTCTGAAGATGCAATAGGCATGGATGAAGTTATTGTTGTTGGTTATGGTGTTCAGAAAAAGACACTTAATACTGGATCAATTTCCAGCGTAAAAGGCGAAGATATTGCAAAAACATCAACCGGATTATTGCAACAAGCACTTCAGGGAAAATCTGCAGGAGTATCTATTTTACCAACTTCTGGAGCTCCGGGTTCAGGTGTTAAAATACGTATTCGAGGTGTAGGTTCAAATGGAAACTCAAATCCATTATACATCGTCGATGGGATGAAAACAGGTGCTATTGATAACATTCAACCCGCTGATATTGCATCTGTTGAAATCCTTAAAGATGCTGCATCGGCAGCAATTTACGGAAACGAAGGAGCCAATGGTGTATTAATTATTACAACCAAATCTGGTAAAGGAAAAAAGGGTGAAATTAACTACAACTTTTCCACAGGGATTCAGTCGATTTCAACCAAAGCTGAAATGATGAATGCTCAAGAATACATGCAATTTCAAACAGAGGCCGGAAACTCGATTAGCGATGATTCAGGAGTTGATACAGACTGGATTGATGAAGTTTCAGAAAATGCTTCTATTCAAAAGCATTATTTAAGCTTTGCAGGTGGAACAGATAAAACATCTTACATGCTTTCAGGATCTTATCTGAATCAAGATGGAGCTATTGGAGGCAGTAATGCAAATTTTGAACGATTTACAACTCGTATCAACCTGAAAAGTGAAATGAAAGAATGGTTGGATGTTGGTGTAAATATGAGTTATTCACATCATACCAGAAAAACCATTTCGGAAGATGATGAGTATAGAGGAATCATGAACAATGTTCTTTTAGCTGATCCTTTATCTCCTGTTTTTGACTCGAACAATTCCGGTTGGATTTCTCCAAGTGGAAAAGCTTATGGAAAAGCAAACTATGTAACTGGTGAAATTCAAAATCCTGTCGCATTTATTGAAATGAGTAACAATAAATATACTGTCGACAAAGTTTTGGGAATGGCTTTTGCGAGCATAAAACCATTAAAAGGTTTAACCTTTACCTCTCGTATTGGCTTAGACTTATCCTACAACACCCAAAGTAGGTGGGCTCCTCTTTATAACTTTTCAACCGAGCAAAAAAATGAAACAACCAATGTCGAAGATAATATTGATAGATATTATACTTGGTTGTGGGAAAACTTTGCTTCATACAACACTACTTTTGGAGATCATGATTTTACGTTCCTTTTAGGTACAGCGGCTGAACAATATACTCATCCTAACTATTATTTAAAATCAGGCCCAATGGTTAAAGAAGGCTCTAATTATGCCTATCATGATTATACCTTAGATGATACTCAGGACAGAACCGGAGGAAAACTTGAAGAAAATACTAAAAACTCTTATTTCGGTAGATTATCATATAACTACGCAGCGAAATACATGGTAGAAGCTACTTTAAGATATGATGGTCATTCTAACTTGGCAGAAGGAAATAAATGGGATACATTCCCTTCCATTTCAGCAGGATGGTTGATATCTGAAGAAGGTTTTTGGAAATCAGATGCTATCAACTATTTAAAACTGAGAACCAGTTGGGGACAAAATGGTAGTGTTGCAAACACCCCTGGTTTCGAAGATCGTGAGTTTTGGCAATCAGGTCTAAGATATCCTAATCCTACAGGAGGACTATTTACCGGAGGTACTCGCGTAGAAAAAGCTGTAAATACAGATCTTCGATGGGAAAAATCAGAACAATCAAATATTGGGGTAGAATTGAGAGCTTTTAATAGTAAACTGACTTTCGCCGCTGACTATTACGAAAAAACAACTAAAGATCTGATTGTTGCCGGGGAAACTGCTCCTTCAGTTGGGAACAACGCAAATCCAATGATAAACGGAGGTAATGTTTCTAATAAAGGATTCGATTTTGAATTAGGTTACAGAGATAATTTTGATGGATTGGAATTCGGCATCAACTTGAACTTGGCAACAGTTAAAAATAAGGTTACCAGCTTAACTCGTAACACCCCGGTTCCTGGAGCTGAAGTTAGAAGTTCAAAGTTAACATGGTTTGAGCAAGGAGAACCAATCTGGTACTACAAAGGATACAAAACCGATGGTATAAATTCTGCTGATGGATCAGTAAACATCGTTGATGTAAATGAAGATGGAGAAATAACTTCTGATGACATGACTAACATTGGTAGTCCACATCCGGATTTAATCTTTGGTGCAAATCTTAATTTAGCCTATAAAGGATTCGATTTTGCTGTATTTATGCAAGGGACAGCTGGAAATGAGAATTATATGGCTTGGTTCAGAAACGACCGTACTTATTCTAACAAACCTAAGTATTTCTTTACCGATAGATGGACACAAGCTGGCGATATTGCTTCTATGCCTAAACCAGACAACAGTAGCGATAATTTATACCGTAGCGATTTAATGGTAAAAGATGCCTCTTATATAAGAATAAAGCAGATTCAATTAGGCTATAATGTTTCTCAAAAATACCTAGATAAACTTCACCTTTCAAAATTCAGAGCATTTGTATCATTAGACGACTTCTTTACATTTACGAAGTATCCAGGATTAGATCCTGAAGCAGGTACAAATCGTAATGACTCACAGGGAATTGATAGAGGAGTATATCCTTCTATAAAGAAGGTAATGTTTGGATTTTCTGTAGGTCTTTAATCTATTAAAAAAAAATAAAATGAAAAATAGAATATATAAAATAGCAATCGTTCTGTTTAGCCTTTTTACCTTTTTGGGGTGCAGTTCTGATTTTTTAGAACTAGAGCCAACGGGTAAATTGGCAAGTGAAGAATATTTAACTACCGAAAAAGAAGCATTTGATGCATTAATCGGTCTTTACGATCGCATGCAGGTGAATAACAACAACCAAGAAGATTGGTCTAGTGTTTTTCTTACACGTGTTCTTTTATCAGATGATTCCAATGCCGGAGGTGGTAGCGCTACCGATCAGCAAAAATTCCAAGAAATTGATGATTACACTCAGAGAGCAGACAATGCTGCTGTACAAAACGTATGGAAGGGGTATTACAAGGCTATTAATATGGCCAATAACATTATTGATAATGTACCTCCAGAACTAGCAAGTGCAGAAACTATAATTGCCGAAGCAAAATTTGTTAGAGCATACAACTATTTCGAATTAGTAACCCTATTTGGTTCAATACCATTACGATTAGAAAATCCAAAAACAGAAGCAGACAATCATGTAGCTAAAAGTTCAGTTGAAGCGATTTATGCACAAATTGAATTAGATCTTACTGCTGCTGTAGCCTCACTTCCACTAAAAAGTGCTTATAGCGCTGCTTACAAATTTAGAGCTTCAAAAGGTACTGCCCAAGCTCTTTTAGGAAAAGCACAGCTATTCCAGAAAAAATATGCTGAAGCAGCAACTAATTTTGCTGCCGTAATCTCAAGCGAAGAATACGATTTGGAAGATAATTATGGAGAAATATATGATGGAGTTGCTAAAGCTGGTAAGGAAGTTGTGTTTGAAATTCTTTATTCTAGTGAATCAGGTAACAATTGGGATACTTGGGACGGTACAGGTGAATCCAACTATATGACCCAGCTAATGGGAATTAGAGGAGATCATTCATTCAATAATCTTGACGTAGCACTTGGAAAAGAGTATATTAATGGATGGGGAATGAATGTTCCTACTCGAGAAATTGGAGAACTATTAGAAGCATCTGCTGCAAATGGTGATGTTAGAGGTCCAGCTTCTGTAATTTCAGGAACAGATTTCAGTGCCGCAGGTGGATATATTAATTCCCCCGAAGCTGCAGCCATTTATACAGGCGACAACAAGGACTATGAGGGGCCTGGAACTTTCAACTGGGGTGATTATGAAGGATATCTTCGTTTGAAATATACATGTGACACTCTCGAAACAGGCAAACCAGCTTTTGAAACGAACTGGCAATTCCCAGTTAAAGTAATCCGTTATGCTGATGTTTTATTGATGGCTGCTGAAGCCTACCTTGAAAGCAGTCAAGCAGACAAAGCCTTAACCGAAATTAATAAAGTTAGAGTCAGGGCAGGCTTATCTAATTTATCTTCTGTTAGTTTGCAAAATATTAAAGACGAAAGAAGACTTGAATTAGCTTTTGAAGGGCATCGTTTTTTCGACTGTGTTCGATGGGGGGATACTTCTGAATTAGGTCCAAAATTTACAGCTGGAAAAAACGAATTACTTCCAATCCCACAAATCGAAATAGATCTTAATAATGAACTAAGTCAGGCAGATCAAAACCCTGGATATTAATATATTATTATATCAAATTTGAATCATAGAGAAGACTACCCTTATTTTTAGGGTAGTCTTTTACTAATTCATTAGAACATAGAAAAAAGACTATGAAAAGATTTATCCCCATTATAGCAATTGCCTTAACAGCATGCTCACAACCAAATAAGAACGAGAAAACCAATTTTACTAAAGGATTTATTGCTGAAGGAAAAACGGCAACTGTAATTACTACTGCCAAGGATACAGATCTTAGATTAACCAAAACAGGAGAAGTAGAATTTATTAAAACCAAACAAGCTCAGGAAACTGAGAATTCCGTTTTTGTTAATCCAAACAATACATTTCAAACATTTATCGGAATAGGTGGAGCCATTACCGATGCATCTGCCGAAGTATTTGCAAAACTTTCAGAAGAAAAACAAAAAGAACTGATTACAGCCTACTATGGCAAAGAAGGAAATGCTTATTCCTTAATTCGTACGTCTATTCACAGCTGCGATTTTAGTAGTGGCAGCTTCACATATATCGAAGAAGGAGACAAAAATTTAGAAACCTTCTCAATTGATCACGACAGACAATATCGTTTGCCAATGATTAAACAAGCAATTGCAAAAGCCGGAGGTTTTATTCTATTTTATGCAAGTCCATGGAGCCCGCCAGCATTCATGAAAGACAATAACAACATGCTTCAGGGAGGTAAATTGCTTCCTGAATATTACGATACCTGGGCCAGATACTACGCCAAATTCATTAATGCATACGAAAAGGAAGGCATTCCTGTTTGGGGAATAACAATCCAGAACGAACCCATGGCGGTTCAACGCTGGGAATCTTGCATTTACACTGCAGAAGAAGAAAGAGATTTCCTGAAAAACCATTTAGGTCCAATATTAGAACAAGAAGGACTTGGTGATAAAAATATTGTAGTTTGGGATCACAACAGAGATTTAATCACACACAGGGCAAATACCATTTTCGATGATCCTGAAGCTGCAAAATATGCTTGGGGAATCGGTTTTCATTGGTATGAAACCTGGAGAGGCGGCGAACCAATGTTCGACAACGTACAGAAAATACAAGAAGCCTATCCAGATAAAAAACTACTTTTTACCGAAGGTTGTAACGAAGCATTCGATTCTTCAAAATATCAGTATTGGCCAAATGCAGAACGATATGGTCGTTCAATAATTAATGACTTTAATCGTGGAACCGTTGGTTGGACTGACTGGAACATTCTATTGGATGAAACCGGAGGCCCAAATCATGTTGGAAATTTATGTTTCTCCCCTATTCATGCAGATACTAGAACAGACAGCTTAATTTACACCCCATCGTATTACTATTTGGGACATTTCTCAAAATATATCCGCCCGGGAGCAAAAAGAGTAAGTACTGTTACAAGTTCCAGCTTTCTTCAAAGCACTTCATTTATAAATGAAAATGGTAAAATGGCAACAATTGTGATGAACAGTTCAGAAAAAACTATGAGTTACAAATTATACATTGGAGCCAATATTGCAACATCAATTGAAATTCCGGCAAGAGCCATACAAACCATTATATTTTAATCAAATAAAATTCCATATAAAATACTACAATAATGATTAAAAAAGTAAATCTGGTCATCATCTCATTACTTGTGCTTTTATCCTGTAATCAAGAGAAAAGCCCCGTATCTAAAGAAGATGAATTTGTGTCTGAACTTCTCGGTAAAATGACTCTTTCTGAGAAAATAGGACAATTAAACCAACACACAAGCCGGTGGGAAATGACAGGACCTGCTCCAAAAAATAATGACTCTCAGGATCAACTGGAACAAATAAAGAATGGTGAAGTTGGATCCATGCTAAATGTTACTGGAGCAGAAGCTACTCTTAATGCCCAAAAATTAGCCGTTGAAAACAGCCGCTTAGGCATTCCTATGATTTTTGGTTACGATGTAATTCACGGTTATCAAACCATGTTCCCAATTCCTTTAGCTGAAGCCTCTTCCTGGGATCCTGAAATCGTTAAACTATCAGCACAAGTTGCTGCGAAAGAAGCTTCTGCTGCCGGTTTACAATGGACTTTTGCCCCCATGATGGATGTGGGTAGAGATGCACGTTGGGGAAGAGTAATGGAAGGCTGCGGAGAAGATCCTTATTTAGCAAGTGTTTTGTCTGTAGCTCGTATTAAAGGATTTCAAGGAACTGATTTATCGGCAAACAATACCATTGCTGCTTGTGCAAAACACTTTGCCGGCTATGGATTCTCCGAATCCGGAAGAGACTACAATACTGTTGATATTGGATCCTATACACTTCACAATATTGTTTTACCACCCTTTAAAGCGGTAGCTGAAGCCGATGTTTCTACTTTCATGAATTCATTCAATATTATAAATGGTACGCCCTCTACAGCAAACCCATATCTGCAACGCAACTTACTAAAAAACAAATGGAATTTTAAAGGATTTGTTGTTTCTGACTGGGGAAGCATTGAGGAAATCTCGAATCACGGAGCTGCCGAAAATCTAAAAGAGGCTGGCCTGCTTGCAATTAAAGCAGGTTCGGATATGGATATGGAATCCAATGCCTACAGCAAATATCTTAAAGAATTGGTAGATGAAGGCAAAGTAGATGAAAAGTTGATTGATGATGCAGTTAAACGCATTTTAAAAATTAAGTACAAACTAGGCTTGTTCAATGATCCATATCAATACTCTAATATTGAACGTGAGAAAAAAGAAATCTACAGCAAAGAAAATAGGACTGCTGCCCGAAACGTAGCCCGTCACTCAATGGTACTTCTTAAAAATAAGGCTCAGTTACTTCCTTTATCTAAACAAATAAAGTCGATTGCCCTTATTGGCCCTTTGGCCGACAGTAAGGATATCCCTCTGGGAAGTTGGAGAGCAAAAGCTATTAAAAACTCGGCTGTATCCTTACTGGAAGGAATTCAGTCAGCCGTATCTGCAAAAACGAAAATAAACTACAGTAAAGGCTGTAATCTGACGATTGGAGACAGAAGTTTTCTTCAGGAGCTCTCTTATGAACAAAATGACAAATCAGGATTTCAGGATGCAATAAAAGCGGCACAGAATTCAGAAGTCGTAATTATGGCTCTTGGAGAAGATTGCTGGCAATCCGGCGAAGGCAGAAGTCAAACAGACATTCGTTTAAAAGGACAGCAACAGGACTTATTTAATGCAGTAAAAAAAGTAAACAAGAACATTGTTGTCGTATTAATGAATGGCCGGCCTCTTGCCATTCCCGAAATAGCTGAAAATGCAGCTGCTGTTCTGGAAACATGGTTTGGTGGTTCCGAAGCAGGAAATGCAATTGCAGATGTTCTTTTTGGAGATTACAATCCATCAGGTAAATTAACCATGTCTTTCCCAAGAAATGCAGGTCAATGTCCGATTTACTACAATCACATGAACACAGGCAGACCCACTTCTACGAACAATGTATTTTGGTCACACTATACCGATGCACCAAATACACCATTATATCCATTCGGATATGGTTTAAGCTACACATCTTTTGCCTATGGGGAAGCAACAATCAATTCCAGTGCTATAAAAAAGGATGAAACCATTGAGATTAAAATCTCACTTGCCAATACAGGAAAATATGAAGGTGAAGAAGTTGTTCAGCTATACATTCAGGATCCTAAAGCAACCTATGCCCGTCCGGTTAAGGAACTAAAACAATTCAAAAAAATCAAGCTAAAACCAGACGAAAACATACAGGTATCATTCAAATTAAAACCTGAAGACCTGGGATATTATTCCCCGGAAGGAGAATTCCTGATAGAATCGGGAGAATATCACATTTATGTTGGAGGTAATTCACAGGAAGTTAAGCAAGTTAATTTTACGCTTATAGATTAGTTAATATTAGTTGATTTGAAAAGGGCGGAAAACAGTATTGTTTTTCGCCTTTTTCTGTAAAAAACCAACCCCTTTTGGTAAATTGAAACAATAGAATTTTAAAAGTTAAATTTTCAATAAAAATTATACACCTTATCCTTAAGCTCTTGTGAAATTAAAATTGTTAAAGACATTTAAATTCATCTTTTTCATTTCTTTTCCTTAGTTTTTTTGCGTATTTTCAATCTAGAAAGATTAATCATTTATGGCTTTAAAAGTCATTAGCGCGCGAATAACAAGAACCGGTTTATATTTAACAGAATATTAACTTGTGCAATAAGTTGCATATTAAAATATAGGAGGAATTGTGATGAACATGAAAATGCAATCCGTAGGTTTTAAGGCAGATAGCAAATTAGAAGCTTTTATTAACCAAAAATTTAAGAAACTTGAAAAGTTGGAAAGTACAATTACTGGTTACGATATAATACTTAATGTTGACAAATCAAGTACAAAAGACAATAAAGTAGTTGAAGTGAAAATTAAAGTTCCGGGAAGTGAGCTTTTTGCAAAAAAGAAAAGCACCTCTTTTGAAGAAGCTGCCGACCTAGTTTCAGAAGCTTTACGAACTCAAATATTAAAATACAAAGAAGTAAAAGCCAGCAAATAAAATATCAACCCTCTGCATTCGCAGGGGGTTTTCTTTTTCCCTTCCCTACTCTTATTCCATCTTCAATTATTTGTCAACGAAACAATAAAAGCCATTAATACAAGATTATTTTTCTATTTTTGACTTTTAAAACGGAGATATTATGCTTGCGCTTTCTAAAACAAAAACAAATCTTGATTTTGAAAAAACATTCAAAGAGTTATATTCTCCATTGTGCAATTTTGCATACTCCTTCCTTCCTGACCATGATTTATGTGAAGATCTGGTACAAGATGTTTTCCTGAAAATATGGGATAAATCTCCTGATATTAACACTTCCATATCATCTTACCTATATCAAGCTGTTAAAAATTCCTGCTTTGACCATATGAGAAAAAGTTATAAGCAGTCGATTATTCCAATTGAAGAAATTGAAGATCCTATTGACTCCCCTTATGAATTAAACCGCGAAAAAGACCTGACAGCTTTAAACAAAAAGATTGAAAAAGCGATCAATTCACTACCTCCAAAATGCAAGGAAATTTTCTTGCTTCGTCGTAATTTTCAAATGTCTTATAATGAAATATCAATTGAATTGAATATCTCGAAAAAGACCATTGAAAATCATATGAATTCAGCAATTAAAAAGTTGAGAACTCAATTAAGCAAGTCCGATTTTCTAATCTATTTTTTCTTTCTCGAAAAAAAATAAAAAAAAATCACTTTTCAACTAGGGGTAAAATGCATAATCATTGTCTTACCAATAGAGTTTAAACAAAACACCTCACATTTTGTAGAAACTCTGACAACTAAAATTGCAATTTTTTTGTTTCGAATGCCAATAATATCATGCGCCATGAAGGTAAACACCGAAATATTAACCGATTATTTAAATGAAAAATGTGACGAGAAAACAAAGCAAAAGCTAGAAATATGGCTCGATAAAGATCCTGATAATCAGAAGTATCTTAATGAACTAAAGATATATTGGGATGCGAAAAAATCCATAACTGCAAAAATCGAATTCGATTCAGAAGCAGGATTTCAAAATTTATTAGCTAAAAAATCAAAAATAAAATCACAATATCTAAAAAGAACACTTCGGTATGCGGCCCTTATAGTTGCTTTTATTTCAACCAGCTTGTTCGGATATCTTTTTATTGCTCCTGAAAATTCAAACTTAATTGTTTCGAACATGGAACAAACTGAAAAAACTCTGGTACTTCCTGATGGTACATCCATTATTCTTGCAGAAGGATCCAGAATTGAATATCCAGATCATTTTTCGAAGAGAGAAAGACTGGTTACCTTAAAGGGAGAAGCTTTTTTTAATGTTGCCAAAAATAAAGAAAAACCTTTTGTTATTTTATCTGGGCAAACCCGAACAATGGTCGTTGGAACATCTTTTAGAATAAAAGAAGAAATTGACAGAACAACGATAACAGTTCGGACTGGAATTGTGGAGTTTATGGAAAAAGGAAATCCGAAAAATAAAACCAGATTACTGAAAGGTGATTGTGCACAATTTGTAAACAATCAAAAAGTGGTTCTAAAAAGGGATTCTGAATCTAGTGAAATTGATTTTACTGTAAAGCTATTAAAATATAATAACGAGAGGTTAGAAGTTATTTGCAAAGATTTAAGCGAACTCTTTCATACTACAATTCAGACCCAAAATGTAGCAAAATCTCAACTTTCGCTTTCTGCGGTATTTGAGGATGAAAATCTGGAAAGCATAATAAAATCTCTTTGCTTCACTCTTAACCTCGAATCCGAACAAAAAGAAAATATAATCCTACTAAAATAAATTAATAAATGAAGCACATCATTCTTACTCTTAGCTGCATAATAATGTTGCTGGGGAGTACAAATCTATTGTCACAAAATAGAATCAATAATATTATAAAAACAGAAAAGAATTCCTATACATTTAATGAATTAATGAACCTGATAAAGACTCAATCCGGATACAATTACACGTATCCAACAGATAGTGATCTCAGTCAAAAAACAATTAATCTGGGTAAAAAGGAATATGCACTGGATCTTCTGTTAGACAAAATATCTCTTCAACTGCAACTTAAATACAGGATAATTGAGAAACAGATATCATTTAAAATCATACAAAAAAAAACAGTAACCATTAGTGGGTATATTCGTGATAAGAATACGGGTGAAGACTTAATTGGAGCGGCATGTTACATTAAAGAATTGGCAAGGGGAACAGTTAGCAATGTGTACGGATTTTATTCGCTCAGTATACCTTCCGGGAAATACACTGTTAGCTATTCCTTTTTAGGCAACAAAACAAACGAATCGATTATTGAAATTGAAGAAGATAAAGTTTTAACTGTTGAATTAGACAATGAAAGTCAGCAAATAAATGAAGTTGTGGTAACCGGAGAAGGTGCTGCCAAAAACATCAAGCGAAATGAAATGAGTGTTGTAAAACTTCCTGTTTCAACGGTAAAAAAACTTCCTGCACTAATGGGTGAAGTTGATTTAATCAAGGCCATTCAAATGCTTCCCGGAGTAAAACCTGCTGCCGAAGGAGGAACCGGATTTAGCGTTCGTGGAGGAAATCCAGATCAAAATTTAATTCTTTTGGATGAAGCTCCCGTTTACAATGCTTCTCATCTTTTAGGTTTCTTTTCCATTTTTAATAACGACGCCATCAGCGATTTAAAACTCTACAAGGGAGATATTCCTGCAAGCATAGGAGGCCGGTTATCCTCTTTTTTAGATATCAGAATGAAAAATGGAAATTCTAAAAAATTCTCTGGAAGCGGTGGAATAGGAACCATTTCATCACGCTTAACTTTGGAAGGACCAATTGGAAAAAATGATAAAACCTCATTCATTTTAAGTGGCCGAAGAAGTTATTTGGATCTATTTCTTCGTCTTTCTTCAAATGAAGATGTAAAAGACAACATCGTGTATTTTTACGATTTAAACGCTAAAATTAATCATCGGATTAATGGTAAGAATCGAATATTTATTTCGACCTATTTTGGGAAAGACAAGTTTAAAAACAACGACAACCAACTTTCGTTTGGAAATCAAACCTTAACTCTTAGATGGAATCATTTATTTTCAAACAAACTTTTCTCAAATACGTCTCTGCTTTGGAGCAAATACAATTATGAATTATCTAATAGCAGTGGAGCTAATGCCTTTATGTGGGATTCTAAACTTGAAGATTTGTCCGTAAAGCAAGATTTCAATTATTTTTTAAACTCAAATAACACAATCAAATTCGGAGGAATATTCACCTACCATAAATTTGAACCTGGTTATGCACGCGGAATTGGTGAGGAATCCTTTATATCAGAATACAAGGTTAATAATTCGAATGCATTGGAAGAAGCCCTGTTTGTTTCCAACGAACAAAAAATAGGAGAACGATTAACATTAAAATATGGAATACGTTTTTCGATGTTTAACAATATTGGAAAAGGTACCGTTTATGATTTTAATAACAATTATGAAGTTACTGATTCTACAATTTACAAATCAGGAAATATATATAACACATATACCAACTGGGAACCACGACTTGGAGCAAAATATTCCTTAAATGAGGTTTCTTCTGTTAAAATGAGCTATTCCAGAACCTCACAATACATGCAGCTTGCTCAGAATTCTTCAGGGGGAATGCCTTTGGATGTTTGGTTTCCCTCTTCGCCTAATGTTAAACCACAAAAATCAGATCAATATGCCATAGGTTATTTCCGAAACTTCAAAGACAATGCAATAGAAACATCAGTGGAGCTGTACTATAAAAAAATGAAAAACACTGTTGATTTTAAAGATTTTGCCAATCTGCTTTTAAACAAAGAACTGGAAGGCGAATTACGATTTGGTTCCTCTGAAGCTTACGGTATAGAATTTATGGCACAGCTTAATTTAAATCGTCTGGAAGGATGGTTTGGGTATACCTATGCAAGCACCAAACGAACTGTTACAGGTATTAATAAGGGCAACACCTATCGCTCACCTTACGACGTACCTCATGATGTTAAGGCTGCCCTAAGTTATCAATTAACGAAAAGAACAAGCATCTCTGCTAATTTTACCTATTCAACAGGGAAACCAATAACCTTCCCAACTGGACGGGCAGAATATCAAGGTGCATTTATAAAAATATATTCGGATAGAAATTCCTACCGTTTGCCGGATTATCATCGAATGGATTTGGCTTTAACCGTTAAGAATAAGAAAAAACCAAATAGGAAATGGGAAGGAGAATGGAACTTTTCCTTATACAATGCCTACGGAAGAAAAAATCCTTGGGTCGTAAATTTCGTTCAGGATGAAAATGATCCTAAAAAGATTTATGCAGAAAAAACGTATCTGTTCACTTTTGTTCCTTCAGTGACCTATAATTTTAAATTTTAAAATAATGAAACGAATAATATATCTTATCACATCTATATTAATACTAAGCTCTTGCACCGAGAAGATGGATGTAGAATTAGACAGCTCTTCTACCCGCTTATGTGTTGAAGCCAAAATTACAAATGATTTCAAAAAGCATTTCGTAAAATTAAGTGAATCGAGCGACGTATTCTTTAACAAAGAAGCAATCCCTGTTACTAAAGCGAATATAAAAGTCAGCGATGGCACATCCGATTATCTTTATGAAGAAACAAGCCAGGGATATTACGAAAGCGTTACCAAATTTTCGGGAATGCCAGGCACAACATACTCTTTATCAATCTCTGATGTTGATATCGATCAGAATGGTGAAAAGGAAATATACCAAGCTCAATCCGTGATGCCATTCCCATATGATATTGATTCAATTAAGATGAATTACGACAAAAGATACATGAATGACGATGGTGATAGAAAAGCATATTGGCTTCTTTCCTTGTATTTACAAGATGATATCGAAACAGAAAATTATTATGGTTTTGCCTGCCAAATTAATAATAAATTGGTACACGATACCATAACCGAAGTTGTGATAGCCGAAGACACTTTCTTTAATGGAGGAGATTCAAAAGGTGTTGACGTTGGATTTTTCGATCAGGAAAAACCCGACGAAATAATTTATGATAATGACAAAATTACTTTAGAAACTTATGCTATGACTGAAGACTATTTTGACTTTGTTAACGAATTTCAAACTATGGATCAAACACAAACACCCATGTTTTCAGGTCCGCCCGCCAATATAAGAAGCAATATTTCGAATGATGCAGTTGGCTTTTTTGCAGTTTATGCCATCACACGCAACTCCATCACTGTTAACATTGAACAATAAATTTAAAGAGCACTTTTGGTGCTCTTTTCTTTTTTTATTCTTTAAACCCGATGTCCTTATGGGAACCATCACAAAATGGTTTACTTTTAGAAGAACCGCAACGGCAAAAATAGCAAGCATCTGCCATTACTTTTCTCTGTCCATCTGAACCAACAAGAGTTATTGGTCCTTCCATCATAATAGGACCATCTTTAAGTACTTCTACTTTGTGCCCGGCTTCAATTGCTTTAACCGAACCTTTTTCGCCGTCTTCACGATCGGGACTATTCATATAAAAAGACAGTGCTCTGGACGGACATTTTTGCACCTGTTTAATGATCTCTTCAGTACCAGCTCCTTTTGCTTTTACCCAAGGTCTTGTTCCCGGCTGAAAAACATCTGGCAATCCTTTAGAACAAACACCGGAATGAATACATAAATCAGATTCGTACACTACTGTAACCACTCCATTGGAATATTCCTTTTTCGTTTTTATCATGGCTCATTATTTTTGATGTTTTTTACTTCACCTATTAATTTACTACATTTTCATGAATATTATTAAATTATTTTCCAACAAATAAAATTACTCCTTCAACAGCAATCATCTCATTCTGAAACCCCTGCAAAACCAAAGGAAAGTTTCATCTGTAAAAAAATAAATCCAGATAAAAAAAAGGACTTGCACATCAAAAAAAATATCCTACTTTTGTCGCAGACTTTTCAGGAAAATATTTTTGAAAAGGCTAATTACAGACGGGTGTAGCTCAGTTGGTAGAGCACTGGTCTCCAAAACCAGGTGTCGGGAGTTCGAGTCTCTCCACCCGTGCAAAAACCTTTCTAATTATTTAGGAAGGTTTTTTATTTTATAAAAAAAGCGACCATTTCTGATCGCTTTTCACTTTTTTATAAATTATCCTTTAAGTAGTACTTTTCATTTGCATCCATCTCTACAATTCCTTCTCTCAATTTATAGTTTGGAATCTCTCTTTTTGATTTTTCCGAATGAAACCTTTTTTTCTTCTCTTTTTGGGGCTGAACTGATCTAATAGTTTTCGACATAACTTTAAATTTTAAAAAAAACTAAGTGTACACTATCATTTATTTTCTACGTAAGTACTAAAAAAAAGTGACAAAAAAAATGATGAGCCAATTAACTGGCTCATCATTTAGTATTAGAGTGGTAACCAATTTTGTCAGACAAAAGTTACAGCAACTCCATATCTATTTGATAGATATATCAAATTATGGTTTATTTTATGCCTTTTTCGATCACTTCTTTCGTTTCTGTATCGAAAATTAAAAGCCCCTCGTTTTTATCATTTAATTGTCCAACTAATTTTCCTTCTTCATTCCATATCGAAGTTTTTCCAGCACATTCATATCCACCTGATTGTCCAATATAATTAGCCATAAACACAGTCATTTTAAACTCTTTTGCAATTTCAGACAACTTTTTAATATCGTCTTCAATACCATTTATAGAGTTCAATACGCTTGCAATATAAATGTTCGCATGATTTTTATGCGCAGTTTCTGAGTGTTCAGAAATTGATAATTCATAACAAATTGCAGGTGCTACAACATTTCCACCTTCAAAATTCAAATAAATTTGCTTCTGTCCTGGAGTAAAAACATCTATTTCAGTTGGATATAAATATTGCTTTGAATAAATAAGCCGTTCTTTGTTCGATTGAAAAATCACCATACTTATGAAAGTATCATCATTTTCTTTAGTTGGTAATCCAACTCCAATCACTATTTTATTCAAGTCAGAAATTTCCTGAAATACATCAAGTCTTGTGTCGTCTTGTGTCGTGGCTAAGATCTTTGCTAATTTCGGTTCATAACCAGTCAACGACAATTCTGGAAAAATCATTATATCAGCATTTTCATGGACAGCAATGTCTAAAAATCTTTTGTGCTGATCAATATTTTTTTCAATGTCACCTTTTATCGGATTTGTTTGCCCTATACAAATTCTCATACTTAAGTTTCTATCCTGAAGTTCAAAGACCAATAACTACTTACTATATTGAATTTTATAGCAATTGCATGTCATACAATTTTTTATAAGTGCCATTTTTTGCAATAAGCTCTTCATGTTTGCCACGTTCAACAATTTCTCCCTCATGAAAGACACAAATTAAATCGGCATTTTTAACTGTTGACAAGCGGTGAGCAATTACAACTGAAGTACGATTCTGCATCAATTTATCCAAAGCATCCTGCACCAATCGTTCCGATTCCGTATCCAAAGCCGAAGTAGCTTCATCCAAAATCATAATAGGAGGATTTTTAAGAACTGCTCTGGCAATACTCAACCTCTGACGCTGACCTCCCGAAAGCTTACCTCCACGATCTCCAATATTAGTATAATAACCATCTTCTGTTGCAGAAATAAAGTCATGAGCATTGGCAATTTTTGCTGCTGCTTCAACTTCTTCCAGTGTAGCACTTTCTACACCAAATGCAATATTGTTGAAAATTGTATCATTAAACAGAATTGATTCCTGATTCACGTTCCCCATAAGATTCCGCACATCAGCAATTTTGAGATCACGAATATCCTGGCCATCAACAAAAATTCCACCTTCAATTACATCGTAAAATCTAGGTAATAAATCAACGAAAGTTGTTTTACCCGAACCAGATTCGCCTACTAAGGCAATCGTTTTCCCTTTCGGGATCTCAAGGTTTATATTTTTCAAAACTTGTTTCTCGCCATTGTACGAGAAACCTACATTTCGGTATTCAATTGCATTTTCAAATCGACCTATGTGTTTTGCATTTGGTTGATCTACGATTGTCGACTCAGCTCCTAAAATTTGATCGATACGCTCCATAGCAGCCAAACCTTTTTGTATGCTAAAGAAGGCTTTCGAAAAAGCCTTTGCTGGATTTATAATCGAGTAAAATAGCACCAAGTAAACCATGAAACTGGCACCATTAAGACTTCCCTCTCCATTTAAAATTAAACGTCCACCATACCAAAGTACGATAACGATAACGATCGTTCCCAAGAATTCGCTAACAGGATGAGCCAAAACTCTTCTACGCATCAAACTATTCATGATACGACGATAATCATTATTTTCGGCGGAAAATTTTTCTGTTACTTTATCCTCTGCTGTAAAGGCTTTAATAATTCGAAGACCTGAAAGGGTTTCTTCAATGGTAGATAAAAGTTCTCCCATCTTGTTTTGTCCCAAGCGTGACGTTTTTTTCAAGCTTCGACCAATTCGACCAATAATAAAACCGGCCATAGGCAGAAGAACAAAACTAAAAAGAGTCAGTTGAGGACTCATAATAATCATTGCCGACAAGGATACAATAATTATAATCGGATTCTTGATGAACATGTCCAATGAATCCATCACCGAATTTTCTACTTCCTGAACATCACCAGTTGAACGTGCTATAATATCACCTTTCTTTTCATCAGTAAAAAAAGGAATTGGTAAACTAACAATCTTGTTGTAGATCAGATTTCTCATATCACGAACCACTCCATTTCTCAATCCAACTGTGTGATATGATCCCAGATAAGTAAACGCAACTTTAAAAAACACCGCAATCACAAGGAAGATCCCAACAAAAATAAGAGCTGAGTCGGAGCCATATTCCAATTTTACCTGTGATGTATAGAAATAAAAATTTGCCTTAATTGAACCAAATTTAAACTCCCATGGCACAAGTTCTACTACTGGCTCTGCAATATTGAAAAGTATTTCCAAAACAGGTTGCATCATAGCAAAAGAGAATACTCCAAAAACTGCAGCTAGTAAATTATAAACGAAACTCATTATTAAATCACTCTTATAAGGAGGAAGGAATCGTCTAAGAATCTTAATAAAATCTTTCATCAAGTAATTAATGGGTGAAACAAAAGCTTACAATTCATCAATAAGCAGTAAAAAAATAAGGCTGTAAAAGTACAACTCTTACAGCCTATTTACAAAGTATTAACAAGATTTAATATTTTAGATTCCTGTATAATTAGCAGGACTAATTGCCTTTAATTCAACCTTTAAGACGTCATCAACTTCTAAAGTATCAATGAACTCAGCAATACTTTCTTTTGTGATGTGACTATTGGTACGAGTTAAAGCTTTTAATGCTTCATAAGGATTTGGATATCCTTCGCGGCGAAGAATGGTTTGAACTGCCTCGGCAACAACCGCCCAGTTCGCATCCAAATCGGCCTGAAACGCTTCTTTCGAAATAATTAATTTATCCAAACCTTTTAATAAAGATTTAAAAGCAATAATAGTATGAGCAAAAGGAACTCCAATGTTTCTTAAAACAGTAGAATCGGTTAAATCGCGTTGCAATCTGGATATAGGCAATTTTGCCGATAAATGCTCAAAAACAGCATTTGCCAATCCAAGATTTCCTTCTGAATTTTCAAAATCGATAGGATTAACCTTATGAGGCATTGCCGATGATCCTACTTCGCCCTCTTTAATTTTTTGTTTGAAATAATTCATGGATACATAAGTCCAAAAATCACGATTCAAATCAATCAAAACCGTATTGATACGTTTTAGATTATCGAAAATAGCTCCCATGTTGTCGTAATTGGAAATCTGAGTGGTAAATTCCTCACGTTCCAATTTCAAAATATCATTTACAAAATGGTTCCCAAATTCTTTCCAGTCGGTTTTAGGATATGCTACATGATGAGCATTAAAGTTACCGGTAGCTCCACCAAATTTGGCCGAACATGGAACACTTTTTAAAAGATCCAATTGCTTCTTTAAACGATATACGTATACCTGAATTTCTTTTCCTAAACGAGTTGGAGATGCTGGCTGACCATGCGTACGGGCCAACATTGAAATTTCTTTCCAATCCTCAGAAAGACTGTCCAGTTTATTAATCAATTCGTCTAAAAGCGGATAATAAACATCATGCACTGCATCGCGCAATGAATAGGGTGTTGCAGTATTATTAATATCCTGAGAAGTTAATCCGAAGTGAATAAACTCTTTGTATTTCTGAAGATTTAAAGTATCAAATTTTTCCTTAATAAAGTACTCAACTGCTTTAACATCATGATTTGTTACACTTTCAATATCTTTAACTTTTTGCGCATCTTCAACTGTAAAATCAAGATATAAACTACGCAAATCTGCAAATAAATCCTTATCGAAATCCTTTAGCTGTGGAAGAGGAACCTCACATAAAGCAATAAAATATTCTACTTCTACCAAAACTCTGTATCGCACCAAAGCATATTCCGAAAAATACTCTCCTAAAACGTTTACCTTATCACGGTAACGTCCGTCAATCGGCGAAATTGCTGTCAAACTCTGCATTTCAAAAAAATTAAATGTCAATAATGGTTATTTAGAAGCCCAAAGGTAATTAAAAGCGATGAGTCCCGAAAGCTTTCAGAGAATGATCTGCAATAAGAAAGCATTATCTAATCAAACATTGAACCTTATATTTCGCATTTTATCGATAAATGTTATTTTTGTTAAGTCACTTAACTTAAAAAAGAATCGATGAAATTCATTAAAGATTTCAGCTTTGGCTTACGAACTTACACCGAAGCCATTCAATATATTTTCAGAAAACGATTGGCTTGGTTTTTCATATTCCCAATTCTTCTCAATATCATTTTATTTTGGGTTGGCTGGGATTACATTGGCGATTTGGCTCAGCAATCGCAAACCTGCCTTGAAGGATGGTTGGATTTAAAAAATGCTGAATTTTGGGGTTCCGGTTTCTTAAAAGCGACTCTTGGGGGATTTATTTGGGTGATATTCAAATTATTATTCTTTTTGATATTCGCCTACTTTGGTGGCTACATCATCCTCATCATTATGTCACCTGTATTCTCCTATTTATCAGAACGAACAGAAAAAATAAAAACAGGAAATGACTATCCATTTGAAATAAAACAATTTCTAAAAGACATTGTACGCGGTGTTTTTATTGCTGTTCGAAACTTGCTAATAGAACTGGCTTTAACGATACTCATGTTTATTTTAAGTTTTATCCCGATAATAGGTTGGATTGCCGCCATATTCCTGTTTTTCATTTCAGCGTATTTCTACGGATTTTCATTTCTTGACTATGCAATTGAACGCAAAAAAATGAGCATTACACAAAGTGTTCTGTTCATGAGAGAAAACAAAGGAATCGTAATTGCCAATGGTTTTATTTTTTCACTCTGCCTGATCGTTCCATTTTGCGGCGTTTCTTTTTCAAGTTTTGCGGCTATTATTTCAGTTGTTGCAGGAACTTTAGCTGTAAACGAAATTTGGGATGATGACAAATACCTAAATAGAAAATCAAACAAAATTTAAACTTAATTGCTATCTTACATATAAGTTCAAATTCCTCCTGTGAATTATCAGGCTTAGGTTTTGAGTACAATCGGACACAGTAAAACAAATACAAATATGAATAACATTCGTCGCTTTCTTCTTATCATTTTTTCTATATCGCTGGCTTTCCAGCTCATGGCAAATCAGTCTGCTGACAGTATTCCCGAAATTAACAAAACACAGGTTTACAAGTTTGATATTAAACGGGAGATTGGGCCTGCAGTCTGGAGACAGACAAAAGATGCACTTCAGGAAGCCGTTGAATGGAATGCTGATATCATTCTTATTCATATGAATACCTACGGAGGTACGGTGATTCATGCAGATTCAATTCGAACAGCCATTTTAAACAGCAAAATTCCTGTTTATGTTTTTATTGATAACAATGCAGCATCTGCCGGAGCTCTTATTTCTATTGCCTGCGATAGTATTTACATGAGGACCGGAGCCAATATTGGAGCTGCAACCGTTGTAAATCAAACAGGTGCAGCAATGCCCGATAAATATCAATCGTACATGCGATCGACAATGCGCGCAACAGCCGAATCGCATGGAAAGGACACATTGATTCAAAAAGGTGACACAATCTACAAATGGCGAAGAGATCCGTTAATTGCTGAAGCGATGGTTGATCCCCGTACCTATATTGAAAATGTGATTGACACAGGAAAAGTTTTAACTTTCACTCCGGCTGAAGCAATTAAAAACGGATACTGCGAAGGAATCGCAAACAGTGTGGAAGAAGTCCTTGCTAAGGCTGGGATAAAAGAATATACGATTAAAAAATATGAGCCAACGGGAATTGAAAAAATGATTGATTTCATGATTAATCCTATTTTACAAGGTATCTTAATCATGATTATTATTGGAGGAATTTATTTTGAATTACAAACTCCGGGAATCGGATTTCCGATACTGGCATCTGCGATTGCGGCGGTTCTCTACTTCTCGCCCCTTTATTTGGAAGGAATGGCCGAAAACTGGGAAATTCTTTTATTTGTGGCGGGTGTCATCCTCCTCGCGCTGGAAATATTTGTTATTCCAGGCTTTGGTGTTGCTGGTATTTCCGGAATCATTCTCATTATTACCGGTCTCGCTTTAAGTTTGGTTGACAATGTTGCTTTTGATTTTGAACCTCGTCACATAAGAGCTTTGCTTGGTGCAATTATGCTGGTTGTCTTTTCTATGTTAGCCTCCATACTGGGATCAATTTATGCAAGCAAAAGGCTGTTTGCCACCAATTCATTTTTAGGGCATTTAGCTCTTGGCACAATCGAAAAATCAGAAGATGGTTACGTTAGTGTGGATATGAAAGGCAAATCATTAATAGGGAAAACAGGAACCGTCCTTAGCGTTCTTCGTCCTTCGGGCAAGGTATTTATCGAAAACCAAATTTACGATGCTAAATCGGAGGATGGTTTTATAGACAAAGACACACTCATAGAAGTAATCCGTTTTGAATCCGGTCAGGTATATGTTATAAAAAAAGAAGATGATGAGCTCAATTAAGCCTAGGAGTTATAAATCGGACGATTACCAGCACATTCTTAAATTATGGGAAATAACCAATTTGGGAGGTGAAGAACGTGGCGACAATGCAGAAACAATCGAGGTAAGCTTGTTGCACGGAGGCAAATTCTGGATTCTTGAAGATTCCAAAACCCGAAAACTGATTGGTTCTTGTTGGGTCACCAATGATTCCAGACGACTGTATCTGCACCATTTGGGAATTCATCCTGAATATCAACACCAAGGATACGGAAAACTTCTCACAGAAACAGCATTGGCACATGCTAAAAGCTTAAACATGCAAATTAAACTGGAGGTTCATCATTCAAACAAAACAGCACTAAATATTTATAAAGAACAAGGATTTAATATCCTTGAAGGATACGAAGTAATGATTAAACGAAGGCATTAAAAACAAAATCACGCATTACACTCTGTAAAATAAACTGATTTGACTTATGTTTCTAGTATTTCAGGAATTAAAAGAGTAAAATTGCAACAAAATCAGTAATATATTTTTTAGAAAACTATGACTTTAATTTCACCTAAGGGATTGCTCGACTTCTCCCTTCTTGAAAAAATTACCAAAAAGCCTAAATTGTTTGCAAAAGACGATGGGAATTTTTGGCAAGACCCGTACGTTTCAGAGCATCTGCTAAATGCTCATCTTGACGATGAATCGGATCAGGGTTCCAGAAAATATCAGGACATACTGCAATCTGTACTTTGGCTGAGCGAATACCTGAAACTTCCGGAAGACAGTAAATTACTTGATTTGGGCTGTGGTCCCGGTTTGTACAGCGAAAATTTCTATGGTCAGGGTTTTGCTGTAACTGGAATTGATTTCTCGCAGAGTTCTATTGATTATGCCAAAGAGCAAGCTGAAGAATTTAACTATCGTATTAAATACATCTGCAAGGACTATATGGAAATGGATTACAAAGAAGAATTCGATGTAATCACTCTCATTTACGGCGATTTATGCGTGTTATCTCATGATGACAGAACCTTACTTCTGCAAAAAGTAAAAAAAGCGTTAAAACCCAGAGGTTACTTGATTTTTGATGTATTCACAAAGCATTATTTCGAGAATGAAGAACCAGACCAATCGTGGTACATTAGCAAAGAAGACGGATTTTGGAGTGAGGAAGAGCACCTTTTGTTACAATCTCATTACAAATACAAGAAAGATAAGGTTAGACTGGATAAATACACGCTGATTTTAAAAAACGGCGAAATCCGGACTCATAATATATGGAAACATTATTTTTCGTTGGAACGAGCTGTCTCTACGATAAAAGAAAGCGGATTTAGTGTGAAAGACTATTGGTCGGATCTTCAAGGAAAACCTTTCGAGGAAAACAGTCCATGGATTGGATTTGTTGCACAAAAAACGTGATGTGCAAAACAAAAAAACTCCGTCAGAAAATTAATTCTGCCGGAGTTTACTAAATAAACTGGTGGGTTTATTATTCTTTATACATCTTATCAATAAGATGTTTGTATTTTTCCTGAATAACTTTTCTTTTCAATTTTAAAGTTGAAGTTATCTCGCCAGCCTCGATCGAAAACTCTTTCGGTAAAAGAGTAAATTTTTTAATCTTCTCGAAACGCGAAAATTCTTTTTGCATTTCCTCAAAACGTTTTTCGAAAAACTCTATTATTTGAGAATTACCCAATAACTCTTCAATGGTTTCAAAACCAATATTATTCTGTATTGCATATTTTTGGAGAGGTTCCATTGCCGGAACTGCCAAAGCCGTTACATACTGCCTGCAATCACCAATTACAGCTATTTGCTCAATAAACTGATCGTTAACCAAGGTTTTTTCCAACTTTTGAGGAGCAACATATTTTCCTCCCGAAGTTTTCATCAAATCTTTAATCCGATCGGTGATGGTTACAGCACCATTTTCATCAATTCTACCTGCATCACCAGTACAAAACCAACCATCCTTTATTACTTCAGCAGTAGCTTCAGGTTTCTTGTAATATCCCCGCATAACACCGGGTCCTTTCACTAAAATTTCATCGTTATCACCAATTTTAATCTCAGTTCCAACAATTATACGCCCTGTTGTGTTAAAATCTATGTACTTATCACCGTACAAACATACAGTTGCCATGGTTTCGGTTAAGCCATATCCCATTTTTACATTTAAACCAGTGGCATGAAAATATTCAATAATATTTGAATCTAACGGAGCTCCGCCACAAGGCATAAAATTTATTCTGCCACCAAATATATCACGAAGTTTACTCAGTACTAATTGATCAGCAAGCTTATGCCTGAAATTCAAACCAGCAGGAACTTTCTTCTCAAACAGGAGGTATTCATTATAATATTTACCGCCAATTTTAATCGCCCAATTCATTAAAGATCTCTTTACAGCTGAAGCACCTTTACTTTTTTCCTGAATGGCCGCATAAATTTTCTCGTAAATTCGGGGAACCGTACACATTAGGGTAGGTTTCACTTCTTTCATCGCATCACCAATCTTTTTAGGATCAAGATTGAAATAAATTTCTATTCCACGATGAAAACAGAAGAAACACCAAATTCGTTCATAAACATGGCTTAAAGGCAAAAAACTAAGAGAAACATCTTTATCAGATACATTCAATTCCTTATCATGTGAGACCAGTACACTTGAAATATTGTTGTGATCGATCATTACTCCCTTTGGTTCTCCTGTTGTTCCCGAAGTATATATCAGAGTAGCAAGATCATCTAATTCTGCTCTTCCAAACCGTTCTTCAAAAGCAGCACCATTCATAGCATTCTTTCCATAAATCAAGAACTCATCCCAATGCATTGATCTTTCAAAATCGGACAATACAATATCCTTATCAAAAGCAACAATCATTTTAACATGAGGAACTGTCTTAATTAATTCCACTGCGCGATCATACTGCTCTTGTTCTCCAACAAAAATAACCTGCGTTTCAGAATCTTCAATGATATATTTTGCTTCTGCTGTTGAATTCGTTGGATAGATTGGAACAGTTACACCCCGCACACACATAATCGCCAAATCGGCTGTAATCCACTCCGGCATATTTTGTGAGAATATAGCAACCATTTGCTTTTCCTCAACACCTATTTTTATCAGCGCTTTTGATATTTGCCGAATTTCCAATCCAAATTCAGTCCAGGTTACACCAACCCATTCCCCACTTTTTTCATCCTTATAGTGCATAGCAATTCGATCTGAATATTTTTCAATACGATCTCGAATTAATTTGCCCCAATGTTGATATTCCATAAAAGTCATTTAGTTGTGATATTAGCGCAAAGATAGTGATGTTTCCTTACTATTAAAAGGTTTTCGAAAGCAAAGCCAATAAGCTAAAGTGTTAAATATCATAGAAATAGAACATCTCTCAAACAAAACATCATCAAAGTAGTTACCTCTCAACAGGTTATAAAAAAACGACCGTAAACATAAGTGTTTCGGTCGTTCCATATATTAAATAAAGAAATAATACAGTATTTTACTTAGCGAATGCTAAAATCCATCATCTTCTCCCCTTCCAGTTTAGCAATCAGATGATCGCCGATTTTAACCGGCCCTACACCTTCCGGTGTTCCTGTATAAATCAGATCTCCGATTTTCAGCGTGAAATATTGTGACAAATACGAGATCAGATAATCAATTGAAAAAATCATATTTGAAGTATTACCTGTCTGCACCCGATTTCCATTTATATCCAAATGAAAATTCAACTGATTAACATCCCTGAACTTATCTTTCGATATAAATTTACTGATTGGTGCAGCACCATCAAATGCCTTTGCTTTTTCCCATGGCAAGCCTTTCTTTTTACATTCAGCTTGAATATCCCGGGCGGTAAAATCAATGCCCAAACCGATTTCATCGTAATACCTGTGAGCAAATTCCAAAGGTATGTTCTTACCTACTCTACAAATTTTCACCACCACTTCCACCTCATGGTGAATGTCTTTTGAAAAGTCAGGATAGTAAAAATCATTATTGTTTTTTAGAAGTGCAGAGTCGGGCATTGAAAACACCACAGGCTCTTCAGGAACCGGATTATTAAGCTCCTTAGCATGATTTTCGTAATTTCTTCCTATTGCTAAAATTTTCATCAATAATCTATTACTTATTAAACCCTCTCAATTTAATCTCTGTAAGCACTTTTTTGGTGTACAATGGAAAATCACTGTTCATCACCCAACCATAATAACCAGGTTGATCAGCCAATACTTTTTCTACAGCCACACCTTTATTTTTTCCAAAATTAAATGTTTCAATCCCATTTTCATCCTTGATAATAAAACCGGCGAAATCAACATTATTATTCTGAGATGAATACTTAGACAAATAATCGATATCATTTTCAAGATTGTCGTACTTGTCTAACTGTGATTTTAAAACTTCATACGTCGCCTTTGTATCTGCCTCGGCACCATGAGCACCTTCTAGTTCTTTATTGCAATAAAACCTATAGGCTGCAACAAGTGTGCGCTGTTCCATTTTATGAAAAATAGTCTGCACATCCACAAACTTTCTTTTTTTCATGTCAAAATCAATATCCGCACGTAAGAACTCCTCTGCCAGTAAAGGGAAATCAAATCGGTTGGAATTATATCCGGCCAAATCGCACCCTTCCAAATATTTTGCAATAGTTTTACCTACTTCTTTAAACAATGGTTCGTTTTTAACATCCTCATCAGTTATGCCATGAATAGCACTTGACTGAGCCGGAATTGGCATTCCCGGATTTACCCGAAAGGTCTTCACCTCTTCACCACCATTAGGATTCACTTTTACAATACACATTTCTACAATACGATCTTTCGCAACATTAATTCCTGTTGTTTCAAGGTCGATAAAGGCAATTGGATTCTTTAAATTCAAATTCATGATATTCTTATGAAATTTAGCTTGTGACAAAAATATAAAACCCAACAGAACTTTACGTTCTGCTGGGTTATTTTATTTCGTAATCATATAAATCTTTGCTTACGCATTAATCATCATTGGCATTAACAACATCAACACATCCTCGTCGGCATTATCATTGTCGTAAGGCAGGAAAATACCTGCTCTTGTTGGATCAGATAATTCGACCATAACATTTGAGGACGAAATATTAGACAAAATCTCTAACAAAAATACCGATTTAAATCCGATTTCCAGATCCTGTCCTTCATACTGGCATTGTAATCTTTCTCTTGCTGATATTGAAAAATCAATATCCTGAGCAGAAACAACCAGTTCATTTGCTTTCAATTCAAATTTAATTAGGTTACTTGCCGGATTTGAAAATACAGAAACCCGTCTTAATGTATTATATAGTTCAACCCTGTCGATCGTTAATTTATTAGGATTGGTTTTAGGAATAACCGAGTTGTAACTTGGATAGTTTCCTTCAACCAAACGACAAATCAACTTATAATTCGACAAAGTAAAAAAGGCATTTTTCTCATCAAACTCTACGCGAACAGGATTCGTTTCTTTCGGAAGAATATTACGCAACAGCGATGCTGGTTTCTTTGGTAAAATAAACGATGATTCAACCTCTGATCTTCCGTCCAGTCTTTTGTAACGAACTAATTTATGAGCATCCGAAGCTACAAAAGTAAGGTCGTTATTTCCCAATTCTACAAAAATCCCGTTCATCACCGGACGAAGTTCATCATCAGCCGTTGCAAACAATGTTTTATTGATACCAGTTAACAGAACTGAACCTTCAACCGAAATATTCACCAAATTGGTTTCCTGTTTTACAGGAAGTTTTGGGAAATCTTCTCCGTTCTGTCCTACAATACTAAACACCCCGTTTTCGGAAGTAATTTTTACTGCCAAAGAAGTCAGATCGATATCGAATGTAAGTGGTTGCTCTGGAAATTCTTTTAAAGTATCAGTCAAAATTTTAGCTGGAAAAGCAATTACCCCTTCGCCTACCGAAGTCTCTAATGGAATTGTAGTAATTAAGGTAGATTCTAAATCCGAAGCAGTAGCTACCAATTTATCATTTTTTAATTCAAACAAAAAATTGTCGAGAATAGGTAAGGTATTCTTACTACTAATAACACGACTAATTGCCTGTAAATGACTTAACAATTCTGTACTTGATACTACAAATTTCATTTGCATAATATTTTAAAATTAACCAAAAATTCAAAATCAGTAACCCTTACACTGGAAATATTCAATTGTGGCAAAGGGCAAATAATAAGTGGTGAATATACAAATTTATTAAGGAATCCTGACAATCTTCATTCAAAAAACAAAGCTGGTTCCAGTAAATAAAATCACTATTTGATTGAATGGATGTTATTTACCATTATTACTCTTTATTGCACCACAATAAAAATCATAAAAAAATAAAACTCAGAATAAAAGAAGACCTTCTTAAACTTTATTTTAGTGGCGGCAAAAATAGTATTTCTAAGCAATATTTGAGTCAACCGATGACGCAAATTTTCGTTTTCTGATATAGAAACGAACAAGCCCAAAAACAAGAAGTAGAATTAAAGGCAGCAACAAATTCACAACCTGCCAAAACAATCTTTCCGATCTAATTTTGGTTTTGTTCAGCATTCTTAATTTCACCTCGCGCGACCGCAATTCCATCCACCCATTATCATCACACAAATAATCAACACAATTAAGCAGAAAGCTCCTGTTGCCATATGTTGATTTACTATATCTATCGTATCCCAGAGCTTCAATCTGGCGATTATTCCCCACTCCTCTTACTCTGTTCTTAATTACATCACCATCCGATATTATAATCATTTTAGTTGGAACACTTTCCGTTTTAAAATCATTTTTATTGATTCCTTTCCAGATTCTATTCTGAAAAACAGATGGAAATACCCCTTCTAATAAAACCGCAATATTTTTTGAGCCGGCAGGAAAATCGGCAGCCTCCATTTTTTGATTTACAATATTCAGGCTAATTGGCTTAGGAACTTTTTCAAGTCTTGTATATTCTGAACTGGCCAATAAAACCTGTTTTTTTATCTGTTTATTATCGCCTACAAAATCAATCGAGTTTGCAAACTCAGCTTTTATCACATTTAATTTTCGTGTAATTGGATGAGAATCGGGAGCTGCCAAAAGTGGTGAGTAATACCATGGTGCCGGTGTAAACTTGGCTGGCTGACCAGGCAAAGCTGTCTGCACAGGAATCAGCTGACTCTGAACATCCATCACCAAATCAGGATTAATTCTTACACCATATTTAAACAATTGGTCTTCCATATTTAACGGCTGAAAAAAGGCCATTGTACTCTCCTTAGTCACCAAACTATCCATCGAAGCAATCACCTCATCAACCAGCCACATCACACGTCCGCCATTCATCACGTACTGATCGATCTGATATTTATCTTCTTCGGAAAACTCCTTACGCGGCTGCGCAATTACCAAGGCTGAATACCGATTTTTTTGAATATTTAAAGACTGAGCATGAATTCTTTTTACTTCATAACGCTGCAGAAGAGAAGCTGTAAAATCAGCAACTTCATACTCTCCCAATTCGCCATGTCCGGTAAGAAATGCTATTTCTTTTGGCTTATTATTCTGAAGCATCCTAATTGCCGAGGTCAGTTCAAACTCCAACTCTTCAATGGAATGATTTAAATTTTGGTCGGATGATAAACCAGCCACACTTTTTAATAAATGAACACTTGTCTCCTTCTCTCTGTCATGAACAATAATTCCCGGAACCACCAACTTCTGATTTAAGCTGCCATCAGTGGTTTTCTCCTGCAGATTAATTGGTTTCAAGCCTCTACTCACCAATTGATCAAGAAATTCTTTTCGCTTTTTCGGATTAGAAACATCATTAGGATTGATCAAAGAATACGATATATTAACATTGGAGCAGGACGAAAATTCATCAATCATTTCCAAACAGGCCTTTTGCAGTTTTGTGAATCCGTAGGGTAAATCTCCCGAGAGATATACTTCAAAATACAAGTCCTTCTCTAAATGAGACACCAACTCTTTTGTATTATCCGATAAAGAATATCGTTTTTCGGAAGTCAAATCCAAACGGAAAAAATACACTTGTAAAACTTGAATAACAATTACTAAAGCCAACAGCGATATCAGTAATTGAAAAAGGTCTTTTAATTTTCTATTTTGTACCATATCTAAATTCAATTACCATTTTCTACTCTTAAGAACTGTCCGTGTCAGCAAAAGAAAAGCCACTATAATCCCTATAAAATACAGCAGGTCCCGGGAATCAACAATTCCTCTTGAAATGGATCTGTAATGTTCATTAATTCCCATCGAAACAATCAGGTTTTGCAAGTATTGCATGCTGTTAATCTCACCTATATAATCGAAACCAATAAAGAAAATGAAACAAAACACCAAAGCCAATAAGAAAGCAACAATCTGATTATCTGTTAATGAACTGGCAAACACACCTATCGAAACATAAACTCCTGCCAATAAGAACAGACCAATAAAAGATCCCCAAAATGCTCCGGAATCAATACTCCCAACAGGACTGCCCAAATAATAAATGGAGTAGTAGTAAACCAGACAAAACAATAGAGAAAATGTAACAACAGCAAGACCTGCAAAATATTTTGCCAACACAACTCCCATATCGGATATTGGACGAGTCATTAAAAGTTCAATTGTACCCTGCTTTTTCTCTTCTGCGAAAAATCGCATGCATACTGCCGGTATCAAAAACAAATAAATCCAGGGTGCCATTTCAAAAAGAACATCCAAATTCGCATATCCTGAGTCCAAAGGATTTGAATTGCCTGGAAAAACCCAAACAAATAATCCTGTTGCAATTAAAAATATGGAGAGAATTAAGTACCCTGAAATTGAGCTGAAAAAAGTCCTGATTTCCTTGCTAAGCAGTGGCAACATATATTTAAGTTCTGGTTAAAATTCTTATTCTACAAATTTGCAAAATTATTCCAGTTGAAAAAAACTCTTTGCGAAATCAATTTAACTTACATAAATTTGATCCGTGATTACAAAATTCAATTGAAAACGATACTTTTTCAGATAAATTCTAAGTTAACATTTTAACAATGAGCTTTGATGAAATCAATACCATAAAATGAAAAACTACTTTCTCCTTTTTATATTTTTTGTTTTCTGTAAAAGTGCATTTACTCAAGGAAAGAACAATAAGGACATATTCACAACTACTATTCGATATCATTACGGAGTGGTTATGCCTCATCATAAATCCATCAGCTATTTAATAAATGATCAAATTTCTGCCGTAGAATTAAATATGGGTTACATACCATCGAATGAAAAAAACTGGGCTAAGTTGTACAAACAACCTGAAATTGGCCTTGGATTGTATCATGGCAGTTTGGGCAACGATAAGGTACTGGGAAATGTAACCGCTATTTTTCCATACATAAACTTCCCCCTATCACGAAGTAATAAATGGGAAATTAACGCACAATTGGGCATTGGGCTTGGTTATACAAAAAAACACTTCGATCCGGTTAGAAACTACACAAACCTGGCCATCGGAACCAAATTCAATGCTTTTTTTAAATTAATTGCTCAGGGAAGTTATTCAATCAATTCTAAATGGGGAATTAATGCGGGACTTGGATTCAATCACATTTCAAATGGTTCAATTAGTGCTCCCAACAAAGGACTAAATATTTTAACAAGTAATTTTGGGGTAAAGTACTATTGGAATGAAAAAAGCAGAAAATCATTCACCCCGGCAGTAAGAGAAGAGAAATTACCTAATGAATTTATATTGATTTATGGCAATGGAATTAAGCAGGCTTCGGAGAAAGATCATCATAAATATTACACATCCAGCGTAACAGGGAATTATTCTTTCGGAATTAATGCAAAACAAAAAATAGGCTTTGGAATTGATTTATTTTACAATAAAGCAGCCAACAGAGGAAAATGGGATTTTGAACCTGAGACGGACTTTGAAAATCGTTTTAGTCAAGCAATTTTTATTTCTCATGATCTTGTTATAGAGAAATTTAGTATTATTGCCAACATTGGCGTTTACACCTATTATAAAACTGAGCCTGAGAAACCTGTTTATACGCGACTTGGCATTCGCTACAGACTTAATAAGCATTTAGTAACCAGTTTGAGTTTAAAAGCACATATGGGAAAAGCCGATTATATAGAATGGGGAATCGGGTATCGAATCAAAAGAGATAAAAGTGAAAAATAAAATTTACATATTCGTTTTATTACTTCTCACACTAACATCTTGTGAAACTCTGAATCCTTTTGAAAATGAAGGAGAGTACATGGTAAAAAGGATTGATCTGCCTGAGATTTCCAGTATTAAAAATCTCAACACATTCAAAATAACATTAGTGAAAGATGAAGAAGAATTTCTTCTGTTAAAAGGTGGTAAGAACATTATTTCAAAAGCGTCTGTTGTTATAAGCGATCAAAACCTTACTATTAATCATTCTCATAAAAACAATCTTAAAATTTTTGATTTAATCGAAGCTGAAATTCATTTAAAAGAACTCAAACTAATTACAGCAGATGCTCCGGCTTCTTTTTCCAGCAAAGGAGTATTAAGTGGAAATCGATTGGATATCGACATCACTTCAGAAAGTGAATTGATAGAAATGAAGCTGGATTTAAAGTATGATTTCCTCGATTTTCATTCTTTTGGAACGGCAGCAGGAGGATATGAATTTAAAGGCATTTGCCCAACTTCAAATTATGTATTGAACGGCATTATCAACATTAAAGCTTCTGAGTTACAAAGCAAGAAAGTAAATCTGGCACAAAATGGAATAGGCGAAGCGCATGTTTGGGCCGAAAATGAACTAAACGTAACCGTTTACAGCAGCGGAGATATTTATTACACTGGAAATCCGGACATTGAAATTAGTAGAGTTCAGGTAAACAACCAAAGTCCAACCGCAAAGATATTGCCGGAATAGCATGCTGCAATTTGTCAGCTTTTCTACCGCTGCAAATCTTCGTAAATCATTTTAGCAAAGCGTGCAGATGCTCCTGCACCACCTAATTTTTCGTTTAACAGCTGATAATCGTAGAGCATTTGAATGCGGTACTCTTTATCGAAAAGAATTTGATTTAGTTCCTGAGTAATCATCTCTTTATTGCAGGTATGCTGAATCAGCTCTTTTACAATTAAGCGATCCATAATTAAATTAACGAGCGAAATGTACTTCACCTTTAAAAGCCGCTTCCCGATTGTAAATAACAGCTTCCCTCCTCCGGTTAAATAACAAACTACCTGAGGAATACGAAGCAATGCCGTTTCCAGAGTTGCAGTGCCCGAAGTAACAACAGCGGCTTTCGCTTGCTGCAGCAAATCATAGGTTTGCCCATAAACAAATTGCACATTTTGATCGCCAACCACAGAAGCATAAAATTCCGCATCAATTGATGGAGCGGCTGCAACTACAAACTGATGATCAGGAAAAGAATCTGCACATTCCAACATTACAGGCAACACCCGCTCAATTTCCTGCTTACGCGATCCGGCAAGTAAAGCAATAATTGGTTTTTCACTCAGTTTGTTTCTTTTAATAAAATCAGGGAAACCTTCCTCTTTATTGTGGCGATTCTCAAGCGCATCCAAAAGTGGATTACCACCAAAACTTACCTCAAAATTGTGCTTCTGATAAAATTCAGTCTCGAAAGGAAAAATGGTAAACATCCTATCTACATAGGCTTTAATCTTCTTCACCCGGGATTCTTTCCAAGCCCAGATTTTAGGCGAAATGTAGTAATGAACACGGAATCCATGCTTTTTGGCAAATTTTGCCATACGCAAATTAAATCCTGGGTAATCAACCAAAATCAAAACATCCGGATTATATTTCAGCAAATCTGTTTCACAAAGAGAAAAATTCGCTTTTATCTTTCCCAGATTCTTCACCACAGTCAAAAAACCCATAAAAGCAGTTTCGCGATAATGCTTTACCAGTTCGCCCCCCTGTGCCAGCATTAAATCACCTCCCCAAAATCGAAATTCAGCTTCCGGATCCTGAATTTTCAATTCTTTCATTAAATTCGATGCGTGAAGATCTCCTGATGCCTCCCCGGTGATGATATAGTATTTCATGTGTTTATAATTTTAAGTTTTTGCCACATGGAACTTACCATTATAATCATTTCCCTGTGTGTTGAACGCTTTCTACATGGACGTTTCATTTTTTTCAGCAATTAGTACAGAGTAAATAGTACTTAGATAATTTACAGCCTTGAGTAGTAATTAAAGATTGTTTATAGTTTTATAATCTGGAGACTGAACAATTTACAAATTCAAGATCCTTCACAAAACTAATTACTAAAAACAAGTTACTAACTACTCCCCTTGTTACATTCCAAAACGGAACACCATGATCGCCAGAGAATATAATATTGTTGCCAGCAACACTCCTCTTGCTGCCTTCAACAGATCTGTTTTTATAAAAAGGAAAAAGAAAACAATGTTCCCAAAATACACTCCAAGTGCCATTACCTTTGTGTAAATTTTATGAACCAGCAAACTGTCGATAAACGTCTCTAAGCTCATCTCGGCTTTAAATCTGACAGCAAAGACAAGAAAAATTGAGAGAATAGGAACCAAAATCCCAATAATCAATCCCAAAGGAGTTGAATTAATCCTGGACTTCATAATTCCATTTTTTTAAATTCTCTAATAAATCGTGTGCTGTCATATCAATTTGAGTTGGAACCACCGATGCATATCCATTTTTAATGGCCCACTCATCGGTTTCCTCATTATGAGGTTCTGCATTCTTAAAATGTCCGGTCAACCAGTAATAATCTCCTCCAAAAGGATCTTGTCTGTGATCAAATTCCTCATTCCATCTGCCGGCAGCCTGTCGGCACACACGAATGCCTTTGATCTCGTCTTTAGGGAAATTCACATTCAAACAAACACCGGTTGATAAGCCATGCTGCAACAAATTAGCGAATATTTTACGGCCATACTTTACTGATTGGGTAAAATCAGCATCAGCATCAAATACATTCAATGAAAATCCAATGGATGGAATTCCATTGATGCAGCCTTCGATAGCAGCGCCCATTGTGCCGGAATATAAAACACTTACCGATGTATTTGCGCCATGATTAATCCCTGAAACCAGAAAATCCGGTTTTCCTGGTAATATCTTATTCAATGCGAGCTTAACACAATCAACAGGTGTTCCTTTACAACTGTAAATATGAAGATTCTCTTCATCCCGAACCTTTTTAATTCGAATAGGAACCTCAACAGTTATGGAATTCGATTTACCGGAATTTGTTCGGTTTGGCGCTACCACATAAATATCTCCAAAATCTTTAACCATAGCAACCAAAGCCTTTATCCCTTTGGCATTAAGTCCATCGTCATTCGTTACAAGTATGATTGGTTTCTCTTTAGCTTCGCTCATAATTCTGTTTTGATAATTCTACAAATATATTCGAAATAGGGGCAATAATCAATTTCCTGGAACGATAAATATTTTAACCACAAAGGAAACGCGAAGGATTTCACAAAGAAACACAAAGAAGGTGTCAAATGTCTCAACTTATAAAAAGAAGAACCACAGAGGCACTGAGGAAAAACTTCATAAACCCCGGTGTGCTCAGTGTTTAGTTTTCTGTTAGATTTAAACTCCTTTATTCTTGGAGTTACCTGGTGCTGTACTTTTCTCTTTGTGCGTAATTCATTTTCTTAAAGCTTGCCAATTTTAAGCTTCTATCCTGCTTGTTACTTGAAGGTAAAATTTCTACTTTTGTAAGCTTGCAGAATAAGGTGAAGCAAATGCATCACTTTATCCATAATTTTGAAAACTATCTGATAAAATACACATACAATGAAGGTATCGTACAAATGGCTTAAAGATTACATTGATATTGATCTTACGCCTGCTGAAATGGATGACATTCTAACTCAAATTGGTTTGGAAGTTGGTGGAATCGAAAAAATCCAATCCATTAAAGGTGGCTTGGAAGGTTTGGTTATAGGTGAAGTGAAAACTTGTATTCCCCATCCAAATTCGGATCATTTGAGCATAACAAGTGTTGATGTGAATGGCGAAGAATTATTACCAATTGTTTGTGGTGCATCCAACGTGGCAGCCGGACAAAAAGTGGTGGTAGCTACTGTTGGTACTGTTTTGTATGATGGAGACGAAAGCTTTACCATTAAAAAATCGAAGATAAGAGGCGAGGTTTCATTGGGTATGATTTGCGCCGAAGACGAAATTGGTGTTGGCACAGGTCACGAGGGAATTATGGTTCTTCCTGCCGAAGCGGTTGTTGGTACTCCTGCCGCTAAATATTTCAATGTGGAAGATGATATTGCCATAGAAATCGATTTGACTCCTAACCGAATTGACGGCGCATCTCACATTGGTGTTGCCAGAGATTTGGCTGCTTATTTAAAGCAACAAAAAGCAATAGAATATAAAATGCCTTCGGTTGAAGCTTTTAAAGTTGAAAACAACAGTACTCCAATTGAAGTTGTGGTTCAAAACCCCGAAGCTTGTCACCGTTATTCAGGTGTTTGTGTAAACGGTATTACCATAGCAGAATCGCCGGAGTGGCTGCAAAACCGTTTGAAAGCAATTGGCTTAAAACCAATTAACAACGTAGTGGATATCACCAATTTCGTATTGTTTGAAACAGGTCAGCCATTGCATGCTTTCGATTACTCGAAAATTGCAGGGAATAAAGTAATTGTAAAAACACTGGCTGGTGGAGCGCAATTCACAACTCTTGACGAAACAAAAAGGGAATTGAACGAAAACGACCTGATGATTTGCAACGCTGAAGAGCCAATGTGTATCGCAGGTGTATTCGGAGGATTAGAATCGGGTGTTAGCGCATCAACTACTTCTGTATTTCTTGAAAGTGCTTATTTCGATTCAGTATCTGTTCGTAAAACGGCCCGCCGTTATGGTTTAAATACCGATGCATCTTTCCGTTTTGAACGTGGAACTGATCCTAACAATACCATTTATGCTATGAAACGTGCAGCTCTTTTAATTAAAGAGATTGCAGGTGGCAGCATTTCATCAGAAGTGATTGATATTTATCCAAACCCGGTTGCCGATTTTAAAGTTGAGGTAAGCGTTGATCGTATTGAGCGTTTAATCGGTAAGAAAATTGGAAAGGAAACGATCAAAAACATTTTAACAGCTCTTGAAATCGGTATCGAAAAAGAAGATGGTGATACTTTGAACCTGTTGGTTCCTCCGTACCGTGTGGATGTAAAACGTGAAGCCGATATTGTAGAAGAAGTATTGCGTATTTATGGTTTCAACAATGTTGAAGTTCCCGGTAAGGTAAATGCATCATTAAGCTATGCTCCAAAACCAGACGAGCACAAACTAAGAAATACCATTGCTGATCTGTTATCGTATTCTGGTTTCAACGAGATCATGAACAACTCGCTGACCAAAGCATCTTACTACGATAACCTGGAAAGCTTGAAACCAGAGAATACCGTTCGTATTTTCAACCCGCTTAGTTCCGATTTAAATGCGATGCGTCAGAGTCTCCTTTTTGGTGGACTGGAATGTATTGCTTACAATATCAACCGCCGAAATTCAGATTTAAAATTCTATGAGTTTGGTAAATCGTACCAGCACTTTAAGAATGAAGAAAACGAAAACCCGGTTGACAACTATTTCGAAAAAGAGCACCTGAGTGTTTTCATGTGTGGAAACAAAACAGCTGCAAACTGGAATTTAAAAGAAGAACCTACAAACTTCTTCCACATAAAGGCATTTACTGAAAATGTACTGAAACGTTTCGGATTCAAGATTGATAAATTAAGAATTAACGAAACCGAAAACGACCAGTTTACCGAAGGCTTAAGCTACGGAGTTAAGAAAAAAGTATTGGTTGAAGTTGGAATGGTAAGCGGTAAAATTCTAAAAGCAATGGACATTGATGTTCCTGTTTACTATGCAGATTTCGATTGGGAAACTTTAATTGGAGAGGCAACTAAAAACAAAGTTGCTTACACCGAGATTCCTAAATACCCTGCTGTTAAAAGAGATTTGGCTTTACTGATTGACAAGGCAACCAGCTTTGCTGAAATTAAAACCATCGCTTTTAACTGTGAAAAGAGCATGCTGAAATCTGTTTCTCTGTTTGATATTTACGAAGGTGAAAAACTGGGTGCAGATAAAAAATCGTACGCAGTAAGTTTCATTCTTCAGGACACTGAAAAAACATTGGAAGACAAGCAGATTGATAAGATTATGCAGAAACTGATTAAGAGCTACGAAAAACAATTGGGAGCTCAGATTAGATAAGCTGACACAAAAAATTCTACAGAGCCGGTTTCCTTTTGGGAGCCGGCTTTTTTTATTCCATGAATGAATAATAATCTGGAACATTCATTCCTATTTCTAAGATAAATCCAGAGGCAATTGAAAAACCTACTTTAACATTTGCTTAACTATTTACATTTAATACCTACAGGTATTTTTATTATTTTGCCAATCGATTATAAATAAAAATACAAGAAGATGTCAATAGTGAGTTTTGGAGAATATGTAGACGGAATTAGCTACAAAGTTTTAAACGAAAGAGAAGTTCGTGCAAGCGCAGGAATAATGTTCATTATGGGCTTGGTGGCTGTTGTTGCCGGAGTATTTTTTCAAAATTATGCGCCAATCCCTTACGTATCGGGATTTATGATGCTAAGCTTCCTAATAAGCGTGTTCATTAATCCAAAATACGCTCCTTCGAATATAATAGCCCGGTTAATCGTGATCAAACAAGAACCAATATACATTGGTGCTGTGCAAAAAAGATTTGCATGGAGCTTAGGATTGGCCATTTCATCGGTCGTATTCTTTTTATCAATTCCTTTGCAAAGCGATCCCACAATTTTCGAATCGGTTTGCATGCTTTGCCTGCTCTGCATGCTTTTAATGTTTGTTGAAACCGCATTTGGTATTTGTGTTGGCTGCCAGCTTTATTTTCTGGCCGTTAAACTGAAATTGATGAAACAACCTGAAGTAAGACCAAACTGCATGGGCAATTCCTGCGAAGTGCAAACTGCTGAATAAATACAAATTAAACGATGAGTGCAAGCCGGTTTCCTTTGAAGGAAACCGGCTTTTTATAATAGGAAATTTAAAGATAATCCTTAGCTCTTAACTAGTACGCCCAACACTTCGAGACGTTGTGGATTGTCGTAAAGTGCAATTTCAGCCAATATATCGAAATTATCCATCCATTCGCTAAGTTCATGAAGGGCTGTATTTTTAGATACAGTAGTATCCTGAGACTCTCCCTTTTCCTTATCGAAATCGGCACGAAGAGTAAGCAGGTGATCCAATTCTGAAAGCTGGGAAGATGCAACTTCGGGAGTAATCTTAATTACTGCCATTTTATTTTGCACTTCAGGAATAGTTATTATGCTGGTATAATACAATTTCACACTATCGAAAAATTTATTGTAGACAACCGGAAAACGCCCTTTTAAACCTAACAGAATTTGCATATCGGGATCTTTCCTGAAAAGTATCAGACTTAAATGGCGATGCCTCTTAAATTTCATTTCTAATTCGTTATACGCCTTATGGTAAACATTCGATGCCAATTTGGTTTCCGACACCTCCATTTTATTACGCTCCCAAGCTTCTTTGGCACGATTAAACATCTGCCAGCCTTCGGCAATAAAAGTTTCATTTACACCGTATTCAATTAAAGCAGCCTTTATTTCAGAATGCGATTCGGCGTTAGTTAGCGCAATACGAACTCGTTCAAAAAACTTAGATTCGGATCTTGATGGACTTAACCACATAATTTTCGTTCTTTAAATTAATAATATTATTTACGTTCACTTTTAAAGAATACTTAAATTACCTATTAAGAATGATAAAATAAAATTTTCACGGAACATAAATTTAATTTTATCACAAAACACACTGTTTCTGATACTTTCGTTATGGTAAAGTATCTCTGCAATGAACAGAATTGATTGATTTGACAGGAAAATTAATTCAAATGATGGAAAGATACATTCGGAAGCGGTAAAATTGACAAGTAAGGCAGGGAAATAGCCTGGCACGACGGAAACATGCCTATGTAAACAGTAAAACAGACTGATCTGATGGGAAAATTGGTTAAGCGGGTGTCGAAATGGGCAAATCTGATGGAAACATAGCCCATTTACCAGGAAGATGCCTCCTGCAACGGGAATACTGCCCTGCGAGGCGGAAACAGGCATTAATTATTAGTTACACAATGTAATGCTCAAATAATATTGACAGGATGTTAAGTATTATTCTTAATTTGGGGTTTTATTTTTATATAATTTCTCAATGAACAACAAATCGGTCATATATCATAAACAAAGGACAATACCCTCTCCGATATTTTGTACATTATTTAAAATTTCTCCAAACACAAATCCCTATGCCAGACAAAAGATCCGAAATATTAGAAAAAGCACCACTTCATTACGCCCCAACAAATGAATTTGGCGTCGTTTATCTTTTTGCGTCTATTGCACCTAAATTCAGAATAAGAGTAGAAGAAATTCGCGCTGCTTTCCCTGATTGTATCGCTTATCAGAAAACAGGAAATGGCGAAAAAAAAATTCGAATAGAATTTGAATTTAAATCCCGAAATTTTAAAACACACAAACACTCACCGGAAGCATGTGACTGGATTGTCTGTTGGGAAGATAATTGGCCAGACTGCCCAGATAATCTAAGAATAATTGAATTAAAGCACTACTTTGGATTTGGAACTAAAATATGGATTCAACCAGTCATCTCTGACCAAACTCAAGGCCTAAATAAAAACAAATTGACTTGGGGACTTTCTGCCAATTCTTCTATTGGAGATTTATTATTAATCTATAGGGCTTCACCCACAAAAGCAATCACTGATATTTTTGTAAGAACAGGCGAATTAGTTAAAGAGAAAGCTTCATGGAGAAAAGGGACTTCCTACTTTGCCGAAATAAAAAGGGTTTGCAAATTAGAAAGCCCTGTTTTTTGGGAAGATTTAAGGAAAGACAAATTTATTAAAACAGCTTATTTTGTTCGAAACAACATGCAGGGAAATATAGATGCAACAGAATATTGGCACTTTATTTATGAAAAAATAATAAAGCGAAATCCGGAAATTAATAAGATACTTGAAAGATATTCACCTGAAAAATTATAAAAATAACTGCTGTTTTACATCGGCATAAATTTAAATGCCTCAGCATAAATAAGAGATGCAAGTAAACCTATGGAGTTGCATTGTTAAAATTCCTGACAGAATAAAATATTTCGCCCCACTGGAGTTTTACTGTATGCTAATCATTTTCTACATATTATAGTACTGTGACAAAAAAAAACAACAGATAAACATTAATTTCTCCCATCAAAATTTTTCTCTTTTAAAATTTCCCTTTACCTTCGTTTCGTAATTTTACGAAATACGAAACAAATGGAAGTAAAAGAGTTCTATTCTACTGAAGAAAAACAATTGGCCCGATTTGCCAAAGCCTTGTCGCACCCGGTGCGCATTTATATCTGCGATTTACTTTCAAAACAAACCTGCTGTTACAGCGGCGATTTGGCAGAGGAAGTTCCCATTGCCAGATCAACCCTTTCTCAGCATTTAAAAGAACTAAAAAATGCAGGTTTAATTCAGGGCGAAATTACCCCTCCTAAAATTAAATACTGCCTGAACAAGGAAAATTGGGCTATGGCTCAAAAATTATTTACAGAATTTTTCAAGTAACAGATGTGAGATACCAGATATGAGATTTCAGACTCCATCTCCTCTCCCGCTCTCGTCAAAGCAAATTACTATTATCACAAACAAAACATTATTATGGAAATTAAAGTATTAGGTCCTGGCTGTAAAAAATGCGGCACATTAGCCGAAGCAGCCAAAAAAGCAGTAGAAGAACTTGCAATTGATGCAAACATCACGAAAGTGGATGATATGGTAAAGATTCTATCTTATGGTGTGATGTCAACTCCGGCTCTTGTTATCAACGAAAAAGTGGTAGTGAGCGGAAAAGTCCCTTCAGTATCTGAAATCAAAGAATTTATTCAAAACGCATAAACATTTCTAAAATGAAAAACCTGGCATTATATAGTCTACTGGCAATTGGTATCAGCTTTGCTTCTTGTCAATCGAATACAAAAAAAGAAACTGCAAAAGCAGAAACTAAAGTTGCCTGCACAAATGATTGCAGTAAATGTGAAAAATCTGCAGAAAGTAAATTAACCGCGCAAAACGTTGAAAACGCAGGTATCTATTATTTTCATGGCGACAGAAAATGCAAAACGTGTAAAGCTGTAGGCGAAAAAGCAAAGGAGATTGCAGAAAAAATGAATGCAAAATTCTTCGATATTAATCTGGATGAAGAAGGAAATGAAGCTTTGGCTAAAGAATTTCAGGCATCGGGCTCTTCCCTTTTCATTAAGCACAGCAAATCAGGTGAAATTGAAAACTTAACCAATTTTGCATTCCGTACTGCTATTAACGACACCAAAGCTTACGTCGAAAAACTGGAATCTACTTTAAAAGCCGATATGTAATTTCGATTCAATATCGACTTGATTGAAGAAATATTGATGACACACGGCAATATAAATTGTGATGTGATTAAGATATATTGCCGTTTTTATTTTCAGAAACAATTGCAAAATGGAATATTTAGATCAACTTTTATCCCAAAGCAACTTACCCGTTCTTTCAGCATTCCTGCTTGGCCTTATGACTGCAATTAGTCCATGTCCTTTGGCCACAAATATTACTGCAACTGCATATATCAGTAAGGATTTGGGGAACAGGAAAAAGATTTTTATCAGCGGTCTGATTTACACACTGGGCAGAGCCGTTAGCTATACTGTTTTGGGCATCATTTTGTATTTTGGGGCCAGTAAATTTAACATATCCTCATTCTTCAACGCCTATGGGGAACGATTATTGGGTCCGATTTTAATTCTGGTTGGAATATTTATGCTCGATATAATTTCGATCAATTTTCCAGGAGTTGGAAAACTAACGAATAAAATTAACGGTGAAAAAATTAAAGGAAGCTACTGGGGAGCATTGCTCTTAGGTATTGTTTTTGCACTGGCGTTCTGCCCTTATAGCGGCATTTTGTACTTCGGAATGTTAATTCCTTTAAGCATTTCTCAACCCGATGGATTGTTTCTCCCAATAGTCTATGCCATTGCAACCGGTCTTCCGGTTATAATAATTGCTTATCTGCTTGCTTTCACACTATCGGGTGTAGGCAGTTTTTACAACAAGGTTAAAAGTTTCGAGTATTGGTTTAGAAAAGTGGCAGCTGTCATTTTCATACTATCCGGTCTCTATTTCACTTACATCTTTTTTATTGCTTAAAGGCTATCAATCACTATGATTAAATCAATACAAATCACAAATAGAAAGCAACTTCTTCTGGCTTTTCTTTTACTTCCCGTATGGTATTTATTGTATGCCAATCTGCAAAATATATCCGATTTTTTAATCGATACCGTTTTTCAGATGCAAAAAGGCACGCACCTTTCAGAAACCTTGCGCTTCTTTATTTTCGAAGTTCCTAAGGTTCTGCTGTTATTAGTCCTCATTATTTTTGGTGTTGGTATTATCAGAAGTTATTTCTCACCTGAAAAAACCCGAAATGCTTTGGCCGGAAAATCCACTTTCATGGGAAATATTCTGGCAGCACTGCTTGGTGTTCTGACTCCTTTCTGTTCTTGTTCTGCAATTCCTTTGTTTTTGGGATTTGTTGAGGCTGGCGTACCCTTAGGAGTTACTTTCAGTTTCCTGATTGCAGCTCCGATGGTAAATGAAATAGCACTCATTATGCTGGGTGGTTTATTTGGATGGAAAACTGCAATTATCTATACTTTAACCGGTTTACTTATTGCAGTATTCGCAGGTTACCTAATAGGTGTTTTAAAACTTGAAAAATATGTACAAGCCTGGGTTTTTGAGGTGAAAACCGGACAAGCAGGAACAGATGAAACCAAAATGAACTTTTCGCATCGTATTAAGGTTGGTTTGGATACAGTTAAAGAAATTGTCGGTAAAATTTGGCTCTACATAGTTATTGGTGTTGCAATTGGCGCGGCTGCACACGGTTACGTTCCTGAAGATTACATGGCTGCATTAATGGGAAAATCAGCATGGTACTCTGTTCCGTTATCAATCCTTATCGGGATTCCCATGTATTCAAATGCTGCAGGCATCATTCCAATTGTGAGCGTTTTAATCGAAAAAGGAGCTTCGCTGGGAACTTCACTTGCCTTTATGATGTCGGTAATTGGTTTGTCCTTACCCGAAATCATTATCCTTAAAAAAGTTTTAAAAATGCCTTTGATACTGGCATTTGTAGGAATAGTTGCTGCAGGAATTCTTTGTGTCGGATTTATTTTTAATTTTATCTATTAAGGGATGAACAATTTGTCTTGCAAACTGTTTTACGAATAGTTAATATGCAACATATCAAATCAGATCGAAATTATTCAAACCCTATCGTACTTTTCGATGGGGTTTGCAATTTATGCACTACTTCCGTTCAATTTTTACTTGCCTGTAACAGAAAAGAAAATCTTCATTTTGCATCCCTTCAGTCTGATTTTGCGAAAGATTTACTGGCTCAATACAAACTTACCAATGAAGAACTTAGCACCATAATCTTCATCGAAAACGAGCAAATTTACACAAAAAGCACTGCTGTTTTAGAACTAACGAAACACTTAATTTATCCTTGGAGAGCATTGTACTTCTTTAAGTTCGTACCAAGAATGATTACCGACTGGGTATACAATCTAATTTCAAGAAACCGATACAATTGGTTTGGTAAAAAAAACCAATGCATGGTTCCAAAACCGGAGTGGAAACATCGGTTTTCTGAGTAATCCCAAATTAACATCAAAACATGGCTGTGCTTTACTTTTTTGCCTCGATACAGCTAAAAATTAATTCATTTTAATTAAAGTCTGTTTTGAAATTAAATTGGTACAATTAAAACTCTTAAAGCATAAAAAAACCGGAATCCATAAGGACTCCGGTTGTATCTTTTGCAAAAGAATTAGTCTCCAAATGCGATACCAACACCTTTAGCTGTTTTAACCAAGTTAGCTTTAGGATCAACAAGGTTTTGTTTTCCGATAGCTTCAGGAAGAGGGACTCCAACAACCTCAGGATGACGATACGCCACCATTTGACCGAATTTTCCTTCCAACACCATCTCGAATGCTTTAACACCAAATTGAGTTGCCAAAACGCGATCGTAAGCCAAAGGAATACCACCACGTTGTAAGTGACCCAATACAGTTGTACGAATATCAGCCTCAACACCTGCTTCTTTCAATTCAACTAACAAACGATCGGCAGCACCACTTAATTTCAAGTTAGGGTTACCTACTTCGGTACTTTGTGCAGCCAAAGCAGCACCACCTTTAGGCATAGCTCCTTCAGCAACAACGATAATACCAAAACCTTTCCCTTTTAGGAAACGAGTATCTAACTTTTCCTTAATTTTTTTAATATCATAAGGAATCTCCGGAATTAAACAAGCTTCTGCACCACCAGCAATAGCAGCACTTAAAGCAATCCATCCCGCATCACGTCCCATAGCTTCCAAAATAAAAACACGGTTATGAGATGCCGCAGTAGTTTTTAACTTATCAACAGCTTCTGTACAAATCTGAACTGCAGTTTGGTAACCGAAAGTAAAATCTGTTGCAGAAAGGTCATTATCAATGGTTTTAGGTACCCCAATAATGTTCAGTCCTTTTTCGTAAAGAGCTTGTGAAATTTTCTGGGAACCATCACCACCAATACTAATTACAGCATCGATTCCCAAATACTGTAATTTGCGAATCATTTCGTCTGAACGATCGGCAGAACCCCAAGAGCCATCTTTATTTTTAACCGGCCAAGCAAATGGACCACCCTTTGTGGTAGTTCCAATTATTGTACCACCTTGGTAGTGGATTCCTTTTACAGCAGCATCATCTAATATTTTTATCTCAGTTGGTTCTTTCAATATTCCATCGAAAGACTGAATACTTCCTACTACTTCCCAATCTTTTTCCTGAGCTGCACGTTTCACAACGGCGCGAATTACAGCATTCAACCCCGGGCAATCACCACCTCCGGTTGCAACTAATACTCTTTTCATAATTGTCAATTTAATATATTTCAATCAATTTGCTTGGCTAGCTCGGCTAAAGTAAAAATATTTTTTCAATCTCGAACAAACAATTTCACAATCAATGAATTGCAATCGATTTCGGATCATTTTTTATAATGAATTTGAATTATTAATTTTAAGCTAATCTCTAAATTTAAAAATTGAAAGCCTGTTTTGGAATTTATTCGCTGAAAAAACATGATTTAAAGCCTCTGCAATAATGGAAATTTTAATTGAAAAATCAGATCTGACCAAATTACATGTTGATGCAATTGTGAATGCAGCTAATGAAAGCCTGCTTGGCGGAGGCGGTGTTGACGGGGCTATTCATCGGGCAGCAGGACCTGAATTGTTACAAGAATGTAAAAAATTAAATGGTTGTCCAACGGGTGAAGCAAAAATAACAAAGGCATACCATCTTCCGGCAAAGCATGTTATTCATACTGTTGGCCCAATTTGGAAAGGAGGAAATTGCAATGAAAAACAACTCCTCAAGAATTGCTACAAAAACAGCATCCGATTGGCCGAAAATTTAAATTTAGAGAGCATTGCATTTCCAAATATCAGCACTGGAGTTTATGGTTTCCCGAAAAAAGATGCCGCAGAGATAGCGATTAAAACAATTCAGGAAGAAGCGAAACAGCTAAAATCCATTCGCAAAATTATTTTTTGCATTTTCGATGATGAAAATTTTAACATCTATCAGAATTTACTTTAAACAAATATATCTTCCTCTGCAATTTCAGGATAAGTCCAGTATTTGTATTTGCCCCAATTCAGCATTTGGGTATGTCCTTTTTCCTCTAAAAAGTTGATGACATTTTGAGATTTCAATGTTAAATCGCAATAAAAAATCAGTTTGGTTCCCAATGGCATTTCGGAATATCTATTTTCAATTTCATCAAAAGGATAATTAACAGCCGTTGGAATGTGTCCCAATAGAAAATATTCTTCCTCACGGGTATCTACTATCCAGATATCATCAACAGGACTTTGAGTTAAAGCAAATAATTCTTCAGCTTTGCTGTATTTTTTTAATTCTCCGCCATCAACCGAAATATATCCTGTATAATCAGGAATATGAATAAAATACCAATAAATTCCAAAAACGATCGCCACACTTGAAACAATTAATAAAAACATATCTATATAAATATCATTTTCGCAAAAAGAAGCCCTTATTTTCAGCAAAACAAAAAAAAATCTCCCATAAGGAGATTCTAAATATTTTAGCACGAAACTATTAACGTTTCATTGTTGCTATAAATGTGTCTTCATCCAAAAAGAAGTCTAAGGCATCATTAATAGATGGAACAATTACATCCACATGATCAATCACATCTTTATGAATTCCTTCGCCTTGCAATGTAGCAATAGAAACAACCGACTGCACAAACAGCCCAATATCGATACGGGCATTTCCAATTGCAGCAACCTTGTTACTTCCTAATGAAAGCAATATATCTTCTTTTTCTCTCGAGTTATTAGCTTCGTAGTAGGTAATTCCGGTAGAATCAGATAATTCACGTGCGTTTCCTCTTTGATCAGAAGAAATCATCACAACATTTACTCCAAAGGATTGTAAACGCTGTATTCTTTCAATCACACCAGAAACAATTTCACCCTTAACCGTTAATGTTCCATTCGAATCAACAACTAATGTGTCAATCTCAATCTTTCCAACACCAGGTACTCTATAAATTAAACTCATCGATTTATACTTTAAATTTAGATCAGAAAATTAGTATTTTTTATAGTAAGTAAAAAAGGTTTTAAAACATCTTTTATATCGATACAAAAAAAATAATTACCAGTAATTACTTCCCTAAAAACGATAGCTTATTCCCACCTCAAGATTTTCTTTGAACTGAACTTTTGAACCTGTATCATCATCTGATATCAAATGAGTTGATAATTTTGTAGATATGTATTGATTAATTGGCATTACCAGAATCATCTCCCAGTCCACATCAATATTTTTAGGCTTATCCGAGTAATTGGAATATAAGGTCAGTTTATTTTCAACACTCATTTCATCCCAAAATACAAACTTGTGATAGACATTAACATATGATCCGACTTCTTTTTTAACTTTTTTATCGGCATCTACTCCATAGGCCGTTTGATCAATATTACCAGTGTCTCTTACAATTGTATATTTTGCTGCTACCGGAGACAATAAGACCGACAATTTTTTACTTGGTTTATAGTCCATACCAATCGATGCGATAATGTAAGCAGGTGCAAAAAAGGATGATTTTAATATTTTTTCAGCATTATTTGGGTATGTATATCCTCTTACAGCCTGGGTTTTCAGATTAAACAGAGCTGAATAATACCATTTCCTAACTGCCTTTTGACCATACTTCGTCTCAAATTCAATACGATCCTCATTTTTTCGAAATCCATTGTCTCCCGACTTTAAAAGACCATACTTAACAGCTAATTTATTGTCCCAGGTATGATTCCCGTTTTTGTAGTTTGCGAATGCATCTATGGTTGATATGGTAGCAATTGAACTTTCGCCTCCTCCGGCCCAACTATCACTTACATGACCTTGATTAAAATAGAATCCAATAGTAGCACCCAATTTCCATTTTTGAGAATAGCGTTTATATTTACCTAGTTTCGCTAAACTATACTGATCACTTGAAATTTTCTCTTCCAGTTTCACCCTCGTTCCTCTCATTTTTGATTTCTGAACTGACTGCTGGTATACATCGTCATCAACAAGAATACGAACCGATCGATCTTTGGTATTCTGAACCCATATTCCGATAGAATCCCTTTTATTTTTCTTCAACCAAAATCGTTTAAAATCCTGTTTTCCATTATTAATCCAGAATTTAATTGAATCGTTCTGATAATTTTTCACGCCTAACAGAACCGAATCTCTGCTGATTTCCCTGATCCATTGATGAACGGAATCATTTTCAACATACTCAAACAACTCCTCCAATGCATGAGCCTTCCAAGAATCATCTGTATCCAACTCATCAGGTTTTAATAATTCCGGCTGGTAACTCAACACCTTCTCCAACTCCATTTGTTTTTTTACTTTTCGGAGTGCTTCTTCAGTCTTTCGTGTTTCAATATATTTCTTCAGATAGTAAACCATATCCCGAATACTATCATTTTTTACGTATTGTAATAAAGTATTTACTGCATCCTGCACAGAATCAGTCTGATGTTTCTTTTTTGAATAATTCATTTCCAATTCACGAACGATAAATCGAAAACCCACATTATCTATATGGTGCAAAGGATCAATGAGTCCGTTTAAAACAGTATCATTGGAACAATACTTGATTGAATCAGCCTTATTTTGCTTCAATCGATAAGCAGATTTATCCAATTTTATTTTGTCAGGAAAAACAAAATCTTTCTTAACATTTCGTTGAGAAAAAGAAATTAATGACTGAAGCAAAATTAGCAAAACACAAAAAACTCGAATCATAGGGCAATGATCTTTACTTCTTTAAATAGTTAAATGGCTAATGGAAAATCTTATTGAATAAGAAAAACGCCAACTAAATACGGCACATGCAAATTTGTTGAAATTATTTCTTTATAAAAAGAATAATGCTGTTCATTTAGGTTAAAAAATGTGAGTTTTTGGAACTCTAACAAACATCTCTCAAAAACAAACGTTTGCATAAAATATCCCGCCTCCCTTTTTATTCAGCAGAATTTATTCTATTTTTGACAAAAGTAGAAAATCAGAAACTATGGAAACAAAATATCAACTTCCAAAACTGACACACAAGGTCTACCTTAATATTAAAAACAGAGACGAGTTTCACTTCTAGATTCGCCTGAGGCATCCTGCCTCAAATTTTTACGTATACATTTACAAAAAGCACATAATTGATATGGGAGAATTATATCCTATAGATAATTACACGGCTATATATCACAATAAAATAAACAACGAAACATTATGAAATTACCATTCGCAGAATCATATAAAATCAAGATGGTTGAAACCATCAAAAGAAGTACTCGCGAAGAAAGGGAACAATGGCTTAAAGAGGCGAATTACAACCTTTTTAATCTAAAAAGCGATCAGGTATTTATTGACCTGCTTACCGATTCCGGTACAGGTGCAATGAGTGATAAACAATGGTCGGCAATGATGCTGGGAGATGAAAGTTATGCTGGTGCACGCTCCTACTACAAAATGAAGGAAGCTATTAAAAACATCATGGGATTTGATCATTTTCTACCTACTCACCAAGGCCGGGCTGCGGAAAATGTATTGTTCTCGGTATTGGTTAAAGAAGGCAATATTGTTCCGGGAAACTCACATTTTGACACAACAAAAGGACACATTGAATTTAGAAAAGCAAAAGCTGTTGACTGCACAATTGATGAAGCTTTTGATACAGTAATCGATCATCCTTTTAAAGGAAACCTTGACCTTGTTAAGCTTGAATCGGTTCTTTCTACTTATCCAAAAGAACAAGTTCCAATGATTATTGTGACTGTTACCTGCAATACTTCGGGTGGTCAGCCAGTTTCAATGGCTAATATGAAAGCCGTTAAAAAATTGGCCGAAAAATATGAAATTCCTGTATGCTTTGACTCTGCTCGTTTTGCCGAAAATGCTTACTTCATTAAAACTCGTGAAGAAGGATATCAGGATAAAACAATTAAAGAGATTGTTAAAGAAATGTATACTTATGCTGATATGGCAACGATGAGTTCCAAAAAAGATGCGATTGTAAACATGGGTGGATTCATCGGGATGAAAGATGCAAACCTTTGGAAGCAAGCATCTACCTACAATATCATGTTTGAAGGATATGTTACCTACGGAGGTATGTCGGGACGTGATATGAATGCACTGGCACAAGGCCTTGATGAAGGAACTGAATTTGAATATCTTGAAACACGTATTAAGCAAGTAGAATATTTAGGTGGCAGATTAGAGGAATTTGGTGTTCCGTTCCAAAAACCAATAGGAGGACATGCAATTTTTGTTGACGCCAAAAAGATCTTGGCTCACATACCAAAGGAAGAATATCAGGCACAAACATTAGGTTGTGAATTGTACTTGGAAGCAGGAATTCGTGGGGTTGAAATCGGTGCAATTTTAGCGGATAGAGATCCTGAAACCAGAGAAAACCGTTATCCTGCCTTAGAGTTGCTGCGTTTGGCAATTCCAAGAAGAACTTACACCAACAACCATATGGATGTTGTTGCAGTAGCTCTGAAAAATGTTTATGATCGAAGAAATGAAATTAAGCATGGGTTTAAAATTATTGACGAAGCTCCAATTATGAGACATTTCACTGTTCAACTGCAAAAAATAGACTAATAAAAAATCAAAAAACATCAGATAATAAAGCTTCCTTCGGGAAGCTTTTTTTTAATCTAAATAAAGAATTCTATCCTTAATGATTTTTTATTTTTTCGGGACTTCAAAATTGCGTATTTTTAATTGTGCATTAGAATAAGCAGATTATCAGGCAATAAAAGAAAAACTATAAATATTTAAATAGAGAAAAAAAGAAGCAAACCCTAATCTCCAAACCTATGACTACAATTGATTTAAAATTAACTCTTCAATTAAAAGAGAATGAATTTTTTAAGGTAGGCGAACACATTTTTACAAAAAATGAAAATCTTAAACCGCTTGAAGATCAATTACATTTTTGTGGTTCATGTGCTATCGAAGTATTCAAAGAGTACGAAAGTTTTCTAACCATGGAAATCATGGATCGTTGGTCTAAATTGACTAAGGCCCTAAATCAATCAACCTCTTGCTGCGCTGTTTGGGATGATCGAAAAATTATAAAAGAATTGGTCGACAACAATGAGCACTCTGTTTCCTGGTATGTTAAGAACTGCAGAATTTGCTAACAACAGAAATAAAATTATCCTGAGGCTGTCTCAAGCACAAACCATTTTTTGATTCAAAAAATAGAAACATCTGTATATTAAAGATGTCCCTTCTTATTTTGAGTCAGCCTCTGCTATATAATGCAATAATACACTGCAATAAAGTGAGAAATACTACCTGCAAATACAAATAAATGCCATATAAAATGATTGAACGGCAACTTTCTCCACATGTAAAAAACCACACCCAACATATAAAAAATGCCACCTGCAATTATCCACTGCAAACACAAAGCAGGCAAAGATGAACTAAATGCCGAGAAATTAAAAAACAGAATCCAGCCCATAAATATGTATAACATGAGAGAAATCCAGCGGTATCTGCCCAGCAAAAATATTTTATAAAATATTCCAACAACTACCAATCCCCACAAAATCATCAAATAAAGTCTGCCAACCTGATTATTCAAATAAATAACAAGAAAAGGCGTATAAGTTCCTGCTATCATAAAGAAAATGCTGATATGATCGAACTTTCGAAACAATTTACGATTTGGACTTCCTACCACATAATGGTAAACAGCTGATGAAGCATAGAGTAAATTAAATGCGACCACAAAGAGTACGCATGCAGTAAATCCGTAAATATTCTGAGTTTCGTAGGCCACACTTAACAACCACAAGCCTGCCGGAATACCAAAAATCAAGCCAAGTCCGTGAGAAAGCCAGTTGGCAAACTCATGAATTGCTTCCTTATCGGATGAAAATCTTTTCTTCTCCTCTTTAGTCCAACTCACAAGCAATAAAATCCATTTCATCTGTTTATAATATTTTGATTAAGGTCAGATATAACTCCCAAATTACACTCATTCTCCATGTATGCAACACTTTTTACATGGTCTTTTCATATCATCCAGTTTAAATATCCGCTTCCTACTTCCTTTTTGAAAGAAAATCAAATTTCAGGAAAAGATTCGACGTCGCAAAATTAATAATGCCTCAATTTACAATCATTTAAAATAGAATGAAAAGTGGTGTATTGATTGAAGCTTCGGATCGTAAACACCTTTAGTTCAAAAAATTCAGACAGAAAACAATTCCCATAACACAGTCTATCTATTTTCATATTTATATATTAGGAGTTCTAAACATCTTAATAACTACAAACTAATATTACTATGAAGAAAATAATCCTAGTTCTGATTTGCTTTGCCTGGATGCAGATTAGCAATGCACAAGAAAAAAAAATGTCTCCGTTCTTTAAAACCGGAACATCACAAACGGATATCAGTTTACTGATTTCAAACATAAAACAAAATCTTGAAACAAATCAATTTTCAATAATAGGAGAATACCAGCCTGAAGCCAGCCAAGAACTCTACGTAATTTGTTTCACGCGAAATGATCTAAGTGAATTGTGCCTAAAATCATCAGACAGAGGTGCTTTGGCCAGTGTTCTTAAAATAGGTTTGGTTAAAAAAGGAGAAAGAACTATAGTAAGTATGCTTAACCCAGACTATGTTTTTTGCGCCTATTTAAGTAACTACGAAACGGACAAACCTTTGTTTTCAAAGATTACTTCTGATGTGAAAAAATCCTTATCCGCAATAGGTGATGAATTCACTCCATTTGGCGGGGAAGTAAAAGAAGGCTCTCTAAAAAAGTATCATTACAAAATGATGATGCCATATTTTAGCGATCCCGTCAATTTAAATGAGTTCGAATCATTTGAAGCAGGACTAACAACTATCCGTAAAAATTTAAAAGCAAAAAAAGGAAATGCCCATTTAATTTACGAACAAGTATTTGAAAACAAAAACATAGCCGTATTTGGAATTGGTTTATTAGACTCTGAAGACGGGGAAAAACAATTCCTTCCAATAATTGGAGAAGATCATATTGCCGCCATGCCTTATGAAATTATCCTGCAAGGAAAAGAGGTAAGTATGCTGCATGGCAAATATCGTTTTGCCTTGTATTGGCCAGAACTAACTATGGGAACATTTATGAGAATAATGAGCACACCCGGGGATGTGGAAGATTTTATGAAAGCAATAACTGAATAAATACAACTTTAGATTGTTAAGCCTGCAGAAAATTATGCAGGCTTTTATTATTGAATTTCCTATCATTTTTTGATACCTTGTTGCGTTTAAAAACAAACAGCTTCATTAAAGCAACAATTTATGAATAAGACGATCTCAATCCTATTAATTTGTTTCCTATTTGCTTCCTGCGCTGAACTGCAGCCTTTCATGGATCAGTATGCACTCTCACAACCAAAACCTTTATCCAGCGCTGAAGTAAGTTCTGGATTAAAAGAGGCATTAAAAATTGGCAGTAAGAATGCGTCAAACCTGTTATCCATGCAGGATGGTTTCTACAAAGACGAGTTGATTAAAATACTGTTACCTCCGGAGGCACAAAGCATTACAAAGAACATCAATCTGATACCAGGAGGCGCTGAATTAGTAGATAAAGTTGTTCTTAGACTTAACCGTGCTGCTGAAGATGCAGTTTCTGAAGCAACACCAATATTTATTTCAGCCATTACAGAAATGACAATTGCAGATGCATTCGGCATTCTTAAAGGAGGGAATGATGCTGCAACCGTATATCTTCAAAACAAAACTCAAAATAAATTACAAGAGTTGTTTATGCCCAAAGTAAAAGCGTCCTTAGATAAAAAGCTGGTTGCAAATTTATCTACGAATGAATCGTGGAGTTTATTAACCAAAAATTACAATGCGGTGGCAGGAAGTTTTGCCGGAAAGTTAGCCAGTTTAGAGCCAATAAATACCAAGCTTGATGAATATGTGACAGAAAAAGCACTAAGTGCTTTATTTCTTAAAGTTGCAGATGAAGAAAAACTAATCAGAAAAGACCCTTTAAAGAGGGTTAATGATCTCTTAAAAAGAGTATTTGGTGAACTGGATAAATAATAATACAGGTTTCTCGTATCTAAACACAACTGATTTCACAAACATCTTTTTTTAATAAACACATATATAACTAATAATCAGACATATTATACAAGGATATGATTCTTTAAAAGATGTATTCGTTATTTATACGCCACAAACTAAAACTATTTTGCCTGAAGTTAGGATAGAATAAAAGTTTTATATAGATTTGCAGTGTTTAAAAGTACTAAGGGAGATTTATCTCCACCAATAATTTCAATATCATTCATTACTATTTGTTTCTTTTTGAATAAAAATAATAGGTTTGTTACTGTTAATTACTAAATTAGAGTCTTTAAACGTTTAATTTATTATTTTTAAAAAACATTACAATGGAAGGAACAGTAAAATTCTTTAACGAATCTAAAGGTTTTGGATTCATTAAACCAGACGATTCAAGTGAAGACATCTTTGTACATTCAACAGGTCTTATCGACGAAATTCGTGAAAACGATAAAGTTGAGTACGATTCAGAACGTGGAAAAAAAGGTATGAATGCCGTTAACGTAAGAGTTATCGACTAATTCGTATTACTTTTATACAAAATAAAAAACCATCCAACAGGGTGGTTTTTTTTGTGCCTATAAATCAATAAATACATCTCAATAGCTCTTCTTTACAAATATCAGCTTTGCATTTCTATGCTTTAGAATTACTTCAGCAAAAATAAATACTATCTCTTTTCCTGATCTACTTCCCTCCTTCTCCCGAATAATCTACATAGACCAAACAGTGAAAACCCAACCAAACTAAATCCATAATCACCTCACAACAAGTATCATTACAGAACTCAAAACTTTGCCGGTTATTTTTGGATTGAAAAATTGTTTTTTTTATATTTGTTTAGTTCGAAAGTCTTATTAAATAATAATTTCAATACCATTCATTACTATTCATTCCATTTAGGAATAAAAATAATAGAACTGTTACTGGCAATTAAATAAGAATACAGACTTTAAACAAACATCTTATTATTTTAAAAAACATTACAATGGAAGGAACAGTAAAATTCTTTAACGAATCTAAAGGTTTTGGATTCATTAAACCAGCAGATTCAAGTGAAGACATCTTCGTACACTCATCGGGTCTTATCGACGAAATTCGTGAAAACGATAAAGTTGAGTACGATATGGAAAAAGGAAGAAAAGGTATGAACGCAGTAAATGTAAGAGTAATTGACTAGTTCACATTACTTTCATACAAAATAAAAAACCACCCCAAAAGGGTGGTTTTTTATTTCTTAAAATTGTAACAACCGAAAAGGCTGTTTATTTTTTAACTAAAGTAACATTTACAGCATTCATCCCTTTAGGACCACGCTCTGTTTCAAAGTTAACTTTATCATTTTCACTTACTGAATCTACAAGACCATTGATATGCACAAAAATACTCTCCTTGGTTTCTAAATCCTTAATAAATCCATATCCTTTACTAGTATTGAAAAAAGATACAACACCCTCTCTTAAAGGTTGTTCAAAGTTACCGTCATCACTATTTCGTGCACCAAGAACTATGTCTTCTTCGTTAATCTCTTTCTTCTTTTTAGTTGGATCTGGTGGCGTATCACTCAAATTGCCAAACTCATCTGTATAGGCAAGCATTTCTTCGAAAGTACGACCTGGACTGGATTTACGTTCTTCTTTACGCGCTTCTTTTTCTTTTCTTTTCTGGAGTTTTTGCTTCTCTTTCTCTTTTTTGTTGTAAGTTTCTTTTGGTCTTGCCATAGCTTTTTTAAGATTCGAAATTCATTATAATCCTTCAAAAATTAAACACGATGATTAATACTTCTATCTGATCATTTCTTAAAGGTTCTGCAATGTACGGAATTATTCTCAACAAATTGCTAATTATTTATCCTTAAGGGTATAATATGCACCTGAATATGACAAATTTAAGCTGTAATTTCAATCATCTATTTTATATAAAAAAACAAATTTGTACGATTTAAATTCATATTTGTAAAATTCCCCCAGAAAAAATATCTTTCCTGTATTCGAAACAAATAGATTTATTATGGAATTACACTCTAAAAGATTATGCTTACAATCAATCCAAAATAAACATGCTGAAGAAGTATTCGATTATCGTTCAGATGCTAAGACCAATCAGTACCAAAGCTGGATTCCGAAAAACATTGATGATGTATATGATTTTATCCGCAATACAGTTTCCAAAAGCATCGACCAGATTGACACATGGTATCAATTCGTAATTATCAGCAGAGAAGATCAGAAAGTGATTGGTGATATTGGAATTCATTTTTTAGATGAAAACAAAGAACAGGTCGAATTGGGTTGTACTCTGGCAAAATCCTATCATGGAAAAGGCTTTGCTAATGAAGCTTTATCAGAAGTAATTAAATTTCTTTTTACTGATTTAAACAAACATCGTATTACTGCTTCGGTCGATCCGGTAAATATAAAATCGATAGCTATGCTTGAACGTTTAGGCTTTCGAAAAGAAGCTCATTTTATAAAAAGCATCTTTGTAGATGGAGAATGGATTGACGATGTAATTTATGCAATTCTTAAAGACGAGTGGATCAATAAAATCCAGAATGATTAATTTCTCCACTTTTTCTAAACTTCAAGCTTTTTATAGAACACCCAATTTTCATATTGATTTTCACCCATTTCGAAAAAGCACTTGCCGGTCACCAAATAATTCCGGCGATGATAAAAATCAAGAGCATTTTGGTTTTGGTAATAAGCTGTGAGCCATAAACCTGAACCATTATTTTTTCTCACCTCATTTTCAGCATGCAGCAAAAGTTTATAACCAATTCCCTGTCTATGAAAATGTCTTGACACATATAGTACGGATAGCTCTGGATCTGTAATATCTTTTACAGGACAAGAAGTATCGTAATCCAGTTGATAACAAGCAATTAAGCACGAATCCTTCTCGACCAAAAATATTTTTTTATTCGGATTTTGAAGTATAGTTTCCGTTTTTTCTTTGGTAATTTCAGAAGCCAAATATTCCGCGTATTCATTATTTACTCCTCCCAAAGCATAGGTATCAAGCCAAACTTGAATTTTAAACATCGCAATACAAAGAGCATCTGAAGTTTCGGCTCTACGAATAATAAAATCGGTAATCATATCGATGCAATGATATTTTAATGAGACTCTTCAATGACAAGATCACATAAATCAGAAACTAATATCTCTTCAATTTCATGGAATTCATCTCTTGGAGTTTTGGTAAACAACATCCCAAAAATGGAGTACAATTTATAATCAATTTTACGTAATTCCAATGGATTGCAAAATCGATTCAATAATTTTTCGTAATCAAAATGTGAAATTTGACTTGATGGTATTTTGGTGGAATTGTCCAAAATAATCAAAGAATAAATCTCATCATCCATTTCGTTTAAGATCTGATCCCAATCGGGTTTAATATTGCTTAAAAAACAATGATACGGATTCAATTTAGTGGCCAAATGAGTTAAATCTGCCGTTGTACACCAGCCACCAAACCTCATTGGATTCACTTCAATCGGGACTAATTTACCCGCTTCATCCACACGAACTTCGATATGAACAGGAAAATTTTTCAATTCGACCTGCTCTCCGAGATCCTGTACAAACTGCTTAAATTGTGGAAGGTATGCCTTAATCAATTCCTTTGAAGTGTAATAAACCCGATCGCTGACATCCTTTTCGGAAGCAAAAAGGTGCTTTAACACTCCCAACACAACCGCTTCGCCATTCTCATCAAAATAAGCATCAAAAGCAAACTCTTCACCAGCAATTACTTCCTCAATTAAAAAGGAAGATGCGTTTACTACCTCGATGGGAAATAAAGCCTGAGCATCTGTAAATTCCTCACGAATTAATTGTTTCACTCTTAACCAATCATTCTCATCAACAACCTTATGAACTCCCAGACTTAAAAAACCTACTGCCGGCTTAATTATAAACGGCATTGGTAATTCGTCCAATTTAACTTCATCCAAATCTTTAAGGAGCACTTCCTTATAATAGAAATCAGGATACATTCCCTGAATCAATTTTCGAAATTCTATTTTATTTTTAAACACATTAATGTATTCAGGTAGTTTGGTGAAACTTAAATGGTTCAGCACCCAATTGATAGAATTCTCGGAATTAGTATAAATTCGACTATTTGTATTATCACGAAAATGTTGAACAATCTGCTCTGAACCAATCAATGAAAGCTCCCCCTTTTCGATAACATTACCTGTATCCAGAGTTGGAAAATTATATTTTTCAATTGTCTCTTTAAGAAACTTGGAAACGTAAGGTTTGTCTAATAAAATCATGCAATGGCGGTGTTAGTTGTTTCGGTGGATTTGAAATTTGAAACAAAGCTACAAAATAAGTTTGTGGAAATCCTCTTTTGAGAAAGGACGGGGAAACACAATCAAACCAAGAAAGGCTTGCTGCCCTGAACCGACATAAGGGAACACAAACCGACACTGGGAATTTGAGGTTTGCACTGCAACCCGGGCAAGCTGTCAGCCTTTACTGAAAGATTGATGTAAGGTGCGGCAACTCATGGATTATCAGGTGACCAACCGCCATGCGTACACGTGAGTGACCGCCATGTGTGCACGTGAGTGACCGCCATGCGTACACGTGAGTGACCGCCATGTGTGCACGTGAGTGACTGCCATGCGTACACAGGGTAGGCCACCACCAGATGTTTGGGGTCATTGATCATGATCTGCAAACATTGATGGCAACGGGTTATCCCTTTGGATGATTGATTCAAATTCGTACCTTTTATGCTCTAAAATCATTAATCGCATGTCTGTGAAAAACAAAATACTTATCGCCTACCCTATTCCTAAAGAAGGACTTAGTGAATTGGAAACTCATTTTGATTTGATTTATCCCGAAAAGGAATTCTTCACAAAAGAAGAATTAATTGAACTGATTCCGCACTGCGTTGGTTTGTTGTCTATTTTTAATCGGGAAGTCTCTGCTGATATAATAAAAGCCGGAATAAATCTGAAAATTATCAGTAATTACGGAGTCGGCTTTAATAATATCGATATGAATGCTGCAAACGAGCAAAAAATTATTGTTTGCAATACTCCTGAAGCTGTTTGCGAACCAACTGCCGAATTGTGTATGGGACTTTTATTATCCCTGAGCAGACAAATTTCGTTGTGCAATTATGGATTAAAAACAAATCCGGAATTTGAATGGGGAGTGATGAAAAATTTAGGAAGCACACTGCGGGGAAAGACCTTAGGGATTGTAGGCATGGGCAATATTGGTAAATCGGTTGCCGAAAAGGCAATGGTTTTTGGTATGAATATCGCTTATCACAATAGAAAACCCATTTCTGAGATTAAATGGAAGGATGCAGTTTATATGAATTTGCCGGATCTACTTGAAAAATCGGATGTGATTTCCCTGCACTGCCCCTTAACTCCTGAAACGCATCATTTATTAAGTAAAAAGGAGTTCCTGAAAATGAAAAAAACGGCCTTTTTAATTAATACATCCCGGGGTGCAGTTATTAATGAAGCTGACTTGGCCATAGCTTTGGAACAAGGTGAAATTGCCGGTGCCGCACTGGATGTTTTTGAGAATGAACCTATTATTCATCCAAAATTATTAAAGCAGAAAACAGCTCTTGCAGTACCACATATTGGCACTGCCACAATCGAAACCAGAATTGAAATGAGCCGCGAAGCCAGTCAGAATATTATTGAGTATTTAAAAAATGGAATTGCAAAAAACAGGGTTAATTAGGCTTTTCTTTTAAAGCTTTTGCCGACCTTTATCTTTAGTTAAGCAATAAATACAATCCAACATATGCTTTTAGCCATCGACATAGGAAATTCAAATGTGGTCTGCGGTTTATCCAGCAATAATCATTGGGCCGAACAATTTAGAATTCATACTGTTGCCAACAAAACATCTGATGAATACGAAGTCATTTACAGAACTTTACTTGCGAGTCGGAATATCGATTTAAAAGAAATTAACCGGGTAGTTCTGAGCAGTGTAGTTCCCTCTCTGATACTTCCTATCCGTGAGATGATTCGAAAACTGTTCAACCAAGAGCCTTTAGTTCTGGGGCCGGAATTGTATCCGCGCTTAGATATCGGAATCAGTAATCCTTATGAAATAGGAACAGATTTGGTTGCCAATGCCGTTGCAGCTCACAACAAATATTCGGGCAATTGCATTGTTGTTGATTTTGGTACTGCTCTTACTTTTACTGTTATAAAAGCAGATGGAAATTTGTTAGGTGTGACAATTGCTCCCGGGCTTAAAACTGCCATGGCATCGCTTTCTCAAAAAACAGCTCAATTACCAAATGTCGATTTGGTTGTTCCTCCCTCCTGCATTGGAAAAAATACGGTTCATGCAATGCAGGCTGGTATTGTAATCGGTTACAAAGGTCTTGTTGAATCACTTCTGACTGAAATGAAAAAGGAAATGGAAGGAAAAACTACAGTAATTGCCACTGGTGGGTTGGCCACTGTGATGCTTCCTATTCTTGATAGTTTCGATCATCATGAGCCAATGTTAACCCTCGACGGACTTAAAATCGTTGGAAATAAATTTTACAAATAAGACAAGCCTCAGCAACATATGCCTTTAGAAATAGAACGTAAATTCCTCATAAAACCAAATTTACTGGATCTTCCCAAAGAGGGAAAAAAACTTATTCAAGGATACATTTGGAGTGATCCGGATAAAAGTTTACGAATTAGAATTGCGGGAGATCAATCTTTTTTAACCATCAAAACCGGAAATAATCCGTTGAGCAGATCTGAATTTGAATACGAAATTCCGATGAAAGATGCTCAGGATCTTTTAGTTCTTTGTGATTCGAAGATTGAAAAAACTCGATTTGTGATTCCTCAAAATAATTTATTCTGGGAAATAGACGTATTTGAAGGCAACAACAAGGGTTTAATTGTAGCCGAAATTGAGCTTAGCTCTGAAAATGAAAACTTTGAACTGCCGCAATGGATTGATCGGGAAGTCACAAATGAAAGTAAATTTTTAAATGTTGAACTAATAAAACATCCCTTTTCCAAATGGTGAAAAAGGAAGGCTTATGAATTCAGGATCAACTTTTTCCTCTTTAATTATTGACTTATATATTTGTTCCTGAATTTTAGTTCGTACATCCATTTCTATCAATTTGGTATTCGACTCATCAGGACAAATTCGGTTCGACAGAAAAATATACAGCAAATCATATTTGGGATCAATCCAAATCATAGTGCCGGTAAAACCGGTGTGTCCATAACTTAATTCGGAAGCCTCACTGCATGTTGGACCACCTTTTTCTTCGGGATTGTAAAAAGGTTTGTCAAAGCCGATTCCTCTTCTGTTTTCTGAATTTGGGTAAGCACGTGCACTAAATCGATTCATTGTTTCAGCACTTATGTAGGTTTCACCGCCATAAGTTCCTTCCTGAAGATACATTTGCGCTAATTTTGCCAAATCGCCGGCATTACCAAACATTCCTGCATGTCCCGAAACGCCGCCAAGCATTGCTGCAGTTGGATCGTGCACATAAGCTTCAAGCCATTGTTTTCGAAAAAACTTATCATCCTGTGTTGGCACAATCCGATCGGCACTAAAGCGTTTCAAAGGATGATACCCCAGACTGGAGGCTCCCAACATGTCGTACAGATGTCTTTTCACATAGCCATCCAAACTTTCGCCGGAAATCTCCTTAATCATCTCTCCCATCATTATAAAACCAAGATCGCTGTATTTATAACCATTTGATTCTCTAAATTCGGTTGCCAATATCTGATTGATTATCGTATCGTGATAACCTTTATGTATAAAAAGGTTATTCGCAATTTGAACCGGGTATTCTTCAGAACTTTGATTGGAAAAAATCCCCTCTCTAAATTTATAATTTCGATCGAGATACAATTTATCAGCCACTTTTAGACTATAACGTTTCGAATAGTTCCGACTAAATAAATCTCCATCGAAGCTCGCCGAATCAACAGCCTCCCATTGAAATGGTTTATAACTCAACAATCTCGCTTCATGAGCTAAAATTTTCTTTAAAATAAGAGTATCCTTATTGGTGCCTTTGGCTTTTGAAAAATACGCTCCCAATGTATGATCCACATTAATCCACCCTTCGTCGCTTAACTGCATTATTGCCGGAAGTGCAGCTGTAATTTTTGTTAGTGATGCTAAATCGTAAATATCAGGATTACGAACTTCTACTTTTCCTTTGTAGGTATAATGACCGTATGATTTATGAAATACAATCTTTCCTTTTCTAGCTACCAGAATTTGACAGCCTGGGGTTGCTTTTTTTTTAATGGCATCATTTACTATCGAATCAATAACATTCAATTTAAGTGTATTTAATTCAACTTGTTCGGGCAAAGAGAATCCCAGACGGTTGTGTTTGGTTTCAAAACCAGTACCAACCGGAAAATGTCCATTAACTGTAACTGGTAATCGTCCCTGAGAAGCCAAACCACCAAAAATTATTTGCGCAGAAGCCATGTGAGTTTCTATATTATCCTCATACGAAACCAAAATCCCATTTAGCCGATCAGTCCCTTCATATAAATCCAAGCCATAAGGGTTTGCAAACAGATCAAAAATCACCTTCTTGTTTTTTGAAAGCTCAGAAAGAAACTCAATAGTTTGACTCGTAATTCCAAAATTCTTTGATGCCCGCATATCACTGTCGTGCTTACTTACAATCACCAAATTGTATTTATCAAGCTTTTTCAATAATTGATAATAACTTTCAATCGAAGCGCTTTTCCCGATCTGAAAAAAATCTATATCTGCATACCTGCCAAGATATTCCTGAAATCTGTTTCGGATAGGGACACCCATGGCAACAGAAGCAATTTTAAGGGTATCTAATCTTTTTAGCGGCAACAACTGATCATCATTTTTCACTAATGTAATTGCCTTCTCGGTCAACTTTCGTCTTAAAATAAATCCTTGCTGTGTATTTAATCCTGACCACAGTCTATTCTGATCAATTGGCTTGTACTCATTCAAATTGAGCCAATACTTTGCTTTTAAAATTTTCAAACACTTCCCGTTGATATCATCCCAGGAAAGCTCACCGCTTTTAAGTGCCAATTTAATCTCTTTAATTGCTATTGCGACGTCTTCAGTAAAAAGAAGAACATCATTACCCGCAACCAAAGCCTTAGCATCAACCACACCCTTCGGATAAAATTTACGAACGCCTTCCATATTTAAAGCATCCGTAAATACCAAACCTTTAAAACCCATTTCCTCTTTCAGCAATTGAGAAACGATAGGGCGGGAAAGTGTCGCTACTTTTTGCAAAGGATCAAGCGCCGGTACATTTAAATGAGAAACCATAATTCCCCCCAAACCATTATTTATTAAACGACGGAAAGGAAATAGTTCAATAGAATCAAGTCTTTCAATAGGATGATCTACCAAAGGAAGATCAAAATGCGAATCGGTTTCGGTATCTCCGTGGCCTGGAAAATGTTTGCCTACAGCAATAATTCCTGATTTCTGCATTCCTGAGGCAAAAGCATACGATTTGTTGGTTACATTGTAACGATCCTCACCAAAGGAACGGCTGTTAATTACCGGATTTCGCGGATTATTATTCACATCCATTACGGGTGAGAAATTCACATGAACACCAAGTCTGCCACACTCTTTCCCAATCTGTTTCCCCAACTGAAAAATCAATTCATTATCCTGAATTGCACCCAGCATAATTTGCCTTGGGTAACTTATTGTTTGTTTTAATCTGGATCCGAGCCCAATCTCTGCATCCATTCCAATCCAAAGAGGAACCTTTGCCAAAGCTTGATACCTATTTGTCAACCCGGCTTGCTTCCCCGGTTCTCCTTGAAAAAATATAATTCCTCCGATTTGATATTTACTCACTAAGCCCGCAATTCTCTCAGATTCTTCATCTCCTTTATTCGAATAGGCTGCAAGCATAAACAATTGAGCAATTCTCTCGTCATCACTTAAAGTCGACAGAACGGAATCTGCCCAAACATTGGGTTGAGACAATCTGTCAACCAACCTATCTTCTTCTAAAGCAATATTTTGTGCAGACACAAAAAAATGACTTACAAGAAAAATAAGAATAATAAACAATCTGTTCAGAGAATATATATGTGTCATGAAAATCTTTCTTTGGCTATAAAAACAGTGAAGTGTAACAAAATTATAAATACCCTGTCAATTAACAGAATGATTCATCACTTAAAATGAAAAATTAATAAATTATTTAGGAGAGAATACTTACAGTAACATAAAAAAGGGGCAAAGCCCCTCTTTTAATTACTAACAACTAAAACCATACTTAAAACTTAAAAAGAGCTGAAACTTATCAAGTCAAATATGAAAATTGAAGGAATTTAAACCTTCACTACACAAGTAAAAATATTGCAATAGGTATGATAAAACAAGTGTCAAATGTGCCATTTTCTTCATATTGAACATAAATATAAGTCCCTATTTGTCTGATTACCCGAAAACAAGGGCTTGCAACTTAATTGCAAGGAAAACTATTCTTTTTGAAAAATCAATAAAAAGGATTAAATTAAAAATTGAGATGATGCCAAATAGTCTGTTCAATTCTTAAACTACACATTATGAAAAAAATCTTCATTATTCTACTGTCCTTTACTTTTAGCTCATTCATAATTGCCCAACAAACAAAGAACATCGACTTATTTTTAGATGATGATGGAAATATTAGTTTGGAAACAAAATATCTGCAAACAGCAATAACAGATCAGCAAATTCGAGACTGGATTTCCTCATTTCCTGATCAAGTAAATGGTAAGATCGAATATATTAATTCAAATTCAGGCGAATTTCGATACAAAGGCCGGGTTCCTGTTTCTTTAAGCGAAAGACCTTCCGTTTTCCAGATTGAAATGCATTTCACACTTTCAATTCACAGTGCGGAAGACCAATTAATTGTTGCCATTGGTGATATCTATTATCAATCCTATCCGGAATATGGGAAGCAAGGAACTCCAGCCATAATTTCCTATCCTAAAGATTGGTACTCCAAAGCAAAATTGCGCAAAAAAACAGGCAATCTGCCTTGGCTAAACAGCTTGGTTAAAGAAAACACCATTTCCAAAGCTGAAGAATTGCTGGCTGGTGGAAATGAGTTTTTCAGGTGTTTATAATTGTAAGGTTTTGTCACATGGTCCCGAAAGTTTTCGGGATTACCATGCCGGAATAATCATCTTCCTGTGTGCCGCAATTACCGACGTTTCATGATATTGTTCGACTCTGACAGGTTAAAAAAAACGCTGTCAGGTCTTTTCCGAAAAAGCTTCTTGAAACCTGCGACTTTCCCAATTTATAATTCATAATTTTTAACTGTTTTCTCTGTGTGCCGCAATTGCCCGGCATGAACGTTTCATGATATTGTTCGACTCTGACAGATACTTTTCCGAAATTGCCCGGCATGGTGATTTCAAATAATTAAATGGCTTTATTCCGGATTGCTTTTCTTTTGATTGGCATCTCTGCGTAAACTTTTAATCACCTCAATTATTTCATTTGAAGCTAAATCTATTTCAGTTTTAGTAGTATATCTGCCTACGGAAAAACGAATTGTGCCCATTGCATATTCCAAAGGAACTTTCATAGCATCCAGGGTTGCTGAAACACTCACACAATCAGTGTGACATGCGGCACCCGCCGATGCGGCCACATTTTTTAACCGACTTAAAATCTCGTTTACCGGAATTTTCTTAAAGGAAACACTTAAGGTATTTGGCAAACAAAAATCCTTATTCCCATTAAACTGAACATCTGAAAGTTTAGATAAGTTCCTGCGTAAAATCCGAATCAAATTCATTTCATGCCTCATTCGTTTGTCTTCCTCCTCCATGGCCAATTCGGCGGCTTTTCCCAAACCAACAATTTCCAATACATTTTCGGTTCCTGCCCGCAAATTCCTTTCATGATCTGCACCATGAATCAATTTCTGCAATTTAATTCCCCCACGAATATACAAGGCTCCAATTCCTTTCGGACCATAGAATTTATGACCTGCAAGAGTCAGTAAATCAACACCCAGTTCCTGAACATTAACAGGTACTTTACCAACAGCCTGAGCACAATCAGTATGGACAATGATATTATTCTGCTTCGCCAATTTCGAAATTTCAGAAATTGGCTGTAAAGTTCCCACCTCGTTATTCGCATACATGATCGAAATTAAAATAGTATCTGGTCGAATGGCCTTTTTCAAATCAGACAATTGTACCTGTCCGGTTTCATCAACAGGCAGATAGGTAACTTCGAACCCTTGTGTCTCCAAAAATTTACAAACCTCTGTAACCGCAGGATGCTCGATAGAAGAAGTGATAATATGCCTGCCTTTATCCTGATTTGCAAAAGCATAGCCTTTTAATGCATAATTATTCGATTCAGATCCGCCACTGGTAAATATCAACTCTTCAGCATCACAATTCAGCAATAAAGCTACCTGATTTCTTGCCTTGTCCACAGCCTCTTTGCATTGGCGCCCATAAAAATGTGAGCTTGACGGATTGCCAAAAAAACCTTTTAAATAGGGAATCATTGCATCTGCAACTTCCGGTGCGATAGGTGTAGTCGCATTGTAATCAAGATATATCGGTTTCATTTTATTGATTATTATTGATTTTCAACAACTTTGAATTCTGTTCTTCGATTTAAACTTCTTCCCTCTTCGGTTTCATTGGCTGCAATAGGATGTGAAGCTCCGTATCCTTTAAAGCTTAGCCGTTTTGCTTCTATTCCTTTTGAAATTAAATAATCGCAAACCGCCTTTGCCCGGTTATTGGAAAGATTTAGATTGTAATTTTCAGTTCCGGTATTATCGGTATGACCGGCAATTTCAATTTTTAATTTAGGATAAGCTGCCAACAGATCATACAAGCGGGTCAATTCAATTTCAGATTTCGGCAAAATATCCCAGGAGTCGATATCAAAAAACACATTCCGAAGTACGATTTCTTTTCCTTTTTCAATTTTATCTAAAAAGATATCTAATTGTTGGGGGTTCGATTTCTTCTGATCATTCTTCATTGCAAAATGCTCCGAATAAAAAAGATAATTTTCGGCTGAGGCCGAAAATAAATATTCTTTTCCCGAAGGCAAACAAACCAAATAGCTGCCATCCGTCCGATCCGATTTAATCTGAATAATTGTATCATTGCTCATTAAATCAATTAATAAAAGCGAAGCAAGCACAGGATTTTTGGATTTAGCATCCAACACATTGCCTTTTAACCACGACACAGACTGTGGCTGCAAATCTACAGGCATCTCAAAACTAAAAATATCTTTCCCTTTGCCTTTTAGGCGATCCGAAGAAAAATAAGCTTTATCACCTTTCGCATTAATAATCAATCCGATTTCATCGTTAAATGTATTAATTGGGTAACCCAAATTTTCAGGTTCGCTCCATTTCCCATCTTTATCGCGTTCTGTCTTAAACAAATCATATCCTCCCATTCCGGTTAAACCATCTGAAGAAAATACCAGATACCGGTTTCCGGCATGAATAAACGGCGACATTTCATTATCTGTTGTATTAATAGAAAGGTTCGCCGGCTGCGTCCATCTTTGCTTTCCATCTTCCAAAGTTTCAATTAATCTGGAATGCCAAATGTCCATTTTCCCTTTTCCTGATTTTCGGTTGCTCACAAAATACAATTCCCGTCCGTCAGCAGATATACTTGGCTGAGCTTCCCAAGCTTTCGAATTAATTGGTTTGCCAACATTTATTGGTGCCGACCATACATCTCCTTCCCGAACTGAATAGTAAATATCACACCGGCCATATCCGTTGGGACGATCACAGGCCGTAAAATACATGTATTTGCCATCTGCCGTAATGCTTTGAGCTCCTTCGTTCTTATCTGTATTGATAACTAAGGATAATGGTTCCGCCGGCATCCATAAACTATCTTTTTGGCGGGATACATAAAAATCCTCCTGCCTTTTGATTTTCACTTCCGTTCCCTCTTTCTTTTCTATCAACAATCGGGTAAATACCATCAATTTCTCATCTGCGGTAAGACTGGGCCAATACTCATCAAATTCGGAATTCACATTGTCACCAAGGTTTACCGGTTTAAAATCGACAGGATTTGCTATTGACTTGATCGCAAACCGGCAACTTTCCAGTCTTTTTGCTGCCAACCTTCTATTTCTGTCGGAGCTATTTGAAAGTGACAGAAAGTCTTCATATTTCGTTAATGCCTTTTGATATTCTCCTATTTTCAGGTAGGCATTCCCCAAATTAAAATGCACATTCGGGAAAAATTTGGCATCAATATTTATCGCCTCCTGATAGGCCTCAATTTCGGATTCAGTCTTGCCCGTTTCGTGCAAAACATCAGCTTTAAAAAGCCATGCTTCAATAAAATCAGGGCTTTGCTCAATTGCGGCATCTAAATATTTCAGAGCTTTGGAATTATCCATCTGCCGATAAGCCTCCGAAGCCAACTCATAATTTTTGATGGCTCTCTTCGACTTGATACTGTATTTTTTTTGTGCATTGGAAGTAAAACCAACGGACAAGAAAAATAATAGTAAAATAACTGATCGACACATTGTATTGATATTTTTCAAGTGTTTATAATTTTATGTTTTTGCCATATAGCCTGTCCCGAACTTGTTTCGGGAGAACTTTCCAAGCTGGAATAATCATGCCCCTGTGTGTTGAACGCTTTCAACATGGACGTTTCATTCGTAACAAAAACAAAAGAAGCCACAACTTATCGATGGCAAATTTCGGCATACACACAAGTTCGGCAAATATCTTTATTTTCTACCTGATAAAAAGGAATATCCTGATTAAAAATCTCTTCCAGTAATTCTTGCAGGCCTTCAACAAATTCAGCTTTAAACATTCTGTAATCATCAACGCGAACGGCATTTCCGCGCCCCTCTTTTTGAGCTAAGGTGCAATCAAACCCATCGTTAAAAAACTCTTTCAGGCTGTATATTCCAGGAGAAATTGCTGCACCTGGATTGTAATTTTCATCGTAAAACAAGCAATAAAGCAAAGTTTGAAATGCCGCTTTATTTTTATTCTTTCCTTCTTTTTCGAAAAGAGAAGCGATATCCTTAAAAATCAAATCGGCCTTGCCTGTTTTGTAATCTAAAATACGAATGGTATCATTCAATTTATCTACTCTGTCAATCAATCCGCTAATGTTTACCTTTCGATCGGCTTTCTCTCCTATTGGCATTTGAATTTTATATTTTCCCTCCAAAGAAACAATTTCAAAAGGTGCAAATTTCTGATCCAAAATCAATATCCGGTCAATAAACTTCTTCAGGATATCAAATACGAGCAGGTTTCTGCCGCCAATTTCCATTGGCTGCTCCTTTTTCAGCTGAAAGTAGATGCTTCGAAAAGCATCTTTCAAAACCTGATCCAGTAAAACTTTATTTTTCCGCAATCCCTCCAAATCTTCTTTCCGAATCGTTTTGCCACTAAAAGGCTTGTACAATTCTTCCAAAACCGAGTGAAATAAATTCCCGAAAGTCGGCGGATCGATCTCTTCCAAAACCACATCGGGTTCTTTTAAACCAGCCAAATATTTAAAATAAAAGCTTAGGCTGCAATTCATATAAGTATTTAAGGCTGACGGCGAAAAACTCTTTATCCCATCACCACAATATTCGCTTAGGCAGGTTTGAATTCGTTCGTTTTTGGCCACACTAACCGGCTTGGTTTCCTGCAAAGAAATATTGTAGGACGGACTGTTCTCAACAATCTCAAAATCTGATTCGTATTTCAGCTGATACAAAAAACGACTCATTTCACCAGTGCGAATCCCATCACTTTGAGTGCTGTACAGCAATTTAAGATCTTCAACACGCTGAATCAACCGGTAAAAATAGTAGGCGAAAATTGCATCCTGATGGTCGATTGTCGGCATTCCAAAGCCTTTCCGCAAATGATAGGGAACAAACGAATTTGCAGCTCCTGTTTTTGGCAATTTCCCTTCGTTCATCGAAAGCACCACAATCTTTTTGAAATCGAGCAATCGTGTTTCCAAAATTCCCATTACCTGCAAACCTGCCAAAGGTTCTCCTTCGAATGGAATACTCAAACTCTGAATCATTTTATCCAGAATCTTATAAAAAGTATCCTGTTTTAATTCAATTTTGTGCTGATTCAGTAAAGAATTGAGACGTTTTATTGCCAAAAACAAATGATAGATGTATTCCTGTTCAATTTTATCAACCAAGGTTTTTTCCTCGTCAGTCGTTTCTAATTTCTGATAAATTCCCTGAAGCAATTCAAGCAGATATATTGAAAACTGCTCCACACTACTCACCGGAGAAAAAAGCTTTTCCAAAACGGAATCACCTTGAATTAAACGTTGTGGAACCTCAATTCTATTGGTTGTGAGAATATCCTGTGTTATGGAATGTGCCAATTCAGGATTAACAGAATTCAAATATTGGTGATTAAGAAGAGACAATACCTGTTTGTGATGAAACGATACCTCTCCATTTGATTTTTTCACACTTTTCTGCAGATCGATCACCAAACGCAGCAAACTGGCAACAGGCGTGTTTTTGGCAGGATATCCCATGGTTACATTCACATTCTCTGCAATTTTAGGAATGGAATGCAATACCGGAAGAAGCAACTCCTCATCAGCCAAAACAATAGCCGTTTCCTCTAAGGCATCCTCCGAATTCCTGCAGAATTCCTCAACCACAGCGTGGGCATACTTCGCCTGTCCCACTTCCGAGGAAAGTGAAACAAATTCAACTTTGGTTTGATTATTCTTGATATTATCGAACCGAATATTCGTTTTTGGCGACGGAAACCGCTTGATATTTTCGCGTAAAAACAAACCCGCCTCATGAAAAGGATTCTGAAGATAGGATTCATCGTAATCCCAATAAAAATCTGCTTTATCCTGCTTTTTCAACTCATCAAACAAATTCTGTTCGCAACGGTTTAATGCATTAAAACCGATAAAAATAATCCGCTCCTCTTTAATCGTAATCTTCCCCGATTCCAACTCATCAACCAGTTTTCGGGAAGCCATTCCTTCGTATGCCAATCCTTCAGATTGTAATACATCCCGAAAATCAGAATAAATAGGATACAAATTTTCCCAGAGCTTCACAAACTCCTTTTGATGCTCCGAATATTTCTCGGGACGGAATGAACTCCAAAATGATTGTATCGCAGCAATCTGTTCTTCCGTTAAGTAATCGAACAGATTATCAATCTCTTTTTCCTCCGCTAAATTCTGAAACAAATGCTTTGCATTCACCCGGTATTTGTCCAAATCGTCGAAATCGCCCAAAAGCATTTCTCCCCAATGGTAAAACTCATCGAAACTTTCCGACACATCCATTTTTTGAATGTAGATTTTATACAAGCGAAAAAGCAAGCCCAGGTTGTCCTCTGTCTGCAACTGAGAATGAGTTTTAAAAAAATCATTAATGGTTAGAATCCTGGGTGCCCAAACTGGTTTTTCAATCAATTCATTTAAATATTTTGAGAAGAATAAACCGGCGCGGCGATTTGGAAACACCAACATGCAATTGGATAAATTACTGCCGTATTTTTCGTACAGCTCGCTGGTTAATTCGCGTAAGAATGAGTTCATTGTTTAAGTAAGATTTGTGATATGAGATGAAAGATGTGAAATTATTGCCGCAGGTAGGAAAATACAATCTCGATATTCGGAGACTCGTGCATCCCATTAGGATTCAAACCCGGTTTTCCTTCCGGGATATCCACACCTAAGTTTTTGTAATATTCAATCCAAAAAGGAAGAAAACCACCGGTTTTATCATCCTTAAAAGTCATCGGGTTTAGCCGGAAGATTTCAATAGAATCTCCGGCAGTTGCAAATAGGTCATAAATCAGCTCAGAGCAATAGTAAGTTGAGTCTCCCATGATGTAAATATCATCGTATGGTTTTCCAATCAACTTCTCTCCCAACTCCAAAGCTTTGTCAATAAAAGCAGTAAATTCAGGCTTCAGCCTTCCCACCTCAACTTTTGGCTTTTGGTCAGCAGTTGTGCTTCGCTGCAAAAAATCAGTGAGTTTGGTGTAGGTAACTCCTTTTGAGATGGCTTCTAAAACCATAGTATCGCCGTTTGAATGAATATCCACAATCCCAACATGCGAAAAGCTCAAATTCTTAGCTCCTCCTGTTACTGATTCTATCGCATCTGAAATAGAATCAGCATCCAGATCCTGAAAAAGAAGATCTCCTTTTTCGAGAGTAAACCGAGGTTTTTTTTGTAAATTATTACAGGCCGTGAATTGAGCACCAAGTGCCAAAACAATTAAAATACGGAGAAAATACATTTGTGAGATTTTACATGTTTGTCTTAAAAAAACTAAAGTAATTCGAACAGGCATCAAATAAAAGAATTGTGCTGTTTATTTTTAGTCATGTTAAACCAAAACATCTTATAGAAAAACTCTATATCGATATCTGTAAAAAAAATGATCTTTTTATCTTTTATTCGTTTTTGATATCACCATAAGGCTTAAAAATTAATACATTTGTTTAAGTAACAACGATAATCAGACTAAGTACAACGAACAATTACATGGATAAATTTAGCTTTTTAGGTAACAGTGAAATCGAATCTATCGACCAACTTTACCAATCCTATAAGAATGATCCTGAATCTGTTGAAGAAAGCTGGAGACAATTTTTTCGGGGATTTGATTTTGCAACAGCCAAATTTCCAATTAAGGAACAAACGGCCAACGAAAATATTCCTGCCGCAAATACGACGAGTAAAGAATTCAATGTTATGAATCTGATTCATGCCTATCGTCAGCGCGGACATCTTTTTACCAAGACAAATCCGGTTCGGACCCGACGGAAATATTTCCCAACACTCGACGTCGAAAACTTTGATCTGTCAGAATCAGATTTAGAAACTGTTTTCCATGCCGGCACTGAAATAGGATTGGGTGCTTCCAAATTAAAAGATATTGTCTCCCATTTGCAGGAAACGTACTGCAAATCGATAGGTGCAGAATATGTTTTTGTACGTCATCCTCAAATGATGCGATGGCTGCAGAACAAGATGGAAGGCACTAAAAACACTCCGGATTTTAACCATGAGCAACGCAAACACATCTACTATCATTTAAAGCTTGCCGTTGGTTTCGAAAACTATATCCACAAAAAATTTGTCGGTCAAAAACGCTTTTCCCTCGAAGGAACAGAAACCTTAATTCCTGCTTTGGATGCCATGATTGAACGTGGTGCTGAGCTTGGTGTTCAGGAGTTCATTTTCGGAATGGCTCACCGGGGAAGATTAAATGTACTGGCCAATATTTTAGAGAAACCTTACGCCAATATTTTCAAAGAATTTATGGGCGAAGAATTCGAAGAAGACATTGCTTTGGGGGATGTAAAATATCATCTGGGATATGGAAATACGGTAAAAACAGATGATGGCAGTAACGTGAAACTTCATTTGGCACCCAACCCTTCTCATTTGGAGACCGTTGGTGCTGTTGTTGAAGGAATTTCTCGCTCGAAAATTGACAACGACTACGCCGGCGATCAGGACAAATTGGTTCCTGTTATCATTCATGGAGATGCAGCGATTGCCGCACAGGGAATTGTGTACGAAACAGTTCAGATGTCGCAGTTAACCGGATATAAAACCGGAGGAACCATCCATTTGGTCATTAACAATCAGGTAGGTTTCACAACCAATTATCTGGATGCCCGATCGAGCACTTATTGCACCGACGTGGCAAAAGTAACCCGTTCTCCTGTGTTTCATGTAAATGGTGATGATGTGGAAGCTTTGATTTTCACAATCAAGCTGGCTATGGAATACCGTCAGGAATTTAATTCTGATGTTTTCATAGATATTCTTTCGTACCGGAAATTTGGCCATAACGAAGGGGATGAACCCCGTTTTACCCAACCAATTCTGTACAAAGAAATCGCCAAACACAAAAACCCACGGGATATTTATGCCGAATTCCTGATTGGAAAAGGAATTTATACCAAAGAAGAAATTACAACGATTAACTCCGAATACAACGAACTTTTAGATAAAGATTTTGAATTATCCAAAACATTTAAGAAGGTAATTATACAGCCTTTTTTGGAGGATTATTATAAAAACATCCGATACTCAACCCAGGAAGATTTTGAATCTTCTCCTAAAACAGGAGTTGCGAAAAAGACTTTGCTTGAGCTGGCCGGAAACATTACCAATTTGCCCGGCGACCTTACTTTCTTCAAAAAGATTGGGAAGTTAATGACCGATCGCAAAAACATGATCGCGAATGATGAATTGGATTGGGCCATGGGAGAACTGCTTGCCTATTCCAGTCTGCTGGAAGAAGGAAACAGTGTTCGTGTAAGCGGACAGGATTCGGAAAGAGGTACTTTTTCGCACCGGCATGCAGCTTTGGTGATTGAGAACTCAGACGAGAAGTATTTCCCTCTGAAAAACATCAGCGGCAAGCAAGCCCCTTTCCATATCTACAATTCATTGCTTAGCGAATATGGTGTACTTGCATTTGAATACGGATATGCCTTGGCACACCCTTCCGGCTTGACCATTTGGGAAGCTCAGTTTGGCGATTTCCACAATGTGGCTCAGGCGGTTATCGACCAGTACATTAGTGCTGCCGAAGACAAGTGGGGCATAAAAAATGGCTTGGTGATGTATCTGCCTCATGGATATGAAGGACAAGGTGCAGAACATTCGAGCGCAAGAATGGAGCGGTTTCTTACTCTATGCGCCAACAACAACATGCAGATTATCAACCCGACTACACCTGCAAACCTGTTTCACATGTTACGAAGACAAGTGAAACGCGACATACGGGTTCCGTTAATTTGCTTTACGCCAAAAAGTCTGCTTCGCCATGCAAAATGTGTTTCGAAAATGGATGACATGGCCAATGGTCAGTTTCAGGAAGTGATTGACGACAACAATATAATTGCTGAGGAAGTTCGCCGTGTTGTATTCTGTTCCGGAAAGATCTATTACGATTTGCTGGCCCGAAAAGAGGAACTGTTTGCTCAGGATATTGCCTTGGTTCGGGTGGAACAGCTGTATCCGTTTCCTGATAAACAGATTGATCAGATTTTGAATCGATATCCAAATGCTCTTCTTCATTTATGGGTTCAGGAAGAACCGGAAAACATGGGCGCCTGGCAGTTTATCAACTACAACTTTAAAAACAAAGATATTAAATTGGTTCCTGTAGCACGTCAGGCCAGCGGCAGTCCGGCAACCGGATTGAATAAAATTCACCTGGCAGGGCAAAACGAAATCATTAACAAAGTATTTCGAAAATGCAATTGCGATCTAAAATTGAAATATTGCGGATTACAATGTGTGGAAGGCAGTTCTCATGCAGACATCCTTGTTCAGCACGAATATTTCGAAGAGAAGAAAAGTAAGCTGCTGATGTAAATCAAAAGACCCAAGTACAAAAGACCCAAGTGAAAAGTAAAAAGGATTAAAGTACAAAGGATCAAAGAAAAAAGTACAAAATATAAAGACATGCAACAGGTTTAGTTGCTCTTACCCGATGACAAAACAATAACACAATAAAGATGATCGAAATAAAAATACCTAGTCCCGGAGAATCCATTTCCGAAGTAGAAATAGCCAACTGGTTTGTAGCAGATGGTGACATTGTTGAAAAGGATCAGGAAATTGCAGAAATTGAATCGGATAAAGCCACTCTGACTCTTATTGCTGATGAAGGTGGTAAAATTCAGATTATGGCGCAGGAAGGCGATACTGTTGCTGTTGGATCGGTTGCCTGCAGCATAGACACCAGCTTTGCCGGAGAAGCATCTGCTTCCTCTGCTCCTAAGGAAGCTAAAAAAGAAGAAGTTCCTGCTGAAAAAACGGCTTCTGCAGTTGTTGCTGCATCTAAGTCAGCAAATTCTGAAACGTACAAGGATGTTAAGATTTCGCCCATTGCTAAAAAACTAATGGAAGAAAATCACCTTTCGGTTGATGATGTAATTGCCGGCATTCAACGTTTGTCGAAAAAAGACATTCAGGCCGTGGTCAGTAATCCGGGCAGTCAGGCAGTAATTCCGGCGCAAAGCAAAAGCATTTCGAGAGAAGTGAAACGCACAAAAATGTCGAATCTTCGGAAAAAGCTGGCCACCCGTTTGGTTTCCGTAAAAAATGAAACGGCCATGCTGACTACTTTTAATGAAGTTGACATGAGTGCAGTAATGGCACTGCGCAGCAAGTATCAAAAGAAATTTGTAGAAACCCACGATATTAAACTGGGTTTTATGTCCTTCTTTACCAAAGCAGCTTCGGAGGCATTACAACTGCACCCTGCGGTAAATTCGATGATGGATGGTGAGGAAATTGTAAGTCCGGAATACACAGATATTGCCATTGCGGTGCAAACACCAAAAGGTTTGATGGTTCCGGTCATCCGAAACATCGAAACCCTGGGCTTAGCCGAAATAGAAAAGGAACTGATGAATTTGGCCAACAAAGCCCGTTCGGGTAAAATTAGTCTGGACGAAATGACCGGCGGCACTTTTACCATTACCAACGGCGGCGTGTTTGGTTCGCTGTTGAGTACTCCAATTATCAATCCGCCGCAATCGGGTATTCTGGGCATGCACAATATTGTGGAACGACCTGTTGCTGTAAACGGCAAGGTAGAAATCCGCCCCATGATGTACATCGCCCTATCCTACGATCACCGGGTAATTGATGGAAAAGATTCGGTTGGTTTTTTGGTGAAGATTAAAGAGATGATTGAGAATCCTCAGAAAATGTTGTTCGGAGGCAAAGATCCGGATTCATTGTTGTTGGGGATATAAAATACAATATACCTTACCGCAGGGACACGCCATGGCGTGTCCTTTTTTTGTGTGAAAATTTATAAGATGTGAATGTGATCGGGAATCAAATTTATTTTTAAGGTCGGACTCTCCACTTTTAATCGAGTAGGTAGAGGGATTACTCCCTCGCCCTCTCACACCACCGTACGTACTCTCGTATACGGCGATTTCAAATTAATTTTGTAACAGTACATATTTATTCGACATATTAAACAAACCTAAATCC
>NZ_MVDE01000010.1 GCF_002843385.1 Labilibaculum manganireducens
CTAAAATTTCATTCTCTGTAAGACAGTCGTTTCTGTCTCTGAAAGCGAGTGCAAAGATAAAGAATTTAATTCCTAATCTGCAAATCTTTTTTCAACTTTTTTTTCAGGGTAATTTCGCTGTAATCCCTAAGTTTCCTAGTGACTCACAAGCTCGTTAGCTCCGAAAGCGGGTGCAAAGATAAATCATTTATTTTAATATATCCTAATCCCTAAGTGAAAAAATTTCAAAAAAATAAAGCCCGTTCCTGTGATAAAAAAATTACTCCCCAAATCACTCTAAACACCGGACACTTTCCTTTGAAAGCGGTGCAAAGATAAATGATTATTTTTCCCAATTCCTAATGCATTTGGAAAGTATTTCTAAACATTATCTTAACTCATTGATAACCTGATTGAATAATTTTTGATGAAAAGTAAATGAGTGAATGATTCCTGATGGTGCTGAGTAAAACATGATTCGCTGATGATCGCGAGAATCCCCCATTACGGATAGAAGCGATATCCTTTTAGTGAGGAACGAGGTAAAAGATTTAGCGGATAGCCCGACCAATTTTACTATTCTTTTTATAGAAAATTGGGAATGGTCGGATTAAAATTGAAAATTTTAGGCTTTTTAACTATCGTTCGGAAAAGATTTTAGGTAGATATACTATCTTCGTATTGCAAAATTATTTTAACACATTAATCTCTCATGGTGACAAATCGTATTGTTATTATCCCAACTTACAACGAAAAAGAAAACATTGAAGCGATTGTAAGGAAGGTTTTTTCGCTGGATACAGCTTTTGATATTCTGATTATAGAGGATAACTCGCCAGACGGGACTGCTGCTATTGTAAAGAAACTGCAAAATGAATTTTCGCAGCTGCACATTGTAGAACGCAAGGGCAAACTTGGTTTGGGCACAGCATATATTACTGGTTTTAAATGGGCGTTGGAACGCAAATATGAATATGTGTTCGAAATGGATGCTGATTTTTCACACAATCCGGAAGATTTAGTTCACTTATATAAGGCTTGTTCGGAAAAAGGTGGTGATATGGCCATTGGATCGCGCTACGTTTCCGGTGTAAATGTTGTAAATTGGCCTATGGGTAGAGTATTGATGTCGTATTTTGCATCGAGATATGTCCGATTTGTAACGGGAATGAAGATTCATGATGCTACAGCCGGCTTTAAATGCTATACAAGAAAGGTATTGGAAACGATTAATTTGGATAACATCCGATTTAAAGGCTATGCTTTTCAGATTGAAATGAAGTTTACGACCTGGAAATATGGTTTCAATATTATTGAAGTACCAATTATTTTTACCGACAGAACCCAGGGAACCTCTAAAATGAGCGGTGGAATTTTTAATGAAGCTGTTTGGGGAGTGATTAAAATGAAGTTGAGAAGCTTTTTCACAAAATATAATAGATAGGAGAAATGAGATGTTAGCTGTGAGATTAATTTATTTGATAAAATAGTGAGGCTTTCTAAACATCTATATACTATAAATACAAAACATTACAACACATTAACTAAGCAACCAAATGTCAAGTTTTCTAATTAAAAATGCCTTGATTATTAATGAAGGCAAAAAGTTTGCAGGAAGTGTTCTTGTGAAAAATCAACTAATTGAAGAAATATACACTTCAACTCCTGAAGTTACAGATAAGAATTGGACTGTTATTGATGCTGCCGGAAGGTTACTGATTCCGGGTGTTATTGATGATCAGGTTCATTTTCGTGATCCGGGAATGCCACAAAAAGGGGATTTATATACCGAATCGAGAGCTGCTGTTGCCGGGGGAACTACCTCGTTTATGGATATGCCCAATGTGAAACCACAAACGGTAACTCAGGAATTGCTAACAGAACGCTATAGATTAGGCTCTGAAAAATCTTTGGCAAACTACTCCTTTTATATGGGTGCTACAAATACAAATCTGGAGGAGATATTAAAAACTGATCCGAAATCGGTTTGTGGCATTAAAATATTTATGGGCTCGTCGACCGGAAACATGTTGGTAGATGATATTGACACACTTTCGCAGATTTTTGAAAAATCGCCCATGTTGATCGCAACCCACTGTGAGGACACTCCCACCATTGATAAAAATCAGGCTGAATATCAGAAAAAATTCGGTGATGACATTCCTATGGAGTATCATGGTGTGATAAGAAGTGCCGAGGCTTGCTACAAATCGTCATCGAAAGCTATCGAACTGGCAAAGAAATACAATACTCGTTTGCATATTCTGCATTTGTCAAGTGCCATGGAAATGGATTTGTTTGATAATTCGATTTCTGCAAAAGATAAAAAAATTACCAGTGAGGTGTGTGTTCACCATTTATGGTTTGATGATAAAGATTACCTGACTAAAAAGTCGAGAATACGTTGGAATCCTGCAATTAAGACAAAAAAAGATCAGGATGCGCTTTGGAAAGCTCTTTTGGATGATCGTTTGGATGTGGTTGCAACTGATCATGCTCCGCATACTCCGGAAGAAAAGGATGGCAACTACATGCAAGCCGCCGGTGGTGGTCCTTTGGTTCAGCATTCGCTGATAGCTATGATGGAACAAGCACGTAGAGGAAAGATCAGTATGGAAAAGGTAGTGGAGAAAATGTGCCATACTCCGGCTGAAATTTTTCAGGTTGAAAAACGTGGATTTATTCGCAAGGGATACTACGCCGATTTGGTTATTTTAAAAGAAGATGACTGGATGGCTACCAATGCCAATTCGTTATACAAATGTGGATGGACTCCTTTTGATGGCGAGAAATTCCAATATAAAGTAGACAAAACCTTTGTTAATGGACATTTGGCCTACGACAATGGTGTATTTGATGACAGTTCTAAAGGAATGAGGCTGAGTTTTGAAAGGTAGAAGTGAGATTTGAGAAATAAGAAAAAAGGTGAAAGGTGAAATTTTCAAAATATGAAACGTTCATGCCAAAAGGTGTTTTAACATACAGTGAGATGATTATTTCAGCATGGTAAGTTCTCCCGAAACAAGTTCGGGACAGGCTATATGGCAACTGAAAAACAAATAATAAACATATGAAACGTCCATGCCAAAGCGATTTTGACACACAGGGGGATGATTATTCCAAGCATGGTAAGTTCCATATGGCAAAAACTTAAAATTATAAACATATGAAACACTATAATCTTATAGTTACAGCTCTGATTTTTTCAGGGCTGTTTTTGTTTTCCTGCCAGCAGAAAGATACTGTTGAAAACAAAGAATATTCTGGTGTAAAAATCGCCAATCCTATTATTTATGAGGTTTTGCTGACTAATCCAAATCCTAAGGATGATTGGAAAACTGAATGCCTTGCAAATACCAATATTCACGACCTTATAAAAGACATTATTAATGCGGTAAGAAATGGCGATCTTCCGGCCTTTGATTATTACGACAATCACCGGTTATCAATTCCTGAACTTGAAAAAATAATAGCCGAAAGTGATTTGATGAATAAAACAGGAAACATTCAGTTTGAAGAGGAATGGTTTTGGGATGCGAAAAAGCTTTCTCTTGAAAAGAGAGTTAATAAAATGATGTTTGGCTACGAGATATATGATGCTTTAGGAAAAGTTAGAGGCTACAAGGCTAGTTTTGTAGTAAATTTAAATGCTGATAAAAATTGATTATTTAAGCCTTACATAGATTTGTAAACCAATTCCAATTCTTAACTATTCATCTAATTAATACTTGACCTGAAATTGTTCATTTTCTGAATTTCCATCTATTTTTACACAAAAAATTTAAATCATGAACTCTCTTGATTCTTGATCCTTTAAACTTGACACTTATACAATGAAAGTACTATTTATAGATTCAACCCACGCACGTTTAAGAGAAATGCTTGAAGCAGCAGGGTTTGAATGCACTTATGCACCTGCAAAAAACAAAGAAGAGCTTCTGGCAATTTTTCATGAGTTCGACGGCTTTATTATCCGCAGTAAATTCAAATTAAACAAGGAAGAATTAGATCAGGCTACCCGTCTGAAATTTATTGGTCGTGTGGGTGCCGGATTGGAAAACATTGATGTTGACTACGCCGAAAGCAAAGGGATTAGATGCTTTAATGCTCCGGAAGGAAACAGAGATGCGGTTGGTGAACATGCCGTAGGAATGCTGCTCTCTCTTTTCAACAACTTGTGCCGGTGCAATTGGGAAGTTAGAAATGGAATGTGGCGACGGGAAGAAAATCGAGGCATCGAAATAAAAGGAAAAACCATTGGTATTATTGGATATGGAAATATGGGTGGTGCTTTTGCCCAGCGCTTGAAAGGTTTCGGTTGCAAAGTTATTGCCTACGACAAATATAAATTCGATTATTCGGATGAGTTTTGTGAAGAAAAACAGTTGAATGATTTGTTTGAGAAATGCGATGTTTTGAGTCTGCATGTGCCACAAACAGAGGAAACAATGTTTATGGTGAATGATGACTTCCTGAATAAATTTAAAAAGCCAATTTACTTGATTAATACTGCTCGCGGAAAAGTTGTTCGCATTGCTGATTTGGTGAAAAATTTAGAATCGGGTCAAGTAAAAGGTGCTTGTTTGGATGTTTTGGAATTTGAAAAAACTTCCTTCGAAGATTTGCATGCATCAGAGCTGCCTGCAGAGTTTCAATATTTAATTGAATCGGAAAAAGTATTGTTGAGTCCGCATGTTGGAGGCTGGACACATGAATCGAATATTAAACTATCGGAAGTTACGGCTCAAAAGATTATTGATGAATTTGGAGAGTAATGATTCTTACCAAAATACAAAACCTTTAATTAAATTAAAGGTTTTGTATTTTAAATATGAAGCTCCAGCTTAGGCTCCTCAAGCTGAATAATATGACTTCTGATTTCTTCTGCAATGCTGAATAAGGTTTCTATTTTTTCCGGTTCAACAAACCAACTGTCTGTAGTAAAAATTCCAAAATGAGATCTGTTTATTAATGACGGAACAAAACTGGCATTTACAAGATTCACTCCGATTTTAAGCCTCTTATCAAACTCCAATGAGTTACAAATCAATTCTTGTATCTCTAAATTCTTAAAAATATTATTTGTCCCGATAGAATCAAACTCCTCTATCACCACCTGAGAATCGAAAGATTCATTGCCCGTTTTATAATCACTCTGCGATAAGAAGGGATTAAATATATCCTTTATATTTTTCTTTCTGATAAGTATTTTAGCTGATCTGCACATCGATATTGGGAAAAAAACACCACTAAACGTTGATTTTTCATTTATCTTTCGGGAATCTCCAAAACATACAAAATAACTACTCTCACCTCCATTATTAGTAATATACAGATTTCGAAGATTATAAATAAGAGGATTCAAAGCATTACCATGACAATGCTTCACTGAAAAGTCAATATTTCTATTAGACTGCCTCGCAAATTCTTTTAACTTCTGAATGCTTGTTTTTCGCTTTTTCATGAGTTTAAGTTAATAACATTATATTGTTTTATGTAAAAAAAATCACCAATACCACAAGTATTACTGTTTAATTCAATTTACATAAAATCTACTTAATAGAAAAATATTTTTTCCAAAAAATCTTTCCTCAATGGCTTTTAGTCAACAATTAAAAGCTTTTCATCAACAAATATGATACTACAAACAGAACCTAAAAACGATATTATTAGAATTATGAGATACAGTTATACGAATATCACTTGCCTCTCCATTAAAGGTTTTCACAGAAAAACAACTGCTTACGACAAATTCAACTATTCAGGCGAGCTTTGTGAAGAAAAACAGATGAAAGACTTGTTTGAGCAATGCGATATTATGAGTCTGTATGTGCAACAAGTGGAGGAAACGATGTTTTTGGTAAATGATAAATTCCTGAATAAATTTTAAAAACCGATTTACCTTATTACTAATACACTGAAAAGGGGGTTCGCATTCCTTACCTGGTGAAAAATCCGCATCTGGTCAGATGAAAGGTGCTTGTTTATCAGATTGAAGCGGAAAAAGTATTGCTTAGTCCGCACGTTGGTGACTGGACTCATGAATCGAATAGTAAATTATCGGAAGTTAGGGCTCAAAAGATTACTGATAAGTTTGGAAAATAAAGTTATCTAAAACAAAGAGGCTGTCTCATAACTACGAAACAGCCTCTTTTTATTAATGAGTGTAAATTCTAAAATCCGTAAGCCATTCCAATTCCAAAATAGTGATAAGCTTCATCGGTTAATTCAATTTCAGCTTCCATAATCAGGGACCATCCATTTCCAACGGCAACTCTTATACCAATTGGCACCCAAAGTGGGATTGCAGTTTCATCGCCAAAATTAATATCCATATCTAATCCGGTAATCAATTTTGTTCCCGATGCCAAGGGAACAGTTACATTGGCTGTTCCATCGAACCCAAAATCATGAAAATGGTGAGCTCCTGCTGACAATGAGAGGTTCTTGCTGATTCCGAACTCAACATCGCCACCATAATAAGTTTCATCACCAAAAGCACCAATCTTAGCTCCCAAATCAATATTTTTTCCAACACCTACTCCAGCATGAAAAAACATTAAAAATTCATTCGATCCATTGGATACCAACATAGAAGGTTCAAATCCGATCGACGCCTCACCACTTTTTAAAATTCCTGATGTATTAAAAATTTGGGCATTCCCTACTATTGCAACAAGCATCAAACTCAATAAAATTATTCTTCTCTTCATAACTAATTTTTAAATATTAAATAGAAACAGTACATAGATAATTATTATTGTAACAATCACAATTTTTAATCGGATTTTTCCAATTTAAATGGCAAAAAAATAACGCCAACAGCTGTCTTCTGTTGACGTTATAAATCCAAACTATATTAAATGAAAAAAAAATGTTAATCTTTATATCTTTTATAATCAGTCATCGAGTAAAATAATTGTTCTGCCTCATCATTAGAAAGCGCAATTCCCAATTTCTCTCTGATATTTATTTTTAATTCGCTAAGTGTTGCAGACTCTCCCAACACACTGGAAACAGATTTTTTCTGTCGTTCCAAATTTTTTACAAATATTTTATATAACAATGGATTTGTGATGTTTTCCCATTCTTCCCCATTTTCCATTTTCTTATGAAATGCATTTTCTTTAGGCATTTTTCGATAAGCAACCTCTAGCCCACCAGTCTCATGGTCAGCGGTAAAAATCAATAATGTATTTTCCGGAGATTCCTGATATTTTCTGTACGCATCTTTTAAAACCTGATTCATTTCTTCAACTGCTTTATAAACCGAAGCTATATCGTTATCATGAGCCTCCCAATCAATTCTGGCGCATTCAATCATTGCAAAATAAGGAGAATCTGTATCCGAAATCAATTCTAAAGCCTTATTTCCCATCTCTTTCACACTTGGAATTGATACGGTTGATTCATCGCGGTTAATTGCAGCAGGCAATCCTCCGCTGGCAAATAAACCTATAACTTTGCCTCTTTCAATGTTTTGTAATTGTCTTAAAGTGGAACAAAATTGATAATCCTTTTTTTGAAAAGATTCAATTAAATTACGAGAATCAGTTCTTAAAGATTCAAAATTTAAAGATTCAGGCACTCCTTCAAAATCTGAAAAAATTGTTCCTTTGGGGAAAAAGAGGTTTGCTCCTCCTCCTAAAATCACATCAATATTGCTCGAAGCCTCTAATTGATCAGCTATTTTCTGTTCCGCATCCCTATTAATAGAATGTGCATAAAAAGCAGCAGGAGTTGCATCGGTTATTCCTGCATCAGTAACAATTGCCGTTTTGTATCTCCCGTTTATGGCTAATGCTAATGCGCTTTGTAAAGGCATTCCCAAAGAATCTACACCTATCATATTCATCAGTGTTTTTTTTCCACAAGCAATTGCTGTTCCCGAGGCTGCTGATCCTGTAACCAATCCTCTGGCAGTACCTGTATACAAATATCCACATGCCCCTTCACTCATTATACGTTCGAAATAAGTAGGAATCTTATTTTTTTGTGCATATCGTTCATAAATTGGTAATGCCATGTGCATATTTCCCATTCCATCTCCAATTACGATTATTACATTTAACTTTTCTTTAACAGCACTTTTCAATACCCGTCCTAACGAATCGTTTTGGATAGGACCTTGCAACATCTTTGTATATTTTTCAGGTCCAACAGCACCTAAAGGAACCGGTGCTGCAGTATGAGAAGTTGTGCTCCAAATCACTTGTGTATCTTTCCCAATCATTTGATTTAGTATCACATGTGAAATGGATCTTTTGTTCCAAAATTCCGATTCATTCCGAATCATATCATCATGTAACTTAAGATTTTTATTTTGGCAGGCAGAATTACTTACGATTATCAAGACCAGAGCTATAAGCCCATGTATATATTTCATTTTTTTATTTGCTTTTCATCCAATTTATTAAAATAGTTACTAAAACACGAAGGGCAATCACAACCAATAAGATCAACACCTGCATTTCGAAGAACATTCCAGAAATTAACTGATTCTGATAATTCATCAGGCATTCCCCAAAATCGTATCATTTTATTTTGAGAATGGCAAGCTTCCGTTAAACAGCATAATTTCTCATAATCTTTTTTTGATATCTCCTCCTTGCCTTTCCATGTAAAATATGTGTTCCAATCATCACTAATTAGTAAAAAAAGGTTTGAATCTTTAAATTTGTCTATGTCTGAAATACGACCATCCAAAAAAGCATACCTTAAAGTTTCTTTTTTCAAAATCTCTACCGGCCGGTCTCCCGAAATAATAATTGTTACTAATTTCTGCCTAATTTTATTATCTGAAAAACAAGTTAGCATCTCCAAATATGGTATTAACATCTTCTTCAATTCAGTATAAGTTTCCTTGCCTTTATCCTTAATATCAATCATCAAAATGATTGGATTAAATTTTTTGGATGAGTCCCTTGTCAACTGTAATAATGGGTTCAAATACAAATGTTCCAGTGTTTGCTCTAACCTCAGATTATTCTCGTTGTGTCCCACTAAAAGTTTACCGCTGCGTAAAAAAACATCTGCCTCAATACTTACCATGCCATTTTCCAAGGCCTCAAATAAGGGACGCTTCTGAAGATAATCGTTATGCGAATGACCACCTTTAAAATTACATTGCTGCGCATAAACAGTTACCGAACAAATTACTGCTGCAACAGCAACAAGTACTACTCTTAAGAATACCATCATTGAACTTTAATTTAGCCAAGATTATACGAATGCCACCAATTCAATATATCAATGGCATTCGTAATTATGTATTTACCACCCAATATTTTGATCAATACCTGAACTTGAAATCACTTCGCTCGGAATAATCCAAACATTGTGAACATCTGGTTTGTAGGTACGTGCTGGCCAAACTTCCTCTATCGTATAAGGTGAATCAGGATTTGTTTTATCTGAATGAATTCGACCATGAAGTGGTTTAGAATAGATAGATTCAGCATCTCCCCAGCGCACCAAATCTCGATGACGATTTGCAAACTCACCAGCAAACTCAACCCGACGTTCCTGTTTCAAATCAGCCATTGTGCAATTTACTTTTGAAGCCAAACCAGCTCTGTTACGAATCAAATTAATCTCTGTATCCGCATTTTTGCTTAGTTTCAATTTTGCTTCTGCTTTCATCAAAACCACTTCCGCATAACGTAAAATTGGCACATCCTGAATAGTATAAAGAGCATCACCGTTGGCATTAATTAAACCATTCCCAATAGGATCGGCATACGAATAAATATCCATGTATTTATTGAACTGAAAACCAGAAAGAGAATTTGTTGAATAATACCTGCGACTTTCTCCCCAAAACTGAAATTCGTCTCCAAAATTCAAAATTGTAGCTGAACGACGGTAATCTCCATCTTCAAAAGCCTCAAATAATTCCTCTGTTGGTGTATAGTACCCCCAGCCGTTGTAAACACCCCAGCCTTTATTTTCAAGCATCACACCAACTAACTTACTACCTCTGTCGATACCTGAAGTAACAGACCAAATATATTCCGAGCCAAATTCATTCTGATATGTAAACACTGATCGAAAATCACTCTCAGGCGTATCCGTGTCAATTAATTTACGCCCCGAACCAGAATTGCTTACCATATCACAAAACTCAATTACTTTTTCCCATTTAGAATCATCGTACTGTGCCCAGTACAAATAGGTCTTAGCAATGTATGCATAACAAGCATCTTTATGCGCACGACCTTTATTTTCAGATGAGTAAGAGGTATACAATGGCAATAAATCTGCAGCTTTTGTTAAATCCTCCACAATTTGAGCATAATTTTCAGTAACTGAAGCAGGACGCTGAAACTTTGTCTCTTTCATATTTTCAACTGTCACAATGGGAACACCTCCACTCACATCATTTCCATAGGCTGAAGCAACCCAGAAATAATGGAAAGCACGCATAAAATAAGCTTCTCCCAGACAACGTTTTTTTACACTTTCATCGAAGTCCATATCCGGAACATTTGCTAAAACATCATTAGCCCGACGAATTATTTTGTAAGACTGAGGATACATCCAGCTTGCATAACCCTCGTCTCCAGTCAGATTGAAATTCTTGATATTGTCAGCTTCTGCTTTAATACGACCAGTAATCATATCATCAGAAGCATTAATGTACCACATAAAACCGCGGGAGAACATATCTTCATCGCCCATATAATAATACATTGAATTTACAGCAGCTTCGGCATCAGCCTGCGTTTGAAAGTAATTCGACTCTGTTGCACTTCCCAATGGAGTGAGTGAAGTAAAATCATCTGAACAAGACACGATTCCAACAAAAGAAGCAAAAATCAAAGCCTTTGACATATATTTTTTCAACATGATAATGATAATTTTAAATTAAAATTTGAATGATAAACCAAGTGAATAAGTTTTTGCAACCGGATAGGTTCCAAGATCCAAACCAATTCCTCCAACTTCAGGATCAAGACCTGTATAATCAGTAATCGTAAAAAGGTTTTCTGCAGAGAAATAAACCCGAAGTGAAGATCCTTGGCAGATTCTGTTCAATAACAAAGCAGGAACATTATACCCAATAGTTAAATTCTTTAATCGTAAATACGAACCATCTTCTAAATACCAATCCGAATTCGTTCCAAAATTAGAATTAGGATCATCTACTCTCAACATAGGAATCTCAGAATTTATATTACTTTCGGACCAAGCATTTAAGACCCGATTATCCAAGTTATACCCCTGTTGCGCAGCATTATAAGCAGTGAATTTGTAGGCATTAAACAACTTTACTCCTGATACTCCTTGGAAAGTTAAGGCTAGATCAAAATTCTTATATTCAGCAGAGAAATTGAATGCATAAGTAAAATCAGGAAATGCATTTCCTTTATAAGTTCGATCTTCGTTGCTAATCTCACCATCCTTATTCGAATCAATAAACTTTAAATCTCCTGGTTTTGCATTTGGTTGAATCAACTGTCCGTTTGATCCTGTATAATTATCAATCTCAGTCTGAGTTTTGAAAATACCATCAGAAGAGATCAAATAATAAGAATACAATTCTTGCCCTGGTTCTGATCGGTATGGATACAATGTTGAGCGTACATTATTACTGTGATAAATATAGCTGCTGGTATATCCATCCAAATCTTTCAGGTTATTTTTAGTCGTTGAAAAATTTCCATTTACTGAATACTTTAAACTACCAATATTGCCTTTGTACAAAGCTGAAAATTCAAATCCTTTATTTTCGACTGTTCCTACGTTTGAAGTTGGACCATCGTTCACTCCAAGATGCGAATCTGCAGCATTAGTCATAATCATATCGTTAGTATTCTTCACAAAATAATCAGAAGTAATTTCCAAACTGCCTTTGAATAAAGACAAATCTAATCCAACATCAAATGATTCAGAAGTTTCCCACTTTAAATTGGGATTTGACTGTTGTTTAACGTAGTATCCTGAAACCTTCTGGGCATCGCCTTCACCTAAAGTAGGACGCTGAGAAGACATAGGCACATTATATGCATAATAACTTACGGACTGAATATTCCCTATCTGTCCCCATGAAGCACGTAATTTCATTGAATGAATCCAATTCAATTCTTGCATAAACGACTCATTACTCATTTTCCAGGCTACAGATGCCGATGGGAATAAATCACTGTTATTTTCGCTACTCAATCGAGATGTTTGGTCACGACGAATACTGCCCATCAAAAAATATTTATCACTATAGTTGTAACGAAAACGACCAATCATAGAATTTAATGCATCTTCATAAGCATCGCTTGAGTAAGAATTAATAGAACCAGCATTTTCAAGATAGTGATACCAGTTTTCTTCCCTTGCAAAATCCTGTGCATTCACCAAATTATACTCATACTTAGTATATTGTGCAGAATAAACACCTGTGAAATCTAAATGATGATTATTGATCGTTTTAGAATAACTCACCTGATTGTCCCAAATCCATTTGTTACGTTTTGACCAACTTTGATTCAGGTAATTCATTTCCGATGGTCTTCCACTTTCTGGAATTTTAGGTGTAAATTTCTTATACTCTGAATCCTTCAAACTCAACATGAGAGAAGAGCGAAATTTAAAATCCTTAATGAAATCAAATTCGATATAAGCATTGGCATCAATATAAGTAACAGGATTACTTGTAGCAGGACGTTTCAACAAGGCAACAGGATTATAAACATCACCATAAGATCCTGCATAGTCTGAACCCTTGGGAGCTACACCATGAAAATTGCCTTCTCCATCATAAACTGGTGCCGCCGACGGCATATACATGGCATTAATAATTGTTCCTGAGTAACTTGATGTATTGTTGGTTCCAATAGCTTCCTCATTTAAAACATAAAGGTTTTGTCCTACTCTCATTTTATCACTCAAATTATATTGAGATTTTACTCGTAAGCCAATGCGTTCCGATGATGTATTAATAAGCAAACCTTGTTTTTTCTGATAACTGAACGAAGCACTATAAATTCCTTTTTCACCTCCTCCACTTAAACCAACATTAGCGTTGTAAACAGATGCCTTCCTGAAAATCTCGTCAATCCAGTTGGTGCGATTAACTCCACCCCAAGGATTTAAGCTCACATCACGAGCCGGATCTCTCGTAGCTCCACTGTTATCAGCAGCAGTATTATAAGCCCAGTTTTGTTCTTCTGCCGTTAAAGGAACAGGTAAATTATCAGCTTGCTGAACTCCAGCAAACACATCAACAGCAACAGAAAGTTTACCAGCTTTACCGCTTTTTGTTGTCACCACAATAACACCAGATGAAGCCTGTGCACCATAAATTGCTGCAGATGCTGCATCTTTCAAGACAGTTATTGATTCAATATCATTAGGATTTAGTGTACCACCATAATAAGGCATTCCATCAACTACCCACAATGGAGATTCTGTATTAACTGATCCCATCCCACGAATAGTTATTGTTGGAGTACTTGCAGGATCACCTCCTTGCTGCTGAACAGTAACACCAGCAAGATTTCCTTGCAAAAATTCTTGCGCACTTGTAATAGGACGACTACTTATTTGATCCATATTGGAAACAGAAGCAACAGAACCGGTCAAATCACTTTTTCGTGACGATCCGTAACCAATTACTACTACATCATTCAAACTAGTTGTTTCTTGCACTAAGTAAATAGTGTAGTCCTGTGAGCCATCAAATTCCCTTTCAATAGATTGAAATCCAATAAATGAAATTTGTAATCTCCCTTTTGTAAGATCTGTTTCGAATGAAAATTTTCCATCCATATCGGCAACAGTTCCTTCGCTTGTTCCGCTTATTCGGATACTCGCTCCAATGAGTGGCAACTTCTCTGAATCATACACCACTCCGGTTAGTTTCGTTTGAGCCATAATCGTTATCGAAATAATAACCAACGAAAACAGAATTAATAGTTTTTTCATTTTGCTTTAAATAAATTAAGGTTTTAAAACTGAATAATTCAACAACTTACTCTTCTGACAGAATAAAAATTTGAAACCAAAGCATATTATATTTCTGATTTCGAATGCTAAAGTATTTCATCTTAAAAAAAAGGAGGGGGATAATTCTTTCGGAAAAAGGAGATAAATTTTACACTTTGGGGATATTTCTATTAAAAAAAGAGGATTCTTTCAACATTAACAATGCCTTAACAATAGAGTGATTTTCGGTTAAAACACAAAAACTTATTTTTTATTACTCAAATGAATGTTTCGATATTTAGAAGGAGTCATTCCTTGTTGCTTAGCAAAACAACGACTGAAATACTTCGGATCGTTAAAACCAACCATATCACTAACCTCATTAATCGTAATTCCTTCCCTTTCAAGCAATTGCAAACTTCTTTTAATTCGAAACGATCGAATAAATTCATTAGGCGACATACTTGTGAATTCCTTTAGTTTTCGATACAATTGCATTTGGCTCATCCCCATTTCCTTAGCTAATTCTGTTTGTCCAAATTTAGCATTGGATATTTCCTTTTCCATCATCTCTTTCAGCTTTGCAAATAACTTTTCATCATAGGTTTCCACCATTTTGTTCTCTGGTTTCATTACTGCATCAGTATTAGCTGCCACTTTTATTTGCTTGTTTCTCTGTAATAAATTTGAGATTTTAAGAAAAAGCAATTCTATCTGAAAGGGCTTTGGTATAAAATCATCGATTCCAGAATAATAAGCTTCTTTCTGATTCTCAATTTCTGACAATGCTGTTAAAAGAACAAAAGGAATACCTCGATACCTTCCTTTCTTCTTTAAATTCTGACACAATTGAATGCCATCCATTTCAGGCATCACCCAATCTGATAAAATAAGATTTACAGAAGCATCCTTTTTTAAATACTTTAATGCTTCAGAACCATTTGCGACAGTTACTACACGATATTTTTCCGACAGAACTTCCGTAAGGTATTCTCTCAAATCAAAGTTATCTTCAACTAAAAGAATCAACTCTTTCCTTGATTCGTCCATATCGATGTTTGCGAGGAATTCCTTTTCAACTGGTGAGACTTCTTGATTTAATGCATAATTTATATCTTCTGGCCCTTTGGCAGAATGAAAAGGTAAAAATAAAATGAACTTACTGCCAGAACCTTCTTCACTTTCTACCTGAATCCTACCTTTTAGCAAATGAACAAAATCATTTACCAATGATAAGCCAATACCTACCCCTTCATTTTCGGGCTGCGATGATTTCCCTACTTGATAGTATCGATCGAAAATATACTTAATCCTATCAGAAGGGATTCCAATACCTGTATCAGTTACACTAAATTCAAAACCTTTCGTTTTCAATATTAATTCACAAGTAATTTGCCCTCCTGCCGGTGTAAATTTTATTGCATTTGTAAGTAAATTAAATACGATTTGTTGCAGTTTTTCGTAATCATACCGACAATAAAAACTCTCATGACTGGTCAGAAATGTCAATTTCAGTAAATTTGACTCCATCTGATTCATAAATGAATTAATAACTGTTTGAATAATACTTACAATATCTCCTTGTTTAAAAATCAAATACAAACCTCCAACTTCTAGTTTTCTCTTATCTAACACCTGTTCAATAAGTTGAAGAATATAGTTTGAATTTGTTTGCATACATTGTAATTTCGTACGCATTTCTAATGAGAGATTCTTGTTCTGAAGGAGTTCACTTAAAGGAGAAATAATTAAAGTCAGAGGTGTTCGAATATCATGAGAAATATTGGTGAAAAAATTTTGTTTTAATCTGTTTAATTCTTCGAGCCTGTTATGCATCTCGAAAAGATGATCTCTCTGTGCAAGAATCTGATCCCTTTGTTCAGATACTTTAGCATTCTTCTCTTCTAAAGATTGATTTACCTGCTGGAGTTTTTCTTTTTGATTTTCAATTTTCAAAGTTCGTTTAATTACGATATCTTCCAGTTTCTTATTTTTACGTCTAACCTGTAAAAACCTTATCCTTACTACAGTCAAAATACATATAGCTAAAAAGAAAATTAGAGAAACAATAAAGTAAAACTCCAACCAAAAGGGTTTTTCAATTTTAAACGAAAACATTTTTTTCTCATCAGACCATATTCCGTCAGCATTAGCAGTCTTTATCCACAATTGATATTCCCCATGTGGCAAATCGGAATATGAAATTTCATGAACAGGTCCTTGAAAAGTCTGATAATTTTGATCAAAAGACTTCAGTATCCAAGCTAACTTAATTTTATTAGGAGAACTAAGCTGTATCCCTTTTAAACTAAAGCTTATTTTGTCTTTCCAAAAAGGAAAGACAAAACAAGAATCACAAACTTTTCCATAGGCAAATTCGGCACAGCTTTCACCATTTACACATACCGATTTGAGCATTGGTATGGGAATTTCTGCAGAAGAATGAATTGAATCAGGATGAAAGCTGACAATATTATTATATCCGCCAAAAAACAAAATACCATCCTGATTTTTAAAAGCTGCTCCTTCTGCAAATTCTGAAATATTGCCAATGTCCTTTTGATCGTAAACTCTGACCTGCTCCGATTGCAAATTTACGTGAATAATGCCTTTGGGAGAACCACACCACAAATTGTGCTTTGCATCTTCAAAAACATGATAAATAAGACTTGATGGCAAATCCTTATTCAAGTAAGCAAATTCCTTCACGTTCCACTTCCCGTCAATAGCATTAAGTCCTCCGAAGCTCGCCACCCAAATAGTCCCAGCACTATCTTCGTAAATGTCAAAAATACTATTGCTTAAGATAGAATTATTCTCAGCATCCCCTTTTGTAATGTGCTTCTTAATCCTATGTGTTTTTGTATCGAGCACAAAAATCCCTTGGGCTTCGGTACCAATCCACAAATCTCCACTCGTACATAAATGCAATTTTCGAATGTGTATGTTTTTCAACTCATCTAAAGTATCGAAACAAATAAATTGATTTTTTTCCCGATCATAATAATCAAGACCTCCCCATTCTCCTAAATACAAATTTCCTTTTTGATCTTCAGCAATACTATAAATACGACCTAATGAAGGTAAATTTTTATTCCTCCCTACCGGCCAATATTTAATCTCTTTGGTTTCCGGATGAATTCGACAAATACCAACATAAGTTCCCACCCAAATATATTGATCCTTACTTTGATAAATGGAACGAACCCAATCCCATTTATCTAATTTTCCTTGTGTTGCAAGATGAATTCTTTCAATTTTTTCACCTTGCTTTATCACAATTCCATTATTGTACGTACCAATCCATAACTTACTGTTTTTTTCCTGATAAATAGCTCGAATAGTAGTCTGTAAATCCGGGTTGTCAGAACCAATAACGTTGAAAGTTTTGAATTCATCTACTTTTGAAAAAGCAACATTAATTCCCGAATTTTTAGTTCCTATCCATATATTACCAGATCGGTCCTCAAAAATACAATAAACTTCATTACTCGATATTTTATGAGGATCAGGAACACTCATCCCATAATTGATTAAATGGGAGACATCTCCATCCTTACAATAAAAAATTCCCTTATTTAATGTTAAAATCCAAATATCATTTCCTTTAGGAGACCTATATATTGAATATATTTCAACTCGAGGAAATAAGAACTTTAGTTGCTTTGTAATTTCTTCGACAGGAAAGAATTGTGGAATATCAATTTTCTGGACTCTTTTGAAATCGCTGCGAATTGAATCAAAGCTATAGTAAGTATTACCCGATTGATAATATATATTCCCATTTGAATCCAAACCAATCGTATTTTTACTGCTTTTATCAACAGCTAAATCTTTGTAAAAAATACTCTCGCCATTATCATTAATTAAGCGTACAAGAGTACTATTTTCTAACAAGACCCAAATATTTCCAATGGAATCTACAGTAATTATATTTGCACAACCAACCGAAGTTTCATTTTCTGATCCTGATTCAAATGGTCTTACTATTTTATACTCAAAACCATCAAACAAACTTAAACCATCATAGGTAGCAAACCATATTCGTCCAAATTTATCCTCTGTAATGTTTTGAATTGTATTATTTGCCAATCCATCTTCCACAGTTACCTGTTGAAATCTATATGAATTCTGAGCAGTAAGAGGTAAAACGAATATCAATAATAATAAACTAACAACCAATTTACGAACCATTATTGCATCTTCCTTTAATTGATCAAAGAAAGACAGTAAATCCATTCAATATGTAATTATAACATTATCTAATGGTTATCCTTATCTGAATGTACTCTGATCTCATTTCAAAAGAATATTTCACAAAAAAAGGTCGTTAGGAACTAATTGATAGTTCCTAACGACCTTTTTTTTTACACTCTTGCAGAGCAATTCTCTGCTTCAACCTAAAAGCTAAACCATGTTTAATAAATTGCCTTGGCTATTTCTTTTACACAATCGGATGCCATAAGTGTATAAAAGTGTAAGGAAGGAACCCCGTGCTGAATCAATTCTTTTCCTTGCTGAATTCCCCACTCTATTCCCACTTGCTTCACCTCATCGTTGGTTTTGCATTTACGAACTTCGGCAGCTAATGCTTCAGGAATATCGGTTTTAAAAATCTGCGGAAGCACTGTTAACTGGCTTAATGCAGATATTGGCTTGATACCCGGAACAACAGGAACTGTAATACCGGCATCGCGTACTTTCTTTACAAAATCGAAGAATTTCTGATTATCGAAGAACATTTGGGTAACGATATATTCGGCTCCGGCATCCACTTTCTTTTTCAACCAATAAATATCGGAATCAATATTTGGAGCTTCTTCGTGTTTTTCAGGATATCCGGCCGTACCGAAAGAAAACGGAGTTGCAAAAGGCTCAACATGTGTGCCATCCAAAAATCCGCCTTTGTTAATTTTATTCACCTGATTGATTAAATCGATCGCATATTTGTGCTCTCCTTCACTGGAAATAAAAGCATGGCGGGAAGATGAATCACCACGCAGTAGTAGTAAATCATAAATACCCAGAAAATTTAAATCCAAAAGTGCATTTTCAGTCTCTTCCGGAGTAAATCCACTGCAAATTACATGAGGAACAACAGTTATTTTGTATTCATTTTTTATTGCTGCCGCAACTGCTACCGTCCCCGGGCGCTTTCGGGTAATTTTTTTTTCAATTAAACCACTTTCCGATTCTGTGAAAACCACCTCATCGCGATGTGCTGTGATATTAATGTACTTAGGATCGAATTCCTTTAGTTTATCTATCGTGTTAAAAACTTTATATATACTGTTTCCCCGCAAAGGAGGCAACAATTCAAATGAGAAATGTGTGGTTTTATTCTCAATTGCCTGATTTAATAGTTCGATTACTTTCATTGGTTTTTGTTAGATATTAGTCGTTAGTTTTTAGTACGCAGTAATTCATTCAATCAACAAATTACTAGTTACCAGCTGCTAACTACTATTTTTATTATAACTAATTCTATAAAATAGAAGTTAAAAGCTTCTTTGCCTTCTCTTCGGATATTCCTTTTCGGGAGGCATAATCCTTTAATTGATCTTCCTTAATTTTATCGATAGAGAAATACAATGCCTCCGGATGAGCGAAAATCAATCCACTTACCGAAGCTGCCGGATACATGGCAAAACTTTCGGTTAATGTTGCTCCGATATTCTTCTCTACATCCAAGAAATCCCAAAGCACTTGTTTTTCTGAATGCTCGGGCAATGATGGATATCCAAAAGCAGGACGAATTCCCTGATAATGTTCACGAAGCATTTCTTCAACGTTCAGATCCTCATCGACAGCATATCCCCAATCTTGTTTCCGAATTTTCTCGTGTAATAATTCCGTGAAAGCCTCGGCCAAACGATCTGCCAAAATCTTAATCATGATGCTGTTGTAATCATCATGATCTTCGGCAAATTTCTGAAGTATTTCTTCAATACCCAAACCTGCTGTTACGACAAAAGCACCTACATAATCGATTCTTTCCGATTCAATTGGAGCTACAAAATCGCTCAAACACAAACTGCTCAGTCCTTTTTTAAACTTCTCCTGCTGACGAATGCCGCAAAATCTGGTAATTTCGTTTGTTCTGTCTTCATCGGTATACAATACGATATCATCACCAACACTATTGGCAGGAAACAATCCGTAAACCGCACTTGCTTCAATCAATCCTTCGCGCTCAATTACATCCAACATGTAATTGGCATCATCGAAAAGGATTTTAGCTTGTTCCTTAAAATCCGGATCTTCCATAATTTCAGGATACATGCATTTTAGCTCCCAGCCTACAAAAAAGAAAGTCCAATCGATGTATTTGCGGATTTCGCCAATCGAAAAGTTATTCAGCACCTGCAATCCAGTTTTGTTCGGCTGATAAACAGGAGCAGTTTTCCAATCAATTTGCTCTCTGTTTTTCCGGGCCTCATCCAAAGTATAGTATTCAACCGGTTTTTTATTTTCATGATCTTCACGCACCATTTGATACTCATCACGGGTTTTTGCCAGAAAATCTTCTCTTTTATTTTTATCGCACAACTGCTTAAAGATTCCAACCGACTTGGACGCATCTACAACGTGAACCACACCATTGTCATAGTTTGGTTCTATTTTAACTGCTGTATGCAGTTCCGAAGTGGTTGCACCTCCTACTACCAAAGGAATATTCAAGCCCTGCCGCTTCATTTCTTCGGCAACAAAACACATCTCTTCCAAGGATGGAGTGATCAGCCCGCTTAAACCAATTGCATCCACGTTCTCTCGTATGGCGACTTCTAAAATTTTTGAACTTGGAACCATAACGCCCAAATCAATCACCTCGAAATTGTTACAGCCTAAAACTACGCCAACAATATTTTTCCCGATATCGTGTACATCACCTTTAACGGTCGCCATTACTATTTTACCGGCATTTTTCGCATCGGTAAGGCTATTTTTCTCTTCCTCTATAAAAGGTTGAAGATAAGCAACAGCCTTTTTCATTACCCTTGCTGATTTTACCACCTGAGGCAAAAACATTTTCCCTTCGCCAAACAAATTACCTACGATGTTCATTCCATCCATCAAAGGTTGTTCAATCACATCCAATGCACGAGGCAACAACTGTCTGGCTTCTTCAGAATCCTGTTCAATGTAATCGGTGATTCCTTTTACCAGAGAATAAGAAAGTCTTTCAAAACAAGGTTTTTCTCTCCATGCATCGGCTTTCACCTGAACTTTCCCTACCGATTTCAATCCTTCGGCCAATTCAATGAGTATCTCGGTAGCCTCAGGTTTCCGATTCAAAACCACATCTTCCACTTTCTCCAAAAGTTCCGGCTCAATATCATCGTAAATCTGTAACATTCCCGGATTTACAATTCCCATATCCAAGCCTTCTTTTATGGCATGATACAAGAAAACGGAATGCATTGCTTCCCTAACTGTATTGTTTCCACGAAAAGAAAATGACAAATTGCTGATTCCACCACTAATTTTAGCATGTGGCAAATTGGCTTTGATCCATTTTACGGTTTTTATATAATCAACCGCATAGTTGTTGTGTTCTTCAATTCCTGTGGCAATTGCCAATACATTGGGATCAAAAATGATATCCTCGGCCGGAAAGCCAACCGTTTCGGTTAATATTTTATAGGCTCTTGCGCAAATTTCAGTTCTTCGCTGGAAAGTATCGGCCTGACCTTTTTCATCAAAAGCCATGATGACCGCAGCAGCTCCGTATCTTTTTATTTTGGTTGCATGATCAATAAATTCTGCCTCTCCTTCTTTCAAAGAAATTGAATTGACCACACATTTTCCCTGCACACATTTCAATCCTGTTTCCAACACCGACCATTTCGATGAGTCGATCATTATGGGAACACGGGAAATCTCCGGCTCAGACACCAATAACTTTAAGAAAATATCCATTTCCTTTTCAGCATCCAACATGGCATTATCCATGTTTACATCGATGATTTGTGCTCCGTTTTCAACTTGATTGCGAGCAATTGAAAGTGCTTCTTCGTATTTTTTTTCACGAATTAAACGGGCAAATTTTATAGAACCTGCCACATTAGTCCGTTCTCCTACATTCACAAAATTGGTGAGCGAATTTATCCGCAGTAATTCCAATCCACTCAAACGGGTTTCCTTTTCTACAACCGGAATTTCTCTGGGAGCAGCACCTTTAACCGCATCAGCTAATATTTTAATGTGTTCCGGCCGGGTTCCACAGCAACCTCCAACAATATTTATCTTTTTGTTATCCAATAATTCTTTCAGATCACTCAACATGGTTTGTGGAGTTTCGTCGTACTCTCCCAATTCATTTGGCAAACCTGCATTTGGATAAACACTCACGTAAACCGGAAGCAGCGTATCCAATTGTTGAATATACGGCACCAAATCTTTGGCTCCAAAAGCACAATTCAGTCCAATACTCAACAATCGGTCACATTTTACTGAAGTAACAAAAGCCTCCAGGGTTTGTCCCGAAAGAGTTCGTCCGCTGTTGTCTGTAATGGTTCCCGAAATCATGATTGGTGTATCCAATCCTCTTTCTTCCAGCAATAAATCAGCCGCATAAATGGCAGCCTTGGCATTTAAAGTATCAAAAATTGTTTCTATCAAAAGGGCATCCACTCCACCATCCAGTAATCCCTTTATCTGCTCGGTGTAAATTCTCACCAAATCATCAAAACCTACATCCCGATATCCAGGATCTTCAACCTTTGGCGACATAGAAGTCGTTTTATTGGTTGGGCCTATTGCTCCCGCTACCCAACGCGGAGTATTTGGATCAATAAGATTCATTTCATCAACAGCTGTCCGGGCATTTTTTACTGCTTCAAAATTCAGTTCATACGCCAGTTCTTCCAATTGATAATCGGCCAATGATATTGCATTGGCATTAAATGTATTGGTCTCAATAATATTGGCTCCGGCTTCCAAAAACTTTTGATGAATCTCCTTAATGATTTCAGGCTGAGTCAAAGTCAGTAAGTCGTTGTGTCCTTTCTGATCACTTGAAAAATCTGCAAAACGGGTTCCACGAAAATCTGCTTCAGTCAACTTGTGTGCCTGAATCATTGTTCCCATGGCACCGTCTAAAACAAGAATTTGCTTCTGTAATGCCTCTTTAATAGATGTAAATTTCTGTTCCATATTAATTTGCGACTGTTAGATAGATTGCAGTATTACTATTCTTTTGTTCTACCAGAACATGATGTTTGTTCTGTATTTCTTCGATTGTGGCCGGCGTATAATGCCGAACGGTGATCAATTCCAGATCATCACTCAATTCAACCTCATACTTTTCTTCCAATTCTGCCACCAAATCCTGCATATTTCTGGCTGAGCTATTGGCACAAAAAGCAAAGCTAACCGCAGTGTTCTGAGTAAAATTAAGCTTTATTCTATACTTTGTAACCAGTGTAAAAATAAAAACAAGGTCTTTTTCACCAATAAAAGAAAAATTCAGCGGTTTTAAAGTCACTAACAACTGTCTTTTTTTGACAATGTAATTTGGCAGCAATGGTTGTGGCTGATCTCCTTTTGTAATTAATGTTCCTTTTTGCGATGGATCGATAAATGATTTTACCCACAAAGGAATCTTTTTTGCCTGCAACGGCTTTATGGTTTTCGGATGAATTACTCTGGCACCATAGTAAGAAAGCTCTATTGCTTCATGATAAGGAATTAAATCCAATTTGGTTGTTTCCTCAAAATAATCAGGATCTGCATTCAAAATTCCCAAAACATCTTTCCAGATAATCATTTTATCAGCGCCAAGCAAGTGAGCTAAAATTGCGGCTGTGTAGTCCGAACCTTCTCTTCCTAAAGAGGTGGTGAAACCATTCGGATCTCTGGCAATAAACCCCTGCGTAATGTATAATGCAGTCGGATTATCAGGAAATACGGCATTGGCTTTTTCTTTCGACGAATCCCAAAGTATATTAGCATCTACATAATTATCATCGGAATCCAAACAAGTTCGAACATCAATCCACTTATTATTTTGTCCGATATGATTTAAATAAGTAGCTACAATTGTTGTTGATAAAAGTTCTCCAAAACCAATCACCTGATCGTATTCAAAATTGAACTGATCGGATGATGGTTTTGAAATTTTGGTTTTCAGCTCGATGAAAAGAGCGTTTATTTCCGAACTGACCTTCGCAGGAACTTCTTCGAATAAATCATCGATCACTGAAGTGTGGTTTTTCTTCAGCAGATCAAAAAGTTCCAAGGCCTTATCATTTCCGGAAAAATAAGCATCTACCAGTTCTTCCAGCAAATTGGTAGTTGTACCAATTGCCGAAATCACCACTGTGAGCGGACGCTTTACTTTGCCAATAATTTGACAAATATTTTTAATAGCAGCAGCATCTTTTACCGATGCACCGCCAAATTTGTATATGATCATTTCTAGTTAGATTTGAGATGCCAGATATGAGATTGATGCCCATACCCCAAATTCAAAATTACTCATCACCCAAATAAGCCAGGAAAATATCTTTCCCTGCAATTTGCTTACGGATATTTATCAGTTCGGAAAGATTCAATGTTCCAATTACATAGTTAAAATCTTTTCCTGTCAGCGATTCCGATATCTCCTTGAAATCAAATAATTCCAAATCGTTTTTATCTGTGTATCTCAAATAAATCTCAACATCCATATCGTTGGTGTATTCCAAACCACCATAATATTTCAGCTTTTTATATTCGTATTTGTAATTGTAGGCCAAAGCTGTTATATCCGATAAAACTGCCGATCCGGTTGGATGCGCACCAGCTCCTTTTCCATACATAAACTGGTTGTCGTAGAAATTCCCCTGAATTAAAACGCCGTTATAATGACTCTCAACCGTATAAGCATGCTCTGTTGGTCTCACAAATTTTGGGGCAACAAACAAATTCACCCTATTGCCGTTTACTTTGGTTACTTTTCCCAGCAATCGGATTTTATATCCCTTTTGCGATGCCAACTCAATATCTTTTGGTAAAAGATTCGCGATTCCCGAATTAAAAACCTCATCGGGATGCACAAACAAACCAAATCCGTGAACGGTAAGGATAATCAGTTTGTATAAAGTATCGAACCCACCAACATCCGATGTAGGATCACTTTCAGCAAATCCTAAATCCTGTGCTTCTTTTAATGCCAGATTGTAATCCAGATTTTCATTGAAAATCTTTGTCAGGATATAATTGGATGATCCGTTCAGGATTCCACTTACCGATTGCAATAAATCATTGTCGTAGTACTCTTCCAAATTTCTGATAATAGGAATACTTCCACATGCCGAAGCTTCATACAAAAAGGAAACCTTGTATTGCCATTGCAGTTGAATCAGCTCCTCGATATGATAGGCCAGCATTTTTTTATTGGCAGAAACCACATGCTTTCCATTTTGCATAGCAGTTTTCACAATTTGATAAGCTGCATCTGCATCATCAATCAATTCAGCAACTACATTAATTTCCGGATCATTTAAAATATCATCAGGATTTGTTGTCAATAATTTAGCATCTAAATCTCTTTCCTTTTCTGCATCTTTCACACAAACTTTCACGATAGATGCATCGAGTCCTTTGCTGTTTTTAAGAACGTGAGCCAATCCGGAACCTACAACACCGTAGCCAAAAACGCCTATTTTTAATTTATTACTCATTAGTTTTGTTATCGTTTAAGAATGTTTTTAATACTTCAGTTAATTGTTCCTGTTCTAAAAGGAAGCCATCGTGTCCGTAAATTGAATTGATTTCCAGGAATTCTGCATTTGGAATATTGTCAGCAATAAACCGCTGCTCCTGAATTGGGAAAATCTGATCGGAATTTACACCAATTACCAATGTTCTTGATTTGATTTCGTTCAAAGCGGAAACTAAACCATTTCTTCCACGGCCAATATTATGACTATCCATTATTTTTGAAAGATGCCAATACGAATAAGCATTAAATCTGCGCGCCAGCTTCTCGCCCTGATACCTCTGATAAGAACTTGCCCGGTAATGATCTGTTTTGCCTTCTTCATTTTCCTGCTGAGAATGATCGTAAGTCGAATAAGTTCTGTAGCTAAGCAGAGCAATGGATCTAGCCACGCGCATGCCATTCAAACCTGCTTCATCATTCGATTCTTTCCAGGTTGGATCTACTTCAATTGACATTCTCTGCGATTCGTTAAAAGCAATTCCCCAAGGAGAATGTTTTGCGTTGGAAGCCAATATCACCAGATTGTCCAGTTTCCCATTCAACAGATAAGCCCATTCCATGGCCTGCATGCCACCCAATGAGCTGCCTATCATCATATGAATACGTTCTATTTTTAAATGCTTTCTCAAAATTTCATGCGCCCCAACTAAATCTCTAACCGTTAGCTGTGGAAAATCATGATAGTAAGCCTTTCCGTTGTCCGGATTTTTTGAGAGAGGTCCCGTTGAACCGTAGCAGGAAGCAAGAGTATTGTCGCAAACTATGAAGTAATCTTTCGGATTGAAAAAATCATTTTCACCAAATAATCCTTCCCACCAATCGAAAACATCCGAATTAGCAGTAAGAGCATGACAAACCCAAATCACATTATTCCTTTTAGGGTCGTATTCCCCATAGGTGTGATAGGTCAATTCCAACTCTTTCAGACACTCACCTGATTCAAGTTGTAAACCTTCTTTATGGATGTAACATTCTGAATTCACCAATTATTGATTTTGTTTTGTTTGTTGTTTTTTTGCTTTGTAAAAATTTCACCCAAAATATTCTTGAGCGAAACCTTAAGTTCCCAGTCGAAAATCCGACTAAAAAATTTCCGACTGGGATTTGACTATAAGAACTAATTGATTGTCTCTACGTTAATTGCTTTCTCTACAGATTGCTTAATATCAGCTTTGATATCTTCGATGTGTTCGATACCTACTGAAATACGAAGCAACCCCGGCTCAACACCCGAAGCTTTTTGCTCTTCCAGACTCAACTGCTCATGAGTGGTTGAACTTGGGTGAATAATTAAGGATTTTGCATCTCCCAAATTGGCAACATGTGAAAGTAGTTCCACACCATCAACCAATTTATCGGCAAGCTCTTTTCCACCTTTAACTTTAAAGGTAAGAACAGAGCCGGCACCTTTTTTGAAATATTTTTGAGCTCTTTCGTAGTAAGGACTTGATGGCAAACCCGGATAATTCACCTGCTCTACCCAATCTTGTTCCTCTAACCATTTGGCAAGAGCGACTGTATTTTCAACATGACGGTCCAAACGCAGTGAAAGAGTTTCCAATCCTTGTAATAAAAGGAAAGAATTGAACGGACTCTGGCTGCATCCATAATCCCGTAAACCTTCTACTCTGGCGCGAATTGCAAAAGCAATGTTTCCAAATGGTCCGCCGGCACCAAAAACATCCCAGAATACCAATCCATGATATCCTTCTGAAGGCTCAGTAAACTGAGGGAATTTTCCATTTCCCCAATTGTAGTTTCCTCCATCTACAATTACTCCACCAATAGCTGTTCCATGACCGCAAATCCATTTGGTTGCCGATTCCACAACTATATTGGCTCCGTGTTCCAACGGACGGAATAAATATCCTCCTGCTCCCAAAGTATTATCCACGATAAGTGGCAAATCATATTTCTTAGCTATTGCAGATACTTTTTCAAAATCCGGTATTGAGAATTTAGGATTCGGTAAAGCCTCAACATAAATAGCTTTGGTTTTTTCATCGATCAACGGAATAATAGTATCCGGCTCATCGATATCAACAAAACGACACTCTATTCCCAGTTTTTTAAACTGAACCTTAAACTGATTGTATGTTCCTCCGTAAATTTGTGAGGCACTAACAAAATTGTCTCCAACTTCCAGAATATTTGTCAGTGCTAAAAACTGAGCCGCCTGACCGGATGCTGTTGCAACAGCTGCAACTCCACCTTCCAAGGCCGCAATTCTTTTCTCGAAAACATCATTGGTAGGATTCCCCAAACGAGTATAAATATTCCCGAATTCTTTCAATCCAAACAGGTTTGCTGCATGTTCTGAACTATTAAAAGTGTAAGCTGTGGTTTGATACAAAGGAACTGCTCTCGAGTTGGTTACTGCATCAACTTCCTGACCTGCGTGTATCTGTAATGTTTCGTATCTTAAATTATTTGACATAGCGATTCTGTTTTTCGAACAGGCTGTTTGCTGTCAGCCATTCACTTTTAGCTATTACATAACAATCAGATTATCCGACTTGCTATTCAGCTTAAAAGCCTATTCCTTGATTTAAAAATTGATTAATTAGTTAGAAACTGAAGTTTCTGAATGTCGCAAAAACATATCTGCTTAGATTCAAACATTCTGAATGTGGTTTCAGATTTGGTTGTACCTATTCATCTTTCTGTTAAAGCAGAAATATAAAAAGTAAGCAAAATTGAATTTGAATTCCCGGGTTCGGTGTTATTTTATACGCACCAGTATCTAAAAAAAGGGAAAGATTTTAGAAAGAATGCGTTAAATCATACGCATCATTTGCTGCATTCGCATCATCAACATGGTTGAAGATTGCAACGTGAAGTTTTGCTCCTGATGAGCCTGCTGATTGTAATTAATTTGAGTCTTCTTCATAATCTGTTAATTTATATTCACCAAAAATTTGGTCAGGATTTGACACCTTTCAGCTATGGAAGCCGCGGTTGTCAGAAGGTCAACGAGCCTGTTCTCTTACTTCTTCTGTATAAATTATAGATATTCTCCTGAGAGATTTACCTTATATAACGGGAACAAAGATAGGGAAGTTTTTGAATTCACCAAACATTCCCGACCTCTTTGTCTTTTATTATTAAAAAAAACATTCTTCTGTTCCTTTAAAAATTCAACTTACATCATATTATACTCTTGCTTTTTTACACCCGTTCGCCTGTCGGCACTTTCCCTGCAAGGGAAAGATTCCGCAATAAGCTTTTCCGTTAAAAAACTAAGAACATATGCAGCTTAAAGAGTTCTCCTCCTTTCAGGGGAGATGTCCGAAGGACAGAGGGGTGAAAAAAACCACAAATTTGAATGGATACTTTTTTAAATTTCCTATTATTCACCCTTTCGCCTGTCGGCACCACGAAAGCTTTCGGGATTCCCTGCAAGGGAAAGATTCATACAATCAATTTTTCTGCAAAAAAATAAGAGCATAAGCTGTTTAGTGAGTTCTCCTCCTTTCAGGGGAGATGTCCGAAGGACAGAGGGGTGAGGAAAAACCACAAATTAAAATTGCTACTTTTCACCCTTTCGCCTGTCGGCACCACGAAAGCTTTCGGGATTCCCTGCAAGGGAAAGATTCATACAATCAATTTTTCTGCAAAAAAATAAGAGCATAAGCTGTTTAGTGAGTTCTCCTCCTTTCAGGGGAGATGTCCGAAGGACAGAGGGGTGAGGAAAAACCACAAATTAAAATTGCTACTTTTCACCCTTTCGCTTGCCGGCACTTGGTTCACAGTAATTTATTTTTAAAATGTGTTCACGATCTCTGCTTCGCTACGATTCCCTGAAAGGGAAAGATTCATACAATTAACTTTTCCTCAAAAACCTGAGGCCAGTTCTGCTTAATGAGTTCTCCCATTTTCAGGGGAGATGTCCGAAGGACAGAGGGGTGAGGAAAAATTTACTTTAAGGATTTTCTTTCAAATACAGGATCATTATCATTTCTATGAAAGTAAGATTCAATTTTCGCTAGAACAGTAGGCATATTTATTAATTCTTCATTTTTAAATCTCACCACTTTAATGCCCATATCAGTTAATATTTCGTCCCTTTTTACATCTCTCACCTTGGTGAAATCGTGTACTTTCCCATCCAACTCGATGGCAAGCTTCTCTGCTTCGCAATAAAAATCAGGTATAAAGAAGAAATTTTCATCCTCATAATGGTCATAGATAATTGCATGTTGCCTTAAAAATTTCCTCTCCAGTAGCTTTCTGTTTCGAATATATTTCCACAATAGCTTTTCGGATAATGTAGGATTGCATCTTAATTTCCTCTTAACATCCTTTATTTCAATATACTTCATGCTATTTTGTACTATTAATCACCCTTTCGCCTGTCGGCACTTTCCCTGAAAGGGAAAGATTCTAACAATCAATTTTTCTGCAAAAAACTAAGAACATATGCAGCTTAAAGAGTTCTCCCATTTTCAGGGGAGATGTCCGAAGGACAGAGGGGTGAAATTCTCATCAAATAAATGTAAACTTATAGTAACACAAATTGTGCAGTATCTCTGCTTCGTTGTTCCAGCAGTATTTCCCGGCCGTTGGTCATTCTTTCAACAGCTTCAGAATTGTGATGACGAATCGTAATCAACTCCAGATTTTCATTGTATCTCACTTCAAATTTGGTAGAAATTTCTTCAATTAAATTTTTCAATCTTCTATCTGAATTATCAACACATACCGAAAAACTAATTGCCGAATTCTGAATTAAATTTACTTTCACCCGGTGTTTTGCAAAAATGGAAAACAACGAACTTAAATTTTCTTCCAGTATGAAAGAAAAATCACTTGGTCGTATCGAAATCAGCACCTGATCTTGTTTACGAATATAAACAGGAATTAACTGATCCTGCTTTTTAGAAGCTGTACTAATTAAAGTTCCTGACTCGTTCAGACTAAGAAAAGAGCGCACCTGCAAAGGAATTTTCTTCTTCTTAATGGGTTGTATGGTTTTTGGATGAATTACTTTAGCACCATAAAAAGCAAGTTCGATGGCCTCCTGATATGAAATACGCTCTAATTTTTGCGCATCGGGCAGCCATTTTGGATCTGCATTCATAATTCCGGGAACATCTTTCCAAATGGCCAATTTATCCACATCAAGGATATAAGATAAAATTGCAGCAGTATAATCGGAGCCTTCCCGTCCTAAAGTTGTTGTCTGATTGGTTTTAGTTCCACCCAAAAATCCTTGGGTTACGTATACAAATGTGTTGGTAAAACCAAAAGCCTGAGGCACCAATTTCTGAGAAAGTTCCCAATCAATTCGTCCTTCCTTATAAGTATCATCCGTTTTTAAACAAGTACGGATATCTACCCACTTATTTGGCGTACCACTTAAACGAAGGTATTCAGATACAATTGTTGTAGAAATCAACTCTCCAAAACACACAATTTGATCGTAATCAAATTCGTAACTTAAAGAAGGAGATTTTTGCAGATAAGCCCGCAACTGCCCGAAAAGAGATTCTATTTTCGAAAAAACAGCATCATCCTTTTTCGAAAACAATTCATTTATAATCTTCGTATGGTATGTTTGCAATGCATCTACTTTAGATTCAATCCCATCCTTTTTAGCTACAAAAGAATCAACGATCTCTTCCAAAGCATTGGTTGTTTTGCCCATTGCCGACAATACAATAATCATTTCCTCTCTGTAGGATTGTACAATTTTTACAAAATTCCGTACACCATCAGCACTATTTACCGAAGCCCCGCCAAATTTAAATATGTTCATCAAAAAATTGTTAGATAATTCTTACTAAAAAGTTATTTAAACCCGCTTTCAAAATAAAAACTGAAGTTACAAAATATTGTTTCAGCATTGCAAAGTTGGTAAAATTTTAAGATCATCCTGTAATTCATTTCGCACTTTTTAGCCCTAAAAAAGAAAAAACGCGGTTGAAAACAAAAACCTGTTTAATGCCATTAAAACAACAATTTTCCTTTCACATATTACATACCTAATATACCAAGGCTTCACACCTTAAAATTAATTGCCGTAAACGTTTGAAATAAGTGTTTCGGCGTTTCACAAAAAAGCATAACTTTATGCCACCAAATGAATGTAAACCAAAAAGCCTTAAAAAAATGACTGAACACAACAATGTTCAAACTCTAAATCAATTCATCATCCAAAGACAATCCGATCATCCTGGAGCAAAGGGAGAATTATCCCGATTACTTCATCATATCGGAATTGCATCTAAAATTGTAAACCGTGCTGTGAACAAAGCCGGCCTGGTTGATATTTTAGGTGAACATGGAGATCGAAATGTGCAGGGAGAAGATCAGCAGAAACTGGATGTTTTTGCAGACACTCACTTTATTGATGCCTTAAAAGCCTGTGGTGAATGCTGTGCTGTTGCATCGGAAGAAAATGAAGAAATCATTATTTTTGATGACGAGTTGAGTAAACATGGAAAATATGTTTTCGCAATGGATCCGCTTGACGGCTCATCGAACATCGATGTAAATGTTTCCATCGGAACCATTTTCTCGATTTACGAACGCCTTTCTCCCCGGGGGGAAGTTGCCAAAATTGAGGATTTCCTTCAGGAAGGAACCAAACAGGTTGCGGCCGGATATATCATTTATGGTTCGTCAACCATGTTGGTATACACCACCGGAAAAGGAGTAAACGGATTCACTTTGGATCCTTCGATCGGTGAATTCTGTTTGTCGCATCCCAACATTAGAACACCAAAAACGGGAACCATTTATTCCATCAACGAAGGAAATTACATCAATTTCCCAATGGGTGTAAAAAAATACATTAAGTATTGTCAGGAATATGATCAAAAATCGAATCGCCCCTACACTTCCCGCTACATAGGATCTTTGGTGGCCGATTTTCACCGAAATTTATTGAACGGTGGTATTTTTATCTATCCGCAAACCCGTAAAAACCCCAACGGAAAACTTCGTTTGATGTACGAATGCAATCCAATTGCTTTTGTTGCTGAACAAGCCGGCGGTAAAGCTACCGATGGCACACAGCGAATTTTAACCATTAAACCTACTTCGCTTCACGAACGTGTTCCGTTTTATACCGGATCGACAAACATGGTGAAGAAAACCGAAGAGTTTTTACATTTCTTCAACAACATTTAAAAAATAGTTGTGAGATAAGAGATGTGAGATCAAAATACAATATTGAACAAAGCCACTTTTCAGTTGAGAAGTGGCTTTGTTTTCTTGACTTATTGGTCACTTATTCTTTTAAAACCATATCAATACACATTACTGCTGCAAGAATTAAAACTCTCATCGGATTATCTGCAGTTACTTTTTCATCAATCGTCAACATGTAATTGTCTGCTGATGTAAACAATTCCTTGCCAATTCCAGCCCATTTTTTACTTACATGAGCAAACTCCATTTCCCCTTTACTGAATTTAAAATCCCAGCTGGTCCATTTTCCTTTAAGGGTGCACAAAATATTTTCAGTAGAATCAATAACATCAAATTTCCCACCTATTGAGAAAAATTTTTGTTTGAACTTTCCCAATAAATTATCGTTCTCATCAAAAACTTCAACTGTAGACAAGAAGAATGAAACACCTCGTTTTATTGTTAGTACTTTTTCACCTGAAACAGTTTTAATTTCAATATTAAAAGGAGTCATTCTCTTATAGTCGGTAAAGCGAAGCATCTTGGTGAAAAAACCAAGTTTTTCTTCCCGGCATGTCATTATCATTTCCTGATTTTCAGGATTGAAAATATCAAAATTATTTGCTGCTTTGAACATGCCAACATGTTCCTTCACGAAAAATGAATTTCGACTTAAAATTGGATTCATATGTTATTTATTTTGTTAATGGTTCTTCTATGTTATTAGAACAATTTCAAACTACTGTTTTCTTAAACCTCCAGCAAACAAGTTAACTCGTCGCTCGTCATGCTGGGAATAAATTCAGTGATTGCATAATCGGCTAAATCATTTTTGTGAAAAGGATCTTTAGCCAGAATTTCTTCCAATTGTTTTTTATCCTTCACTGTTGAAAGTATTACGCCTCCTGTTCTCTGAACTTTTCTGCCCGAGGCCTGAAAATTTCCCAAAGCATACTGCTCTTTTAAATACTGAACGTGATTGTTCAATTCTTCCTCTACCTTTTCGATAGGTACTTTGTAGGTTAATGAGATGATGAACATGATAAACTAAGTATTAATTTTCTTCCTGATATCCTTTCATTTCAATATCAATATCTTTTAAATTTAAAAGATAAATAGCCGCCCACAATCGATTCTTAACAACTCCAAAATCAAACCTTTCATGAACCGACATGAAAGTACTTGGACCAACCATCCCTCCTGTACTTTGAATTAAATCATATAAATCTTTATATCTATTATCTGTCACTCCAAGCTTATTTAGATAATCCATATATAAACCAGAAGTACTTAACTCCAAATCTTTCATCTGATCCAAACTTGCTATTTTTGAAGCACTTAAAACCTTACTTTCTGCCACTAAGACCCAAATCCCATTAAAAACATCCTTATCTATATTTTTCAGGAATTGATACTTTTCCTGTTCTTTAAATGGAGCATTCAATTTAAAACCATCCTTTGTAATACCATTCTCTAATTGCTTGCTTAAAGAATCAAAATACTCATGGTATGCTTCCTCAATATTTTCAGTTTTAGTTTTCGATAAAACCATATCATCTACATAGGCAACAATTGATTGTAAAGATTCAATTTGCTTCACACTAAATGTCTCCATCAATAACTGATCCGAGCTCATAACTAATCTATTTTTCGTTGTACTTTGACACGAAACAAGTACTAACAATATGAACAATGCAGAAAGACCCAATAGTTTACTCATGATTTATTTTTTTAAGATTAAATTCATTCCTCGTCTACGATACAATTTGCGAATCATTAAAAGTAAACATTATTTATGATTAACAAAAAAAAACATTTGAATCCTATTTATCTCTTTCATATCTATGCCTTTCTAATCTCCTTTCAAAAAGAGAATTCTACATCTAAAAACGCAAAGCATCTTTAACACTTACCTCTTTGTTCTTTTAACTTGAATTCTGATCCTTTCCCCTTTTACCTTCTCCCTAAAATATTTTCCCTAAATTTGCGTTTCAACAAAAAAAGGACAAGGGTTTGGAACTAAAACAACTTATACAAATTTTCTCGGAGCATCCTGCCCGATACAGCATTGAAAAATATCTGGAACAAAAATCAAAGTTTCAGCTTCACCTAAAAGGTTTGGTTGGTTCTTCGCTCCCTTTGTTGATTTCCACCCTTAAACCCGGCCAACATCCGCACATTTTACTGTTTAACGATAAGGAGGAGGCTGCCTATTTTTACAATGATCTGTGCAATCTGCTTGATGAAGATACCGTTTTGTTCTTTCCATCTTCCTTCAAACGTTCCGTTCAATATGAGAAAACTGACAGTTCGAACATTATTCTTCGTGCCGAATGTCTGAACCGTTTGAATTCCGATAAGCATCCTACTTTCATTATTACTTTTCCCGAAGCCGTTATCGAAAAAGTAATTAGTAAAGCACAACTGGAAGAAAACACCTTAACAATTAAGGTAGGCGAAAAATTATCTCCCGAATTTGTGGAAGAAGTCTTGGTCGATTATGAATTTGAACGAGCCGATTTTGTGGTAGAACCAGGTCAGTATTCCATCCGCGGAAGCATTATTGATATTTTTTCCTTTTCGGATGAGCATCCTTTTCGAATTGATTTTTTTGGCGAAGAAGTAGACTCCATCCGAATGTTTAATGTGGAAAATCAACTATCCATAAAAAAACTAAACTCCGTTGATATCATTCCCAACATTCAGGAAAGTCTGCTGAAGGATTCCCGGATATCCTTTCTTTCCTTTGTGCCCGGCAATGCCGTTTTTTGGTGCAGAAATTTACAGTTTTCCTGTGACCGGATTCAATCTATATATGAAAGCACCATCGAAAAGGTTCCTTTTATGCAAATGGGTGAAGATTCCGTATCCACTAAAGATTACCTGATAAACAGCAAAGAATTTTTGAATCAGCTAAGTGATTTTTCGACATTGGAATTCGGACAAAAATTCTTTTTTGTGGCTCAGGAAGAGCTTCAGTTCAATCAGAGTCCGCAACCAGCTTTCAATAAAAATTTCGAATTACTTGGCCAGCATTTGCTAAATAACAATGCCAAAGCAGAATCGAATTATATTCTTTCCGACAATCCAAAACAGATTGAACGTATCCACAATATTTTTGAAGACCAGGGAATTGAAGTTGATTTTCAGGATGTAAACCATACACTTCATGAAGGATTTTCGGATAAAGACCTGAGAATATCGATCTTCACCGATCACCAGATTTTCGATCGTTACCACAAGTTTCAGCTTAAGAACTCAACGGTTCACAAAGCCAAGGAAGTGGTAACTCTTAAAGAGATTAACCGCCTTCACCCAGGTGATTACATCGTTCATTCCGATCATGGAATTGGTCGTTTTGGAGGTTTGCAGCTAATCGATACAAACGGCAAACCACAGGAAGTAATTCGCCTGGTTTACAAAGACAATGACATTCTGTATGTGAGTTTGCACTCGCTGCATAAAATTTCAAAATACAAAGGCAAAGACGGATCTGCTCCTAAAATATACAAACTGGGTAACGGCACATGGCAAAAGCTAAAGGAAAAAACCAAAGGCAAGGTAAAAGACATTGCCAAGGATTTGATTGCCCTTTATGCCAAACGAAAATCAGAAAAAGGCTTTTCGTTCAGTCCCGACACCTATATGCAGCAGGAATTGGAAGCTTCCTTCATTTATGAAGATACTCCCGATCAGGTGAAAGCAACAATCGCAACCAAAGAAGGAATGGAATCGCCTTACCCAATGGACAGGCTGGTATGTGGTGATGTTGGTTTCGGAAAAACCGAAATTGCAATTCGTGCCGCTTTTAAAGCTGTTGCTGATAACAAACAGGTCGCTATTCTGGTTCCGACCACAATCCTGGCCTTTCAGCATTTCAAAACCTTTAACGATCGATTGAAAAATTTTCCCTGTACGGTAGATTATATCAGCAGAATGAGAACGTCGAAAGATCAGAAACAGATTTTGAAAGATTTAAAAGCCGGACAAACTGATATTATAATCGGGACACACCGGATCATAGGAAAAGATGTTGAGTTTAAAGATCTGGGCCTGCTGATTATTGATGAAGAGCAGAAATTTGGTGTATCCGTAAAAGAAAAATTGAAACAGTTTAAAGTAAATGTTGATACCTTAACATTAACAGCTACTCCAATTCCAAGAACTCTTCAATTTTCCTTGCTGGGAGCCAGGGATTTGTCAATCATCAATACGCCGCCACCAAACCGTTATCCGATTGTAACCGAAATTCATAATTTTAACGAAGACATTATTCGGGAAGCAATAACCTACGAAGTGGAACGAAACGGACAGGTTTTCTTTATTCATAACAGGGTTCAAAATATCAAAGACGTTGAAGCAATGATTCAGAGAGCCGTTCCAGGTGTTTCAACTGTGGTTGCTCACGGACAAATGGAAGGGCCTAAACTGGAAAAAATCATGCTTGATTTTATTCGTGGCGATTTTGATGTTCTGATTGCAACTACCATAATTGAATCTGGTTTGGACATTCCGAATGCCAATACCATCATCATTAATAACGGACAGAATTTTGGCTTGAGCGAACTGCACCAGCTAAGGGGCCGCGTTGGCCGGTCGAACAAAAAAGCATTTTGCTATTTGTTAACTCCTCCGCATGATTCCATGACTCAGGAAGCCAGACAAAGACTTCAGGCCATTGAAAACTTCTCGGAACTGGGAAGTGGTTTTAATATTGCCATGCAGGATTTGGATATTCGTGGCGCGGGTAATTTACTGGGTGGCGAACAAAGCGGTTTTATTGCTGATATCGGTTACGAGACTTATCACAAAATTCTGAACGAAGCACTTCTGGAATTGAAGGAGAATGAATTCAAAGATGTTTTCGAAGATGAAAAGAAAGATGAAGGAAAAAATGTTCTCCGATTTATAAGCGAATGCCAAATAGATACCGATTTGGAAATTCTTTTTCCTGAGAAATATGTTGAAAGCATTTCGGAACGAATTCGTTTGTACCGCGAATTGGATAACATTCAGACCGAAGAAGAAATAAAAACATTTGAATCTCAGCTAAAAGATCGGTTTGGAGACTTACCCGAACCATGTCTTGAACTCTTGGATGTTGTTCGTTTGCGTTGGATTTCTTTGGATTTAGGAATCGAAAAAATCATTCTTAAAAAGGGAAAACTGGTTCTATATTTTATTTCCGATCAGGATTCAGCTTTCTATAAATCAGCACAGTTTAGCAAAGTCCTGCAATTTCTGCAAACACAAGTTGTTCCCTGCAAAATGAAAGAAGCAAAAAACAGACTAAGTCTTAGTTTCGAAAAAATTAAGAACATTAAAAAAGCCAGCGAAATACTGGCTCTAATCAATGAGATATAACATCATTACTCCGATCGATAAAATGATCGGAGTTTATTTTTTAAGAACACGAATGATCCCGAATGTAGCAAACCACTCCGGTTTCTTCTCCTTTTTCGTTTCGCAGCAAATTAGCAACTAATTTAATTTCCTGCTTTTTACCCATAATATCTAAAATAAAATTTGTTTTATATTTGCCTTTCTTTTCTGCCGGAATTAAAATATCTTCAGCAAAAGTTTTTTGTTTATCAGAAATAAACAAGCTGCTGTAAGCTTTGCCAATAGTATTGATTTCGGAAATACCAAAAATCCGTTCACATGCCCGGTTCCAAGATTTCACCTTCCCTTCAAGGTCGAAAGTAACAACACCATCAACAAAATTATTAATGATATTCGCTTTTTCAGCCAACAACTGACGATAGGCAAACTCACGCGTAATATCACGAACAATTAATTGTAAATTTTTCTTCCCATTAAATTCAATTTGAGCTCCGGTCAAACCCACATCAATCAATTCGCCATGTATGGTTTTTAATTTCAGGTGAGTATACGAAATTCCTTTTTCCATAGCCGACGAATTCTCCAATCTCTCTTTAAAAATTGCCGAGTAATCATCATCAACAAAAGACAACAAGGGCAAGCCCATTAAATCTTCGATGTATGCTGTTTTGAATAATTTTAATCCCAGACAGTTCAGATATTCGATCAAACCATTTTCATTGATCACAATAATAGCTTCGGGAGAATCGGTAATGAAGTTTCGAAAACGCTGTTCGCGCATTTTCTGATCCAAATCAAATTGATGTTTATAAAAAGCCAATTCTATTGAAATACCAAGTTCCCTCTTATCAATTGGTTTCACCAAATATCCATAAGAATGAATATTAATAACTCTTTGAATTGTGCTTTCTTCAGTATCGCTGGAAAGGAAGATAACCGGAATGTCAAATTTGGTTTTAATTAATTCTGTAGTTTGAATTCCATCCAGACCTCCACCCAAATGAACATCCATCAGAATAATATCCGGCTTCATTGTTTCACACAAACGAATAGCCTCTTTTCCATCTTCTACTATTCCGATAAGATCGTAACCCAGTTCTTTTAAAAACATCCGAAAGATGGTCGATATTAAACTGTCATCTTCTACAATTAAAATTTTTTTCTTCATCAATCTAAAATTGAATGTGTGATCGATTTTAATCTAAAAAAAGGATATGCAATCATTTAAATTGTACTTACTGAATAATTAAATACCATCTTATTTAAAATGATTATAAAAAACCTAAGTATCAATAGACTAATATGCCTAAAGTTTACTAATTTTATGCGATTTTACAAGACATTTACAATAAATTACCATCATTCCGACTCTTTTGAATTTAATAGTAGACATAGGGAACACACAAATAAAGTCAGGCTTCTTTGAAAACAATCAATTAGTTAGACTTGAAAACTCAACATTAGGGGAAACTGAATTCGTTTCCGGCCTTTTATCAAAATGTGAAAATGCACCCAATGTTATTATTTCTTCTGTTAGAAAATATCCTGAAGAATTAATCTCCAAATTAAAATTGGCCTGCAAAGTTGTTCTGTTTTTTAATTCAGAAATAGGCACACCACTGGAAAACTTATATGAATCGAAAAGCACACTCGGCTACGATCGATTAGCCGCTTGTGCAGGCGCACATGGTTTGTATAAAGGAAAAGACATACTGGTAATAGATGCCGGAACCGCTATCACGTTCGATTTTGTTACTGCTAAAGCCCAATATTTAGGAGGCTGTATATCTCCCGGTTTAAAAATGCGGTTCAAAGCTTTACACGAATTTACTCAAAACCTGCCCGAGCTCTCAAAAAATGAAGATTTCAGTTTAATTGGTAAAAACACCAATGATGCAATAGTATCAGGCGTTCAAAATGGTCTGATCTTCGAAATAGATTCATACATCAACAAATTAAAAGCAATACATCCGGAATTACGTGTAGTGATTACCGGAGGAGATGCCCATTTTTTGAATAAATCATTAGATAACAAAGCAGCTTATCATCCCGAAATCGTATTGGAAGGTTTGAATAAGATATTGGAATTTAATTTATTGATTCACTCTTAATAAGCAGTATTTTTTGCAGCTTTATATTTTATTTATAGTTTTGCAAAGGGCTCTTAAATATAGATATCCCAACCAGTTTAGAAGCTTGTACTAATTTTTGGTATGAGTTTTGCAGTTTTAGTTCTGACAAAACTAAAACTTTCGTTATATTTAGACCCTGGTTTAAAATATTGAGATTTTGCAGGTAAATCGAAATGTCATTTTTGGTTTTGAAATAAAAAGTAACTTGATTATAAAAAAAAATAGTAATATGAAGACAAGACTTTTAATTGTAACAATGGTTCTTTTGTTTTCGGGTCTGTTTAAAGCGGAAGCTCAGACTTTGGAATCAAAATATGGGTTGGATAGTGCTCAAACAATTTTGAACGCGTCTCTTTACATCGAGATGGTAAAGCAGGGAAATTACAAAGAAGCACTTACCGGATGGAGATACGTTTATAAAAATGCACCCGCCTACCAAAAATCCACTTATATTAATGGTGTGAAAATAATGGAAGGATTATACCGCGCTACTAAGAATGACAAATACATTGACACTTTAATGATGGTTTACGATAACCGAATTAAATATTTTGGTAAAGATCGTAAATATCCTGCAGGTTGGATTCTTGGACGTAAAGGTGGTGATTTATTTCAATACCGTGAAAAAGACATCCCTTCTGTAAAAGAAGCTTATGCTATAATGAAAAAATCCATTGAAATGCAAGGACTGGATGCTGAAGCGAAAGTTATTGCCAACACAATGGAAGCATCAAAAGTTTTGGTTCAAAACAATCAAATAGAAGCAGAAGAAGTAATCGACAATTACCTTCTTTTTATGGATATGGCTAAGAAGCAAATGGATGCTGAGACTGATCCAGCTAAAAAAGACAATATCAACAACGCAAGATTGAATGTAGAACAAATTTTCTTTGCTGCCGGAGTTGCTGATTGTGAAACCTTAAGCAATATCTTTACTCCTAAATTTCATGCAAATCATGATGATTTGGTTCTGATCAATAAGATCTTAAGAATGTTGAATCGTCAGGAATGTGAAGATGGAGCTTTGTATGCGGAAGTTGCGGAAAGAAAATACGAATTGGATCCTAATGCTGATGCTGCACACAATCTGGCAAAAATGTTTATCAAGAAAAAAGAATTTGACAAAAGTAAAGAGTACTTAGTTAAGTCTATCGAATTGGAAACAGATGCTGATGTTAAAGCAGACCTTCATTTCAAATTAGCTACCATTCTTTTAATGCAAGGCAAATACAGTGATGCTAAATCCAACGCATTAAAGGCTGCTGGCTTTAGAGCGAATTGGGGACAACCTTATTTGTTGATTGGAAAAGCTTATGCAGCTTACAGCAAAAATTACGGATCAAGTCCGCTTGAAAAACAAGCTGTTTATTGGGTAGCTGTTGATAAATTCGCTAAAGCTAAAGCTTTAGATCCTGATTGTTCTGAAGAAGCCCGCGAATTAATTACTACTTACTCTAAGTATTTCCCTCGCAAAGAGGAAGCTTTCTTCGAAGGAATTAAAGAAGGAGATACTTATAAAGTTGGAGATTGGATTAACGAATCAACCAAAGCAAGATTAACAGAATAAAACTTTGAAAAATATCAATAATATTATCAAAAGCATTGTGATCCTTTCCGGGATTACAATGCTTTTGTCTTGTGAAAACAGTATTAAAGAGGTACAAAGTATTACAAGTAACGAAAAAACCCCGGAGCGTTCGGGCAAAGATGTTGAATTTATTTTCACCGATTCGACACGAATTAAATATCGTGCTTTTGCGGTTGAATTTATTGATGTGAAAACCGAAGATAAAGAGTATCAGGATTTCCCAAAAGGAGGAAAAATTACTTCCTATGACGATGACGGAACTGTTGCCGGACAAATAGAAGCAAATTATGCCAAACACTTTACCTCAGATCAATTGTGGGAACTAAGAAATAAAGTTATTGCTGTTAGTGATGACGGGAAAACAATAAATACCGAATTAATGTACTGGGATCAAGGTAAAGGTCTCATTTATTCGGATCAATATGTTAGAATTACCACAGATGACGGTCAGGTTTTGGAAGGAATCGGTTTTTCTTCTGATGATAAAATGGATAAGATTACCCTCAAAAAAGTTACTGGTGAAGTATATTTAAATGATGAAACAGAACAATAAGAATAAAATCGTACTATATTGCATCTAAAATCATTTAACACATGAAACAAAAACTCCCTTTCATTTTAGAAATCACCTGGTTAATAGTTATGATTGTTGGCTTGATTGCTGCTGTACACAAAACAATTGATTACGGATTTGCTGAAAGTATTATGCTGTATGTTATCGCCGGCATTGCTGGTTTGATGTATGTATGGAGAAGATACATGCGGAAATTACAAGAGAAAAACAAAGCCCGGAAATAAATGAACGAGCTGATCATCATTTTTATCATGCTGACCTTATCTGCATTTTTCTCAGGAATGGAAATTGCTTTTATTGCTGCAAACAAGTTGCGAATGGAACTTGACCGAAACAAAAATACAGTTTCGGCTAAGGTTATTTCTATTTTTTCTCAAAACCCAGGATATTATATTAGTACCATGCTTGTTGGCAACAACATTGCCCTTGTAATATATGGTATTCTTATGGCTAAGTTATTGGAACCTTCTATAGCCATATGGATTGATTCCGATTCAATAATACTGGCTGTTCAAACATTTCTTTCAACCATATTAATTCTGGTTACTGCAGAATTTATACCCAAAACTCTTTTTAGGATCAATCCAAACATGGCTTTGAACCTGTTTGCCCTTCCGGTGATGTTTTTTTACATTTTATTCTATCCGATAACATCGTTCACTATATTCCTATCAAAAAATATTATCCGAAAAATTTTTAAAACTAACATTACCGAAGAAGAAGAAACGCAGGCTTTTGGGAAAGTTGATCTGGATCATTTGGTACAGGAAGGCCATGATGCCCAAACCATAGCCGAAGACGATCTTCACGACATAAAAATATTTAGAAATGCACTCGATTTTTCGAAGGTGAAATTGCGCGAATGCATTGTGCCCCGAAATGAAATTGAGGCAATGGAAATTAGTGGTGATATTTCAAGCCTGACGCAACGCTTTATAGAAACCGGATACTCCAGAATTTTAATCTACAAAGATTCAATCGACAATATTGTAGGTTATATACACTCGTCTGTAATTTTTAAAAATCCACAAAGTATAAAAGCAGGCTTAAGCAATATTATTATTGTACCCGAAACAATGCCCGCTCATAAATTACTAAATCTTTTTACGCGCGAACATAAAAGTGTTGCCGTAGTTGTTGATGAATTTGGAGGAACAGCGGGAATGGTTACCATCGAAGACATCATGGAAGAGATATTTGGTGAAATTGAAGATGAACATGATGACGTAGATTTGGAAGAACAGAAAATTTCAGATACAGAATACATTTTCGCAGGCCGTTTGGAAATAGATTATCTAAATGATAAGTATGAACTTAACCTGCCCGTATCAGAAGACTTTGAAACATTAAACGGCTTTCTTATTTTCACTCACGAAAGTATACCAATGTATAATGAAACAATTCGCATTGAAAATTTCAGTTTTAAAATTCTGGAAGTAAGCAATACCCGCGTTGTTAAAATACGCTTAACAATTCTATAGAATATCCTTCATCCCCAATTTTCTTATCTACATTAAAATCACCTCTATTTATATCCAAAATAGATATCCGGGCATGTCCGCATCCTCAATTGTAAGTAGGATCAGGTCAATATTATTCCAGATAGAAATAATTACTTTCAAGTCTCTTTTTATTTTACTATAAAAGCAAGTAATCCAATTGCAATAAAAAGCGATCATTTCCCATTTTTTTGTATATTCGTAGCCTAATTAAGAATATTTAAATCTTTTTCGATGGCAACATTACAAAAAATAAGAAATCGTGGTGTTTTTATAGGGATCATTATTGGTGGTGCTCTTCTTGCATTTATTGCTGGAGATGCTCTAAAATCAGGTGGTTCGTTATTAGCAAACTCACGAAATGAGATGGCAGAAATTGCAGGGGAATCAGTAAACATCCGTGATTTCCAAAACCGATTCAATCATAGTCTTGAGATTAACAAACTCATGTCCGGACAGAACTCAATTCCATCGGAACAGATTGAGCGTTTAAGAGAGCAGGTTTGGCAACAGATGGTTCAGGAATTTGTAATGAACCGCGAGTATGATGAGTTGGGAATTTCTATTTCTTCTGAGGAATTATTTGATATGGTTCAAGGTCGAAATATTGATCCTGCTATTCGTCAGTTATTTCAGAACGAAAACGGATTGGTTGATAAAGATCAAGTAGTTGCAACTCTTAAGCAATTAATTGCAGCTCCTAACGGAACTCCTCAAAAAGCTTACTGGTTAAACATCGAAGAATCAATTATTACGCAAAGAAATCTTGTTAAGTACAATACCTTAGTTCAAAAAGGTCTTTACATGCCAAATGTATTGGTTAAAGACATGGCTGCTAAAGGAAGTAAAAAGGTAGATTTCAATTACATTGTAAAAAGTTACAATCTAATTCCAGACAGTACTATTAATGTAACTGAATCTGAAATCAGAGATTACTATAGTAAACACGAAGATCTGTTCAAACAAACAGAATCAAGAAAAATTGATTACGTATCATTTGACGTTATACCTTCTACTGAGGATTACAAAGCAACTGAAAAATGGATTGTTGACTTGAAAGAAGACTTCACAAATGAAAGCAATAACGTTCAATTTGTAGAATTGAATGGCGACAGTGATTTTAATGCTTACTATTTCAAACAAGACGAAATCACAAATGCTGATCTTAACGCATTCGCGTTCTCTGCAAATAAAGGTGATGTATTTGGCCCTTACTTCGAAAACGAAATGTATAAAATGGCAAAACTGCATGAAGTAAAAATGCTTCCTGATTCAGTAAAAGCCCGTCACATTCTAATTCGTCCTGTTAATGGTGACTATAAAGGTGCTGAAGCAAAAGCTGACAGTTTGAAAGTTTTACTTGATAAAGGAGCTGAGTTTGCTGTTTTAGCAAAAGAAAACTCATCAGATCAAGGTTCTGCTGTTAACGGTGGTGACTTAGGATGGTTTACTCAAGGAAAAATGGTTCAGCCATTCAACGATGCTGCTTTCTCTTCGAAAAAGAATGAGGTAAAAGTTGTTCTAACTCAATTTGGAGCTCACGTTATTCAGGTTACCAATATGAGTAATGCTGTGAAAAAAGTTCAACTTGCTATTGTTGACCGTAAGGTTGAAGCCAGTCAAAAAACAATTCAGGCAGCTTATGCTAAAGCCCGTACTTTTGCAGGTAACAATCTTGACAAAAATGCGTTCGAGAAAGCTAGTACTTCTGATGGTTTAAACCGTAGAACAGCAAATCTTAAAAGAGAAACTAAATTGATCCCCGGACTGGAAAATTCAAGAGATCTTGTTAGAGCTGCCTATAACACTGATAATATGGAAAGTATTTTATTGAATAATGACAACTCTGCAGTTTTCGAATTTGGAAACAAATTTGTTGTTGCGATCCTTTCTGATATAAAAGAAGAAGGAATTGCATCTATTCAAGATAAGGTTTCTGAAATCAAGAGAGCGATCAGAAAAGATAAAAAAGCTGAACTAATTATTGCTGAGATGACAAAGAGCAGTGCAGGAGCTCAAAGTTTGCTTTCTGTGGCACAAAAAGAAAACCTGGAAGTTAAAACTGCAACAGGTATCAGCTTCCAATCGTTCCAGATTCCTGGTGCAGGAATTGAGCCTAAAGTAATAAGTACAGCTTCAATGCTGGAGAAAGGTAAAATTTCATCTCCTGTTGAAGGCAATCAAGGTGTTTACATGCTTGTTATTACTAACGAAAACAGCGATGAAGTTTCCGATGTTACCGTTCAAGCTTTTAAATCAAGATTAGAGCAAGGATATCAATACAGAACAAACTATCAGGCATTCCAGGCATTGAAAGAAAATGCAAATGTTATTGATAAAAGATACAAGTTTTATTAGAGAGTAAAACTCATTAAAAAGCGGGATGATAAATTATCATCCCGCTTTTTTTGTGCATTTAAGTTTGTCCAAAAAAAAGAGATACTGCAAAGGCAGCACTCTTAAATTCCTTATTAAAGCTGAGACAAAAGCTCTTTAACTTTATCAGCAATAGCTTTACCGTCAGCTTTACCGGTTAATTCTTTGGAAGCCAATCCCATTACTTTCCCCATATCTTTCATAGAAGATGCTCCGGTTTTAGTGATAATACCCTGAACAGCAGCGGTCAAATCTTCATCAGACAATTGAGCAGGAAGATAAACCTCTAAATAACTTAATTCCAGAAGTTCCTTTCCGGCTAAATCTTCACGTCCTCCGGCAGAGAAAGTACTGGCTGAATCTTTACGTTGTTTCACCAACCGCTGAATGATCTTAAGTGCAGAATCATTGTCGATATCGGCAGCTCCTGTTTTTGTCATTTCCATTGTAAAGGCTGCTTTCACAGCTCGGAGTGCTTCCAATCTGTCTCTTTCCTTCGCCTTCATGGCAGTTTTTATATCTGAATTGATCTGTTCTAATAAACCCATTGTTTTGTATTTTTAATTTTTATCAAATTTATGACTGTATGACTACTCTTCGTCTAAAGTAAAGCGAATAACCTTACCAGATTGAAATTTCTGGTTGTCTATATTCTTCAGTTTTCGCTTGTAAGCAGGAATATTTTCAATTTCATCAATTTCAGTATCCTTCAAATCGGTCAAGATTAACTGATTCTCTTCCAATTTTTCATTCGCCTCTTCTTCTAAAATAGTTTTTACTTGATCGACAGCACTGTTGCGTCCTCTGCCAGCCTGAAAAGATGCAGTTTTGGGTGTCGCCTTCTCCTCTGGAATTAAACCATTATCGAAACCCGTTGCTATGATTGTAACCGATACTTTGTTTCCTAATGCCAAATCCTGACCTGTACCCCAAATAATAGAAGCACTATCGCCAACAGCCTCCTGAACGTAGTCGGTTATTTGTCCCACCTCATCCATAGTTACCTCTTCCTGACCGGAACTAATATTTAAGAGAATATTTCGGGCACCTCTAACATCATTGCTGTTCAATAATGGTGATGTAAGAGCCTCGCGAATGGCATTAACAGCACGATCCTCTCCCTCAGCCGAAGCAGATCCCATTACTGCAACGCCACTATCCGTCATTACTGTTTTTACATCTTCAAAATCTACGTTGATATAACCATGAAGCGTTATAATCTCAGCAATCCCTTTAGCTGCGGTTGCCAACACATCATCCGCCTTGGAAAAGGCTGTAGACAACTTTAAATCGCCGTAAATCTCGCTTAGCTTTTCATTGTTTATCACTAAAAGGGAATCCACATTCTCTTTTAATTTATTGATTCCTTCAATGGCCTGATGCAATCGCTGGCGTCCTTCAAAACGAAATGGTATCGTAACAATACCCACCGTTAAAATCCCCATTTCTTTAGCCGCTTTCGCGATAACCGGAGCGGCACCTGTGCCTGTTCCTCCTCCCATACCAGCAGTAATAAAAACCATTTTGGTATTATCAGCCAGCACCTCAATTATATCCTCCAAATTCTCAATCGCAGATTGCTCACCCCGTTCGGGTTTGTTACCCGCACCACGACCTTCAGTCAGCGATTCGCCCAGCTGAATTTTCACAGGAATTTCACTTGTTTCAAGGGCCTGGGCATCAGTATTGCAAATGACAAAATCCACATCTTTTATGCCCTGCTTATACATATAATTTACAGCGTTACCGCCACCACCACCAACACCAATTACTTTTATAATCGATGATTCATTTTCCTGTAAACTAAAATCAATTAAATCCTCAGTCATTTAATATCTAAAATTATCTCTTTATAATCACACGTTGCTTAAAACGCTACATCGAAGAATCATTATTATCAAAAATCTGTGTAAACTTATCTTTAAACCAATTGTCAAGACTTCCTTTTTTATGTTCCTCTTCTCCTCTTTCTTCCTCAACTTCAACAGGTTCCTTACTTTTAGTTACAGGCGTTTTTTTCTCTTCTGCTACCTCATACTCCTCACGGTCCTCATCGGAGCGTTTTCTCATCAACTCTTCTCTTCGTTGCCTCTCCTCCCGCTTTTTCATTGCCGCAATCTCCTCAGCTTCGGCTGGATTCTCAATAATCAGCTCCAATTTAGGAGCTTCATTTTGAACTGATTTCCGAGGTTCTATACTTAATTCAGGAATAGGGCTTTCGGAAAATCCGGTAGCAATAATTGTAACGCTTAATTCATCCTCCAGCCTATCACTATTACCATTTCCCCAAATAATACTCACCTCATCACCCACTACATCGTGAACGTAATCGGTAATCACACTAACCTCCTGCATGGTCACCTCATCTTTACCCGAGATGATATTTAATAAGATATTTCTTGCTCCGCAAATATTATTACTATTCAATAACGGAGATGTAAGTGCCTCTTCAATAGCACGAAGTGCTCTGTCTTCACCTGAAGCAGAAGCTGATCCCATTACGGCTACACCACTATCCCTCATCACGGTTTCCACATCGGCAAAATCGACATTTACATAACCATGAACAGTAATTATTTCGGCAATACTTTTGGCGGCAATAGACAAAACATCATCAGCCTTTGCAAAGGCATCCGATAATTTTAAATCACCATACATCATCCTCAACTTTTCGTTATTGATGATTAGAAGTGCATCAACATGCTTTTCCAAATTGGCAATTCCTTCCATCGCCTGCTCAATTCTTCGTTTCCCCTCAAATCGAAATGGGATCGTTACAATTCCAACAGTTAAGACTCCCTGCTTTCTGGCTGTTTCTGCAATTATAGGAGCTGCACCTGTACCGGTTCCACCTCCCATACCGGCAGTCACAAATATCATCTTGGTTTTCTCACTTAAAACTTTATTGATGTCATCAATACTTTCAAGTGCAGATTCCCTTCCTCTTTCCGGTTTGTTTCCAGCCCCTCTACCCTCGGTAAGTGATTTACCAAGCTGTACCTTAATCGGCACCTGACTGTTTTCCAATGCCTGAGAATCAGTATTACATATTACAAAATCGACCCCAGTGATTCCTTCTTTTAACATGTGATTAACAGCGTTACTTCCACCGCCACCCACACCAATCACTTTTATAATGGATTTCTCTTTAGGTTCAAAATCAACCGGTAACAATTCGTCAATCATGATGTCACAAGTATTAGGGTTACAATATTTTATTTACATTTTCAAATCATCAGTATCAAACAAAGCACTAAAAAATTTCTGAAATCCTTTCTTTTTGCCTGTTTTATTTTTGTCTGTATTCTGATTCTGAGTTTTTTTACGAGGTTTATTCAAACCTTTTAGCATCAATCCGATTCCTGTTGCATAAATTGGCTGATTTAAGGTTTCATCTAAAATTATTTTAGATGATGCTCCGGGATAGCCTATACGAACATCTATTCCGGTTTGTTTTTGAGTCAGCACGTCAAGATTCGTAAGTAATGCACCTCCACCTGTCAATACGATTCCGGCACCAATTTTATCGTGCAGCCCTGTAATTTCGATTTGAAATTTAACACTGTCAATAATCTCCTCCATTCGGCATTGAATGATTTGAGCCAAGGTTTTAAAAGAAATTTCCTTTGGATCCCAACCACCAACACTTGGAATGGTAACCACCTTTTCTTCGTCCACTAAATCAGCGACAGCTTCTCCAAACTGAATTTTTAAAGCTTCGGCCTGTTTTATAAGTACCGAGCAACCTTCCTTTATGTCTCGGGTAACAATATCGCCACCAAAAGGAATTACTGCAGTATGCCTTAGTATACCATCAAAATAAACTGTAATATCCGTTGTCCCGCCGCCAATGTCAACCAAAACAACTCCAGCCTCTTTTTCTTCTTCGCTTAGCACAGATAAAGAAGAAGCTAAAGGCTCCAAAACCAGTTCTTCAATTTCTAATCCAACTTCCTTCACACATTTCTCAATATTGCGTGCAGATGCAGTTCTTCCAATAATAATATTGAAATTCCCATCCAGCCTTCGTCCGGCCATTCCTATTGGATTCCGAATGCCTGCCTCCTTGTCAACTACGTAATCCTGCGGAATCACATGCAGTATTTGTTCTCCAACCTCAATTGGAATCCTAAAATTCTCATTTATGATTTCCTCAACATCCATTTTAGTAATTTCACCAATTCCATTTTGGATGTATTTAAACTGTCGGTTCTTTATGCTCCGTATATGCTGTCCGGCAATACCTACATAAACTGTAGAAATTTCTTTGTTGGTTTTCTCCGTCAATCGATCAACTACCTCACTGATAGCACCAATTGTATCTTCAATACTATGAATCACTCCCCTCTTAACGCCCCTCGATACGGTTTTTTCCATACCTATAATCCGCAACCTGCCATCGGCGTCTACTTCTCCCATTATGGCAACAATTTTAGTTGTGCCTATATCGATAGCTGCTATGATATTATTCCTGCTAGTCATTTAAATTCTTTTTTGTGCAAACTACCTGATTCTTATATTTCAAATTGATTTTACTATACGTATTCCAACCTTTTTTTGAAAATCCTTTGGTATACAAAGCTCTCAATTTTTGAAATTTCTGTTCGTAGTTTTCAATACTCCCCAATTCAATTTTATGAGCTCCAACACGAGGAATTAAAACATACTCCTTGTTTCTGTCTACATCAATTTGTGTGATCTGCGATTTCCAAAATTCATCATTTGTAATAAATTTTACCAACTCAAACAGTTCTTCTTTTATCAACTGATCATTTACAGCCCCTGAAACCACCAAAACCCTTGATGTAAAATTTACAGACAAGGGCATTTTTTCTCCATCCGCATCAATATAATATCCATTCCCCGATAAAATCCGCACAATTGGATTGCGTTGTTTAATTTCAACAATTAATTTCCCGGAAAGCGAATTGTACACTTCCGATTTTTTCACATAAGGAATCTTGTCTATTAGATCCTCCAATGCTTCTTTATTAACTTCGGAAATAGTAGTCCCTACAACTCCCGGATATTTTTTCTTAATAATTCTTTCAACATCAGAATTGCTTACAAAACCTCTTTTCACACTATCAACCACATTTACCAGTGTACCTGAAAACACCAGCTTCTCCGATTTGCCATTGGCAAAGGAAAAAACTACAATTAAGTACCCCAGCAAGAATACCCAAATTAATGTCTTTGCAATTTTTTTTAGCATTCCAATCGTTCGCAAATTAAATTTTTAATCGGCTCAACCAACTTGTCGATATCGCCTGCACCTAAAGTTAGTAAAACTTCAAATTCTTTCTCTCTAAGTAACTCTATCAAATCACCTTTACTACATAATTTAGCTGGCACCTTCAGGTTTTTCAAAATAATTTCAGAACTAACCCCTTCTATTGGCAATTCTCTGGCTGGATAAATATCCAAAAGAATGACTTCATCTAAAAGATTTAAACTTGCAGCAAAACCTTCTGCAAAATCTCTTGTTCGTGAATATAAATGAGGTTGAAATATTCCGGTTATATTCTTTTCAGGATACAATTCCCTTACCGATGAAATACTTTCCCATAATTCTTTTGGATGGTGTGCATAATCATCAATAAAAACAATTTTTTCATTTCTGATTTGATAATCAAACCTTCTTCTAACACCTTTAAAAGTTGAAAGAGCTTTTCTCAACTCATCAGCTTCAACACCGCAAAGAAGAGCCATAGCTGATGCTGCAATTGCATTTTCAACATTAATTTTCCCTGGGTAGGAGAACAACAAATCTTTAATTATTCCATCCGGATACACCAAATCAAATTGGTAAAATCCTTCCACTAATTTGATGTTCTCAGCATAAAAATCTGCTTTCTCCTCTAATGAATAAGTATAAGCCGAAAGTTTATCATGAGTGAGAATCAATCCCTTTTTATAAACAAGGATTCCCCCCTCTTTTATTTGATAAACAAAAGCCTGAAAGCTCTTTTCCAATTCATTTTTATTGCCGTAAATATCCAAATGATCAGCATCCATTGAGGTAACTACAGCCAACTGTGGATGTAATTGAAGAAATGAACGATCAAACTCATCAGCCTCAAGAATCATCCAGGGACTGGTTTTTGACAGTAAAAGATTAGACTGATAGTTGCGGGAAATTCCTCCTAAAAAAGCATTGCAATCTAAGGCTGATGTTTTAAAAATATGCGCTGTAATCGTTGAAACCGTAGTTTTACCATGGGTTCCGGCAATACCTATACCATTCAAATTATCGGAAAGCAAACCCAGAACCTGCGATCGCTTCATAATTTCAAATTGTTGCTGCTGAAAATAAATCAATTGAGGATGATTTGCAGGAATAGCAGGTGTGTACACTACTAAAGTATCATACTTAGATTGATAACGTGCTGGAATTTGATCGACATCTTCCTGAAAAGTTATACCAATACCTTCCGCAGTTAATTCCGCAGTAAGCTGAGTGGCCATTCGATCGTAGCCAAACACATTCTTACCAATGGAATTAAAGTAGCGGGCTATAGCACTCATGCCAATTCCACCAATCCCGATAAAGTAAATATTTTTATAATTCTTAATCCGCATAATCTATGTTAATGCTATTATTTGTTCTGCAATTTCATCTGCAGCATCGGGCTTCGCCAAAGCCTTGCAATTCGCCGAAAGCTCAGATAATTTATCTGCATCATTTATCAGTTTTAATGCCTCCGCAACCAATTCCTTTTCAGCATCAATATCTTTTACCATTATCGCTGCATTCTTATTTACCAGAGCCATGGCATTCTTGGTTTGGTGATCTTCTGAAACATTAGGTGACGGTACCAAAATACATGGCTTTTCTACCAGACATAGTTCTGATATTGTACCTGCTCCGGCTCTGGAAATAACCATATCGGCAGCAGCATAAGCCAAGTCCATTCTCCCCAAAAAGTCAAAAACCTTTAATCCGGGGATGTCCCAATTTTTCAATTCTTCACGAACCTTTTCAATGTAAAACTTTCCTGTTTGCCAGATTACCTGAACTTCAGAATCTGAAATTGCTGAAAGCGAACCCAACATACTATTATTAATGGTTCTTGCTCCCAAACTTCCCCCTACAACCAAAATGGTTTTCTTTTCAGGATCTAACCCAAAATGAGCCATTGCCTCCTGCTTTTTCGAAGCAATATTCATTAAATCTTTTCGAACAGGATTTCCAGTCAATAATATTTTGTCAGCAGGAAAAAATCGTTCCATTCCTTCGTAAGCCACACAAATCTTTTTTGCTTTTTTTGCCAAAAGTTTATTTGTTATTCCTGCATACGAATTCTGTTCCTGAATTACGGTAGGAATTCCCATTTTAGCTGCTGCATGTAAAAGCGGGCCACTTGCATATCCTCCAACACCAACAACTGCATCAGGTTGAAAATCCTTAACAATGGCCTTGGCTTTTCTCAAACTTTTAAAAAGCCTCGAAAAAAATTTCAAATTCTCCTTCGAAAAATTTCGTTGAAGTCCGCGTATTGGTAATCCAACTATTTTATATCCTGCAGAAGGAACTTTTTCCATTTCCATTTTCCCTTCGGCTCCTACAAATAAAATTTCACAATCGCTATGCTTTTGTTTTAAAGCATTTGCAATTGAAATAGCCGGAAATATGTGTCCGCCTGTTCCGCCTCCGCTAACAATTACTTTAATTTTCTGCTTCATTTACTTTTGCTTCTTCATTCAATTTCTCTTCCTCATTTACCCAATTACTCACACTTAATATCATTCCAAAGGCGGCACTTGTAAAAATTAACGATGTACCTCCCATACTCACTAAAGGTAAAGGTTGTCCTGTTACCGGGATTAAATTAACCGACACTGCCATATTGGTCAATGCCTGAAAAACAATACTTAAAGTTAAACCAACCACCAACAAAGCCGGAAAAGTCCGATTGCATTTCCGAACAATCAAGCCGGCGCGATACAGTAATATGAGATAAAAAGCCAGTATGATAAAACCTCCAATCCAACCCATTTCTTCCAAAATAATGGCATAAATAAAATCAGAATACGGATGTGGTAAAAAATTCCGCTGTGTACTATTTCCTGGGAACTTCCCGAAAATCCCTCCTGAAACGACAGCAATTTTCGCTTGTTCTACCTGATAATTCTGGTTGTTATTTACATTTGACTCGTCTTTATCAAAAAAGTTAACGATTCGACTCCGAACGGTTTGAACACGTCCGATGCTGGGAAGCAAAGGTGCCATTACAATCAGCATAATCACCAATCCCAAAACAACACCCACCGATCCGAACAAATATTTTTTTGCTATTCTACCAATAAACATCAGCAAATAACATACACCTCCCAACAATACTGAAGTAGAAAAATCATCCAAAAAAATCAGCAAACACACAATTCCTACAGGAATAACAATGTGCCAAAACGCCTCTTTTTTGCAGGAATCTTCAGCCTGATATCGTGACAATGTTCTGGAAACATGCAATATTAACGCAAGTTTAGCGAGCTCCGACGGTTGAAAATTGAACCCTATTCCAGGAATGGTGATCCACCTTGAGGCATCATTTAAGTTTGTACCAACGAGTTTTGCCAATATGAGCAATCCGATTGAAATGATGAGAACCAGATTGGCTGAACTGGAATATACCTTAAAATGTATCCGATGAACTACATAAATAATCATGTAGCAACCACCCAAAAGAATCAGTTGCTTAATAAAAAAATAGGATGTATTCCCACCTTTCACCTTATAGGCAAGTGTTCCGGTTGAACTATATACAACCAGCAAAGAAATCATGGACAGAAAAAAGATAATGATCCAGATGGTCTTATCCCCCTTCAAGCTTAAATTCTTAAAAAAACCCGCCATATCTTCAATTTATAAATTTCTTACTTCTTCCTTGAACTGATTCCCGCGGTCTTCATAATTCTTGAACAAATCGAAACTTGCACAAGCAGGAGACAACAAAACAATCTCTTCCTTATTGGCCATTTCATATGCTTGAGTCACTGCCTCTTTCATAGATCCGGCATCAACTATAAAATCCACTTTACCATCAAAAGCTGCATGAATTTTAGCGTTGTCAACACCCAAACACACAATTCCTTTCACCTTTTCTTTCACCAAATCATACAAAACCGAATAATCGTTTCCTTTATCAACTCCGCCAACAATCCAAACTACCGGCTCATCCATACTTTCCAATGCGTACCATGTAGAGTTGATATTTGTAGCTTTTGAATCATTAATAAACTGAATTCCCCTTACTCGAACCACTTTTTCCAATCGATGATCAACACCTTGAAAATCACTTAAACTTTGGCGAATTACTTCCTTCCGAATTTGCAGTACACTTCCGGCAATTCCTGATGCCAATGAATTATATACGTTGTGAATTCCAGGTAAAGACAAATCTTTTTTATCCATAGAAAAGAGATTTTCGTTGTATTGAATTTTTAAAAGTTCATTCTCAATCCATCCGCACATTTCTTTTATTTCCCGAACGGAAAACGGCAATAATTGAGCAAGAGTATCACAATTCATTAATTCCTTTTTGATGATATCATCATCAGTGCAAAACACAAAAGAATCCTCGGATTTCATATTTTGCAATATTCTGAATTTTGAATTGATGTAATTTTCCATTTTATAATCGTACCGATCCAAATGATCCGGCGTAATATTTAATAGTATAGCAATGTTAGCTCTAAAATCAAACATCCCATCCAACTGAAAGCTACTCAACTCAACCACATAATGCGTATAATCTTTTTCGGCAACCTGCCAAGCCAGACTATCTCCTACATTTCCAGCTAAACCAACATGCAATCCGGCCTTCTTCAGCATATGATACAAAAGCAAAGTTGTTGTTGTTTTTCCGTTACTGCCGGTTATACATATCATTTTAGCATTGGAGAATCTTCCCGCAAATTCAATTTCAGAAATTACAGGAATATTTCTTTCATTCAGCTTAACAATTAAAGGAGCTGTATCAGGAATTCCAGGACTTTTCACAACTTCATCTGCCGATAATATAAGAGATTCTGTATGTTGCTTTTCCTCAAAATCAAGCTGATACTTATTCAACGCAAGCTTGTACTTGGGACTTATTTCTCCTAAGTCTGAAACAAACACATCAAAGCCTTTTGATTTGGCCAACACAGCCGCACCAACACCACTTTCTCCTGCACCTAATATGACGATTCGTTTTGCCATATGTACTTATCTGATTTTTAGAGTTACTATTGTTATAATCGCCAGAAAAATTCCAATGATCCAAAATCGGGTAACAATTTTTGGTTCTGGATATCCTTTCATCTGATAATGATGATGAAGAGGTGCCATTTTAAATATTCTTCGTCCTTCACCGTATTTTTTTCTGGTGTATTTAAACCAGGAAACCTGCATCATCACCGAAATATTCTCAACAAGAAAAATTCCGCATAAAACAGGAATCAACAATTCTTTGTGAATAACAATGGCAAAAACGGCTATAATTCCTCCCAAAGACAAACTGCCTGTATCACCCATAAAAACTTGTGCCGGGTAGGAGTTGTACCACATAAAGCCAATGGTTGCTCCAATAAAAGCAGCAATAAAAATCACCAGTTCGCCTGAATTTGGAATGTACATGATATTCAAATAATCAGCATACACCACGTGACCGGATACATAGGCCAATATTCCCAAAGTGGCACCAATAATTGCTGACGAACCTGTCGCCAGACCATCTAAACCATCGGTGATATTTGCACCATTTGAAACGGCTGTAACAATAAATATGGTAATGATTATAAAAACCAGCCAAGCCAACATAGGTGAATATTCTCCACCAAAAGCAACTAAGGACTCATAATCAAATTCATTGTTCTTAAAAAAAGGAATCGTTGTTTTTGTTGATTTTTCATCAGTTGTTAAACGAGTTGTCCCGGGAGCCTGCGATGTAAATCCTTCGTCAACCAATTCGGTTTGAATTCCTATTTCAGACATACTCGTTTTTTCACGAACAACTACATCATCATTTATATAAAGGGTTAACCCAACAATTAGACCTAAACCTATTTGGCCAGCTACTTTAAGCTTGCCGCTTAAACCGGCCTTGTCTTTTTTAAATACTTTAATATAATCGTCGATAAATCCAATTAATCCTAACCAGATAGTTGTAATAATCATTAGTAAAATGTAGACATTATCGAGTTTGGCAAATAGTAAAACCGGAATTAAAATGGAGATAATGATAATGATTCCCCCCATGGTTGGTGTTCCTTTTTTTTCCATTTGACCGGCTAAGCCCAAATCCCGAACAATCTCGCCAATTTGCTGCTTTTGCAATAAGAGAATGATCTTTTTCCCAAATACAGTCGCAATAAATAACGAAGTCATAATGGCCAATGCCGCCCGAAATGAGATATATTCAAACATCCCGGCTCCTGGAAAATCCAATTGATTTAAATACCTAAATAAATAGTATAACATAACTACAGCTTAAAAATTTCCTTGATTATTTCCTTATCATCAAAATGATGCTTAATTCCTTTTATTTCCTGATAATCTTCGTGACCTTTCCCCGCGACCAAAATAATATCATCCTTTTTCGCTAACATACAGGCTGTTCGTATAGCTTCTTTTCTGTCTGTGATCGCTAATACTTTTCGAGTATTGTTTGCAGTCACTCCTTCCTTCATATCTTTGATAATCTGATCAGGATCTTCCGATCTTGGATTATCCGATGTCAGAATTACCTTATCGCTTAATTCGGCACTAATTTTTGCCATTAATGGTCTTTTGGTTTTATCTCTATCGCCACCGGCACCAACAACTGTTATTACCTGCTCGTTTCCTGTTCGTAAAGCTTCGATTGTTTCCAAGACATTTTTCAAGGCATCCGGAGTATGAGCATAATCAACAATAGCCATAATGCCATCTGTAGAAATGATACTTTCGAACCTTCCATCAACAGATTTCAACTCACTTATTCCTCGTAATACCTCATCTTTGTCTTGATTCAGAAGACGAGCTGTACCATAAACAGCCAATAAATTATGAGCATTAAAATCACCAATAAAGTTGGTCCATATCTCTGTGCCATCCATTTCCAAAAGCATTCCTGTAAAGTGCTTTTCTAAAATCTGACAGCGATAATCAGCAAAAGAACGAGTTGAATAGGTAAATTTATGCCCTTTCATATTTTGGAGCATCAGCTTTCCATTTTTATCATCGGCATTTGTAATGGCAAATGATTTCTTCCCCAGCTGATCAAAAAAAGCTTTTTTCACCTTTAAATAAGCATCGAATGTTTTGTGATAATCGAGATGATCGTGAGTAATATTTGTAAAAATTCCTCCTTTATAATTCAATGCACCAACCCGCTTTTGATCGATAGCATGCGAGCTAACTTCCATAAAGCAATATTCGCATCCGGCCTCAACCATTTCCGCCAACAAGGCATTCAACTGCAATGCGTCCGGGGTAGTATGAGTTGCCTTAATTTCTTTTTCATCCACATAATTGCAAACTGTTGACAACAAGCCAACTTTATAGCCAAGTGTTCGAAACAAATCATAAAGAAGTGTCGCAATTGTGGTCTTTCCGTTTGTTCCTGTTACACCAACCAGTTGTATGTTTTCGGTTGGTTTGTTGTAAAAATTATGTGCTATCTGCGAAAGCGTGGCCGAAGAGTCTTCAACCACAATAAAGGTTGTTTCAGAAGTACTGCTGTCAGGTAACTCTTCGCATACAATTACCGTTGCTCCCTTTTCAACTGCTGTATCTATAAAATCATGACCATCAGACATGGTTCCTCTGCACGCAACGAATAAATCGCCGTGTTTCACCTTTCGGGAATCAAAATGAATCTCATTCACTTCAACATCCCTGTTCCCCTTTATGCTCTGTATATTTACCGAACCAAACAGTTCATTTATATTTATTCCCATCTGTCACATTTTAAGATAAATCGATTGTAATATGATCTCCTTTATTAAAATAAGCTCCTGGTTGTATGGATTGTCCGGACACAGATCCCAAGCCTTTTACCCGAACCTTCAGTCCTGCATTTTCCAATATATACAGTGCATCCTGAACACCCATCCCTTTTACATTCGGAACCATAAATTTCTTAATTGTTCTGTATTTGTATTCAATAATTGAGTCTTTCCGCGAAGTGATCACCCATTCCGACTGAATATCTTTATTCGCTATTTCAATGTTTAATTCATCAAACACTTTGTCCAGATCATTTTTATATCCATTCAATGAAACCGGCACCTTTGGTTCTAAACTTGCATCATCCGGTTTTATTGGATGCATTGAGTAGCTCATCGCATACACTTTATCTGCAATTGTTTTAAAAACAGGACCGGCAACCTGATTTCCATAGAACCCTTTGGTTTTATTTGGTCGGTTAATCACAACAATACACGAATACATTGGATCATCAGCAGGAAAATACCCAACAAATGAAGCTTGGTACACTTTAACTTTATAACCTTTATTTTTATCGGCTATTTGTGCCGTTCCAGTCTTTCCGGCAATTGTATAGTTCGCATTCCGCAGGTTTCTGGCCGTTCCTCTTAAAACAACACCTTCCAACATGTTTTTCACATTTTTAAGTGTTTCTCCGGAACAGATTTTAGATTTCAAGACTTCTTTATCAAAAGTTTGAATTACATCGCCGTGATACCTCAATTCCTTTACAAATCTAGGCTTCATCATCTTACCATTATTGGCTATTGCATTATAAAATGTAAGAGTCTGCAAGGGTGTTTGCTGAACCGCATACCCAATCGACATCCAAGGCAAAGAAACTCCCGACCATGATGGATCATCAGGATATTTGATACTTGGAATTCCTTCTCCTTTAATAGCAAGCCCCAATGGTTCATTCAACCGAAACTCGTAAAGACGATTAATAAACGATCGAGGTTTGTTTTTATAGTGATCGTTTACCAATTTCGAAATCCCCACATTCGATGATTTTTCAAAAGCCTCCTGAACCGTTATTTTTCCATATCCGCCTTCATGAGAATCGCGCATTTTTTCTTTGTAATAGCTAAATACGCCATTCCCCGTATCCACAGAGTCCATAGGCCCAACATATCCATCCTCAAACAAAGCCATTATTGAAGCCAACTTGAATGTTGAACCAGGTTCTGTTGCCTCACCAATAGCATAATTATAATCTTCCTTATATGATTGTGATTTTTCATCGAAACCTAAATTGGCTATTGCTTTAACTGCTCCCGTTTTCACCTCCATTAAAACCACAGATCCATGATGTGCGTTGTATTTTACAAGCTGTTGCTCTAAAGCCGATTCAGCAACATCCTGATAATTCACATCAATGGTAGTGATCAAATCGTTCCCATCTTTAGGCTCGACCATATTTACAGGCAACCATCTGCCCGACATTTTTTGAATGATACTTATGCCATCAACTCCTTTTAAATCACTTTCAAAAGCACCTTCGATACCCACCTTACCAATTTGCTGATTTTGTTCACCTTCCAGCAAATATCCTATTGTTCTGTTGGCCAGATTTAAGTGAGGCTGTATGCGTCTGTTTTCCTGTTCACAGATTAATCCACCTTTATTCTGCCCCAAACGAAAAATAGGAAAGGTCTTGATCTTTTTAAGTCCGATGTAATTAATTTTCTTTCGGTGAATTAAAAAATACCGGTTCGACTTGGTTCGATACTTCGCTTTCCAAAGCATATTTCTATAATCCTTTGCAGATTTATCCTGAAAAAACCTCGATAAGCAAAGTGCCAAAGAATCAACATCGGCACGAAAAAGAGAATCTGTCAATCCGGAAGCACGAAAATCCATTCGCAACTGATAGTAAGGCAATGAACTTGCTAAAAGCCGTCCATCGGCGGCACAAATATCTCCCCGATTGGCCGACACGATCACATCTCGCTGCGAAAGAGACTGAGCTTTACTTCTCCATTTATCTCCTTCGAACAATTGCAAGGCTACCACTCTACCAACAATGAGTATTGCAAAAATAATCACCAAAGTGTAGATCGCCCCTACCCGCCATATGATATCCTTTTTTATCGGCACTACTTCTCTAAATATATTTTAATGGGAGGCTCTGTTGCTTCTATCAAATCAAGACCTTCATTTTCCACTCTTTTTACAACTTCCGATTGCTTGCTCATATACATCAGATCGGAGGCTGTTGTTATCGACTCAAACCTTAGCTCCTTTAACTCTTGCTCCAAACCTACCATATCGCGATAAACTCTTTCTGAACGATACCTGTTGCTGATATAAAAAATTCCTAAAACAACTAAGAAAATGATAAAAGGCAACTGTTGCACCACTTCCGTTTTCGTTAAAATACTTCCATCAATAAAATCCTTGACCGAACCTGAAGACGTCTCTTTCAGTTCCTCACTAGGCTTAATGAAATCGTTGTATTTTTTTCGAAATTTAAACATCCTTATAATGATTTAGGTTGAGCAATCCGAAGTTTCGCACTTCGCGCTCTTCCATTTAGCTCAATCTCTTTTTCACCCGGAAGAATTACCTTTCGGTTAATCGCGGTTAACGGCGTTTGCACATTCCCAAAGAAATCTTTTTCTGCATTGCCTTCAAATTTTCCATCCCGAATAAAATTCTTCACCAATCTATCCTCCAAAGAGTGATAGGTGATCACAACCAATCTTCCATCCGGCTTTAACATTTCAGCAGACTGCAATAACATTTCCTTCAAAACATCCATCTCCTGATTCACCTCTATCCTAATAGCCTGGAATACCTGAGCTAAATATTTATGCTCTTTAAACTTAGGCGTACAAGGAGCAATCACTTCCTTAAAGTGCTGAATGGTAGTGAACGGCGTTTCTTTTCTTTGATTATCAATTAACCGCACGAGCTTGCCTGGATTTTTAACCTCTCCGTAAAATTTGAAAATTCGAAACAAATCCTCAACACTATACTCATTCAATAAATCAGCAGCAGTAAAATTCGAATCCTGATTCATTCTCATATCAAGATCGCCGTCAAAACGAAAAGAAAAACCTCGTTCGGCTACATCAAATTCATGAGAAGAAACACCCAAATCGGCTAAAATCCCATCCACTTTAGGGTAACCTAAATATTTCATAAAATTCTTAAAGTACCTGAAATTATGACGGACAAATATGAACCGATCGTCTTTTGGCACATTTTCTTCTGCATCCACATCCTGATCAAAGCCAATCAATTTGCCTGCAGTAAGATGTTTTAAAATCTCCCTTGAATGGCCTCCTCCACCAAAAGTGAGATCTACATAGATTCCATCTGGTTTTATATCCAACCCTTCAATACTCTCTCCTAGTAAAACTGGAATATGGTATGTACTCATTTTTTTATCTTTTTAATTGAAACACAAAGGAACAACTCTAAATGCTCATACTCAACGATTACCCGTTATTTAAATCTCCTCCTAAAATTTCATCAGCCAAAGTGCTGAATCCATCCTGTCCAAGAGCTGATTTTTCGTAAGTTTCAGTATCCCATATTTCGATTTTCCCATCTTGTCCGGCCAGGGTAACATCTTTTGAAAATCCGGCAAAATCAAAAAATTTCTTAGGAATTAAAATCCGTCCATTCCCATCAATTAAGACCTCTGCAGTACCTCTAAAAAACTCCCGCAAAAATCCTGCATGCTTCTTATTAAAAGGATTCACCTTTGCCCGCACCATCTCGGTTTGCTTCTCCCATTCCGAAATAGAGTAGAGGTCTAAACATTTTTCGTAAAGATTTTTCCTTAGAACACAACGGTTTTCAGAACCTCCATTAAGGAGCTTCCGAAAAGCAGAAGGCAGCAAAACACGGCCTTTTGAGTCCAACCTACAAGGATAATCACCTATAAATGTTACCATTGGGAAAAATAATTTACAATTGTAAAATTAGAGAAAAATTTACCCACTTTCAACCACATACTCCCACTTTTATGGTTTTGTTAATAACTTTTAACAAGCATCTCAACTAATTATCACTCAATTATATTGAGATTGTTATAAATCTTTGAAAAACAAAGCAAGAAAATTGCGATATTTGCTAACTATATTAAAATATTTAAGATTTTTATGCAAAAAGAAAACACTCCTGAGAGCTATTTAAAAATTGATATAGAGAAGGTTTTTGCAAGTAAAAGTGAAAGAATTTCAAAACTACTCCCTAAGTTTATAATTCGCTACCTTAAAAGAATCATCCATCAGGAAGAGCTTAATGATTTCTTATCAAGAAACTATCAAAAAGAAGGTATTGAATTTGCAGATAGTGTGTTGGAAGAACTTCAAATTACTTTTGAGATTAAAGGTCTTGAAAACATCAATAAAGACGGCAGATATATTTTCGCTTCCAATCATCCATTAGGTGGTCCCGACGGAATTATTTTAATCAGCATTTTCGGCAGGCATTTTCCGAAAATTAAGTTTTTGGTTAATGATATCCTAATGAATATCAAGAACCTATCAGATGTTTTTGTACCAATAAACAAACATGGAGGGCAAGCAAAAGAAGCTGCAAGAACAATAGTAGAAGCCTACCAATCGGAAGCAACAATACTCACCTTTCCGGCAGGTTTAGTTTCCCGAAAACAAAAAGGGAAAATTGAAGATTTAGAATGGAAAAAAAGTTTTATTTCGAAGGCAAAAAAATACAAACGCGATATAGTACCTATTCACATTAACGGAAGAAACTCTAATTTCTTTTATAACCTTGCCAATCTTAGGAAATTCCTAAGGTTAAAATCTAATTTGGAAATGTTATATTTGCCAAACGAGCTTTTTAAGCAAAGAGGAAAAAAATTCACTATTTGCGTAGGTAAGCCTGTCTCATACCAAACCTTTGACAAAAGTATGTCGTATGACAAGTGGGCTGAAAAAATGAAAGAGAAAACATATAATTTAGCAAATCAATAAATCCTTATCCTTAAGGCTTATTCGTTTTATCAAATATTAGCCACGGTACTATTCATTATTATCGATAATGTAAGTATTTTTGAAAATCATTTTTAGTAAAAAAACCAAAATAATAATTATCCTTGCAAAGGAATCAATACACCGACTGATGAAAGAAATTATTCCCCCTGTACCACGAGAGGAGCTTGAGAAAGAACTGACTGAAGAAAGATTTGTACGCAAGACCAACAAGGGATCGAATGAAATCTATTGCTTCACTCATCATGATTCTCCTAATTTAATGAAAGAAGTTGGACGTTTGCGTGAAATTACTTTCCGTAAAGCCGGAGGAGGTACAGGTAAAGATATTGATATTGATGATTTTGATCTGGATGAAAAACCATATCATCAATTAATTGTTTGGGATCCTAAGGCAAAAGAAATTCTTGGCGGCTACCGTTATATTTTGTGCAGCGAGGCCCCTAAAGATGAAAATGGCGAAATCTATCTTGCAACTTCAAGGTTGTTTAATTTTTCGGATGAATTTAAAAAGAACTACATGCCTCACATGATTGAATTGGGGAGGTCGTTCGTACAACCAGAATATCAATCAATCAGAAAAGGCCGTAAAAGTTTATATGCGCTTGATAATTTATGGGATGGCCTAGGTGCTTTAATTGTTGATTATCCTGAAATTAAATATTTCTTTGGCAAAGTAACGATGTATCCTGATTACAACAGAGATGCCCGAAATCACATCCTGTATTTCATGAATAAAATGTTCAACGATCCGGACAAACTTGCCACTCCTACAACTCCTCTTGTAACCAATATGGACACAGAGCAGTTAGCAAAAGATTTTTGCAAAGATACTTTTGAGGAGAACTACAAAGTTCTATCACAAAATGTTCGTAATAATGGAGAAAATGTTCCTCCGCTTATTAATGCTTACATGGGATTGTCCCCTACAATGAAGTGCTTTGGTACAGCCATCAACACACATTTTGGAGATGTTGAAGAAACAGGTATCATGATTACAATTGCCGATGTTTACGAGAACAAGAAAGACCGGCACACGGCGTCTTACCTTTCTTTACTGCACATCAAGCTTCCAAAAACAAAACTGAATATTTTTAAAAAGAAATAATCTCAAAGAGGGTGTCCAAAAAGTAATATTTTGTATCGGATTGTCATGTTGAGCGAAGTCGAAACATCTGTTTTTCAGAGTGAAAGATTCTTCGGCAAGCTCAGAATGACAATGGAACTATACTTTTTGGACACCCTCTTTTTTGCAACACATCCAAACAAAAAACCCGCCTTTCGCAAGACGGGTTTCCATTTTATATCGAACTTATTTTAGTAAGCCCGTCTGTCATTTCCTTCACAATAGTTAATAAAAGAAGTATTCACCACTTTATTTCCTCCTGGAGTTGGATAGTTTCCTGTAAAATACCAATCACCTGTATGTTCAGGACAAGCAACATGAAGATTTTCAACTGTCTGATAAACAATCCTCACCTCAGCATCCATCACTTCCGGAGTAAGCAATACCGCAATCTTATCCGATATTTCTTCCGCAGTAAAAGGCTTGTAAATTTCTTTCACAAAGTTAACCACCTCTTCTTTAGGCAGATTCTCCTGAGCTTTACACTTCTTATATGTTTCATCAATTATAGCTTCCAAACCACGCTCTTTCAGCATTGCAATTGCAGCATTAAAAGCAATAAATTCACCCATTCGCGTCATATCTATTCCATAACAATCAGGATAACGAATCTGAGGAGCTGAAGAAACAATTACGATCTTTTTTGGATGAAGACGATCTAAAATCCGAAGAATACTTTGCTTTAAAGTTGTCCCTCTAACAATAGAGTCATCAATTACAACCAGATTATCCTCTTGGTTCTTAACAATCCCGTAAGTAACATCATAAACATGACCTACCAAATCGTCACGCCCTTCATCATTGGAAATGAAGGTTCTCATTTTCGCATCCTTAATAGCGATTTTTTCTACTCTGGGCTCAACAGAGATAATCTCCTGAAGTTTTTCCTCAGTCCAACTTCCGTTCAAATCATGAATCTGTTGCTTTTTTTGCTCCATTAAGTGATGTCGAACACCTTCCATCATGCCATAAAATGCTGTTTCAGCAGTATTTGGAATAAATGAAAAAACAGTGTTTTTAATGTCATGATTAACAGAATCCAAGATAGCCGGAGTCAACAATTGCCCCAGTCTCTTCCTTTCTTTATAAATATCCCTGTCGCTTCCCCGGGAAAAATAGATTCTTTCGAAAGAACAAGATCTTCTTTTTTGAGCAACGCGCACAGGAACCTCGGCAACATCACCATTCTTACGAACAATAACAGCATTTCCCGGAGCAATTTCTTTAATCGAATTTGCTCTAACATTTAAAGCTGTTTGAATAACCGGTCTTTCCGAAGCAACTACAACAATCTCATCATCATGATAATAAAATGCCGGACGAATACCCCAGGGATCTCTCATCACAAAAGAATCTCCATGTCCAAACATACCTGCAATTGCATAGCCTCCATCCCAATCTCTGCTGGCTCCCGAAAGCACCTTTTGTATATCTATATTCTTTTCTATTTGAGGGGATATCTCCTGATTCGATAAACCATCATTTTTATACTGACGGAATAACATTTGGTTTTCTTCGTCTAAATAATGCCCGACCTTTTCAAGAATTGTTACTGTATCAGTATAATTTTTAGGATGTTGTCCCAATCCAACCAACAAATCAAATAGCTCATCAACATTAGTCAGATTAAAGTTTCCGGCCAACACCAGATTTCTGGACTTCCAGTTATTTTCTCTCATTACCGGATGAACGAAATCAATACTGTTCCGTCCAAAAGTCCCGTATCTTAAATGTCCCAAATACACTTCACCAGCAAAGGGTAAGTTTGCTTTGGCCCAAACAGGGTCATTAAATTTATCAGGATATTTTGCCTCTGCAGCCGCCAGTTCTTTGTATACACCGTCAAAAACATCTTTTATTGGCTGATCACTGCATGAACGCTCACGATGAATGTATTTGTTCCCTGGAGGCATGTCCAATTTCAACCCAACAGCTCCAGCACCTTCCTGGCCTCTGTTGTGTTGTTTTTCCATCAACAGATAGAGTTTTTGAATACCATATCTCCACGATCCGTATTTTTCCTGATAGTACTCAAGAGGTTTTAGCAATCGAATCATTGCTATCCCACACTCGTGCTTTAGTTGGTCACTCATTATTAACTTCTTAAATGGTTATTTAGTTTGCATTTTGTTGTTTATCCTCTTCATCAAGAATAAGCTCTTCAAGATCTTGCTCGTTTGGTATTAAATCTGAAAATAAAATATAAGTCTTAACCGGATAACAATTCGGAAAGAACTTTAAACAAGCTTTGTAAAGCTCAATAGATTCTATTTTACTTCGAAAATTACCGACACTAACCCTAAAATCAGGGGCTTTATATACTACATAAGCCCTTTCTTCAGGAAACAGCTCTTTAAACTCTTTCTTAATCTTAAATGCTTTTTCCCGATCGGTACTTCTACCTGAAAAAATCTGTATTCTGTATCCTGAAAATCCCGGATCCTTTGAGCTAATCATTTTATCCGTATCGAGCAGTTCTTTAATTCGATCATCTTGAATGAGCCTAACACTCCCCAGCGAGTCTACTCTTTGTTCGCCACTAAATTTTACATCTTCAACAAATTGCGCATTTGATGAGACACCTAACAGAATAAAGACAGATAAGAATAATATTTTAACGTACTGCATTTTTTGTTGTTTATAAACACCTAATAAAACCAGAAGATGAATCATCTGTTAAATCAGCTGCCGGATTCATTAATTAATCGTTAGGAACGGATAATATTGGAATTTCAGAACGATTTATCATTTGTTGAGCGTAAGATCCAAAAAACATATTAATCGAGCTTTCAGCTTGTTCTGTCATAATTGCAATTAAATCCGCATCTACTTCACGAGCATAATCAAGAGAAGAAAACGTATTATTGTCTCCTTTACGAATGCTCTTCACATAGTCAATATTCCCATCCTTAAAATAGTCTTCAGCCTGTCTCATATAATGTTCAATCTTCCCGATCACATTGGTGTCGGAAGTTTCATGAACGCCCAAAATATGAACTTTCGCATTACATCGGGAAGCAATTTCAGACACAAATGGAATTTTCTTTCTTGTATCAGTGCTTGCATCAATAGGCATTACAATTGTTTTCACCTGCCCCTTAGTGAATTCTTTTTGTACCGTTATAACAGGACAAGTGGCATTCGTAACTACCTTAACAGCATTACTTCCAATGAAAAATTCTTCGAAACCGGAAGCTCCGTAAGCTCCCATAAGAATCATGTATGCATCGCCGTATTTTGCTTGATTTACAATTTCGCGATAAACACTTCCTGTTCTTATTTTAAAATCAAAAACTCCATTCCTGACACAATAGTCAGCAGAATGAAGCTCAGTCAATTTCTCGAAATATTCTTGTACGGTATGAATGATTTCATTTTTCAATTCCTCGAAATGAAAAGGGATTTCGAATTTCTCAGACTTCTGCACGTGAATCATCCTAAGATGACAATCCAATTTATTTGCCAAATAAATGCCAAACCTCAATGCCTTGAGAGAATCACCAGAAAAATCAACTGGAACTAAAATACGTTTCATGATGTCTACTTTTACATTAACACTTTATAACCGTAACACAAGAACTATTCCTAAATCTGAACGACATACCATCCAAACAGGTTTTAAAAGAGATTAATTTTTCACAAACCCACTCTAAATCAAGTTCTTCCCGAACCCCTTATTTGCGGGATAAAAATACACAAAAATATTTAGCAACAAACACAATTACCAAGCCAATATAAACTTAAATATCCATTACTTAAATATTGATGAAAATCGTTTCGATCTCCTACTAAAAGTACAAATTAATCAACTAAAAACCATCCAATTAATAATCATAAGCTTACATCCTGAATTCTGAAACGCAATCCATTATTCTTTACCCATTCTAAATCACCTCTCCTTTTCTTGTCATTCAGTTGAGATAATATAACTTTGCACGAAATTTATTATAAGGGAAATACAGAAATGAGCAATAACAACAAAAAATTATTTTTGGAGACTTACGGTTGCCAAATGAATGTTGCTGATAGTGAAGTTGTAGCTTCGATAATGGAACATGATGGTTTTATCATTACAAAAAACCGCGAAGAAGCTGATGTAATTTTAGTAAACACCTGCTCGGTTCGTGAAAATGCAGAAACCAGAGTTCGGGGAAGAGTTCAAGGTTTTAGCGAATTAAAGAAAAAGAACCCAAAACTATTAGTTGGTGTAATTGGCTGCATGGCTGAACGACTCGGAGAGAAACTTTTTGATCAGGAAAAAAATGTAAATATTGTTGTAGGACCTGATGCATATATGGATTTACCTCTTTTGGTGAAAAAAGCTGAAAATGGAGAAAAAGCAATCAACATAGAACTCTCCCTTACCGAAACATACAAAGATATTTGCCCGTCGAGAATTGATGAAACTTCCATATCTGGTTTTGTTTCTATCATGAGAGGCTGCAATAATTTCTGCACCTACTGCATTGTTCCCTACACAAGAGGACGTGAACGCAGCCGAAACCCGGAAAGTATATTAAAAGAAGTTAAAGATTTGGCTGAAAAAGGATACAAAGAAGTTACTCTCTTAGGCCAAAATGTAAATTCATTTGCTTTTAAGAATTCTGTTTCTGAAGTCAGCTTCCCTGAGCTTTTAGAGATGGTTGCTGTTTCCGTTCCTGAAATGAGAATCAGGTTCGCAACGTCACACCCTAAAGACATGAGTGATGACACATTAAAAGCCATTGCCAAACATGATAATATCTGTAAGTTTATTCACTTGCCGGTGCAATCAGGAAGTGATTCCGTTTTGAAAGACATGCGCAGAAAATATACGCAGGAATGGTATAAAGACAGAATTGAAGCCATCCGAAGAATTATACCTGGATGTGGAATTTCCTCCGATATTTTTTGTGGATTCCATAATGAAAGCGAAGAAGATTTCAATCAAACCATTGAATTAATGAAATGGGCGAAATTCGATTTAGCCTATATGTTTAAATATTCAGAACGTCCGGGTACATTTGCTTACAAGAATTTAGAAGACAATGTTCCCGAAGAGGTAAAGCAAAGAAGATTAGAAGAGATGATTGCTCTGCAAAATCAGATTTCGCTGGAAAACAATCAAAGTGATATTGGACAGGTTTTCGAAGTTTTGATTGAAGGAATTTCCAAAAGATCTGAACAGGATGTATATGGAAGGACATCACAAAACAAAGTGATTGTATTTCCCAAAAAGAACTATCAAGTTGGCGATTTGGCAAATGTAATTGTTAAAGAATGCACCAAAGCAACTCTTGTCGGAGAAGCAGTTTAATTTGAATACACATATTAAAATCCAACAAGGCTGAATTATTCAGTTGTGTTGGATTTTTTTGGTATTTTTGCCAGACAGCCTGCATCAAAACCTTACTACTATGAAAATTCAGATTCGACCGGAAAACAAGAATGATTACAAAACGATATCCATGATTAACGACATGGCATTTGGTAGAGAAGCTGAAGGATTATTAGTTGAAAAACTTCGAAAAAACAAAAAGTTCATCAAAGATCTTTCCCTAGTTGCTTGCATGGGAAATGAAATAGTTGGTCATATTTTATTCTTTCCAATCGAAATTAAATCTGAGAATAACACATTTGATTCTTTAGCCTTGGCACCCATGTCGGTAATACCTGAATTGCAAGGATTAGGAATTGGGTCACAATTGGTAGAGAATGGATTGGCAAAGGCAAAAAAAATGGGGCACCAATCTGTAATTGTATTGGGGCACGATAAATATTACCCTGAATTTGGTTTTACTCCAGCTTCCAAATTCAATATCACATGTACTTTTGATGTGCCAAATGAAGTTTTTATGGCACTTGAATTGGAAAAAGACGCTCTAAAAACCGTTTCCGGATGTGTTGAATACCCAAAGGAATTTAACGACCTGTAAATCTCGAAATTTTCACTGTAATTATTTATTATAACTGCAGACAAGCAGTCCGAAAACGAACAGTACTTTGTTCACATCCGAACAATAATAATTATCTACAGCACAACACCTTCAGCACAACCACACACACAATCAACAGCTTATTAGCTTTGGTACAAATTATGATACTACCATCGAATTAATATTATTGTTCATGGAAAACCTATGTCCTAATTTTTAACACAATTCGACAAAACATGATTAAAAAGTTGTTTTTCATCACCACATTTTTAATTGCTCTTGCACAAAGTCTTCTCGGTATGGATAATCCTCAATGGTTGAGGTATCCGTCAATCTCTCCGGATGGTCAAACTGTTGTTTTTGAATATGGCGGCGATTTATTTACCATTTCTTCGGAAGGTGGTAATGCCACAGCACTAACCAGCAACCAGTCCTACGACTACCAACCTGTTTGGTCTCCCGACAGCAAAACTATCGCATTTGCTTCTGACCGATACGGGAATTTTGACATCTTCACAATACCTGTTGAAGGAGGAACTCCGAACAGAATTACATTTAATTCAAAAGGAGAAATACCATCTAGTTTTACGCCAGACGGACAAAACATACTATTTTCTTCAACAATTAGTGATGATTTCAAAAATGCAATGTTTCCGTCAGGCGTACTTCCTGAATTGTACAGTGTACCTGTAAATGGCGGCAAAGTTTCACAGATACTTACTTCGCCGGCATTGGATGCAAAGTACAGTAAAAATATGGAGTACATATTATACCGTGACAGTAAAGGATATGAAGATCATTGGAGAAAGCATCATACCTCGGCAGTTACCAGAGACATTTGGTTGTATGATGTTTCAAATAAAAAACACAGCATGTTCTCAACATTTGAAGGTGAGGATTTGTATCCTGTATTTAATGTATCAAATGATGAGATCTACTATCTAACAGAAAAATCAGGCAGTTTTAATGTTTGGAAAGCTCCTGTAAAAGATAAAACCCAACTGACTCAAATCAGTACATTTGAGAAACACCCGGTTCGTTTCTTAAGCATTTCTGACAGCAACAAACTTTGTTATTCCTGGAATGGTGAAATTTATACTCAGGAAGAAGGAAAAGCTCCTGTAAAATTAGAAGTTGCTATTGCTATTGACAATAAAGAAAATGAAGTAAATTTTGAAAAACTAAGCAGTGGCGCTACCGAAATGAGCGTTTCTCCAAACGGAAAAGAAGTTGCTTTCATTGTACGTGGAGAAGTTTTCGTGACCTCTGTTGAATACGGAACTACGAAACGAATTACCAACACTCCGGAACAGGAACGCTCGGTAAGCTTTAGTCCTGATGGAAAAGCTTTACTATATGCTTCGGAAAGAAACGGCAGCTGGAATTTGTACCAAACCAAAATGACGAGGGAAGATGAAACTCAGTTTGCCAACTCTACCATTTTAAAAGAAGAGGCAGTTTTGGAAATTGCTGCAGAAACCTTTCAACCAAAATATTCTCCTGACGGCAAAGAAGTTGCTTTTTTGGAAGATCGCGTTATCCTAAAGGTAATCAACTTAGAATCGAAAAAAGTTAGAACGATACTAGGCAAAAAATGGAACTATTCTTATTCTGACGGAGATCAGCATTACGACTGGTCGCCTGACGGCAAATGGTTTCTTGTTAATATTTATCCTCACACTATTTTTATGCCTGACGCAGCAATGGTTGATGCTCAGGGAAATCAGAAGGTGATTAACCTTACTGAAAGCGGCTACAGCGATTCTGATGCCAAATGGTCATTAAAAGGAAATGCAATGATTTGGTTCACCGACAAACGTGGATACCGTAGTCATGGAAGCTGGGGCTCACAATCGGATGTTTACATTCAATTCTTTAACCAGAAAGCATTTGATGACTTCAAACTTTCAAAAGAAGAAAAAGAATTAAAAGAAGAAGCTGAAAAAGCTAAGAAAGAGGAAGATAAGGACGATGACAAAGACAAGAAAAAGGATAAAAAGGACAAAAAAGACAAAGACAAAGTTGAAGATTTAAACATTGAATTTTCAGGAATGGAAGATCGTCAGATTTGTTTAACCATCAATCCTTCCAAACTTTCTGATGCAATCCTGACTCCTGATGGGAAAAAATTATTTTACCTAAGTAAATTCGAAGGTGGATATGATCTTTGGGTAAACGATCTGGAAGAGAAAGAAACGAAAAAAGTTCTTGACTTAAAAGGCGGCGGTGGCGCTATGCAGTTCGACAAGGAAGCAAAAAACCTGTTTTTAATGTCAGGCAACAGCATCATTAAAGTAGATGTTGCGACAAACAAACGAAAAGACATCAGCTACACTGCCGAGATGTATTTGGATAAAGCCAAAGAAAGAGAATATCTTTTTGAACATGTTTGGCGCACCATGTTAAGAAAATTTTATGATCCTGAAATGCATCAAGTTGACTGGGATTTTTACAAAAGTGAATACAAACGATTTTTACCTTATATCAACAACAATCACGATTTTGCAGAAATGCTAAGTGAGTTATTGGGTGAGTTAAATGCTTCGCATACCGGTTCCGGTTATCGCGCCAACTCAAAAAATCCTGATCAAACAGCAGAATTAGGCGCCATCCTTGATTGGAATTACGAAGGTGACGGTTTGCGAATTGCCGAAATCATTGAAAAAGGGCCGCTGAATCAAGCCGATTCAAAAATTATAGCTGGTACTATCATTGAAAAAATTGATGGGAATGTAATTTCGAAAAACGAAAGCTACTACCCATTATTAAACCACAAGGCAGGCAAAAAAGTACTACTAAGCCTTTACAATCCATACACGAAAGAACGTTGGGAAGAAACTGTAAAACCTGTTTCGAGCATTAACACACTGCTATACGAACGTTGGGTGAAAAAACGTCAGGAAGAATGCGAGCGCTTGTCGAACGGACGAATTGGATATGTTCATGTAAAAGGAATGGATTCGCAAAGCTACCGAAAAGTATATTCTGAAATTCTGGGTAAATATGGTACTTACGAAGCTATTATTGTTGATACAAGATTTAATGGCGGAGGCTGGCTGCACGACGATTTAGCAACTCTGCTTAGTGGTAAAGTGTACTCTACCCTTTCACCCAGAGGACAGGATTTTGGAACAGAACCACTTTCCAAGTGGAAAAAACCATCTGCTGTTTTAATTAGTGAGAGTAATTATTCTGATGCCTGTGCATTTCCATATGTGTACAAAACATTAAAAATCGGGAAACTGGTTGGGATGCCTGTTCCCGGCACTATGACTGCTGTATGGTGGGAAACTCTTCAGGATCCGACTTTATATTTCGGTATGCCAATGGTTGGAGTAAAAGACACCAAAGGAAAATACATTGAAAATCACCAAATAGAACCGGATATTAAAGTTAGAAATGACTACGAAGTTGTAACCAAAGGTGATGATCAGCAGCTTAAAAAAGCAGTTGAGTCTTTATTAAAAGAAATTGATGAAAAATAGTCTGTAAAATCAATGAACCTGCAATCAAACACTTCTTCCTGATGGAAGAAGTGTTCTGCAGGCAAAAGACATCTCACGAACGAACAAACAGCTCACAAATGGAATCAGGTTTAAAATGTATTAAATACGATTAACAACTAAGAACTACATATTCTGAATAAACTGAACCATTAAGTGTAAATGAGACGAAGCTCATCCCTCCTTTGATCACCTCAAATGAATTGAGTTTCGATCTCATTTTACTGGTATGGTTTTTGTTGATTAACAATGTTAAATAAAATTTTAAGAGATATTCCTGACCGCTTTTATTAACCTACTGGCAAACGGAATTATAGGGGTCTGTTCTCCTACTTTTTTCAAAACCTGAACAGACATAATTTGCCGAAAATAACACGGAATAGGGGCCGTTGCTATTTTCGGTTTTTTATTTACAACATCTTAAAAAACAGTCTTGGAATATTTTAGAACAATCAACTTTATTGTTAGCTTAACAAGCTGATGATCTAAAGTAATAACAAACAAAACAACTATACATAAAAATTCATCGAAAATAAAAATTCTATTATGAAACGATTCATTTATCTGGCTTTACTCCTTGGCTTTTCAAGTGCGAATGCTCAGGAGAACATAACTTATCAGAAGCCTTCCTCTGAGATCTTAGATTTAGTTGATGTGAAGGTTGCCCCATCGGTACTTATTGATGAAAGTAAAGATTTTATGGTTTTACGATATCGTGATTCGTATAAAACCATTGCTGAACTTTCTGAAGTTGAGTTGCGTCTGGGTGGTTTACGAATCAACCCAAAAACAAATATCGGTAGTAGAACAAACTATTACAACGATCTGAAATTAATTAATTTAAAAGAAACAAATACGAGTCCAAAACCCGTAACAGGATTACCGGAAAATCCTCGTTTAGCTAATTTCAAATGGTCACCCGATCAGAAAATGATCGCTTTCACTAATACAAGCCAAGATGGTGTTGAAATTTGGGTTTTGGATCTTAAAAAGGCTGTTGCTGCAAAATTAACAGAAGCCAATGTTAATGCCAATATGGGCGATGTAATTAACTGGTTCGAAGACAGTAAATCCTTATTGGTGAAAATGATTTCTGAAGACAAAAAAGAACTCATCGATACAAAAAACAGTATTCCAACCGGACCAACAATATCTGTTAATGAAGGAAGTAAAGCTCAAAACAGAACCTATCAGGATTTGCTGAAAAACAAAAATGACGAATACAATTTTGAACAATTGGCACTTTCGGATCTTTACAAAATATCCCTTAACGGAGATAAAGAAAAATGGTTAGGTGCAGCAATGTTTGAAAGTATTACCTTTTCTCCTGATGGAAACTATGTAATGCTAACCACAATCGAAAAACCATTTTCCTATCTGGTTCCCTACTCAAGATTCCCATTTAAAACCACAATATATTCGAGCCAAGGCGAAATGGTGCAAACAGTTTTGGAAGTGCCTTTGATTGAAGAACTGCCAAAAGGATTTATGGCAATAAGAACCGGAAGAAGAGATTTGAATTGGCGAGATGATAAACCCGCCACTTTAATTTATACTGAAGCTCTTGATGACGGAGATCCTGAAAATAAAGTGGATTTTAGAGATGAAGTATTTGAACTGGATGCTCCATTTAACGGCACGCCAAAAAGTATCTTAAAAACGATCAATCGATTCTATACTATTGACTGGGGCAACGACAATATTGCAATTGCCATGGATTACTGGTGGAATACCAGAAATATAAAAACCTACATGTTTAATCCATCGGATGCCAGTCAGAAACCCAAAATAATTTCGGATCGAAACTATCAGGACAAATACAATGATCCGGGAAACTTTGTACATAAAAGAAACAAATTCGGAAACTATGTACTGGCTTTAGATGGTGATAATGCATTCTTAATAGGAGATGGTTACAGTGAAAAAGGGCAATATCCCTTTGTTGATCAGTTAAATTTGAAGACCGAAAAAACCGAACGCCTGTATCAATCAACTTACGAAGACAAAATTGAAGACATTCAGGATTTTAATTCTCTAAACAAAAAGTTATTGGTGCGTATTGAATCTAAAACCGAATATCCTAATTATTATTTTAGAGATATCGATAAAAATAAGCTAAAGCAGCTTACCAATTTCGAGAATCCTTTTAAAAGCATCCAAAACGTGCACAAAGAAGTTTTAAACTACAAACGCGAAGATGGTTTGGAACTATCCGGAACGTTATATCTTCCTGTAGGTTATGATGTAAATAAAAAAGAAAAAATGCCAATGATTTTATGGGCTTACCCAAAGGAATTTAAAGACAAAACAAGTGCTTCTCAAAACACTCAAAATCCAAACGAGTTTACCTATCCATATTGGGCATCGCCAATATACTGGGTAACTAAGGGTTATGTTGTTTTAGATGATGCCTCATTCCCTATTATTGGTGAAGGTGAAACAGAACCAAACGATTCTTTCTGTAAGCAACTGGTTTCAAATGCCAAGGCCGCAATTGATGCGGTTGATTCTTTGGGCTATATCGATAGAAATAAAGTTGCCGTTGGCGGACATAGTTATGGTGCTTTTATGGTGGCCAATCTATTAAGCCATTCCGATTTGTTTGCTGCCGGAATTGCCCGAAGCGGTGCCTACAACAGAACATTAACACCATTTGGCTTTCAGAGCGAAGAACGCTCATACTGGGACGCCCCTGAAGTGTACTACAAAATGTCGCCTTTTATGCATGCCGACGAAATGAAAACTCCTTTGCTGTTAATTCATGGCGAAGCAGATAACAATTCAGGAACTTACCCAATGCAAAGTGAGCGGTATTTTAACGCACTAAAAGGATTGGGAGCTAACGTTCGCTTGGTAATTTTCCCAAAAGAAAGTCATAGCTACAGAGCCAAAGAGAGTATCCTTCATATGTTGTGGGAACAAGATCAGTGGCTTGAGAAATACGTTAAAAACAGAAAAATGGAATAAGTCTGCAAGTTTCAATTTTATACAAGAAGGGAATTCATTAGTAAAGATGAATTCCCTTTTTTTTAATGGGAAGCTGCACTTTAAATCTCATTTGTCTTTCGTAATTTTGATTTCCAAATACAACAAACGACAACATGAATTTCGAAATTAGTAGGACTGAAGACTTCAATACAATTAATTGGTCGGGCGGAACAAGTACTCAACTTTATATTTACCCTGCAAAATCAGATTACCAGCAAAGAGATTTTGCTTTTAGACTAAGCACAGCCACGGTAGAAGTTGAGAAATCCGATTTTACTTCCCTACCCGGTGTATCCCGAAAAATCATGATTTTAGATGGCGCGATTGAGATCATTCACAAAAATCGTTACAGCAAAAAGCTTGGCAAATTCGATACAGACAGCTTTGAAGGAGTGTGGAAAACCTCATCGATTGGAAAATGCATTGACTTTAATTTGATGACACGCGGCACTGCAAAAGGAGAAATCACTGCTCTTTCTATTGAAAAGAAACAGATTGTAAATTTACCTCTTGAAAAAGAAACGGATTTCCTGATTGGATATATTTTCTCAGGTGAAATTAGTCTGACTATAAATCAGAAAATTCATCAGCTGCAACAAGGAAACCTCTTGGTGATTACTCAGTTTGGCAGTGCAAACCTGCAACTAACAGGAAGTAGAGATAGTGAGGTGATCCTCTCGAAAATCACCATTTAAAATTTCGGCTTGTCAGATATTACTCGAGCATCCTTTTCCACAGGTGAGCAATACTTCGCAAAACTTTTGATCCGTTATTATTTTGCTGAGTAAAAGTATCTTTAAAGCTTTTCCCAAAACGCTTTGAGGCAAACAAAATAGTGCCATCGTTAAGAGTTAATTGCAGTTCCTTATGATTGTAACGCACAATGTAATCTTGATTTACTAATAAGCTATTGCTTATGGGATAGAAATTATAATCTATCATCAGCATCTCTTTATAGTAACCCAAATTTCTGGTGGTAGTGAGTCGATTCCCATTTCTTAAAAATACGTAGGCAATTACCCCATCGGCCTCGAGATATTTAATTTCATCGACAGTAACAAATTCGACAATACCATTGTGCAGGTGCAAAGCAATTTTATTGGTTTTATTTATGTTACTGTCCCCAACCCGATCTAAAAGCAAGCTTATTTGTCGGTTGAAATATTGTGATTTTAATTTCTCGGTTGCCTTATTTACAGCAGTTATCAAATCCGTATCATCTAAAGGTTTGTAAAGAAAATCGAGAGCCGAATATTTAATGGCTCTAAGGGTAAACTCTTTTGCACTTTCGCCAGTTATAAAAATGATTTCGAAGTCGATTTTGCCTTCATCCGAAAGCATTCGCAAAAGATCAAAACCCGTTCCTTTAGGCAATTGAATATCTAGAAATATGATATCGAAATGATTCGCTTTAATCTTTTCATAGGCATCATCAATACTAAATGCTTGTTGAATGTCTCTGATTAAAGGACACAATTTTTCGATTCTTTGTTTAATGTAGTTTGATGTATCTTCAACATCCTCAACTACCAATGTTGTATAAACTTCTTGCATAACCTGCTAATTAGTAAATGTCACACTTACTTCTGTTCCTTCATCAAGATCTTTGTATTCAATCTTAATTTTATAATCCAGATCGTTGAGAATTTCAATTTTTTTATTGATTAGTTCCAATCCTCTTGACTGATATAATTTAATTGAATCCTTTTTATTTTGCTGAGAGCGTTCCCGTCCAATTCCATTATCCCGAATAATACATTCCACACCATCTTCCCGATCCGAAAAATGGATTTGCAGAAATCCAATTCTATCAGCAGGCTCCAAACCATGTTTAATTGCATTTTCTACCAAAGGCTGCAAAATCATCGGCGGAATTGTTTTGTTTTGTAAATCATCGGAATCCAATTTAATTTCAAAATCAAACTTCCGTTCTTTGTGCTTTACCTGCTCCAATTCAATATACATCTGTAATAAATCCACTTCCTCTTTAATCGTAATTTCGCTGCTAACCGAAGCTCCCAATAAAACCTTTGATGATTTAATAGATGCCTCCATGTAAGCACGAATTAATCTCGAAAACTTAATTAGGTATTCGTTGGCCTTTTCGGGCTTATGCAAACTGATTAAATTCTGTACTGACGATAAAATATTAAAAACAAAATGAGGATTTAATTGTGCTTGGAGCGTGGCAATTTCAAGAAATTTTATTTTTCGTTCCCGATCCAACATTTTCATTTTAATATGCATTCTGGAATGAACAAAAAAACCAAGTATCAACACCAATATTACAAAACCAATTAAAGTATGCTGATAAAAACGAGGCTCCTTATAAAAAGGCAACGAAATTTTAAGATGCAAATGATCCTCTTTTTGTGTTGTAACATTTGGATTTCCGCCTGGGCGTGCCATAACATGAAAACAATAATTTCCCGAAGCCAAATTCCGATAGTTTGCATACTTCTTTTTTGTCCAATCGCTCCAAATCCTATCTACACCATCCAACTTGTATTTGAACATTGGATTGGTTGGCAAACCAAAACCTATCGCTTCAAAAGACAAATCCAATTCATTGCAACCTTTTTTCATGCAAATTACTGATCTGGTAATTGTATCCGAATAACTTATTCCCTTATCATTTAGACTTGTAATTCGCACATCATAAAAATCAGTATCAAAATTGACTTTAGCCAGATCAATAACCGAAGTGCATGTTGTAGAAGGAACGTACAACAAATCTTTATCGAGTAAAAAACCATTCTGACAAACCTCCTCGGACAAAAAGCCATTTCGAAAATTAAACAGCTTCATGCGGATATTTCCTTTGGAATAAAATGATGCCAAATCCATGGCAAAAACCTCCAAAGAAGTTCCTACAATCAGTAATTCATCACTTTTCGAGATAATTCCGGCAATATTGTTTTCGATAATTCCATCGTCGACTCTTCTAAATTCCTTATTTTGTGAATTGTAAAACCACAAACCATCCTTCCCTCCCATCCAAAAATTTCCTTTTACATCTTTATGGATGGAAAAAACACCATACTTAGGACCTCCCTCTATTTTTGAAAAACATTTCTTTTTTCGGTCGTATTTGGTGAGACAACCATTTGTCCCAATCCAAATATTTCCCTCCTCATCAAAATCTATTGTTTTAGGATGCGAAGGAACTAACTGCTTGCTTGAATCAATCAGGATCTCAATATTTTCCTTCTCATCGATAAAACCAAGTCCGTTCATTTGTCCGAATATAATTCGGTTGCTAACAGAATCGTATTTCGTGATCAATGAAATTCCGGTATCGAATTTCTTTGTGTTTTTGTAGTTGTATTTCACCAATCCGTAATGCGTTGGAAAATACAGAAAACCCTTTTTATCTTTCGAAGCACCATAATAATAATCAGTCTCCTTGCGGTGGAATGGTCCCGGAGCAAGAATTTCCTCCTTGGTCTGAGATTTCATGTCCAAACGATACAAAGCATCTTTATATACAGCACCATAAAAATGACCGTCATCCCCTTTAATCATTGTCCAGAAATCATTCATAAAGCTTCGGGGAAAATTGGATATAGGTCCGTTGAATATTTGATACAAGCCATTGTCCGAACCAGCCCAAATATTATTGTCCCGGTCTAAAATAGCGGGATATGGTGCTTTTATAAAAGCCAAATCAAATTTTGTGAAGGATTTTGTAACACTGTCCAAACGGTAAAAAGAATAGTCGTTGACATAAAGGTAATCCTTTACGGGCAAATGGTTTATTTTGATACTATCCACCTGGTTGTTGGTTCGGTAAACACTAAAATAATTGCTCTTATCAACCGGATTAAGATAATGTATGTCCTCATTTTCCTCCTCCACCAAAACAATTACCTCTCCCTTTAAAGCTAAAACCTTTCGATTTTTAGCACCTTCAAATTTAATTTCGCGCCCAATTTTTCCATCTACAATACTAAAGATTTGATTTAAATCCTGTATTGTAAAATACATTCCAGCTTTATCCTTTACATATGCAACCGAGTTTATGACCCCTTTAAAATCCACATCCGGCACAAACCGCTTTATTTCAAATGTATCCTGATACTGAAAAAGACAATTTTCAGACAAGATCCAATACTCTTTATTCCCTATAATCACCGCAGCAGGATTTTTGAAGTCAGTTAACAGCAACATATCCCTGCCATCAAATCGATAAAGCTGATCGTAGGTTTTCACATAAACCCGTCCTTTCGAATCGCTTTCAATTTGGGAAATACTTTGATTTGGCAGGTAATTCTCGAACTCTTCTCCGTTGAACTTCACCAAACCAGATTTAGTTCCTACCCAAATGTATCCTAAATGATCCTGATGAATTGCCCGAACCTGAATTTGAGGCAAACCCGAATGAGTTGTATAATTGATATATGGACGCTGCTGTGCAAACACAGAAAAAGTCAAAAAAATCAGGAACATGATGAGACAGCTTCTCCTCATTTTGAGTTTAGATATAAGGGGTTTTTAAATACAAATACCAAGATAGGAATTCTATTCTGAATTATGATTCAATAGATAACAAGTGAGCAGATAGAGTAACAAGTGGTAAATAATAAGACAATCCAAAGGAAACAAACTGTCAGAATATATATATGCTTGATTCTTAAAAAACGCCCACTTATTACCGCAAATTACCACTTGTTATTTTCTTCTGTGACTTGCCGTTGAATCCAACTACTTTTAAAAGAAAATTCAAATCTAAAACTCAAAAAAATGAAAAAACTTCTACTCTTAATCACTGTTTTCTTTACAATCGTTTTTACCGGACAAGCACAAAGACGGGTTATTCTTCACCACCAAGGTACTGCAAGTATGTACAATACAATCAGTACTGCCATAACAGCATCTGCAGCAGGCGATACCATTTACATTTCGGCCGGTAACTTTATCGAAAATCTTCACATTAACAAAGAACTCACAATATTTGGTGCCGGACATCATCCAACCACTACTGCAGCAACAGGAATAACAGAAGTTTCGGGTGTTATTTATGTTAGAGCCGGTGCCATAAAAGGCAAAATAGAAGGTGTTTACTGCGATGATATCGATATGGCTGGTTACAATGCCTCAGATCTAACAGGATATACCATTAGCCGGTGCAACATGAGAAACATTACCTTACCCACAACCATTACTTTTTCATCATCATTTATAGTTTCAGAATGTATTTTCCGAGGCAATATCAACATCAATAATTGTACGACCTATATTTTCGAAAAAAACATAATTTCCACTGGATATGTTCAAAACGCAAAATTTGGATTATTCTCAAACAACATATTTTTACATGGTGCAGTAAATTACCAGTGTTATAACTGCGCTGAATGTACTCTTGAAAGTAATATTATTTATTACAATGGAACAACCACTGCAGATTTACTCAGAAACTGCAACAACATAACACTGCACAAAAATCTTATCATCAGCAACTACGATTACCAAACTAACCCAATAGCCGACAATACTTTTACCAGTAATCAAATCGTAGCAGCATCAAACGGCGCATCTGTTTTTACAAGTTGGGACGGGAGCACAACAATTTACGCTTACGATTTTGATTTGCATTTACAGGCTCCTTACGACGCTATTAACGGAGACGATGGAACTCAAATCGGAATTTACGGAACCAAAGACAATTTAGATAATCCAACTCCTTACAAAAACAATTGTGCACCTGTTATTCCATTAATCGAAGAAAAAACCATATCAAGAACAACCAATACCGATGGCGATCTTCCAATTCAATTTAAAATCTCAGCTCAAAACAGATAAATATGAAAAAAGTAATTCTATTACTATTGCTTTTTTCAATTACGCATACTCTTTACTCCCAAAACATTGACAAGTATGAATACTGGTTCGATGATAATTTTACATCTCGAATATCAGTTACAGAAACGGGAGTTGCAACACTTGAATTAAGCAATAATACAATCACTACCGGCTTATCCAATGGTTTTCACTCTGTCCATTTCAGGTTCAGAGATGATTCCAAAAGATGGTCTGTGCCAGTAACTGATTTTTTCAGGAAATATCCTGACGGAACAGTTGCGGTCACCCGCAATATTTCGAAGTTTGAATATTGGATAGACGATGATTTTGCCAGTCGGATCGTCTCAGCCATTCCTGTGACAAACATTGCCAATCTCAATCAGGTGATGGATACAAAAAGTTTGGCTGCAGGCTTTCATTCCATTCATTTTCGCTTTTGCGATGATTCAAAGCAATGGAGTACTCCGGTAACATCATTCTTTCGAAAATACGAAATTGGAACAGAAAGTATCGTTCGGAAAATTAATGGTTTTGAATACTGGATTGATGATAATTTCGCAGACAGACATGCTTCGGCAATTCCTGTTACCGGCATCGCCAATCTGAATCAGGTGATGGATACAAAAACCTTAGCAACCGGATTCCATTCCATACACTTTCGCTTTCGCGATGATTCAAAGCAATGGAGCACTCCTGCAACTTCTTTTTTCAGAAAATACGAAATTGGAACAGAAAGTATCGTTCGAAAAATTAATGGTTTTGAATACTGGATAGATGATGATTTCAGCAATCGAATTGCCTCATCTTTGCCTTTAACCGATACTGCTGTAATCAATCAGGTTTTGGACACCAAACTGCTGGCAAGTGGCTTTCATTCCATACACATGCGCTTCAAAGATGATTCGAATCAATGGAGCGTTCCAGCGACATCTTTTATTCGAAAATATGGCAGCAATTCCGGAATTATTGCCCGAAAAATTACTTCGTACCGATATTGGTTTAATGATGATGTAACAAGTATCAAACAAATTGATTTAAGTGAATCGATTACTCCATTCACCTTGTCAGAATCCATTCATCTTGATCATCTTCCTATTGGAGACAATCAGCTCATTCATGTTCAATTCCTTGATGACACCAAACAGTGGAGCGTTGCAACTACCGATACAATTAATAGGTTAGCTCGGGTTGTTGCCAATTTCATCGCCGACAAAACAGAAAGCTGCGGACCAACAGATGTACAATTCACCAACAACTCAACCGACGGGGAAACTTACCTTTGGGATTTTGGTGACGGAAGTACAAGTACCGAAGAAAATCCTCTGCACACTTACGATACAGCTGGTTCGTTTACCGTATCATTAACAGCAACCAATGATACCTATTCCTTATCAGATGTTTCAAGCATGACAGATTTGATTAGCATACATGCAATACCAACAGTTGATTTGGGTGCTGATGTGCAAATCTGCGAAGGCAGCGAACACACTTTTAGTGCAGCCGATAATTTTGCGCAGTATTTCTGGAACAATACAGAAGGTACAAATGAATTGATCGCTTCCGCGGAAGGAGATTACACCCTAAAAGTGGTGGACAACAACGGATGCGAAGCTACTGACGTGGCAAATCTTTCCTTCCATACTGCTCCATCGGTTGATTTGGGTGCTGATGTGCAAATCTGCGAAGGCAGCGAACATACTTTTAGTGCAGCCGATAATTTTGCGCAGTATTTATGGAACAATACAGAAGGTACAAACGAGTTAATCGCTTCCGCGGAAGGAGATTACACCCTGAAAGTGGTGGACAACAACGGATGCGAAGCGACAGATGTGGTAAATCTTTCCTTCCACACTGCACCATCGGTTGATTTGGGCTCCGATATCAAAATCTGCGAAGGCAGTGAACACACTTTTAGTGCAGTGGATAATTTCGTTCACTACTTCTGGAACAATGCAGAAGGTACGAACGAATTGATCGCTTCCGAAGAAGGAGATTATACTCTGAAAGTGATTGATGCCAACGGATGCGAAGCGACAGATGTGGTTAATCTTTCCTTCCACACTGCACCATCGGTTGACTTAGGGGCCGATGTGCAAATCTGCGAAGGCAGTGAACATTCTTTTAGTGTGGCGGATAATTTTGCGCAGTATTTCTGGAACAATGTAGAAGGCACAAATGAGCTGATCGCTTCGGCGGAAGGAGATTACACCCTAAAAGTGGTGGACAACAACGGATGCGAAGCGACAGATGTGGTAAATCTTTCCTTCCACACTGCACCATCGGTTGATTTGGGCTCCGATATCAAAATCTGCGAAGGCAGTGAACACACTTTTAGTGCAGTGGATAATTTCGTTCACTACTTCTGGAACAATGCAGAAGGCACAAATGAGCTGATCGCTTCGTCGGAAGGAGATTACACCCTAAAAGTGGTGGACAACAACGGATGCGAAGCGACAGATGTGGTAAATCTTTCTTTCCATACTGCTCCATCTGTTGACTTAGGGGCCGATGTGAAAATCTGCGAAGGCAGTGAACATTCTTTTAGTGTGGCGGATAATTTTGCGCAGTATTTCTGGAACAATACAGAAGGTACAAACGAATTGATCGCTTCGGCGGAAGGAGATTATACTCTGAAAGTGGTGGATACCAATGGATGTGAGGCAACTGACGTGGCAAATCTTTCTTTCCATACTGCTCCATCTGTTGACTTAGGGGCCGATGTGCAAATCTGCGAAGGCAGTGAACATTCTTTTAGTGTGGCGGATAATTTTGCGCAGTATTTCTGGAACAATACAGAAGGTACAAACGAATTGATCGCTTCGGCGGAAGGAGATTATACTTTGAAAGTGGTGGATACCAATGGTTGCGAAGCAACGGATGCGGCGACTCTTACCTTTAATGAAAGTCCGGATATTAATTTAGGTGACGATATTGATCTTTGCGAGGGTGAAACTCATACTTTTACGGTTTCGGATGACTACGCTCACTACTTTTGGAACAATGTGGAAGGAACATATGCACATGAAATCGGTTCAACCGGCACCTGCGCTCTTCGTGTGGAAAACAGCAATGGCTGTTCGGCTGCCGATCAAGTATTAGTAACCGTTCATGATTTACCGGAAATTCCTGTCGCAACTTACATCGATGGCGTACTGTATTCAACCTCTGCCACAGAATACCAATGGTATCGCAACAACGAAATGCAGAATGGAACCACCAATCAGGAATTCTCGCCGTCGCTGGATGGAAATTATTCCGTAGAGGTTTGGAATCAGTATGGATGTAAATCAGAAATATCCGAACAGGTAGAAGTCATTTTGGTGGGAATCGAAGAGCTTATCAAAAAGAACATCTCCATTTATCCGAACCCAACAAAAGGAAAGTTGGTGATCGATTTGCATGAAAATTTCAATTACTCAACCAACATACAGGTAAAACTGTTCGATTCAGCCGGAAAACTAATCTTGTACAAACAACTGGAACCAACAACCACTCTAGACTTGACAAGTTATCCGGCAGGATTGTATTTTGTTCACTTTATCAACCAAAACGAAGCTGTCAGCTTCAAAATTGTTAAACAATGATGTAGTAGAAGTACATTTTAGTTAGAGGGAAGGGAATCTGTTTGTAACGGGTTCCCTTTTTATTTACGATCTCAATTGCATACAGCAAAGGCTTCACAAAATTCTGTATCGAAACAAACTCAACACCTATTCCGCAATTATTGATTGTTAAATGTATCTGCCTTTTTGGGTTTCAAATCGGCATGCAATTATTAAAACTTTTCGATTTTTTTCGCCCGCCATGGCTCTCAACTTATTCGAAATAATATACTCAGCTTAATAATTAATCAATAAAACTGATAAATTAGATTACTCAGATAAATTTAATACAAGTCATCTTAATGAATGATAATATCAGATGAAAAAACAACTGTTTCCGATGAGAAAAAGAAATATTCAGATGACATCTGAATAGATTATTTATTCAGCAGACAGTATAATTTTATTTGCAGACAGCATCATTCATTCAGCTGAGCATACAATCTGTTACGCAAATACTCTCGTTTATTCTTCTGATATAGTAATAATATCAGCAAAATAATATAAAACCTTGCCTTGATGTTGAAGGATGTTTTTTAGAAGCTTTAGCTAAAGGAATCACTCCAATAAACAATAATTTGATTGATTTAATAAAATTTGATTATTGTTTTTGTATTTTTAAAATCAATTCAGAACCAAAAAGAAAAAACCAGACAGGTTAACAAATAAACTGTAAATAAACCTGTCTGGTTTAAACAATAACTAACCAAAACAAAATGCCGTCAGCAACGATTCCTTTAGAATATGATACTTACTATCACATTTATAATCGTGGTATTGATGGATGTAATTTGTATCGGGAGACAGATGATTACAAGCACTTCCTAAAACTTTACTAGAAGTATATTGAGCCTGTTGCAGATACCTTTGCCTGGGTTTTAATGCCTAATCATTTTCATTTACTGATTAGAATAAAATCGGAGAAAGAAATTGGGATTTACAAACATTTAAACTCTAACGGGTCTAAAGACTCCGTCAGGTTTCAAACCCAACCGGATGAAAACCTGTCAGAGTTCGAAGAACCTGATAGAGTTGGTATCAAAAAGCCAAATCCCACAAAACACTTTTCACATCTTTTTAATGCCTGCTCCAAATACATTAATAAAAAGTACCAGCGAACAGGATCCCTTTTCGAACGCCCTTTTAAAAGAAAACTTGTGGATGACGAAACTTATTTCCGAACACTGGTCTTATACATCCACAACAACCCAATCCATCATGGATTTACGGATATTGCTGTGGACTATCCGTGGAGCAGCTATCTGACTTGTTTATCGGGCAAACCGACCAATCTGAAACGAAAAGAAGTAATTGAATGGTTCGATGATGAAACAAATTTTAAATATATGCATCTGCAACAGGTCGATTTTATCGAGATGGATGACTGGTTGGAAATCTAATTCTTCATCTCTTACAACTCTGACGGGTCTAAAGACTCCGTCAGGTTTCACAAAAAAAGACCCGTCCGAAAACAATCGAGCGAGTCTTTCAACTTGTAGTTAATGGTGTGATTAATTTTGTTTCTCCAATCTCTCGGTTAGCTTTTTAATGATTTGTTTAGCGTCCCCAACGATACCCAAATCAGCAACCTGAAAAATTGGTGCGTGTTTGTCTTTGTTTACGGCAATAATCAAGTCGGAATCTTCCATACCGGCAACATGCTGAATGGCTCCTGAAATACCGAATGCAAAGTACAAATCGGGACGAACAGTTTTCCCTGTTTGTCCTACCTGACGGTCGTGACCAATGTAACCGGCATCAACCATGGCACGGGAAGCCGAAACTTCCGCATTCAATGTGTTTGCCAATGCATCCATTGCCTCAAAACCTTCTTTATTACCAATTCCACGTCCACCTGAAACCAAAATTCTGGCTTCGGTAATATCAATTAAATTGTTGTCTTCCTTTACGGTTTCCAACAATTTCACACGAAACTTAGCAGCATTGAATTTCACCTCGTAGTTCACGATAGCTCCGGTACGACTTTCGTCAGCATCCATGGCAAACAATACTCCCGGACGAACCGTTCCCATTTGCGGACGATGGTTTTTACAAACAATAGTCGCCATAAGGTTACCTCCGAAAGCAGGACGGGTCATTAGCATTTCGCCATTTTCACCAATCTCAATTTTGGTACAATCAGCTGTTAAACCAGTGCCAACGCGGGCCGAAACTCTTGGCCCCAAATCACGCCCCAAAGTGGTTGCCCCGATAAATAAAGATTCCGGTTTTCTTTCGTTGATAATCTGGCAAATTGCCTGTGTATATGGTTCTGTAGTATATTCTTTTAATTCTGGGGCATCAACAACAATCACCTCATCGGCACCACGGGCAATTAAGCTCTGTGCCTGATCAGTAATCTGATGTCCCAATAGCATTGCGTACACTTTGTCGTTCAACTCATCAGCCAGCTTTCTGGCCTGTCCAAGCAACTCTAAAGCTACGTTCTGAATGATGCCTTCACGTTGTTCGATAAAAACGTAAATGCCTTTGTATTCCTCTAATTTCATGATCAATTACGAATAAGTAATTACGAATAAATAATTACGAATTACGGAAACTTTTACAATTGGTTTATCAATTTCAAATGACAGTCTAAAACCAACATCTGCTTGACAACTCGTAATTCGTAATTTATAATTGGTAATTGTTTCTAGTTTAGAATGAATTTCTCTTTTAATTTCTTGATGATGATTCCTACAGCCTCATCAGTACCAACTTCGTAAAGCTCGCCTGCAGGTTTCAAACCACGGGCAAATGCTTTGTGTACGCTTGTTGGTGATCCTTTTAATCCCAGATCTTTCTCATCAACTTCAATTTCGTTGAATCCCCAAACCTCAACCTCTTTTTGATAGGCATCAACAATGCCGCCAACATTCATGTAACGGGGTGTATTTGCCGATGAAAGAACGGTTACTACACAAGGGGCTTCTACCTCCAGCATTTGGTATCCGTCTTCGATATGACGTTTCATTGTGAACGTTTTATCTCCGTCGAATTTTAAATCTTCCAAATAAGATACCTGGGGCAAATCCAAATGCTCAGCAATTTGAGGACCTACCTGAGCAGTATCACCATCAATCGCCTGACGGCCTGTGATTAAAAGATCAAAATCAATCTTCCGTAATGCACCTGCCAAAGCATGCGAAGTAGCCAAAGTATCTGCTCCTGCAAATTTCCGGTCAGTTAAATGGATCGCACGATCAACTCCCATAGCGTAAGCTTCACGAAGAATTAAATCGGCCTGAGGAGGCCCCATGGTAATTACGGTAACATGAGCTCCTTTTTCATCTTTTAACTGCAATGCCATTTCCAAACCACTCTTATCATCAGGGTTCATAATGCTTGGCACACCGTCACGGATCAAAGTTCCCGTAATCGGATCAATTTTTATTTCGGTTGTATCCGGTACCTGTTTAATACAGACAACTATTTTCATTTCTTTTCTTTTTATTGGGATTGTAGGGACACGACATGTTGTGTCCTTAAATCGTTTCGTGTTAAACGGACACGACATGTCGTGTCCCTACGAATAATTAAATCCTTATTTTAACATATTGGCTGAAATCACCATTCTCTGAACTTCTGATGTTCCTTCGTAGATTTCGGTGATTTTTGCATCGCGCATCATACGTTCCACCGGATATTCTCTGGTATAACCATATCCTCCGTGAAGTTGAACTGCCTTATTGGTTACTTCCATGGCAGTTTCGGCAGCGTACAATTTAGCCATTGCAGCATCAACCGAATAAGGAAGTTTAGCATCTTTTTTGTAAGCCGCTTTGCGAACCAGCATACGCGAAGCTTCCGTTTTGGTATTCATATCAGCCAACTGAAATTGTGTATTCTGAAAGGCAGAAATCGGACGCCCGAACTGCTTTCTTTCTTTCACATATTTCACTGTTTCGTTGATAGCTCCCTGAGCAATGCCCAAAGCCTGAGCCGCGATACCAATACGTCCGCCATCCAAGGTTTTCATAGCAATACCGAAACCTTTACTCAATTTACCCAACATGTTTTCCTTAGGAACAATACAATTTTCGAATACCAATTCGCAGGTTGCAGATCCGCGGATACCCATTTTCTTTTCTTTCTTTCCGATAGAAAAACCAGGAGTTCCCTTCTCAATGATAAAAGCAGTGATCCCACGTGTACCTTGTGATTTATCAGTCATTGCCAAAATCACATAAACGTGAGCAAATTCTGCATTGGTAATAAATATTTTACTTCCGTTGATGATATAATTATCGCCATCTTCAACTGCGGTTGTCTGTTGTCCTGCAGCATCGGTACCTGCGTTAGGTTCAGTCAAACCAAAAGCACCAATCCACTCTCCGGATGCAAGCTTAGGAAGGTATTTTTGCTTTTGTGCCTCTGTTCCGTGCTCCAAAATAGGAGCCGCACACAATGATGTGTGAGCCGATACAATAACCCCTGTAGTTGCACATACAGCAGATAACTCTTCAACGGCCATCGAGTACATTACATTACTGCCGCCTGCACCACCATATTGCTTTGGAATAGGAATGCCCATAATTCCAATTTTGGCCATCTTCTCTACTGTCTCAATCGGAAAACGCTCCAAATCGTCCACTTCAGCAGCCAAAGGTTTCACTTCATTCTCAGCAAAATCCTTAATCATTTGCTGGAATAATTCCTGTTCTTTTGTTAAGCTAAAATTCATTCTTTTCAGATAATAGTAATTAGTCGTTAGAAATTAGTATCAGACCCACCATGCTATTTCGGGTAATGTGTTACCCAAACAATGTTGAATACCTGTGGAATTAACGCTGTCAGGAGCTTCGCACTCTGACTGGTTAAACCTATTTTCAGGTTCAACTTGACACTAGTAGTTAGTACTATAAATAAACTTTGTCTTGTACCAACTACTATAAACTAATTACTCAGTACTATTTAAACATTTTTCAAAATAATTGCAGTACCCATTCCGCCTCCGATACAAAGTGAAGCCAATCCGTATTCTTTGCCGGAACGTTTCATTTCGTGAATTAAACTTACGGTAATACGGGTTCCTGAGGCTCCAATTGGGTGACCTAAAGCGATAGCTCCTCCGTTCACATTGCATCTTTCAGCAAAGAAATCAGCATCAACAGCGTGATCTTCACACAATTGTTTTACTACTCCCAATGATTGAGCCGCAAAAGCTTCGTTCAATTCCAACACTTGCATTTGTTCCAATTTCATATTCGCTTTCTTCAATGCACTTGCAATTGCAGGAACAGGTCCCATCCCCATAATTGCAGGATCAACACCACCTTGTCCGGTAGCCACAATCTCTGCAAGAGGAGTTAAACCAAACTCTTTAACAGCTTCTTCCGAAGCAACCAGTACAAAAGCAGCACCGTCATTTATACCCGATGCATTGCCTGCAGTTACCGTTCCATCCTTTTTAAAAGCGGGACGCAAACCAGCTAATTTTTCAGCGCTGGTGCCACGATTAATGAATTCATCCGCATCAAAAATGATTGTTTCTCTGCGGGATTTTATCTCTACAGGAACAATTTCATTCTTAAAATTTCCCTTATCCTGAGCGGCCATTGCTTTTTGCTGAGAAGCAAAAGAAAAAGCATCCTGCTCTTCGCGCGTTAAGTTATATTTAGCCGCAATGTTTTCTGCTGTAATTCCCATGTGGTATCCTTCAAAAGCATCTGTTAAACCATCAAAAACCATGTGGTCAACTGCTTTCAAATCCATCATTTTGTGTCCGCCGCGAACTGTGCCCGGCATTACAAAACCAGCATCCGACATGTTCTCGGTTCCTCCGGCAAGTATCAAATTCGCTTCACCGGCTTTAATGTTCGCATAGGCCAAATTGATTGTTTTCATACCTGAACCACAAATCATGTTGATTCCGTAAGCAGGAACTTCCTGAGGAATACCAGCTTTAATGGAAGCCTGACGGGCAATCCCCTGACCTTGACCAGCCATAAGGATATTACCAACAACAACCTCATCAATTTTAGCCGCATCAACGCCGGTTTCGTCAATGATGTTCTTGATTACTGTGGCTGCCAAATCAGTGGCTTTAACAGGAGTTAATGCTCCTAAAAATTTCCCGATTGCAGTTCGCTTGGCTGCAACAATATATACTTTGCTCATAATATTCGTATTTAGTACATAGTATTAAGTAGTGAGTACCAAGAATAACTGGCAGTACGTCTTGATACTGAAATCTTGCTACTTGCTATTATTAATTTTTACGCATTTCAATTAAATCCTCAGCAATAATTAATTTTGCATCGGTAGCTTCCTGAATTTGCTCAATGGTAAATAAAGGATTGATCTCTTTTAAAAGAATTCCTTCCGGAACGATATCCATAACACCCATTTCTGTGATAATCATGTTTACCTGACCTGCTGCAGTTAATGGAAGATTACAATCCGTCATGATTTTATGACTTCCGCGTGCAGTATGTTCCATAGCAAGAATCACACGCTTGGCTCCAACGATCAAATCCATAGCTCCTCCCATTCCCGGAGTTTTTTTGCCTGGAATAATCCAGTTTGCTAAATTTCCTTTTTCGTCTACCTGAAGGGCTCCCAAAATAGTAACATCAACATGACCACCTCTAATAATTCCAAAAGAAACAGAACTATCGAAACTGCTGGCACCATTTTTACAAGTAATAAATCCACCTCCGGCATTCACAAAATCAGGGTCTTCATCTCCTTCAGCAGGAGCAACACCCATCCCCAACAATCCGTTTTCCGATTGTAAAATCACATTCACATCTTCAGGAACGTAATTTGGGATAATTGTTGGCAATCCAATTCCAAGATTTACTACATCACCATTGTGTAATTCGAGAGCAGCTCTCCTGGCAATTACCTCTCTGATTTCATTTTTATCCATGTCTTTTGAGTAATAAGTAGTTAGTTATCAGTAACTAGTTTTTAGACTTTAGTAACCAGTTCTACCAGCGACTAAGTACTAGCGACTCTGTACTATTTATTTAATCTTCTGCTTAATTCCTGAGCTGCGTATGATGCAACATCATCGGCATATTTATTCATTCCAAAACCGGCATCGTAACCCAATTCTTTTGCCAACTCATGAGAAATCCGCGGTCCGCCGCAAATTAAAATTACTTTCTCGCGCAATCCTTCAGCTTCCATTAGCTCAACCAGATCTACCAAATTCTTAATGTGAACATCTTTTTGAGTAACTGTTTGTGATACCAAAAGAACATCTGCTTCGAATTCTATTGCTTTCGCGATAAACTCTTCGTTTGGCACCTGACTTCCCATGTTTAAAGCTTCCATCATTTCGTAACGCTCCAAACCGTAATGTCCGGCAAAACCTTTCATATTCATTATGGCATCGATTCCAACAGTATGCGCATCGGAACCTGTACTGGCACCTAATACACGAATCGAACGACCAATGTTTTCTTTAATGAAATCATCCGTTTCGTGCATATCCATAGCCGTTGCTTCCACTTTAGGAACAGTAATTCCTGTAAAATCGACCGTATGAATACAATTTCCATAACAATTGAAAAATGTAAACCCTTTCATTAACTCTTGAACATACACCACCTGAGGATTTTCGAAACCCATTTTCCTCATCATCTGCTTGGCTGCTTCAATTGCCTCATCACCTTTGGCTACCGGCAAAGTAAAACTCACCTGAGTTTTACCATCGTTCATGGTATCGCCGTAAGGCTTGATCTTAGTTAGATCAAGTGTTTTATCAAATTCGTTGGAATCGGTTGAATAAAGACCTCCACTCATTTTTTTGTCTCCTTTATATTTTAAATATCAAATGCAATCGCAGCCGTGTCTTTTAACACCCCCCTAATCCCCCCTGAAAGGGTGACTTTCCGACTCCAAAAACACAAATCTTTGGACTTGATACTTTGTACTTTATACTTGTTACTTCTTATGCAATAATTCAATAAACGGATTGAAGTAGTTGCTTCCTTTTTCTACAACTCCAGCTAAACCTTTACCGCCGTTTTTTGGACGTTTGATATCAGCGAAAATCCCTTTTTCAAGTGCTGTGAACAATCCTTCCTTTTCGATTTTCTCAACCAATTCAGTTGCATCATCCAAAACTTTTGCTGCTCGCTGACGAATAATTCCCCCCTCTTTAAATTCCATTTCGTCGCCAATACTCTTCATGTTGTTGAAAATGTACTTTGCATTCTCAATAGAAAGATATCTGTCGGACATGAATGGTGTATGAATTGCTTCGGTAAGCATTCCCAGCAACTGAATTCCTTGTCCGGTCCATATTGAAATTTGATTGAATAATGCATCCTGAACATGACCTTTAAAAACATTTCCAGTCATGAATTTTGTTGGTGGCATATATTTTAGAGGCGCTTTCGGAAAAATTTCCCTGATCATTTGCGCTTGTGCCAATTCATAAAGGAAACCATTTTCCAAATCGGGAGTCATCTCAAAAGCATGCCCCAATCCCATTTGCTCTTCAGGAATACCGGCAACCAATGCCAACTGCTCATTAATAAAATCGGAAGCCAACACTGTATGAGCCTCATCAAATGCATCAGCAGTTGTCAGGTAATTATCTTCTCCGGTGTTAATAATTACACCTGCAAAACCATTCAGTAATCTTGAGAAATACTGATCGACAATCGTACGCTGCATGTTGATATCGCGGAAAAGGATACCGTACAATGCATCGTTCAACATCACATCTAAACCTTCAATTGCTCCCATTGCTGCAATTTCGGGCATGCACAAACCAGAACAGTAGTTACACAAACGAATGTAACGGCCTTCCTCTTCGCCCACCTTATCCAATGCAGTACGCATAATTCGGAAGTTCTCCTGAGTTGCTACAGTTCCACCAAAACCTTCGGTGGTTGCTCCATAAGGAACGTAATCCAACAAACTTTGTCCGGTAGTTCGGATTACTGCAATAATATCAGCACCCTGACGAGCAGCTGCCTCAGCCTGAACAACATCTTCGTAGATATTTCCTGTAGCCACAATCACGTACAAATAAGGTTTAGCACCTTCGCCAATTGTATTCAGGTAGTTATCTCTTTTCGCTTTGCGATCCTTAATCACCTGTATGCTTTTTATCACAAAAGGTTGAATTGCCTGGTGAATTTCCTCGGTTGCATGAACTGGAATTGTTGTTAAGTCCAATTCTCCAACAGCGATTTTTTCTGCAATTTCCTGTGGGTTTAAACCTGTTTCCAAAACAGCATTTCCCAAAAAGAACATTACACCTTCGCTCAAAACTCCTTTTTCCTGAAGTACATCAACAACAACATTTGGTAGTGGCACCTCGTTGTTATCAACTCCATCGATTCCCAAAAGACGACACAAAGTACGCTCAACTGCAACAGTTGAGTAGTTGTCTACGAATTTTTGAACATCGTCTGCAATTCGCTTCGACACCTCTTTGGCGTATCCAACTTTTTTAAAGTCAAGACCTAGTTTACTCCTCATCATTTCTTCCTAATTATGATTTAAGAATTATGAATTATAAATAAAGAAATGCTATCACACAATTCATCATTTATAACTAACAACTCATAATTTATTCTTACTCGCTAATTGGTTCTGCGCCCGATCAATAATCTCTTTATCGATTCCCAATAAAGAAGCAATCCGAAGCGCTTCGTGAGGAACTTCCCCTTCAAGATCCTCCACCAATGAATAATCCATATAACTGTTAATATTTTTGTGGGTGATTACATTTGCACCCAAATCCTTATCCAGACCTTTCACCCGAAGTTTTCTGAACTTGGATTTCAATCCACTGTAATGTGTGGTAATAACACTTCTAATTTTCCCTTCATAAAAAATATCCGCTACAGCATTTACAATAGCTAATCCTTCAACCGGATTTGTTGTCCGAGCCAATTCATCAATCAAAACCAAAACATTTTTATGGCTTTTAGAATCTTTTACCATACGGCTCACATTCAACATTTCCGAGGCGAAAGAAGACAAGCCATTCAATTCTGATTGCTCGTCGCCAACCGATATCATTACTTGATCAACAATGCTGATTTGTGCCGATGCAGCCGGAACAAAAAAGCCAAACTGAAACAAATACTGACAAAGAGCAAGTGTTTTTAACACCACCGTTTTCCCAGCCATATTTGCTCCTGTAATTACACAAACCGAACTTTCAAGCTCAATATCTATAGCCTGGTAATCTTTATTCTGGTTTGCCAGTTCATTTTTAATCATGGGGTTAAACAAGCCCCGATATATTGTATTTCCTTCTGAAACAGTCGCTTTACTAAAATTCCATTTTTTGGCCTGAACCGCTTTCGCGATTAATAAATCCAAATGAGCAAGTTGCTGTAATGCATTTGCTAAACCGGCTCCGTGTAAAGAGATTTTAGAACATAGATCCTCTCGAACCTTTGCCTCAATTGCCTGTGATTTGCTGAATAAAGCTTCAATCTCAAAATCAGAATCACCATTCTTACTCTTAGCTAATTTCAACTCTTTTCGAGCTTCGGCCAATTCCTCTGAGTAATTATCGTAGATGTAAAAAGATGGAATTTTTGTATTTTGAGGATCCAACAATCGAATCAATTCACTCAAATCTTGAATTTCCAGAAAACTCTGCTTTTCTTCTTTTTGAAGCTCAACAATTTCCTGAGCTAATAAAGCAAATACCTTAATTTCGAACAACTCAACATCATCAAGAACTAAATTCCCCAGCAAATTATTCACGCTTCCGCGTATATCACGGCAATGCATTAATTTGTTCTGAATTTTAAAAATCAAATCTGAGTTAAGATCCAAAATTTGCACCAGCTGATCAACTAGGTTCAATTCTGTAGCAATTTCATTTTTGCAACACATCATTTTCGAATCCAGCAGGCAGCGTCTTCCCATTGGGGATCTTAAATCAAGATCCTCCATTAGAAATTGCAATCCGCTTGTGTGTGCTACTATTTTTCGAAACATTACTACAATTTTTTTATATCGTACACGGGAACATTTACCTTTTCCTGCAATGCATTTTTCAACTCATCCGAATTTAATCGGTAACCATCGGGCGAAACAGGATTGATCGTAATTGCCAATAAATTGGTTTTATTCAATACCTGCATTCTTCCTCCTCGCTTTACAAAAGCATAATAGGTTTCAGGACTGGCGAAAACCCTTGTAAAATCCCTGACAATCAGCTTTATTTCAGAAATCTGTTTCTGATTCTTCAAAAAATCTAAAAACTGATCGGTTACAGCGCCACTCACAAAAAAGCAATTGCCATGCTGAAAAAGCTTATCTTTTTCTTTTTGAATCAACAAAACAGAACTAATTCCAGTATCCTGAAACTTGCCTTCCGAATCGATCGCCCAAATGCCATTATCTACTTCAGATAATTGAGTTTTCAATTTCATTTCAATTTCCGGCAACTGAATCAAATCATACACATACTTAGTTTTGTAAACCAATTGCGTAATATTTGCCGAAAGAGCTGCTCCTGTTGCCAAAATCATGGCCTCGGTTACAGCTGGTGATCCTATACTTTTGCGGGATAAAGCACCATCAACAATGCACAGCTCTACACCTTTATTTTTTAAATCAGCAATTAACTCCTTAATGGAATGATTGCTAACCGGTCCCGATAAAAGAACCTTGCCTTTAGTTAAAGCTTTTGCGCTTACCAACCGACCTAAACTGGTTGATTGACGGGATACATCTATCACTTCAGATATCAGCTTTCGCTGTTTGTAATGCAATTCCGAAGTCACAAATATCATCCCTTCGCTAAGCTCAATTTCCGGCTTATTTGTTTGTGTAACCTGATCACGGTTTTCACCATCAATACCAATCGACGTAAGTGCAATTTGTTTACGGCTGTCCCGAAGCCGGGACAGCACATAATTCAAACACTCGGTTTTTCCGGTATTTTTTTCAAGTCCAACAATCGAAAGACTACTATATTTATCTATGTCGTTAAGAAACGGCATCTATCTTTTTATTTCGGTCTTTTCTCGACAAATGATCTGGCTCTATAGATAACTTATCTCCATTTAGTAGTGACGCAACTCCTTCATGTTTCTCATTCATAGCACAATCAGGACAAGCACATTTATTATCGTAATGAGAAGGTTCAGTATAGGTTGTTATCACTCCTTCAAAATTCCTCATCACCACTTTTCCAGGACTCTGAGAAATTACATATTGAGGCATCACCGGAGTTTTGCCACCACCACCCGGAGCATCAACCACAAAAGTTGGTACTGCAAAACCAGAAGTATGACCACGAAGATTTTCAATAATCTCAATTCCCTTTGAAACCGGAGTTCTGAAATGCTCCAATCCCATCGAAAGATCGCACTGATAAATGTAGTAAGGACGAACTCTGTTCATTACCAGGTTGTGCATTAACTTTTTCATGATGTGAACACAATCATTCACCCCTTTTAAAAGTACCGATTGGTTTCCTAAAGGAATCCCTGCATTTGCCATGCGGGCCAATGCATTTTTTGAATCCTCAGTCATCTCGTCGGAGTGATTAAAATGAGTATTCAGCCAAATTGGATGATATTTACTCAACATTTTCACCAAATTATCGGTAATACGTTGTGGCAAAACAACAGGAGTACGTGTTCCAATACGAATAATCTCAACATGAGGAATAGCTCGTAAACGGCTGATAATATATTCTAATTTATCATCGCTGATCAACAAAGCATCCCCACCTGAAAGAACAACATCTCTTACCTGCGGCGTATTTGCGATGTACTCAATTGCTTTCTCGATATTATCCTGAGGAGTTGAAGCATCGGACTGTCCGGCAAAACGACGGCGGGTACAATGACGGCAATACATCGAACACATATCAGTTATCAGAAACAAAACACGATCCGGATAACGGTGAGTTAAACCAGGAACAGGAGAATCTTCATCCTCATGCAATGGATCCAAAAGATCTGCCGGAGAATGATATACTTCTGCGGCTGTTGGAATTGCCTGCTTACGAACCGGACAATTTGGGTTATTCTGATCAATAAGAGTCATGTAATATGGAGTAATAGCCATACGCAATGATGCCAATGATCTGCGAACTCCTTCTTCTTCCTCTTCAGTCAAACTAATGTATTTCTTTAACTGATCCAATGTTTCAATACGGTTACGCACCTGCCATTTCCAGTCATTCCACTGAATATCGGTTACCTCAGGAAACATATCTCTTCGTCTGTCGTTGTTAGTCATTACACATATAATTTTTCGAACAATTCTCTAATTCCTTTTGAATTTCTGATAATATCTAATGTTAGGTCGGCATGTCCAATTGCATAACCATTTCCAACAATCATATCAACATCTTTACCCACACCCTCTGCTCCAAGAGCAGCTTTACTAAACGATGTGGCCATTGAGAAGAAATAAACGCATCCTCTGTCTTTAGTGATTAGGATTGATGACATTTCGGTAGAAGCAACATTTACATTGTTGATTACTACATCGCATCCTTCTTCACCTGTAATTTCGGTTACGCTTGCGTAAACATTCATGACATCGGTAGCGTCACCCACAATAACATCAGTTGCTAATCCAAGATCTTTAATTCGCTGTGCGTTTTCTTTAGAATATTCCACAACAATTACTTTTCCTTTTGTCCCAACTTTCTGCATTGCCTGATAGCAGCAAAGCACACCCGATTTTCCACCACCACCGATGATACAAACCGTGTCGCCTTCTTTCACCAAACGATCTACCTGAGCAGGAGCACCGGCAACATCAAGAGCTGCCAAAGCCAATTTCTCGGGCAAGTCTGTTGGAAGAACAGCATACAAACCACTCGCAAAAAGAATAGCCTGAGCTTCTGCATCCACCTGATCGTTAGAAAGATTAATATTTGTAATCTTTTCGATCTTGAGAGGAGTTAATGACAAAGAAACCAATGTAGCTATCTTATCACCAACCTTTAAATCCTGATTTGGAAAGTTAGGACCAACTTCCTTAACAGTTCCAATCAACATTCCACCAGAACCCGTTACCGGATTTTGCATTTTACCACGCTCAGCAACAATAGAGAGAATCATTTCTTCCATTTTTGCTTTATCAGCATCACAAGCACCCTTAATCTGAGTAAAACTTGCCGAATCGATATTCAATGTTTGAACATCAATCAAAACCTCATTGTCGTAAATCGACATGCTGTTATCCAACTTTTGAGCTGGTTGTGGAAGAGTACCTTTTGGTTCAAGTACTCTGTGTGTTCCGTATTTATTTCCTTTGTTCATTTCTATATTTAGTATTGAGTAAATAGTAATTAGTCTTTAGTAAAATTGATTACCTACCAATTACTTTGTACTAACTACTTTTGCTTTAATCCTAAAATTTCCCGAGCCTCGGCTGGTGTTGCAATCTCGCGGCCTAATTCCTTCGCCAAACGAACTACTTTCTCAACCAACTGACCATTCGATTCTGCTACAACACCTCTTGAGATCATTGTATTGTCTTCAAATCCAACACGCACATGACCACCATCAACAATAGCAGCCGTTGCCAATGGAAATTCAAAACGACCAATACCAGCAACGGTATAAGTTGCATCAGCAGGAATGCTTTCTCTTAAGAAAACAAAGTCGCGAAGAGTACCTGAAATTCCGCCATTCACTCCCATGACAAAATCAAAGTGCATCGGAGATTTAATGAATCCTTTTTTGTGAAGACGAAGAGCCATGTCGATCATCGATTTATCGAACACTTCCAATTCTGGTTTAATTCCTCTCTCAATCATTCTCTCACCGAAATACTTAATGGTATTTTCAGTATTCTCGAAGATCTCATCGCCACCAAAATTCAAAGTACCGCAATCAAGAGTTGCCATTTCCGGGTTCAACTCAGTTGGCTGCAATCTTTCATCGTTGGTCATACCAACAGCTCCACCGGTTGATGGCTGAATAATTACATCAGGATATTTTGCATGAATCGCATCCATCACCATTTTGAAACGATTCTTATCTTGAGTTGGTGTTCCATCATCGGTTCTTACATGAAGATGAATTATACTTGCTCCTGCTTCATAAGCCAAACCTGCTTCACGTACACATTCTTCAACAGTGTAAGGAACATTTGGATTGTGCTCTTTGGTAACTTCTGCGCCACAAATGGCTGCTGTGATGATCAGTTTTTCCATGGCTTATAATTATTTACGTTGAGATTTCTTAGGAGTAACACATGTTCCGACAGCTCTGCAAACTACAACTGGCTCTTCTAGAAAATCAGCTGCTGATTCAGAAATATCTGTTCTTGGCACAATTACTTTGCGGGCTTCGAAAGTCATTTTACGGCTTGAGTTGCCTTCTTTTATAATTTCACCAACTGCTTCGATGTAATCCCCTGCATAAACAGGAGCCAAAAATTCAACATTTTCGTATCCTGCAAACAATCCTTCATCACCATCACGACGGATTAATAATTCTGTTGCTACGTCACCAAATAACTGAAGCATTTTTGCTCCATCAACCAAATTTCCACCATAATGAGCGTCATGAGAACTCATGCGCATTCTTATCATTGCCTTTTCCATTTGTCTATATTAGTTAGTTGTTTACAATAAAATCTACAAAAATAGATGGAGTTTTCACCTCTTCCGGCTTCAGTGTTCCAGCCTCTACCATCTGCTTAGCTTCTACAATTACCAAATCGGCTGCAGTAGCCATTAATGGATTAAAATTCTGAGTAGTTCCTCTATAAGTAAGATTACCCAAAGTATCAGAAATGCTTGCTCCAATCAAAGCTACATCTGCCCGCAAAGGTTTCTCAAGCAAAAACTCTTTTCCATCAACAGTTATAATCTCCTTACCTTCGGCAACCATAGTTCCCAAACCTGTTGGAGTAAGAACTCCACCTAAACCAGCTCCACCAGAACGAACGCGCTCAGCCAAAGTACCCTGAGGACTAAATTCCACTTCTATCTCTCCATTATTCATTTGCTCAATCGTGGCAGGATTTGTTCCAATATGAGAAGTAATCACCTTAACAACCTGTCTGTTGGCAATCAATTTTCCCAGACCTTTATCTGCGAAAGCCGTATCATTACAAATAATTGTTAAATTTTTAACGTTGGAAGAAACGATATGATCGATCATATTATTCGCAGTTCCAACCGAAAGAAATCCTCCGATCATGATGGTCATTCCATCCTGCAGTTTAGCAACTGCCTCTTTTATTGAGATTATCTTGTTCATCAAAAAATAGTTTTTACCGTTTTACCAATAAACTTCTGAAATCAATAAAACAGAAGTCTTTAGTCTATTTACGAAACAAAGATAATTTTTTAAAGCACTGATGGAAACGATTGCAGAGTTCCGTATCAAGACCCATTCTAAATGGCACAAATATGAAACTCTTCAGTCTTTTTATTCATTCTAAACAAGCTTGCAGAAAGGCTCAAAAAGGCAATTTTTGACCATTTTAATGTTGTTATTTTAACATTAGTGTTAATTTTAATCGTTGATTACATAAACTATCACACCAAAAACATGCCGTACAACATATACCTTTTCAACTACTGACACATATGTTTTACAACACTATCTAATATTTTAACGGTTTCTTACAAAAAAACTTCAAATATTAATGCTTACAACTCAACAATCGATTAAATTAAGAGTAAAATCTGCCTATTTAAAGTAACAGCTATTAAAATTATTTTTGGGAGAATCCGAACTTTGCCACAAACTAATTTGTTTGTTTTTTAACAAATGTGCAAGAAACCATACTCTACTCGGCTTCCATCTGTATTTTAGGAATACAGAGCGTAAGAAATTACAATTTCAGGAAAACTATGCTTGTTTGAATATTCGCACTTGTCTGAACCCCAAAACCAGCAATGCCACCAATTTTACAACTTCCATAAGCACGTATATGTGGTGAATTGAATTTTTCTCAGGCACCATTCCCATAATAATTAACTGTGCATGCTGATTTAATTCAGGGAGCAAATATCCCGACTGAGCAACTACAAAAGTGAAAATCGTTAAGCCGGTAAGCACAACAACTTTATCGGTATAATTGATAAACACATAAACCAAAAGCATTGCTGAAAAGAGGCGCTCAATCATATTTAAAGCGCCAAACACATGAACTCCCACATCCAATCCTGTTGGCAGGTCAAGCGACACAGCCCGAAACTTAACCCAGGCTTCCATAAAGCTAATCGCCAATAAAAATCCTACCCAAACGAAGGAAAGCACAAATCCGTATTTTGCTATTTTAGTCATATCTCTTTTTCTTATTTTGAAAGATTAAAAATAAGAAAAAGGATTCTAATTCTTCACTTTTTAGCAGAACTATTACAAACACCAGGAATCAATCGATATAGAAATAATACCAAAACATGCCTTATAAAATGTTTCTTTTCAGCTATATCTTAGTTAAAAAAGATGCATCGTAACATGGCTTTGCTTCGATACAACTAAAAATTAATTCATTTTAATTAGAGTCTATTTTGAAATTAAATTGGTATAAGCAAAAAAGTCCTTTTACATCAGCCACTGAATTTTCTGATAGTAAAAGGACAATACTTTTTAATTTTTTCACTCATTTAAGAGTCTAATTCCTTCTTCCCATATAAATCATTACATAGTAAAGTAATGTTGCCAAGGAAGACAGAGCTGCAATAAAATAAGTATATGCCGCCCATTTCAATGCATCAAAAGCACTTTTCTGTGTTTCATAAGTTGTAATACCTGATGTTTTCAACCAAACCAAGGCTCTTCGACTAGCATCCACCTCTACAGGCAAGGTGATAATACTAAAAAGAGTAGTGCCGGCAAACAGTACTATCCCTGTCAAAAGTAGTTGAGGGAAAGCATTCACCATAACAATTCCAGCCAGAAGCAACCACTGTATCCAATTGGAACTAAAACTAACAATGGGCACTAAAGCCGATCGCATTTGCAGCCATGCATATGCTTCGGCATGTTGAATTGCATGTCCGGTTTCATGCGCAGCTACTGCTGCTGCCGCTATACTTCTACCATGGTAAACATCCTTACTCAGATTAATGGTTTTATTTTCCGGATTGTAATGATCCGATAACTGACCATCAACAGAACCAATCCTTACCCCTCTCACACCATGATCCCTCAACATCTGCTCAACCACCTCGCGTCCTGTCATGCCATTCGCCGCAGGTATTTGAGAATACCTTTTAAATCTTGCTTTTAACTGACTGCTCACAAGCCAGCTCAACAAAGTAAAAGCAATAAATATGATCCAAATTCCTCCCATTACAATTCCTCCAATTAATTTAACTGACATTTCAGATAAAAAACTCAAATTCTCTGCCAAGATTGATTCAAACACATTTCATGTCGATTTGACAGTTATTGCAACACCTTAATTAAGAGCCATCCTCCCCAAACACAGCTAGATAGTGCACCTATTCACAAATGTAAATATTTGAATTTCAAGGGAGTTAAACATCAATAAAAACAAAAAGCAGGCACCATTTCCTAGACATTCCATATAATTTGCTTATTTTTGCCATTCCTTAAAACAAAAAGAACCAAGCAATGTTCACTGACTCAGATTTTGATGCTATTCGACCATATAACGATTCCGAAGTTGTAGAAACCATCGGACGTTTAATAAAAGAAGAAGCTTTTATTCGATTCTCGCAACAGTTATTTCCAGGATTTTCGAAAGAAATGATTGTGAAAGCATTGGGAGAAGTAAAAACAATAAAGGAATTTCAGAGCAACTTCATTGTACGACTGGCACAACACATTATTGACCACACCACCAAAGGAATAACCATTGACGGACTGGAAAATCTTGATCCAAAAGAAAGTTATTTATTTATTTCGGATCATAGAGATATCATTTTGGATTCAGCCTTACTTAACGTGATGCTTTACAACAATGGTTTTGAAACAACTGAAATCGCTATTGGCAGTAATCTCTTAATTCAACCGTGGATAGCCGATTTAGTTAAACTAAACAAAAGCTTCGTTGTACAAAGAAACGTAACTGTTCGTCAGATGCTTACCAGCTCTAAGCAATTATCATCTTACATACAGTATGCATTAAACACTAAAAAATCATCTATTTGGATAGCACAACGAGAAGGACGCACCAAAGATGGTGATGACAGAACTCAACAGAGCTTGTTGAAAATGCTGCAAATGAGTGGAGATGTTACTTTCTCTGAGCACTTTAAAAGCTTACGAATTGTTCCTGTTGCTATTTCATACGAATACGAGCCATGCGATGCAATGAAAACCTTAGAAGTATACAAAAAAGAAACCGAAGAAGGTTTTAAGAAAACTCCTAAGGACGATTTACGAAGCATGATCAAAGGAATGGTTAATGAAAAAGGCCGCGTTAATTTTGTTATCGGAAAACCGATCTCCATAATGCTTGACGTTATTGAAGAAATGGATGACAGCAGAGATAAATTCAAAGCTCTTGCTGATTTGATTGACTACAGAATACACAAGAACTACAAACTTTGGCCTGACAATTACATTGCCTACGATATCGTAAACAAAACGGATGAGTTCGCGGATAAATATACATCTGAAGAAAAAGATCTTTTCTTAAAGCACATGGAAAAGAAAATTAATCCGGATGAAGGAAATCTTGAAAGATTAAATCATATATTCCTGGAAATCTATGCGAATCCTGTCAAAAACAGATTGGAATTAAAAAAACCGGATTTTGTCCCTGACAAATAAAATACTATGGCTTTCTTAGGAAGGCCATTTTTTTTTGAACTGATTTTTTAATAATTTCATTCTATAAATAAAATTCATCTGGAATAAATACTCCGCAACTCACCTATTAAGATTCGCTAAAATTAAAAACACATGAAACTAATTAAACTCCTGCTAATCATGTCCACCTTTTTAATTATGGTGGCTGCAATATTAAACCTCCTGAACTCTTCGGCAGAAACTCCTGACAGGAGCGGAATCTATATTGAACTGATTGTCATGTTCATTCTTACAATTTCGATGGTATTATTGAACAATCAGGAAAAGAAGATTAAAGAGTTGGAAAAAAAACAGAATGAGGAGCTATAGCAGCTCCTTTTTTTACGCCTTCAACCTGAGAACAATAAATGAATAAGCTTACATTAATAAAACCGTAAAAAATGTTAAGACTTCTTAATGTATTCTTCAATCCTCAAAGAAAATTGTAGCTTAGTGGAACAAGTTCTGTTAAACACTATAAACTTGAATAATCATGCTTGAACAAACAAAAATCGTCCTCGCTAATGTAAGTTTTGATTTTGCTCTTTTTCGTAAAGAGTTGACAAAAGCCTTTCAGTGGCTAACACCAACTGATTTTGAGAAACTTAAAAATTGGTGTCTGGAAAATTATTCGGGTCGCTATCATGAGATACTTTCTGATGTTACCAACCCTCAGCTCTCATTATAATAAGTAAGTTACTTTTTAAATCTCGAGGATCTTCAATTGAAGATCCTCTTTTTTTATACCATCTCAAATTTGAATATTCATCCTTAAAAAAAAATGAAGTATCTTCGCAACGGAAAAAAAATCAGAAGATGATAAAATTTGTACGTCATATTAAAGTAGGAGACCAGGAATTCGAAACCTGGTTCGGAATGGAAATCAAAAAGAAAGGGAACAGACCTAATATTGATATTTTCTATTATACCGATGATCCGAGTGAAGAATTAAGTATGCATCAATTAATCAAATCAAATTTTCAGAGCAAAAAAGACGCTTTGCAATTTGGGATTAAATTCATGCGGAGTATGTATCAGGATATGATACAACGCGAAAAAGAAGTCACTAAAAAAGAAAAGAAAGCAGAACAATCTGATTCTACTGAAAAGGTTTCAGAATAAATATCTCATAAAAAAACGCCGGTCAAATAACCGGCGTTTTCTATATCAGGTAACTATTACATGATTAGTTTATATCCTCGACCATGAACATTGATGATTTCAATGCCCGGCTCAGGCTTTAAATGCTTTCTTAGCTTAGTAATATACACATCCATACTTCTGGCATTAAAATAATTATCATCCGACCAGATCGTTCTAAGAGCTAAATTTCGTTCCAAAACTTTATTCACATTATTACAGAGAAGTTTTAACAATTCTGATTCTTTCGTTGTCAGCTTAATTGTTGATTCACCATCCTGAAGAAACTGTTTCTTTGAATCGAATAAAAAGCGCCCTAATTTAAACTCCTCCTGGGTATTTTCACTTTTTACCCCTGAAGTTCTTCTTAGAACAGCTTCGATACGAACCAATAACTCTTCCATACTAAATGGCTTTGTCATATAATCATCGGCTCCCAATTTAAAACCCTCCAGAACATCTTCTTTCATCGACTTTGCAGTTAGGAAAATGATTGGAATCTCACTATTGATCAAACGAATATCCTTGGCCAAAGTAAAACCATCCCTATGCGGCATCATGATATCAAAAATACACAGATCATATGGATTTTTTAAAAATTCATCGTATGCCTTATCGCCATCTTCACGAAGTGTGGTGTTGTAGCCTTTTGCAACCAAATACTCTTTTAACAGAAGTCCTAGGTTAGCGTCATCTTCTGCTAATAAAATTTTAACTTGTTCCATATGTATCTATTTTTTTAAGGGAAGATATATTTCAAATTTGGATCCTTTATCAGGTATACTGTCAACACTAACCTGTCCATTATGGGCATCTACTATCTTTTTAACGTAAGACAATCCCAAACCAAATCCTTTAACGTCATGAACATTTCCCGTATGTACTCTAAAAAAACGCTCAAAAATCATTTTTTGATCTTCTTTCGAAATTCCAATGCCGTTATCTGTAACCGTAATAACAATACCCTTATTTTTATTTCTTGTACTAATACTAAGTTCCGGAGCATCTTTACAGTATTTAATGGCATTATCCAATAAATTCGCAATTACATTACTTAAATGAACCTCATCAGCCATTACCAGATCATGCTCTGCATCAATATTCTGATACATATTCCCCTTTCTGTCTTCAACTCTTATAGTAAAGTTAGGTAATAAATTTTGAATTATTTTATGAACACTTATTGTCTTCAATTTCAATTTCATTCTAACCTCATTAAAAACCGCCATCTGCAAAACTTTCTCAACCTGATAGGTTAGTCTCCGACTTTCGTCATTAATAATCTTTGCAATATGATCTCTTGTTGATGCGGTTGTAGTAACAGTATTATCCTTCAACATCTGAGAAGCTAACGAAATAGTTGCAATAGGAGTTTTAAACTCATGAGTCATATTATTAATGAAGTCATTCTTTATATTCGATAATCTTTTCTGACGAAAAATAATGAAAATCGTGAATGCACTGGAAAGAATTAAAACCAGAGTCAATATGAAAGATGGAAGTAACAAAGAGTATGACTGTAACATATACCTCTGTTGCCCGGGAAAATAAATATATAAAAAGTTTAGATTGGAGAAAAAATCATTGGGAAACAACTGCTTGCTGTATTTTTCGAAAGAAGGATTTCGAAAATAATTCTTTGATCTTTTTTCGAATTTGTTGTTTGATTTTACTGCATACTCAAAATTCAGCTTAATTCCATTTTCACGAAGTTTTTCCTGAATAAGCTGAGGCAATTTTTCCATTTTAATTCTTTCGCTTAACGGAAGCCGTGAATTAGCCAATTGTCCGGCTATCAACGCATATGAATTGCCGGTATTTATCGTTTTATTAAATTGCATCTGCATTTTAGAAAGTACAGATAAACCATCCGGATTTATGACCCCTTCCCCAATATCATATTTTGTATTCTCCGAATAAAAACTCAATCTGGCTTTCTCATGAGTAAAATCCATCGGTATATTTATATTAAACCCTGAACTTTTAGAACTGATAATTGTACCATTAGTAAAATTGGAAACATCACCTTCCAAAATAATCTGCTCTTTTTCTGCTCTTTCTAATTCTGAGACAACCTGATCCAGAGCCTTACTAACTGTAAGCGCCAGTTGTTCTTCTTTAATTTTAGAGGCTGACTGAAAAAAGTTAATCTGAACCAATATCAATCCAGATAAGGAAATACAGAGTACAATTGTTACAAGCCAAATATATTTTTGATTCATAGATACAAATATAAAAAAAAGCAGCTGCAGCTATTCCAGCTTAACAATCTTTAACACAAGTTTAAATGGATACAATTACCAAAATTTCAGTTACCAAAACTCATCACCACTTTATAGATTTGGATTTAATCTATTTTAGACAAAAACGGCTGTTTTTTGATAAATTTTCACAAAAACGACTTTGAAGTTAATAATTTGACACTATATTTGCCAACGGAGAGCGAATCTATAAGAAACAATCTCCTTGATTAAAAATTTTGGTTAATAGTTAGATGAAAGGGCGGTTGTGGTTACCGTCCTTTTTTTTATGCCGTTCATGCACCAAACAAGACGTTAAAATCCCCTAAAACCAACCGCAAATTTCTTTTTGAAAATCAATAACAGGATGTAACCGAAGAGATTTAGAAAGCCAATTCCATTTGACTTATTCGTGTAAGAGCTTCCTGAGCCGCTTTTTGTTGTGCTTCCTTTTTAGATGTGCCTTTTCCGGTTCCCATTTTCACTTCTTCCACCTCAACTTCAGAAGTAAACAAAGGCAAATTCAATGCATCATCAATACCACCTTCGTGTGTATCAAAATAAACATCTTTCTTATTTTTTTGAGCCCACTCAATCAATTTACTTTTAAAATTGGTTTCAACAGTAACCACTTCTTCCAAATTAATGTGTGTTCTAAAAATCTTATCTTCGATAAATTTTCTTGTTTTGTCGTACCCTTGATCGAGATAAATAGCTCCAATAAAAGCTTCAAATGCATCTCCGTAAATATGCTTGTTATTATTCAAGTTCACATTGGAGACAACCTGCTTGTCGAGTTCAATTTTAACTGCCAGCTTATTTAAGGATTGCCTGCTGACAATTTTAGATCTGATTTGGGTAAGAAAACCTTCGTCCTTATTGGGAAAGTACTTGTATAGAATATCGGCGATTATAGCACCAAGAATAGCATCCCCAAGATATTCGAGACGTTCATTGTTTAAACCGTAACCTTTTTTTTGGATGGTTGCAGATTTGTGTATGAAAGCGAGCTCATACAAATCCGGATTATTAGGTTTAACTCCCAGTGAATCAAAAAACAATCCATAAAACTCCCTTTCAGGATAGAAAAAAAGTTTTATGGATTGAAATATAGACTTTACCACAAATTATTCAATGAATGATTTGAAAATAACTGAAGCATTATGACCACCAAACCCAAATGTATTACTCAAAGCTGTGCGAATTTCGCGTTTCTGAGCCTTATGAAGTGTAAGGTTTAGTTTTTCATCAATGTTAGGATCCGCCTCGCTAAAGTTAATTGTAGGAGGAACAGTTTGATTATTTATTGCCAAAATACAGGCAATAGCTTCAACAGCTCCTGCTGCTCCCAGCAAGTGACCAGTCATTGATTTTGTAGCACTAATGTTCAATTTATAGGCATGATCGCCAAACACAGTCTGAACCGCTTTTGTTTCAGGAATATCACCTACAGGTGTTGAAGTTCCATGAACATTGATATAATCAATTTCTTCTGGTTTCAGACAAGCGTCTTCTAACGCCATTTTCATAGCGTTAATCGCACCTCTTCCTTCCGGATGAGTTGCTGTTAGGTGATAAGCATCACCAGACATTCCACCACCAACAATTTCAGCATAAATTTTTGCTCCTCGTTTTTTGGCGTGCTCATATTCTTCAAATATCAAGCAACCACTTCCTTCACCCATAACAAAACCGTCACGGGTATTACAGAACGGACGAGATGCAGTTTTATACTCTTCGTTGTTTGTAGATAATGCCTGCATAGAATTAAATCCACCCAACCCTGCTTCATTGATAGATGCTTCAGAACCTCCTGTAATAAAGATATTAGCTTTACCCAAACGGATGTAATTCATTGCATCAATCATTGCATGTGAAGCCGAAGCGCATGCAGAAACAGTACCATAATTAGGTCCTTGGAATCCATATTTCATTGAAATATGACCGGCGGCAATATCAGAAATCATCTTAGGAATGAAAAAAGGAGAGAAACGAGGAGTTCCATCCCCGTTTGCATATCCTGTAACTTCATCTAAGAAAGTTTTAATTCCGCCAATACCAGAACCCCAGATTACTCCAGCCTTTGTTAAATCTTCCGATTCAAGGTCAAGATTTGAATCTTCAATAGCTTGTTTGGCCGCAACCAAAGCATACTGAGCATACAAATCTAATTTTCTAACTTCCTTGCGGTCGAAATGATCATTAGGCTCGAAATTTTTAACTTCGCAAGCAAACTGAGTTTTGAACTTTGAAGCATCAAAATGAGTAATCAATCCTGATCCACCCACTCCGTTCTCCAAACTATCCCAATATTCGGCAACAGAATTACCAATTGGGTTAATTGTTCCGAGCCCAGTTACTACTACTCTTCTAAATTCCATAAAAAAGGTTCTGGTTAATAATTACTTAGCGTTTTCTCCGATGTAAGAAATAGCGTCACCTACAGTACCAATGTTTTCTGCTTGATCGTCTGGAATAGCGATATTAAATTCTTTTTCGAATTCCATGATAAGCTCAACTGTATCCAATGAATCAGCTCCAAGATCGTTAGTGAAACTAGCCTCAAGTGTTACCTCAGTTTCGTCCACACCCAACTTATCAACTATGATAGCTTTTACTCTAGATGCAATATCAGACATAACTTTAAAATTTTAAGTGATTAAATATTTAAACTAATTAATTTTCAACTGTGCAAAGAAATAAATTTACTCTAAATAATTCAAATTTATTTCACAAAGTTGCGGTCAAAGGTAATTCTTTTTCCTTTTCTGCGAAATTATTTCACTGCGAAATGCCTTTTGCATATATTTGTGTGTTTTAGTTACATTTGAAAATACAACATGAAACGACTAGCTATATTTGCCTCTGGATCAGGTAGTAATGCTGAAAATATTGTAAGGTATTTTAGCGACAAACCCGAATTCGAGATTTCGGCAATACTTTCCAACAACGCCAATGCCTTTGTACTTTCCAGAGCAAGAAGCCTAAATATTCCAACTTTAATTTTTTCCCGGTCAGAATTTAATGAAACGGATAAAATAATTGATTTTTTGGCTGAAAAAAAGGTCGATTTTGTTGTTTTAGCAGGATTTCTTTGGTTGCTTCCTCTTAATTTACTGCGTAAATATCCCAATTCTATTGTTAATATTCACCCTGCCCTTTTGCCAAAATATGGTGGAAAAGGAATGTATGGCATGAAAGTCCATCAGGCAGTTGTTGATAATAAAGAGAACGAAAGCGGCATTACCATTCATATGGTAAATGAGAAATATGATGAAGGGAAAATCGTATTTCAAGCCAAATGCACTATTTCGCCCAATGATTCTGCAGAAGATGTTGCTGAAAAAATTCACAAACTGGAACATGAATTCTTCCCTAAAATAATTGAGCAATTACTCTAAAGTAATTGCTTCCTTCGGATTCAGTTCCTGCATCAACTTCTCCATTTCCTGCTTGTATCTAAGCACGTTTTCTTCTTTCACTGGGGACACTGGAGGCGATTTCATATTCAATGGATTTATTGGAGTTCCATTTTTATAAACTCTAAAATCTAAATGAGGACCGGTTGCAAGACCGGTTGCTCCAACATATCCGATTGTTTCACCCTGCTTAACTCTGGTGCCGGAATTCATTCTTTTAGCAAACCGGGAAAGATGCATATAAGTTGTTGTGTAAACGCTATTGTGCTTAATAGTAAGATAGTTTCCTCCACCATTTGCCTGATATCCTCTTTTGGTAATAACCCCATCACCAATTGTGTGAACAGGTGTACCTGTAGGCGCTGCGTAATCAACACCATGATGGGCCCGATACCTTTTCAAAACAGGATGATACCTGTTATTAGAAAACTTAGAGCTAATTCGTGAATACCGCAAAGGAGCTTTTAAAAATGCTTTCTGCAGACTTTTACCTTCTTCATCAAAGTAACCTTCTTTATCACCTTCAACAAATGCAAAGGCATAATTATCTGAGTTATGGTGTACAAAATTTGCAGCAATCACTTTTATTTGATGAATTGGTTTGTCATCCACATATGATTCTTCGTATATAACATTAAACTGATCACCCTTCCCTATGCCAAAAAAATCAATAGTCCAGGCGTAAATATCGGAAAGTTCAATCGATAGTAAAGGATCAGAATTGGCTTCAACCATTGCATTCCATAACGACGACTCAATACTCCCTTTTATTTGCTTCCTTTGTTGAATAATTTCCTTTTCACCCTTAAATACATCCAGAGTATCGCGTAAATCGAATACGATATATTCAACGGGAGTGTTTTCATAAATAAAGTACTCCGGCGTTTTCAAACTGTCTTTGGTGAAAAGAACCGAATACTCATGCCCGGACTTAATCCTTCTGACATTAAAAACCTTCTTTGCTTTCCTTGCAATATTATCAATAGTACCAAAACTAACATCATATTGCCGTAATATCGTTGATAAGCTATGATTTCGTTTTACCTTATTAGTTTCTACAGAAAACTCTTCAATGGGAAATCCATATTTTAAATGCACCTGCGCTACCTCTGAGGAGTCAATTACCACTTCTTCCTGATCAATTTGTTCTACTAACTCTTTGTTTGAATACCATTTAAATATAATTAAACCTACCAAAACGGCACCTGCAATTAATAGAAACCTATAGTTCAAGAATTTTTTTATCATGGATATTTATTTTTGTGAGGCCTAAAGGTATAACTGTTTTTATAGTCACACAACTAATATTACTGACAGATATCTGTTTTAAGCTTTTTTAAGAAATTGCTATTTAATCTTATCGAATCCCTTTCCGTAAACTCCCATTACGCTTCCCAGAGAAATAAATGCATCCGGATCCACCAGCTTAATCATATTCAAAATGGTTTGAGACTCTCTCTTCCTGGCCAACAGCATTAATACTTTAACATCTTCTCCACTAAAACCACCTGTTGCGCTAAGAACAGTTATTCCCTGATCAAGAGAATAAACAACCTCTTTTCTGATCTCATCAGGCTTTCGTGTAAAAATAAAGATCTGTACAGACTGTTTACTTCCCTCAATAATCATATCAACACAATAGGCACTTACTCCCATTGTAACAAATCCATACACAACCTGTTCAATCGAATGCTCTAACAGATACGAAGACGAAATAATAACAACATCAATAGTAAGTAACAATTGTCCGGGACTGTAATTCTTATACTTATTAATCATCATCGCCAGAATATCAGTTCCACCTGTACTACCACCACGTGACAATATCATTCCGGCACTGGCACCGGCCAGTATTCCTCCAATGATAGCACACATGAATCGATCAGAAACCAAAGGTTCTGTTATTAAGGACTGAAACAGCCAAAGAAAAAAGGAAAGAACAGTAATTCCATAAATGGTTTTAACCCCAAAACCAAAACCCAATACACGCAATGCCACAAGAAGAAAAACGGAGTTGATAAGGAAAACACTATACCCAACCTTAAAACCTGTAACATAGTAAATCATAGTTGCAATACCACCAACACCTGAACCTACAATTTCTGCAGGAATTATGAATCCGGTCCACGCAAGCGAACCGACCAACAGGCCTATTGTGATAATTAGGTATGATTGAAAATCAAATTTTGACATTTGTATCGAACTGCTTTTTTTCATAATAACTACCCTCTTATTTCTTCAAAACCTAAGCCATAAACCCCCATTACCGATCCCATTGATATAAAAGCATTTCCATCGATTTGTTTTACTAATTTAAATATTGATGGAGCTTCATGTTTTCGAACCACAACCATCAATATCTTTTTATTTTCTTTTGAGTACCAGCCTGTTGCATCCATCACCGACACTCCCCTGTTCATGGTTCCGGTAATTTCATTGGCAATCTTCTCAAACTCTGTCGAAATAATAAAAAGCTGAGCAGATTGTTTCGATCCGGAAATCACCATATCAATAGCGTAAGCTGTAATAGACATTACCACGTAACCATACACAATGGTAGGTACATCTTTAAACACTATATAAGATGAAGCAATGATAAAAATATCGAGATATAATATAATACGTCCGGGACTGATGTTTTTGTATTTATTGATAATCATTGCTATAATATCAGTACCTCCAGAACTCCCCCCCTGAGATATCGTAATGCCAACACCTATTCCAGCCAATGCTCCTCCGATAATTGCAGCCATAAATTTCTCATTCACTAAAGGTTCAGGAATAAGTTTCGGCAAAACTGAAAGTAATACCGACCCCACAATAATCGCAAATACTGTTTTAACACCAAATTTACTACCCAATATTTTTAGAGCTATCAGTATTAAAAAGGCATTAATAATAAAATAGGAATAGCCAACAGGAATTGCTTTTGCGCTTGCAAAATAAATTAATGTGCCAATACCACTAACCCCTCCTCCGATTATACCGGATGGAATTAAAAAGGCAGCCCAACTAAAACAATATATTGCCATCCCGACTGTAATTATTACCAGGGATTTTATTTCAGAATAATTTATTTTCATCTCGTATCAAAAAAAAGCTTTAAGTTTTGTTGTCAAATAGTCAACAAAGCTTAAAGCCAGGAACTTATTTGAATAATTTATTTATACTACTATATTTATAATCTTATTAGGAACAATAATAATTTTCTTTGGCGTTTTTCCATCGATCCATTTTTGAGATTTTTCTAAAGAAAGAACTTCCTTTTCAATTTCATCCCTACTCAGACCTACTGGTAATTCCAATATAAATCTCATTTTACCATTAAATGAAACTGGATATTTATGATTATTTTCCTGAACGAAACTTTCGTTGAACTCCGGGAAATCTGCCTTCGTTATACTTGTTGCATTCCCGCATAAAGCCCATAGTTCTTCAGCAACATGAGGTGCAAAAGGAGCAAGAATAACCAAAAGATTTTCAAGAACGGCTTTATTGTTACACTTCAAAGTGTACAACTCATTCACACAAATCATGAAAGCTGAAACTGAGGTATTGAATGAAAAACGCTCAATATCATCCTGTATTTTCTTAATTGTTTTGTGAAGAACTTTTAATTCGTCTTGTGTTGGCTCACTGCTTGTCAATTCAAATTCACCTGCTTCATTATGAAACAACCTCCATAATTTCTTCAGAAATTTATGAACTCCATCTATTCCGTTTGTATCCCATGGCTTATGCGCTTCCAACGGCCCCAAAAACATTTCGTATAAACGCAAAGTATCAGCTCCATATTCTTCAACAATTACGTCAGGATTTACCACATTAAACATGGACTTAGACATCTTTTCAACAGCCCAGCCACAATGGTATTTTCCATCTTCTAAAATAAATTCTGCATTCTTATATTCAGGCATCCAGTTTTTAAAGGCTTCCAAATCAAGAACATCATTTTTCACAATATTCACATCAACATGAAGGGCTGTGGTATCGTATTCCCCTATTAATCCGTGAGAAATGTATTTATTGGATTTCTTATCACGATAAACAAAATTCGATCGTCCCTGAATCATTCCCTGATTGATCAACTTCTTGAAAGGTTCATCCTTACATACTTCATTGATATCGAAAAGGAATTTATTCCAAAAACGAGAATAGATTAAGTGCCCCGTAGCATGCTCGGTACCACCAATATACAGATCAACATCCTGCCAGTATTCATTTGCTTCGGCAGAAACCAATGCATCATTGTTACGAGGATCCATATATCGTAAATAGTAAGCCGATGATCCCGCAAAACCAGGCATTGTATTCAATTCAATTGGATATCCATCTTCGGTAATCCAATCTTTTGCGCGTCCTAAAGGTGGTTCTCCGCTCTCTGTTGGAAGGTATTTATCAATCTCAGGCAATTCTAAAGGCAGCTTATCCAAATCCATCATTTGAGGCATACCATCTTTAAAATAAACAGGAAAAGGTTCTCCCCAATATCTTTGACGAGAGAAGATAGCATCTCTCAATCTGTAGTTAATTTTTTTCTTTCCTAAATCTCTGGCTTCAACTTCCTCGTTTGCCTTTACAATAGCATCTTTTACATCCAATCCATTCAAAAAATCAGAGTTCATGGATTGTCCTTCTTTGGCATCGTAGGATTCCTCAGAAATATCACCACCTGACACCACCTGAACAATCGGCAAGTCGAAGTGTTTTGCAAAAGCGTAATCGCGGCTATCATGAGCCGGCACCGCCATAATTGCACCTGTTCCATATCCGGCAAGCACATAATCACTCACCCAAACAGGTATTTCCTTGCCTGTAAAAGGATGAATTGCATATGCACCTGTAAATGCACCGCTTACCGTTTTAACATCGGCCAAACGCTCTCTTTCTGTTCTTTTGCTGGTTGCCTCAATGTAAGCATCAATATTTGCCTGACAATCTGGAGTAGTTAATTCCTTCACCAAATCGCTCTCCGGCGCTAAAACCATAAAAGTAACACCAAAAATGGTGTCAGGACGGGTAGTAAAAATCTCCATTTTCAGATCCGAACCTTTCACGCCAAAGTTAACTTCAGCACCAACAGAACGTCCAATCCAGTTTTTCTGAATCTCTTTTAAAGAATCAGTCCATTCCAAATTATCCAAACCGTCCAACAAACGTTTTGCGTAGGCAGAAACACGCAATGACCATTGACGCATTTTCTTTTGCTCAACAGGGTGTCCTCCGCGAACAGAAGCTCCGTCTTTCACCTCATCATTCGCTAAAACGGTACCTAATTTAGGACACCAGTTAACCATTGTATCGGCTAAATATGCCAATCTGTAGTTTAAAAGAACAGTTTGCTTTTCGATATCAGAAAAGCCTTTCCACTCATCAGCAGTAAACACTTCTGTTTCTGAACAGGCAGCATTCACTTTTCCATTTCCTGAAAGCTCAAATTGTGTAACCAAAGACTCAATTGATTCTGCTTTTTGTGAATCGATATTGAAATAGTGATTGAACATTTGAATAAATGCCCATTGAGTCCACTTATAATACTCAGGCTCGCAAGTACGAACTTCACGATCCCAATCGTATGAAAAGCCAATTTTGTTTAATTGCTGGCGATATCTGGTAATATTTGTTTCTGTAGTAATAGCGGGATGCTGTCCTGTTTGGATCGCATATTGCTCAGCAGGCAAGCCATAAGCATCATACCCCATCGGATGAAGCACATTAAATCCCTTTAAAGTTTTATAGCGGGAATATATATCCGAAGCGATATATCCGAGTGGGTGACCAACATGCAAACCAGCCCCCGAAGGATATGGAAACATATCGAGCACATAAAATTTGGGCTTTTCAGAATTCACTTCAACTTTGTAGGTTTTCTCTTCAGTCCAATACTTCTGCCACTTTTGTTCTATTTCTTTAAAGTTGTACTCCATGCTAATCTTGATAAAATATGGTTATTTCTTGCGTTTCAAAGCGCAAAATTAGCAAAAGTTTATAAATATTTACCGAGTTTAAGAAGGAAGTATTATTTTATTAAGATATGGATTCTAATGGTTTAGGCATGTAAGTTTAAAACAATGAATTATATTTCTTTACAGGAATGTATTTAGATGCGATGCAGAACAAAATATTTTTCTAAATTTGCACACGTAATCGGCCCGTTAGTTCAGCTGAATAGAACGTCAGATTCCGGTTCTGAAGGTCACAGGTTTGAATCCTGTACGGGTCACAAAAAAGCCAATCGATAATTATCGATTGGCTTTTCTATTTTATTCCATTGGATACAATCAAAAAAGAATACTCCTCAAACAATTATCACTTTCAACAAATCACATCTAAAGTGTTTATGAAACGCATTGACTTGAGAAAGACACTATTCAAAATGGAAGAACAATAAAGTTTCAGCAAAAAAAAGAGAGTCCGTTTGGACTCTCTTTTAAATATGTATAAACCTGGAATATTATTCCGCTGTTTCACGTGTAGAATAATTCAACTTTAACGAACTTGCCTTTCTAAGCTCTTGCTTAATGTCGATAATAATACCCATCTTGGTATATTGATCAACTTTAAGAGAAGTAGTCAACTTGTTTCGTAATTCCTCTTTTCTTGCTTCTCTTTCAGCAGCAATAAAAGCCTGAATATCATCAACTGTTGAAAATTGATCATTCAATTGAATTTGTGGTTCAGTACCCATCGTTTTTGCAAATTTTCTCATTGGAACACCTACATAGATGTTACTAACAAGATCCTTTTTTTCCAATTTCACGATTTCTTTTGCACTTGGAACCATGATATCTACATTCAATTCCACTTCACGCATAGTTGTACTAACCATGAAGAAAAATAAAAGCATGAATACGATATCAGGAAGAGAAGCTGTCGAAATTTCCGGAAGCTCCTTAGAACCACCTTTTTTAAATTTTCCCATTATTTTTTTCCTCCCACATTTTTAGGTTCAGCTTCAGAAATTTGCATTGGCACATAATCCCTAACAGCATCCTGCTGCTCCTCATTCAAGTCTGCATATTTCTTGTTCCACTTTTGCATTGCCTTCTCATCTTTTAATTCACGAGATGCTGCTGCAAGTTCGTCCTGTACTTTAATGTACATTTCGTAACTAGTTCCGCGGTCATTTTGCAAAGAAACCAAACCTTTTGAAACCATTACATCTCCAAAAAACGGGATTGTAGTAAGTTTTTTCTCAGGTAAATCTGCACTATTTAGCGGGTTCAGGATAAATTCCTTTGTTTTTTCGCGCAGTTGCGAAATACTAAGAACTTCTCCATTAACCAATAAGTCATCGTTGCGGTTCACCAAAATAGCTAAAACATTACGTTGTTTAACCTTTGGTGCGTCTATTTCCTCTTCCTCTGGAATTGGTGGTAACTTTTTATAGATACCTGTATCAATGTCCATAGTAGTCGAAACCAAGAAGAAAATTAACAACAAGAATGCAATATCGGCCATCGAACTAGAATTAATCTCTGGTGTTTTTCTTGCCATAATATTATAATCTAAAGGTATATCGATCCGAAATTAAAACCCGGATCATTTACTTAACGTAATTTTCTTAATACTTCGGTCACAACAATAGCTGCAACTGTTCCAACACCTAAAATGTACATGGTGTAAAGTACTGTATCTGCAAATTGCAGTGCTCCAGGAGTGTTATCAGCACCGGTATAACCAGGAAGATCTAACAATGTTGCATCTGATAATGAATAAGCAATAAGGATTACCAATCCCAAACCAACTAATCCACCCAAACCTTTAACAGCTCCTTTAGGATTAGTCACTAACTGAATGATAGGAAAACCCAAAGCCAAACCAGCACAAACAATAAACAATGCTTTTGCCCACTGTATTAAAACATCAGTATAAACAGGTGTTTGATCCGCTTGATTTGGTAGATCACCACCTAAGTAAAACATGGCAACAAAAATTGCTGTTAGACCAATCATTACATAGGTGAGAATATTTAAATATTTACTCAATGTATTTGACATAGTCTAAAATTATTTTTTCATGTTGTATTTTACAAGGATATCAAGAAGAGAGATAGAAGCATCTTCCATGTTGTTCACAATACTGTCAATTTTTGAAGTACAGTAGTTATAGAATACCTGAAGGATCATAGCAACGATCAAACCAGATACAGTAGTAATCAAAGCAACTTTAATACCACCTGCTACAGCTGCCGGAGAAATAGTACCCATAGACTGGATAGAATCGAAAGCGTCGATCATACCAATTACAGTACCCATAAATCCTAACATAGGAGCCAGACCAATCATCAAACCAATCCAGGAAAGACCTTTTTCTAAAAGACCCATTTGAACAGAACCGTAAGAAACAACTGATTTCTCAACTACTTCAATACCTTCATCGATACGATCAAGACCTTGGTAGAAAATACTGGCAATAGGGCCACGAGTATTTCTACAAACTTCTTTAGCTGCTTCAACGCCACCGTTGTTCAATGCATCTTCAAGATTAGCGAACAATTTTTTAGTATTAGTTGTCGACATATTCAAGTAAATGATTCTTTCGATAGAAAGAGCTAAACCTAAAATAAGTGTTAACAATACAAAACTCATAAACATCGCACCACCTTGGATGAATTGTTTTTTCACAACTTGGTGAAAAGAAGTACTTTCGATAGCTTCTTCTTCCATTACCGGGCTTGCTTTTTCAACAACTTCTTCTGCAACTTCCCCAGCAACTTGCGTTGTATCTACGGTAGCTTGTTCTGCTGTCTCATCCTGAGCAAATACGTTTGTTGACGCTCCTAAGCTTAGCATCCCGATAACTGCTATAAATGCAAATAACTTTTTCATAGTCTGTTTTTCAAATTTTAATTAACGAAATTATTTTTTACAAAATTAAACGATTACGATCTCTAAAACAACTAATTACTTAGTTGAATATTCCTTTTATTAAGAAAAGTCTTTCTACATCAGTTTTCCATGATAATCATGAATTTAATTTTATGTAATACAGAAGGGACTAAACAGTGCACCAAATTACAAAAAAAATGTGAAAAACAAATAAACTATTGGCTTAATTCACCTTTCAAAGATTTATTTAAAAGGAATTTGATTTGTTCTGAATTTAAGTTTTTCCCCAACACATACATAAGTTTGGTTACCGCAGCCTCAGTAGTTATATCTCTACCACTAACAACACCTGCATGTAATAGCTCCAGACTAGTTTCATACAAGCCCATCTCAACACTTCCAGCAGCACATTGAGTAACATTATATACGATTATCCCCTTCTCGATTGCAGCTTTAACTGAGTCTATAAACCACTTATCTGTAGGTGCATTTCCCGCTCCATATGTTTCCATTATTACAGCTCTCAATCCTTTACTGTTAAGAATGGAGTCAACCACAGTCTTATTTATACCTGGAAATATCTTTAAGATCGCAATATTTAGATCCAAAGAGGTTGATATTTCTAGTTCTCCCACTTGACTGGGATAATGAATTGCCGAATAATTATAATTGATATGAATTCCAATCTTTGCCAGATCAGGATAATTATAAGAATGAAATGCATTAAAATGCTCTGCATTGTGCTTTGTAGTTCGATTGCCTCGAAAAAGCTTATTCTCAAACACAACACAAACTTCAGGCACCATAGCTTGTCCGTTTTGATAAGCTGCAGCAATTTCAATAGCTGTAATTAAATTCTCTTTCCCGTCTGTTCTTAATGTACCTATTGGCAATTGAGATCCGGTAAGGATAACTGGTTTCTGCAGATTATCCAGCATAAAACTCAAGGCTGAAGCAGTGTAAGACATGGTATCCGTTCCATGCAATACAACAAAGCCATCAAATTTCTGATAATTCTCTTTTATTATTTCAACAATCTTTATCCATACCTTCGGATTTAAGTTTGATGAATCGATCAATGGCTCAAAAGCTATTGATTCCAATTTAAACCCAAATCCGTTCAATTCCGGAACCTGTTTTAGGATATGATCAAAATCAAATGGTTTCAACGAACCTGTTTCAGGATCGTTCACCATACCAATTGTTCCTCCGGTATATATTATTAAAATAGAAGTTTGTTTCTGTTCCATTTTACTTCAATTCAATATTGAATAATTTTTCCGCATTTGCACTTGTTGTTTTGGCCACCTCATCTAAGCTAAGCTGATAAATTTCAGAAAGCTTACTTGCAATATGAACCAAGTACGAGCTTTCGTTTCTTTTTCCCCTCTTTGGCACAGGCGCCAGATAAGGGGCATCAGTCTCCAAAATCAGATGATCCAATCCAATAGATCCGACTGTTTTATCAAGTCCGGAATTCTTAAAGGTTACAATTCCATTAATCCCTAACAGAAATCCAAAACCAATTGCTTTTACAGCTTGCTCCGTATTTCCGGTAAAGCTGTGAAACACACCTTTTAAACTACTATTGCGGTAAGATTCCAATATTTCAAAAATCTCATCGAATGAATCTCTGGCATGAATAACAATTGGAAGCTCTCTTTCAAGTGCCCAATTAATCTGAGTATCGAAAACAATTTGCTGTTCTTTCACAAAAGCTTTGTCCCAATACAAATCCATACCTATTTCACCAATCGCACAATAATCTCCTTTTGCAAGCCAGGCTTTACAATTCTCCAACTCTTCCCTGTAGTTTTCTTTTACTGATGTAGGGTGAAGTCCCATCATGGGCACGCACATATCAGGAAAACGTTTCACCAATCGATTCATTTTTGGTATCGATTCCGAATCAATATTAGGAAGCAGGATTTTCCCGATATTTACTTTCCTGCAATTTGAGATGATTTCTTCAATATCATCTTTAAAATCATCTGAATATATATGAGAATGGGTATCAATCAATTTCATCTTTCACAACTTTTCTGCAAACATATACAAACAGCAGTGACTTGCCAAACTAATAATAAACGAATATCAATTAAAAAAAGCCGGCAAAGCCGGCTTTTATATAGTAGGCAATATAGTATATTATACGCAGCCTTGAGCCAACATTGCTTCAGCAACTTTTACGAAACCACCAATATTAGCACCTTTAATATAGTTGATGTGTCCATTCTCTGTACCGAATTTAACACAAGTATCGTGAATATCTTTCATGATACGACCCAACTTCTCATCCACCTCTTCAGTAGACCAGTTGAAACGCATAGAGTTTTGTGACATCTCTAAACCAGACACAGCAACACCACCAGCATTAGCCGCTTTACCTGGAGCAAAAGCCATAGCATCCACTAAATAGAAAGCTGCATCTGCAGTACAACCCATGTTTGAAGTCTCAACAACATATTTACATCCGTTTGCTTCCAATAATTTAGCATCCTCTAAATTCAACTCATTTTGAATTGCACAAGGGAAAGCCAAATCAACTTTAACCTCCCAAGGTTTTTTACCAGGGAAGAATTTAGCACCAAATTTTTCAGCATAAGGAGCAACAACATCATTATTAGAAGCTCTCAAATCCAATAAGTAATCGATCTTTTCAGCATTTAAACCTTCCTGATCATATACATATCCATCAGGACCCGAAATGGTAACAACTTTAGCACCTAACTCTACCAATTTAAGAGCAGCACCCCAAGTAACATTACCAAAACCTGAAAGAGCAACAATTTTACCATTTAAGGTTTCATTGTTTTCAGCCAACATATGCTGAGCGAAATAAACAGCTCCAAATCCAGTTGCTTCAGGACGAATTAATGATCCACCAAATTCAAGACCTTTACCAGTTAATACACCAACAAATTCGTTACGAATTCTCTTGTATTGTCCGAATAAATATCCAATTTCACGACCACCTACTCCGATATCACCGGCAGGAACATCAGTATTAGGACCGATGTGTCTGCAAAGCTCAGTCATGAAACTTTGACAAAAACGCATAATTTCGTTATCTGATCTTCCTTTTGCATTGAAATCAGAACCTCCTTTTCCACCACCCATAGGTAATGTTGTTAAAGAGTTTTTGAATGTCTGCTCAAAGCCTAAAAATTTTAATGCACTTAATGTAACCGATGGGTGAAAACGTAATCCACCTTTATAGGGTCCAATTGCACTATTGAATTCAACACGGTATCCGCGGTTGATTTCTACTTCACCATTATCATTGATCCATGGTACACGAAACATGATTGTACGTTCCGGCTCACACATTTTATCAAGAATTTTCGCAGCTTTGTACTTAGGATTTGCATCATAAGTTTCCCAAACTGTTTCTACTACTTCTTGAACTGCCTGATGAAATTCTGCTTCTCCAGGAGTTTTGGCCTTTAGGCCTTCCATGAATTCATTAATCTTTGCTTCCATGCCAAACTATGTTATGAAATTAAATTAGATTGTGTTGTTTTAAATATTAGTTCTTGGTTCAAAAGTATATATTTTTTTAAAATCGCAAATTAAATTAATATTTTTTTTACAACGTTTTCGTAAACTTTTTACAATTGATTATCAGCCACTTACAAAACCACCCTTTCTGCTCTACAACATTTATCAAAAAAAAATGATAAAATTCATGTATTCAAAGTGTAGATTTTCCCCGGAAGTGACTTTACTATGCCTTCAAATTCCAATTTCAGAAGTAAACTTGACACTTTACTCATCGGAAATGACGTTTTCAGACTAATGCTATCTATAGGCATGTTACCTTTTTCCTTAAGTACCTGAACAAGTGACTCCTCTTCGGGAGATAGCTCAATAAATAATTTTGTCTGAACCATTTTAGGACTCTTATTCTTATTTTCCCATCCTAATATGTATTCCAAATCGGCAACACTCTCTATAAGGTGAGCCTGATTCGTTTTTATTAGTTTATTACAACCCGTAGAACCTTTATCAGATGTTCGGCCTGGAAATGCAAAAACATCTCTGTTGTACGAATTGGCAATATCGGCAGTCACCAACGAACCTCCTTTTGATGCTGACTCAATAACAATAGTAGCATCTGCCATTCCTGCAATGATTCTGTTCCTGCGAACGAAATTTTTAGGATCGAATTTACTTTTGGATGTGAATTCACTAATTAATGCCCCTTGGTTAACTATCTCCTCAGCATATCTTTTGTGCTGCGAAGGATATAGCATATGCAATCCGTGACCTATTGCAGCAACAGTTTTCAATTGGTTTCGCAAAGCTGCCTTATGGGCACAAATATCAACACCATAAGCAAGACCACTTATAATTAACGGCTTAACCTCCTTTTCGGATAAATCCTGTATCAGCTTATTGCAGATCTCCCGTCCGTAATCACTGGCATTTCTGGTTCCTACAATACTAATAGTACGTGCCACATTAAAATCAGTATTTCCTTTATAATATAGTGTGCAAGGCGAATCGGCACAATTTAAAAGCCTTTGCGGATAATCTTTCTCTAAATAGAACCTAACACGAATATGATTATCTGCAATAAACTTTAACTCTTCTTCAGCCAACTGAATCGCGTTATCCCGATCCAGCTTATCAATAAAAGATTGTCCGATTCCCGGAATTTTTAGCAGATTTTGCTTTTTCTCCTTAAACAGCCCCTCAACACTTCCGGTATAGGCAATTACTTTCTTTGTATTAACCGGGCCTATCCCATTCAAAAAACTAATAGCTATTTTATAAATATCCTCCATATATTCATCCAATTAAATAAACGAGGACTAATTTACAAAATATTTATAAGGTAAAGGTTGTTCCTATTGTAAAAAATCCTGCATTTCCCCAACCTAATTCTGCAAAAATGCCGAATTGATTTGAAAAATGGTAACGGGTACCCAGCAAAACCCCCAGATCGAAAAGCAATTCGTTATTTCTGTTGGTTCTAACAGTAGGGACATTCCCCCCATCCAATCTGGAAATTGAAGATTTTCGATTCTCCAGAGAAAGCCCTGTTTTTACACTGGCATACATTTCAATCCCATTGTCAGGTGCAATATTCATTTCGGAAAGCCAGCCATTCAACTCATAAGTTAATACCGTTCCAAATCGATAATAGCTATATTTTACCTCATCAAAACCCAAATTGAACTCATGCTTTTGCCCTGCATAGCCAACATAAGCGCCAATACTTAAATCAGGCTTCCAGTTTTTCTCCAACTGAATAATGAATGATGGCGAGTTGGTTTCATCAGAACCATTAAAATTGTGATCAAACTTCCCATATTTTCCTAAAGGAATTCCAATATTAAGTCGTACATCATTTTTCTGAGCCAATATAGTAGTTGGCAATACAAGCACCACAATCAACAGTGCTAACTGACATTTAATTTTTTTAATCATGTTATAATAATCTTCAATAAAGGATTTACAGAACTGATAACGCATACAAATCTGTTTTAGTACGCTCCACCGCAAAAGTAAATCTTATTACTTTTTTTTGGAATTCTTTTGCAATGATTTAATCATTTCCGCCTGACTAAATTTTGTAAGAGAAGAGATACTAACTGATGGGTATTTTGCCAATCCTCTTTCTGTTTGCTGATACAAAGTAACTTCAGGCCGTAAGCCAAACAGTTTTCTTTTTAAATCGAAATGAGACAACTGACTTTTGGGAATTTCAATAGATTTGAACTTCTGATGAAAAGGGTGCAGCGGATAATATCTCAAAATTATTTTCTCTTCTGATTCCTGATAGATAATATAGTTCAAATTGAGCGATAAACTAAGTGCGATGCAGGCAAAAACGAAACCACTGATTGCTCCGAAAATTGGATAAATCGGCTTTGCCTTTAAATAAATTAAAAGAATGCTTACCGCCAGATATAAAAAGATAAACACGTAGTAAAAAAGCTTAATCCAGGCTGCGCGATTTTGATTGTTTATGGTCATTTTGATTCTAAAATTGAATTTAATCAAAGGTAAAAACTAAAGTGGAGTTCAGCAATGAAAATCCAGGGATCTGAAAAATAGTTTCTCATTTCAAATCATAAATGCAGTTTTTACTAATATATAATGAATATTTACTCAGACTTTTTTATTTTTACCCGGAATTATCCCACACTATATCAAGTTAGTAATTGTAGAATAATTAAGTGAGGAGGGGGTGAATGTTCCACTTCTTCTGATTTTTCGCGTCTTACAGACAGAAAAACGGAATGAAATTGGATGTTTTCGTACTCCTGGTTTGGAAAAAGAAAATAAAATGGAAGTAAGACTTCAGGAAGCAAAAGATTCGATAAGAGACGTAATTGATTTTCCTAAAACGGGAATCGTATTTAAGGATATCACAACCATGTTGAAAGATGATAAACATCTGGCAACTTTAGTTGACACTCTTTACAATCAATATAAAGACAAAGGAATAACAAAGGTTGTTGGTTTAGAAAGCCGTGGTTTTATTTTAGGAACAGTTTTAGCCTATCGTTTAGGTGCTGGTTTTGTTCCGGTAAGAAAACCTGGTAAATTGCCCTCGCCAACTTTCTCTGAGAAATATTCTTTGGAATACGGAGAAGATGAAATTTTTATCCATCAGGATGCTTTAGATTCTGACGATGTAGTTTTGCTGCACGATGATTTATTGGCAACAGGCGGCACAGCAAAAGCTTCTATCGATTTGTTGAGTCGGTTTAATTTGAAAAATGTTTTCGTGAACTTTTTGATAGAACTTGACTTTTTGAAAGGCCGTGATAAATTGGCTACTCAATATGAAGTTGATTCTGTATTCCACTTTTAAATAAAGCATAAAAATTATCATTCAGGTCATCTTAACCCAAAATGGTTTTGATGACCTGATTTGTTCTATCCCGGTATTTTACACAGACAAAACTGAGTTCGATGCAATACTCCATTTCGAAAAAAAATAATTTACTGGAAGGAAGAATTGTTCTTCCCGCCTCTAAAAGCATTTCAAACCGAGTTCAAATTATTAATGCTTTGAGCTGCAATTTTGAGCCGATTAAAAATCTTTCGGATTGTGATGATTCAAAAGCAATGCAGAGCATTCTAAATTCCAACACCAATAGTTTTGATGTTGGACATGCCGGAACAACCATGCGCTTTTTAACTGCATACCTCTCTAAAATTGTTGGCGAATGGACCTTAACCGGTTCGCACAGAATGAAGGAAAGACCCATTGGTGTTTTGGTTGATGCTCTAAACTCAATAGGCGCTCAAATTACCTATTTGGAAAAAGATGGTTATCCGCCGCTTAAAATTTTTGGATCGAACCTTACCGGTGAAGCAGTAGAGCTAAAGGGAAACACCAGCTCTCAGTACATTACTGCATTGCTTTTAATTGCGCCTACGCTTGAAAAGGGATTGCGGATTAAACTAAGCGGAAAAATCGTTTCGCGTTCGTACATCGAAATGACTCTGAATATTATGGAAGAGTTTGGTGTGAAATCGGAATTTAAAGGACAGGAAATTTTTGTGGCCAATCAGGCTTATCAGCGAATTCCGTATGTGGTTGAGGGCGATTGGTCGGGTGCATCGTACTGGTTTGCTTTTATGGCTTTGGCCGATGAAGGAAAACTGTATTTAGATGGATTGAGACGAAACAGTTTTCAGGGTGATTCCGGATTGGTTCCGGTTTTTGAGAAACTAGGCGTTAAAGCTCAATTCTCGAAACGGGGAATGTTCATTGAAAAGATGGCAGCCAATTGTACAAAACTAAAGTTCGATTTTAATCAGATGCCCGATTTGGCTCAGACATTTGCCGTTTGTGCCTGTTTAAAAAACATTCCTTTCCACTTTACCGGCTTAGAGACTTTGAAGATTAAAGAAACAGACCGTATTTTTGCTCTGATCACCGAATTGGGAAAATTAGGTTACGTTCTTACCGAACCGGCCGAAGGCGAATTGGCCTGGAATGGTGAACGAAAAGCAGAGGAGGAAAATATTGCGATCGAAACTTACCACGATCATCGGATGGCCTTGGCATTTGCCCCCATCGCACTGGTTCGGCCAAATGTGGTAATTGATTCGCCCGACGTGGTGAAAAAATCGTACCCTAACTTTTGGGAACAACTAAAAGAATTGGGTTTTGAAGTGAAGGAATAAATCCTATATGATATTAGAAACAACCCCGTTAAAGCTAAGCCTAACGGGGTTGTTTTATAAACTACAGTTATTTAAATCTATTTGATCTAAAATAAGTCTGGCACTCTCGATTTCAGTGTGGGAACCAATTATTAACCACACTGAGAACGACACTTAAAGTGAGCTCCTCAATATTTTAATAACCTGAACCACCTTGTTGTCTATAGCTATATCCTGATGGTCTAAAACTGCGGTAAGCACAAGTTGATCATACACTAGCTATAAAATATAAGTTTGATGTACATCAAGTTTTATTTTGATGTACATGAAACTTATTTTTGATGTACATCAAAATATATTTTAACCAGTATAAAAAATTTAAAAGATAATGAAGACAATACCGAAAAGTACTTAAGGAATGATTTACTGATAAGGATGTAACATTATTTCGAATTAGAGCGTCAAATAAAAACCAAACTGAAAAAAACATGACAAAAAAGATTTTATTTGCTCTACTCCTAATTTGCTCTCTGTATTTGCATGCAAGCGCTCAAAAAGATTCTATAACTATTTCGGGAATTGTAACTGATTTTGAAGGCAATGCCAAAGACAGTGCTTTTCTTGAAATAAAAGGTAGAAACTTTGGAAAAGAATCAATGTATGAAACCTATACCAACAGCGATGGAAGATATTCCCTGAAGGTAAAAAAGGGAAAATACCTTGCATTGGCATCGATGAAACTATGTGAGTACCCTAAATCGAATTCTCTATTATCACCGGAGGATATGCGCCTTGAATTTTGGGCTTGGAATGTTATTGCTGAAGAAGATATGGAGTTGAACATTCATTATCACCGCCTAGAGATTTATGGAGTTACCGTTTTTAAAATAGAAGGGGCAAGCCCCGGATATACGATATATTGCAGACCCATGAGTTTATCTAAATACTTTTCCTCTCCTAAATCAGCAATAGATTATACAGATCTTTGCGCTGATCCTGATTTGCTTGATGTAAAGGTTACCATAAATGAAGTGCCGGTAAAAATTAACATGAAACAGAAAGTGAAAGAGTATATTTCAGATGGAATATGCAATGGCTATTTATTACATGTTGATGCGCCGAAAGAATTGAGTAAAAAAGGATATGATATTTTCAGGATAGAAATGACCGATTTGGAAAATGGAGATAAAGGTGAAGCGGTTTATTTCAAAGAAAAAAACGGATACCTATAATTTCCTGCATGCTATCCCCTAATGATGATCAATGACACATATTGGATCAGGTTATTTTCATATTTGAACAACTTACTTACAATCTGAGAAACAAGTTTTTATTCATGAATAATAATATTTACCAGATGAGCTCGCGTGAAGGATTGAAGTGGAAACCCCGCAGCTGGGGTTGGATTTGTGTGTTGGGGCGAGGAGTTGGAACATAAAGCCTGACCCGAAGAACTGAGGGGCACGCCCAAAATAATTGGCAATTAATAATGCACAATTTCTAATTGCACCTCCGTTTTCCGGATCGCATCAATAGAAAATAAAAAAAGGAGAAACTCCCCAAAGCTTCTCCCATACTTACAATAAATGTATCTGATCTAAAATTATTGTCTGATTGCTGTCTCCAAACCAATTTTTATCATGGTATGAAGTGTTGTTTGGCGCTCTTCGGCACTTGTCTCCTCGCCGGTTAGGATATGATCGCTAACGGTAAGAATTGCCAAAGCTTTCGCCTTGTTTCGGGCTGCGATTGTGTACAAAGCTGTTGCTTCCATTTCTACTGCTAAAACGCCGTAATCTGCCCAAATTTTAAATGGTTCAGGATTATTTTCTAAATCGTGATAAAAAATATCGGACGTTAATGTACTGCCCACTTTAATATTTACCCCTTGTTCGGTGGCTGCCTTATGGGCATCGCTCAACAAACCAAAATCGGCACATGGAGAATAATCCATGCCTTTAAATAAGTTCTTATTGATGGCTGAATCGGTACAGGATGTCATCGCCAAAATTACGTCGCGAACATGCACATCTTCGTTAAATGATCCACAGGTTCCGATACGAATCAGGTTTTTTACACCATATTGCGTAATCAGCTCATGAGAATAAATTGAAATTGACGGTACGCCCATTCCCGTTCCCTGCACAGAAATGCGCTTGCCTTTATAAGTTCCTGTGAAACCCAGCATGTTTCTTACTTTATTGTAACAAACCACATCTTCCAGAAAATTATCGGCTATGTATTTTGCCCGTAAAGGATCTCCGGGTAAAAGGATAGTTTCAGCAATATCGCCCATTTTGGCTTCATTGTGTGCACTCATGATATATTGATTTATAGATTTACAAATAAAGATAATGGATTTCCGGCAAGGATCACAAGAACCAAACACAGAAACAGCATTATATACTATTCAGTTTCGAAAAAAATATGGATATAAATTGGTTGGATGGTAGTTTGGCAGGCAATCGTGCTAAAAAAGTAGAATTATCCCAACGATACTTTACGAATCACTTTTTTACTTACCGCAGGCAAAAATAATAATTTTATCGGACTTTGCTCCTTTTTATTTTACACTTTTCTCCGTTTTCTATAGTGACATTCTTTTACGGGCAAAGAAGTCGCGAATTAAAGCTGCACTTTCCTGTTCCATAATACCAGAAACTACTTCGGTTCTTGGATGCATTGGGTTGGGCGAAAAACGGGTATATCCTCTTTTCTCATCTTTTGCACCGTATACAATTTTTGAGATTTGCGACCACGCCAATGCACCTGCACACATATTGCAAGGTTCAAGAGTTACATATAAAGTACAGTCTATGAGATATTTTCCCCCCAGAAAATTAGCTGCCGCAGTTATGGCCTGCATTTCGGCGTGAGCGGTCACATCATTCAACCGCTCTGTAAGATTGTGCGACCGTGCTATTATTCTATTGTTGCACACCACAACGGCGCCCACCGGAATTTCATCGGCCTCGAAAGCTTTGTGGGCTTCCTGCATGGCCTGTTTCATAAAATATTCGTCGGAAAACGGAGATATAACTGACTCTTGGTTCATATTAGTAAAGATTTGAGATGTGAGAAAGAATATTTTATCCATAACTACTGCAAACGGTTCATATTGTAATTGTCCGAAAACAGAGCTGCAAACTACTGCTTTCATACAATTTAAGACCTAATTTTATTTCTTATCGCTAAAATTTAACAATCTATTAATAAAAGCGTATTCAGTTTCGCAAATTGTTAGTAATTTCGCAAAGTTAACAAAACCAATAACAAAGAACGAGGTTGATAACAGAAAGCTGTTGGTGATTAGCCACTGCAATTGATATTAATAATTGTTCGACAGTAAATCTAAAGAAACAGACCTAAATAACAGGAATCAGCTAATGGCTAATAACTAATAGCTTGTTAAATCATAAAATGGTATAAGATGTACAGGACTCATACTTGTGGAGAATTAAGAATTCAGAATGTAAACGATACGGTAACGCTTAGTGGTTGGGTGCAAAAAGCACGTAACCTGGGGGGAATGACCTTTGTTGATCTTCGTGATAGATATGGCATTACTCAGTTTGTTTTCGATATGGAAAGCAATACTGAATTATGCGAAAAGGCTAGAAAACTGGGCCGTGAATTCGTTGTTGCAATTACCGGTAAGGTTGCTGAAAGACAAAGTAAAAACGACAAAATACCTACAGGAGCTGTTGAGATTATTGCTGATGATATAACTATTTTGAGCAAATCGGCAATTCCTCCTTTTACCATTGAAGACAATACCGATGGTGGTGATGAATTAAGAATGAAATATCGTTACCTCGATTTGCGCCGTTCTTGTGTTCGCGAGAATTTAATTTTGCGTCACAAAATGGGCATCGAAGTTCGTAACTATTTGGATCAGTTGAATTTTATTGAAACAGAAACTCCTGTATTGATAAAATCGACTCCGGAAGGTGCGCGTGACTTTATTGTTCCTTCAAGAATGAATCAGGGTGAGTTTTACGCTTTGCCGCAGTCACCACAGGTATTCAAACAATTGTTGATGATTTCCGGTTTCGACCGTTACTATCAAATTGTAAAATGTTTCCGCGATGAAGATTTACGTGCCGACCGTCAGCCTGAATTTACACAGATTGATTGCGAAATGGCCTTTGTTGAGCAGGATGACATTTTAGATACTTTTGAAGGATTGACCAAACATTTATTCAAGAAATTGAAAGATGTGGAGATGAACTTCAAATTCCCAAGATTGGATTACGCTGACGCCATGGAATTTTATGGTAACGATAAGCCTGATATCCGTTTTGATATGAAGTTTGTTGACCTAAGTGTAATTGCTAAGGGTAGTGATTTCAAAGTTTTTGATGAAGCCGAATACATCGGGGCAATTTGTGCTGCCGGATGTGCTGCGTATACCCGTAAACAATTGGATGCGTTGACCGATTTTGTGAAAAAACCACAAATTGGAGCCAAAGGATTGGTTTACCTGCGATACAACGAAGATGGTTCGTATAAATCATCGGTTGATAAATTTTACACTGAAGAGCAATTGCAGAAATGGGCGGAAGCTTGTAATGCAAAACCAGGCGATTTGATTTTGATTTTGGTGGGTGAAAAAGCCAAAACATTGCCTCAACTAAGCGAACTGCGTTTGGAAATGGGTAATCAGTTAGGCTTGCGCGATAAAAATGTTTACGCACCGCTTTGGGTTGTTGATTTCCCTCTTTTAGAGTGGGATGAAGATTCAGAACGTTTCCATGCCATGCACCATCCATTTACTTCGCCTAAAAAGGAAGATTTCCATATGCTGGAAACTGATCCGGGTAAAGTTCGTGCCAATGCTTACGATTTGGTTATTAATGGTGTTGAAATTGGCGGTGGTTCTATTCGTATTCACGATACAGAACTTCAGGCCCGTATGTTCAAACATCTTGGTTTTACCGATGAAGAGGCACAAGCTCAGTTTGGTTTCCTGATGAATGCATTTAAATATGGTGCACCACCACACGGCGGCATCGCTTTTGGATTTGACCGTTTAGCATCTATGTTTGCAGGTATCGAATCAATCAGAGACGTTATTGCATTCCCAAAAAACAATTCGGGCCGTGATGTAATGATTGATTCTCCATCGCCGATTGCCGAAGCACAAATGATTGAATTGGGTCTTGACTACAGAAAGAAGTTGAAGTAAGGATCTTTAAAATATCAGTACAGGCTCCGATCAAATGATCGGAGCTTTTTTTGTGCCTTTTTCTAATTTAGACGCTGATTTCAAAACAACACGGAAAGTTTAAAATGGGACGCAGATTACTTATGAAAAAAAATGATAGACACAGAAAAACTGTCTGGAAAAAACCGTTAAAAATGCACCAAACAGCTTAGTTATCCGTCACAAATTCTCTTCGCCGATCACAGGCAATAGTCATTAGTCCCTAATTTTAGATATGAATCCCAAACATTTGAAAAGAACCCAATTGGGGATGTATACTTGTATCTAAAACAAAATGATTTTAACCTCGATACAAATGAAAAAGACGATTTGCCTAATGGGATTTTTATTGCTGAATTTATTTCTGCTGAATGCTCAAATAAAAATATCAGGTAAAGTAACAGATGAAAACAAACAAGCTTTACCCGGAGCGAATGTATATATAAAAGGAACAGTTGAAGGCGCCTCAACAGATACTGAAGGTTTCTTCCAATTTGAAAGTACATCGAATGGAGAACAGGTTTTAGTGGTGAGTTGTCTGGGATATCAAACACATGAAAAGAAGGATCTAATTACCAATTTAAAAGGTCTGATTATTATCATGAAGCAGGAAGAACTTGGTTTGGATGAGATTGTAGTTACTGCCAGCACATTTAGCATTGGAAGAAGCCGTACGGTAGAAAAAATGAATGCTCTTGATGTGGTTTTAACAGGAAGTTCGAATGGTGACATTTACGGAGCCTTGCAAACTCTCCCCGGAACTCAAAAAGTAGGTGAAGATGGTAAACTTTATGTTCGCGGAGGAGAAACCCGGGAAAGTCAAACATTTATTGATGGAATGCACGTTTTGTTCCCATATACCTCAACAGCCCAGAACACTCCTGTCCGATCGAGATTTTCTCCCTTCCTGTTCAAAGGCATCAACTTATCATTAGGAGGATATGATTCTGAATATGGTCAGGCTTTATCATCCATATTGCCTATGGAAACAAAAGATGCAGCCTCGAGCACAAAAATTGGCGTAAATGCATCGCCATTGAGCATTGGTGGTGGTGGTACTTATGCCTGGAAAAAGGCATCTGTTTCGGCCAATGTGAATTACACAAACAAAAGCCTTTACAGCAAAGTATTTCCAGATGACTATCAATGGAAAAAGGATTACAGATCATTAGCCGGTGAAGTGCAGATCAGATCACAATTAGGAAGGAATTCTGTTTATAAATTGTATTTAGGAATTGACCGAACAGCTTTTATTAGAACCATAACCGATGATTTGAACAATACTCCAACCCGTAATTTTGACTTAGCCCGAGACAATTACTACATCAACTCCACTTTTGCAACCCGAACAAAGAACAATTATCATTTATTTTTGGGGACTGCTTACTCCTACGCATCAAACAAATATAAAAATACAAATTTGGTTGGTGATGCATTTACCGATCACGAAAGTGAACTTCATGCGAAAGCCAAAATTGAAAAAAGCATCTCTAAATTTTATAAACTACGCGGAGGCTTAGAAGCATATTTAAAAAACCACAGCCAAACCTATGAAGATAACTTGTCGGCCATTTTAATGGACAATGATTTACAACGCAATTTATATGCAGGTTATCTAGACAATCAGTTTAAATTGAAAAAGTATTTGTACGCAAATGCTTCTGCAAGAGTGGAGTATTCTGAACTACTAAATAGTTGGAACTTAGCTCCCCGACTTTCATTGAACTACATAAATAATGGTTTTCAAGCATCAGCAATTGTTGGCAAATACTTTCAGGAACAGGAAGATGGTGTGTTGTTCTCAAAAAATGACATCGGACAACAAGAATCCTGCATGCATTATATTTTAAGCGGTTCGTACGAACTTAATGGAACGGTTTTAAAAGTGGAATTGTACAAAAAAAAATACGAAGGATTGGGTTTGCTGCAAAATAATGCCTATTCCTCATTGGGATACGGCAAAAGCAAAGGAATTGATGCGTATTTATCCGGCGAAAGCAGTCCGCTTCGACTAAAATATACCTTGGCATACTCTTATAACGACTCAAAAAGATTATTCAAAGATTACGCTGTTGAATCGGTTCCTCTATTTTCGACAAAACACAATGCCAGTTTATCACTGCGCTATTCAATCCCTGCTTTAAAAGCTTATGCCGGACTAACATATTCCTATGCCAGTGGAAGACCTTACAACAACCCAAACAAAGCAGGTTTTATCAATTCGAAGGCTCCTGAATACCATAGCCTGGATTGTAACATGACCTTTCTTTTAAGTAAGAATGTAATTCTCTACTCATCTGTCACCAATGTTTTAGGCAGGAAAAATGTATATGGATACACTTATTCGAACGCAACAAACACAGAGGGGATTTACAATCGCAAACCAATAGTCAATTCAAGAAAGCAATTCTATTACGTGGGCATTTTTATATCGCTAAAAAGCGATTCAGCCTATGATGTATCAAGCTTTTAACAATCAATAAATAAAAAACCAACAAAATAAATTCTAATCATTTAATACTAAAGAATATGAAACGTCCATGGCAAAAGTGTTTTGGCACACAGGGGATGATTATTCCCGGCATGGAAAGTTCCATATGGCAAAAACCTAAAATTATAATCATATGAAAAAATTATGCGTAGTACTCGTTTTTATGGTAATGTTATTAAATCAGGCATTGTGCACAAACCAAATTGCAACTAATGAAAATACAAAATCTGAGTTTTACCAAATTCTGGGAAGCAGTCTTTCCAAATTAAGTACGGCACAAAATGAAGCAGACCTTCTCTCTGTTGTGAATGAAATAAAAAGATTGGAAACTATGTTTCCTGATGAATGGCTGACAACTTACTACATCGCCTTTCTTGATTTGAAAGCATCCTTCTCTGCACCAATAGAGAAACAAGAGGTGTTGCTAAAAGAGGCTTTGCTTAAAATTGAAAATTTAAAACAAAACAAATCGGCCAATTTATCGGAGGTTTATACTTTGGAAGGCTACTACTACCTGGCAATAATTGCTCAAAACCCAGCTCAAAACGGGCAAATTTATTACAAAGAAGTAATTTCGGCTTACAGCAAAGCAATTGCTTACAATGGAGAAAATCCACGCCCCGTGCTATTATTGACTTTGTTTAAAAACAGAATGGCTCAATTTACGGGTGCCGATCAATCTTCTTTTTGTGAGGATTTAAAAAAAATAGAATTGATGTTTTCAACCTTTACGCCAAAAACCAAATTGGATCCAAATTGGGGAGAACAACAATTGAAAACGGCTCAGCAAAATTGTCCAAGTCAAGAGTAATTTCAACTGATTCGTTCAAACTTAAAGATTGGATGATGGATTCATCATCCAAATCTCTAGTATATTATTTTTTGAAATTCAGGAACATATTTTCTCGAAACGGGTATTGTCTGCTCGTAATTTTTCAAGAGAATTTTATATCCGTTCGAATTTCCTTTTGCCGTCTTTATTTGGTTTAAGTTGATCAAGAAAGAGCGATGACATTGAAAGACAGCATCATTTTGTACCTGATCGACCAGGTTTGTAAGCGTGTTACGAATACTTGTTGTTTTTACAAGTCCATCGACTAAGTAATAGATGTGGACATGATTTTTAATTGCTTCCAAAAACAGGAAATTATTTATTTCGATTGTAAAATCAGACTCCGTTTTGTTTGCATTCTCAAAAGTGATCGGGCTGTTGTGCTCCATTGTTTCACCACTCCGTCCTTCTTGAATAATCTGACTCAAATTATTCTTAAGCGCCCTGTTGTAACGAATTAAAACCATTCCGGTAATTGGAAAAATGCCAATCGCGCTTGTTAGTAATAAGGTATACAGAAAAGACCATGCATTTACCTGAAAACCATTAATAATCAATGATAAATAATACAAATTCGATAAGGAAATTAAAATCAGAAGGAAAAGGATGTACCCTATTTCTTTAAGAACAGTCCACTTTTTATTGAAAAGTTGATGAAGCTGTTTTTTGACGAAGGTATTCATGAAAAGCAGACACAGAAAAGTGATCGTGCCAAATCCCAACGACGCGATCATTTTGTTATTTTCATAACTGTAAAACCCAAAAGGCTGAAAAATATACAGAATTGCGCTTACAGCTATTCCAATAAAAAAAAGATGTTTCAGATTTAATACCGAAAATGGGTACTTTCTATTAATGATTTTTATTTGGCTTAAGTTCATTATGTGGGCTCAATACGAATTTGTTATTGGACATAAATATAAGAAAATTTCCAGTTTATTTTTTGAGTTCAAATTAAAGACAGCCATTCTTAATTTACGGAAAAAACCCATCTTCTTATCAACAAAAAAGCCCCGACAATATCGAGGCATTTTGTTTTGATCCTTTCAAGATCTATTCCTTTTTCTTCTTTCTCTTGATTTTCTTCACTTTTTTACCATTCTGATCATCAACCTCTACTTCTACTGTAATATCTACATCCTTGTCCTTTTCAATCCACATTTTCTCATCACCAGAAGTTTTAATTTTGATGATTTTATAACCATTCTCTTCAGTCACTTCAACGTCATCAGAATCGTTGATAATAAAAACTTTCTCTCCTTTTTTACCATGAGATTCAATCATATGCATTTTATGATCTCCTCCTTCCAGCATTTCAATATGAATATCCTTTTTAATACATGAATCGCCGCCATGAATAATTACATTTCCATCCTCATCCGAAATTCTGATTTTATTCATTACTCTCATCTCCTTAGCATCGCAAGCTGAATCTGATGAAAAAACAAATGTCTTCATTATTCTCTTGTGCTTGCCATGATTCTCATCCCCATCATCAGAGATCCAAACATGATGCTTTTTTATCAGAGAATCCGACATTCCCTTTAATTCCATCATTTCAAACATTTTTTGGTGACCTTCAGCATCATAAAAGACAGTATCGATAACTGTTTCTTTCCCATCTTCAATAAGCTTAACCTTTACATGCGTTTCATGTTTTTCATCTTTTTTTTCTTTCTTCTGAGCCGAAGAGCTTTGAGCAGCAAAAACTGCAAAACAAACCAGCAACAAATAGAGTGATAAACGTTTCATAACTTATCTTTTAGGTTCAAATAATAATTTCTACAATCAAAATTACGATACTCCTAAACGAAAGGCAGTTAAGCTTTAGCTAAAAAGAGTTAAGGAAAGGTTAAAATAAGACGCAGATTATTTATGAAAGAAATGATAAACACAGATAATGAGAGACAAAAAAACTGTCCTAAGAGTAGAACAGCTTTTTAAAAATTTATTGGTCAGAATTATTCATCATTTCTAATTCATAACTCATAATTATTTAGTCCAATTTTAGTACAGCAAGGAAAGCTTTCTGAGGAACTTCCACATTACCAATCTGTTTCATCTTTTTCTTTCCCTTCTTTTGTTTCTCCAAAAGTTTCCGCTTACGCGTGATATCACCACCATAACATTTTGCAGTAACATCTTTACGAACAGCTTTTACCGTTTCGCGGGAAATAATTTTGGCTCCGATGGCTCCCTGAATGGCAATATCAAATTGCTGACGGGGAATTAATTCCTTCAATTTCTCACACATTCTCCGGCCAAACGACTGGGCATTATCGAAGTGAATTAAAGTAGACAAAGCATCCACTCCTTCACCATTCAAAAGAATATCCAACTTCACCAATTTAGCGGGTCGAACACCAATTAAAAAATAATCGAAAGAAGCATATCCTTTCGAAATACTTTTTAGTTTGTCGTAAAAATCGAACACAATCTCTCCCAATGGCATTTCGTAGGTCAACTCTACTCTATCACTGGTCAGGTATTGCTGATTGGTCATTATTCCCCGTTTGCTCATGCAAAGATTCATAATAGACCCGGTATATTCCGACTTGGTAATAATTTGTGCTCTAATAAATGGCTCCTCGATAAAATCCAATGAATTGGGATCCGGCATATCCGACGGATTGTGCATTTCAAATTTATCGCCTTTCTTGGTGTGAGCAATGTACGAAACGTTGGGAACCGTAGTAATTACGTTCATATCGAATTCACGATCCAAACGCTCCTGAATAATTTCCATGTGCAGCATGCCCAAAAATCCGCAACGAAATCCAAAACCAAGCGCCATTGATGATTCCGGCTCAAAAGTAAGAGAAGCATCATTCAGCCTTAATTTTTCCATCGACGCACGCAAATCTTCGTAATCTTCCGAATCGATAGGATAAACACCCGCGAAAACCATTGGTTTCACTTCAGCAAAACCATCAATTCCCTCTTTGCACGGATTTTCTTTGTGTGTTATGGTATCTCCAACTTTTACTTCGGTTGAAGTTTTAATACCCGAAATAATATAACCAACATCACCTGTTTTAAGTGATGCTCTTGGCTCCTGTATTAACCTCAATACACCAATCTCATCAGCCTGGTATTCTTTTTTTGTATTTACAAACTTAACCGTGTCGCCTTTCTTTATTTCCCCGTTCATCACGCGGATATAAGCAACAATTCCCCGAAACGAGTTGAATTCCGAATCGAAGATGAGAGCCTGTAAAGGAGCTTCCGGATCGCCGGTAGGTGCAGGAACACGTGAAACAATTGCCTCCAGTATTTCAGGTACTCCCTCGCCGGTTTTTCCACTTGCCGAAAGAATATCATCCACATCGCAACCTAACAAATCCACAATCTGATCTTTAACATCTTCGGGATTTGCATTGGGTAAATCTATTTTATTTAAAATCGGAATGATCTCCAAATCATTCTCAATGGCCAAATACAAATTGGAAATGGTTTGAGCCTGAATTCCCTGAGTTGCATCTACAATCAACAAAGCACCTTCGCAGGCAGCTATCGACCGCGAAACTTCATAAGAAAAATCAACATGACCGGGAGTGTCTATTAAATTTAATACGTACTTCTCACCATTTAGCTCATAATCCATTTGTATGGCATGGCTCTTAATGGTAATTCCACGTTCGCGTTCTAAATCCATATCATCCAATACCTGAGCTTGTTTCTCACGATCGGTAATGGTGTGGGTCACGTCAAGCAAGCGGTCGGCCAGGGTACTTTTCCCATGGTCGATATGGGCTATGATACAAAAATTACGTATGTTCTTCATCTTATCAATAACGAATTAAGAATTAGTAATTACGAATTGTCAATTACCACTTACGAACGTTTTTTTTATCTATTCGTGATTGGCAATTATAAATCCCTAACTGAATCCGCAAAGATATTCAAATCCTTGGAATAATAAGAATTTGGTATTGATGAAAATATGAGAATGTTTTATTCAATATATTTGAGATTAAAGTACAAATCGAATCCCGGCTTTCAAATAAAAATCATCAGTATCAAAACTGGTTTTGGTCGTTTGTACTCCATCTTCAAAATATTGAATGGAAGAATCTTTCAAAGAAATATCTGTCTTTTTCCGGGTTAAAAAGAATCCTGATTTTTCCTGTATAAATAACCTGTCCCGTTCGGAAAGATCAAGCTGATAACCTGCAGAAACAAATAAACTGTAGAATTTGCGAAGTTTGGTTCGCAACCCAAAATCAAAAGAAACGCCCTGTTTTTTCTTTCCCACATACAAAGCAATTTTATCAGCCCTAAACTTTTTGCCTCCTGCTTTAAAGGTCGATTCAGAGGCAAAATCGCCGATATGGTATCCATCCTGAGAAAAGAAATAATTGACCCCGCACATCAAAAAAAGTTGTCGCCCCCGATTAATAAGCGGAGTTTCATAGGCAAAGCCTAAAGATTCCAGTTCGGAAAAATGCGTCCCAATTGATGTCTTAGAATAATAATTGACATCAAAAAAAGAATTTAGCTTATACCCCATTTTCGTCCCAAAGGAAAAAGTCTGTTTGTTTTCAGGATCAAACTCCTTACCAAAATTATGATGAGAATCCGGGGTGTATACTATGGCTGCGTTTTCAATTCCGGAAGTCGTTTTTCTTTCAAAATCAAAATCAAAATACGTTCTGGTCAAAATTTCAATCAATTTCTTTTTAAACTGAGCACCTTTGGGCAACGAATAAGTCTTGTTTAAAAGCTGGCCCGCCTCCTGTGGATTGTACGCCATCAATTTACTTAAGGAAGTATCAGGCACAATCAGTGTTTCATCCTTCCAGTCAGACTCGGAGTAATCTTTAGCTTTCAAATAAAAAACATCCCGATATTCGGTTTGCTCCTGAAAAGGAATTGGCTCGACATTCTCTAAAGAAATATTCGTAGTTACATATTCATTAAAATGAACTAAATTCAAGCTTGTTCTTTCATTGTACAATTCCTCCCAATCGGAGATATAAGACAGGTAATACTTCCCTTGCCTTTTCAAATACTTTGTTTTTATTCTTCTTGATTTACTCCATAGACTACTCCTTAGCTTACCTAGTCTGGATAAATATTTATTTCTCTTATCTTTTCCGAATTCAGAATAAGTGCAGTCAAAATACATATAAGCCAACGATTCTACATCCAAATAAAACACACCTTTGTATTCTACCTGTTTCGACTCTTTGGGTACAAACTCAATTTTGTAAGCAGACCTTCCATCCAATTGAGACTTTGCAATGGAGTAGCTGTATTTTTTAAAACCTGAAGGAGAAATAAATCCAATCCGCCCTTTAACCTTATCCCCAAACAATGGCCTATATATTCCTCCATACCACATCACCCTACTTAGAGAATCGTACATTGGATGTTTATTCATTCTGCTCTCCAGAATCTTTACCTGTCCTTCCGACTGTGTTTTATAAGGTGTTTTAAATACATCCAGCAAGGCTTCCCCAAAATACAAATACTCTTTGCTTTCAGGAACAAAGTACGATTCCCGGTAAAAACCTTTCATCCGTGTATCAACATCCGAATAATTATCCTTTATTTTTCCGTAAGCTCTGCGAAGTAGAGCAAGCAAGGTATCTTTTGGCATTACCAGCACCTCAGACAAATTACAGGTATCTTTTTGCAATTGGATGGCAAGCGGCGACTTGCTTTGTGCCAAATTTATTTCCTGACTTTGATAGCCGATTGAACTAATTCGAAGTTTGCCTGCCTTGTATTTCTCCGGGATTTTTATTCTGAAATCACCTTCACCATTGGTGACAGTTCCCAAATAGGAGTTCTTAATGTAAACACTGCTTCCTGGCAGCGCCTGATTGTTATCGGAAACTTTGCCTGTAATTATGGTTTGGGCAATTGAATTACTTGCCAATAAAAGCAATGGAATTAACAGAAACTTCTTGAAATAATTATACATGTCTTAAGGAAATCATTTAAAAATTCTATCGCAAAACTAAGTTTTATTAAGATCATAACTTAACAATTACAGTTAAATTAGATTAAGTATGAAAAAACAACGATATCCATCAATATTTTAAGGTGGAATAAGAAGATTTAGTTATAAGCAGATAAATAAAAATGATCCAAAAAAATTAACAATATATCAACAAGCTGAAAATATATTATTTTCCCGGTAGGGTGATTTTCCAGTTTATCGGTTCACAAATAAGCGAGCTCATAAAACTTAAATGTAAAATCATAAAAAATAAGAATCATGAAAAAGTTTTCTTTTTTACTAATAGTAAGTTTAGCGGTTATATTTTTCTCTTGTGATAAAAGCGATGATGTAATTGATGTATTGAACGAAGATCAGGTTGAATTGAACAACACGGTTAAAACAGTAGTTGCTTCTGAAGAATCAACCGAAGATGTTATGGTATCGGTTGATTATGAAACCGATTTATTTTCATTTGCTCAAGAATCATTTGATGAGGTTACCTCTTCAACAAAATGTACAGCAGCCGAACGTTACCGACAAATGTTTCAGCTTTGGAAGCGTTACAAAGGCGAACAATTACCTAATGTAGCGGTACAATTTGCAGACAGCACACGTTTCCCAATGACAATTACAATTGATTATGGTGATTCAACAGTATTGAACAACGGTCGCGTTCTTAGTGGTACCATTGTTATTGTGCTGACAGCAGCTCCTTTTACAGATGGAGCCGTTCGTGAAATTACTCTCGACTTAGTGATTGATGGCATTGCTGTTGATGGATGGAAACGTATTGAGTTCACTGGCGAACAAGGCGTATCCAGAAAATTTGCATGCACAAGCGAACTAACATTCACCTTTCCTGATGAAACAACTCTTTTCCGCACTGCAGAGAGAACCAGAGAATGGGTTTCCGGTTTGGATACGAAATGGGATGTTAGTGATGACAGAATTGAAATCAGGGGTTCTGTTACCTGTGTAGATTCGGAGCAAAATGAATATTCGAAAACAATTGATGCAGAAAATCCATTGGTAAGAATTGGAACCTGCCGGGTAATTGTTAGTGGTTTGGTCATCTTTACTCAGAACCAAATTGAATTTGCAAGGCTTGATTATGGTAACGGGGAATGTGACAACACAGCAACTTACTCATATACCAATGATGCCGGTGAAACAGTAACTGAAGAAATTGAAATAGGAAAACACCTAAGACTTAGGGATAAATAGTAGATTTGAATCAACAAAACTGGTGCAGAGCATTGTTTTAATACTCTGCACCAAATTCACTGAAAAAGTTTATTTTTACCTTAAACCAATCCCCGAGCCTTGACACAGGAAGAATTTAAACTCTTATTTGACAACCATTTCGATTCAATCCGGAACTATATTTACTACCGTTCCCGGGATGAAGAACTGGCCACTGATATTGCGCAGGATAGTTTCATGAAATTGTGGGAGAAAAATTTAGATTTCGATGAGAAACCTTTACGATCATTACTCTACAAAATCGCAAGTGATCTTTTTATCAGTAAATACCGAAGAGAAAAAGTAGCCCAAAAATACCTGGTAAAGTTAGAACCTGCTATTGACAATCACTCACCTGAAGATCAATTAGCGTATCAGGAACTAACATCAAAATATGAAACAGCACTTGAGGAACTCTCGGAAAAACAACGAACTGTTTTCTTAATGAGCAGAATGGAAGGCTTAAAATACCAGGAAATTGCCGACCGATTAGAACTAAGCGTTAAAGCTGTTGAAAAAAGAATGTCATACGCACTTTCGTATTTAAGAAATGCATTAGGAAGATAAATGAAAAAGGACAAGCAACATAACGAACTCAAGCCGGACATGGATTTTATCAATTCACTTCCGAAAATCGAAGTCGCCTATTCAAAATCCAAAGAGGATGTATGGAAAGAGCTTTCGAAGAAAACCTCTGCTCCAGCAGCACCTGCTAAAGTGATAAGGATGCAATGGGTGAAATATGCAGCAGCCTGTATATTAATACTAATCGGATTCACCGGTTTTATTAATCTTTACACAAAAACTATTCATTGTCCAAAAGGGGAACATTTAAGTGTAAACTTACCCGATCAGTCAATAGTCGATTTAAACGCAAACTCAAGCATATCCTACAAACCCTACTGGTGGAAATTTTCGAGAAAAGTGAAATTTGAAGGCGAAGCATTCTTTAAAATTACAAAAGGAAGCAAATTCGAAATTGCCTCTAACTATGGGAAAACCTATATTTTAGGCACAAGTTTTAATATATATGCCCGGGGAAATCAATACAAAGTAACCTGTTACACCGGAAAAGTGAAAGTTGTTTCGACTCTTACATCGGATAAAATTCTTTTACTGCCTAACGACCACGCCTTCGTTACCAAAAATGGCAAAATAGAGCTTCAGAAATGTAAAAACACAGAGGATAAGATATCATGGCGCAACAATTTATTTCTATTTACTAAAACCCCATTGCAACTGGTTTTCGAAGAAATAGAATTACAGTATGATATTAAAATTGTAGAAAAGGGGAAATTTGATTTAATTTATACCGGGAAGTTTGGTAAAGAAAAATCTGTAGAAAAGGTACTTCATACTGTATGCATGCCTCTTGGATTAAAATTTGTAAAAGGACCCAACAACAATTACATCATAACCTCTAATGCCCAATAAGTGAAACGAATCATCATCTTTCTATTATTAGGATTGGTTTTTTCAAATATTTCTGCTCAAAAAATTACAGTTACTGCCAACAAAAAAGCTTTGAGCGAAGTATTGATTGATCTAAGGGATCAATATGATTTTCAACTTTCTTTTAACAACGATTTACTTTCCGCTTATATCGTAAGTCTCGATAAATCTTTTTCTTCGAAAGATAAAACAATAGACTTTCTGCTGCGTAAGCTTCCTCTTAATTACCAAAAATCCAATGAGGTATACTTAATCTTTCCGGAAGAAAGAATTACTCAATATCGAATTTTTGGCCAAATTATGGACAAGGAAAGTCTTGAACCTCTTCCTTTTTCACATCTTACCATTAACGATTCGCCCATGGCTACCGATGAGCAGGGAAACTTTTCGTTTACTTCAGAAACAGACAGTACCTTTCTGATTTTAGCTTCTCATTTGGGATACTTTATTCACGATACTCTTGTAAACCAAGGAGCAAATCAAAATATTTTACTAACAGCAGCAAGCACCGACTTACCTGAAATAACCGTTACCGATAAAATTGTTCAAACATTTATTAAAATGGGCAATCAGGCAGGGAACCTAAAATTAAATCATAAAATTGCAGGTTTTTTACCAACCAACAACGACAATTCTGTATTTGAATTGCTTCGCTTGCAACCAGGAATTCTTGCCGCCGGCGAGCAAAAAAACGACCTGATTATATGGGGATCTTACGAAGGTGAAAGTCAGGTATTATTCGATAACATTACCCTCTGGGGATTAAAAAATGTTTATGAAGATATTGGTGCAGTGAATCCTTTGGTCGTAAAAAACATTGAAGTTTTAAAAGGTGGTTTTGACGTCCGTTACGGCGATCGGGTTGGAGGAATTGTGCACATTACCGGCAAAAACGGCAGTCGGCTTAAACCGACTCTAAATCTAACTTTAAATAATATCACAGCAAGTGGATCCTACGAACAGCCTATTGGCAAACGATCCTCTCTGCTGTTGGCTTTCCGGCAAACCTATTACAACCTTTTTAAAGATGAACAGATTAAGTATGCTTCATCAAACGCAGATCTTCAGGGACAAGGCTTAGGAAAAGCTTTAGCTTCCTCTTTGGGTGATTTGGATGTTGCTCCGGATTATAAATTTCATGATCTCAATTTCAAATTTACAAGCAATTGGGAAAACGGAGATAATTTTTCGCTTAGTTTAATGTCCGGACAAGATCGTTACTCATACGATATTACAACAGAATCGTATACAAATGCAAAAAAGCACAAATACGAAGGCAATGATCAGTTTGGTGGTTCTATTAACTACGGAAAAGTATGGCGGAATGGGAACACCAGCTCGCTATCTGTTTCCCGGTCTGAATTAGACACCAAAACCAGCGATGTGGTGTCCATTACCAGAATTCGTACCAACGAAGAGTTTTTCAGAAGAGATGATAAATCAAAAAACAACATATTAGAATACAGAGCTACACTTAAAAATTCATTTGTTTTTGCTGAAGATCAGAATTTTGAGACTGGAATTAATTACATCAACGATGAAGTTAATTTAAAGGAAGATTCTCTCGATATCAATATCCTGCACATAAAATCCAAAGCAGACCGGATTGGCTGCTATTTTCAAAACAATCTGAATATTAGCAACGGTGTTTCCATAAAAGCAGGGTTTCTGGCCAATTATCCAATCAATCTGAAAAAAGTTTATTGGGAGCCCCGAATCTCTCTTAGTCTAAAACTTTCCGAGAGAGTTGCGATCAATGGAGCCTGGGGTTTGTACAAACAATTCATTACAAAAAGTTCTGTAGTAAGTGAAACCGGAGATTTCCGTTACATTTGGGTCGGTGCCAATGAAAAAGACATTCCCGTGTTGGAATCAGTTCATCATGTTGCCGGAGGATCTTACAACAACAATGGATTTACATTTAGCGTTGAAGGATATTATAAAAAAACTGACGGACATACACGATATTACAAATACCGGCAGGAAGGCAATATATCTTTGGGTAAAAGCAAAAGTTACGGGTTGGATATTTTTGCCAAAAAGGATCTGGGCGATCATACCTTATGGATCTCCTACACCTTAAGCAAAACTCTCGAAAACTTTGATTATTTTAATACCAACGAGTATCGCAGAGCACTGCATGATCAGCGCCATGAAATAAAAACAGCAGGCTTACTGGCTTTAAAACCATTTTACATTTCAGCAAATTATATTTATGGATCAGGCTTTCCTATTTATTCAAGCCGAAACAAAATTGTTGCAGAACCAGATTACACCAGACTTGATGCAGCTCTTATCTACAAGTTCTATCCCAAAAAGACAAAATGCGAACTTGGAGTTTTGTTCCATAATATTCTAGACCGCAACAACATCACCTACGAATCGTACGAGAAAATACCATTGGATCAGATCAATTCGATCAGTATCTATACCGAAACTGTACCTACTTCAATACGTCTGTATTTTAAAATCACAATTTAAATGGTAGTTGATTACTCCAATAGTTCGTTAAGTTTTGACTTATAATGTTGAAAATGAGAAGAATAAGCAGTGTTTAAGTTTGGATAATCCCTTAAGAATCAGTATCTTAATGTTTGTTTTCGAAGCAATTATTAAGTATGACTC
>NZ_MVDE01000011.1 GCF_002843385.1 Labilibaculum manganireducens
ATCAATTACTAATGGATAGATTTTTAATTGTGTTTGGGATAAACCCAAACACGAAGAAAAATAAAGAAAAAGTCAGGCAACTCAATAATTTTGGTTTAATAGCTGCATAAAACTTAACGAACTATTGTTATTTAAGGTGTTGATTTTAATGCCAACCTGTTATCATACTTTTAAAATTACTGCTAATAGAACTTCCTATCGTACAAACATACAAATGAATAAACAAAAACAGAGATAAAATAAAACCAATAATCACATGTACAATTGCCGTTAATAATAAGCCGCTGAATCCAAATACTTGAGGAACAATAATTTCAGGAAACAACATAGCAGCACCACTGGCAATAATAATAGGAAATCCAACATACATGGCGGTAGAGTATATAAAACGCTGCATTGGATTAAATTTATTTTCAGCCGATATTGGGTAGGGTGCATCCTGTTTTTTAAACATTCCAAAAAGGTAGTATACCGATTGGTTGAAGATTCTGGTCAATAATCCTTTAGTTTTCATTTTGTATTGTTTTCCGTTTGATGTAAACAGATTCCCAATAAAAAAAAGAAGGTAATTCAGACTTATGAGAATGCCGCAAAGGTTATGAAGCTCAACAGATCGTTCAAAGGAAATTAACAAGGGATTCTCAGGATTTGAATATTGCATACTAACTCCAGTAACCAAAAGGGTAATAAAAAGTATTGCATTCATCCAGTGCCAAATACGAATCCAAATTGGATATAAATAAAGTTTTTCGCTAGCCATATTATTTACGTTTAAAGATTCTGAAAAGGGTGTGAATGAAAATTCCTGATAGTACCAATCCAAAAATAATTACACTTAATATATTCAAATACTTATTACGGTTCGCACCTATAACGTACGATTCATTTATAATTACCGCGTTAATGAAACCATTGCTTTTGCGGGATTCCATACTTTTGTATTTGTACAGACTGGCCATCAAACGTGAGTTTTCAGAATGACATTTAGTGCATTCCCGAATAGCATTCTCTTTTGGCATAACAACGTGGCTTATCAGCAGGCTGTCATTTAGTTGTGTATGACACTCAATGCATCTAACATTCTTAAAATGAAGTTCTTGGTTTGGCAACCAGCTGTGTGTTTTAAGAATATTGATGTTTTCCCTTTCGGTAAGTAATTCAAATTGACTTATATCAGCATGACATTTTAAACAAATATTATTGTCGTAAGTAACTGTTTCTGAAATTTTACCACCTTTGCTTGCCTGTGTTTTGTACGAATGTGGATTATGACAGCTCCAGCAGTTGAAGGCATCAGGTGCCCGATTGTAATGCATACTCTCATAAAACGCTTCTTCAATCTCATCAAAATGAAATTTAGCATACTCAGGATCACCACCATGGCAATCATTACATGCATACATAAGTCCCATTCGTAAATTTCCAGCATGAGGAAATGATTCATATTCAGGTGAATGGCAGTCGGTGCACTTGAACATTCCATGGTTCGATTGAGCAAAAGCGATTGTGTCAATAAATCTATTGTTACACATTGCCTCTTTTATCTCAAGGCCAAAATCTTCATTCATATATTTGAATGTGTGATTTCCATGACATTTAAGGCATTTTTGGTTTTTGTTGCTGCCAGACTGATTTTCTTCATTTGTTTCCTGCCCGAAACCAAGAGAAACAGTGCAAAGGAAACTTACAATCAGAATAATATATTTAAAATTGCTTAGATTCATGCTTAAGTTATTAAGTGTTGCAATTTGTCTTTATTAAAATTTCAGAAAAAAAGGGTATAATTATTATACCCTCTTAATTGCACGAATTTCGATTATTTTTTAAATGTACGCATGTAGTTTACAAGTGCCCATCTTTCTTTTTTACTAGGAATTTTAGTCTCGTAGTTAGGCATCTCATCTCTTCCGAAGATAGTTTTGTACATGATCTCACCATCAGATTGACCTTGGAACTCAGCACCTGAAAAATCGCCAGGGAATGTTTTTAGACGTGCCGCTTTTGGTCCATCTCCTAATCCTGCATTACCATGACATGAACGACAATGCTTCATGTAAACCATTTTTCCTGTGTTCACACTAGCTTTATCATTAGCCAATGGGTTTTCCATGCTTTTATATTCTGCAGGCACTTTCCAGGCTTCAGCTTTTTTCTGTTGTGCGGTAAATGCAAATCCAACAACCGCAATTGCGATAAGGATAAAAAATTTCATTTTTTTCATAATTAATTTCTTTTAATTAAGGAGAATGAACTAGAATCTTACTAAGATATTGAACCCTACAAGAAAGTCGCCGTCTCCAATTTTATTTTTATTGTATAAAATGTTCCTTTGCGGAGTAATTCCCTCATAGTTCGACATAAACACCTGGAACACATGAGTACTAGTACCAATTTCCATACCAAAAGTTAAGTTGGCTTCAGGATCGGTTTGATCTGAATTGGTAAATTCTCTCATATCATCAATGTTTAAAGGCTGATCATATTCAAAAAACACAGACATTGAAGGTGTAACTTTAGCTCTGCCAGAAAGGGTAATTGCTACCTTATCGTGTTCAACCAAAGAATCAGTTTTATTAAAATGAGTAAAACTAGGAGCTAATTGCAACGAGATATTCTCATTAAATTTGTGTGCTACTATTAACTGAGAAAAATATCCCAATCTATCCGAGAATGCATAGTCATTACCAAAAACAACTTTATCTTGAGAATTAATAGATAGATTTCCGTATAATGCTACAGAAACTGGAATAGAATTGGATTCGGTTTGTGTAAAAATTCTATATTTTCCATGGAATTCCTGCAATTTATAGTCCTTAGTATATCCGTAGCCCAACATGAATTTTTCTGTAATACCATAGTTTACCCCCATGCGAATGTTTGAGGAAGCATAAATACCAAAAACGTCTTCCAATCCATTCTCTACTAATCCGAAACGGTGTTGAATATGTAATTCAAATTCGCCGGCGAATGGAGTTACTGTAGTTTGAGTTTCTCCAAGAAGTCCAGACTCAAAAGTACCGGTAACAGGATCGTTTGCAAATTCATCTTCCTGAGCAAAGCAGTTTTGTGAAGCACTCAGTACGACAGCAAAAAACAAGAAGAATGGGAACATCCATGAAAAAGTCATTTTCATAAATTTTTGAATTGAATATTTAGATCTTATCATAGTGTATAGTTTTAATTGTCGTTAGCACCTCGGGTTATCCACTCAAGAATTAATTGTTTTTCAGTTGCTGAAGCTCGGGTACTGTGAGATCCTGATTGTAATTTTGTATACAATTCGCTGGAGCCTGGAAGATCAACATTGATATAACCTCCGTTTGTTAATGCATTAAATGCATTGGATGCTCTTAAATCCGGATTAACTCCACCGTCATGACAGTTGATACAATTAGAAGTGAATATGGGCACGATATCCGCACTAAACGAGATTTCCTGATCTGGTGGGATTACGATTTTATCCACTTGAATGGTATCGTATTCGCACGAAACAAAACACAGAGTTGTTAGGAAAACCAGTAAAAGACTTACTAAGTTGTTCTTTTGCATAGTATTGAGATTTTAAATTTAAGTACTAATTAGTGATTAAAGAGATTAAACCATTTACACTAAAGATAAATATTTGCCTTTACCGCAATAGGTTTGATACACCGAGATTTATTTTATGAAAAAAAGGAATTTGTCTAATACAAATCGACATTTATCAGTCTTTTACTAGGCTTATCTCAGTCTTTTTTTTATATTTAATAGTTGCTAGAAAAAAAAACAAATTTTCTGTAGCTGTTGCAAAGCAATTTTTATTTGAAATTCACTATTTGTTTTTGGGAAATTTTCTGATAGATTTGATAACTAACTACTAATTTGTACCCTATATCTCTAAACTACTATGGCTAAATTTTCAAAATCGGATAATTGCAAAAATTGCCTCGATTGCAATATGCGAATACCGATGTTAAGTACTCTTTCCCGCCCCGAACTAATTGAATTGAATGAGAATAGATTTGAAGTAAAGTTTAAGGCTGGTGAAACAATCTTTAAACAAGGTACCTCTGCAACTCATCTATTAATTTTAACAACAGGTTTGGCAAAATTATATGTGGAAGGTGTTCAGGATAAACAGTTGATAATTAGAATCATTAAGCCTTGGGAAATTATTGGGCAGGCATCTTTGTATTTTGATAACAGACATCATTATTCAATTGCAGCACTTGATAATACCACAGCTTGTTTTATAGAAATAAGTGCTTTTAAAAAAGCAATTCAGACAAATCCTCTCTTTGCCGAGGAATTCATTAAGAATTGCACTCAAAAAGGAATTTTTTCCTTTGAAAAAATGGTGAGTTTGTCACAAAAGCAGATGCATGGCCGCATAGCCGACGGACTTATTTATCTTTCTGGTAAAGTGTATGAAAATCTGAACTTTGATTTGCATCTTTCAAGACAAGATGTTGCGGATCTTACCGGTATGTCGAAGGATAGTGCGATTAGAATTCTAAAAGAATTTCATAATGAAGGCATTATTGAACTGGATGGCAGAAAACTGAAAATATTAAATTACGGACAACTGGAGCGAATTAGCGAAACAGGTTGAAAATACAATAAAAACGAGAGGATATTTCCTCTCGTTTTTATTGTACAAGAAGTTCATCAAGATTTCGTTCGATTACTTTTCGATTCAGATTTTTTCCAATTATTACAATCTTACTTTCCTTTATCTCATCTTTTTCCCATGTTCTTCCAACGGTTGCTTGTATTTGAGTATGTACAGATTGTAGTATAATTCGTTTGTCAACACCTTCCAGATATAGAATTCCTTTAATTCGGTAGATACTTTCCTGATTAAATTTCAGAAACGCATCCAGCCACATCCCTAATTTCATTTGATCCATTGGAATTGAAGAGGTGTAGCACATGTTTTCAATTCCATGCGATATTTTATTTGGGGAACTAGCGTTTGCTTCAAGTCCTAAAACAAATTGGTAAACCTTTGCAGGATCATAAGAGAAGGAATCAAGTAAATTTTTGTTTACCGGTTTCGCAAATACACATTCTTCAATTCGGGCAAACTTGTTAATCCTTTCAACCTCTGTTTTAACCGCATTTGTCTTTTCACGACCAGCTATATCCGTTTTATTTATTAATATTTGGTCCGATATTGCAATTTGTTTGGTTAGAACAACTTCCTTCTCTAGAATATCAGATGCATTTTCGGCATCAACCAGACAAATTACGGCGTCCAATTCAAATTCTTTTTTTATGAACGGATCAGTAATAAATGAAGCTAAAATACTACCTGGATCCGCAATTCCGGTAGTTTCTATAAGAAGGTGATTGAATTGATGATTTGATTGAATCAGATTTTTTAAAACGACATACAATTCATCATTCAAACTGCAGCAAATACAACCATTACTTAATTCAAAAATGTTTTCGTTTTTAACGTTGGCAACTAATTCAGAATCAATGTTTACTTCACCAAATTCATTTTCGATAACTGCGAATTTTTTATTAGGATAGCTCGATATTAAGTGATTAAGCAGACTGGTTTTTCCTGCGCCTAAGAAACCGGTAATTACAGTAACTGGAATTTTTGACATAATCATATTCATTTAAAACTTTTCCCAATGCACAATTTCATCCAATGATTTCCTTGTCTTTTGAGGAGGTATCCTGTCCGATGGATATCCTAAAGATAAAATTGCAACCGGTTCAATATAATCAGGCAAATTGAAAAAATCTATGCATTTTTGAATGTGAAAATTGCAGATCCAACAAGTCCCCAATCCAAGTTCTGTTGCCTGAAGAGTCATATGATCGATGGCAATCGCAGCATCAATATCACAATGATCTTTACCATCCTCACTTCGTTTCCATGATTGGGTGTGATCACCGCAAATTACGATGTAAACAGGAGCTTCTTTAAACCATTCACGATGATAAATTTCGGAGAATTTTTTGTGATTCTCAGGCTCCCGAACTACAATAAAATGCCAGGGTTGATTGTTCACTGCTGAAGGTGCAATTTGGCCGGCCTCTAATATTTTAATCAATTTTTCTTGTTCTATCTCTTTCGATTGATAGGAGCGAACTGAATATCTTTTCTGGCTAAGTTCTTTAAAATTCATTTCTTCATTTATTAATGCCTGCTCTAATACTTTGTACAAAATTGTGAAATTAATAAGACATGATGCTCATGATTTTTCATTTTGTTTAGCATGTTGGTTTTGTTCTGTGCCATTCACAACATTTTTGTACCTTTGGCAATCATTTTTTAGAGGAGAATATAGATGACGAAAGAGCTAAAGAAAAATATCATGTTCCAATATCTGATGTTATTGGTAATAGCTGCCACGGCGGGACATCAGGGGTGGAGAACCTTATTTAATAATTTCGCAGTAGAGGAAGTTGGCATTAATGGATTTCAGGTTGGTGTCATTCAGTCTGTGAGAGAAATTCCCGGCTTTTTGGCTCTTTTAGTTGTGTATTTATTGTTGGTAATTAAAGAACATCGTTTGTCGGCATTATCAGTTTTAATTGTTGGTTTGGGAGTTGCTTTAACTGGTTTTTTCCCTTCGTTTTTAGGCTTAATAATTACAACAGTTATCATGTCTGTGGGATTTCATTATTTCGAGACAACAAATAAATCCCTGACACTGCAGTATTTTACGATTGAGCAGGCTCCTGTTGTATTTGCTAAGCAAAGAAGTTGGTCAGCCATAGCAAATATTAGTATGGGTGCTTTTGTTTATGGAATTGCACATTTCATTTCAATAGAAGCGAGCTTTATCTTAATTGGTGCCGTTGTTTTTTGTCTTGGCATTTGGGCATTTTTCTGGGATCCGGCAGATAAAAATATTCCTCTTCAAAATAAGGGGATGGTTGTAAGAAAAAGATACTGGCTTTTTTATATTTTGAATTTTTTGAGTGGCGCCCGTCGTCAGATTTTTGTTGTGTTTGCTGTTTTTATGCTGGTGCAGAAGTATCATTATACAGTTCAGGATGTAGCAATTCTATTTGTAATAAATAACGTTATAGCCTATTTTGTTTCTCCCATGATTGCAAAAGGAATCAATCGATACGGAGAACGAAAAATGTTATCACTGGAATATATTGGATTGGTTTTCGTCTTTTTAGGATATGCTTATATTGAAAATGCTCTTATTGTAGCCGGATTATATATTTTGGATCATATCTTTTTCGGTTTTTCGATGGGAATCAATACGTATTTCCATAAAACAGGCGATGCAAAAGATATTGCGCCATCAATGGCGGTGGGTTTTACAATTAACCACATATCTGCTGTTGTTATACCAGTTGTTGGAGGTTTGTTATGGATGGTAAACTGGAGAATTCCGTTTGTATTTGGTGCCATTCTTTGTCTTGTATCACTTGGATTTGTTCAAAAAATAAGAACAAATACTGAAATTTAATTATGAAGGAAAAAGAAAAAATATATCAGTCTCTTATTGAGATGTACAATCATGGGATTCAATCGAAAGACCCAAAAAAAATTCGTGAATTCTTAAATGACAATTCTGTTGATCTTCTAAAAGAAGAAGCTCGGTTTTATTTGGAAATTCTTCAATTACGTGCGGCTTCATTTTCTCTGTTTGGAGAATTAAATGAGGCCGGAGAAGAGTATCGTAAGGGATATTTATCTTGTTCGACAAGTGGCAAGTGGGTGTATGGTCTGAATTGGGCTTTGCAGTTTATGGCAGAATTTTCGTTTAAGCGCGGGAAGGAGAAAATTCACGAATCAATGAACAATGGAATTAAAGTTCTGGATCAGGCTTTAATTGATTTGCCGTTCGATAAATACCGCGACTTTTATTATTTGTGTCTTTCGAATGTGAAAGCATTTATGCTTTTAAATTCTGATAGAAGAGAAGAAGGATTAGGAGTTTATACCGATTGTAAATTTATACCGGTTCCTATTCCTGAATACAATGATAAGGAATCTTTACAGGTTCTTTTTGCTCATTTCACAAAGGGGATTGCTGTTGCCATTGAGTTGAAAAACTATGATTTATTAATGAATCTGATGAAGGTGATCTCCATCGATGATCAAACCTTACAATCTGAAGGGAGTTTGTTCCGGATTTTCTACGAGACTCTGGTAAGTGCCTTCGATATGCGTGCTGAATTTATTACGGAGTTTAATGCGATGTTTAAAATAAAGGATGTTTTAGAAAGTACAACTCCTCATTTTGCGAGGTTTTTAGCTTTAATTGGAGAACAGGATCTGGATAAATTAGACCTGTTTTTTCAGGAATCTTATAGTTAGCAACCGATGGAGAATAATTGTTTTTGCGGCAATAATACAGCATACAAAGAATGTTGTGGTGCAATTCATTCAGGCAAACGAAAAGCGGTTACGGCAGAAGATTTAATGCGTAGCAGGTATTCTGCTTTTGTTCTTGCCGATATTGATTACATTTTAGCTACTTATTCATCCGAAACATGTCCTTCCGATCAGAAAGAAGAGATTTTAGAATGGGCTCAGTCGGTTGAATGGCTTGGATTGAAAGTGATTCACACCGAGAAAGGAAAAGAATTTGATTCGGTTGGATGGGTAGAATTTCAGGCCGGTTTTATAGAAAAAGAACAGAAGCAAATTATGCATGAAAAATCCTTTTTTAATAAGGAGAATGGAGTTTGGGTTTATGTTTCCGGGGAATATCCAAAGCTTAACAAGGAGGAAAAAGAGAATCTACCAAATAGAAATGATCTGTGTTTTTGTGGAAGTGGCAAAAAGTTTAAAAAGTGTTGCTTAAAATAACAATGAAATAATAAAATGGCTGTTTTCAATAAAACAGCCATTTCCATTAAAATATATTTCTAATTCTTTCCCATATTCTTCAGTACAGAAAAAGTTTTGTCGATATCAGTATCATTTACAACAAGAGTAAATTCATTTGTGGTTGAGATTACTTCACGAATGTTGATGCCGGCCCATGCGATATTCTTAAGTATAAAATAGTAAAAGCCAAGCTGTTGACTGTTTGTTGAAGGTAATTTTAATGTAACAGATGATAAATCTTCACTTTTACTTACGAGCATTTCAGTACTAAATACTTGTTCTACTTTTTCTCTTAAAGTATTGCTTACAACTAAATTAGATTCGAAAACCCCCTGAACCATGGTGTAGAAAAATTCCTGATTAGGACCAATAGATTTTAACAATTCTGTGTGTTTTTCAATCAGGGTATTTGAGTTTTTATAGGTAAAATCGACTAATTGTGAGCGAACAATAATATCACCTACATTGGTAATAACTTCCTTTAAACCTGGATTGATTTTCACTTCCAGACTTGGAGCTAACCTGTTCAGGGCCATGATTATTGCACCGAGTTTAACCGGCTTTTTTACGCTCTGTTCAACCTGATCCTGAATTTTACGTGCCAATGACGAAATGTTTATTAAACCATCTACCAAAGCTTCTGCCAAAAAGGGTTGTGAGCTAACTATTTTTTCTACAACTTGTGGAATTGTTATCATGAATTGAAGTTTGTGTTGAAAAACCATACAAAGATGTTCAAAAATTAACAGAATGTAGAATTAATGAATAAATTTTCTAAAAATTTCGTTCATTTTATTGTAGAATCTATATTTGCAGCCGTTAACAAAATCTTGCGGATGTCTGCAAGTAATAATCAAGGAGTATATATAAATGAGAAAAGCTTGGCAAGGATCTATTGTTGCTATTGTAACACCTTTTAATATTGATGGTAGTATTGATTATACTGCTTTTGATAATTTGATTGATTTTCATTTGAAAAATGAAACTGACGGAATTGTAGTTTGCGGAACCACTGGGGAAGCTGCCACTCTTACTAAAATGGAGTATGCGGAACTAATTAAACATACAGTTGAAAAGGTGAATAAACGAATTCCGGTAATAGCGGGTTCCGGAACAAATTCAACATCCGAAGCAATTGAAAATTCTTGCCTGGCTGAATCTTTGGGTGTTGATGCAATTTTGGTTGTGTCGCCTTATTACAACAAACCAACAAGAAAGGGTTTGAAAGATTATTTCTCTCAAATTTCTACAGCGGTTACTGTTCCAATTATTCTTTATAATGTACCTGGAAGAACCGCCGGCAACATTCCTGCTGATTTGGTTGTGGAATTAGCAACGGAATTTGAAAATATCGTGGGTATCAAAGAGGCATCCGGGAACTTAGAGCAAATGGCTTGTATCTTGAGAGATAAACCATCTGATTTTATGGTTTTTTCGGGCGATGATGCTTTGGCTTTTCAAGCTGTTTGTATGGGAGCAGATGGAGTTATTTCAGTTGTTGCCAATTTAATCCCTAAGGAATTTCATAATTTAATGTTGGCAGCCTCTAAGGGTGATCTGGCTAAATCAAAAGAAATTTATTTTAAATATCTGAGATTAATTCAATTGTGTTTTATCGAGTCGAACCCAATACCTGTGAAAACAGGTTTGGCAATAATGAATAAGTTAAGCGAAGAGTTTAGATCTCCTATGTCTGTAATGATGGATGAAAATAGAATTTTATTGGTAAATGAAATAACCAAATTGAAAATGATTTAAATAGTTAAAGCTATTAATTGAATATAGAGCCACTTTTTAAGTGGCTCTTTTGTTTTGGAAAATTATCATTTTTTTGGTGCTGTATTTTACTGTGATGTAGTGGAATAAGCTTATCTGGAACTGAGCTTCGACTTTCGTTTGATAAGGAAAAACAGCTTTGTTTTTAAAAATTACAATGATAAATTGAAACCAATCAGATGATAATAAGTACAAGAGCTTAGAATCACAGTGTTTTTCAATATAGAGAAGATTGCTTAAATTTAAATTCATTTGGCAGGAATGCTTAATGAAAGCGATTATATATTTAAAGAATTTGTTGATAAAATGCTCTGATTATTGCAGCAAAAGTTGTCATTTTATTAATAAATTTAGATGTTATAAATTGATTTAAAGGAAGTTTGCCAAATATGAATAAAGATTTACTCTTTGCCTTAATTCAAAATCCCTACTTAATTCCTGGTATTTATAATTATTGTGATGGTTGGTGTGAAAGATGCAGTTTTACCGGTAATTGTCTTAATTATAAAATGATGGAAGAGGGTGTGCCTGATTTAGATGTTTCTAATACCGATGCTTCTTCAGCAATGGATAATCTGGATGAGATGTTTCAGTTAAGTATGGAGTTGCTGAAGCAAGCAGCAAAGGATTTAGGAATGGAAATGCCTGAACAGGATGAAGATTTTGATGCTGAAGAAGAAGAGAAAAAAGATGACTTGATATTTAAAGGCCAAATAATGAGACAGGCCGATAAATATTCTGAATTGGTAGACCAATGGTTTGCCGAATTTGAAGCACTCCTTTTTGTAGGAAGTGTTAGTCTCAAAGAGTTACTGGACTATAAGGATGAAGAGGAGATGAGTGAAATTGAAAAAACAGTTTTTAATTCTTATGAGATAATTCGCTGGTATCAGTTTATTATTCCGAGCAAACTCTTTCGCTCACTTAGAAGTAAGACAAATACAGAAGAAACAGGGAATGAATTTTACAAACATGACAGTATTGCATCTGGTAAAGTAGCATTGCTGTCCATTGATGAATCGATTAAGGCCTGGACTTGTTTTATGCAGAAATTTCCTGAAACAGAGGATCGAATGCTGCCATTGTTACTGATACTTTCAGGTTTACGGACTATAGTCGAGAAGGTATTCCCCGAATCAAGAGATTTTATAAGACCAGGTTTCGATATCTAATCAATCCGCAATTGATAGCATCAGATTTTTAAAGCGTTGCATCATATTCAAATGAATTTTAGAAGATAGTTTTTATACCAAATAAGAGAGTATATAACGCAAAAAAAGTCGGTAACCAGCCGACTTTTTTTCTACTCACTTTAAACCTTAATCTACTATATGAAAAAACTACTTTTTGTTCTTTTGTACATTACAAATGTATGCATGAATCAAGTTAATTGGTCTAAACAAGTGTTAAAGAAGATTAAATCTTTAATTTAACCTTATTTTAAGATTAAAAACCATTGGATTATTAGTAGAGATTGTTGGATTTTAAACCAGCATTTAAAGTTTGTTTGTTAAATTTGTTGAAATTCTAAAATTATTAAAATTGAATATCACCATAGTTACCGAATACTCATTATGGTGGGTATTGCCCTTTGCTTTAGTTTCTTTATTACTTATTGTTTTGGTTTATTTTTTCAAAAAACCATACCATAAGGATCTTTCTCTGCCCAAAATCTACATTTTAGCTTTTTTGCGGGGGCTTTCCATTTTATTACTTCTGATACTACTGTTGGAACCAAAAATTAAATATGCTTCAGAAAAAATTGAAAAACCATTATTAGTTTTTGCTCAGGACAATTCAAAGTCTCTTAAATTGAATAATGATTCTTTATTTTATTTGAATGAATACCCTTCTGAAATAGAAAAATTTCTTGAGACTTTGAATTCTGAATTTGAGATTAAGAAAATTAGTTTTGGAAATAAAGTAGAGGAACTATCTAATTATAATTATGCCGAGGCGAATACAAATTTTTCAGATTTGTTTCAATTTTTGAAAAACAATTATGGAAATTTAAATAATGTACAGGTTCTTCTTGCCAGTGATGGTCTTTACAATAAAGGCGGTAATCCCAGATATGATGTACAAGACTTGAATTTTCCGATTCACACATTACAATTGGGGGACACGGCACGCATTGAGGATGTTTCAGTTATATCAGTTAAAACAAATAAATTAGGTTTTATAAAAAGTAAATTACCCGTTAGAATTGGCGTTAAAGCAACTAATTTAGATTCGGAATCAATACGATTGAAAATTTACAATGGTTCGGCGAAATTGATTGATGATGAATTTCAGATTAATAACAATTCATTCTTTATCGAAAAAGATTTTTTTATTACTCCGGAAAAAGCAGGTTTACAGAAGTTTAGGGTAGAAGTAATTGCAACAGGAAAGGAACATTCCAAGAGTAATAATCAATACGAGTTTGTGGTTGATGTATTTGATAATCAGAGAAAAATAGCAATTTGTTTTGATAAATATCATCCTGACATAGCAGCTATTCAATCGGCGATTAATGAAAATTTAAATTTTACTGTTGAGTTAATTAATCTTGCACAGAAACAAGCTGATCTTGAGAAATACAATCTGGTAGTTCTGTATCAAATTCCATCTCATCTTAATTCATATTCAGGTTTTTTGCAGCAAATTCAACAAAAGGAAATTCCTGTTCTAATGGTTGTTGGAGGCAATTCGGATATAGAAGCTTTAAATAAGTTGAATTTGGGTGTGAATTTGTTGAGAAATGAAGGTTTATTCTCCGAATCATCTTTTGTTGGAGATGAAACTTTTAACTTGTTTGATTTAAAGAGATCAAAGATGGAAATTTTTGAGAAAATGCCGCCCTTGTTATCTCCTTTAGTGAATTGTGAATTTACTTCTGAACATCATATTGTTGGATATCAGAGTATTAAATCAGTACGAACGGAAGAACCTCAAATTGTTTTTTCATATACTGATAAACAGAAAATTGCGTGGATTTTTGGTGAGGGAATCTGGCGATGGAAATTGCACTTGTCTCGAATGAATGATTCTCCTGAAGTATTTTTTGATTTGATCAATAAAATGGTGCAGTATTTATCTTTGAAGATTAATCGTAACCAACTGGTGGTTAACTACCCAAAAAATATCTCCGAAGGGGACGAAATTGTATTTGATACTGAGATATACAATAAAAGTTACGAGTTGGTTAATCAGGCGAATTTGGATTTTACCTTGATAAATCAAGCGGGTAAATCTTTCAACTATAATTTTGAAAAACGCTCAGATAAATACCAATTAAGAATAGGTTCTTTGCCAAAAGGCAATTATTCATTTGTTGTTAAAACCCAGGATAGTGAAAATGTTTTGGAGCAAAAGGGACAGTTTATTGTTAGCTTAAACAGTAATGAAGCTAAAAATTTACAGGCCGATCATAAAATACTTTCGCAAATTTCAAGTTTAACTGGAGGTAAGGTGTTTAAACCTGACGAACAAGCGGAAATGAGAACCAGCATTAAAGAAAATGAGCATTCAAAATCTATTTTATCAGAGGAAACGAAATATGGTAATTTAGCTGAGATGCTATTTGTATTAATTATAATTATCATATTAATGATATTGGAATGGTTTTTGAGAAAGTATTGGTTAGGGATTTAAATCTGAAATTGAAAAAAATCAAACGAATTAATCGTAATCAGCAGTAAAATATATGAAAAGGATATTTTTAATTGTCACCTCATTATTTTTATTATCATCTTGTCAAACTCTTTCATTGTACAGTTTTCAAGGACTTAATGCGCCAAAAATTTTAATTCCTGCTGATGTGAAAACAATAGGCTTTGTTGATAGAAATACCAGTTTTAAGATTGATACTGTGAGTCAGTATTATCTTATAAATAGTACTCTTTTAACTGATACAACAGATTACTCTACAGATATTTCGACGAATTGCTATTTGGGTTTTACTGAGAACTTATCGGAGTATTTAGCCATGGATTCTATTCCATTTATTCAGTTGGATAAAAAGGAAATATCAGGTGACAGAGATTATACACCAATGAAATGGGAACTTGTTGACAGTATCTGCGAGAGTAATGGATCTGATATTTTAATCTGTTTGGAGGATGTACAGTTATATAATAAATACACAGTATTTGAAGACATACTGAATTATGGGATTACTGATGCGAATTATTTTGCTGTATGGAGGATCTATGATCCCTTAAAACAGACATATCTGGATGAACAAATCGTAATTGACAGTTTGTTTTCGGAAGTTACATCGCCTTCGTACAATCGGTTAATAGAAGAAAAACTGCCCAAAAGAAAAGATCTTTTTAAGGATGTTTCTTATGAAATTGGAAATCAATATGCAGATATGCTTGCACCTAAATGGATTGATATTACTAGAAAGTATTTTGCCTCCGGAGATGATCGTTTAGCCATTTCAAAATATTATATTGATCAGGGGGATTGGGAGACTCCAATTTCGTTATGGACTGAGATTTCAGATGAAAAAGATGATAAACTTGCAGGAAGAGCTTCTTATAATTTAGCTGTGGCGTACGAAATTAAAGAAGATTATGTGCAGGCAAATCGTTGGATTCGGAAATCAATTTTTCATTATAAAACATTAAAATCTTTGCCATCCGAATTTAAATTAGTTACAGCATACACATTAGAACTTCTGGAGAGAACCAAAAACAAAGAGAAATTGGATCTTTTTTTTGGAGAGTAATTTTATTTTAAAAAAATATACAAGCCTGATGAGTATTATTCTATCAGGCTTGTTTAATTTTGAGATCTCAAATTTTAATACAAAACTACATGACATCAACAGTGCTGCTTTATATCATACTGGGAATTTTAACTGCAGATTTTATTTTAGAACGATTTCTTGAATTTCTGAATCATAAGAAATGGTCGCCAATTCTTCCTAAAGCATTAGAAGGGATTTACGATCAGGAAAAATATAGTCAGTCACAAAATTATCAGAAGGACAAATTGATGCCTTCGTTAATTTCATCGGGAATTGGTTTCATTGCCACGGTATTAATGATTAGCCTTGGTGGTTTTGCATGGGTTGATGAGTTCGTCAGGAATTATTTTGAACATCCAATAGCAATTGCTTTAGCCTTTTTTGGTGTGATTTTGTTTTTTTCCAGTTTACTGGGATTGCCTTTTTCTTACCATTCAACATTTGTAATTGAGGAGAAGTATGGTTTTAACAGAACAAGCTTAAAAACTTTTGTATTAGACAAATTGAAAGGCGGATTGCTAAGTATTGTAATTGGCGGTGGCCTATTGGCTTTATTAATATGGATTTATTTGCAGACCACAACAAACTTCTGGTGGATGGCGTGGTTGGTAATTGCATTTTTCATGATTTTTATGGCCATGTTTTATTCGTCCTTGTTGGTGCCTTTGTTTAATAAGCAAACACCTCTGGAAGATGGAGAATTAAAAGATGAGATTAGCAGGTTTGCAGGTAAAGTAGATTTCAAATTGGATAATGTATATGTAATGGACGGTTCTAAACGATCTTCGAAAGGAAACGCATATTTTAGCGGACTTGGATCAAAAAAGAGAATTGTCCTGTTTGACACATTAATTAATGATCTTACAAAGGAAGAGATTGTTGCGGTTTTGGCGCATGAAATTGGACACTATAAAAAGAAACATACACTTAGCGGCATATTTTTATCCTTACTGCAAACCGGACTGATGTTTTACATTTTTTCTTTGATTATTGCCAATCCCTTACTTTCGGAAGCATTGGGAGCAAAGCAGCAAGGATTTCATTTGGGATTGGTTGCCTTTGGAATTTTGTATTCTCCGATATCAACCTTTTTAGGTTTGGGAATGAATATTTTATCACGAAAAAATGAATATGAAGCCGATGATTATGCCTTAAAAAATTATGATGGGAAAGCTTTAGGAGATGCTTTAAAGAAACTATCTGTTAGTTCTCTTAGCAATTTAACGCCACATCCGGTATATGTGTTTTTTTACTATTCACATCCAAGTCTTTTACAACGATTAAAAGCATTACAGTTAATAAAATAAGCAAATGCAAGCAGAGATAATTACAATTGGTGACGAAATTCTGATTGGTCAAATAGTGGATACCAATTCAGCCTGGATGGCTAAAGAATTAAATGGAATAGGTATTAATGTAGGGAAAATAACCAGTATATCCGATCAGGAAGCTGATATAGTAAATTCCCTGAAACAGGCAATGGAAAGAGTTTCCCTTGTTTTAATTACGGGAGGTTTAGGACCCACGAATGATGATATTACTAAAAAGACATTGAGCGATCTTTTTGAAATGAATCTGGTGCAGGATGATTTTTTATTTGCTAAAGTGGAACAAAGACTTGGGCAGAGAGGGATTCCTATGAATCGTTTCAATCGGGAACAGGCTTTGGTTCCTGATGGTGCAAGAATAATAACCAATAACCATGGTACAGCTCCTTGCATGTGGTTTGAGAAAGATGGTAAGGTAGTTATCTCGATGCCTGGAGTTCCTTTTGAAATGAAGGGAATTATGCAGGACGAAATTTTACAATCATTAAAACAACATTTTTCGACACCGGTTATTTTGCACAAAACAGTAATGACTCAAGGTATTGGAGAATCTGTGATGGCGGAAATGCTTGAAGATTGGGAAGGAAATTTACCCGCTTGTGTGAAATTGGCATATTTGCCTTCTCCTGGAGTTTTGCGATTACGAATGAGTCTTTCGGGAGATAATTTGGCAGAATTAGAGAAAATTATAGAGGAGCAGTTGTCTGCGTTGAAAAAAATAATTTCCGCAAATATATTTGGCTATGATGATGAACCCATGGAATTGACCGTAGCTAAACTGTTATCCGATAAGGGAAAGACTTTGGGCACAGCAGAGAGCTGTACCGGAGGGAAAATTGCTCACCTAATAACATCTCATGCGGGCAGTTCTTCTTATTTTAAAGGCGGTGTGGTAGCATACTCAAATGGAGTGAAGGAAAATATCTTAGGTGTGAATGGTGAGGATTTGGAGAAATATGGTGCGGTAAGTCAGCAGGTAGTGGAACAAATGGCTATTGGTGCCAGAAAAGTGCTGAATACCGATTATGCAATTGCAACATCAGGAGTTGCAGGACCCGATGGAGGAACTCAGGAAAAGCCGGTTGGAACTGTCTGGATTGCTGTTGCGGGACCCAATGACCTTATTTCTAATCGATTTGATTTGTATAAAAATAGAGAACGAAATATTCAGGTGGCATCTTTAAATGCACTAAATATGCTGCGGAATTTACTTCAAAAGTAAAGGATAATATTGTTTTTATATTGAGAGGCTTTCCGTTTAGTGGAGAGCCTTTTTTTTATCAATTTTGAATGTGATACATTTCACTTTTACCAAATTTAGTATTGCAATTGGTATCCTAAATATCTAAATTTCAGTTACTATAAATAAAATCAAAGTTAAGATAAAAATATATTAAAGCTACAAACATGTAGATATTTGGATATATGGATATTGTTGTTTAGATTTGAATCGAAATTAAAAGAACAAATAAATATGCGAAACCTTAAAATCTATTTCATTTTACTCTTAGTTGCGGGCTTTTCAATAAAAGGGAAATCACAAGCAGTAGAAATGAAGTTAAGTTTGAAAGAAGCTTTAGTAAAAGCTTCCGAAAACAATTGGGAAATTAATAAGGCGAAGGCTGAGGGAAGAGTTGCCAAAGCCGAATTCCGTCAAACAAATTCTGTTTTTTTGCCGATAGTGAATCTTTCACATTCGGGAGTTGTAACAAACGATCCGTTGAGCAGTTTTGGATTCAAATTAAAGCAGGAGATAGCCACACAGGCTGACTTTAATCCACTCTTGCTAAATGATCCTGGTCAGACTAAAAATTTTAATACTAAAATTGAGGTTCAGCAGCCATTAATTAATATTGATGGAATTTATGGCAGAAGGGCTGCGAATGCAAAAATGCAGGCTGTTGATTACAAAACAGAGAGAACAATCAATTTTACAAAGTTTGAGGTGAAGAAAGCCTATTATCAGCTCGAATTGGCTCAAGAGGCAGTTTCAGTTCTTCAATTATCAAAAAAGGCAGCTGTCGAAGCACTACAAGTTACTGAAAACAATTTGGCGCAAGGCTTTGTGCAGGAAGCAGATCTGTTATCTGCAAAGGTACGGGTTTTGGAATTGAATAATCAGTTAGCAGATGCACGTAATAATCAGAAGAGTGCAGGAGAGTTTTTGGCCTACCTTTTGGGTTTGGATATTAATGTGGTGATTGTTACTACAGATTCTTTGGAGAAAAAGCCTTCCTTGTTAAATGGTTTGGAGCAAGATTTTCAAATTGAAAATCGTTCGGATTTGAATGCCTATAGAAAGAGTGTTGAAGCAAGAGAAAGTATGCTGAAATCAGAAAGAATGCAGTTTCTTCCGCGGTTAAATGCATTTGGTGCATACGAATGGAATGACGATAAACTTTTTGGAACATCAGCAAATAATTACATGATTGGGGCAAGTTTATCATGGAATTTATTCAGCGGGTATAAAAATATTGGGAAGGTTCAGAAAGCGAAGGCCGAGCTGAAAATCTCGGAGTTAAACTTCGCTGAATATGTATCCAAAAACAGTATGGAAATTCAATCTGCCAAAAGAAATCTGAAAGTGGCATATGATAAAATCGAATTGAGCAAATTAGCCAAAGAGCAGGCAGAAGAAGCATTTCGAATACGCACTAACCGATACAAGCAAGGATTGGAAAAAACTACTGATATCTTATATTCTGAAACGGTTTCGATGGCACGGAATCTTGATTATATAAACAGTTTATACAACTATCATGTTGCAGTTTTCCAATTGGAATTATTACTGGAAAAAGAATTACAATAAACAATCATACTAAAGCATCTACAGATATGAACTCAAGAAATTTTTTAATTATAGCACTGATCACATTAGGTGGATTATTATTACAATCGTGTGGAAGTGAAAGCAAGGTAAAGGAGACAGAGAAGGCTGATGTTAGCGTAGCAGTAGGAACAGCTAAATTAACAAATCAAGCTGAAACAATGAGTTTTTCAGGTAAACTGGAAGCTGAAACACATTCGAATCTTAGTACACGAATTATGGGTCAAATTGCTAAGATTAATGTAGAAACAGGTCAAAAAGTAAATAAAGGCCAGGTTTTGGTTGAAATTCATGCAAAAGATATTCAAGCGAAAAAGGCACAGGTGAAAGCTAATGAACTGGAAGCAGAAGCTGCTTTTAAAAATGCAAAGAAAGATTACGATCGTTTTACTGTATTGTTTGAGCAAAAGAGTGCTTCACAGAAAGAGTTGGATGATGTAACAACACAATACAATATGGCAAAAGCCAGATTGGAAGCTGTTAACGAGATGGGTATTGAGGTAGAGGAAATGCTTAGATATACTACTATCAAGGCTCCTTACAATGGTGTGATTACTAGAAAATATATGAACGAAGGTGATTTGGCATCTCCGGGAATGCCATTGGTTGCTATTGAAAAACAAGGCGAATTTATGGTGATGGCCCGAATTCCTGAATCTGAAATTTCGAAAATCAAACAAAATGATCCGGTGTTGGTTCAAATTAGTGCATTAGGCGATGTTAAAATACCTGGTTTTGTTTCGGAAGTCAATCCATCTTCTCAGTACACCGGAAATCAGTTTGAAGCAAAAATAGTTTTGAAGCCTGCCAATGAACAAAAAAATAATCTGTACAGTGGTATGTATGCAAATGTTTTGATTGAAAAAGGCGGAATGCCATCTATAATGATTCCAGCAAGTGTTTTGATTCATAAAGGCCAGTTGACAGGTATCTATACCGTTAGTCAGGGTGGAACAGCAATATTGCGATGGCTAAGACTGGGGAAAACTATTGGTGATCAGGTTGAAATTCTATCGGGCTTAAACGATGGTGAGAAATACATCGTCTCCTTTAAAGGAAAAATTTGGGATGGAGCAAAACTTACTATTCAATAAGTACAGCTGGTAGTTACAATAAATAAAAAAACATATGAAAACAGGATTTGCAGGCCAAATGGCCAAACTATTCATAAATTCTAAATTAACTCCGCTTTTGATGGTTGCCTTCATGGTGATTGGCATGTACAGTGCTTATTTAACGCCAAGAGAAGAAGAACCACAAATTGATGTACCCATTGCTGATATCTTTCTAAGATATCCAGGTGCCAGTCCGGCTGAAATTGAATCGAGAGTTATGCAGCCACTAGAAAAAGTAGTGGCTAATATACCAGGTGTTGAATATGTTTATTCTACATCAATGCCTGGACAGGCAATGTTAATTGTTCAGTTTTATGTTGGTGAAGACATTGAAAGATCTTTGGTTAAGATGTACAATGAGATCATGAAACACATGGATGAAATGCCAAAAGGCACTTCCATGCCTTTAATTAAAACACGTGCAATTGATGATGTTCCGGTATTGGGATTAACATTTTGGAGTGAAAATTATGATGATTTTCAGTTAAAAAGAATAGCACAGGAAGTAAACAACGAAATAGAAAAAGTTAATGATGTTTCGGAGACCAAAATAATTGGCGGACGTTCGCGTCAAGTAAGAGTTGTTCTGAATCGGGCACAAATGGCTGGTTATAACATTGATGCTTTGAGTATTGCCCGGCAGATTGAAATATCCAATCAGCAAATAGGATCAGGAGCATTTAATAATCACGACACCGAATATTTAGTTGAAACAGGTCGGTTTCTTGAAAATTCAGAAGATGTTTCAAATCTGGTTGTTGGTGTATACAATGGCAGTCCAATTTATCTGAAACAAGTTGCTGAGGTTGTTGATGGTCCGGAAGTGCCGTCGCAATACGTGAGTTTTGGTTATGGAAAAATAAATGAGGCTAAGGAAGCTGCAAAAGGAAATTACCCTGCTGTTACTATTTCAGTGGCCAAACGACGGGGGGCTGATGCAATGAAAGTTGCGGAACAAATTTTAACAAAGATAGCTGTTTTGGAACAGGAATTAATTCCTGCCGATGTTCATGTTGAAATAAGCAGAAATTACGGTGAAACTGCGTCAGACAAAGTTTCGGAGCTGTTGATGCATCTTTTAGGAGCTATTATTGCAGTTACATTTGTTGTGATGCTGGCCATGGGATGGCGTGGTGGATTGGTTGTGTTTTTATCAGTGCCAATCACCTTTGCCTTAACCATGTTTAGTTACTATTTTCTGGATTATACATTGAACAGGATTACCTTGTTTGCTTTGGTCTTTGTTACGGGAATTGTGGTTGACGACTCCATTATTATTGCGGAGAATATGCACAGGCATTTTAAAATGAAACAGCTGCCGTTTATGCAGGCGGCCTTGCGTTCAATTGATGAAGTAGGGAATCCAACAATTTTGGCAACTTTTACTGTTATTGCTGCAGTTTTACCAATGGTATTTGTGTCTGGTTTAATGGGACCTTATATGAGCCCGATGCCAATTGGAGCATCCATTGCAATGATTTTCTCCTTACTGGTAGCTCTTACCATCACTCCTTATCTGGCTTATCGCTTATTGCGATTTAAAGAAAAAGATGATGCTGATGAGAAGGCTTTTAAGCTGGAAGACTCGATGGTGTACAAACTTTATTCAGCTACGATTTCGCCCATGCTGGAATCAAAATGGAAGAGGTGGAGTTTTATTGGTACAGTGGTTGTTCTTTTACTGGCTTCAACTACATTGGTTTATTTTAAACAGGTTGCTGTTAAAATGCTTCCCTTCGATAATAAGAACGAATTTCAGGTAGTTATTGATATGCCCGAAGGAACTACCCTTGAACGTACCGCTGTTGTTGCTAAAGAATTGGCAGCTTACATTTCTCAGCAAGAAAATGTAGTTGATTATCAGACTTATGTAGGGACAGCAGCACCAATAAATTTTAACGGTTTGGTTCGTCATTACGATTTGCGTCGTGGTTCGAATGTTGCTGATATTCAGGTGAATTTAACTCATAAAGATGAGCGTGACGAGCAAAGTCACGATATTGCTAAGTTAATGAGACCTGCATTGCAGGAGATTGGAAAGAAATTTAATGCCAATGTAAAGGTTGTTGAAGTTCCACCGGGACCACCGGTAATGTCGACTTTGGTGGCAGAAATTTATGGTCCTGATTTGGAGGAACAACGAAATATTGCAGCTCAGGTAAAGACTCTTTTTGCCAAAACTGATGATGTTGTTGATGTTGACTGGTTGGTTGAAAATGATCAAACCGAATTTCAGTTTAATGTGAACAAAGAAAAGGCAATGTTGGCCGGAGTTTCGACTCAGCAAGTGGTTCATACTTTAAATATGGCATTGCAGGGGCAGGAAGTTTCCCAATTGTACCAAGAGTCTGAACACAATCAGGTTGGGATTGATTTACGATTGCAGGAGAAGGATAGAAGTAGTGTTGCCGATCTGAAGAGAATCAATATTTTATCACAATCGGGGCAGTTGGTTGCTTTGGGCGATATTGTTGATGTACATGAAAGAATTAAGGAGAAAAGTATCTACCGTAAAAATCAGAAACGAGTGGTTTACGTTACTGCGGATGTTGCCGGGAAATTGGAAAGTCCGGTTTATGGAATCATGAACATAGCTAAAAACCTAAGTGATGTTAAGCTTCCTGAAGGTTATGATTTAAAAGAGGAATATACTCAACAACCGTTTTTAGAAGATAATTACAGTTTGAAGTGGGATGGGGAATGGCAAATAACCTATGAAGTTTTCCGCGATTTAGGAACTGCTTTTGCTGTGGTGTTGCTGGTTATCTATTTGTTGATTATTGGATGGTTTCAGAATTTTAAAGTTCCTTTTGTAATGATGATTTCAATTCCATTATCTCTTGTTGGAATTTTGGTTGGACACTGGTTGATGGGAGCTTTCTTTACCGCTACATCTATGATAGGATTGATTGCCCTTGCGGGGATCATGGTGAGGAATGCCATTTTATTGATTGACTTTATTAATCTTCGTTTGGAGGATGGTATTCCGTTAAAAGAAGCTGTTATTGAAGCTGGAGCCGTGCGCACAACTCCAATTCTGCTTACTGCAGGAACTGTTGTAATTGGAGCTGTTGTAATACTGTTCGATCCAATCTTTCAAGGTTTAGCCATATCACTGATGGGAGGTTCTATTGCTTCAACATTTCTGACTCTGGTAATTGTACCACTTATCTATTATATGACTGAAAAGAAAAAATATCCTGTAATTGACCCTAAATCGAGTGAGATTAAGGACGAGGAATAAATCTTAAACTAATTTAAAACTTATGAAAGTTGTAATCATATTTTGTGTGAGTTCCTTTTATGATGATTTGAAGAAAATCTATCGAACTGCGGGTGTTGGGGCTTATAGTGAGTTTGATGTAAAAGGGTATACTCAAAAACATATTAAAGATGGTCAGGTACCAAACTGGTTTGCCTCTAATAAGGACTATTATGATTCTATCGCTTCTTTTTCCTTTTTAACTGACGAAAAAGGTTCTGAATTACTGAATCAAATTACTCTATTCAACAATGATATAGATTGTTGCAATCCAATGCATGCTTATATGCTGGATGTTGAAAAATTTATTTAAATAATTAGTATAAAATAAGATGAGAGAGAGAATTATTAGAGGCATTGCAGGAACATTAGTGTTGGTAAGCATTTTACTGGCAGTTTACGTAAATATGAACTGGTTGCTGCTGACTGCTTTTGTTGGTTTAAATCTGATGCAATCATCAATCACCAAATGGTGCCTGATGGATGATATTTTAAAGAAAGTTTTTAAAATGGATAATTAATTCATTTTAATTCTAGTTTGGGTATAAAGCTCTGAATGTAAATTCAGGGCTTTATTTTTTGATAGCATAATTTAAGATTCCAGAAATAGTAATTTTTAATTATATATATTTATGTTTTAAAAATTAAGATAAATGAATACAGTAAATATACAGATTGCGCTAAATAGGATTGAAGAAGCTAGAAAATACGATACAAGCCATTTAAATTTAAGTGGTTTACAGCTCACAGAAATTCCGACGGATATTTCGGATATGAACTTTTTAGATTCAATTGATTTAAGTTTTAATAAATTTGTGGAATGCTCAGATATGATTTCAAAATTATATTCCTTATTAAGTTTGAATATTAGCAATAATTATTTACAAGATATTTGCTTTGATTTTTATAAAGAGTATTCAATTAACGAAATTGATATTTCATCTAATTTATTTTACAGAATCCCTTATAATCTTTTACAATTTGATGAAAATAAGATTTGTATTTATTTTGATAATAACCCATTTTTAGATTCTATCCCAATTGAAATCTCCACAGAAGGAAATTTATCATATATCGAGTTTTACCTTGATTCTTTAAAGTCCCAGGATAAGACAAAAAGATTATTTGAAACAAAACTTCTAATTGTTGGTAAGGGGAGTGTAGGTAAAACAACTCTTGTAAAAACTTTGAATGATCCTGAATATAAAGTGAAAATAGGAGAGGAAAATACAACGGAAGGAATAAATATAAATAGATTATATGAAACAGTATATTTTCCTGCCCATAAACCTTACTATTCTTTTTTTAATGATAGAGAGAATCTGTATGAATATGATGAAGGTTTAGGAAATGAACAGGATAAAGAGTCATATATATATATGGGGGATATTTCTTCTTATGGTGAAGGGTTTTCAGATTATGTTGATATATTGAAAGAGCCATATTTAGAAGGAGAGATATTTGTAGAAAAAGATATAAAAATAAATGTATGGGACTTTGGAGGACAAGAAATATTGTATTCTACTCATCAGTTCTTTTTGACGCAAAGATCCTTATACATATTTGTTTGGGAACCTCGTGCTGATAATGAGGAAGAAAGTTTTGAATACTGGTTGAGTATTATTCAGCGTCTTAGTAAAAACTGCCCAGTTATTATAGTTATGAACAAAGCAGATATACGAATTAAAAGTATTGATGAAAAAAATTATCTAGATATATTTAAGAATATCGTCGGCTTTTTTAATATTTCTTGTTTTACAAAAGAGGGGATACAAGAACTTAAACGACAGATACGAGAAACTATTTCAAAATTGCCACACTTAGGTGATAGGTTGCCACAAACATGGGAGAATATTAGAGAAGAATTAGCAAGAAAAGAATTAGATTACATCACTTTTGATGATTTTAAAGAGATTTGTGGATTTAATGAAATTGAGAAAGTAAATCATCTAAGTGGGTATTTAAATGATTTAGGAGATATAATTTATTTCAAAGATGATATTATGCTAAATAATTTAGTAATTATAAATCCACATTGGTTGACGAAGGCTATATATCAACTCATTCATTCATTGCAAGTACAGAAAAACAATGGACTGTTTGAAGCTAATAATTTATCCAAATATTTGAATGATAAACAATATCCCAAAGGGAAACATTATGAACTTTTATCATTAATGGAAAAATTTGAAATTTGTTTTAAAGTGATTGGTTCAAGTAGTCTTTATGTTATTCCAACATTACTCAAAGCGCAATCCCCTTCTATTGAAGAACTTGATAGGTTTAGGATATCAGAAGCGTTAAGATATAAAGTAAGGTATAACTTTTTACCTTCTGGTTTAATTGAAAGATTAATATGTCGTTTGAATAATCATTTAGAGGATAGTCTTTTTTGGAAATATGGAGCCATTTTTAATTCTGAAACATGCAGAGCGTTAGTTGAATTAAATAAAATCAAGAAGTCTATAAATTTATATATTATAGGTGAAATGAAATCACATTTATATACAATTATTACTCATGAGCTTAATCAGATTCATATAGATTTAAAGCTAGAAAAGATTGATTATAAAGAATTGTATGCATGTAGTTGTGTTGATTGTTTAGAAAGTAATCATCCATACATGTTCGAAAAAGAGCTTCTTGCGAAGTATATAATTAAGGGAAGGAAATTAATTGATTGTCGAAATAGTTTAGAGCAAGTTGATATTGAAGAATTAATGATCGGGTATAAATCGGTAAAGGCCAAAGAAAGCCTTATTAGAGATTTTGTGTCAGCGTCTTCTCAATTGCAAACAAGATTAGATTTATTAAAAGGTTTTAATGAAAATCAAATTAACACATATTTCCAAGATCTAATGAGGCAGTATCTTTCTAGTAAAAAGCTAACACTGAATGAGCAATCCCTTAAAGGTAGATCTGAATCAGGTAAAAATCAAGGGGAATTAGATATTGCAGTTGAAACAATTGAAGGTAATACAATCTCGTTTTTTGAAGGTTTTATATTAGCAGGATTAAATACAAAAATAATTGAAACGCATTTAAATAAGTCCATGTTAAATTATGACTCGAATGGGTTAAACGAAAAATATGTTGGCATATATAGTCGAGCGAAGAATTTTTCGTCTTTAAGTGCAAAGTATAAAAATTATATAGATGGAATACAAATAGAAAATGTTGAAATTGAAAGCTCAGAAGATATATCTAATATTTATGTGAACGGATCTGAAATAAGAGTAATTAGAACCAAATATAGAAGAAATAAAATTCAGCTTAACTTATATCATTTACTTATAAATATTTATACAGGAGATTATTAGATTCTGCAACTTTATGTTCTATAATTACTTATATAGTTATATGATATATTATTGTGAAAATTGTTTTAAATTAGAGTTTGCAGAAAGTCAAAGCATATAAAATTGCATATATTTGCCAATAAATTTGACTATATGATACGATCTACTGAACACGCATTCGAAACAATCGATACCCAGCTTAAGGGAATTCCATACGAAGCAATTGATTTCCTGAGAAATCAGGAAAATAGCGAAGAGTTAAGAAAGAAATTGGTTTTCGCCTTTACAAATGCCTACAATGGTGAAGCATACTATTCTGACGAGTACAGAGTGATGCTGCCGGCACCATTATGGTATTGTATTGTTGCAGAGAAACATTTGTCGGAGGAATTGTTTGAGCCATTATTGGAACTGTTTACTGTTGAGGAAGATTGGGATTTAATGAACGAACAGGCTGTATATTTGGCAGGACTGCTTGCCAGAAAATATCCGGAACAATTCGTAGATAAAGTGCTCGGTTTTATTGAAGAAAACATTAAATCAGATAATAAAAAGCCTTATCTCTATTGTTTTGAGGCATTGTATTACGCAACAGAGGAACAGTTTGATCGAATTCATTCCATATTGGATAAGGAGAATTTTCATTGGGTAGATCATTACATTCGTGTATTGGGTGATTTACAGCGCAACAACACTCTTCAAAAATTTAAGGAGATTCTGCCAAAATTCGAAGGTAAGCACACCGCGGTCGAGTTACAATATTATATTGATGTGATGGAAGGTAAAGTTTCTGATTTTCAGAAAGGAACAGCTTTTTGTGAAATGCGCGATGCGGAATGGAAGAACCATTATCAGCAGATGGAGCATATTTTTGCTTCTTCGGAATCGCCTGTTGAGCAAGGTACAAAAATCAATAGAAACGATCCATGTCCATGTGGCTCAGGGAAGAAATACAAACAGTGTTGTTTAAAGAATATGTCGTAATCAGATGTTAATTCTATGAGCAAATACTTAGAAATAAAAAAAGAGTTGTACCTGTATGTATATCAGACAATAGAAGAGAAGTTGCAGCACAATAAGCTGGTCTTGCAGGAATTGAAAGAATCAGCAGGAAGCGAAACCAAAAGCAGTGCGGGAGATAAGCATGAAACCGGACGGGCAATGGTTCATTTGGAACAGGAGAAAATGGCTCAGCAATTTGTCGGCAGTCAAAACATGCAAAGCGTATTGGCTAAAATTGATCCTGAAATTTCAAATCCTTCTATTTCTCTTGGATCTCTTGTAATTACTGATAAACTTCGGTTTTTTGTGTCTGTTGCTTTGGGAAAAGTTGAATTAGACAAAAAGGAATACTATTTGGTTTCTTTTACATCTCCGCTTGCAAAACAATTTATTGGCAAACAAAAAGGAAATACCGTTCAATTCAATAATCAAGACTATGCAATTGAAGAGATTGTATAGCTTGTTTTAATTTGCACATAGTAAGGTGATTACACGCTTTCTAAGCATGTTTCATGTGCAATTCTGCTTATTTCCTGAATTGCTCCAAATAGGTCAGCTAAATCTTCGTCAGTTGGTTCCGACCGATGATACTTTTCCAAAGAACAAATAGATTGGATGTTTTCGTATTTTAAGATGCGCTTTTTAAGCGTTGCATCAATTGGCATCACCTCTTCCAGACCATAAATAAGATCACTGTAAGTGTGATTTTGAGGCATATTTTGATGATAATCCAGTATTGCCATGATGTATCCTTCTAAAGACATCGATAACAAATTGTATCGAACGGTATTTCCCAAGATGCTTTTTTCACCTTTTGGTGTTGCTCCTTTTAGAAATTGATCACCATCCTGCATCCATCGGTTCCAGTTTAATTTTCTTGTTGTCATATCAGGTTATTTACGTGTAACGATTAGTAATAGAAACAATATAATTAGCATCCGGAATTGCATGATCCGCAGGATGTACTGCAATTTGAAACGCTTACATGTGTCACATTTCCATTTACGATTGTGAGAGGATGCAATTCTTCTTTGTCGAACAGTTTAATGTTTTCTTCTAAATTATTTCCCTGAGCGGGATACAAGGCAATTCCCATTTCAGTAAACAAATGAATGGCCATAACTGGCATTTCTCTTATTATCACCGAAAGAATTCCCTTACGTTTTAATGCAAAACTGATGTTGCCAATTTTGCTTGTTAATGCATTGGTTGGAAGCCATTCATAAGTTTTACTCAAGCTATCATATATGCAGTAAGAGGCAGCATCGTCAAATTCTTTTGTAATCTTATTTTTTGCATTTTCATGATCAACCACTGGTATCAATACTTTCATAATCCATTTGTTTGTTAGTCGTTCTAAAAAAGATACCAGCTAACAATCAAAATAAGTACCTAAAACAGATAGGTGTTCAATTTCAGATCATTAACGAATTGCAGGGACATGAAAAATTTCATTTTTGTAGGGATTCATATTGAAAATCTACAAAAATGTATGATTGTAAACATGTGGAGTAAATCATGTTGGAAATTACCGGGGAATTGATATTGCAAAAAGTAAAGCCTATTTTGCTCCCAACCAGGTAGCTTTGTGCCAGATAGCCTCCAATGGACCATGAGAATGTTTCTTGTCCCACCACGTGCAAAACAGACCTAGAATTAGAGCAAGGCTGATACCAATTAACAAGCTGTAAGTCGCACCTGTGTATTGATACATTCCCAAACCGAATCCGTAATAGATGCCGGCACCTAACATGGATTGAAATACATAGTTGGAAAGGCTCATTTTACCTATTGCTGAAAATGGTGTCAGAACATTTCGAAATGCATTGGTGTTGAAGAGTAAAACAAATCCTGATACCAAAAATACCATGAATGAAAGATTACACCATGAGGTTTCGATGGTTTGCACTGAGCGACGAATCGCTTCACTGCCAATTAATCCGCTAAGGTTTTTTTGAAGTATAAACAGGGGAACAAATGCGATGATTGAAATAATAAAAGTCTTTGTCCAAAATTTGGTGTTTTTATCTGATTTAGAAAAAAGATTCATACGACCGGCCAGCATCCCGAATAGAAAAGTTGAAAGAATATGAAAAAAACGACCATTTTCCCAGCTCCAGGCAATAACGGCTCTTTTCCCATTTGTTAAATTGCCGTATACAGTACCAAAAAATGAATCTGCTTTTACGTATTCATCCATTTTGCCGAAATAGGTCCATGATATTGGATTGGCTATTTTAATATCCGGATTTTGTATGGCTTTAAAAAGGTTAAATAATTCGTAAGGCTGAACGAACAGGAGTAAAGCAACAACAAATATCCACTTGTTGTTTAGTTTCACCAAAGGGATCAAAAATAAACCTACAAAAGCATATAGAGTAAGTATATCACCTTGGTAAAATGCTGAGTTTATAATCCCAAAAATGAAAAGAAGCAGCAAACGCCAGGCAAAGCGCGCTCTAAAATCATTGCCTCGTTTGTTTTGATTATTAGTCTGAATAAAAAAGGTTAAGCCAAATAGTAAGGCGAATATCGCGTAGGATTTACCTCCGAAAAGGAAAAACAATGAATCCCAAATCATTTTATCTAAAGAAACCATCCATGCAGGAAGGTTGGCCGGCGAAAAATAAACGTCGAAATGCTCAATATTGTGCAGGAGCATGATGGAGACAAGGGCAAATCCTCTTAATGCATCTACAACGTGCAGGCGGTTTTTAATTGCAGGGGTATTCATTTGTGACTAGCTTGGTTAAACAGAAGTTGCTAATGTAGCTAAGTTTTTTGTTTATGCCAAGGAGAAAATAATCTTCGGTTGGTTGAAATGTAAAAGTGTACTAATCAACCTGAATTAGAATGTTATAGATACTAAAAAATCCGATCGGTTTGGATCGAATTTTGTTTTGTATTTTAGAAAATTAGGATGAATTAGAACGATGCAGCTATTCCAATTTGAAAAACGGAATTTTTAGCATCTATTTCAACATAGTCATCATTGAATATTTTAGTTATTCCAAAGTTGTAGCGGGCTTCGATACTAAATTGTTTGTTAAGGTCAAATTCAAGTCCAAAATCAAAAGATAAATCAAAATCTCTCATGGCTTTGTCATAATCAGCAGTTTCACCGTCTTCCTCAAATTCTGAACTTAAATGAATGCCGATTTGAGGCCCTGCAACTGCAAATAATTTATCGGTTCCAAACATTTTTGCTCGAAGCAATAGAGGAATATTTAAAAAGTTGGTTTTAAATTGCAAATTACTTCCTTCACTATCTTCTTTCGATCCTTGTCGGGAATAAATAAGTTCAGTCTGAAACGCCAAGCATTCTGTGAAATTTGTCCTCATAAAACCACCAAAGTAAATATCGGCTCTGGAATCACCCTTTAGGTCATCTCCGGCACAGTTTGCAAGATTTAAACCTCCTTTTATTCCGTATTTTACATCCTGAGCAAATGAAGATGTGCCAATTGCGATAATGGCAAATAGTAGTACAATTTTTTTCATGTGATTTAGCTTAAAAAATTAAAAACATGCAAACCTACTAAAAGATATTGTTTTTGATATATGTCAAGTTTGCCAAGTTTGTCGATGTTGATCAGAGAAACTTTTTATGTTGTCAAGTTGTTCTGTTTGTTGATTAAGTGGAATGGCATAGACTGCAGTGTTAAGTTTCAATAACCTGCGTGACACGGTAAATTAATAGTTTCGGGGTAGTATTGCTGAATTTATTTGTTTTTGTTAACAGGCAAAGAAAAATACATTTCTGTACCCACGCCAACCTTGCTTTTTGCCCATATTTGGCCATCGTTTTTACGAACAAATTCCTGACAAAGAATCAAACCCAATCCGGTTCCTTTTTCTTCGTTGGTTCCTACGCGTTGAATGTTCTTTTCAATCATAAAAAGATTATTCATTATTTGTTCACTCATGCCAATACCGGTATCGCGTATACAAATTTCAAACACGCCATTCTTCAATTTTCCGGTGAGGGTAATCACACCTCCTGTATTAGAGAATTTAATGGCATTATTAAATAAATTGGAAACAACTATTTTAATGGTTTCCTTATCGGCCCACACTGTTTGTGCATCATCGATATTATTTAGGACATTAATTTTTTTTATTTCAGCCGCCGCCATGTTTGGTAAGATGCCTTCTTCTACCAGATTCTTTATTAGGTGTACCTCTTTATTCAATGAAATAAATCCACTTTGTGATCTGGACCATGTTAATAAATTTTCGAGCAGGGAATAGGTCGATTTTGAGGCATCTCCAACGTGATTGATCATTTCCAGACGTTCATCATCATTATAGTCATTGTAATGATGTGCTAATTCGTTATTAAAACCAATAATTGCAGTAAAAGGACTTTTTAAATCATGAGCAATAATAGAGAAAAACTTGTCTTTAGTCGCATTTAACTTTTGAAGGTTTTCTTCGCTTACTTCTAATTTTTTGATATTGTCCTCCAGAAGTAATTTTTGTTCATTAATAAGTTTATGCTGTGATTTTAAAATGATATTGTTCTTTTTGGATCTTAAAAAGTAAAATGCCACAATTGCAATCGAGAGAATGAGTATAACAATAGCAAGCAAAGCCAGTGTGTACTTGTTTTTCATGATAATAGCAGCATTCTCGGCCTGTTGATTTTTAAGTGCCAATTCAAGCTGTTGCTTCTCTATTTCATTCTTAGCCTTTTGTTCTTCAAATTCAACCAAATACTCAGCTACTTTCTCACTTTTTAAAGAATCGATGGCATTATTTGCCTTTTGCAGCGATTTGTATGCTTGTTTATGATCTCCAATTTGTGAATAGGCTTTGGCACTCATCTTATAAATTTCAGGATATTCTTCCTGTACACCAATAGAATCGGATAATTTTAAGCATTTATCGAGAACGTGAATACTTTCGGAGTACTTTTTTTGTTTGAAAAGCATTTCTCCTTGTTTGCGGTATGCACGCGCCAAGATGTGCTGATAATTATTCTTGATACAAATTTCGCTGGCTTTATCAATATAGTATTTTGTTGAATCAAAATTGTTGATGCCATTGTAATATCCCGATAAGGACAGATACAGATAGGATAGAACGTATTTGCTGTCAATTTTTGGAAGCAAGGATTTAATTTTCAGGTAATCGGACTTAGCCTCTTTAAATTTTTGATTTTCTACCTTTAAAACCCCAATATTGGAATAGGAAATGGCTAAATCTCCCACGTTAGTGGAATTTTGTTCCAAAGCAATGGATTTTTGAAAATAATTTAAAGCCAATTCATAATTATCGAGTCGTTTGTAAATTGCACCAATGTTGTTGCAGCAAACAGACAAACTGGTTGTATCCTTTAATTTTTCTGCAATTTCAAGTGCTTTTAGATTATAATTAAGACTTTTTAATTGATTTGATTCATAGGAAGCCAAATAACTCATGCCACTGTAACAATCCAATAGGTTGACGGAATCTTTTTCCTGAATAAATTGACTAAGAGCCTTATTGAAATTTTCCATTGCCGGCTTTAATTTTGCATCTTGAATTAGTGCGCGGGCAGTGTATAAATGGGATACAGCCAAACCATGATCGTAATTAATCTTCTGAGCCAGCAGCATTCCTTTTTGGCTGTAACGCAGAGAACTGTCAATACTTATACCTCCAAATAAATAAGCCATTTGATTGTAATTATCTACAAGCTGTTCTTGGTTCGATTCAATTCGGTTCTGCTTCTGTAAAGAATCAATTTGAAATTGCTCGCTGTTTTGAGCCATTGAAAGGAATGTAAGGCAAAAAAAGCAGAGACAGAACAGGGCTATTTTGAATGGAAATACTTTTTTCATCATCAATTCTTTGGTAGGGTGCGAAAATAGCCAAAAAAATAAAATATATCAGATTTACAGAACATCTTTTGATCTTATATTGAGGAAACAAGCCGTTAATTCCTGTATCCCGACCAAGGGAAATTTTTCGTTCACAAATAATGGCTTTTCTTGTGAAAACAGTCTGCTAAAATTCCCAATCATTGGTTCATTTTAGTACGGAAGGGTTAAATTCTATATGAAAACCCTCTTTTCGTTGCTATAGAGCGAAATACATAAGAAACCGTTCTGTTTCGGTTTCTTCTCAAAACCATTTTCTTTTCTTAAAATAGATGAGCATTATTACAGCCAAAATGATCATTACCATCCACATAATAAAATAGCTGTATTCGTAATGAAGTTCTGGCACAACATCGAAATTTGTGCCATAAATACCCGCAATAAATGTGAGAGGAATAAAAATGACTGAAAAAATGGTTAAAAATTTCATGATGTCATTCAGCTTGCTGCTTATGGTTGTGTGGTAAATCGTAAGCTGGTCGGAGAGGATTTCACGATAACTGTCTGAAGATTCCGTTGCCTGATTAATGTTATCCTGAAGCTCTTTAAAATGAACATCTGTAGAGTAGGCTATTAATTCCGATTCCATTTTCGAGAGGTTCAGGATCATTTCTCTTGCGGGTTTAATGTTTTTCCGCAAAAAGTTTAATTCACGTTTATAGGAATTAATATCGTCAATCACCGACTGTTTTGGTTCCAGCAGCAGGTTTTCCTCCAAGGTTTCGATTTTTTCCCCAAGCACACTAATGATATAGATATAATTATCGATTACAATATCCAGTAAGGCAAAAGCAAGATAATCTGTGCCCGAATTACGTATTCGTTTTTTATGCTTTCTTATTCGTTCGCGTACAGGTTCAAAAACATCACCTTTTATTTCCTGAAAGGTGATTAAAACATTTTCTGTGATGATTAAACTTAAATTTTCAACCTGAATTAAATCTGTTTCATTATCCTGCCGCAGCATTTTTATGGAAATGAAAATGCAATTGTCGTACTCCTGCACTTTAGGACGTGCATGGGTATTCATTACATCTGCCATAATAAGCTGTTCGAAATTAAAGTCTTTTGCGATTTCCTGCATAATGTCTGTATTATGAATTCCATCGATATTAAACCAGGTTACGGAGTCTTTTTCTTGGTATTTTGGCACTTCGCTTACTGTTTTAACAGCATTCTCTTCCAGATTATTGGCATCGAAATCGATAACCCGCAACAACACATTATCTATTTTTTGTTCTCCCCGAAACAGTAATTCATCCGGCGAAATACCTATTTCCTGTTTTGTTTTTAATATAAATCGTGCCATAGGTTTGCTCTTATATTTTAGTTTTTTCAAATTCCTTACTGTATGGTAATTTCCAGTAATACTTAAATGTAGCCATCATACACAACATGGCAATGGAATTATATGAAAAGATATTGGCAGCTATTTTAGGTGTTGGTGAAGTGGGAGAGAACAGACACCTCAACCCCGGCCCTTCTCCTCGAGGAGAAGGGAGCCTTCTTTCAAAAAAAATGTTTTGATACAGGAGCTGTATTCTCCTCTCCTTAAAGGAGAGGGATAGGGTGAGGTTTTGAAAAGTTATGGAGCGAACAAACTGTTGACGTGCTGAAAGAGATAAGAAAAGCCAACGTGAGGTGGCTTTTACTATTGTATTAGTATACTGTTTAGAACTTATTGTCTTTTCTTTGTTTTTTTACATTTTTCACCATCTTGCCAAAACTTTTATCCTTTTTTTTCTTTTCTTGCACAGTCGATTCAAAATGTGTTTTTTCCCGGTGCATTTTCTGAAAGTTCGCATATGAGTTGGGATCAATTTCACCATTTTCAACAGCTTCTAAAATCGCACAGCCTTTTTCGTGTTGGTGGGTGCAGTCTTTAAACCGGCAATTTTCTGCATATTCCATAATGCCGTCGAACGTTATTTCTAAACCACTGGCCGTGTTTGCAATTCCAACTTCCCGCATCCCTGGGTTATCGATTAAAATCCCGCCATTTTCGAGCACGATTAATTCTCTGTGGCTGGTAATGTGTTTCCCTCGGTCGATACTTTCGCTGATAGCTCCTGTACTCATTAGTTCTTTACCGCTTAGCTTGTTTAGCAGTGTCGATTTTCCCACACCCGAGGAACCCAGCAAACAATAGGTTTTCCCCGTATTTATTAGTGTTGCTAATTGATCCAGTCCGGTATCCGATTCATTGCTGATGGCAATTACAGGAACATCTTTTATGCGTTCCGCAATCAGATTTAGAAAAGTTTCCAACTCGGCAGCAGTAATTAAATCAATTTTGCTAAGAAGTATAATTGGTTCCACATTAGAAGCATAACAAATGGTCAAATACCGTTCTAAACGGTTGATATTAAAATCGCGGTTAACAGACTGTACAATTATGCCGTAATCGATATTTACTGCAATTATTTGTACCTGTCCTGATTTGCCAACTGCTTGCCTCTCAATTACTGAACTGCGGGGGTAGATGGCATGAATGAGAGTTTTTCCTTCATCGAATTCAGAAAATGCGACCCAGTCGCCAACGGCCGGAAAGTCATATCTGCTCTCTGCTGTAAAGCGCAAATTACCTATTAATTCAGAATCAAACTCATTTGTTGGAGTTTTTACAACATACCTTTCCTTGTGTTCCGATATAACCCTACCTATAGCAAATGAATCTAAATTTTGTTCAATTCTATAGCTTTCAAGTGTGTGGTTGTATCCCAAATCTTCGTAAGTCATTATTATTGTGTTTAATAGTAGTTGAATATGGCTGTTTATTGAATTTCAATTTAGCCATCTTTCCCAATTGCACCAAAAAATTTCAGGAAAGATATTGCAACGATTCCAGATGTTGGTGAGGTGGGAGGGAACAGACACCTCAACCCCGGCCCTTCTCCTCGAGGAGAAGGGAGCCTTCTTTCAAAAAAAATGTTTTGATACAGGAGCTGTATTCTCCTCTCCTTAAAGGAGAGGGATAGGGTGAGGTTTTTGAAAAGTTGCGGATTTCTTATGGTGGTTTGTTTTGGAACTTGTTTGTTTTTGTTGGTGTTCGGAAGCGCTGATGGGAAAGATATACCGCTCGAAAGTTTTTGAAAGAGTTGCTGGATTATTTGCTTGTTGAGATTGAGTAATTTTTGAAATAGTACAACTTGATAAAGTAAAAAGAAAAGGCATCTCTATGGAGCTGCCTTTTTCGGTATTGATTAAGAATTAATCGAGAATTTCTTCAATTGTAATGTAATCACCAACACGTCCAGTCATTTTTTCTGCATCAGTATTAACAGGAAGCGTTTTTTTTCCTGGTCTCCATCCTGCAGGACAAACTTCTCCTGTTTTAGTTGCATGTTGCCATGCCTGCACTTGACGTAGAAATTCATTAACATTTCTACCTACAGAATCAGCTTGCACTTCCTGTGCTACACAAATTCCATCAGGGTTAAATAAGAATCTACCACGCAGTGCTACACCTTCTTCTTCGATAAGTACACCAAATGCACGGCTTACTTCCTGATTTCCATCAGCACCTATGGTTAGTCTTAAACCTTTAAGGATTGGTTCAGTTTCAACAAATCTTTTGTGCGAAAATTTAGAATCAACTGATACAGCAAGGATTTCAGTATTTAATTTCTGAAATTCATCATATTTAGCATTCATTGCCGCAATTTCAGTTGGGCAAACAAAGGTAAAGTCAGCAGGATAGAAGCATATTACAGCCCATTTTCCTTTGTAATTATCACTCGATACTGTTGTGAAATGACCTGTGGCAGCATCATAAGCATCCATTGTGAAATTTGGCATTTCTTGTCTTACCATTGTTGAACTCATCGTTTTTTCCTCCTTTACTAATTGATTACTATTTTTTGCATTTTCTACTTGAACTTTTTTTCTGGGTTTTAAACCTGTGTCGCATCCCATAATTTAGCCTCCTGTTTTAAATTTTATTTATCCATTTCTTATTTGATAAAGTTATTTATTATTCTCCTAAAAAGAGAATATTCTCAATTGAAAATGTATATTTCATGATAGGGAAAATTTATAAGAATGATTTTAATTAGAAAAATGCTTCTAAATTTGTATGGTCATTTTGTTTGTTATCAGGTGGTTGTGTTTTGATAATCATCTTTCCCATTTGCAGTAAAAAATCATAAGAAAGATATAGGCAGCTATTTTAGGCATTGGTGAAGTGGGAGAGAACAGACACCTCAACCCCGGCTCTTCTCCTCGAGGAGAAGAGAGCCTTCTTTCAAAAAAAATGTGCAGATATCAGGAGCTGTATTCTCCTCACCAAATTAGAAAAGGGATAGGTTGAGGTTTTTGAAAAGTCGCAGATTCCTTAAGGTGAATAGAATTGGCAACTGGTGAGCGGGAGAGAACAGACACCTCAACCCCGGCTCTTCTCCTCGAGGAGAAGGGAGCCTTCTTTTAAAAAAAATGTTTTGATACAGGAGCTGTATTCTCCTCTCCTTTAAGGAGAGGGATAGGGTGAGGTTTTAAAGATCAGAACAAAAAAATAAGGGGCTTGGAGCCATAAAAAAAAGCCACTGACGTGGCTTTTTAATTCTTAAACGGTTGGTATTGATTACATCTCAAAAATCATTTTTTTCAACTTTGATTGAGAAAACAAATCATAAACATATAAAATGGTTTCATTTCTTTACAGTTTTCATTGCATCAAAAACCAATTTAGCAACAACTTTTGCTCCTTTAGGTTGAAAATGCGTATTGTCTGATTGTCCTTCCGGGTAGGCTTCATATACGCCGGCGGGTAAATTCATAAAATAATTATTAGTTACATATTCCTGACCTTTCCTGCTAAAAGTATCCATAGATAATTGATTTAAATCAATAAAACAGACCTGCATTTCGACAGCAACATCCATGGCTGCTTTTGGGTATTCACCATGAACATTTTCTAAATGACTGTCTTTCCATGGGTAATTTCTGCATACAGGAGTAAGAATAATTGGAACTGCGTTCTTTTCTCTTGTTTGAGATACAAATAATCTTAGGAACTCCTTGTAGCTTTCAATATCGGTATAACGTTCCGGTTTGTTCTGTGCTGCATCATTATGACCAAACTGCATGATTACAACATCGCCTTTTTTCAGGTTTTTACATACTGATCTCCATCTTCCTTCCTGAAAAAAGGTTCTTGTACTTCTACCTCCCCGTGCACGATCATCAATAACAACACTGTCTGTATCGAAAATATTTTTGAAATCAGTTAAATCAGTTCCTGTAAATTGTTCCTGAAATACCTGCCCCCAGCCTGTTACCGGATATCTGGTTTTGTAATAATCTTTACCTTCTTCGTAATTATCAGCATAATCAGCTACGGTAGAATCCCCGATTAGATATATAGTCACTGGTTTCTCTTGCAAGGAAGAGCAACCGAACACAAACAAAATCAATAATAAAAGATTTCGTTGATGAAAAATTAAATTCTTTTTCATTTTTATTAAGTTTTAATTGTTAATTATTTACCCTGTTTCAGGAAACAAATCAATTCTGATCAATCTTTTTCCAATACCAGTACCCAATCATTTCCATTTGATTTATCTCCCGGAGGATCAAAGGATTTTATGCCTTTGGCTTCGAATGTACCTATTTCAATATAGGATCCGTTTCGGGGATTGTACCATGATGCTTTCACTTCGCTTACATCCATTTTTTCCAGATTGATATTCATTATCCGACCAGTATAGGTGTAAATAAATGCATAATCGCGGCCTTTTGCGGCGGATAGATAATCGTATTTTTCGCCTTGCTCATCTGCAATAAGATCTTGTGCAGGAATTCGGTCGAAATAAGATTTTGATAAAATCAATTGCTTCAGGTATTTCATCTGGATGGCTCCCGGAGCATTTAGCGCCGGTTCCCAGTACTCTTTCGAACCATAAGCCGGATTCTCATCTCCTTCCTTGTGAAATTGCATAATGGCATTATTGCCGTAGGTAAAACCGCAGCCACCTGTAAAAACCGACCAGTAAGCATATCTTCTGCAATCAGAGTCGGTCCATAAGGGTTGAGTGGTATCGTGAAGTCCCTGAGGAATACCTTCGTAAGAAGGTTCTCCATCAAGAGTTGGTTTTACCGGAATTTTCGCATAATCAGCAGCAGCATATTTCCAGTTGTCTTCTCCATGATAGGGAAGGTCCGTGTCCTGATCGTATCTTCGGTGTCCCGATTGAAACATATTAAAATCAAGCCAGTTTTCGTTATGAAACCATTCTGATGATTGCATTCTGCCAAAAGGGTGGAAGGTAATCAGCTGTTTCGGACTGTTTTGCCGAATGGCTGATCCAATAGCCTGCCAGGTTGAAGTGGAGTCACAGCCCTTTGTATCGCCGCCATTCATCCAAATTACATTTGAACAGTTTTTATACCTTAGGGCTAACCATGCCGCGTATTTTTGCGCCTCTTGCTCAGACACGATACCGCTTTTTACATTCGATCCCCAAACCGGTACCAGCGCCATGTATAATCCTTTTTGATTCGCTAGATTTATTAGGTAATCGATGTGATCCCAATAGTCGTACTGCTCAGAATTTTCGGCTGAATTTCCCAACGTGGTATCCGGTTGATCAACATGACAGTCTATGAGGGCAGAATCTCCGTAAACATTCACTGCTTTTGTAACATCATGCAAAACCATTGCCTGTATTACATTAAATCCTTTTTGATGTCTGTCTTCAAAATATCTTTCTGCTTCTTCGCGCGTAAGTTTTGTGAAAAGCAACCATCCGGTATCACCCAACCAAAAAAATAGTTCTCCATTTTCAGTAGTCAGAAATCTTTTGTTTTCAGAAATCTTAAGATTGGAAAGTGAGTCTGATTTTGAATTACAGGACAAACACAATAGTAAAAATGAGAATAAAGTGAACAGCGTGGTTTTTTGCATATTTTGAGTGTTTACAATCTGGATGTGAAAAAATGCTTTGTGAACAATTTAGAAAGATACATTCCTGTTATTTATTTTTTAAAATACACGCTAAGTTCAGGCACTTTTTGTGTGATTTCACTTTTGGCAAGATCACAAATCCGAAAAGCTCCGCTTGCCGATAGATGTGTGTCGTCATTTCTGCCATCAGGCAAAGACTCATATTCTCCGGCATTGATGTGTAAGTATAATTTTTTTGAAGCATCTTCTCCATAATTGATAAGAAGTTCTTTGGTTAATTTTTGTAAATCAAGCAACGGAACCTGTTCTGATTCTGCAACTTCCCTAACTACCTGTGGATACATGCCATGGCTCTCTTGAAATACACCATTCTCATCAAATTTTCGACGTACTATAGAGGTGGCTAAAACAGGAATACCGCCTTTTTGCCGTGCTTCGCTTACAAAGCGAATCAAATTTTGTCTGTAATCGGTATCTGGATTGGTATATCTGGTGCTGTCCTTTATTTTTTCATCGTTATGTCCAAACTGAATAATCACATAATCTCCGGTTTGCATATTTTCCAAAACTTTGGCCCATCTTCCTTCATCCCGAAAGCTTTTTGAACTGCGTCCGTTTACAGCATGATTTTCCACATGTATGCCTTCATTTAAATACAGAGGAAAGATTTGACCCCAGCCTCTTTCCGGATTTCCATTCGCGAATGGTTTATTGGCCATTGTAGAATCACCAACAAGAAAAATGTTAGTCTCTTTTTTTTGTGTACAAGAAAATGCAAACAAAATCAGTAATAAAATGATTGTTTTGGATAGGTACTTCATTTTGAATGTTTTTAATTTTTATATGATGTTTGAAAATAATTTATCTCCTTGTCAATTGTATTTGGTTCATTCTTCGTTCGCTAACGCTTGCCTGGCTCGCCAGCAGTTCGCCGCTTATAATAAAAAGAATAAAAGCTCTTTGCATTGTTGTATTGCTAGTCGGCCCGATTTTCCCCAACACCAGCATCTGTTCTTTTTACTTCCTGAATGGTTCCGTCTTCGTTAAAATAAAGGTATTCAGCACAACATTGACGCTGTGTTTTATCGCAGGTTGATTTTGTTTTAAGCCAGCGGTGGTAGAATAAAATCCATTGTCCTTTAAATTCAACAATTGAATGGTGATTATTACTTTCCCCTTCCTGCTGCATAATAACGCCCTGGTATTTCCATGGGCCGATAGGAGATTTGGACATGTAATAGGTAAGGATTCTGTTATTTTCAGGCATGGTATAATAGTAATTTCCATTTCTTTTAAATACCCACGGGCCTTCTCTTTTTGGATTGTATCCGCCCATATCCATTTTAATCAGATCACCTTTAACGCTAAGCATATCGTCAGCCATTTCTGCAACAAAATAGTCGCCTCCACCATTAAAATAGACGTAGGCTTTGTCATCATCATCAACAAAAAGACAAGGATCGTTGGCGTAAGGTTTTTTCCATAAAGGGGCTCTAATTGCATCAACAAAAGGGCCTGTTGGAGAATCACTTACTGCAATCCCTAATCCCATCCATTTTGTGCTGTTTTTAGAATTTACACGATCTTTAAAACCGGTGCCGGCAGGGAAACAGAAATAATATTTACCATTTTTATAGGCACAATCGGGAGCCCAGGCGAAATTATCTGCCCACGAAAGATCATCAACCGATAAGCAGGCGCCATGATCGGTCCAATTCACCAAATCGGAGGAGGAGAACACGTGCCAGTCTTTCATGAAAAAATCAGGCTGACATTCTTCATCATGGGAAGTATAAAGGTACATTTTCCCATCTTTCCATACATGGCCTGAAGGATCTGCAGTTTTGATACTGCTGCCAAAATTAAGTGGGTTTTGAGCAAAGGATATTGATGTATTTACCAGCAAAAATATCAATGCTATTTGTATTGCAAACTGTTTCATCCTATTCTTGTTTTATATAGTAATGGTTGGTATTATTTTTTAATGCGTTTTTTCATTGAAAAAGTGTCCGGCATGTAGCTATTCATTAAGCAGCTGATCCTGTTGCCAGAGCAAACTGTCAATCGGAATTCTGGTTAACTCTGCATCTTCTTTATTGGTAGCATAGGATACGTATAGGTAATCACCCCAGATCACACTTTTGGGATAACTGTATCCAATTCGCTTGTATTTTCCCTTACATCTCATGGGCTGAAGATCTTCGTTACCGCTGCGCAGTAAGTAAGCATGATCAAATGTAAAACCGTCTTTACTTAAAGTGATTGCAAGAGGAAATCGACTTTTGTTTCCCGAAGGATTATTAACCATAAAGGCTGTGCCGTTGGGTAAATTTCCTGCACTCTGCTTCGCTCTGGAATCTGGTGTGTCAACAATTACAGGTGTAGTCCAGCTTAAACCATTGTCTTTGCTAATTGAAGCAAGTTTTTTAAAACTATTGTCTTGATCCCGGAAAATCATGACAATGGTGCTGTCTTTTCTGTAAAACCAACTGGGTTCAATTTCCCGGCTTATATTTTTATTGTTTGCAGGCATGTTAATCATTTTTCCGGATGTCCAACCCGATACACCAAGCGGATCATCAGTATAAAATGGTGTAACTATCAATCCGGGCTGCATATGAAAAGCGGTAATAAGTCTGCCGGTTTTTAATGCATGAACATCCTGTTCAATAATTCCTAAAACAGGTTGTCCATTACTATGTGTAAGAGGTTTTGGCGATTTCCAATGTGTCCCATCGGTAGATGTAATGTATTCGGTATAACCTTCTTTAGCTCCCCCGTTGTTATTGGGCCAATTACAAATATAAGCCACAAGGGTAGTTCCGTCACTCCACCATCCACCGCTTGTTTTTATTCCGTGCTTCCATTTTTTGGTTAATGCAGATGGTTTACTCCAGTCTTTTCCATTTTTACTTCTGCTGTAAAAAACCTGAGTATCTTCACCATCTTCATCAACCAATGAACTTTGCCATTGTGCATAAAGCATTCCTTTAAACGGAAACAGTACTACTCCGTGATTGTATTTATTATCGTTGCTTTGCGGTGCAAATATTGTGATTGTTTCAAGCCCCTTGGCGAAATGGAGTCCCAGAGTTTCGGGCTGATCAAACTTAAAGAGAGAATGTACCTTAAAAGGAACATCACATTCCTGAGCATGCAAGGACAGTACCAGAAAAAATTGAGGTAAAAGTTTAATGATATTTTTAAGTGAAATCATAATTCTCTGTAAAAAGTTATTATCTGCAGGATATGGTGCTGGTTTGGCAGTTATTTTGCATTTACTTTTTTTCTCCATTCAGGATATTTTATCAGAAGTTTTTCAGGAGTATTGGTATACCAGCCGTAACCATTTCGGCGTTCGTAACTAATCTCAGCCAGAGAGTTTCTTTTAATTCCGTCGCGGCTGCAGAAATAAGGCTTGCCTGTTTCTAAATCGTAAAAACGGGCCCATAATGGGGAAGCATTTTTATCTTTAACGATAATTCGATTCTTCTTCCCGTTTTTATCTGTTTCCTGCGTTAATTTTACTCCTTCTATTTTGTTGGCCTCGAACCATTTTACAGCTCCATTAACAGCAGCAATAATTTCCTTGGAAGGCATATCTATCTTCATTAATAAAAGTGCTATATTGACCGATTCGCTACCACTAAACGATGCCAATTCGTATGCACGTGCATTAGCCGGAGCGAATGTTTTTTCATCGTGCTGAGCACACCATACTGTTGGTTGACCATTTACAACAATCTGGGTTTTAAGAATGCATTGAATCCCTTTGTCGAATGCTTTTTTGGCTTTGTCCTGTTGGTTTTTATTTATTTGTAAGGAAGAAAATTCTTTACTGTCGTCAAGTATTTGAAACAAAAATTTCATGGTATTTACCATTGCATCATCATTATAGGTAATATGGTCTGCATAATCACCTTTGTAAGGATAAAACTGTGGCCATCCGCCATTTTCGTATTGCGAAATAAAAATATAGTTAAGTCCTTTTTCAAATGCCTGTTTGTATCGGTCATCACGAAAATGAGAGTATACTTTAGCCAGAAACCGCAGTTCTGATATCGTTGCACCGTTATCGAATGTGGCGCCAATTTCAGATTTATCCTGAATATAATGAGCTTTCTCTGATTCAGAAAATGCGTGATGATAAGGCTTGTTTTTTTCCCATCCTCCAATTTCTTTTTGACTAAGCAACACGTTTTCTGCCACCAATTTCGCATCCTCGGTTCCATACCATTCGGCAGGCATTTTGGTTGATACCTGTTTCCATTTCAGACTCAAATAATCCTGAGTTGTTTGCCTGTTTTTTGCTGAAACAGAAGTTATTGTCAGAACCATGATCATTGAGATCAAATAAATATTTTTCATGTGTTTATGATTATGATTTGTTTTTTGTTGCCATATAAAACTCCCAAATTACACTCATTCTCCTGTGTGTACTTTTTATAGGGTTGTATTTTTGTTTTTACTTTGATTTGGCCGGCGAAAAATAAGTAGTGATTATTTTCTGTTTTTCTTCAATTATATCTCCGTTATTATTGATTCCAACGGCGAATAATTTTTGGTTGTACTCTCCTTTAATTTCGAAATATGCGAAATCCTGAAAGGCAATTTTCTTTATTTCATTGATCATGAGGGGGGCAGGAGTGATCTTTAAATAAGTTTCCAAAGCTGATATAACTGCTTTAGGTAATTCACCAAATGTAATATCTGATTCGGATCGCATGATCTTCCCGTTGGTCAGAACTAAGAGCCGCAGTTCTTTTGACGATTCGAGTTTCAAATTAATGTTGTAGATAATATTTGATTGGGTTATCATTTGGTCAATATTATTGACAGGAATCTGAGGATAATTAGCCGCAAGCGTATTTTTCACAGATTTTGGAAGATCGTTGAATTTTATATTATTGGAATTTAAAATGTCATCTTCGTTATGTTCCAGGTTGATTTTTGGAATTTGAATGTTCCCAACCGTGTTTGTTCCCGAATAATTTTCCTCATTTTCCTGAACATTTGAAAAGCTCATGTTTTGCAGGTTCTTTACAAATGAACCTTTAAAGGTAGAAAACTTGGAATCACGGACATTTACATTATAAATCAAATTTTTACTGTGGCCGTTAAGAAGAAAAGCCCGGCCACAATTTTCGGCATTAATTTTATCGAGATGAATATTATATAACAATGGGCTGGAATCGGATAGGTTTGAACTGTTGTTAATATTGCTAAGTAAAAATGAACCGGTAATCTGATCTGCCTGAATATTTTTTAAAAATATCTCGTGGAGCTTTCCCTTTAGTCCGGCATTGGCGAAAATACGCAAAGCTGTTTCGCTTGTGTCAATTTTTAAATCAGACAGGAAAATATGATTGGCTCCGGCTTGTGTTTGAGAGCTGATAATTACTGCTGAATAAAGAACATTTTCGAAAACTGAATTTTGGATTACGATATTCTTTGAAGCACGATTGTTTGGGATTTTAACCCGCCCAGAAAGAATCTTTACTCCATCGTCAATAAATTGAAATTTTGTACTGTCAACAAGAATATTTTCACTGCTTTCCAATCCAATTCCAATCTGGTCGTATCCATGACTGCTGATTAAGCACTTTTTAATCGTTACATGTTTGCATAAAATTGGGTGAATAACCCAAAAAGGGGCATTTTTAATGCTTACTCCCGAAATATTTATTCGGGAACATTCCAAAAAAGTAATCAAATCCGGGCGGATAGAGTGGCCATTCCCAAATTTACGGTTGATGGGTTTCACATTAGTATTTTCCAGCTTTTTCAATAATTCCCAATCTTTTCTTTCATGAAATTTCATGCTTTTCCATACAGGATCGTTTCCCTGACCGTCGATAATACCTTTGCCGCTTATCTGTATGTCGCTTGCATCTTTTGCATAAATCATGGATGAATAGTTCATGCATGGAATGCCGTTAAACCAGTTGTAAGCTAACGGATATATTTCAGGTTTCGCTATAAATTTGAGTTCAGCACCTTCTTCCAAATACAAATTTATTTTACTTTTCAGAACAATAGGTCCGGTATAATGAATTCCAGGAGGAATTAGAATTGTACCACCACCAAGCTCATAAACATGGTCAATTGCTTTCTGGATTCTTTGAGAATCATCTTTAGATCCAAAATCGATCAGACGTAAAGTATCTGTTGGGATTTTTGCAGACTGTATTTCATTTCTGACTGAATCGGCATATTCCCAGCCATTGGAACTTTCAGGAACCAATTCATTGGATGCATTTTCTTTTTGCCTGTTACAAGCCAGCAATGCCATAATAAGAGCAATACATGAAATAGGAAGTCGCATAACTTTTTTTTGCTAATATAAACGAAAGTCTTATAAACAGGCTGTTATTTTCTGTCATTAACTGTTATTGACCTATTCATTTTTTGTTTTTATGTGTTATTTAAAATGATTTAGTAACTTTCGCAGGACAACCGTAATATCTACCATGAGTAACAATTTCGATGACAATTTCTGGCTGAGTAAAATTGCCGGCAGCAAGTATTTTACATCTGCGAACGATGTTCGATTGCTTCGTTATTTGGTAAGCGCAACACGCGAAGATAAAATTCTAAAAGAAACAGTTATTGCCATTGACGTTTTCGGACGTGATGCTTCATTCGATCCCGGATCGGATTCTATTGTGCGTTCCAATATTTACAATCTGCGTAAAAAGCTCAATTCTTACTATCTGGATGAAGGAAATCATGATGCTGTGCGGTTTGTAATTCCTAAGGGGAGTTATCGTGTTGTATTTGAAGTGACAGAAACAGAAAAAATTGAGCAAAAACCAGAATTGAAAGAAGTAAAACCAAATTCGATGAGTCTCAAATTCTTATTTCCGGTTTCTTTTATTCTGATGTTGATTTTTGCATTCCTTTATTTTTCAGGCAATAGAAACTTTAACACTCAAAAAATAGAAACTGAAAATCCGGTTTGGGATTACTATTTGCAATCGGAAAACCCGCTGATGATCGTTTTGGGTGATTATTTTATGATGCAAAAAACGCGATTCCCGGATAGCAGCTTCAATTACGTTCGTAATCCGGAAATAAACAGCCAAAACGACTTTATGGCCTATCTGGATAAAAATCCGGAGCAAAAAGCCAGTATGAAAAAATTGGGGCAAAGTTATTTTGGTGAAGAAATCCCCAACTGTTTTTTTCAGTTGGTACAAATTTTTCAAAAAGCGCACAAACCATTCAGTATGAAATATGCTTCGGAATTATCATTAAGTGATGTTCGGATGAATGACCTGATTTTTGTAGGCGATTTTGGCACTTTGGGAGTACTTAATCCTTTTTTCGCAAAAACAGGGTTTCATTATTCCAACTTACCCCCGGCAATTTTTATTTTAAATGAACAACAAGATACCACAGAGTATATTTCTCTAAACAATCCTGATCGATCGGTATTCCAGAATGATTACGCAATAGTCTCCAATATTTCGGCTTACGACGGAAAAAAAATCATGTTTTTTGTTTCTTTTCTGCCATTTGGCAAATCGGAAGCATTGTATAAGTTGAGCGAAACATCATTTTTGACTGAACTGACAGATAGTGTTGCTTCTTTTCCAGATGACTGGAATCTGATAATGAAAATTTCAGGTTTGCAATCTACCGGATTCTACTATGAAATTATAAAGTTTGGCAGTATTGAATAAGCTGCGGTTAAGGATGATGACAGGCTGACTTCAAAAGTGAATTAACCACAAAAAAACAGCAGTATGCCAGCTTTAAGCCAATATACTGCTGTTTAATTGATATGCTAAATCAAATATAAAATAAGATTTGACCGGATTGCTAAATTGAAGAACTAACTTCAAAATCATCCTACCGATGCAATCCGGTCAAAATCAACCCACTATTAAATCTTACTTACGATTCCATCCACCACCTAACGAAAGGTATAATTTAACGATGGAATTTAATTGTTGGAATTTTGTATCGATGGTATTAATCTCGGAAGAAAGGGCATTGCTGCGAGCTGTCAACACTTCAATATAAGTCGTGTTTTGGTAGCCGTTGTTCAGCAATTCTTCAGAATATTCAACAGCCTTTTTTAAAGCTTCCAATTCCATTTTCTGGATTTCGTATTTCTTTTGTTCAGACTGATAGCTGTACAATGCATCAGATACTTCTTTTCCGGCATTTAGTATCGATTTTTGAAAATTGTAACGTGCTTCGGCTTGTTGTGCTTTGGCTGCTTCATATCGGGTTCTGATGTTTCGTTTGTTAAAAAGTGGTTGGGTCAGATTCCCAATCGCATTGCTAAATAAAGAGGACGTACTGAACCAATCATCGAAATTGATACTTTCCAAACCTGCACTTGCACTAATACTCAAACTAGGGTAGAAATTGCTGCGGGCAACATTGGTCAGCTCAAAAGCATTCATCAAGCCATATTCAGCAACCATCACATCTGGTCGGTTTCTTAAAAGCTGTGCAGGAAAACCAGTTTGCAATTCAGCCGTAATCTTTTGATCGTCGAGTTTTCCACGAACAATAGTTCCTGCATTTTGTCCCAGCAAAAGAGAAATAGTGTTCTCTAATAGATTCACATTTTCTTCTAAATTTAAAAGAAGAATTTGAGTGCTGTACAACTGTGCCTCAGTTTGTTTCACAGCAGCTTGGGTAACTTGTCCGGCTTCTTTCAGGCTTTTCATTGTTGCCAAACTCTCAGTTCTGTTTGTTACTGTTTGTTTTGCAACATCAACCTGAGCATCTAAGGCAATTAACTGAAAATAAGCAGATGCCAAATTGCCAACTAAAGAACTTTCTACAGCTCTTCGCGAAGCTTCGCTTTGCAAATAACCTGCTTGACTTGCTCTTTTGTTGCTTCTGATTTTTCCCCAGATATCGGCTTCCCATGAAATTGTACCTGTTAACTGGTAATTTTCGTATTCGGCACCATTTCCGCCTGCCGCAATTCCAGTCAGGCTGTTGTCTGATGCTTCATAATGCCCCCCATTAGCACTCATGCTAAGACTAGGCAGATAACCCATTTTTCCTTGTTTGTAATAGGCTTCGGCAGCATTTACACGCTCAATTGCCATCAAGTAATCCAAATTGTTATCCAAAGCTTTATTAATTAAACTTTGCAGGTTCGCATCGGTAAACAATTCTTCCCAAGGCATGCTGGCAAGAGTCGCTGAATCAGTAGTTGAAACGTTGCGGTACTGATCTGAATTCTCTAGCTCCGGTTGCTGATATTTTTTGGCAACAAAACAGGATTGCAGACTGAATGCCGTTACAACCAGACTAAGTATTATATATCTTTTCTTCATCATTTCTTTCTCTATATTATTCTGCAGTTTCCAATTCACTGTCTTCCGGTTTTGGCGCTCCTGTAATTTTTTCCTGAATTGTCTGGAAAATCACGAAGAAGGCAGGAATTACAAACACACCAAACAGGGTTCCAATTAACATTCCGCCAACAGCACCTGTACCTATTGAGCGGTTCCCAACTGCACCGGCTCCATTTGCGAGCATCAATGGTACAATTCCCAGAATAAATGCGAACGAAGTCATTAAAATAGGACGTAAACGTGCTTTTGCTCCCTCAACGGCTGCCTGCATCAATTCCATTCCCTGACGTCGACGCTGTAAGGCAAATTCCACAATCAGGATGGCATTTTTTGCCAGCAAACCAATTAACATGATCAAGGCCACCTGGAAATAAATGTTGTTTTCTAATCCAATCATCTTCACAAAAAAGATGGCTCCAAATATCCCGATAGGAAGTGATAGAATAATGGAGAAGGGTAATATGTAACTTTCATACTGCGCTGCAAGTAAGAAATACACGAATATCAAACTCAGTGCAAAAACTAAAATAGCTTGATTTCCTGCTTTTTGTTCCTCACGTGTCATTCCAGAGAATTCATACCCGTAGGTTGATGGTAATGTTTCTGCTGCAACTTCCTGAATAGCTTTAATGGCATCCCCGGTACTGTAACCAGGATTCACATTGCCGTTAATGGTTGCTGAATTGAAAAGGTTGAAACGGTTAACAACATCAGGACCATTTACTTTTTTCATGTTTACAAACTGACTTACCGAAACCAATTCACCTTGAGCATTTTTAACAAACACATTATTCATCGATTCAAGGGTTTCACGATCTTCGGGAGCAGCCTGAATCATCACACGGTACTGTTTTCCGAACCGGTTAAAGTCGGCAGCATACCAACTTCCATAATATCCCTGAAGGGTTGAAAACAATGAATTTACTGAAATGCCAGCTTCTTTTACTTTCTCTACATTTATTTCCATCTCATATTGAGGGAATCCTGTATTAAAAGAAGTTCTCGCATATTTAATTTCCGGTCGTTGGTTTAATGCACCCAGAAATAGACCACTTTTGGCCATCAAATCGTCAAATTCTCCATTCGACTTATCCTGCAAACGCATTTCAAAACCATCAGAATTACCAAAACCACGAACAGTTGGAGGTGCAAAGAAAAGAATTTGAGCTTCGTTTATTCCAGCTGTCATTCCAAATAATTGCCCAACTATTGCATCTACTTTTTGATTGTCCTGTTTTCGTTCTTTCCAGTTTTTCAATTTAATTACAGCGAAAGCTTTTGAGCCACCTCTGGAGCCACTTAACATACTAAAGCCAACTACAAACATTTTTTCCTGAACAACATCAATACGATTGATAATTGCTTCTACTTTGGAAACAACTTCACCTGTTCTATCCAAAGTACTTCCGGCAGGTAATGAGATGTCACAGAAAATAACTCCTTGGTCTTCGTTTGGTATAAATCCTGTTGCAGTAGTTTTGAAAAACCATCCAGCCAAAGAGATGAAAACGACTAATATTACACCAGTTAACCATTTTCTCTGAATTAAATAGCGAACCGAGTTAGCGTATCGATTAGTCATTACATCGAATCCTGTATTGAATGAAGTGTAAAATCTTTTTAGTAAATTTTGCTTATGCTCTTCACTTGGTTTATGTGGCTTAAGTAAAAGAGCACACAATGCAGGACTTAAGGTTAATGCATTGATTGCTGATATTACAATAGCAACTGCAAGTGTGATTGCAAACTGTTGGTAGAAAGCTCCTGTTGAACCTTTTAAAAAGGATACCGGAATAAACACTGCCGACATAACCAAAGTAATGGAAATAATTGCGCCGGTAATCTCGCTCATGGCCGATATAGTAGCTTTCTTAGCACTCTTCGCACCGTGATCAAGCTTGGCGTGAACCGCCTCAACCACAACAATGGCATCATCAACAACAATACCAATTGCGAGCACTAAAGCAAACAGTGTCAGCATATTAATAGAGAAGCCAAAGAGGTTCAGAAAGAAGAATGTTCCAACAATTGCCACTGGAACTGCTATTGCAGGAATCAAGGTTGATCTAAAATCCTGAAGGAAAAGAAAAACCACTAAAAATACCAAAAGGAATGCTTCAATTAAGGTAGAGATTACTTTACTGATTGATGCATCTAAGAATTCATTGGTATTGAATGGAATCACATAGTCAACTCCTTTAGGAAAATTCTTTTTAGCAGATTGCAGTGTGCGTTCTACTTCTTTAATAATTTCCTGTGCATTCGAACCTGAAGTTTGATATACCGCAACTGCTACCGATGGATGACCATTGGTAATATTATTGGTAGCATAACTAAAGGCACCCAACTCAACTTTTGCAACATCTTTCAGGCGAAGGAAATCACTGTTACCTTCCGAACGAAGAATAATATTATCGTATTCTTCTTTTGTAGAAAGTTTTCCTTTGTAGCGAATAACATATTCGAATGACTGAGATGAATTCTCTCCAAATTTACCAGGAGAAGCTTCCAAATTCTGCTCATTCAAGGCGCTGACTACATCCTGAGGAGTAAGACCATAAGCGGCCATTTTTTCAGGTTTCAACCAAATTCTCATCGAATAATCACGTGAGCCAAAAACGCTGGCATCACCTACACCATTAACCCTTTTGATCATTGGGATTAGGTTGATACGAGCATAATTCTCAATAAATGTTGCATCTAAATCTTCGTTTTCGGTAAAAACGGAAAAGAACATCAAAACACTATTCTGAACTTTTTTTGTGGTTACTCCAGTTTGAATTACCTGTTGCGGCAATTTGCTGTTTACTGTTGCTACTTTATTTTGAACATTAACTGCTGCAATATCAGCATTGGTTCCTAATTCAAAGTAAACACTTATGGTTGCACTTCCATCGTTACTGGCAGTAGATGACATGTAGGTCATGTTTTCTACACCATTAACGGCTTCTTCTATGGGAACAACAACACTTTTCAGCAGAGTTTCTGCATTGGCACCAGGGTAAGTAGCAGAAATCTGCACGGTTGGAGGTGCAATATCAGGGAATTGCTCTCTTGGTAAAGTAGAGAGCCCTAAAACTCCCAAAATTACAATGAGTATAGATATTACAGTCGACAATACCGGCCGTTCAATAAATTTTCTTAACATGAAATGTGATTTTTATTTACAGTTTAAAAACCTGATATTATTTTTTGGAAAATGCTCTGTTGTCTGGTTGAGTTGAAGAGCCGGTTTGTGGAAGTATTTGCATTCCTTCTCTAAGTTTGATTAATCCCTCGGCAACAAATACTTGTCCTTCAGTAAGTCCTTCTTCAATGATAAAATCATTCCCGAGAGTTTCTGAAACAAATACTTCTTTAGACTCTATTTTGTTTTCATTACCAAGAAGATAAACAAAATGTTTTCCCTGCAATTCGAAGGTTGATTTTTGCGGTAAAATAATTGCCTGATCTATGTTAGATGGCAGTTTTATTTTTCCACTAATACCACTTCGTAATAAATTGTCTGGATTTGAGAAAATTGCACGATAGCTAACACTTCCTGTTCTTGGGTTTACCATTCCGTTAATGGTCTCAATTTTCCCTTTTTGATTGTAAATTGATCCATCAGCAAGGATTAACTCAACTTCAGGTAATGCCTTAATCATATCTTTAACACTATTGCCATTCAATTGTCGGTTGAATTGTAATAATTGTTTCTCGTTTAATGAGAAGTAAGCATATACATTACTAATATTGGACACTGTAGTAAGTGGTTGAGATTCTGTACGACCAACTAAGCTTCCAATTCTATAAGGTATACTTCCAACAATTCCGTCAACCGGACTCTTGATAATAGTATAGTCTAAATTTTCTTTGGCATTCATATAATCTGCTCTTGCAGCTATCAACTGAGCTTTTGCAGCATTCAAATTGCTTTCAGATGTTTCTAATTGTACCGCGCTAATGATATTTTTCTCTACCAAAGGTTTTATTTTATTCACATCAACTTGTGCTGATACCACCTGAGCTTTTGCTACTTCAACATTTGCTTCGGCGGCTTTAACTTGCTGATTTAAAGTTTTGGCAGATAATTTAAACAGAATCTGTCCTTCTTTAACCTGGCTGCCTTCATCAATATAAATTTTTTCAATAAAACCATCCACTTTAGGACGAATTTCTATGTTTTGTTCTCCTTCTATATTTGCAGCATATTCTGTGTAAATAGTAATGTTTTCCTTTTTCACTGATTGTACAGGGAATGGCATTGGCCCACGAGCCATTTGTGGTTGTGATGAATCCTTACAAGATGATAAACCAAGTAGGATAATGGCCATACTTGCTAAGATGTAATTTCTTTTCATGATTTGAATAAATGTATAAATTGTTTTTAATTAGTTCCTTTAGTTCTATATATAGCGAACTTGTTGATTGTGCAAGTCCAAATTTGTTTAGGTGTTGGTGTTATTTACCTCATATTTAATTAGTTATTGGGCATTTCGCTTTTATTTGATCACGAAGCTGTTCCAGAAGTCTTACAGTATTTGATAAGTAGTCTAAATAGGGCTGCTGGTCTTCTTCCTTAATAATCCCATTGGCTGTTTTTTTGTACTCTAATATCTGTCCAACCAAAAAGTGTTCTGTTTTATAATCAGCTATTTTTTCTTCAATTCTAGAAATGAATCCAACAGGTGATAAGGTATAGTACTTTTTCCGGTCACCAGGTTTTGTAAAATACACAATCATATTCGATTTGGTGAGACTCTGAAGATTAGTGGAGATCGTACTTTTGCTGGCACCTAAAAAATGAACCAAATCATCAAAAGTGGCTCCATTTTCTTTATTGATGAAAAGGGTAGCGAAAATTCTCGCTCCGATAGGCGATAACTTTTCTTGTCCCTCCATAAACAGACCAAACTTTTCCACTAAATATTTCTTTTCCTCTTCCAAATCTTTCCTGTTTTTCATTTTTCTTAAATTTTTCTGGAACAAATATACATTTAGTTCGGTTTCAACCGAACTAAAAAATGTTAAAAAAATAAAAAGAATCCTATGCAATCGATGGAAGAGCAATAATAAATTTAAATGTATCAATAATTGATATTTCGTTGGGGAAAAAATGGATTCGATTTAACGAAGTTGTTTAAAGGTGTCGAAGTAAAATAATGATAAATGCAAAGATATTCATAGCTGACCAATGCTTTTTTTGTTTCAAAACGTACAGGTATCGATTTAAAAACATCTAACCGTATATTGGTTTTTTCAATCACAAACCGTTGCTTATAAAGTAATTCGTCAAAGAATGAAACGTCATTCTACCATTGCGCTTATTTTGATCAATATTATCAATTACATCACAGATGTAACAATGTTTTCTAAATTCCTGCGCATCAAATCCTGCATCAGCATTAAGAAAAAATCCATCAATACAAAATTGCTTGATTTTAATGAATCAGTCTTATACTTAAAGTTGCTAATAAAATGTTTCACCTGAAATGCTTATTGATATGATAATTAGTCACTTCGATTCGTGTAGTACTTTCACGCACTGTGGATTGTTTCTACACTATATAAATTTGAATTTTTGTTGTTTAGATTGATTAAAAATACTTAAACTTTTGTAACATTCACATTTCCCGTCCGTTAAATGCCTTAGAAAGTTTCAACCCAGTGGATGAAATTTTTTTGGCACAGAATTCTCTAAGTGAGTTGTGAAGTTGAAAAATGTCTAATTAATTACAGATGGCAAAATTGAAAGAGAAAGGATCATATATTGGATTCCGCTTTAAGAGCTTACAAAAGAAAGCTCATTTTGATAACCCTTCCAATAAAAAGAAAGGTTTTGAATTCCTCAAAATCATTCAGTTTTTTACCCCTCACGATATTTTAATGTTGAATCATCCAGAGTGATTACAGCAGTTTTATTCCACAAACTTTGGTTAATATTTGATTAATAATCTAAACGAATAGTTTGGAATGAGGTGTCTTTTTGCAAAAAATATAATAAGAAAATAAACTATCTTTAATAATAATATCAATGAGAAATAAGAGTAGAGTGATTGCAGTAATGATGATATTGACCATGTGGTTTTCGTTTGCAAGTTGTGATGATGAATTAGTTGAAGAGCAGGATTCAACCGAGGTTGTTGAACCAATAGTTGACGAGAATAATGACGGTACAACAGTTGCAGACACTACTGGTGGCACTAATACTGAGAATAGACCAATAATTGAAAATCAGACTTTTAATAAAACCTTGATTATTGATGGTCATGAAAATGATAGTTTGATAATACGCAACTGTACATTTGAAAACATGTCCGATATTGCTCTTTTAATTAAGACTGTAGATCACGTAATTATTAGGGATTGTATTTTCAGGAATCTGCAATCGCATGCGATTTTTTTACAAGCCGGCCAAAGCTCCGATGACATTTTAATTGAAGGAAATGAGATTTATAATGTTTCAGGAATAGGAATATTTGCTGGGGAAGATCATATTAATACTAAGTGTTTGGGTAATATAATTAATGAAGTGGGTCTTGTTAATATAGACGGACACACTCCGCACGGTATTTATTTGTGCGGGAAAAATTTTATGATTGAAGGAAATACCATATCTAAATGTGGTTCGGAAGATGGTAAAGGAGTAGGAATTAGTGTACGATCTTATGGAACCATTTCGAAAAATAAAATTTATGATGGAAAAGCCAGTGGCATATCTTTCTCAAGTGATCATTCTGCTTTTTATGGCACATTATTAATTGAAAACAATGTGATCTTTGATAATTTCGAAAATGCAATTAGTCTTTACATGTCAAATGAAGACTCGCCTCTTGGAAAAGTTACAGTCCGATTTAATACTTTATTATCCGGCAACAAACCTGTTATTTATGCCAATACCTGGAAAAGCATGGAAAGTGAGTTAGAATCTTTAGGAAATATACTAATTAGAACCGATGGAGATATTAATTATGTCGATGTTTCAACATCGAATCCATTTATTGAATCTCAAAATCTGGTAAGTAGCGGGGATCTTGGTTTTTCAGACTTTACAGATAGAGATTTTCATCTGATTTCAGGTTCTAAAGCGCTCAATTTTGCAGTTGGAATTCTTGATTTCCCTCGAAAGGATATGGAAGATAAAAATAGGAGCTCGTCTGATTTAGATGCTGGAGCATACGAAGCTAAATAATTAATAAACGCAAAAATAATAGGATGGAAAGGGGCTGTATCTTGATTGATACGGCTCTTTTTGTATGAAAAATATATGTTTGATAATTTCCATTATCAGGCTGATATTTGTTTTTTACAATATATGTTCTGAACTTGTATGTAGTAGAATTAGAAATGATTTCTAAAAATAGTTACTTAACAGAATGGAGGAATCTGAACCATGTTTTTTGCCTCTTCTGCATTTATACCAGTTAGTATCTAAATTTACTCAATCATTTCTCCCAAAGAATCTGATTATAATTGAGTTTTAGTCTCGAGAACCCGGGACGACATTATACCTCTGTGCAAATTTGTCTGTAAAATGGTATTATTCCCGGATATTAAATCATCTGCCATAACTTATTGCAGAAACTGATAATTAAAGTGTCGCTAATTTACGAATATTAAAACGAACTGATGTGAAAGAAAAAATACTTCTGATTTCGAAAGATACGCTAAGAACAGCAGCATTAGGTTGTTATGGCAGTGAATTGTGGAAAACTAAAAATATTGATGAGTTGGCGGATAAGGGAACCATTTTTCACCGGCACTACACTGCCGCTGCAACCTCAGCAATGTCATACTCTTCAATGTTCACAGGAAAATACTGTCATGAATTGGACAGAAAGGAATTTACTGAAGTTGAAGTTTTTAAAGGAGAATCATTATTTCGAATTCTGGAGAGTAAGGGATATGCATGCCATATATTTTGGGGTGAAAGTTGGTTTCAAAATGTGGTTCCATATACCAAAATATACGGAGAGAAGACGAATTTTCATAATTTGGATATTGAGCAAAAAGTTGGCTCTGAACGAATAAAGAGAATCAATGAGGAGGCTGTTATTCAGGAGACATTGAGTAAAATTGTTGATGGAGTTCTAGAAATTATTGAGACTAAAGTGTTTATCTGGGTTCATTTTCCACATGTTTTGTATGGTAAAGCATGCTATGACTCAGATATTGAAGTTTTTGATGAGTTTGTTGGTGAAATGCGGAAACATTTTAGTGATGATTCCATTTACATTACTTCTGATCATGGTCATATGAATATGTCTAAAGGGGTTCCGGTATATGGATTTCATCTTTATGAAAGTGCGGTTAAAGTTCCTTTGATTACACCTAGGATTGATCACAACAAAACAATTGAATTCCCTACCAGCCATATTCAGTTGATGGATATAATTCTTGAAGGTAAAATAATTCATAATGATCATGTATTTGTTGATACTCAATATTTTCTGCAGGAAAATAGAAAATTAGCAGTCGTTAAGGACAATTTTAAGTATATCTTCAATAAGAGGGGTAAAAAAGAAGAACTTTATGATTTGGAAGTTGATCCTGGAGAGAATGTAAATCTTCTTCAGAGGCAAGTTGAAGAAAAGGGTAGGGGAAAACTCTATTGGTTAGATGAGATCTACTATTACAAAAAATGGGATGCGGTGCATTCTGTATACAGAGACCTAAAGGCGGAGAAGGATAAAGTTTGGAGAGAAGGCAGTTTTATTGATGAATTGCTGTATAAAATTAATTTTAAACGAAAATATCTAATTAATAAATTCAGGAATAAAAGATATTTGATAAAGCGGAAAGGAATTTTAGATTCAAATCCATTTGTAATCAATTACAAAAGATGAGAAAACGGTATAAACACTATGTTTACAGAGTATTTGTTTAATTTTTCTTATGGAATGATAAGGGTGTTTTATGGAAGGAAAACAATATTCTGTAAAAGAATTCATTTAAATCGACAGATTTAACAATTTTTTCATTGATTATTATTCAAAATGGTTTGAACTTGTATTACTTGCGAACAGAAAACAAATAAGATACATGAACTGCGAAGATCGAAATTAAGTAATTGTTTGCTTTCTAATTTTATTAAGAAATAAAATATTAGCCCAATTTTGTTTCAGTGAATTTCAGCTCACAAAGCAAAGCTTTGGAGAAAGAAACAATTCAATCCCATTCTTTATTTCGTGGGATTGAGGAAACGAAGTATGCCCAAATCTTTTCTTTATTAGGGTTTTATTGCCTTAAATAAACCTCTCTCTATTCCTTCTCCCTCCTTTAAATTTAATTTAACATATTACATCATTCTGTAATTTTGATGTTGTAGTCGTATACTTGAAACTTTGTAAAAAAAAAAATCATATGGGTAGAGAGATTGTGATGGTTGATCTGATCGGGCAATACACCAGATTAAAAGATGAAATTGATTCAGCAATAAATAGAGTTTTACTATCAGGTAAATTTATAAATGGCCCGGATGTAAGCTGTTTTTCTGAGGAATTCGCTCAATGGATGGGCGTAAAGCATGTTATTCCATGCGCGAATGGCACCGATGCTTTGCAATTGGCAATTATGGCTCTGCAATTGCAGCCAGGAGATGAAGTTATTGTTCCATCATTTACTTATGTTGCAACCGTAGAAGTAATTTCATTACTTGGATTGAAGCCTGTATTTGCGGATGTAGATCCTAACACATTTAACTTGGATGTTAATGATGTACAGAAGAAAATTACAGAAAAAACTAAATTAATTATTCCTGTACATCTCTTTGGTCAATGCGCAGATATGGAAAAAGTAACCCATATTGCAGAAAAATATAATTTAAAGATTGTTGAAGATGCAGCACAGGCTGTTGGAGCTGTTTACCATTATTCTGATGGAAGGTCAGCTAAGGCTGGAACTATAGGTGATTTTGGAACAACATCTTTTTTTCCATCAAAAAATCTGGGATGCTTTGGTGATGGAGGAGCGTTATTTACAAATAGTGACGAATTAGCAGCCAGAGCCGGAATGATGGCTAATCATGGTCAAAGAATAAAGTACCACCACGATGTTATTGGTTGCAATTCAAGATTGGATAGTATTCAAGCGGCCATTCTGCGAATTAAACTTCGTTGTCTGGACGAATTTACTGAAAAAAGAAGACATGCAGCAGCCTATTACTATAGTCAATTGAGATCTGTTCGGGGTATTTCAGCTCCTTTTTGTTCAAATTTTTCAACGCATGTTTACAATCAGTTTACTCTTAAAATTGACTTAAGTGATCGATTTCATATTAGGTATATAAGAGATAAACTGCAAAATGAACTGAAAAAAAGAGGCATTCCTTCAATGATTTATTATCCAATTCCTCTTCATCTGCAAAAAGCATATTGCAGTCCGAATTATCCAATGGGCAGTTTACCTGTGTCGGAACGATTAAGTGAAACAGTTTTGTCAATTCCAATACATACGGAAATAAAAGTGGATGAATTGAAATTTATCACTGATTCCATTAAAACAATTATGAATAATATCCTGATAAATGTTCCTGTTTCAAATAATAAATTTAAATGGAAGAAAGCTATTTTGCCCACGAATCTGCTGTAATTGATGAAGACTGTAGAATTGGGCAAGGAACAAAAATCTGGCATTTTAGCCATGTAATGAGTGGATGCACAATTGGTCCAAATTGTAATCTCGGACAAAATGTATTGGTAGCTAAGGGGGTTATTTTGGGCGAAAATGTAAAAGTGCAAAACAATGTATCCATATACACCGGAGTAATTTGTGAAGACGATGTGTTTTTGGGACCTTCTATGGTTTTTACTAATGTAATTAACCCAAGGTCGGCCGTTATCAGAAAGAAAGATTACAAAGAAACGATTATCCGAAAAGGAGCTAGTATCGGAGCCAATGCAACAATTATCTGTGGTACTGAAATTGGTAAATATGCTTTTGTAGGAGCAGGTGCGGTGGTAACAAAATCTGTTAAAGATTATGCTTTAGTTGTAGGAAACCCATCTAAACAAATTGGTTGGGTAAGTGAATATGGACATAGGTTGAATTTTGATAAAAATGGGTTCGCAACTTGCTGGGAAAGTGGTCAGGAATATTTTATTAAAGATGAAATGGTGTGGAGGAATGAGTGAGTATATTGGAATAGGATCTAAATTTATTCAATCATGAGAGAGATTAAATGATTGAATTATAGATGTTAACCAACATTATGCTTCTGTGCAGATTTGTTTGTAAAATGGTGTTATAGGTGATGATGAAAAGGAGAAAAATTCGGTTTGGAATTGTTGGGATGGGGCACATTGGGAAGCGGCATCTGGAGATGATCAGATGTAATAATGATGCTGAAATAGTTGCTTGCTGTGATCTGTTGCCATTGGAAGAATTGGAACTTTATATTCCAGGCATTCCTTTCTATAGGAATTATGATGAGATGTTGATAAATCATACAGAGATGGATGTTGTTAATGTGTGTGTGCCTAATGGTTTGCATGCCAATATGTCTATAAATGCTCTTAATATGGGATATCATGTGGTCTGCGAAAAACCAATGGCATTAAGTAAATCTGAAGCTGAGCGGATGTTGTACAAGTCTCTCGAGGTGTCGCGGCATATTTTTGTTGTAAAACAAAACCGATATTCCCCACCGGCAATATGGCTGAAAGAGATTATGAATCAGGAGTGTTTAGGTCAGATTTATATGGTTCAATTGAGCTGCTTTTGGAACCGGGATGAACAATATTATCAACCAAATTCCTGGAGAGGACGGCAAAAAGAGGATGGTGGAACATTATTTACACAATTTTCACACTTTATTGACATCGTGTATTGGCTGTTTGGAGACATTAAGAATGTGAAAGGAATATTTAAGGATTTTAAACACGCTAAGCTCACGGATTTTGAGGACTCGGGTGTTGTGAGTTTCGAATTTGTAAATGGAGGAATCGGATGCTTAAATTATTCAACTGCAGTCTATAAAAGAAATTTGGAAAGTTCTATAATCATTATAGGTGAAAAGGGGACAATTAAAGTTGCTGGTCAGTATATGAATGAGGTTGTTTATTGTGACATAGAAAATTACGTTATGCCGGAACTAAAACCATCTAATCCTCCAATAGATTATGGAGCTTATAAAGGATCTGCTCAAAATCATCATTATGTGATTGCAAATGTGGTTGATAAGATTCAAAATAATGGAGTTATAGCCACCAATGCATTGGAAGGTTTGAAAGTTGTTGATATTATTGAACGAATTTATCAGTTAAGAGATTTGACTGAAATAAAACAAAAAAAGGAATGGGTAAGGAATTATAAATTAAATGGAGTAAATCAGAAAGATATTTAGAAACTGTTTGAAATTTATCTTTTAACTTTTTTTTGATAAAAATTTCCAAAAAAATTAAGCAGCTTATTAGTAAACCGATACAAATCACCACAAGAAATGTGTGATATTCCTGATGTTTTATGTGTAAATAAAGTAATGGTTGAAACGTTCAGGAGTTAATAATTATTAACTCACACACGAGCCTGATAAGTTCTCCTGATTTATCAGGACAGGCTATCCGACAACTAAAAAACAAATTATACTCAGATGAAAAATGTGAAAATTGCCGTTATCGGACTTGGGTATGTTGGTTTGCCTTTAGCAGTGGAATTTGGTAAAATATATCCAACGCTAGGATTTGATATCAACGAAAAAAGGGTGCTTGACTTGAAATTGGGTCTGGATTGGAGAAAAGATATGGGGACTGATAATTTCAAATCATCCGTTCATTTGCAATTCACCAGCGATCCCGATCAGTTGAGAGGATATAATGTGTATATCGTTGCGGTACCAACACCAATAAATAAAAATAATCATCCGGATTTAACACCTCTTTTTGATGCTTCTAAATACATTGGGAAGGTACTTAAAAGAAACGATGTTGTAATTTATGAATCTACAGTATATCCAGGTGCAACCGAAGAAGATTGTGTTCCTGTGTTGGAGGAATACAGCGGTTTAATCTATAATAAAGATTTTTATTGCGGTTATTCTCCGGAAAGAATTAATCCAGGGGACAAAGTACACACTCTTACAACAATTTGTAAGATTACTTCCGGGTCGACACCAAAAATGGCTGATTTTGTTGATCGGCTTTACAAATCGATTATTACAGCCGGAACCTATAAGGCATCATCAATTAAAGTAGCTGAAGCGGCAAAGGTTATTGAAAATTCACAACGCGATATAAATATTGCATTTGTAAACGAGCTGGCAGTAATCTTTAACAAACTAGGGATTGATACCAATGAAGTTTTAGAAGCCGCTTCCACCAAATGGAATTTTTTACCATTTAAACCAGGTTTAGTTGGCGGGCATTGTATTGGTGTTGATCCATACTATTTAGCTCACAAGGCTTTGGAAGTTGGGTATAATCCTCAGATTTTACTGGCAGGAAGAAGATTAAATGATGATATGGGTTTGTTCATTGCATTTAATGTTATCAAGGAAATGGTTAAGAAAGGTTTCCGTATTCCCGGATCAAATGTTTTGGTGATGGGAATAACCTTTAAGGAAAATTGCCCGGATATCAGAAATTCGAAAGTGATAGGTTTAATTAAGGAACTTAAGGAGTTCGGCTGTAATGTTGAGGTTTATGATCCTTGGGCCAATCCTATTGAGGTTAGGGAAAGATATAATTTGAAAATAATACCTTACCTGAATGGGAATAAGTACGATGCTATTGTTGCAGCGGTTGCTCACGATGAAATTCGGAAGGTTGATATAAAGAACCTGAAAAATGGCCACGATTCTGTAATTTATGATGTTAAAGCGATCTATCCACGTCATCTTGTCGACGGGCGGTTATAAAAACAATCATAAGCGAAAGTGTGATGACTGTTTTATTCTTCTCAATAAAATAATTGTATTGATTTTGAACTGGAAATTTTTCAATTTGATGGGATGTATACAAGAATCTTAAAGGGAGGAGCCATACTTTTATCATCAAATATAGTAGCCTCATTTTTTGGATTTCTGGTTCTTGCAGTTGTTGCTAAAAATTTAAGTATTGATGAATTTGGAGTTATTGGTATTATTCAGTCTTACACGCTAACCGTTGCAGCATTATTAAATTTTCAAACCTGGCAAACAATAATTAAATACTATCCAAGAATAAAGGATGATAAAGATCTTATTCAATCTTTATTAAAATTTTCTTTTCGGCTCGATTTAATTACGGCAATTATAGCTTTTGTTTTTGGAATTATATTTCTGGAAATTATTTACCGCACAATTAATTTACCGGAGATGTATAAGTATTGTGCCCAAATTCATTTGCTGAGTATTTTAACAAAACTTAACGGAACAGCAACAGGTTATCTTCGTGTTCATGACAAATACAATTTGTTTTTTAAATCACAGTTCGTTGCCGGATTCGTTAAATTAATCCTTGTATTGATTGTTTTTTGGCTCGATCTTGGTTTTGTTTATATTATAATTGCCTTTGCATTTGGAGAAATTGTTTACGATTTTACATTAAATCTATTTTTTTACAAGGTTTTAAAATCCGACTCTTTAACTGGATTTTTAAGAAAAAGCACTAAGCTAATTAAAAATAAATACAAGGATATTTTCGAATTTTCATTCTATTCCAATTTAATTTCATCTTTTGATACAATTATATTTCAGGCTGATATGATGATTGTTTCAGGTTTTTTTGGTGTAAGTTATGCTGGTTGTTTTAAAATGATTAAAGTTATTACTGGATTAATCAATAGAATGGCTGGTCCGGTTTCAATTACAATTTCACCAATAATCAGCGAATTAATTGCTGAAAATAATTTCAAAGAACTTAGGTCTAAATTGCTAAAATCCTTCTTATTCCTAACTCTTTTTTTTAGTGCAGGTTATATAATTTTTATTGCTTTAGATGAATTTATGGTTCGAATAGTATTTAGTGAAGAGTACTTGAAATATATTTACTATTTGGATTTTGCCATTTTTAATCTCTTTGTGGGATTAATATTTATGGGTATTCATCCTGCAGCCAATTTTTTGGGGTATCACAGACAAATACTCTATATTATTATCGTTTTGTCCCTAATTTATTTGCTGCTGATTTTTCTGTTTTACGAAAGTGCCGGATTCGAAATTATTTTTATTGCCCAGTTGGTACAAATATCTTTAGTAGTAATATTAAAACTGTATCTCACCAATAAAAAACTTAATCTTATTGCTTTTCAAAAACCAAGTGTAATGCATTTTTAATCAATCAACTAATAAGGTTTGTTTTTAGGAGTTTTTGTTGTTATGAAAAAAATAGTTCATGTAATATTTTCGCTGAGAGTTGCCGGGGCAGAGAATGTTTGTATTACCATTTGTAACCATTTAAACAAGCAAAAATATAAGGTGTATGTTATCACAATTTTCGATGCAGTCCCGTTGGCTGAAAAGCTAAAGAACAATACAAGTGTAACGGTGATTTCTCTGGGGGTACCTTTGCAATCGAGATTCTGGCTTTTTTCCCCGAAAGTGTTTGTAAAATTTAGAAGAATACTTAAAGAGATCGCACCGGATACAATACATTCTCATTTTTGGGGAGTTGGAACATGGATTCTGTCCGTTATTAAAGACCTGCCTGTAAAAAATAGAATTGCTACTATTCACACTTCGGGAGGGCATTACAAATCATCCTATTGGTTTTCCCGTATTGACAGGAATGTAGAGATGTTAACATACAAATTATTGAATTTTAAATTGGTTTGTGTTAGTGAAGAAGTTCGAAAAACAATGGAGGAAGAATTAAAACTTTCGAATTCCTCTGTCATTTTAAATGGCATTGATATTGATTATTTTATACCTGTTAACGGCAATGCAGAAAAGAGTACAAATTATCCGGTGTTAATTCATGTTGGTCGGTTTTTACCTGCAAAAAACCACTGGGATATTATTCGTTCATTGCCTTTACTAAAAAAGAAATTTCCGAATTTTAGAATGTGTTTTCTGGGTGTTGGAGTTAAGGAGCAATTAGAGGAATATTGCAAAGAAAATCATTTGATAGATAATGTACACTTTCATGGTGTGCAGGATAATGTTTTGAAATATTTGCATCAAGCGGATATCGGAATTTTCCCATCTTCTTATGAAGGTCTTGGATTGGCTTTACTAGAAATGATGAGTTGTGAATTACCTGTTATAATTTCAGATATACCTGTTTTTAGAGAAATTACCAAAAATGGTACTTGTGCAAAAATTGTAGGTTTGCATCAAATTGAAGAGCTGTCAAATTGTATCGTCGAATTGGCTGGCGATAAAAAACAGATGAGGGATTTAGGTAAAACCGGTAGAAAGATTGTTATGGAGAAATTCTCTCATAAACAAATGATTTCGTCTTATGAAGTTATGTATGATATGATATACTAGTTCATATTTTAAGTTGTTCCTGTATAGATATTAGATGACAAAGAAGAAGTTGCTCCTTATTTCACCAAGTCAGTTTGGATATCTTACTGATTATTATTTCTACTGCAGATACTTGAAAGATGAGTACGTAATTACATTTTTGTGTTTTGATGAAGGTTTAAAGAAAATAAGCATATCAGGTGTTACGGTTAAATATTTACCTGTTGATGGCAACCGGATTTTACGATATATACGGTGGTTGAAATTTATATTCGGAGAATTTAGACAACAGCATTACGACATTATTTTCTTGTATAGTTTTAAGTTCTGCTCTCTGCTTAAAATATTTTCAGGAAGGAGATTATTGGTTTTAGATATAAGAACCGGATCAGTTAAAGAAAACTATTTAGTTAATACAATTCAGAATTGGCGGCTTCGTTTTGAAAGTTATTTCTTCAACCATATCACAATTATTTCCAAAGGTCTTATTAATCATCTGAAAATCAGTTCTTCAAAATGTCACTGGTTGCCGTTAGGAGCTGAGGTTTTGAAAGATAGCAATTGTGGATATAATAAACTTAAGTTGTTGTATGTAGGAACTTTAAATCACCGGAGATTACAGGAAACAGTGATTGGGTTTTCAATGTTTTATAAGGAATATGGGGATGAGATTGAATGCTCCTACAACATTTTTGGTTTTGGATCTGAAAAAGAAGAACGTTTGCTTAAGGATGCGATTAAAGAGTTAAACCTTTCTAAAATTGTACATTTCCATGGGAGGAAAAACTTAACTGAAATTCTTGATTATTATAGAGAATCCAATATTGGAGTCTGTTACATTCCTATTACTCCATATTTTGATTTTCAGCCTCCAACTAAAACTTTTGAGTACATTCTTGCAGGCATGGTTTGCATAGGTACTGCCACTGTCGAGAATTCCAATTTAATAAACGAGGAAAATGGGATTCTTTGCCGCGACACTTCTGAGTCATTCTATGAAGCACTTCAGGAATATCATCAAAAAAGACATCTCTTCAAATATGATTCTGTTGTAAGTTCTTTGGAGGATTACCGTTGGGACAAAATCGTAAATGGAAACTTTAAACCGTATCTAAACAGGTTGATGGACAATGCTTAAATTAGCGTTTCATAATCTTTACTGGACTTTGATTTTTATGACTGGAATCTTTCAGTTGTTGGGAATCAATTCCGGTATCTATAAAATAGGAATACCTTTTGTTAGCGGAGTCTTATTTATTTACACATTTGTGTCTAAAGGCAATCAGATAAAATACCCTTTTGTATGGTGGTTTGTTGGATTTACAGGACTAGCGGTAATCAGTTCATTTGTGAATAAAATTGATACCTTTTCCTTACTCTACTTTTTGGTATATACTAGCTTGTCCTATTTGTATTTTATTGTTTTGATCAATGAAAACAGCATTTTGGTAATTTCAAAGGTTATTTCCTTTATCAAACTGCTTATTGCAATTCAAATTCCCGCAGTAATTATAAAATTCTTTTTGATAGGGCAATCCGAACATGGAGGAATTGGAACCTTATCTATAAATGCAGGAAGTGTGTCTGCAATTTTCCCTCTATTTGTCATTACAATCTTATTTAGCCTGTATCTCTTCGAAAACAAGAGAAAATATCTGATATATATTATCTGCTTTAGCATTCTTGGAGTAATTGGAAGCAAACGGGCAATTCTCATTTTTATTCCATTAGTCCTGATAATTTGTGGGTTTCTATTTGTTAAGTTAGAGAGAAGGGTTTATTCCGGAAAATTTTTAAGTAAGGTATTGGTGGCCTGTTTAATGGGAGCCGGTATATTTTACTTTACAGCAAAAACCAATAAAACCTTAAATCCAGAACAAAGTAATTGGGGCAGTTTTGATTTGAATTACATTGCAAATTATGTGAATAATTATACCAGCTCCGGAGGTCGTGATAAATCTGAGATGAGAAGAAAAGATGGTTTGATCCATTTCATCAATTATACATTAGAGGCAGATTCACATAAAATGCTGTTTGGAGATGGAGCTGGTAAGCTGATTGAGTCGAAATACAATCCCCGGGAAGGATCAATGGAGAATGAATATGGAGTAAGGTATGGAGGAAGAATGGCATTAATATGGTTGCTTCTGCAAGTTGGTATCCTTGGCACCATAGTGTTTTTGCTATTTTATTTGCGGCTATTTTCTCTGATTTTAAGAAAATACAGAAGCAATCCTGTCGATTTGTCTTTTTTGGTTCTAACCATTGTCTTTTTTATTGATACAGTGAGTTATTCGAATGTATTTCTTCGTTATGAATATTTAAAGGGCTTATACTTTGTTTTGCTTGCTTTAATTTTACTTGATCATAAATACACCACTACTTATTTTACTGATATGGTTTCACTGTAATAAGAGGAATCATTTTCTGAAATGATAAATATGCTCTGAATGAAAGTTTTAATGATAAGTTCGCTGCCAGTAAATCTTAATTCAATTCAAGGCGGGGTTGATGCTGTGGTTGTGAATTTGCTAAAGGGTTTTGAGTCTTTCCCAGAGGTAAATCTGCTAGTTCTTTCATTGGGGAAGTCGGATTGCAAAAAAACAGTAAAATATGCCGGCAATATCACAATTGAATATTTATTCAGAAAAAATCAATTTGGAGGAAAATTATTCAATAGTTTTTTTCAAATGAGGAAGGATGTCCATAACCATATCCGGGAGTTTAATCCTGATATAGTGCACATTCAAGGGGCTTCTCCAATGCTGTTTTGTTTATTGGGTTTAAATAAGAAAAATCTGGTAATCACACAACATGGTATAATGGCGGAAGAAATTAATTACCAAAAAAATAAAACAGACAAGTTTAAATTTTGGTTTAAAATGATTGTTGAACGTTATTATTATCCAAAGTTTAAGAATTATATATTCATTTCCAGTTACAATCGAAAGTTTTTAGAGCAGTTGAAAGAAAATCAGAACTATTATGGGAAATTAATTTTTAATCCTGTAAATCCAATTTTTTTTGATTTGAAAACCCATTCAAAATTTGGAAAGCGGATCTTATATGTTGGCGTCATCAATCAACGAAAAAACCTCCTATGCTTACTAAAAGCGATTCTTAGATTAAAAAATAAGACCGGGGGATTTAAATTGGATGTGATAGGCGGGTTTAAAGATGAATTTTATAAGAACTTGATATATAGTTTTATTAAAGACCATAACCTGGAGGATGAAGTAAACTTTTTGGGGTGGAAAAGTCAAAGCGAGTTGTTGGACTTGTATAAGAAGGCTGACCTTTTTGTTTTGCCCTCGCTTCAGGAATCGTTGCCGGTTAGTATTGCCGAAGCAATGGCTGCCGGCAGACCCGTAATTGCGTCGGATGTTGGTGGTGTTGCTGAAATGATTACCGCCAATAAATCAGGTTTTGTTTTTAATGCAGATAATTCGCAGGAGTTGGAAGAATGCCTGTTAAAATTTTGTAATGAGGATGGACTCTATTCAGGGTTCTCTGAATATGCAAGAGAAGAGGCAATGAGAAAGTTTCACCCTGGTAAGGTAGTTAATCAAACAATTGAATTTTATAAAATGATTCTCGAAAGTTAGGCTTGTTTGCAGTATCTGTGTTTCATGAAAAAAGTTGATAAATTCAAAATTGGTGTTATAGGATTAAAGGGGCTTCCAGCTTATGGAGGAGCGGCAGCGGTAGGAGAGAATATTATTGCTCAGCTGGCTAATGATTTTGATTTTACAATCTATTCAGTTAGTTCCCATACTAATTTGAAATCAGGATGTTATCAAAAAAGTTTTCAAATTGTAATTCGTAAGTTGCCGTTCGGAAGCATTAATTCACTTTTATATTACGTTCGGTCTGCCTTGGATGCACTTTTGTTTCGAAAATATGATTTGATTCATTTACATCATCGCGATGCCAGTTTTGTGATTCCTCTTCTTAAATTACGCTATCCTGTAGTAGTAACAACGCATGGAATGGTTCTAACATCCAAATGGATGCGATACAAACTTTTTTTTGATTTTGAAGATCGGCACTTTCTTAAGTACGCCAATTTCATTACTACTGTTTCATTAAAAGATCAAAGAAAAGTTGAGAAACTGATACCCTCTGAAAAGGTGAAATACATTCCAAACGGGATAAATTCTGAAATTGAAATTACAGCAAAAAAGGAAGAGTATATCTCCTTTGCAGCAGGAAGAATGTTACCTGATAAAGGCTGCCACACATTTCTGGAGGCAATGGATTTACTCGAAAAAAGAGAAAGCGCTGTAATTATGGGCGATTTAAAGCAAAATTTAGATTACGAAAAAAAGTTACTGCAATTGCAGCAAAAAGTAGGCAACATTCTTTTTACTGGATTAATTAAGGAGAAAAAAAAGCTGTTTAAAATCATATACAGCAGTAAGTTTTTTGTGTTTTCTTCTGAGAATGAGTCCATGTCGATGATGTTATTGGAAGTTGCGGCTCTTAAGGTTCCAATAATTTGTTCTGATATTCCAGAGAACAGAGATGTTTTTAACGATGAGGAAGTTCTGTTTTTTAAGGTGAAAGATGCAGTGGATCTTTCAGAGAAAATTAAGTATGCATCGTATCATCCTGATGAAATGAAGATTTTTGCCCTAAAAGCGTATGATCGATTGCAAAAGAGTTATTTATGGAAGAATATTGCGGAAGAATACAAAACCATATTCAAGAAATTTATTTAAATGACATTCAACACAACGGTACAGGAGTCTTTTGGGAAGGTAGCGGAAGATCTTGAAATCATCACTGATTCTTCAATGATCGATAGAAAATCCTGGAGCGATTTTGTTCGAAATAACTTGCATGGGAATGTGTTTCAAACGCCGCAAATGTATGATGTATTTGAGCAAACAGAAGGCTTTACTCCAATTTTGATTGCTGCACGTAAGAATGGAAAAATAAGCGGGGTTCTGTTAGCAGTAATCCAAAAGGAAATAAAAGGAGTTCCGGGAATTTTAGCCAATCGTGCAATTATTAGAGGGGCTCCATTAATTGATAATGAAGATGAGGAGGTGCTGAATCAGATATTGACAAAATTCAATGAAAAGATTCAAACTAAAGCTCTGATAACTCAAATTCGGAATTGGGCAGATACATCGAATTACAAATCGGTTTTCCTGCAATGTGGTTACAGGTATCAAGATCATCTGAATATACTTTTGGATCTGGAACAATCAGAAGAAGTTATTTGGAAAAATATTAACAGGGAAAAACGAAAGAGTATAAATAAAGCTTACCGCGAGGGCGTGAGAGTTGAATTGGAAAGTCCTCATGCAGATTTAACTGCCACATATTTTATTCTGCAGGAGTTATACAAGAGAATTCAATTGCCATATCCAGACATCGACTTCTTTAAAAAATGGCAGAGAAATTTTGATGTAGAACCAAGATTTTTAGTGTTTGCTGCTAAATGGGAAAAAGAAACAATAGCTTTTCGTTATGTATTGGCCTATAAAAATGTGCTTTATATTTCTTATGCAGGAGCTCTTAACAAGTATTACCAAAAATGCGCCAACGACCTAATTAATTGGGAAGTAATGTTGTGGGGAAAAGAAAATGGCTATACTGTTTATGATTTTGCCGGAGCTGGTAGTCCTCATGTCCCTTATGGCGTGCGGGTAAATAAAATGAAATTTGGAGGACAGACCTGTAATATAGGGAGGTATGAAAAAATTAACCGTCCAATACTATTTTTCATTGCGAAGTTTGGGTTCTATTTATGGAAAAAAATATCATTCAAGTAGGTAATAGCTCCTTCATTTTAAGCCCTGTGGACTAAAACCGCTTCTTTGCAGAAAGAAGTTCAATTAAGAATCTGATTTAATGGATTGTAATATTAAAATATTTTGCAGCTAGACTTTACATTTGATACTTATAAGAAATTACTGAAAGGATTTATAGATAATAATTATCATTTTCAGACTTTCTCAGCATATCTCAGGAACCCCAAAGATAGAGTGGTTATTTTGAGGCATGATGTGGATAGATTGCCTGCTAATTCACTTGAATTTGCACGCATTCAGTCCGATATTGGGATTTCCGGGAGTTATTATTTTAGATCTCGGAAGACGGGTTGGGATGAGGAAGAAATAAAGCAAATTAATAATTTAGGACACGAAATTGGCTATCATTATGAGAATTTGTCAAGGGTTGTCAAAAAGCTTAAATCGAACCATGATACTAATCAAATACTTAATTTTGGGCTGAAAGATTTCGAAACGCAATTAACTAGTCTACGTCAATTGGTTCCAGTAGAAACAATTTGTATGCACGGCGCTCCCACTTCTAGATATGATAATAAAAATTTGTGGGGAAAGTACAAATATTCCGATTTTAAAATTATTGGAGAGCCTTATTTTGATCTTGATTTCAGTACTGTTTTTTACCTAACAGATACCGGCAGACGCTGGGATGGTTTTAATTTTAGCATAAGAGATAAAATTAACGGACAACAGAAGTATTGGCAAGAAAAAGGCATGGTATTTAAAAGCTCGTTTGATCTTATCGATGCATTAAACCAAAATGTATTACCATCTAAAATAATGATTACATTTCATCCGCAGCGTTGGAATCATTTAAATATTGATTGGTGCAAAGAGTTAATTTTCCAAAATATTAAAAATCCTATAAAGTGGGCACTAATTAATTTAAGACAGAAAAAAGTCTTAATTCCATAATTGTTTTTATTCGCAGGAGTTCGTTTATGCTTTGTAACAACCTGATTTTTAGAGTGATTTACTTAATGAGTATTTTCTTGTAAAGATTTGAAAATAAACACATTGTAAATCAATCTAATATTTAGCGATCTATTGTTTTTGTGATATAAACTTTTTTAAAAGCAGTAAAGATATTTTTGATATCTATTGTTGCGTATCAATATTTTATGTTATGAAGAAAGGATCTGATGCTATTCGTAGGTTGGAAAGTACAGGACAAAGGATCGAATCGGCGCAGAAACAGTCCGGTTTTGTCATTTCACCCAGCTATTTCATTGATCTTTCCCAGAAATTAGGTCAGAAAGGGTTTGAATTTATAAGCAGATATTTTTGTCGTTTTAATTCCAGACATGTTCTAATAAGTTCACAAGATATCAGCAAATTGGCAGGAATAAATTTTCAGTTGTTGGTGAGTATAGAACCTATCAATAATCTAATTAGCATTAATGAGTTTTTTGGAGCCGCTAATTGTAAACTTGAAAAGGGAGGCATTTTTATTTGCCGCCTTAAGCCACAGGAAAAGGTGGAAAGAAGAATACTTACCCGTTATCCATTTCCATTAAATAAGCTGGTATATGCCGCCTACTTTGTTTTCCGCAGGGTGTTTCCCAAACTCAGCATTACCCGTAATTTCTATCTGTCTCTAACAAAAGGTAAAAATCGATCATTAAGAGAACTTGAAGTAATTGGCCGGCTATATGCCAGTGGCTACGAATTAGTAAATAAATATAGTGCCGGAGAATATGTTTATTTGGTAGCTGAAAAACTAAAAGCGCCTTTTTTTGATAAATATTCTTCTTATGGTTTGCTGTTTAAAATGAAACGGATTGGTAAAGATGGAAAGGAAATTTTGGTTTACAAATTGAGAACCATGGTTCCTTTTTCAGAATATTTACAAGAGGCCTTTATAAATAAAAACCAATTGGCAAAAGGAGGGAAAATCAATAATGACAGCCGAATAACACCTGTTGGAAGAATTCTCAGAAAATATTGGATTGACGAAATTCCCAACATTTTTAACCTGCTAAAAGGTGAGATGAAATTGGTTGGAGTGCGTCCGATTAGTAAGTCATATTTTAATTTATACACACCCGAATTACAAAAGTTAAGACTAAAAGTAAAACCTGGAATTATACCACCTTTCTATGCGGATCTTCCTGAAACTCTTGAAGGAATTGAAAAGTCAGAAAAAAAATATATTGAATCCTATTTAAAAAATCCCACACAAACTGATATAAAATATTTTATAGCTTCCTTCAAAAATATTATTTTCAAAAAAATACGAAGCTATTAGATTGATATCTTTTTTCCTGATTATTTAGTTTTTGAGACTTCCTCACCATTCAACAGTTCGTCAAGGCTTTGTTATTGCTTTATTTTCCGAGTGATTTACTTAACGGGTGTTTTGATGTAAAGATTTTAAAAATAAGCACATTGTAAATCAATCTAATAGTAGAGTTTGCTATTCGGCGATCTATTGTTTATTGAAGTTCTTTTTATATTCATACTTAATGAATTTTTTACCCTAAAGAATATGATCCAATGACAAGTTCAAATGAATTTCTGAAAAATTTGGTGAACGAAGAAAAACAACAAATCAAAGCCTTTCAATACAAATTAGTATCCAAATGGTATTGGTTTCTAGTATTCGGAATTCTTGGTTTAGGAGGCGGTTTAATGTATACTTTTTATTCACCATCTAAGTATCAGGCTAAGTGCACAATATTGGTTCAGAATGAATCCAATGCTTTAAGAGGGAAGGAATTCTTTGATGATGATGGTAGTTTGAGAGGAATAAATGTTCAGGATCATATTGGTGTTTTAAAGTCTTCCTCGTTATCAAAACAGGTTTTAATTAATTTAAACTGGAATGTTTCATGGTATCAAAAAATGCCATTCTTTAATCAGGATTTGTACGGTTTGGCACCTTTTTTCGTGTACAAAACTGATAGGCGCGAAAATCCGAATGATTTCCCTCTGTTCGTTAAAATGATTTCGGAAGAAGAATATATGGTCAGGTCTGATAATACAATTTTGGAAAGTTCAGAAATATCATATTTTGAAGCAAAGGGTAAATTTGGAGTTCCTTTCGAAAACGAGCATTTCAGTTTTGTATTGGAAAAAAACAACGATGTTATTGTACCTTTAGAGGCAGAGTTCTTTTTTGTTTTTAATAACATGGAAAATCTTAGTGTACAGTATGCTGATAATCTAAATGTAACGCTGGAGGATTTAAAAGGGAATTTAATAGCATTGGAACTGAAAGGAATAGCAGCACAGAGGATCGTCGACTTTTTAAATGAACTAAGTGAAGAATATATTGAATTTTGTTTATCAGAAAAGAATAAAATATCTAAAAATACAATTCGGTTTATTGATATGCAGCTGGAAGGGGTGGTGGATTCGTTAGAACAAACCGGCCATTTATTCAGTGATTTTCAATCTAAAAATCAGAGTTCAGATCTTGAAAGAGAGGCCGATTTGGCAATGGCTGATTTAAAAAGGTTGGAAGAGGAGTACGCCCTGTCAGAAAGAAAGTTAAATTACATTAGGAATTTAAATCAATACATAAATAACAGCTTTCAATTTTCAAAAGTTGAACATCATCTTCAGCAGGATTTTGGCAATGAATTAGTAGATAATTCAATTGTGTCACCTTCAGTAGTTGATATTACGGATCCGGGTTTGAACAATTTGGTTTTGAAGTTAGGAGAACTATATGGTAAGAAAGAGATATTATCATATAGTGTAAAGCAAAATGAACCCAATATGTTGGTGCTGGAGAAGGAGATCAGACATACAAAACAAAGTTTGAAAGAAAATCTGCAAAATTTATTTGTAAACACAGAAAATGATTTAAGCAGTATAGCCCGACAGATGAGTGGTGTAAAAAGTAAATTGGTTCGATTACCCAAAATGGAGCAAAAATTCATTAATTTCAAAAGAAGATACGATCTGAATAATGATTTGTATACTTTTCTTTTAAAAAAGAGGGCTGAAGCAGAAATCACCATAGCTTCCAATGTTCCCAATTCTCAAATTTTGGATCGGGCAAGTTTAATGTCAACCAACCAAGTAGAACCGAAAACCATTTTAAATCTAATTATTGGATTCTTAATTGGAATTTCAATGCCATTTATTTTTATAAAAACAAGGGATTATTTTAACAATACCATAGGTAGCATTTACGAACTGGAAAGGGAGACTTCTCTTCCGGTTTTAGGGGTGATTTCCCACAATAGGCATCGTAAAGATTTTTTGGTTTGCAACCGTCCGCGTTCGGGAATAACAGAATCGTTTCGAAGCCTTAGAACTGATTTGGAAAATCTGCTTGCAGAAAATAAACAAAAGGTCATATCAGTGCAATCTGTTATGCCTGGAGAAGGAAAATCATTTGTAAGTTTAAATTTAGCTGCCATTTTGGCAATGAATAATGAAAAGGTTTTACTGGTTGAGGCAGATATGAGAAAACCTGGATTAAACAGGGTGTTTGGCAGTATTCGATCGAATGGAATGAGCAGTTATTTAAAGGGTGAGGATGCTTTTGATGATATTATTTTCCAGACAAAATTTGAAAATCTAAGTTTCATTCCCGCCGGGCCGGTACCTTTAAATCCGGCAGAACTTCTGGCTAACGGTAAATTTAAAGGATTTATGGAAAAAGCAAGAATTCATTATAATTATATCATATTGGATAGTGCACCGGTTTCTGTTGTTACAGATGGTTTGTTGTCAGGCAAATATGCAGATCTTAATTTGTTTGTACTTCGTCATCATTTCAGTCGGAAGGAACATGTAAATTATATCAATAAATTAGTGGATAAAGGGTCGGTGAAAAATGTTACGATTCTTTTAAATGATTTTAGAGTTAATGGTGTAGATGTAAAAGATTTTGGTTATCGAAGCGGGTATTATAAAGATAATTATCTTCCGAAGGGAAAGATCTAAATATTAACAAAAACTATTTTTTTAAGAGACCTGTGATTACAGGTCTTTTTTATGATATGATCCGATAGCGATCTGATTTTTCCAGGAATTAATCTGTCTTTTTTCTCCACTTATCATATTTTTTTGTAAAAAGGTTTTTTAAATTACGCGATATTCTGAACTGTATTTGATATTTTATTTGTCAGCCATTTTTTTCATACACTGAATAGAATTAATGCTGGTCAGAGCTTTGTATTTTGATAAATCCAGCAGTTTTTTGTAATTTATAGAGAACAATATATTTCTTGCCTCTTCGAATGTTGTTAAGTGTTTATTCATAAAAAATCCGCCTCACCCTAATCATTTAATTGGTAGTAATTCAGAAAGTAATTGGTAATGGAGGAGAGTATTAAACTTGTTATTTGGGATCTTGATGAAACTTTTTGGAAAGGAACCCTTTCTGAAGAGGATGTGAGTAGTATCCCGGAAAATATCAATTTGGTCAGATGGTTAACCAATAGAGGAATAATGAACAGCATTGTCTCCAAAAATAATTTTGCCGAAGCTAAATTAAAACTTCAGGAAATTGGGATTTGGGACTATTTTATATTCCCGGTTATCACTTGGGAAGCCAAAGGAAAACTAGTGCAGCAAGTGATAGAAAAATGTCAGTTAAGATCAGTTAATGTCTTGTTTTTGGACGATAATCACATGAATTTGGAGGAAGCGAAATTTTATAATAAAGGAATCTGCGCGAAATTACCATCTTTTATATGTGAAATGAAAAATCACCCGGCTTTTACGGGGAAAGACGATTCTTCTCATAGCAGATTGAAGCATTATAAAATTTTGGAACGTAAGGATGTTGATAAAATCGAGATTAACAACAATGAGGAGTTTCTAAAAGCATCTGGTATTCGCATCCAATATATAGATGATTTAACCGATCATACCGAAAGGCTTCTTGAGATTTTAAATAGAACCAATCAATTAAATTACACAAAAAAAAGATTGGACCACAAAGAGGTCAAAAGTTTAATCGAAAATCATAAACTTGAGAAAAAATTAATAAAAGTAATCGATAAATACGGTGATTATGGATTTGTAGGATTTTATGCTGTCGATCAGTTAAAGAATGAATTGGAGCACTTTGTGTTTTCATGCCGAATAATCAATCTGGGGATTGAGCAGTTCGTTTATTCTTCATTGAATTTTCCTAAAATTAATATTGTTCCTGATGTGGCCATTCCTCTAAATTTATCCAAACCCGATTGGATTTCTGTGATTGATAAAGCCCGAATAAGTACTCACATCTCTGAAAGTAAGAATGATACATCGAAATGCAAAATATTGTTTAAAGGCGAGTGCGACTTATTTCAGATGCTTTATTATCTTCAGGATTATGATTGCGACGTAATAAGAGAATCGAATTATAACGGAAATAATAATTTTATCATAAATAGGGAACATACTCAAATGCTGATTGACAGCAGAGAAATGTCAAAAGAACAAGTTAACTATTTGGTGAAAAAACTGCCGTTTATTGATTACAAGTCTTATCGTTCCAGTGTTTTTACCGATACATACAACGTTTTTGTTTATAGCCTGATAATGGATTTTACGCAAGAGATGTATGAACACAAAAAATTGGATTTAAAAATTCCGTTTGGAGGAAATAACATTAATATCACAAATCAGAACACTTGGGATAAATTTATTAAAAACTGCAGGGAAAGAAATCATTTAGGGATAAGTAAGGAATTCCTTCAATTCTTTTCTGAGAATTTTGTGCATAGAGGTAAAATATCAATTAACGATTTTAGAAGAAACCTTTCAAGTATTCGTGACGGAATTCCATTATATATTCCAATTATTTTCATGAATGGATCAGAAGTTGAATTTTCGGCAGAATGGGAAAGTTATGATACAGAGCGAAGCCGGGTAATGAATCTTGCTTTGGATCAATTTATAGAACAAACTCCCAATTGTTACCTTCTTGATATACGAAAGTTTGTATACTCGCCGGATCATGTAACCTATGGAATGAATCGTTATAAAAGGAGATGCTACAAAGAAATTGCCAATGATTTAATTGGAATATTGCAAAGTCTCGATACAATTCAAATTACAAAGAAATGGATTTCTCTTACGCCGGTTATTGACTTGGTAAAGCCATTATACCGTTGGCTAAGAAGACGTTTTTTAAGGGTAAAACGTTTTCTAAAATTTAAATAAGCTTGATTTGCTTTCTAATGAGTAATGAAGAAGAAACAGAAGTCATATTTATTTTGTGAACACTTCAATAAGAGAGAATATATCTGATTAAAAACTCCAAAAAGAATTTAGAATAATTCACCTTTACTTTGTGTGCAAATGATTATTTTTACTCAACTATTAACCACAAAGAGAAAGTAAATGCCACAAAATAATATTGCCACGCCCGAATATTTTATTTGGGAGACTCACGGAATTCACACCGGAACAGGTAACGATCATGTAAAACATGGAGTTGACGAATTGGATAAAATAACTGAATTAGCCATAGTAAAAGGTCATCCAAATATTGCATTTATAATTCATACACCGCGTTTAACCAGATACAGGTATGCTGCAGAGAAACGGTTGGGAGTTAAGTTTATAAGGGGCGATAATGCCTATTTTAATTATCCAAATCAGATTGAAAAGTTGAAGTTGAAATATGGGAATCAAATTAATATTCGTTTTGGTATTGAACTGGAATGGTTAGGACCTGATTTGGGAATGCAATGGAACCGTTCGAAAATTTTTCAGGCACAAGATGCTGATTTTGTGATAGGTTCATTGCATTTTTCCCGGGAAGGAATTCCATATGATGGTTCGATAGAGGAAACTGAAGAACTGATTAAACTGAGAGGTGGATTGGAAAATTATTGGGGTGGATACATCGAAGAATTGATTGAGATGGTTGATTCTACCTGGGAAATGATTCAGGTTGTTGGTCATATAGATTTACCAAAATTGTTTGCCCCGATTCCTCAGCCTCTGCTGGAGTTAGATACCTCAGATCATTTTCTGGCTCGTAGAATGCGGTTTTTACTGGAAATGATCAGCGAATATAATCTTGCATTGGATGTAAATCTGGCTGGAATAAATAAAGGTTGTGGTATCTATCCTGATATTTCAATTTTGAAAAGAGCAAAGCAACTTGATATCCCAATAGCATTAGGTACTGATACTCATACATTGCAAAATTTAGGTAATCATCACGAGACAGGTATCCATTATGCTCATGACGCCGGATACAAACATTATCTGAGTTTTTCGAAGTGCATTCCTGAGAAAAGACCTTTGCGGAATCAGGCTTTTAAGGAGGAAGAATACAAGGTGATGAATTTGGGAATTGAGATGTTAAATCTTCGGTTTGAGGATAGCAAGCAACGACGAATTCCAAAATTTTCTTTCGGAGGAACTTTTAGAACATTCTTGGAGCATCATAAAAATTCGACTTCGCTGGGCGAATTTGAAGCGATACGTATACGAAAAGGAAATAAATCCATCACTATAAGCAATACAATTCCTCAAAATCAAAAGGAGAAGGTAAAAGGATTGTTCTCACATCATAAAGATAAGCCTGGGGTATTGTCGATGATATTTAATGCTTTGGCATCGGAGGAGATCAATGTTGAAACGGCATATTTAAATTCCAATAATGATGGCACTGCAACGGCTTTTTTAACCCTTTCGGGAGATGATGATTCTGTTCATGAAGCTGTTGAGTTTGTGAAAGGAACAGGGGGAGATAGCTTTATCGAAATTAGGGTAGGAGATATCTTGGAAATGCAGCAATTGGATAAAAACAAGAATTATTTGCTGGAAGTTGACGGAGTGAATTTACCCATTGCAATCAGTAAACAAATGATTCTTTCTATCCATAACAATACTGCAGGAATCTTACTAATTTTGCTTTCGGCACTGGCTTCCCAAAATATCAATGTAATTGATTTAAAACTGGGACAAAGAGGACAAAAAGGGTATGCGATACTTAGTATTGAGGGCAATGCTCAATTGGCCGGAAATATTTTGGGTAAGCTGGGACCTCAGTTTTTTGAAACGACACTTTTATCTTTAAACGGTGTAGAATAGTAAATTTTAATCGATATAAGTTGAATAACAGTACATCCGATTCATACGAATCCATTTTGAATATTATTGAGTTTTATAGAATTCAACCAAGAATTCAAGACCTTCAAATAGAGAAAATAGAGGAGTACTTGATTCTTATGAGTGCTCATTACATAGAGTCAATAAGAGAGATTGATGATTGCATCGGTTTAAGTGTACCTGCTTGTTTAGAAGATATCATTGATGTTTTAAATTCTTACTTAAGTAAGGTGGGAGAAGAATTAGAAAAGATTTTCCCTGAAGATATAAATGTGTTTACGCCTGTTAATATACATTCTAATGCCGGAATAATTGAGATTCAGGCATTGGAATTGTACCGGAATTTTAACGGTGGTGAAAGTGATTTGTATCAAATAAAAGAGGCTCTTGATTGTTTGGAAAACAATATTTACGAAGAAGATTTTGCTGAGAAGCTAGCCTTACTGACAAAAGATTTACTGTTCAAAATTAATTCGAATCTAATCGTTAGGGTTGATGATTTATTATGAAGTTGCTTACCCAACAGCTTTTGGCGGGAGAAAGTGAATTGCCACCGGTTCTTCCTCTTCCAACTCTTTAATCATTTCAAATGATTGCGATTGAAGAAATTCAAGAGCACTTTCTTCATTTTTCCATTGAGAAAGAATAATATGCTCGTTTTGTTTTCCATTAGCTTGGTATATTTCGCATGAAAGTTCGCCTCCAATTTTACGGTATTCCTGAAATTGGTCAAATGAATTTTTCCAGCTAACGTAATTTTTTATAGACTGCTTTATTAGTAAATATATCATTATGTATGGATATGTTGTTAATTCTAAATTAATTAAAAAGAATAAACAAGCTTACAATTAATTGATTACAGGGTGAAAATACAGGGTGATTATATCTTTTTTTAATATAAATAGTAAATGCACCCCTTAAATGTTTAATTAAAATTAAACAAATTGATTTTTTAAAGAAAATTCATTCCACTTATCAACTAAATTAATTGACGAATGATTTAAATGCAGATGAAACATTTACAGTCAGACAATCTAGATTAATGCATCAATTGGATTTGAAAATCTAAATTTATAATTGGTATTTTCCAATTTAGCAGAGCTGATAATTTTATACGGGCTTTGGTTCGAGACAAATTTTGGCGATTCAAAACCTCCTTTTTTTGCGGCCTCCTCATAAAATTCCTTGCGACTAGGATGCTTGGGACAACAAGCATTGTAAATTTCTCCCCATAAATTATTTTCTATCAAATGCGATATGATGTTGATGCAATCATCCTGATGGATTAAATTAACAGGAGTGTCACCTTCAACAGCATTTTTCATTTTCGAAAAAAAACGTCCAGGTTTACGATCATAGCCAATTAAACCTCCAAATCGGATGATACTGGTTTGAAAATTTTGTTGTGAAAGCAGCATCTTCTCAACAATACGCAAGGCTTTGCCACTGTTCTTTTCCGGAATTTGGTTATCTTCTTCAGTAACAAGTCTGTTTAAATTCGCATATACCGAGGTTGAACTAATGAAAATCACCTTTTTTACAGAGGAAAGATGCAATTGCTCAATTAATGCTTTAAATTGTTTCGGGTGAAATTCTTCAATATCTTCTCTGCGCTTGGGTGGAAAATTAACAATCAATATTTCAGAATTAAAAAAATCAGCATCAAAATCAGCGTTTATTTCAGGATCAAAGCATATCAGATAAGGAGTTATTCCATCCTGAGCCAAGCTGGATATTTTCTCAGGAGTTGGAGTAGAGCCTTTTACAGAGTAGGCATTTTTCATTAAAAATTTTGCCAGTGGTAGGCCTAACCAACCGCATCCTAGAATACTTATGGTTTTTTCTTGCTTATAAAGCGTTTTATTCATGTGTTTGTATCTAAATATATCGGTGTTCAAATTTAAATTTAATTTGAACAATTAAATATTTTTGAAATATATAATTATGAATATGAAGCTAATTATTTTGGTATTTAAGATATTAAAATCCTTTTAGCGCCTATGAGCTTTCCATAATGGACAAAGTGCTAAGTAGAATAAGGGTAAAGGATTTGAAAACACAAGGATTTTTAAATAATTACTTTTATATTTGACACAGCATACACAGACTTTCATTTATGAATTTTTGGTAGGTTTCAAAATAAATTTCGTTTTATGTCGTCACAAATACGAGAAAATTTACAGAAATTATTTGTTTTAGGAATTAGTTATAAGAAAACAGCTCTTGAAGTTAGGGGAAAATTTTCATTTACTGCAGAACAGCAGGAAAATTTACTGAAAGAGGCAAAAGAAAATCAAATCGATGGATTCGTAGTTCTTTCTACTTGTAATCGTACTGAAATCTACGCTCACACAAGCCAATCGGAGTTTATTACTGATTTATTCTTAAAATACAGCGAAGGTAATCGGGAGGATTTTGATTCTCATGGTTATACTTTGTTTGGTAATGATTGTATTCACCACTTATATAGGGTTACTTCAGGATTAGATTCTCAGATTATTGGGGATTTTCAAATTGTAGGGCAAGTCAAAAATGCCGTTCAGTTAGCAGAAGAAATGGGTATGGTGAACCCATTTTTAAATCGCCTGTTTTCATTTGCCTTTCAGGCAAGTAAAAAAATAAAAACAAATACCGAAATAAGTAAAGGAGCCGCTTCTGTTTCTCATGCAGCAGTTCAGTATATTAAGGATAAGGTTTCAACTTTGGAATCATGCAATTTTTTGTTGTATGGAACCGGCGATATAGGGAAGGATACTTGTGGTAACTTATTGAAACACATGAATAACCGCTCGTTGACTTTAATAAACAGAACTGAAGCCAAGGCTGAGGCACTTGCTGATAAATTTAATGTGAAGTACCAATCTGTCAGTAAATTAATTGAAGAGGTGGAAAAGGCCGAGGTTATTATAGTAGCTACCGGAGCTCCGCAACCTACCTTGTTACCGGAACATTTTAATGGGAGTGACCAATGCAAATTGATTTTGGATCTTTCTGTTCCTAGAAATGTTCATCCTGAAATAGATAAGTTAGATCACGTTTTGGTGATTACTGTTGATGAACTATCGAAACATATCTCAGATGCCATTCAGCAAAGAAAAGATTGCATTCCGCAGGCAGAAGGTATAATTTACGGATCGATAAGTGAATTTTACAGCTGGCTTGAGGTGAAATACTTGTCTCCTGTAATTATTGCTTTAAAAGAAAATTTACAGAAAGTTCAACGGAAAGAGTTGGATTATCACAAAAATAAATTGACTGATGATGAACTGAAAAAAGTGGAGCACATCACCAGTAACATTGTGAATAAGATTGCCAGAGCATGTATCAATCACTTAAAAGATCATCACAAAAAGCAATCCAGTCCAATGGAAACAATAGATATGATTTTTAAAGATTTGGATTCGTAAAGCTTTGCAGGCTTTCGATAAAAAGCTATATAAACCTTGTTTTATATGGCTTTTTTATTTTAGCTAATATTAAATTTATAAACGTCCTGAAAATAGAAGACTATGATTTCTAAAATGAAAATAGTTGTTGCCACCCGTCCTAGTTTGCTTGCTTACACCCAAACCATGCAAACTGTGGAATTACTGAGAAATGCCAATCCTGAAATTGAATTCGAAGTGAAAAAGTTCAGCACTCAGGGCGATCGGGTGTTAAATCGTTCTTTAACAGAGTTTGGTGGTACTGGTGTGTTTGTAAAGGAGTTGGAACATGCTTTGTTGGAAAATGAAGCTGATATTGCAATTCATAGTTTAAAAGATGTTCCGAGTGCACACCCTGAGGGGTTGCAATTGGCTGCTTTTCCCGAGCGTGAAGATGCACGTGATGTTTTTTTGACCCGTAACGGAAGTTCCATCGAAGATATGCCGGAAGGATTTGTATTAGGAACCGGAAGCCCAAGAAGAAGGGTTCAATTTGCTAACCTCCGTAAGGATATCGAGTTTAAAGAAATCAGAGGAAACATTGACAGTCGTTTTCAAAAACTAATGGATGGTGAATACGATGCAATTATTTTGGCTGCAGCAGGCTTAAACCGTATGGGTAAAGAATATGACGAGAATTTGCTTCTGGATATTGATTTATGCATTCCTGCCATAGGACAAGGTGCAATTGCAATTGAGTGCCGGAGTAACGATCCTGAAACAATTGCAATACTTCAAAAGGTGAATCATCGTGATACCGAAATTGCAGTTAAAGCCGAACGGGCATTTATGGCTGAAATAGAAGGGGGATGTAAATTTCCTTTGGCTGCACATGCTGTTGTTTCAGACAATATTTTGAATATGGTTGCCATTGTAGGTGATTTAAAAACGAACCAGTTCATTGCAGAAGGAATTGAAGTTTCTGTAGAAGAATCGATTGAGAATGCGAAAGAATTAGCCATTAAGATGAAATCAATCTGTAAAGAAAAAGGAATAAATTTCTATCTTTAATTTTTGGTGATAATTTATCAAAAGGATTGATATACTTAAATTGACAACTAATTTATACACAAATACAAAAAATACAACATTATGAGTTTAAGACCTCTTTTCCCAGAGACACGATTAAGAAGATTGCGTTATAGCAAAGTAGTTCGTAACATGGTTGCAGAAACATCTCTTTCTGTTGATAATTTAATCATGCCCCTTTTTGTTTGTCCGGGAGAAAATGTTCAAAATCCGATTAAAAGCATGCCGGGAAACAATCAGTTATCGGTAGATATGTTAGTGAAAAAGTGTGGCGAATTATTGGAGTCGGGCGTAAAATCAGTATTGCTTTTTGGTATTCCTGAGTCGAAAGATGAAGATGGAACTGTTGCAGCACACGAGCATGGTATTGTACAAAAAGCTACCCGTGCCATTAAGGAAACTTACCCGGAAATGTATATCATCGCTGATATCTGTAATTGCGAATACACAACTCACGGTCATTGCGGAACTATTGTTGATGGTGATGTTGACAACGACCAGACATTGGTGACATTGGCTGCACAAGCTGTTTCTTTGGCTGAAGCTGGAGTTGATATGGTGGCGCCAAGTGATATGATGGATGGAAGAATTGGATACATGAGAAAAGCTTTGGATGAGAATTGTTTCGAGAAAATGCCGATTATGGCTTATTCTGCAAAATATGCATCCGGCTTTTACGGTCCGTTTAGAGATGCGGCCGATAGCGCACCTAAATTTGGAGATAGATCTACCTACCAAATGGATCCTAGAAACAGCGATGAAGCCATTCGTGAAGTTGAGATGGATATTGCTGAAGGAGCTGATATTGTAATGGTAAAGCCTGCTATGAGTTATCTTGATGTGATTTACAGAGTGAAAAATGAATTTAATATTCCTGTGGCGGCTTATAATGTAAGTGGTGAGTTCTCTATGGTGAAAGCTGCGGAAGCTAACGATTGGATTGATGGCAAGCGTGTAATGATGGAAATTATGACTTCAATCAGAAGAGCCGGAGCTGATATCATTATAACTTATCACGCTAAAGAGGTTGCAGATATTTTAAATGGTAAGATGTAAGCTGTTATTGAGAATTGAATTAATTCTGCCTTATTATTTTACGATACTAATTACTACTAACTATTTACTGATTACTGGAGTATGAGTCAATCAATTTTTTTAGATACAATTAACGGAATTAAGAGAGAGAGACCACCAGTGTGGTTCATGCGTCAGGCGGGCAGGGTACTTCCTTCCTACATGAAATTGCGCGAGAAATATGGTTTCAAGGAAATGATGGAGAATCCGGAATTGGCAGCTCAGGTTACTTTGTTACCAATTCATGATTTGGGGGTAGATGCTGCTATTTTGTTTTCTGATATTTTGGTGATTCCGGAAGCTTTAGGAATGGAATTGAGTTTTGAAGGAAAGGGTCCCAGTTTTGCAACAGCCTTAAAAGATGTTGCGGATCCTCTGTCATTTTTATCCGACAAGCCTGAAAAACTTGAGCATATTTATAAAGCGATTGACCGCATTTTAGAAACCAAGCCAAACGAAATTCCATTAATTGGATTTTGTGGAGGTCCTTTAACTACTTTGTGTTATATGTATCAAGGTTTCAGTCGGAATCAGAATTTCCCTGATTTTGTTCCTGCAATCTATCGTGATAAAGCACTAATGAAGAAGGTGGTTGCTAAAATTACAGAAATGAGTATTCACTATGCGCTAAAGCAAGTTGAACATGGTGTTAAGGCATTTCAGTTATTTGAAACCCACGCCGGATTAATTCCTGTGGAATTGTATAAAGAGGTTTTCTTACCATCCGTTAAGGCTATTTTAGGTGCAGTTCGTGAAACAGGAGTGAAAACCATCTACCTGCCAAAAGGTTTGGGAACAGGTATCAATATGGTGAACTACGATTTATGCGATTGTGTAAGTGTTGATTGGCAAATGCCATTGCATGAGGTGAGAGGAATTGTTGGCGAAGAAATGATTCTGCAAGGGAATTTTGATCCTCGTATATTGGAGGCTGCACCACAAGCTATCGATCAGGAATTTGAATACTTCCTGAATTATGGACGAAAAGATCACAAATGGATCTTCAATTTGGGACACGGGCTATTGCCTTCAATACCGGTTGAAAACGTGGAGTATCTTGTGAAAAAGGTGAAAGAATCTGATTGGGGAAGATAAACTCTCGAATGAAAATATAGAATGAGGTGTCAGTATTGGCACCTCTTTTTTGTTTGGATTTAGATTAAACAAATGGGAGTTTACTGATTAATTTAGTTTATATCAGTAGTTGATCTTAAAACAAATAAATTTATGTTGAAAAACTTATCAGGTAGTTAGGAATGGGGTTTTATGATTTCTACTTTTGCAGCCGAAAATCAATAAAATAGAATAACAATGGCAGATTATACAAAAATGTGGACTGATCTTGGCTTAAACCTTGATAATCATGATGCTTTACTGGAGAATTTAGGTGGCGCGTACCAATCCATTTTCATGTCGCAGGAACATCGTCCGGAAGGAATGGGATATTTCGATTTTGTGATGAGCGAAGCTCACGGGTTAAGAATTCAGGAGTTGCGTGATGAGCAGGAGGCAGGGCGAAAAATAATTGGTTCTTTTTGCGTTTTTGTACCTGAAGAGCTTGTACTTGCAGCAGGTTGCACATCTGTAGGATTGTGTGCCGGAGCTGATTTTGCTCAGGAAGAAGTTGAGAAGGTACTGCCTCGTAATACTTGTTCGTTAATCAAATCATTCTTTGGTTTCAAATTAGGTAAGGTTTGTCCATATATGGAAGTTTCAGACCTTATTGTAGGGGAAAATACCTGCGATGGAAAGAAAAAATCATTCGAGATATTTAGTCAGATGGTGCCAAATTTCTTTCAAATGGATCTTCCTCAAAACAAGGCTCCAATGGCAAGAAAATTATTAAAGCATGAATATGAGGCTTTTATTGCTAAGTTAGAGGAAATGACAGGCAAAAGAATCGGTTTGGAAGATTTAAAACAAGGAATTGCTGCTGTAAATGCAAAGCGAAATGCATTAGCCCGTCTGTCTAAACTTCGCATGGCCAATCCAAGTCCAATTTCCGGATTAGATGCTTTATTAATCAACCAAATTGCTTTTTTGGATAATCCGGTTCGTTTTACTGAGAAAGTAAACGTTTTATGTGATGAACTGGAATTGCTGGTAAAAGAAAAGAAAGGCGTAAAAGTTGAAAACGCTCCCCGTGTAGTTATTTCCGGTTGTCCTATGGCAATTCCAAATTGGAAAGTTCCTGCTGTAATCGAAGCTGCAGGTGCTGTAATTGTTGGCGAAGAATCATGTATTGGTGAGCGAGGTCAGCGAAATACAACCGACGCTTCTGCAGATACAATTGATGGCCTTATTGATGCTGTTGTTGATCGTTATTTTAAAATTGATTGTGCAGTATTTACACCAAATCAGGAGCGCGTAGAGCACATCAAAGAAATGGCTGAAAATACAAATGCCGACGGTGTGATTCATTACGGACTTCAATTCTGTCAGCCTTATATTATGGAATCTTTCTCTGTTGAAAAAACCTTGGAAAAAGATGGTGTTTCCGTATTGAGACTTGAGACAGATTACAGTCAGGAAGATATGGGACAATTGTCAACTCGTGTAGAAGCATTTGTTGAAATAATAAAATAAATAGAATTGAAATATAAAAACTGAGAGGGCTGCAGCATTCTCAGTTTTTTTTATTTGCATCAGAAATAAGATACAATATTATTGGAATGAGACATGCCGGAATAGATATTGGCTCCAGAAGCATAGAGTTGGTTGTGATTGAAGACGGAGAGGTTGTTGTGAGCAGGCAGTCCGAATCTGGTTACAATCCGGTGGAGCGTGTTCAGGAATTAATTGCTGATATTTCGTTCGATAAAGTGATGGCCACAGGTTATGGCCGCGCAAGTCTTGAGATTGCCTTCGATTATCCGACCATAACGGAAATTAAGGCATATGGAACAGGAGCGGCGACATTGCATCCAGGTGTTCGGGGAATTCTTGATATTGGAGGGCAGGATACCAAGGTTATTTCTTTGAATGAAAATGGAAAAGTGTTTAAGTTTGAGATGAATGATAAATGTGCTGCAGGTACCGGTAAATTTCTTGAATTGATGGCAGTAAGTCTTGGTTATCAGCAAAGCACCCTTGGTTTGGAAGCATTAAAAGGACAGGAGGGAATAGAAATTAACAGCATGTGTGCCGTATTTGCAGAGTCGGAGGTTACTTCTCTTTTGGCGAAAGGTTGTCTGCGGGCTGATATTGCATTGGCTGTTCATCAATCGGTGTGCCGCCGTGCTGTTGGAATGATTAAACGTCAGGATTTAAAAACTCCAATTTTATTTGCCGGTGGTGTTGCAAATAATGCATGTATGATACATCTCTTGAAACAGACTTTTGGAGATGATCTGATTGTTCCAACATCTCCTCAGTTTGTAGGTGCATACGGAGCTGCCGTTTTGGCAGGATTTTTATAAAAAACAAGAAAACCACCTGCAGGTGGTTTATGCAATTATTTGAAACAATGGAATTACCTGTATTCCTTTTTTTTGAATTGTTTTAGTTTATCAATGTCACGTTGAAATCTTTCCATTAAATCTTCCGAAAAAGAATTAATCAATTTGTGTTCCTTTGCTGTCATTCCATCAGAGGCATCAGCAACAATCTTCATGGCGGTAATGAATTCATCGTATTGCGGAGCCGGGCCATATACATGACAAAAATTAATCACCTTGTTATAGATTTCTTCAACTGAAGAGTTGTGCGACTCCTCAAACTCAAACGACCATAATATTTCAGAGCCAAGCGCATGATTCTTCAACAGCTGCGTAAGAGCTTCCTTTTCTTCTTTCTTAATCACTCCATCTGCTTTTGCCAGTGCATAAAGCAATTCTCCAAATACTTCGTATAATTTTTCTTCCTTTTTCATGGCATATCTTTTAAGGTAGATACCAAATTTCACAAATTGTCCATACCCTAAGTTACTACAATTGAGTGAGAAACTTATACAAAATGGGGAAGTCTGATTGCTGTGAATGCCATTTTAAAATCAACATCAAGCCTGTGCAGATAAAGATTGCTTTAAATACTAAGCCAAATAATCGCCAGAACTTACAAACAGGTTGGCATATAAGCCTATCGCTGCAAGTTGCTATCCTTAAGTTAAGATCATGGGAATCTGGCTAGTCAATTTGTTTTTACTGATGCTGTTTTCTATATATTAGGCTGCTTAGATTCCATTCGGGGATTATAAACTTATTGGCAGATGGCTTATATTGTTATGCGATTCATTAATATAGCTTTACAGATAATCTAAATTCATTATCGGATCATTTAAATAAGAAAGCAGATCATTAATATTACTATACCGATCAAATAAATAATATAGAAGATTGGATCTTTATGCTGTTATAGTTGATCGGATTGGCTTTAAATATGATCTGAATTGTAATTTTTATGATTTGACTCTATCTAAAGATGATCTGGCAGATGATTTAGCTGAGCGGATTGATAATGTATGTAATCTTTACACTTAAAAACAGATGAGTTTGCTGACTGTTTTAGCCATAATGCCGGAAAATCACAACAGGGCAAACTTAAAGTTGATCTGAATCTGTTTTTTTGTGATTGCGATTATTATTTTTACGACGGATGAATTCACTTGTGTATCCCTGGTATCGATTAGGATCATTCCGAAACAGATATTTTCCTGCACAACAAACTTCATCTACCAATTGCTTCAGGTAGATATAGGCTTTATCGCGAAATAGTTTCGATTCGTTGCCTTGCATTCGCAGGCAATTTAGTTTGGCAAAACGATCGGCAGCCTGTTCCGACAGGGTTTTGGCTAAATTTAATTTATTTAAATCGAAATCAATCGGAATAAGCAAATCCTGGTATTTCATCCCTAATATCGATAAGTCGTAAAGATCCTGAATTAAAACTGTGTGTTTTTTTCGTTTGTAACCGGACTTTACCAGTGGCAGCAGTTTCGGTTTATTGCGAAAAGCATAGCGGAATGAATACAGTAGTTCATCCTGCAAGACACAGGCTTGCTTCGATGTAATTTCCCATTTTTGTTGTATTTCCGAAACGGTATTTTTTTCCTCTATCCAATGGGTTTGAGCCGATCGCAATGTTTGAGCTCTAAGTCTGAGATCAGCACTTATGTCAGCAGACATTCCAATATTCATTAATTGCATTTGATCTTTGATACACCAAAGGGCCAAATTCTCGGCCTCTTGTAAATAAATATCAACAGGAATGGCAATTTTAACGATGTCCCGATTGGATATCGCCCGAATAGTATCTGAAATGTTTGTCAACTCAACTGTTTGATCCATCTTTTAATAAATTTAAATTCGTTTTAAATCAGTAGAATTTAAACTTAACAAAAAAACAATTGCGATGCAGTATATTGGCCTGGAAAAGATTAATTATTTTACAGTAGAAATAGCTTTCAGGATTTTTCGGGCACGGGAACAGTAGCCTGCACTTCCATTTTCCATTTGCTCTTCGATCACAAGAGCTAATTCATTTTGTATATCCGGTTCTTGTAAAGAAAAATTGTATAGAATTTGCATGGCATACACCTTAATTGCAATGGCTGATGTGCTGGAAATCAAAGCATCGAAGCAGTAATTGATAAAATCACCGGATACATTGCCTGGAAGAGGTTCTAAACTAATCAGTTTTAAATATTGCCTTAATTTGCTTTCGTTGGAAAGAGTAGGGACTAGCTCAATCATTTGAGGCAGATACAGGCGAACCAGATCAGGAGCAATATCATAAATCTTATCTAAAATCCATGTTGCCCGCCAGGAATGTTTCTCATTGCTGATACAAATATCCCACAGTTCGTTTATATACATGGGATTCTCTGCGATACTTTGAGCAACCAATCTGGCTTCCTCTTTTGCCGGAAAAGGGTCGAGTAGTTTTTTAAGTTCCATTGAATTTAGAATTATTGGTTTCCTTAAAACGGCAACCTGCTTAACTCCACATTTCCGCCCGAAAGAATAATTCCAACTTTTTGGCCTTTGTACCTTTTCTTTTCTTTTATTAAAGCAGCAAGAGCGACTGCACTCGATGGTTCTGCAATGTTTTTCATTCGCTCCCAAATCAGCCTCATTGCTGCAATTATTTCTTTTTCTTCCACTCTGATAATCTCTTCAACATGTTCCTTAATAATTGGAAATGTTTTATCTCCCAATGAGGTTAGCAGACCATCTGCAATGGTTTGAGGATTGGTTTGCGGAACAATTTCACCTTTTTGCAGGGATTGCCAGGCATCATCAGCGCCCATAGGTTCACCAGCTATTATTTTTGTGTTTGGCGAAAAATAATGTGCAGCTAAAGCTGTACCGGATAGTAAACCTCCGCCACCAACAGGAGCGAAAATTGCATCCAAATCATCATGATCTTCAATCAATTCCATTGCTGCAGTTGCTTGTCCTTCAATTACCTGATAATCATTGTAGGGATGCAAAAAAACTGCACCGGTTTTATTGACAACTTCGTTTAAGGTAGTTTCTCTTGCCTCAAGAGTCGGTATGCATTCAATAATTTCGCCGCCATATCCTTTTACAGCTGTTTTCTTTATTTCCGGAGCATTCGAAGGCATTACAATGTACGCTTTAATGCCTTGCACTTTAGCAGCAAGCGCTATTGCCTGGGCAAAATTACCCGATGAATGAGTGGCAACTCCAAATTCTTTCTCTGTTTCTGATAGTTGAAGAATAGCATTTGTAGCCCCCCGCATTTTGAATGCGCCCATTTTCTGAAAATTTTCACATTTAAAATAGATATCAGCTCCAACAATTTGGTTGATGAGTTGAGAGCTCATAACAGGTGTTCGATGAATGAATTCTTGAATTCTTGTGTGTGTTTCCTGTAAACTTTCTTTGGTGATAATCATTTCGCTGGAGTTTTTGGTTTGTAATTGTAACCCGACTTTAATCGGGTTACAAAGGAATTTGAACCTTAAAGTGAAATTATCTCTTACATCTATTTCATCGCTTCAAGTGAATCTTTTGCAGCTTGAATGGTCTTGTCAAGCATTTCATAAGTTAATGAATTAGATAGGAAATAACTTTCGAATGATGATGGAGGAAGGTAAATTCCTCTTTTCAACATTTCGTGAAAGAATTTAGGGAATTTGTCGTTATTAGCGGTTGCAGCAGTTTCAAAATCTATTACATCGATATCCGTAAAGAAAACACTGATCATGGAGCCACAACGGTTAATTTTGTAAGCGAACCCCGATTCCGAAAGCACCTTATCCAATCCTTTGTGAAGATATTCTGTTTTATCCGCAAGTTCAGTGAAGTAGTGAGGGTTCTCGTTAAGCTCTTTTAACAGGGTTAATCCTGCAATCATAGCAATAGGGTTACCCGATAAGGTTCCTGCCTGATAAACTGGACCAACAGGCGAAACGACCTTCATAATTTCATCGGGTCCGGCATAAGCTCCTACAGGCATTCCACCACCAATAACTTTACCGAAAGTTACCAAATCGGCTTTAACGCCAAAATATTCCTGAGCACCGCCTTTGCCCAAACGAAAACCAGACATTACCTCGTCGAAAATCAATAGAATTCCTTCTTTGTCACATAATTCGCGTAAATCTTCCAGAAAACCTTTTTTAGGAAGCACACAGCCCATGTTTCCAGCAATTGCTTCTACTATTACAGCGGCAATTTCACCTTTATTTTCTGCTGCTAATTGTTTTACGTCTTCAATGTTATTGTACTTGGCAGTTAGTGTGTCGTTTGCAGTGCCTGGAGTAACACCGGGTGAATTTGGCACCCCAAAGGTACTTGCTCCGCTGCCGGCTTTAATCAAAAATGAATCGGCATGACCGTGATAACAGCCTTCGAATTTGATAAATTTATTTCGGCCGGTATAACCTCTGGCAACACGAATGGCACTCATACATGCTTCGGTACCGGAATTAACCATTCTCACCTTATTAATATTTGGAACCATGTCCACAATTAATTTGGCAATTTCAATTTCCAGTTCAGTTGGAGCACCAAAGGATGTTGAATCTTCAACCTTTGCTTTGATGGCATCTATTACTTTTGGGTATGCATGTCCCAAAATCATGGGCCCCCACGATGAAATGTAATCGATGTACTCATTTCCGTCAACATCGGTAAGAATACTTCCTTTTGCTTTTTTGATAAAGACAGGAGTTCCGCCAACAGATTTAAATGCTCTAACCGGTGAGTTTACACCTCCTGGAATGTATTTGTTGGCCTCTGTAAATAATTCGGAACTTCTTTTGTATTGATGCATATTGTATAGGTTTTATGAATTTAAGTAATTGTGACAAATTTCGAGTAAGGAATAAACGTTTGTATTTTCAGACATGACAACATGTTCGGAAAAATCCAGCAGTTTTACTGCGGTTGTACTTCCAATAGCAAAACAGGGAATAGTTTCGTTTATTTTGTATTTGCTGAAAAAACTATAAACAGCACTCGGACTGCAAAAACAAATGGCATCAAAATCAGTAATAGTAACGTCCGGTTGATGCAAATTTGTTTGGTAGCACTCTATTTCCTCAAAATTAAATTCTTTTTCAGCCATAAAATCAGAAATGCTGTTTTGCCTTAAATTTCCTGAAAAATGAATGTAAGAGGAGGCGCTTTGTTTTTCAAGCAACTCAAGTAAAGATTGCGAGTTGTGTTGTTCCGGAAGTAAAGCGACTATTCCAATTTTGAACAGTTCTTCTGCTGTTTTTTCTCCAACAGCAAATACTTTTTTTTCTTCCAAAGCAATTAGCGAGCTTAGGTTTTCTGAAATACTCTTAACCGCATTCTGACTTGTGAAAATCCAATTTGATTCCGGTTTTGAATTAATCAGATCTGTCTTTTCTTTCGAAAGAGGCATGAGATCAATTTGAATAAATGGCTTTGCGGTAACTTCCAGACCTAGTTTTTCAGCATACATTATGTGTTCAGAACTTAGAGATCTGGTAAAAAGAATATTTTTTTTATCTGTTAAAGACATAAATAAATTTCAAAATGATTTCTGATCGCAAGCTAACAAATTTAACAAATCAGACCATTTTTTATGCTCTTGAAATGTATTATTTTATCAATTGATTGAAAATTAGATCTTCAGAAGAGTATCTTTGAATTATAAGAATTTGGAATCGTTAAAAAGTATTAACCTGCTTGCCATTCATTAATAGCTTTTATACTTTTAGTGTGCTTAAAAATGGGAGGAAATCATTGTTTCGAATACCGAAAGATCATGAAGAATCAGTTTTAATCAAAATTCAAAACAAAGCAAGACTTAAAATCAGAAAGATATTTATGACTGAATTCAACAGGGAAGAAGAGAGGAGACAGATTTTGTATCGGTACAAGCATTTGCTTGTTACGTGTAAAAATATTGTTACCCGGGCAGATATAAAATTAGTTCGAAAAGCATTTGAATTAAGCTTAAAAGATCATGATGGTGAGAGAAGAAGGAATGGAGAACCAGCCATATATAAAAGCATTTCGATAGCTCAAATTGTTGTTGAGGAACTAGGATTAGGAAGAACTTCAGTAATTTGCTCTTTGCTATATGATATCGTTCAAAAAGACCGGATTTCTTTAGATGAAATTTCAGAATTGTTTGGACCTAAAGTTACTTTAATCATACAAGGCTTGGTTAAGGTAACCAATATCTACAATCAAAATCCAAGTCTTCAATCAGAGAATTTCAGAAAGCTGTTATTAAGCTTTGCCGATGATGTGCGCGTAGTTCTTATCATTATGGCAGACCGATTGTTTAATCTCCGGAATCTGGAGAATAAATCGGTAGAGGAACAACAATCTTTATCCAAAGAAATAGAATTTCTTTACATCCCTTTTGCTCATCGTTTGGGAATGTATAATGTAAAATCTGATATGGAGGATTTGGCATTGCGTTATTTAAATCCTGATGTTTATTTCGAGATTGAAAAGAAATTGAAGGATAGTGAGGAGCAACGACAAAAATATATTAAAGATTTTGTGGATCCAATTAAAGCAGAATTGGATCAATTCGGGATGAAATACAAAGTAAAAGCGCGAACAAAATCCATCGCTTCTATTCTTCACAAAATGCAGAAGAAACAAGTTGAGTTTGAGGAAGTTTACGATATATTTGCCATTAGAATCATACTAAAAGCGACACCGAAAAAAGAGAAATCTGAATGTTGGAAAGTTTATTCTGCTGTCAGTGATTTGTACCGGCCAAATCCAAATCGATTAAGAGACTGGATCACCATTCCAAAATCAAATGGGTATGAATCTCTTCATACTACAGTTATGGGACCTGATAATCGTTGGGTGGAGGTTCAGATTCGCAGCAAGCGGATGAACCGAATTGCCGAGCAGGGTTTTGCTGCTCACTGGAAATATAAAGGTGGAAAAAGTGAAGAAGGAGGATTGGATGCATGGTTGCAGGATATTCGGGAAGTTATTGAAAGTCACGGAAGCGATTCCATCGATTTAATTGATAGTTTTAAAGCTGATTTATATCACAAGGAAATATACGTATTTACGCCTAAAGGTGATTTAAAACAATTGTCAGCAGGAGCAACCTTACTCGATTTTGCGTATTCGATTCACTCCGATGTTGGTGATAAATGCATAGGAGGTACAGTCAATCAGAAGAATGTATCCATTAAGCAGATTCTAAATAATGGAGATCAGGTTTCCGTAACGACTTCTAATTCTCAAAAACCGAAATTAGATTGGTTGAATTTTGTGGTTTCTACAAAAGCGAAAAATAAAATTCGGCAGACGATAAAAGAGGAGATGCTTAAGGAAGCTGACCTTGGAAAAGAGACTCTGAAGCGCAGAATGAAAAATTGGAAAATTGAGTTCTGTGATGAAAATATTAGAAAGTTAATGACTTTCTATAAGTACAAAATAGCGGCCGATTTGTATCAGGGAATAGCCTTGGAACAGCATGAATTATCTGAAATAAAAGATATTCTTACTGATAAAAAGGAAATTGAGAAAATTGTTCCAGAAGAACGTCCTGATTATTCTTCGAAGAAAATCACGAAAGAAGGTGAAGACGTATTAATTGTTGATGAGAACGTTTCAAATGTTGAATATTCATTGGCAAATTGTTGTAATCCAATTTTTGGTGACGAAATTTTCGGATTCATTTCAATCGGTAAAGGCATTCGAATTCACAGATTAGGTTGTCCTAATGCCAGTGAGATGCAAACGCGCTACCCGTACCGGGTAGTAAAAGCAAATTGGACTGATAAAGGCTCTGCTTCTTATCAAGCCGTACTTCACATTACAGGAGACGATGAGCTGGGAATTGTAAGTAATATATCCGATGTTATCTCTAAAGACCTTCGGGTGCAAATGAGATCCATCTCAGTAGATACAAACGCAGGATCCTTTGTAGGTAATGTTACTGTTGTAATTGCAAGTACCGAGCATCTTGATACCTTAATTGTGAAATTAAAACGTGTTAAAGGTGTGCATCGTGTAACAAGATACGATCCTGTAAATTAGCAGTATACAAATAATTATATGAAAGGGATGCCGCTGTAAAGTTGCATCCCTTTTTTTTGTGCAGATAAATATCTTCAATATGATTTCCTGATTAACAGGCTTTTAATAAGAAGCTTAGTCGTTTTTATTGAAAATCCTGCAACTCCTTTGGTGTTTTATTTAGATTGATTCAGTATATTTGAATTTCTAAAAAAATGAAACCAATTTGGTTTTTTGTCAGAGTTTATGGAGAATTATATTGTTTCAGCACGCAAATACCGCCCTTCGATTTTTTCATCGGTTGTAGGTCAGCAGTCAATTACAGTCACCCTTAAAAATGCCATTAAAAACAATCATTTGGCTCATGCCTATTTGTTTTGTGGTCCTCGTGGTGTTGGAAAAACTTCCTGTGCAAGAATATTTGCAAAAACAATTAATTGTTCAAATATAAGTTCCGATTTTGAAGCATGTAATACGTGTGAATCATGTGTTGCTTTTAATGAAAACCGCTCTTACAATATTCACGAATTAGATGCTGCATCGAACAATTCTGTTGAAGATATTCGTTCCTTGATTGACCAGGTTCGAATACCACCACAAATTGGCAATTATAGTATATATATTATTGACGAGGTTCACATGCTTTCGGCTTCGGCATTCAATGCTTTTCTGAAAACTCTGGAAGAACCTCCGGCTCACGCCATTTTTGTGCTGGCTACAACCGAGAAACACAAAATACTTCCTACAATTCTGTCGCGTTGTCAGATTTTTGATTTCAATAGAATTAAAGTTGAAGATTCAGTTAAACATCTTAAAGAAATTGCAGAAAAGGAATCAGTTGTAATCGAAGAGGAAGGTTTAAATGTTATCGCTCAAAAGGCGGATGGAGCTATGCGTGATGCTCTTTCTATTTTCGATCAGATTGTAAGTTTTTCTGGTAAAGAGATCTCTTTCGAAAGTGTTATTCAGAATTTAAATGTTTTGGATTACGACTACTATTTTAAAATGGTAGATGCTTTTCTGGATGGAAAAGTAAGTGATGTGCTTCTCATGCTCAATGAAATTCTTGAGAAAGGATTTGACGGACATCATTTTGTTGCCGGGTTGAGCGCTCACATTCGGGATGTATTGGTAGGAAAAGATCCTGCAACAGTTCAATTGCTTGAGGTTAGCGATTCGGTAAAACAAAAATATGTTGAGCAGTCAAAAAAATGCCCGCTTGATTTTCTATATGAAGCACTCAAAATCTTAAATCAATGCGATATTGGTTTTAAAGCAAGTCAAAATCAAAGACTTCTTATCGAATTAAGCTTAATTCAATTATCACAGATAATTGAATTAAAAAAAAAAGGACTTGAATTAAATCTGAACAAAAAAAAACTTCAGAAAATAATTGTTGATGGAGAGGCCATAGGTACTGTGGTTAAAGCAGTGGTTGCTCATAATTCAAATGTTCAAACAATACAAACAGTAAACGATACCGGTGGTGTTTACAACGGAAATAAGGAAAAGAGCAATGGCGTAGGTGTTGCTTCAAAATCCAACTTTGCAGGTTCGGTCTCTATCAAGCAAGCTTTAAACAGTGGAATTTCGCGTACCAATATTGCAAGCAAACCCAAAGATAAAAAGGCTGTCAGTACTATTGAAGCTATTACCGGTAGTGAACCAATTACACAGGAAAAGCTGGAAGCAAAGCTAAAAGAATATATAATTGTCAAAGGGAAAAGTGATCGTATTCGATTGGCTATTACAGTTAATAAGCCTAAAATAGTTGGGGACGATCGTGTTGTTCTGATGGTTAGTAATCCTTTACAGGAAGATGATGTTGTCTCAGTGAAAAATGAGGTGCGGAACTATTTGAGAAAAGAATTAAACAATTCAGAAATTCAGATTGAGACAGAAATTATTCAAATAAAAACAGCAAAAAGAATGTATACCGATTCGGATCGATTTAATTATTTGTGTGAGAAAAATCCCGCTTTAGGCTTACTTAAACAAAAATTCTCCCTGGATTTTGAATAAAAATTGAAGATATGATATACAGCATATATATAATGATTTAAATTAGGCTTCTGTTTTTGTGCAGAAGCCTAATTTTTAAGTAGTTGTAATTAAAGAAAAAAATCGTTAAAAAATAGATTCTTTTAAATCGGAAACTAAAAAAAATACATATGTTTACTCTGAATTTGAGATATGATTATTTCAAATTTCAATAAGTAAACAGAGACTTTTTATTAATTATTAAATCACTCAAAACAACAACCAAAATGGCACAGAAGTCAAAAATCATTTACACAAAAATTGATGAAGCTCCAGCCTTGGCGACTTATTCGTTATTGCCAATTATCAAAGCCTTTACTAAAACTTCGGGAATTGAGATCGAAACCAAGGATATTTCTCTTACAGGAAGAATTCTTGCCAACTTCCCTGAGAATTTAACTGAAGAGCAAAGAATTCCTGATTATTTGGCTGAATTAGGTGCGCTTTCATTAACCCCGGAAGCAAACATTATTAAACTGCCAAATATTAGTGCTTCAATTCCTCAATTGCAGAGCGCGATTGCTGAGTTGCAGGAAAAAGGATACGATATCCCAACTTATCCGGAAGAAGCTAAAACAGCTGATGATAAAGCACTTCAAGTAAGATTTGCAAAAGTTTTGGGTAGTGCCGTAAATCCGGTTTTACGCGAAGGTAACTCCGACCGTCGGGCAGCAGGTTCTGTTAAGCAATATGCTAAGAATAACCCGCACAGAATGGGTAAGTGGTCTGCAGATTCAAAATCTCACGTTGCTCACATGGCGGAGGGTGATTTTTATGGTTCAGAGAAATCGGTGACCATGCCTAAAGCAACTAACGTGCGCATCGAGTATGTTGACAATGCGGGCAATACAACTGTATTAAAAGAGAAGCAGGAGCTGTTGGCTAATGAAGTTATTGATTCTTCAGTAATGAATGTGAAAGCATTACGTGCTTTCTATGCTAAAGAAATTGCTGCTGCTAAAAAAGAAGGATTACTATGGTCGCTGCACCTTAAGGCAACCATGATGAAGATTTCTGATCCTGTGATGTTTAAGCATGCCGTTGAAGTTTTCTATGAAGAAGCTATCGCCAAGCACGCTGATACAATTAAAGAATTAGGAGTAAACTTCAACAATGGATTAGGTGATCTTTATAATAAAATTCAAAATCTTCCTGTAGCGAAGAGAACTGAAATCGAAGCTGATATTATGGAAGTGTACAAATCACGCCCTGATATTGCGATGGTTGATTCTGACAAAGGAATCACTAACCTGCACGTTCCAAATAACGTAATTATTGATGCTTCGATGCCGGTTGTAGTTCGTGATGGTGGAAAAATGTGGAACTCTGCCGGAGAACTACAGGATACTAAAGCATTGATTCCAGACAGATGTTATGCTACTATTTATCAGGTTTGTTTCGACGATTGCAGAAAAAATGGAGCATACGATGCAGCAACCATGGGATCTGTGTCGAATGTTGGTTTAATGGCGCAAAAAGCCGAAGAGTACGGATCACATGATAAAACTTTCATTGCTCAGGGAGATGGTGTTATTCGCGTTGCAGAATTCGATGGAACCATTGTGATGGAGCAGAAAGTTGAAAAAGGTGATATTTTCAGAATGTGTCAGGTTAAAGATGCTCCTATTCAGGATTGGGTTAAATTAGCTGTGAACAGAGCTAAAGCAACGAATACGCCGGCTATTTTCTGGTTGGATAAAAATCGTGCACATGATGCTCAGTTAATCAAAAAAGTAAACACTTACTTAGCTGATTATGATACTGCTGGTTTGGATATCCGCATTTTGACTCCGGATGATGCAATTGCATTCTCATTGGAAAGAATCCGTAAAGGGGAAGATACAATTTCGGTAACTGGTAACGTATTGCGTGATTATTTAACAGATCTTTTCCCAATCTTGGAATTGGGATCTTCTTCAAAAATGCTATCTATCGTTCCGTTGATGAATGGTGGCGGATTGTTCGAAACAGGTGCCGGAGGATCGGCTCCTAAGCACGTTCAACAATTCTTGACTGAAGGTCACCTGCGTTGGGATTCTCTTGGAGAGTATTTAGCATTAGGTGTTTCTTTAGAGCACTTGGCTAATGTTTTTAATAATGAGAAGGCTGCTTTATTTGCAGAAACTCTTGATTTAGGTGTAAGCAAGTTTTTGGAAGAAAGAAAATCGCCATCACGTAAGGTGAATGAGTTGGATAACCGTGGTTCTAATTTCTATTTGGCAATGTATTGGGCTCAAGCACTTGCAGCACAAGATAAAAATGCTGAATTGAAAACAATTTTTACTAAAGTAGCTCAGGATATGGAAGCTAATGAAGAAAAAATTGTTACTGAATTGAATGATGCTCAGGGTACACCAATGAATATTGGCGGCTATTTTATGCCAAACGAGGAATTGGCAAATAAGGCCATGCGTCCAAGTGCCACTTTAAATGCGATAATCGACGCTATTTAATAAATATTTAGATCCTTAACGGATATAATTTAAGGTCTTCCAATCTGGAAGACCTTTTTTTGTTCAACAAAATGTGGTATTTAGTTTGATTTTAAATTAGGATTAAAGCTACGGTTTGCGATGCTTAGATTACCATATTTCTCTTACATTTGATGTAGAATAAGAACTTACTTAAAATTATTATACGTTATGGCTATTAGTAAAAAAGTAGAAGAAATCTTGAACAAGCAAATCAACGCTGAATTTTGGTCTGCTTATTTTTATTTGTCAATGTCGAACTATTTCAATGCGAATGGAATGCCTGGTTTTGCAAATTGGATGAAAGTACAATTTCAGGAAGAAACTTCACATGCGATGAAAATGATGGATTACGTAAACGAACGCAGCGGAAGAGTTATTTTGGAGCCAATTGCAGAAGTTCCTTCTGATTGGAATGGTGTATTAAATATTTTCGAAGAAACTTTAAAGCACGAAGAGTATGTGACAACCTTAATTAATGGTTGTGTAAATATTGCGATTGAAGAAAAAGATCATGCTTCAGTGAATTTTATGCAGTGGTTTGTTGACGAACAGGTAGAAGAAGAAGCTACTGTTAATGAAATTATTGACCAATTAAGAATGTTTGAAGGAAAAGGTCACGGTTTGTATATGATGGACAAAGAATTTAAAGCCAGAGTTTTTGTTGATTCAACTCAAGTCTAGTTAAAAGCAAAATATATTAAAAAGCCTCACATATGTGAGGCTTTTTTTATAATGTAGAACTGTTAAGTCAATAAAAATATTTACTTTTGGGTTCAATGGATATGAATAGATACCTTATAGTAGTATTTTGTGTGCTCACAGGATGTGCAGCAGCAGTTCCTTTGGCCAATGGCCAGGATTTAACTGTTGATCATCAGCTGTTTGCCAATTGGTATGCCGATCATATCCAGAATATTGATGAATCTTATTCATCAACAATACTTGCACATACAGAGCAGGATCAATTTGCAGGGAAATACATTCCAAACATTGAAAATATTTCATTACTTGAGAATTTGCCTAAATTTCCTGTAGAAAATCAAGTTGTTCCATTGGGAAGTATTCCTATATGGTTTGATTATCACTACTATTTAGTTTTTCGGGATGTCCTTATTGGTACAATCCCAGATGGTGATTTTCATATTCGAGCCCCTGTTTTAGCTTAACTTTCCTTTCCTGTTTTTCAATAGGAAATTTCACTTGTTATATAATAATATTGTTTTCAACCTTTTGGTTGAGAATATTTTACACATCGAAATCAACAAATCAAAATGGGTTTTATAGATAGTACATTGGGTAAACTGTTTGGTAATAAATCAGATAGAGACCTTAAAGAATTGAGTCCTTATTTAGGGAAAATTAAAGCGGAATACGATAGAGTTACTACTTTAAGTAATGATGATCTTCGTGGAGAATCAGGTAAATTAAAGCAACGTATTCAGGATTTTATTCAAGCGGAAAAAGACGAAATACAGAGTCTTAAAGATAAAGTTGATACTGGTGAATTATCAATCAACGAAAGAGAGGAAATCTACGATAGGATTGACGAAATTGAAAAGAAAATTGATGAAAAAATAGAAGAAGTATTAGACGAAATTCTTCCTACTGCTTTTGCGGTTATAAAAGATACTGCCCGAAGATTTACCGAAAATTCGGAACTGGAAGTAACGGCATCTAAATTTGATCGCGATTTAGCTCCCTATTACGATAACATACAAATAGATGGCGAAACTGCCGTATATTTTAATTCATGGACTGCTGGCGGAACTGAAATTACATGGAACATGGTTCATTACGATGTTCAGCTGATTGGAGGTACAGTTCTTCATCAGGGAAAAATTGCTGAGATGGCAACAGGGGAGGGTAAAACTCTTGTGGCCACATTGCCTGTGTTTTTGAATGCCTTAACCGGCAGAGGAGTTCACTTGATTACAGTGAATGACTACCTTGCAAAACGTGACTCAGAATGGATGGGACCAATATACCAATTTCACGGACTATCTGTTGATTGTATCGATAAGCATTCTCCAAATTCAGATGCGCGTAGAAAAGCTTATGCTTCTGATATTACTTTTGGAACCAATAACGAGTTTGGTTTTGATTACCTGCGTGATAATATGGCAACTAATCCTAAGGATTTGGTTCAACGTCGTCACAATTATTCAATTGTCGATGAAGTTGACTCGGTTTTGGTTGATGATGCACGTACTCCATTGATTATTTCCGGTCCGATTCCAAGAGGTGAACATCAACAATTTGATGATCTGAAACCAAAGGTTCAAAAGTTGGTGAAAGCTCAGAATGATTTGGTAATGAAGATTTTTACCGATTCTAAAAAATTATTGAACAGCGAAGATAAAAAAGATCTGGAGGAAGGAGCAAAACTATTGCTTAGAACCTACAAGGGATTGCCAAAGATGAAGCCGCTTATTAAGTTTTTAAGTGAGCAGGGAAATAAAGCCAGTCTTTTAAAAACAGAAAATTTTTACATGCAGGAGAATAACAAAAATATGCACATCATCACCGATGAATTGTATTTTGTTATTGATGAAAAGCACAATTCAATTGAACTTACAGATAAGGGAATTGACTTGATTAGTTCTGATGTTGAAGATTCAGGTTTCTTTGTACTGCCTGATATTGGATCAGAAGTAGCAGTAATTGAAAAATCAGATCTTTCGGATGAAGAAAAAGTAGCCAAAAAAGATGAAATGATTCAGGCATACTCGGTAAGATCAGAAAGAGTTCATACGATCAATCAATTATTAAAAGCATATACTCTTTTCGAAAAAGATGTAGAATATGTAATGATGGATGGTAAGGTGAAGATTGTAGACGAGCAAACCGGTCGTATTATGGAAGGTCGTCGTTATTCAGATGGTTTGCATCAGGCAATTGAAGCCAAAGAAAATGTGAAAGTGGAGGCGGCAACTCAAACATTTGCTACTATTACTCTTCAGAATTATTTTAGAATGTATAATAAGCTTGCCGGTATGACTGGTACTGCTGAAACAGAGGCAGGTGAGCTTTGGGATATTTATAAATTAGAGGTGGTGGTAATTCCAACCAACCGTCCGATTTGTCGCGATGACCGTGAGGATTTGGTTTACAAAACAAAACGTGAAAAATATTCTGCTGTAATTGATGAAATTGTAGATCTGGTAAATGCCGGACGTCCGGTTTTAGTGGGTACAACTTCTGTTGAGATTTCAGAATTACTGGGTCGTATGCTTAAAATAAAAGGGATTAAGCACAATGTACTGAATGCAAAATTACATCAGCGTGAAGCAGATATTGTTGCGGAAGCAGGTCAATCGGGAACTGTAACCATTGCAACAAATATGGCTGGTCGTGGTACGGATATTAAGCTAAGTGATGAAGTAAAAGCTGCTGGTGGTTTAGCAATTATTGGTACAGAGCGTCATGATTCCCGTCGTGTCGATCGTCAGTTACGTGGTCGTGCCGGTCGCCAGGGAGATATTGGATCTTCTCAATTCTTTGTGTCTTTGGAAGATGATTTGATGCGTTTGTTTAGCTCAGATCGTATTGTAAAGTTAATGGATAGAATGGGACTGAAAGAAGGTGAAGTAATTCAGCACAGCATGATTACTAAATCTATAGAACGTGCCCAGAAAAAAGTGGAAGAAAACAACTTCGGTATTCGTAAAAGATTATTGGAGTACGATGATGTAATGAACTCTCAGCGCGAGGTTATTTATAAGCGTCGCCGCCATGCATTGTTTGGTGAGCGTATTCAGGTAGATATTGCCAATATGATGTATGATATATCAGAATTGATTGCAAATGAATATCATGGTGTTGACTTTGAGGAGTTTAAAATGGATTTGCTTCGTACATTTTCAACCGAATCTCCTGTAAGTGAAGAGGAATTTATGAAGGAGAAGCCTGAAGAAATTACTGAGAAAATTTACGCCGTAGTTTTGGATAACTACAAACGAAAAGTGGAAGCCATTAGTAAGCAAGCCTATCCGGTAATTAAAAATGTATACGAATCAAAAGCAGAAATATATGAGAACATTGTTGTTCCGTTTTCTGATGGATCTAAAATGTTTCAGGTAGTAACCAATTTGAAGAAAGCTTACGAAAGTAAGGCTGAAGATTTGGTTCGTTCTTTCGAAAAAGTTTCTATTCTTGCAACCATCGATGATGCCTGGAAAGAGCATTTGCGTGAGATGGATGACTTGAAACAATCAGTTCAGAATGCTTCTTACGAACAAAAAGATCCATTGTTGATCTACAAATTTGAATCGTTCAATTTGTTTAAAACAATGATTGAAACGATAAATAAGAGTGTTGTCAGCAGCTTAATGAAAGGTCATATTCCATTATCGGATCCTGAAGATGTCCGCAAGGCAGAAGAACGTAAAAGAACCGATTTAAGCAATTTGAAAACTACAAAAGAAGAAGTAGGAGGAGGCAGAGAAAGACCGGAACCTAAAAAACCGGAACCTGTTCGTGTTGCTCAAAAAGTAGGACGAAATGAACCTTGTCCTTGTGGTAGTGGTAAAAAATTCAAACAATGTCATGGAAAAGGAGTTCCGGCTTAATTTCCATAATTAAAAAAATCATACTAAATTCACATGGATTGTTTCGCAAGTCGAAACAATCCATTTAGTTTTACTTACCAAACTTAAAAAAACACATATGTTGCTTTCAATTCTTTGGGATATCGATCCGGAAATATTTAAAATCGGCCCTATCGCTGTCCGTTGGTACGGATTATTATTCGCATTAGGATTTTTGTTAGGATATTATCTGGTAGAAAAAATGTTTAAAAAAGATGGTATTAAACTGGAATGGCTTGATAAATTATTCCTGTATACCATGATTGCAACTGTTGTAGGTGCTCGTTTGGGACATGTGTTTTTCTACGGATGGGAATTTTATTCACAACACCCTGCCGAAATAATTAAAATTTGGCGGGGAGGATTGGCATCTCACGGTGCTACAATTGGAATTCTTGTTGCTTTATGGTTTTATTCTAAAAAAGTGAGCAGAAAATCAATGCTTTGGATATTGGATTACGTGGTAATTCCGGTTGCTTTGGCAGGATGTTTTATTCGTTTGGGAAATTTGATGAATTCAGAAATTATTGGAACTCAAACTCATTCTGACTGGGGATTTCAATTCATCAGAGCTTCTATTTATGAGCCAAAAGCACCACGACACCCAGCACAATTATACGAAGCAATTTGTTATTTGATTTCCTTTGGTGTTCTGTCATTTATGTATTGGAAAACCAATGCAAAACAATACAGCGGAAGATTATTCGGAGCTTTTTTTGTAATGATTTTTACAGCTCGTTTCTTTATCGAATTTATTAAGGAAAATCAGGAAGCTTTTGAGCAGGGAATGTTGTTAAATATGGGACAGTTACTAAGCATTCCGTTTGTTTTAATCGGGTTGTTCTTTCTGATTCGATCGTATAGAATTGAACCGATGAAGTAATTAACTATAGTATAACAAGAAGCCGAATCTTTTCCGATTCGGCTTTTTTATTGTTGCATAAATCTCTTTCTAAAATCAAGTTTGTCAATCCATGTCATTCAAAAAAAGCCTTCCTAATGATGGGAAAGCACTTCAAACCTTCCAAAGCCTGTTCCCAAATGTGGGAAAGTACTTAAAATCACCCAAAACCCATTTCCCAATTGCGGGAGAGTAGTTTGGAGCACTCAAAGCATGTTGCCCTATTGTGGGAGAGTAGTTCGAATCATCCAAAGCGTACTCCAAATTGTGGGAAAGTACTTTGAACCAATCCATACCTGATTCCCGATTGCGGGCGTACACTTCGAAACATTCAAGGTAAATTCCCCAATATGGGAACGCTTTTAAAACCATCCAAACAGGATTCCCTGTCATAAAAAAGTATTTAGCTTTATGCTTCCTTCAATATTTCCAAATCAATCCCCATTTTCTTCATTAAAATAGGAGCGTTAAAGGTTTTGCAAAATCCTTTTTGCACTTTGTAGTCAAAATAAAGCTGATCACCATCAATTTTAATATCGAAGAACCGGTTTTCAACCTGCCCGGGTAATTCTTCTTCCAGTATCGATAGTTCCAAATCATGTGTTGCCACCATCGCAACTGCATCGTGTTTCACCAGTTGCTTAATCAATGCTCTCGAACCTGTATGCTTGTCTTTCGAATTGGTTCCTCTCAAAATTTCATCCAATAGTAATAATGTCTTCTCTTTTCGATTTACTTTTTCTATCACCTGCTGAATTCTCTTTAGTTCTGCATAAAAAGAAGATTCATTTTCTTCTATCGAATCTTTAATTCTCATAGAAGTGTTGATTTCCACATTTGAAACCGTCATTTCCTGAGCACAAACCGGAGCTCCTGCCAATGCCATCACAACATTCACTCCAACGGTTCGCAAAAAAGTACTTTTTCCGGCCATATTCGATCCCGTTACAATATGCACCGTTCCAGGGCCATTTAGCTGATAGTCGTTATTTACTCTTGCTTTCTCATCAATCAAGGGATGACCGGCTTCCTTTACATCCAACTCAAAGTGTTTGTCTGAAATTTTAGGAAAAGCCCATTCTTCATGGTTAAAACTTAAATTAGCTAAGCTGGAAATGGCTTCAATCTCACTGATTGCATCAAACCACTTTTCAATTTCAGTACCATAATTTTGTTTCCACTTGTCGATACGAAATAAAATGTGCAATTCATAGAAAAACAGCAGATTAAGCAATATTTGAACCATTACATTTAATCGTTGATCTAATAATTCAATAAGCTTGCTTAGTTGCTGTATTTTTTTTGATGTTAACCGATCATTACTACCCAACTTGCTCTTTAGTTCATTTAATTTTTCAGAATTCCAGTTCTCTTTTTCGAACTGCTCAATAATATAGGAGTAGGTTTTGAGCATTTCCCCTCTTTTTGAAGTTTGTTCATGAGCTCTGCTCACTTTCCTGAAGTTATAGTAGTGAATTCCAATACTAGCCAATATCATTATTGTAATAGGAGCTTGTGAGCCGATAAAAGAATATACCAAGGCTCCCAACGAAAGCAAAGGCATAATTGTAACAGCGATTTGTAATACTTTCTTTCCATGAAAAGGAGAGGGCTTTTTACCCCATTCAATTACAAAACCGGGGTCATCATTTTTTAGATTGTTCGCAAAGCCATATTGAACGATATTTTGTCTCCAATCAATCTTTTTTGCCAATTCTTTAACCGCTTCCTGTCTTTTGCTGATCTCTTGATTAGGTGATGGCTTTTCGAGCCAGCTGGCAAGAGTATTATTACCTGTTTTAGTAACGCTCCGGTTGATTAATTGAAAAAGAGAATGTTGTCCAAATATGTCCAGATCTGATGCATAGGAATGATTCGGTTTCAGATACTCTTCGCCATCATAAAAAAGAGTACTATGGCGTGTTTGCAAGCAATTAATTTCATTCTCGTTAATTTCGATCAAGGCGTGCAGCCTTTTTATATTTTTACTGTTTCGATTGTATTTTCTTACAAAATAGATCAGCGAGAATACTAATGTGATAGCCACAGCATTTGCAATTAATGCAGAATAGGATAGAAAACCATAAAAAAACACGAATGCTCCAATTGCAGAAAAAAGACGCAAAAACGAGAGGTTTCGATTCTGTTTTTGAAGAACACTTGTTTGCTTTTTAAATGCATGTATTCGATCGGTGTAAAAGGATAGTTTTTGATTCATTTTTCGTTTTATTGTAGTTTTATCAGCTAATGTAAGCGAAATTTTAGCTGTTTGATATTTATATGAGTTGTGAATATATTATAAATCTAAGGCAAACTTGTGTTTTATGTCAAAAAAAATCAATATCAGATTTAATCCTCAATTCTTGATCTATATGATCGAAATTTTATATTAAACTCTATATTTTAATCATTTGTCAAAAAATTATTTTTCTTGAATTATGTTTTTTCGCTCATACATTCATGTGGTTCACTCATTTTCTTATCATCCTCACTAATAACTTTTTGATTACAGTTTTTTATGAATTAATTTCATTTGTGTAAAAAATAAGTGCACTATATCTTTTACCAGGCGTTCACCGAAAAGCCTTATTAGAGTAGGTTATGAAGAATTGAGTAAAACGATCTTCATGTAACTAAAAAAATATTGAAATGAAAGCTGATACATTGAATAAAGAAGCTATTGAAATGCGTACAAACATGATTCCTGAAATTAAGACCAGTTACGGGAATTACAGTGAATTGTGGAGAACATCCATTTCAGATATTACAGTTTTAGGAGCTGGAGAGCTAACGTGCAGAATAACCCGCCCAAACAGTGGAAGTGCAAAGGGTGGATATCTTTATATATATAAAGATAAAATAGAGGGGGCTCCTCTTGTTAGACAATATTTTGCCGGTCAGGCGAGTGGTATTGTAACAATTATGAGCAATCAGATTGATTTATTCAATGGTCATTACGTTTTGGCTTATGGACCTCACTTTACAGACCAAGTAAATATTATTGCAGCTACTGTTCAATTGGATAATGGTTATGCATACAATCAGGAATCTTCTGTTTGCACTCCAATTCAAGCTTCGATAAATCAAGTCACTTCTCATTACATCTTCGCAAGTAATTCTTTAGGGTTTAGTCACTACGATTCTACAGTTATTCTTCGGGAAGGAAATGTATTTGGAGAAGGAAATGAAGTTGCAAGAGCGTATATTTCAAAGGAATCCAATAGGATTGGAACCAATGTAATGCATGCAAATTTGAAGCACAAACAAGCTTATAATGTAAGTATTAATATATATTCGTCTGTTCGGCCTGTAGCTGGTTATACTTTTACACTGGAGTAAGATTAATTGTTTAATGGCTTGCAGTAATATCTTAATGATATTAGATTTTATAATATCCGGCAATTAAATTTTGCCGGATATTTTTTATATCAATTTCATTTAAAACACTTTCTCGTTCAAATTTGTGATCAACAGTTAGGCTAAGGATATTTAGGTTTACTTACCCACTTTATCTGATCACTTTTTTTTTGAATATTAAATACTTCTTGATGCCACTTCACTGCGAATGGTTAATACTATGTGTTTGGGAAGGCATTCTTCATTCTATATTCAGAAGGCAATCAGGTAATATAATTGATACTGTCACAATGTTTCATGGCAAGGCCTTACCATAACTTATAAGTTAATCACTCATGAAATTTCAATGTTTATGTACAAAAAATATCCATTTGTCACTTTGATTCTTAATCAATTTAATTTTTAAATGAGAAATAAAGAACAAGCTTTTTCGATTGTATAGTACGAAAAAGTTGATTGTTGCCATTTAAGCATAAATCTCTTTGGAATCGAAAGACAGAATATACAAAATAAACAAAGCTCAATATTTGGTATTTAAAAAGAATCAAAAGTGAAGAGATTTACTCTCTAATATGTCCATCTCCGGTAATTAACCACTTATAGGAGCATAATTCTTCCAAAGCCATAGGTCCACGGGCGTGTAATTTTTGCGTGCTTATCCCAATTTCAGCTCCCAATCCAAATTGTGCCCCGTCTGTAAATGCAGTTGAAGTATTGGAATAGATTGCAGCAGCATCAACTACTGAGTAAAAGTCACTTATAGTTTTTGAGTTCTCGCTTATTATGGCCTCGCTGTGCTTGGAACTGTACTTATAAATGTGATCTGTAGCCTCATGGAAATCATTCACTGTTTTAATCGACATTTTGAGACTTAAGAATTCCGTTCCAAATGATGATTCATCTGCTTTATTAAGCAGATTTTTTGGATAGGCATTTTCAATTGCATGATAAGCTTCTTCGTCAGCAAATATTTCAACATTTTTATCCTGTAGTTTACTTACTAATTCCGAGAGATCGGCAAGACGACTTTTATGAATCAAAAGACAGTCCAATGCATTGCATACGCTTACACGGCGTGTTTTTGCATTAAATACAATCTGCTTTCCTTTTTGTAAATCTCCGTCTTTATCGAAATAGGTGTGTACAATACCAGCACCGGTTTCGATTACCGGAACTTTAGAGTTTTGCCTCACTGTGTTGATGAGATTTTGAGAGCCTCTTGGTATTAAAACATCAACAAAACCTACTGCATTCATTAATTCTGAAGCAGCCTCTCTGGCTGAAGGCAGTAATTGAATGATTTCAGGATCAAGATGATTATCTGCAAGTGTTTTTTTTATTAATGCTACCAAAGCCTTATTTGAATTTTCAGCATCGCTGCCACCTTTTAAAACGCAGGCATTACCCGATTTAAAGCAGAGAGCAAATACATCCAGCGTAACATTCGGACGGGCCTCATAAATTACACCTACAGTTCCCAATGGAACACTAACTTTTTTAATTAATAATCCATTTTCAAGCGTTTTTTCAGAGAACACTTTTCCTAAAGGAGAAGGCAGTTGAATTGTATTTTCTATATCATTTGCTATTCCGTTAATTCTTTCGCAGCTCAATAGCAAACGATCATATTTTGGATCGTATTCAGACATACGTTCCAGATCTTTCTGATTGGCCTCAAGAATTTGTTCTGTGCCTTCTCTAAGAGATTTTGCAAGTTGTTCAAGAAGATTGTTTATTGTTTCAGAGCTAATCAGACACATGGTTCTGGAAGCATCTTTGACTTTATGTAATTGTTCTGTACAGATCATATTTTGTTTTTTTGTTTGAATTTGGGAGTCCATCTAAAAGTTATGCCTTATTTTTTAATTGGTGTAATTATCTGATATCAAAATGCATCATTAATAAAGAAAAAGATAATCGTAATGAACCAGAGGTTTTGTTCCGGTTTTTCCAATATAACTTTCCGCTTTGGTTTTATTATATTGAGTTTTCCCAAGCCCAATTACCTTACCCGATAAACCAACAATTTTAATAATATCTCCTTTTTCAAAATCTCCGCTAATTTTTATAACACCAATTGGCAATAAACTTGTAGCTTTTTTTGAGCACAAAGCTTCTTCAGCACCTTTGTTAATTACTAATTGGGCTTTTTCAAAGCCATCTGATCCTGCCAGCCATTGTTTTACAGTTGAAGCCTTTTTGCTTGCCGTAAAGCTTGTGTGGTTTACTTCGTCAGGCGAATTAACCAGTTCCAGCACAATATCATCAATTCCTCCATTGGCAATATGTACAGGTATGCCGGATTTGGCAACTCTTCCGGCTATACTGCACTTGGTTAACATTCCACCTCTTCCAAAATTGGATTTTTTAGTGGTGATATATTGTTTTAACCTGTTAACGTCACCATTTACAGTTTGTAATAATGTGGAATTATTATCATTTGGATTTCCAGTATAAATTCCATTGATATTACTTAGTAAATAAAGCGCTTCAACATCCATCATCGAGGCGATCAGTCCGGATAGCTCATCGTTATCCGTAAACATCAGAGCAGTAACTGATACGGCATCATTTTCATTAATAATTGGAAGAATTCCATTGTTTAGAAGAGAATTTAAACAGTTCTTCATGTTTAGATAGTGTTCCCGTGTTCTAAAATCTTGTTTTGTAACAAGAACTTGAGCACACTCAATTTCAAATTCTTTAAGAAAGACAGAATAGACATTCAGTAACTCTACCTGACCAACTGAAGACCATATCTGTCTTGCTGAAACAGTATCAATCTTTTCAGGCAGTTTTACCTTACTTCTTCCTGCTGCAACGGCTCCCGAAGAAACAAGAATACACTGTATTCCCATTTTTCTTAGCGAAGAAATTTGATAGACGATGTTTTTAATTCTGGATGTATTTAGTTCTCCATTCTCTTTGGTAAGAACATTAGAGCCGATTTTAATGCAAATTCGTTTCATATGATTATAATTTTAAACTTTTGCCATATGGAACTTACCATGCTGAAATAATCATCCCCCTGTGTGTAGAAAGCTTTATACATGGACGTTTCATACTTTAATATATGGATATGACAATTTGAAGTACGGGAATAGAATTCTGTACCTATAAATTGGAATGAGTTAAAAAATAAGTGCCTGTTCAATGAATAATGAAAGGCAAAAAGAAATGTTTATTTCAGGATGCTGTTTGAGAGATACCCAGAGGGATGAGAGGGAAGAATGTAATAAAAATTCAGACACAGTAATTCAGAAGAAAAGATGGAGCCTTTCGCTTCTGTTTGTAAACTTTTATGGATAAGAAATTTCATACCTTTCATTTTGGTAATGCTTGATAATTACAAATCCCCCTTGTTTTAGTGAATCAAATATAGGAATTTTTTCATGAGATGATTCCATTACATCTTGATATGTTGAGTGTTGAGAATAGCATGGAAAGGTTTGCGTTATAAATTCCATGTGGAATACAAATCGGATCAGTGAGCTTTTGTGTATTGTAAATCAATTGATTGTATTGATTTTGAAATGGCTGGAAATACTATTAAGATATTTTCCAAATAATTATTTTTTTCCAGTTTAATTGCCTTCTCAATTTTATATCTTTGTTACTGATATAAAAAATTAACTATGACTGTACATACAAATCCATTACTAAACGAATTTACAACACCATATGAAGCGGCTCCGTTCGAATCCATTGAATTGAATCATTTTTTGCCTGCTTTTACTGAGAGTATTGAGATTGCGAAAAAGGAAATAGATCAGATTGTTGACAATGCCGAGGAGCCAAATTTTGTGAATACGATTGAGGCTTTGGAGTATTCCGGACATCAATTGGATCGGGCAGCTTCCATTTTTTTCAATTTAAACCATGCCAATACAAATGATGAGATGCAGGCATTGGCAAGAGAAGTTTCGCCCATGCTGACGGAGTTTTCAAATGACATCATCATGAATGAGAAACTATTCGCCCGTGTGAAGGATGTTTATCATCAAAAAAGCGAATTGAAACTTACGGTTGAGCAAGAAAAGTTGCTGACTGACCGATACAAATCATTTGTAAGATCTGGAGCAAATCTGGAAAAAGAAAAAAAGGATCAGATTCGGGAAATATCTAAAGAACTTTCCAAATTGACATTGCAGTTTGGCGAAAATGTTTTAGCTGCTACCAATAATTTTGAGCTTCACATTACTGATAAAAATGAATTATCAGGTCTTCCTGATGGAATTATTGAGGCTGCCGGCATTGTTGCAAAGGAGGAAGATAAAGAAGGATGGATATTTACTCTGCAATTTCCCAGTTACGTTCCTTTTATGCAATATTCAGATATTCGTGAGTTACGCGAGAAAATGTTTAAGGTATATTCTTCACGTTGTTTTAACGATAAATTCGATAACCAAAAAATAGTAAAGCGGATCGTAGAACTGCGATTAAAGAAAGTTCAGCTGTTCGGATACACTTCTTATGCCGATTTTGTTTTAGAAGAGAGAATGGCGAAGCAATCAAGTAAGGTGACAGATTTTCTAACCGAATTATTGGATGCTTCAATGCCTAAGGCCAAAGAGGAATTTAAGGAATTGCAGGCGTATGCAAAAAGTTTAGGTGCTGATTTTAAATTAGAACGGTGGGATTGGGCTTATTACGCTGAAAAACTGAAAACAGAAAAATTTAATGTTAATGATGAAATTACCCGACCATACTTCGAGTTGGAACGAGTTAAAAAAGGCATCTTCTCTTTGGCTGCACGCCTTTACGGGATAAAATTTAATATTAATCCTAAACTTCCGAAATATCATAAGGACGTTGATGTGTATGAGGTGACTGATGATAAAGGAGAGTTTTTATCCTTATTATATACTGATTTTCATCCTCGGAGTTCAAAACAAGGAGGAGCATGGATGACGTCCTTCGTCGATCAATACCGTAAGAAAGGTACGGATCATCGTCCGCATATTTCCATTGTTTGTAACTTCACAAAACCAAGTGAAATAAAACCATCATTACTTACTTTTAATGAGGTAACTACCTTTTTGCATGAGTTTGGTCACGCTTTGCACGGAATGTTGTCAAAATGCACATACAGCAGCCTTTCCGGTACAAATGTGTATCGTGATTTTGTTGAGTTGCCCTCGCAATTCATGGAAAATTTTGCTACACAAAAAGAATGGTTGGATGATGTAGCCGAACACTACCAAACAGGAGAAAAGATTCCTGCTGAGATTGTGCAAAAGATTATCGACAGCGAAAATTTCTTAAGTGGATATTCATTTGTGCGTCAAATTAGCTTTGGACTAAATGATATGGCCTGGCATAGTGTAACTGAGCCCGTGGCCGATGAAGTTTCAGTTTTTGAGGATAAAGCGATGTCTTCAACTGAATTGTTTGATCGGGTAGAAACAAGCTGTATGAGTACAGCATTTTCTCATATTTTCGCCGGAGGTTATGGTGCAGGTTACTACGGATACAAATGGGCCGAGGTTTTAGATGCAGATGCTTTTGACGCTTTTAAAAGTGCTGGGATATTCAATAAAGAAATTGCGAATTCGTTTAAAGAAAATATCCTTGAGAAGGGAGGAAGTGATCATCCTATGAACCTTTACCTGAAATTTAGAGGTAAAGAACCTTCCATTGAACCTCTTCTTAAGAGAAGTGGTCTGAAATAGATTAATCATACAAAAATTGGGAGCTGTTCTTTTTAGAACAGCTTTTTTTTTGATCAAAAATAAAAATGAACATAAGTAGTGAAGTTGATTAAGATAATTATGAGTTTTAGTATCATATTAATCAGACGAAATGAACACACAAATATTTTCATAAGTGAAAAATTGACGTCTTTTTTCTCCAATTTGGATAAATATGTTTTTAAAAATATAGTCTGACAATATTCATCGCTGTTTTACAGGCAGTTGTGGTTTTGTGAATTTTGACAAAAATCCTTGTTATTAAAAGAGGTGCGTCTATTTTTGCCGGCGAATTTTAAACACTTAAACTAACGATTAAAAAATGGCTTTTGTAACCAAAGAAAAATTTTTGTCAAATGAATGGCTTAGTGCCTATGCGTACTTAATACTGGGAAGTATCATTTTTGCTGTTTCTGACATTTTATTTGTTGTACCTTATAAACTGGCACCAGGAGGTGTTTATGGTATTGCGACAGTTCTAAACACAATGTTTAGCTGGAAAATCAGTTATTGTACTTTTGCCATGGAAATTCCCTTGGTAATTTTAGGAACAATAATTCTAGGCCCTCGATTTGGAGTTAAAACGATTGTGAGTATTGGTGTAATTTTGTTCACAGTTTGGTTTATGGAAACCTTCATTTCTCCGGATTACGCAAAAGTTATTGCAGATCCAATGCTGAATACAATTGTAGCAGGTGTATTTTATGGAATCTCAATTGGATTCATATTTAAATCACGTGCAACTTCTGGCGGATCTGATATCATTGCAATGATTTTGGCCAAATATACTAAGCTTTCGCTGGGTAAGTTGGTGATGATTGTAGATGGTATAATTGTTCTGTTTACACTTGCTCAACCTAGCGAAACAGGAACAATTGGATGGGAGTTTGCTATTTATTCTTTAATCATTATTTACATTGAAGGTAAGATTATCGATATGGTTGTTAGTGGCGCAAATTATCACAAGACAGTTATGATAGTTTCAGATCAATTTGAGTCTATTTCTTCAAAAATAAGAGATGATTTGAAACGAGGTGCGACAATTTTTACCGGAACCGGAGTTTATTCAGGAGAAGAGAAAAAAATGGTTTATTCTGTAATGAGCCGTAGAGAATTAGAGATTCTTAAACTGCATATTAAAGAGGTGGATCCTTCTGCTTTTGTTAATGTTACCGAAGCGAATGAAATTCTGGGTGAAGGTTTTAAATCGCTGAATGAAGAATAAGATTATTTTTAAATATTTTTTAAAATCCCTCCCGAATATGGAGGGATTTTTTTATTTTTGTTGCTAAGTCTAATGCAGGTTTATTCATTGTGATAAAGAAAATGAATTTATTGTTTGTTAAAAGAGCCTCTCTGCAATTTAGACTTGTATTGTGTTTGTAATGCACGGAGCAATTTCATTCGTGTTAAAATATATCTGTAAAAAGTTGTGAAATAATTTGATTTTCAAGAAAATTATTACGTATTTTGCGACCTGTTTGAAAAGCGTTTAAGGAAAAAAATAATCTGGACTATGTCAAGAGTTTGTCAAATTACTGGAAAGAGCGTAATGGTTGGGAACAATGTTTCTCACTCAAAAAGAAGAACTAAGAGAAGATTCTATCCAAATCTTTTCGATAAGAAGTTCTATCTTCCTGAAGAGGATCGCTGGATTGAGCTAAGGATTTCTGCTGCAGGAGTACGACTAATTAATAAATTAGGAGTAAAAGGTGCACTTACTAAAGCTCAAGAAAAAGGATTTATTAAAAAATACTAAAAAGGCATAGAAAATGGCTAAAAAAGGTAATAGAGTGCAAGTAATTCTTGAGTGTACTGAGCATAAAGACAGTGGTATACCTGGAACTTCAAGATACATTACTACTAAGAATAAGAAAAACACTCCTGATCGTATGGAGATGAAGAAGTATAATGCAATTTTGAAAAAAGTAACTGTTCACAGAGAAATAAAATAATTGAGATATGGCTAAGAAAGTAGTAGCATCCCTACAAAAAGGTGAAGGCCGTGGTTTCGCTAAAGTAATCAAAATGGTGAAATCTCCTAAATCTGGTGCATATTCTTTTAAAGAGGAAATCGTACCGAACGAAAACGTTAAGGATTTCTTTGCTAAATAGTAAAGACGTTCATATAGCATTGAATATTAAAAGCTTCCTAATAAAATTAGGAAGCTTTTTTTTATCTAAAAACATAAGTTTGCTTCTTCAACTCTATTACGTTTATTGTTAATTGCTTGTAAGCTCATTTTTTTGTACTTTAGCAGGCTAAAATTTAATTAGAAATGGGATTATTTGGAAGTTTTTCGAAATCAAAAAAAGAAAATCTTAATAAAGGACTTGCTAAAACAAAGGATAGTGTTTTTAAGAAATTAACTCGCGTTGTTGTAGGTAAAGCCACCGTAGATGATGATGTCCTTGATGAATTGGAAGAGGTTTTGATATCTTCAGATGTAGGAGTCGATACAACCTTGAAAATTATTGGGCGAATAGAAAAACGTGTAGCGGAAGATAAATTTCTTGGGGTATCCGAATTGAATCGCATTCTTAAAGAGGAGATTGCGGGTTTGTTGAAGGAAAATAATAAGGGTGATTACGAAACATTTGATTTGCCAAAATCAGATCATCCTTATGTAATAATGGTTGTGGGTGTTAATGGTGTTGGTAAAACAACAACCATTGGAAAATTAGCTTATCAGTTTAAAAAGGCTGGGAAAAAAGTAACACTTGGTGCAGCAGATACATTTCGTGCGGCTGCCGTTGATCAGTTAATAATTTGGTCCGAAAGGGTTGGGGTTCCTGTAGTAAATCAGGGAATGGGCGCTGATCCGGCTTCTGTAGCATTTGAAACTCTTACTCAGGCAAAGGCAAATGATTCTGATGTAGTAATTATTGATACTGCGGGGCGTCTGCACAATAAAATCAACTTAATGAATGAGTTAAGTAAGATTAAACGTGTTATGGATCGTGTTGTTCCGGGAGCTCCGCATGAAATTTTATTGGTGTTGGATGGATCAACCGGACAGAATGCTTTTGAGCAGGCAAAACAATTTACCTTAGCAACCGAAGTAAATGCATTGGCTATTACAAAGCTGGATGGTACTGCAAAAGGAGGAGTTGTTATTGGTGTCTCTGATCAATTTAAAGTGCCTGTAAAATATATAGGTATTGGGGAAAGCATGGAAGATCTGCAGGTATTTAATCGAAACGAATTTGTTGATTCGTTATTCAGTTAATCGAATCTCTTGATAATAATTGAAAAGGCTGTCCCCAAAAGGCAGCCTTTGTTATTCTTAACTCGCTAATAATTTCAATTCAAATGGAAAAAAGAGTTTTTTCTCTTATTTTTGCCAAAAATTAAGTCGTTAAAAGGAAATCTATATATGAATCAGACGAAAATAAATATTGTTAGTTTAGGTTGTTCAAAGAATTTAGTTGACACTGAGTTGTTGATGAAACAGCTGGATGCCAATCAATTTCAGGTTGGTTGTGATGTAGAGAATAGTGATGCAAGAACTATCATTATTAATACCTGTGGATTTATTGGGGATGCTAAAGAGGAGTCGATTGATATGATTCTGCAATATGCAGAAGCAAAAAAAGCTGGAAGAATAGATAAGCTTTTTGTAATGGGTTGTTTGTCGGAGCGTTATCGTGATGATTTAGTAAAAGAGATTCCTGAAGTAGATCACTTTTTTGGTAAATTTGAATGGCAATTGATTGTAAAAGAATTAAACAAGGATTATAAACCTGACTTTAAGAATTTTAGAATGATTACTACGCCTAAGCATTTTGCCTATCTAAAAATCTCTGAAGGGTGTAATAGATCCTGTTCGTATTGTGCCATCCCTATCATTACAGGGAAGCATGTCTCCAGACCTATGGAAGATATATTGGAAGAGGCAAGGGGACTGGTAAAAGATGGGGTAAAGGAGCTGTTGGTGATTGCTCAGGACTTATCATACTATGGATATGATTTATATAACGAATCGAGACTTGCTGAATTGGTTCAGTTGCTTTCTGAAATAGACGGTTTAGAGTGGATTAAGTTACATTATGCATATCCTACTCAATTTCCATACGGAATTCTTAAGTTGATGCGTGAGAATCCTAAAGTTTGTCGTTACCTTGATATTGCCCTTCAGCATTCCAGCGATAATGTATTAAACTTAATGCGTAGAGGTATTAATCGTGAGAAAACTATTGAGTTGATTACTAAAATTAGAGCGGAGGTTCCGGGAATTACTCTTAGAACTACAATGTTGGTTGGACATCCTGGTGAAACTGAAGCCGATATGAAGGATCTTATGGCATTCGTGTCGGAGATGAAGTTTGAACGCTTGGGAGTTTTTCCATATTCAAATGAAGATGATACTTATGCAGCAATCAATTACGATGATAATATTCCTTTAGAGATAAAGGAAAGCAGGAGGGATGATATCATGGCTTTACAGCAGGAAATTTCGAGAGCAGTGAACGAAAAAAGAGTAGGGGAAGAATTAAAAGTTGTAATTGATAGAAAGGATGTTGATTTCTACTACGGACGAACAGAATTTGATTCATATGAGGTTGACCCTGAGGTTTTAATTCCAATAAATGGAGCCGATCTTAAAATTGGTGAGTTTTACACTGTTCGAATTAACGATTTTGAAGATTACGATTTGTTTGGAGAAGTAATATAAAAATAAGGCAGATCGATTGATCTGCCTTATTTTTTAAAATAAACTTCCTTGTACTTGATACATTCCGGTTTTCTTCAACTCAAAGAAACAATCGGCACATGCTTTTACATCAGCGAGAGCATCATGAGCACCGTCAAAACCTTTTTGAAACAGGAATTGATGAAGTTCAGTTAAATTAGGCCATTTGTAACCACTTCTTCCAGGAATCTTGCAGACATTGGTGGTGGTTTTCATGGTACAAATTTTAGGGATGTCAATCAATCTGCTTTTGATATCTTTCCTCAGAAATTCAGCTCCAACAATTACTTCATCAAAGCTAATGTTGTGAGCAATTAAAAAATCAGCCTCATTTAATACTTTTGAAAACTCATTCAATACTTCAGACAAGTCAATTCCTTCATCAATAGCCTTCTGTGTGGAAATGCCGTGAACATTAGATGCTTCAGGAGGAATTATAAATCCTTCGGGGATAATGATTCTGTTTGCTCTTTTAATTTCATTGTCCCGACTGTCATAAAGAAGCCAGGCTAGTTGAACGAGTCTGGGCCAGTTATCCAAATCTGTAACGGGAGCATTCCAGCGTTTTGGCAGGCCGGTTGTTTCTGTATCGAAAAATAAATACATATTCTTTCTTTAAAAAAAAGCTCCATAAAGGAGCTTTTTTAATTAATTACTGTAAATGTTAAACCAATGCTTTAGCAACTTTTAATGCTGCTTCATAGTTAGGCTCCTCAGTCATTTCTGCTACATATTCTACATATTTTACTTTGTTGTTTTTATCAACAACAACAATGCCACGAGCAAGAAGACGTAATTCTTCTACTACAAAACCATATTTTAATCCAAAGTCAAGTTCTTTGTGATCCGAAAGTGTTACTAAATTTGTAATTCCTTCAGCGCCACAGAAACGACCTAATGCAAATGGTAAATCATTTGATAGGGTAATGATTTGAATATTTTTATCAAGAGAAGCAGCTTCTTTATTGAATCGATGAGTTTGAGCTGAACAAACGCCGGTATCAATCGATGGAAAAACAGATAGAATCTTCACCTTCCCATCAAAATCAGATAGTTGAACAGGAGCAAGTTCTTGGTTAAGGGCTGTGAAATTACTTGCAGTCATTTCAGTTTTTACTTCATTCCCAAGAAGAGTCATTGGGTTTCCTGCAAACGCAACTTTTTTATTGTTTTTAGTCATAATGATATTTTATTTTGTCGTTTCAATCAAAGGTAATAATTGTTTTGAATTACTCTAAATAAAAATTGAACTGAAATATAAAAAATAAAGCCGGAAAATATTCCGGCTTTATTTCTATTCAACTACTTTATGTTGTTTCAGAATTTTGGTTGTTATTTTTTGTTTGGCTTTATCAAACCCAACAGAAATTGTATCGCCTTCTGAAATGCTCGCTCTAATAATGACTTCAGCCATTTCGTCCTCCAAATATTTTTGAATAGCACGTTTTAATGGACGAGCACCAAATTGGACATCATATCCTTTTTCAGCAATAAAGTCTTTGGCCGGAGCAGACAATTTAATGTTGTATCCCAGGTCATTAACCCTCTTGTATAATCCATCGAGTTCGATATCGATAATTTTATGGATATCTTTTTGGGTTAGAGAATTAAACATGATTAAATCATCAATTCTGTTTAGAAATTCAGGAGCAAATGCTTTTTTCAGTGCTTTTTGTATAATATTGCTGGTGTAATCATTAGAATCAGTTCCTCCGGATTGGAAGCCGATTCCTTTTCCAAAATCTTTTAATTCTCTACTTCCTATATTGGAAGTCATTATGATAATACTATTTTTAAAATCAACCTTACGGCCTAAACTATCAGTCAATTGGCCATCATCCAGTACTTGTAACAGTATATTGAATACATCCGGATGAGCTTTTTCAATCTCATCTAAAAGTACTACAGAGTAGGGTTTACGTCTAACTTTTTCGGTCAACTGCCCACCTTCTTCATATCCTACATATCCCGGAGGAGCTCCAACTAATCTTGATACGGCAAACTTCTCCATATATTCACTCATGTCAATTCGTATCAGCGAGTCGTTGCTATCAAACAAATAATTTGATAAAACTTTAGCTAGTTGCGTTTTACCAACTCCAGTTGGTCCAAGGAATATAAATGTACCAATTGGTTTGTTTGGATCTTTTAAGCCGGCTCTATTTCTTTGAATAGCTTTAACTACTTTACTAATGGCGTCTTCTTGTCCAATGACCCTCCCTTGAAGTTCACCAGCCATTTTAACGAGTCGCGAGCCTTCTGCCTGAGCGATTCTTTTTACAGGAACGCCGGTCATCATAGCTACTACTTCCGCGATATCATCTTCTGAGACCTTTTCTTTTTTAAGGCTAAGTTCTTGTTCCCATTTGTCTTTTTCCCGCTCTAAATCTTCCGAGTAGCTTTTTTCTTTATCTCTGAAGCTGGCTGCCAGTTCAAATTTCTGAGCCTTAACAGCTTTAATTTTGTTTTGGCGGGTTTCCTCAATTTTTTTCTCAAGTTCCTCGATGATCACAGGCACATGAATATTTGATATGTGAACACGCGAACCGGATTCGTCAAGAGCATCAATTGCTTTATCAGGAAGATGTCTGTCACTTATGTATCTGGATGTTAGCTTTACGCAAGCTTCAATTGCTTCTTTTGTATAGAAAACATTATGATGGTCTTCGTATCGTTCTTTGATATTATTTAGGATTTCTATTGTTTCCTCAGGAGAAGTTGGCTCAACCATAACTTTCTGAAAGCGTCTTTCTAAAGCACCATCTTTTTCGATGTTTTGACGATACTCATCAAGGGTTGTAGCACCAATGCATTGAATTTCACCTCTAGCCAAGGCAGGTTTAAGCATATTTGCAGCATCAAGCGATCCGGTAGCACCGCCAGCTCCTACAATTGTGTGGATTTCATCGATAAAAAGAATAATATCATTCGTTTTTGAGAGCTCATTTAAAATGGCTTTCATACGTTCTTCGAACTGACCCCGGTATTTTGTTCCTGCAACAATTGATGCCAAATCAAGAGAGACAACTCTTTTTCCAAATAAAACCCGCGATACCTTTTTTTGAATGATTCTTAATGCAAGTCCTTCAGCGATAGCTGATTTTCCAACGCCTGGTTCGCCGATTAAAATAGGATTGTTCTTTTTTCTACGACTTAGAATTTGTGCAAGTCTCTCAATTTCAATCTCTCTTCCAACAATTGGATCCAGTGTACCTTCTTCTGCTGATTTTGTGATGTCAATACCAAAATTATCCAGTACAGGAGTTTCAGATTTTCCTCTGGCAGTTGTTCTTTTGGATTCTCCACCAAATTGCCCACTTTTTCCTTCACTGTCTTCTGGCGTATAGTCAGCCTGAGCTTTTGGGAAAAGTGTTTTTAAATTCTCTTTCACCTTATTGTAATCAATAGTATTGTCTTCTAATACTTGAGTTACCAAACTTTTTTCATCTTTTAAAATGGCTAAAAGAAGGTGGCTTGTATCTATCGTATTGTTTTTTAATGCCTTAGCTTCAAGATATATTAATTTAAGAACACGTTCTGCTGACCTTTGCAGAGGAATATTATTTTGATCCAAGTCAGAAATAGTATCTGATTTTAGATTTTTCTCTATGTTTTTTCGAATATCGTAAAGGTCAACTCCTAACGAAATTAGAATGTCGACAGCAATACCTTCACCTTCACGAAGAATCCCTAAAAACAAATGTTCTGTTCCAATAGCATTGTTTCCAAGCCTTTCAGCTTCCTCTTTGCTATAAGAAAGTACATCTTTAATACGAGGTGAAAATTTAGAATCCATATAGTAGGTTTTTTAAATTTTTTAACAAATTAATGGTAAATCAATCGGAAAATAGATTCCGGTTTTTTAATGCAACATTAAAATAACGAAAAATAATTAGATACAAGCCTAAATGGGCTATCAATTTTTTACACTAATTATATCTTTAGAATGAATTAATCTAATAATCAAGCTGTAATGCTTAATTGATTAAATATTTATCTTAATCCATGTGTAAATAACGCTTCCTTTGTTACGCAAAATCTACATATTTTGTTACTTTTGTTATTCCGATAAATGTTTAGAATTTTAAAAGAAATATAATGACTACGGGAGAGAGAATTATACGTATTAATATAGAAGAGGAAATGAAATCTGCCTACATTGATTATTCAATGTCGGTGATTGTTTCCAGAGCTTTGCCAGATGTTAGGGATGGATTAAAACCTGTTCATCGAAGAGTGTTATTTGGAATGGGTGAGTTGGGAATGACTTCAACGAAACCTTATAAGAAATCAGCTAGAATTGTTGGAGAAGTATTAGGTAAGTATCATCCGCACGGTGATAGTTCTGTGTACATGACAATGGTTCGTATGGCTCAGCACTGGTCATTGCGTTATCCTCTCATTGATGGTCAGGGAAATTTTGGTTCTGTTGATGGAGATAGCCCGGCCGCTATGCGTTACACTGAGGCAAGAATGAAAAAAATTGCCGAAGAAATCTTAGCGGATCTTGAAAAGGATACGGTTGATATGACTCCCAATTTTGATGAATCATTGAAGGAGCCTACTGTTCTTCCGACTCGTATTCCAAATCTTTTGGTGAATGGTGCTTCGGGTATTGCTGTAGGTATGGCCACAAACATGGCGCCACACAACCTATCTGATGTTATAGATGCTATTATTGTATACATTGAGAACAACGATGTTTCGATGGACGACTTAATTAGTATTGTAAAGGCACCTGATTTTCCTACCGGTGGTACAATTTACGGTTATCAAGGGGTTCGAGATGCTTTTGAGACAGGTAGAGGGCGTGTTGTTGTTCGTTCTAAAACGACTATAGAAACGACTGATACTGGTCGCGAAAAGATAATTGTAACAGAGATTCCTTACATGGTTAATAAGGCTGAGCTGATAATGAAAGCTGCAGACCTGATTAATGATAAAAAAATCGAAGGGATTTCAAATGTAAATGATGAATCAGACCGTAACGGTATGCGTATCGTTTTCGATCTTAAGAGAGATGCAATTGCAAATGTTGTTTTAAACAAATTGTTTAAATACACTCAAATGATGACCTCGTTCAGCGTAAATAATATCGCGTTGGTTAAAGGGCGTCCAAAGATGCTGAATCTTAAGGATTTGATCATGTATTTTGTTGAACACAGACATGATGTTGTTGTTCGAAGAACCCAATTTGAATTAAAGCAGGCTGAAGCTAAAGCGCACATCTTAAAAGGTTTGATTATAGCATTAGACCATATTGATCAGGTTATTGCCTTAATAAGAGGCTCCAAAACACCAGAAGAGGCAAAATTAGGCTTAATGTCTAATTTTGAATTGGATGAACTTCAAGCTAAAGCTATTCTGGATATGCGTTTGCAGAAACTTACCGGTCTTGAGAGAGATAAGCTGCATGCAGAATATGAAGAATTGATGAAGTTAATTGATTATCTGAACTCAATTCTCAATGATGAATCCATTCGAATGGGTATCATTAAGGATGAACTTATAGATGTAAAAGCCAGGTATGGTGACGAAAGAAGAACAGATATCGTTTATTCTTCAGAAGAGTTCAATCCTGAAGATTTTTATGCCGATGAAGAAATGGTTATTACTATTTCAAGAATGGGATATATTAAACGTACTCCTCTTTCTGAGTTTAAAACGCAAAATAGAGGTGGAGTAGGTTCTAAAGGAAGCATAACAAGAGAAGAGGATTTCTTAGAACATATGATTATGGCGACAATGCATAATACTATGTTGTTTTTTACCGAAAAAGGAAAATGTTTTTGGTTGAAAGTTTATGAGATTCCTGAAGGAACTAAGCAATCCAAAGGCAGAGCAATTCAAAATTTATTAAATATAGAACAAGACGATAAAGTAAAAGCTTATATCAATGTTCTTAATTTAAATGAAGAAGAATATATAAATAGTAATAACATTGTTCTTTGTACCAAGAAAGGGGTTATTAAGAAAACTTCATTAGAAGCATATTCTCGCCCTCGAGTTAACGGAGTAAACGCAATAACCGTTCGCGAAGGAGATCAACTATTAGAGGCAAAACTGACTAATGGCGACAATGAAATTCTAATTGCCGGACGTTCCGGTAAAGCAATTAGATTTGCCGAAAGTCAAGTTCGGCCAATGGGGAGAACAGCTTCCGGAGTGCGTGGAATTACACTGAAAGATGAGACTGACGAAGTTGTTGGCATGATATGTGTTGAGAATGGAGAAGAGGATATTCTTGTTGTTTCTGAAAATGGTTTTGGAAAGCGTTCTAAGATTGATGATTACCGAATTACCAATAGAGGTGGTAAAGGGGTTAAAACCATTAGTATTACAGAAAAAACCGGTGATTTAATTGCCATTAAAAATGTTACAGATAATGAGGATTTAATGATCATTAATAAATCTGGAATAACAATTAGAATGGCTGTTTCTGATTTAAGAGTTATGGGGCGTGCTACCCAGGGTGTTCGTTTGATTAACTTGAGTAAGAAAAACGATTCTATTGCAGCGGTTGCTAAAGTAAACTCTTCAGATGAAGTTTCAGAATTAGATATTGAGGAATCAACTCAAAAAGAGGTGTAAAATAGATACTTAGACTAAATATAAAGAAAACAATCTTGTTCATGGTATAGAATAAAAATATATTTTTGTTCGAAATTGTTATTAAAACTAAACATTGATTATGAGAAAATTATCATTCATTCTAGTTATGCTTATGTGTGTTGCAAGTGTAAGTGCACAGAAAAGCAAAGTGACTGGAGCCCAGAATTATCTTACTTCTGGTAAGTTGGATAAAGCAAAAGAAGCTATTGATGAAGGGGTTCAGGACGAAAAATGTGTGGCATATGCTAAAGCATATCTTGTAAAAGGAAAAGTGTATCAAGGAATTTTTGAAAGTCCTCTTCCTGCGTACAAGAAATTGGCAGAAAAACCGCTTGATATTGCTTTCGATGCCTATATGAAGGCTCTTGAGTTAGATGAAAAAGGGAAAATGGAAAAGCCTGTTAAAGCGCAGATGACAAACATGATTCCTGATTACACAAACGAAGCTGTTAATTTATATAATGAAGGAGATTTTCCTGGCGCTTTAGCTGCTTTTGAGCGTGTATTGGAAATTGAGGGAATGGATATGTTTAAAGAAAATGCTACGATTGATACAGCTGTCATTTTTAATGCAGGTATGACTGCTCAAAAGGCAGATCAATTAGATAAAGCAGCAAAATATTACAAGCAATCTATTGAATACAACTATGGTGGAGCAAAAACCTATGCTAATTTGTCCAAAGTTTTAACTGATTCTGGAAATAAAGAAGAAGGAGTTAAATATCTTCATAAAGGATTCGAGCTATATCCTAATGATTCATGGATGTTAGTTGAGTTGATCAATCATTATATGTTAGGTGGAGAGCCTCAAAAAGCTGCTGATTATTTAGATAAAGCGATTGAGTTGGATCCAAGTAATGCTTCTTTTTACCGTGCAAAAGGTACTTTGTACGAAAAAACTGAAGAATTTGCTAAGGCAGAAGAGATGTATACTAAAGCATTAAGCATGGATCCAAATGATTTTACTTCTCAGTATAATCTTGGCTTACTAAAACTTAATGCAGCTATTCAAAAGCATAAGGCCGCCAATGAAATAATGGATGCTAAAAAGTATAACGAAGCAATTAAGACTGTTTATGCGGAATACGAAGCTGTGATTCCTTATTTCGAAAAGGTTCTTGAAATGCAGCCAGATGAGAAAAATTCAATGATTACTTTGAAAGAATTGTATTTCAAATTGAGAAATGAAAACGAAGTTTACCTTGAAAAATACAATAAGATTAAAGATAAGTTGGATGGCATGGAGTAACGTAAAATACGTTAGAAATAAAAGGAAGTTTAGGCTTCCTTTTATTAGATATATTAAATTTAACATAATATGAATTATAAGACAAATGCGGTTCTCAAAGAATTAAGAATTGTAATTGTTTAAAGAAACTTCTGTAAAACTTCCATTAGTTTATGAGGATCAATAGGTTTTGTAATAAATTCATTGGCACCAGCTTTAAAACACTCTTCCTTTTCATTATTAAATGTAAATGCTGTTTGCACTATAACCGGTATTTTATTATTGATTGCTTTAATTTGTTTTATTGCATCCAATCCACCAATCTCAGGCATCCTCATATCCATTAAGACCAAGTCAATTTGCGGATCATTTGCCTGGCATATTTCGATGGCATCTCTGCCATTACGAGCCCAGATTACATTTGCATCAGTTAATTCAATTATTGCATTTAAGTAATTGAAATTGGATTTAACATCTTCTGCAATTAAAACATTGCGATTGGTATAATCTATTGATTTTACCCCTGAATCCTCAATTCTACACTCAGACTTATCTGAAGATTCTCTTAATAGTTTAAGATTTGACTGCCCCAAATTATGTACTTTAAAATAAAAATTGGACCCGATTTCAATTTTAGAATCAAACCAAATTTCCCCTTCTAAAAGCTGTACCATTTTTTTACAAAGAGTTAAACCTATGCCTGAACCTTCAAATTTTCTGGTGGAACTACTTTCTCCTTGCCTAAATAGATCGAATATAACATGTTGATTCTCAGAAGAAATACCAGCCCCTGTATCTTTTATGTAAAATATTGGATTAGTTTCGTTTTCTATGAAATACCCTATTTCTATAATTCCTTTTGTTGTAAATTTAATTGCGTTATCAATAAGATTTTCAAGTATTTGAACTATTTTGTTTTTGTCTGAATTAATAGAAAATTGTTCACTGTTCTCTGGCAAAACAAGTCTTAATTCAAGACTTTTATCAAGTCCGTGGCTTGTTTCAAAAACTTTAAATAAGTCAGTTATGACTGGATTTAGTACGAATTTTTCTTTTTGAATTGATAATTGATTTGTATCCATTTTGGAAACATCAATCAAGTTATTGATAAGTTTTAAAAGTTTTTTGCTATTATTTGAAATGTGATTAATGAAACCATCTCGTTGATTTTTATTTAGATTGTTATCTGATAATAGATTCGAAAATCCTACCATGGCATTAATAGGTGTTCGAATTTCATGGCTTATGTTGGAAAGAAAAGCTGTTTTTAATTTTTCAGATTCTTCAGCTTCTTTTTTCGCTTTTTCAAGTTCTTTTTTTGTTTCTGTTATCGTAATTAAATCCTGCAACGATGTTGCATGGGAAATGCAAGCTTGAATAGACACTGAAAATTTGTCTAAAACATTCTTTAATTTGGTTTGGTCTATTTGGCTCCAAATTCGTTTCTCAGAAGATGAATATAGCACCATAAATCCAATCTCGCGCAATTGAAAAAAGGTTATTGCTCCTCCTTCTTTTACTTTAAAACCAATTTCATTACTAATTTTCTGAGTAAGAATACATGAAAATGAATTTTGGCTTGCAAAACAACGATCAATAAAATTAGAATTACGTATTGAGCAATTCTCAAGTTTGATAATTGGATGAGAATAAACCGCTTTTAATCCATGTTCTTGCTCTGTAAATGAAATATTACTATTCCGAATCCAAACACCTCCAAACTCTATGTTTTTGATTGACATTAGTGTATCTAAAAACCTTCTGCAATTTTCCTTCAAATCTAATGACTGACCAATAGATAAGGATAATTCGTACAGAAATGAAATGTCTTTTATAATATCGTTAGTTTGCATTCTTATCTAAATATGAAAAACCTAGAACTATTGATTTATTTAATATTTCAGGATATCCTTCCCCACTTGAATATATCTCTCCAATTGAAAGAGCTCCTTCTAAATTAACTTTATTTTGATTGGTTTTTATTTCTTCAGTTAAATTAGAGAGTTCCACATAAAAGTCATCATTTAAATGATTTGCTCTTGAGATGCAATTGAAAATTAGTGCATCTGTGATTTTCGATTTGGCATCGATACTTTGATAAACAAGATTCTTAGATACAGATTTAAAATTCTCTTTTTCCATTGTCATGAGGTCAATAACTGAATTTTCAGGAATGTTACCTACACATTGTAAATAACCTTCTTCAGAAACTCTCATTGGATCTCTAATTATATATTCACTATTCTCCTTATAGATCCCAAATGGATAATGAATTGCATTTATCTCAAAATTCTCTTTGTTAATTTTAATATTTAATGCAGTTTTTAAAAATCGTTGATAAACAATAAATGCATTTTCCCAATTAAGTTCTTTAATAAAGTTTTTATCTGTTTTTGTAACAATAAAGGGACCATAAAGCTTTGTCCAACCGTGCAATGAGCCTGTTGTAGCCTTATTTCTTGTTAGCGTAATGATTGTTCCTGTATTAAAAACGCCATCATTGCTTATTAAAACACCTTCATTATGCTCTTTAGTTCGGCCAGCACCACCACCAAGAAATTTAACATCATTTCCTAAATGAGTATATAAGGATCTTAAGTGTTCTGAACTATCAGAAGATAAACCGGAAGTTAGAACATAAACAGTTGAAAAAATCGCGTTGCTAAATTCAGAAATTTGTCGGCTAAAAGTTTGAGATGAATCAAAATAAATTGAAATGGCATTATTGGGTAACCACTTGATTACGAATCCTGTGCTGGATGTCTTGTTGTTGTGTATTATTTTGGGAAAAACACCACCAGTAAATCTTATTTTCTTGTTATTCAATGAATTAACTAATTCCTTTAAAGGGATTTTAGAATCTTCCCCGATAAGGATAAAGGCAAATGCATTGTTAGAAGACGTATTGGTTTCTAACAAATAAAGTATTTCGTTCAGACTTGGATTTTCCAGATACATTACCTCTCTCCTCTTCGATTATATTCATTACAATTTTAGCGAATTTATGACTATTAACCGATTGCTTTTGATTAAAGATCAATAATGTCATGTCAAGGCTTTCAATTGTATTATCAGGGGAGAAATTAAAAAAAAACTGACTTTTTGAATGCAAAGCCAGTTTTCTATTAGGTTATCTAATTTTTTTGAATGATTTATTGACTACATCTGTGAGTCGTTTGAAAACATCTTCTTCACTTCCCAATCCATTTACAATTTCAAATTTATCCTGTTTGGAGTAGTAGTTACTCACTTTTATACTTCTTTTCTCAAATTGCTCTAGTCTGTGAATAATGATATCAGTATCATCATAAAGTCTTTTTCCTTCCGTTTTCCCTCTGTAGGTCAAACGTTTAATCGATTCGAGCGTAGAAACATCCAAATTAATTGAAGAAGTTACAACCGAACCAAGTTTTCTTAACAGACCATCTAATATGTATGCCTGAACAATTGTTCGTGGAAATCCCTTAAAAATAAAGCCATTGGCATCCGGATGTTTCCGAATTTGTCTTTCAATTAAACGAATAGCAATTTCATCAGGAACAATATCGCCTTTTTCCATATATGTCTTTGCACTTTGTCCCATTTCTGTGTCCTTTTTGATTTCCTGACGCATCAAATGTCCTGTTGAAATGTATTCGAGATTAAATTGTTCGGCTAATTTTCTTCCTTGAGTTCCTTTTCCTGATCCGGGAGGGCCTAATAAAACAAGGTTAATCCATGATTTTTGAAGGGTTTGGTCTACTACTGAGGTCAATCGTTCAAAAATCTGGTCAATACCACCTAACCCATCAATACCATGATATATTTCTTTCTCCTTATAAAAATTTGCAACCGGAGCAGTTTTAGTATCATATTCTTTTAGTCGAACACTAATTACTTCCTCGGTATCATCTGATCGATTCTCCTTTTTTGCACGATCCAATAAACGATTGCGAAGTTGATCTGTGGGAACTTCTAAACTTAGCATACAGTCAAGTTTAGTATTCATTTTTAACAGCAAGCCTTCAAGAATATAGGCTTGTACAGTTGTTCTTGGAAATCCATCAAAAAGAAAACCATTTACCTCAGTATCGGTTTGAATACGTTCTTCCATGATTTGAACGATAATTTCATCGGGAACAAGTCCCCCCCTTTTTATAATGTCTTTAGCTTGCAAACCCAACTCGGTTCCTTCGGCAATCTCACCTCTTAGAATATCACCTGTTGATATATAAGCAAGATTGTATTTTTCGATAAGCATTTTTGATTGAGTTCCTTTACCTGCTCCAGGTGGGCCAAAAAGTGCAATATTTAACATGTACTGAAATTTAGATTTGTTATGGTTGTAATTGGTTCAAAAATAATAAAAATTTGATTTGATAAGAGAAATTATTCAAATGTTACTCTTCGAATTATTTAAGAAAAATCAGAAATGAGATTTTATGACTATTTAAATTTCTAAAAGTGCTGAGGGCCCAGCATAATAGATGTAATAATCCTAAAAAAAAGAAGGTTGGAAAAACAGGTCCGTTCCAAAAGGAATAATTGGCTATTGCAAAAAATATGTATCCCCAAATTAAAAGAAGGCTTCCTATAAATTCAAATTTCCATACTACAATTAATCCCATTAGCATTATGATATTGGCTGAAAACAACTTGATTTCTTGTTCAGACATCAAATTTAAATCGGGAGAACCAATTTGGATTGCAAACCAAATAAAAAATAGGAATAAGAAAATTCCTAAAAAACGTGCAATCCAACGAAGTATGGTAACAAATAGTTTCAAATTTTGTCCTTTTTACGATTTGGAAGATTTTTAAATATGCTTTTATCAAATATAGCCGAATTAATAGGCAATTGAAAATTACGGCACTAGAATAAATTAAAAAAGGATACCTGAGCATCAAATAGATGGTGTAGTTAGTTGAATATTAGTAGATTTAAATTGACATTCTTCTAGTAAAGTCTTATATTTTATTTAGGGAATAATTCACTTAAATATATTGTTATGAAGGCTAATTATTTATGTCCAAAGTGCAGAATTTATCTAAATGTTGGAGATCAAATTGTTATTTCGGCTAAAAATGAGAAAGGATATAAAGGGATTCTATTGTTTAGTATTCATTTAGGAGATTATGAAATTAAAAAGCATTCCAATTTTGATATAGAAGAGAATGAAAGCCTCAGCATGTTTTGCCCTTGTTGTCATAAAAGTTTAAGACATCCGAAGGTTCACAATAATATTTTTAAAATTTTAATGCAGGATGCTGAAGATCAGGAATATGAAATTCTATTCTCGGGCGTGTACGGAGAAAGATGTACCTATCAAATTAAGGAGGAAAAAGTAAGTTCTTTTGGAAAAGATGCTGGAAAATATCTCAATTTCACAAATCTAATTAACATGTCCTAGAAGAGTGACAAAATTATGAGGAAAAATAGTATCACTTGACTATTAGTATTTTAATACAGGCAGCGATATTTTAAAACGGATACAGATTATTCGTATAATTATAATACAGGCAATGGTAATGAATTGATTTAGAGCAGAGGCTATACCAAGAGAATTGAGAGCAATAAAAAGAATTCCTCCAATCAAACATGCTACGGCATATATTTCTTTTCGGAAAATTAAAGGGATATCATTACAAAGAGTATCCCTAATAACACCTCCCATTACAGCAGAAAACAAACCCATTATTATAGATAGAAAGGGATGTATTCCCAAGCTTAAGGATTTTTCGATTCCTATAATAGTAAACACACCAATACCTATTGTGTCGAACAAAAAAAGAGTTCGTTTTAAAGTCATTATGTGCTTTTTGAATAGAAAAGTCAGCGCAACACCAACAGATATAACTATTAGGTAATTAATGTCACTGATCCAACCAACCGGGAAATTTCCCAAAATTATGTCGCGAAGTGTTCCTCCGCCTATTGCAGTAATGAATCCAGTAAAGTAAGCGCCAAAAAGGTCGAGCTTTTTATTTGCCGCAGACAATGTACCGCTGATAGCAAATACAAGAGTTCCTAATAAATCAAATCCGTATAAGATTGTCATATTCTAATTTAAATACTGCACAAAAATCAATAAAATAATTGAATAGTGAAAAAAAAGGATGAGACTTTATTAAATCTCATCCTTATCTAGTAAATATTCTTGTAGTTACGATTGAGCATCAACAACAGCAATGGCTGTCATGTTAATAATTTCACGAACCGAACAACCCATTGGAATAATGTGGAATGGTTTTGCTGTTCCTAATAAAATTGGCCCAATATTTTCTGATCCATCTAAATCCTTCATTAATTTATAGGCAATATTTCCGGAACTTAGATTTGGAAATATTATGGTATTCACATCTTTCCCTTTAATTTTAGTAAAGCCAAATGTCTGATCTCTTAAATTCTTATCAAGAGCAAAGTTCAATTGCATTTCCCCATCTATCAATAAATCAGGATGGTTTGCGTGTAATTTTGAGATTGCTTTATTAACTTTTACAGGACTTCCCTTTCTCACTGATCCAAAATTAGAATAGGACACCATAGCCATTACCGGTTCGATATTAAAAGTTTTTAAGGCTCGGGCAGTACTCAATGTAGTGTCAACCAACGAATCTGATGTGGGTTCCGCATTAACAGTGGTATCTGCAAAAAACAGAGGCCCTTTTTTCGTCATGATGATATTCATGCCAACTAAAGTTTTCATACCTTCTTCGATACCAATTACTTTACTTGCTACTTTTAGAGCTTCAAAATAACGTGTAGCATATCCGGAGATAAAAGCGTCAGCATCACCATTTTCAACCATCATTGCTCCAAAATAGTTGCGGTCGAACATTTTTTCAACAGCTTCTTTAAGAGTTAAACCTTTACGACCTCGTTTTTCACACAAAACATTTGCGTAATGGTTCCTTCTTCCCGCTTCTGCTTGAGAACGGATATCGATAATTTCAGCGCCATTAAGATCCAATTCATTTTCCAACACAATTCTTTGAATATTTTCAGGGTTACCTAAAATAATAGGCTTTGCAATACCATCGTGAAGAACAATTTGTGCTGCTTTTAAAACATTGAAGTTATTTCCTTCAGCAAAAACCACACGTTTTGGGTTGCATTTTGCTTTGTCGAAGATTGTTCTTATTAATTCATTTTCAGTCCCTAAGCGTTGTTTTAATTCTTCGGAATAAGCATCCCAATCAGTAATTATTTTTCGGGCGACACCCGATTCTACTGCTGCTTTTGCAACCGCAACTGCTACACTTGAGACCAAACGTGGATCCATAGCTTTGGGGATAATATAATGACGACCAAATATGATATTTGATTCATTGTAAGCGGCATGTACAGATTCCGGCACAGGTTCTTTTGCCAGTTTTGCAATGGCATGAACCGATGCAATTTTCATTTCTTCGTTAATTGTACTTGCCCGAACATCCAGAGCACCTCTAAAAATGTATGGAAATCCCAATACATTATTAATTTGGTTTGGATAATCTGAGCGTCCCGTTGCTACAATTACTCCTTCTTTGGATTCAATAGCTTCATTGTAGTCAATTTCAGGATCAGGATTTGCCAAAGCAAATACAACAGGATTATCAGCCATGGAACTTACCATTTTTTTATTTACGATTCCTCCAATAGATAACCCTAAAAATACATCAGCACCAACCAATGCCTGTTCCAATGTGTCAATATTGCGTTCAGTTATGAATTGTTTTTTCTGACTGTTTAAATCGGTTCTTTTTTTATTTACCACCCCACGACTATCACACATAATTATGTTCTCCGGTTTAACACCAAGAGAAATATATAATTTTGTACATGAAACAGCTGCAGCACCTGCTCCATTAACAACAACAGAGATATCTTCAATTTTCTTTCCATTAATTTCCAAAGCATTTAATAAACCTGCTGCTGAAATAATAGCTGTTCCATGTTGATCATCATGCATAACAGGAATATCCAACTCATCCTTTAAGCGTTGTTCAATTTCGAAGCATTCAGGAGCTTTGATATCCTCAAGATTTATTCCGCCAAAAGTTGGAGCAATCGCTTTAACGGTTTCAACGAATTTATCCACATCAGTTGCATCTACTTCAATATCGAATACGTCGATATCTGCAAATATTTTGAATAATAAACCTTTTCCTTCCATTACAGGTTTGCCTGCCAATGCACCAATATTTCCTAATCCCAAAACAGCTGTTCCGTTAGAAATTACGGCAACTAAGTTACCTTTTGCGGTGTATTTGTAAGCATTTTCAGGATCTTTCTCGATTTCCAGACATGGCTCTGCAACCCCGGGACTGTAGGCTAAAGCTAGATCTCGTTGAGTTCTATAAGGTTTTGTAGGAATCACTTCAATTTTACCAGGGCGACCTTCTGAGTGATATTTTAAAGCATCTGTGTTATTTTTTGACATTATCCGTAGTGTTTTTAAAATATTGAATCAATAGTTTATTATTTGTTGTTAGCAACAAAGATGGGAATTATTGTATCGGATTAATGTGCGAAACGTCTCAAAATAATTATGAAATCAGTATTTGACTGGGACTCTACCAATTAGAAAAGATGACAAATAAAGGAATATTTCTAGATTTATATAGTCAGATTGTTACATATGGAATTGAAGTTAATTTACTGCTCACCTATTCTGCTTTTGATCTCTTTTTTAAGGATTTTTCCAGTGGGCTTTCCTGATGGAGCAATGAAATATTAGATTTGAAGGCAAATAAAAAGGGATACCCAAAAAAGGTATCCCAGTTTAATTATATTCTTTGGAAGAATTACTATAACAAACCTTTGATAGTTGTAATTGTAGAAGTAACATCTTCTCTGGCAGGAGCTATAGCTTTTGCTTTGTTTAATTCAACAATAGCTTTTTGAAAGTAAGTTTTAGCTTTCGCAGATTCTGCTTTATAATTTTCAGGTTCAGTATTTGCAGTAGGAGTTGCGGCCTGCATAATTTTAGCTCCTTTGTTATAGTACAAAGTTCCTAAGCTAAACAATGCATCAACTTGTAATTTAGATTTTACGTTACCGGCTTTTTTGTATAAATCTTCTGCAAGTTCAAATTTATCCGCCTTTTGAGCACTTTGTCCTTCAAGTAGATAATGCTTTGCAAGTTCAGAAACTAGTTTAGAGTTTTTTGTTGGACAAGCTGCAATGCCTTTATTTAAAGTCACAATCATATCCTCATATTTTTTCTGGCTTTTTTGAGCTTTAGCTTTGTACAGATATGCGATGGATGTTTTGTATTTATTTTCAACTGATTGACCAAAATACTGTTCCGCTTTCGCATATTTTTTCAGTTTAATTGCGCAATATCCTAAATTAAACACCAATGCAGGATCTTTTTCTGTGTCTTCAGCAGCCAAATATTTTTCATAGTTTACAAGAGCTGTTTTATAATCTTTCGATTTCAGAGCGGTATTGCCATCATTTTTAAATTGAGCTGCTGATTGAGCAAACACGCCAACTGCACTAAAACAAATCGCAAGAATCAGAATAAATTTTTTCATACTAAATTACTTTTATGATTAATTATATAATTGATTTTCTTTTAAAACAAGCCTAAAAATAACGATTTCATATAAAAATCAAATAAAAATAATGGAAAAATATTATTCAATATTTTTTTATCATTTTTATATCGCCTGAGATAGTTTAATTACCTCTTCAACAAAATAATCGTTTTTAATGACATAAGAATCATATTTAGTTAAGTCGTTACTTTCGATTAATTGCTTCAGCTTGTCTGTATAAACATCTCCAATTTCTGAATATTTATTAAGCAAAGGAATTAATTCAAATGGTTTCTCAGATATATATCTTTCTTGTCTAAATTCATCATAAGCATTTACTCTGGCAATTGTTTCAAAGTAATCGTTTACTGATTCTTCGATAGATGCATAACTTATTACATAAATTCTTGTTGAATCTCTTCCTACGAGTGCCTGTATGCGGTTTTCACCTGCATCATAAGACCATATACCAAAAACATTATTGCCTTCGTTAAAAAAGCGTGACGATCCCCAGCCTGATTCTAATGCTGCTTGTCCCAAAACGATACTTGCAGGATGTGGCTTCAGTCTTATTTTTAACTCCGGAATTTCATTACAATTGTAGGTTTCAAATAATTTGAAAAGAAAAAGACTATCGTTTTTCATCATCAGCGGGTGCGTAAGCAACCAATGTTCGATGTGTTCTACTCTTGTAATTTTCTGATATAAAGAGTGTTGAGAAACTAATATAGATGGTAATAACATTTCTACAAACTTCATCTTTTTCTCATCAACAGGTAATCCTCTTAACGATACCACTTTAGTATAAATATAAGGGGTTACGCAAGAGTCTAAAATTGTATGTACATCCTCTACATTCTCAATTTCTGCAAATTGAGGAAGAATAGATATTTGAGTGAAGGTGCTGGATTTTTTGCAACTTACAAGAATAAATACAAAGCTAAGAATGGAAAAAATTACAACGCGCATTACTTGTTATTATTTTAGGATTGCTAAAATAGCGATTTCTTTCTCAGAATTAGCTTTTAAACATTTTAAATAAGATAAATCCTATGAAATACGAGACTTCATGCACACTAAATAGACTTGTTTTGAAACAAAAAAATCAGAAACAAATTTGTCTCTGATTTTCATATGTTTATTATTTGTTTTTCAGTTGCCATATGGAACTTACCATGCTGAAATAATCATCCCTCTGTGTGTCAAAATTACTTTGGCATGGACGTTTCATATATTCTGGTGCAATGGCTCTTTATTTTGAGATTGGTATAATTGTTACTTCACCAAAATCTACTGCTGGCTCGTTAAATGAATCTTCTAATTTAATATCTTTCACTATTGCATTTATAGTGCGTATAACACCGCCATGAGTGAAAACCGCTATTTTTTTACAGTCTTTTAGTTTGATTTCGTTCCAAAATTCAAGAACCCGATCGCGAAGCATTACAAATGATTCTCCATTTGAACATTTCCTATTTACAAAATCCTCCATCCAGGCTGGGAATAAAGGATCTTTAATTTCGTCCCAGACTTTTCCTTCCCAATCTCCAAAGTTCAATTCCATTAATCTTATATCCTCTATTACTTGTTCTCCAAAAATATCATTGGCTAACTTTTTGGCTCTTGATAACGGGCTTGATACAATAAGATCAAATTCAATATCTTTCAACTGTTCTTTTACAGCTTCCAATTCGTCCTCGTAACTTTCAGCTAAATCAACATCTTTTTGCCCATAGCAAATGCCTTTCTCAACATTTACTTTTGTATGTCTGATTAAATATATCTCCATCTTATAAAACTTGATTAATAATTACCATATAGGATAAATAAAATACGATTTCACAAACCTGCTGTGTTGCCCCAATGCAATCGCCGGTAAAACCTCCTATCCATTTATTAAAATATCTGCCTAATAAAACTTTACTCAAAAAAACAGGAATAAGAATAAGGAAAAACTTTATATTTCCCAATAATGCCAAAGGCAGAATACCTGTAATAATTGTGAAAATTATATTTTTGGCAGATAGTTTTTGGGAATAATCTTTTGCTTTTGAATTTTCGGTTCGTGCATATTGGTGCGAATTTACCAAGGTAGCTGCAAACATTCTTGAAACTGAGTGGGCTGCAATTAAAATCAAGGGCAATTGAGCCGCAGATATAGAATACTGACAAAAAAACTTTGTCATCACCAGGAAAACAATACCTGTAACTCCAAATGCTCCAATTAAGGAATCCTTCATAATTTCAAGGATCCGCTCACGTGTCCAGCCTCCACCAAATCCATCACAAACATCCATAAAACCATCCTCGTGTAATGCTCCTGTAAAAAGAACGGTGAATCCCATACTTAGCATTACCGATAAATTAAAAGGGAAAACCAAATTGGCAAGATAAAAAACCAAACCTGCCAGCCCACCAATAATTGTACCTGAAATGGGGAAATATTTGATAGCTTCATGTTGATATTCCTTCTCAAACCGAGCCCATTTAGGAAATGGAATTCTTGTAAAAAAGGATAATCCAGTAAAGAATATGTCAATTTCTCTTCTCATCTATGCCTGTGAAATTTGATCGCTGTTACTTACGCCAGCATCTTCGAAACTAGCCATTTGGTTTAGGAAATTTACCGAAGATTCAATAATTGGATAAGCAACCGCAGCTCCTGTGCCCTCGCCCAAGCGCATTCCTAAATCGAGAATTGGCTCCGCTTTAAGATGCTGAAGCATGTGTTTGTGACCGTTCTCGTTCGATTTGTGTGTAAAAATACAATATTCCAGAACGTCAGAATTTATTTTTGATGCGGCTAAAAGTGCAGAACTAATAATAAAACCATCAACCAGAATCACCATTTTCAATTCAGCTGCTTTTAACATTGCTCCAGCGATCATGACAATTTCGAAACCACCGAAATGCGTTAGAATATTTTCAACATAATTATCGCCGTTATAATTAGCAACAGCATTTTTCAGTATTTCATATTTCTTTTTCAAACCTTCGTCATCCCATCCGGTACCACGGCCAACACATTCTTTTAAGTCGACTCCAGCTAAAATATGCAATAAAATAGCTGCCGACGAAGTGTTTCCAATTCCCATTTCACCAAAACCGATAATATTGGAGCCTTCCCGGTGCATTTTATCGCATAGATCTGCACCGCGCTTAATTGCTGTTTTAAATTGCTCCGCAGTCATTGCCGGTTCATTCAAATAACTTTTTGTTCCGTAATCTACTTTTGCATTAATAACTCCGGAGCTTTTGTCAAAATCGAAATTTACACCAGCATCAATTATCCGAATATCTATCCCATTCTGACGACCAAAAACATTAATTGCAGCACCGCCACTAAGAAAATTAGCGACCATCTGCCAGGTAACTTCTTGCGGGTAAGGACTAACACCATCAAGCGCAATTCCATGATCTGCGGCAAATACCATGATAGTCGGTTGTTTCAATTCCGGACTCAAAGTGTTTTGAATACATCCAATTTTTACGGCTAACTTTTCTAAAACACCTAACGATCCAATCGGTTTGGTTTTTAAATCAATTTTATTTTGAAGTTGTTCCTTTAACTCATTGTTAGGTTTACTTATATTGAAATTCATGGATTCGATTTTTTTAAAATGTAAAATTAAATATAAAACAATTAGCTGATTGTTTTTACCTCTTCTGATTCACTGACTCCAGCTTCCTGAAATGAAGCCATTTCATTAATAAATTGAACGGCACTTTTTACAATCGGATAACAAACCATGGCTCCTGTTCCTTCACCCAACCGCATACCAATATCCAAAATTGGTTCAGCCTTTAAGTAATTTAGCATTTTAATATGAGCTTGCTCATTCGATTTATGGGCAAAAAGGCAATATTCCAATACTTTAGGATTGATTTTGGATGCAGCAAGCAAAGCTGAAGTAATGATAAATCCATCAATTAACATAGTCATTTTTAATTCTGCAGCTTTCAACATGGCACCTGCAATCATAACGACTTCAAATCCTCCAAATTGAGTCAGCACATCAAGGGGATTATTCCCACCATTGTATTTATGCAAAGCTTCATTCAATAATTCAAATTTTGATTTTACGCCATTATCATCCAATCCAGTTCCTCTTCCTACACACTCTTCCAGGCTAATATCTGCTAAAAGGCTAAGTATTAACGCTGCCGATGATGTATTTCCGATTCCTTTTTCTCCAAAAGCAATAAAATTGCATCCATCTTTATGAATTCCTTCAATAATGCCGGCGCCACTCCTAAATCCTTCAAGACATTGATCTTTTGTCATTGCAGGGCCAAATCGAAAGTTCTTAGTTCCGTAAGCAATTTTTTTATTGATAATATTTAATGATGGATCAAAATCATGATCAATACCTGCATCAACAACTTTAAAATTAATATTATGCTGACGCGAAAATACATTTATTGCTGCACCTCCCTGCATATAATTGTAAAGCATTTCATAGCTAACAGATTTAGGATAAAAACTTACACCATCATCTGCTATTCCATGATCTCCGGCAAATACAACCACTGCAGGATTCTTAATTTCAGGAGATAAACTTTCTTGAATGCTCCCTATTTGAAATGCAATCTTTTCAAGCATTCCAAGCGAACCAAGGGGTTTTGTTTTCCCATTGATTTTATTTAACAGCTCCTGATCCAAGGATGTGGATAAGGAGGATATTTTAAATTCCATCACAATTATTTAAAGGTTTCGAATTTGATTATCGATTAATCATGGCTTTTAAAATACCAAGATCATAAATTATTATCTCCCTGTATTCTGAATTTGTCTTATTGTCTATTCCAAATCAAAAATAGTATCGGTTCTGTTATAAAGTATTTTTAATTTCAAGTGGTAAGCCAGATATAATTAAGGTAACACGGTCGGCTTTTTTTGCAATGTATTGATTAATGCTTCCTTGCAAATCATTGAACCTCATAGCCAATTTGTTTTCGGGATGTCCACCTAATCCCAATTCATTGGTAACGATTATCCAATCACAATTTTGGTCGAATAGTATTTCTAATTCCTGAATTGCTTCTTGCAAAGATTTTTTATCATCCTCTTCATTATCAAAAAAGAAGTTGTTAATCCACAAGGTGATGCAATCTAAAAGTACTACTTTCCCCGAAAAATCATGTCGACTCAAAAACTTCTCTTCTTCAATAGTAGTCCATTGATTTCCACGTCTGTTTTTATGTATTTCAATTCTGTCACGATGTACTTCGTCCCAAATTCGTGAGGTTGCCAGATAAACGGGCTGATTACTTAAGGATAGTGCCAGATCTTCAGCAAATAAACTTTTCCCGGAACGTTGTCCTCCTGTAATTAAATGAATCATTGCTAACTTCTTTTTGGATCAGTATCCTTAATTAATATGGAATATTTAAAGTGTGAAGTTACAAATTAAAGATTCCAGCCGGAATTAAATTTTCCTTTTTTATAACAGAATTCCATATGGAAAATAGACAGCAATAATGAAAAGAATACTGGCAAAACACACCGAATGGTTGATGTAAAAAAGTTTACAGATGTCTTCGTTTGTTATTTTCCGATTATTATCTCCAATAAATGGTTTGTAAACACTTTTACCTTCGTAATCATGAGGTCCGCCAAATTGACAATTTATGATTCCTGCAAGAGCCGATTCCGGGTAGCCGGCATTTGGACTAAGATGAGCATGTCCATATTTAAAAATGTATAAAAAGCCTTTCGCATTGAGGGTGAGTAATACCATTAGAAAAGCAGTAATACGAGCGGGAATAAAATTCGCAACATCATCTAATCGGGCAGCAACCCGTCCAAACAAAATGAACTTCTCATTTTTATATCCAATCATGGAATCCATTGTATTAATCATTTTATAACACATCATTCCCGGAACTCCGGCAATGGCATAATAAAAAAGAGGAGCAACAACACCATCCGATAAATTTTCTGATAAAGTTTCTAATACAGCCAAACGTATTTCCTGTTCCGATAGTTTGGATGTATCCCGACCAACAATCCATGATAATCTTTTCCTGCCTGCTTTCAATCCCTTTTCATTAAGGTGTTTAAATACTTCTGATCCTTCCTGCAACAAGCTTTTATTCGCCAATCCGTAAAAAACCATTATCGAGGTAAGTACAATATAAATTGTACTATTCCAGTTTAAAGTGATAATACTTAGGTACAAAAAAATAAAATATACAATTGTTGCTAATCCTAAAGTCATTACAGCTCCTTTGAATAATTGGTATTTTCCTTTATTCAGATGTTTCGTAAAAAAGGAAATCGTATTACCGAATAAAACGATTGGGTGCGGCAAGCTTCTTGGATCACCAAAAACAAGATCTAAAATGTATCCTATAACAAGAGGGAGGATTATGAGTTCAATTTGCTCCATTGAATTAATGCGTCGATTAATAATTGATTTTTTTCTTTGGTTTGTGTCGCGAGGCGGAAATAACAAGAATTTAAACCACGAAAATTAGCTGCATCACGAATCAATATTCCAAAGTTCGAAATTAAGAACTTTTTTAGTTCAAAAGCAGATGATTTTTCTAGTTCAACCAAAAAGAAAGAAGTTTTTGAAGGATGAATTTGCAGACCTGAAATTTTTTGGAGATTTTTCTGAAATTTTTTAGTTTCTGATTTATAGTAATTTACAGGGGGGAGAAAATCGGTTTTATTTGCCAAAAGGAATTTCCCAGCCTCAATTGCCAGAGAATTTACCGTCCAAGGAGCTTTGTAGAATTGAATATTCTGTACCAATACCTTGTTTGAAATCAAATATCCCAATCTCAGGCCGGGAATTGAAAAGTTTTTAGTGAGAGATTTCACCAAAATTAAATTCTTGCACTTATCGAGTAAATCTATACATGAGTTAATCTCATCAGTAAAATCAATATAAGCTTCATCAATCACAAAAATAGATTTTGAATTGATTTTTAGCATTTCCTCAAGTTCATCCGATTCTAAAATATTCCCATTTGGGTTATTAGGATTGCAAATCCAGACCAAGCCTTCTTCAAAAATGGTTTTGCTGGTTAATTCGGCCCAATTAATATAGAATAGCTTGTGTTTATTGACTTTGCAGGCATCTTCATATTCGGAAAAAGTAGGGATGATGATACTTGAATTAGATTCAGAAAAACATTGTGCAATAAGGTAAAAGGCTTCCGTAGCGCCATTGGTTGCAATGATTTGATTCTTATTAACATTTAAATGAATCGCCAATGCATCTACCAGACTCTCAGCAGATGCTTCCGGATAAGAATGTATAGTATCCCAATTATTGAATAGGTGTTGTTTTAGATTTTCGGATTTCCCACCAAACCATACATTACTGCTAAAATTAGCAACAATTGCTTGTTTATATTGGTAACCATCATCTCCATGTCCGTGTAACATCCTGTTATATAGGTTTTAATGGTGAAATATATTTATTAATTGTGTCTGAAATTTTTATAAAATATAGAACAGAACTTAAACTAAACAGCAAGAGTTTACAAATGTAATTACAGATGTAAACTCTGATATTGCTAAATAAAGAAATAATTCTTTATTGTAATGGATTGATTTATTGAGTTTTAATCGCCCCTATTAAATCAGTTACATTTTCAACCTGATGTCTGATCATATATTCTTTGATTCCTTCAACAACCTTAACTGTTATCTGAGGGTCAATAAAATTAGCAGTTCCGATTTGAATTGCAGAAGCTCCGGCCAGGATAAACTCAATGGCGTCTTTTGCATTCATAATACCACCTAAGCCAACAATGGGTATATTAACAGCGTTAAAAACCTGCCAAACCATTCGCAAGGCAACCGGTTTCACGCATGGGCCGGATAAACCTCCTGTAACTGTTGATAAAAGAGGCTTTCTTGTTTCTGAATCTATAGCCATTCCCAATAGCGTATTAATAAGAGACACAGAATCAGCACCTTCTGCTTCAACCGCTTTAGCGATCTCAGTAATATCCGTTACATTTGGCGACAATTTAACCATTAAATGCTTTTTGTACACTTTACGAACTTCACGAACAACCGATGCTGCAGAAGAACAACTAGTTCCGAAAGCCATTCCGCCTTCTTTAACGTTCGGACAAGATATATTCAGCTCTATTGCCGGTATTTTATCCAATTCATTAATCATTGCTGCCGTTTCTACGTAATCTTCAATTACAGAACCGGAAACGTTAACCAAGATATTTGTATTGTAGTGGTTAATTCTGGGGTAAATATTATCACAAAAATACTCAACTCCTTTATTCTGCAAACCAACAGCATTTAGCATTCCAGAAGGTGTTTCAGCCATTCGGGGGTAAGGATTTCCTTCCCGATGATGTCTTGTAGTGCCCTTAACTAAAATGCCGCCTAATTGGCTGATATCAATAAAATCTTCAAATTCTTCACCGTAACCAAAGGTTCCGGAAGCAGTCATTACCGGATTTTTAAGAATCAGATCTTTAAGCTTAACTTCCAAATTTACCATTTCAACTCATTTATATTGAACACCGGACCTTCAGTGCATGTACATATATTACCTCTTTTTGTGTCAGTTACACAGCATAAACAAGCTCCAAATCCACAAGCCATAGTGTTTTCCAGTGAAACCTCACATGGAATATTTTTGCTTTTTGAGTAAGCTGCTACAGCCTTCATCATTGGCTCTGGCCCACAGGTGAAAGTATAATCAAACTTCTCATTAAGAACAGAATGTTGCGTAGGATAGCCTTTTTCGCCAATTGAGCCATCTTCGGTAGTCACGAATATACGACCGTACTGTTTGTAAGGATCTAATTCAACGGCATCATAGGCAGACCGTACACCCAATATGGTTGTCACTTCATTTCCGGCGTCTTTAAGATGTTTTGCCAAGTATAATAAAGGAGCAACACCACAGCCACCACCAATTAAAAGAGTTTTAGAGTTCTTAGGGATAGAGTATTGATTTCCTAACGGAAAAACGATATTAAGCTTGTCTCCAAGGAGTAATTCGCCTAATTTGGCAGTGCCTTCTCCAATCTTTTTAATGTATAATTTGATGATATTCTTTTCGTAATCAACAAAATGGATGGACAAAGGTCTTCTGAGGAAGGTATTGGCTGTATTTTCGACAAGAACGTTAACAAATTGCCCTGGCTTAATGTCAGGTAAAGGCGCTGATGCCTTTACATCAATAACAAAAGTCCCGTCATTAAGCTCTTCCTTGTGCAGTACCTCAAAGTCCTGTACTAATTTTTTCATGGTGCCTGGTTGTATTTTAAACTGTTAAGTATAAACGCAGGCAAAGATAAGCTAAAAAATATTTAAGAGGGATTGTATTCTTTAAAAGTTTTATCTGTGTAAAACACGACTACTTTCTCTATCTGTTTTCCAGATGTAAATGCACTCATTTCCAGCATAGGTTCAGGGTTTGAGCGCGGAATATTAATTGTTTCCTTATTTAATTTAGGAGGATGATTGGGTAGAGTTTCAAGTGGTGCCCGGCTTATTTCCGGTTCTTGAAATAAAGAAGGTGAATCTTGTGACTTATACATATTGCCCATTCCTGAAATAAGCCAATTAGGGTCAATTGAAGGAAATGATGTTAGTATTTTTTGAACAAAGTCAAGACTTGGGTTGTTACGACCGGATAGAATATGAGAAATACTAGACCGCTGAACACCAATTGTGTCTGCAAATTTTGAAGAGGTTAAACCTTCACTATTAATCAGCTGAACTATTCGGTTCTTCATTCTTAAGTTGTTTATATGTGAATTTTACAGATGTTAACTTTAATAACATTACAAATTTAAAATAATAATTACAAAAGCCAAAACATTTGTAAAAATAATGTTCACATTAGTGATTTACTAATGTGAACTAGTAGAAACGAGATGTTCGAATTGTAATCGTCGAGCATTATTACTTTTGTAAACATCTCATTTGTATCACAAATAGAGTATTTATGCACAGTACCTCTCTTTAAAAGATATTTAATTAATGAACCTGTTAGATTCTATTTCTTGAACAATATTAAATTCATCAGCAATAGAATTATAAAGTGACTGAATATCACGCTATTTAAT
>NZ_MVDE01000012.1 GCF_002843385.1 Labilibaculum manganireducens
ACCTCTTCCCATTCCGAACAGAGAAGTTAAGCCCGATAGCGCCGATGGTACTGCCTTTTTGGTGGGAGAGTAGGTCGACGCCAACTTTTAAAGAGTCTTGTTCCAATGAGGAATGAGACTCTTTTTTGTTATATGTGTAAATTTTTAGAAGCAGAATTTCAATACAGATCCTAAATATATTCTCCTCTTTAACTCTCTCTAAGGTTTTTTAACCTATATTTTGAATCAATCCATTCAACTTAATAACAGTTTGTTTATCTTTGTTGGCTATGAAACAATTCTTCCTATTAGTAACAATTTTAGTTTGTCTTTGTCTGAATTCTTATGCTCAGGTATATGCTGGTGGTCCTGATAATCTTCAAAGAGGTAAATTGGGAAATAGAGATAAATTGGGAAAGGAAGGTAATGAACTTGACAGTTTAGGCTACAATAATGTAAAATCTGTTATAAAGAGTTGGAAACTTACTGATTTTGCTTCGAGAAATGAGTCAGTTGAATTGGATACAATTTTGGGCTTTCAACATAATTACAACCCAATATTTAAAAAGAGTATTTCCAATACTTATTTAGGCAATTTAGGTTCTCCATATTTATCAAATATTTATAGAGATCGTAATGTCAATGAACAGTTCCTACCGTTTTTGCCTTATAGAAACTATATGCTTAAACCGGAAGATATCGTATTCTTTAATACAACCACACCTTTTACAAGTGTTTATTACGAAACAGGTGGCCCTAAGGGACGAGCGGAGAATTTATTGAGAGTGTTGCAAACACAGAATATTAATCCTAACTTGAATGTGGGTGTTAGTTATAACTTAATTTCGAGTGATGGGCAGTATCAAAATCAGAAAACAAAGTTGTATGATTTTAGCTTTTTCTCTTCTTATAAAAAAGAAAGGTACGGGTTGGATTTTGTTTTGAATCAAAATAGTCTGAATAACGAGGAGAACGGTGGATTGTCTGAAGATACTGACTTAACTGATAAAAGTGAGGATCCAGAAAATTTGAAAGTACGGCTTTATGATGCTAAAAGTAAATTGACCAATTTTAATTTTTTCATGAATCATTCCTACGGCATTGGTGAAGAAAGAGAAGTTATTCAGGAGAAGGATACAACTTATTCTTATCCTATAAATTTTATTTATAATTTTAAGTATGAATCAGATAGTTGGAGATATAAGGAAACAATAATCGACAATTCTTTTTATTCACATTATTATTATGATACTAAGGCGACATTTGATAAAGTTGAATATTCAAACATTAGAAATACGTTTCAGCTTGTATTTAATGAAAATAAAAACAAGTGGATTCGTTTGGGAGCTAGGTTTGGAATTATAAGCGATCTTGGAAAATACAACACCAGATTAGCGGTAAAGGAAATTTCCTTTCATCAAGCGGACACGAAAATTCATAACAATCAACTTCTTGCCAGTTTGTTTAGTTCAGCAGGTTCATCTTTAAACTGGAATGCAACCGGAAGGTATGTATTCGAAGGATATAAGCAAAATGATTTTGAGCTAAAATATGAATTAACAAAATGGATTGGAAAAAAAGATTCAATTCATCACGGGGTATCTGTTCTTGCTAAATTAAATTCTAAAACACCTGATTTTCTTCTTTCTAAGTACTATGGAAATAACCAGCAGTGGAATTTGAATTTGGATAAGATTACAGAATTAGAGCTTGGAATTGAATATTTTAATGAGAAAAGGAATTTAAAAATAGGTGGGCAAATTAACCAAATTGATAATTATACTTATTTTGGACTGGATACTATTCCAGAACAAACAAGCAAAGGAATTACGGTATTGACCGGATATTTAGAAAAAAGATTCAAGTTGGGAAACTTTTATCTAAACCAAAAGTTAGTTGGTCAAAAAGGATCTGAGGATAAAATTTTACCATTACCAACTTTTTCAATCTATAGTAATAATTATTATAAAAATACATTTTTTAAAGGCGCACTTGGGCTTCAAGTTGGATTTGCAGTGCATTACAATACTGCATTTTATGCCCCTAACTATATGCCATCAACAGGACAGTTCTTTTTGCAGAATCAGAAAGAAATTGGTGATTATCCTAAGGTTGATGTATACTTTAATTTTAGAATTAGACGTACTCGAATATTTGTTATGTATGAGCACATGAACGCGTCGATTGGCAGTAAAAATTATTTTGTTGCTCCACACTACCCTCTCAATCCAGCCATGTTAAAATATGGACTAATCTGGACTTTTTACAATTAAGGATTTATTATAAAAACCAAGAACTGGAATCAAATATTTCTAGGTTGGAAATCTGATTTTTTCTAATTTTTAATTAGGAAAGGAAAAAGTTATGTCTGGAATCAAATATTTAAAATTATTTATCCCCGTGATTTTCATGGTCTTTCTTCAGACTTGTAATCAAAACCGTAAGATGGTTGGGTTGCAGATTGAAGAGAAACCAGTTGTGGAGTTAAAACATGTAAAGCTTCGTGGGAAGTTGCGTGTGGTTACGGATTACAACTCCACTAATTACTTTGTATACAAGGGGCATACAATGGGGTTTCAATATGAAATGCTGGAAGCTTTGGCTAAACACTTAGGTGTTAAACTGGAGCTGACTGTAAACAATGATTTGGTATCTGCTTTTGCTTCTTTGGAACGAGGTGATGTGGATTTATTAGGGATGAACTTGGCAGTGACAACTGATCGCATGGAGAAATTCAATTTTACGATTCCCCACAGTCAGTCGCCACAGGTATTAATTCAGCGGAGTCCTGTTAATGATTCTACTGGTTTCATTAGGAACAAGGCTGATTTAGGAGGTAAGCGAATTCATGTACAGGCAGGATCATCATTTCAAGAGCATTTGGTAAGACTCTCTAATGAAATGGAAATGCCTATTGATATAGTAGTTGTTGATATGTTGGAGGAGGAGGGGCTGATATCGATGGTTGCCAGTGGTGAGATCGATTATACTATTGCAGATGAAAATGTAGCGATGGTTAATTCTTCGTATTATCCGGGTATTGAGTTTAAGACAAGTGTGAGTTTACCTCAGAATCTGGCATGGGCCTTGCGCAAAGGCGCGAATCATTTAACTCATGATGTTAATATGTGGTTAATGGATTTTCAAAAAACGAAAGAATACAAACGAATATACCAGCGATATTTTAAGAGCAGCCGAATTGAAGAGATGATGCAAAGTGAGTATTTTACTGTAAAAAGTGGTAAGATTTCGGATTTTGATGATCTTCTTAAGGAAAAAGCGAAAATAATAGATTGGGATTGGAGATTGCTGTCAGCGTTGATATCTCAGGAATCTAATTTTAATCCTAAGGCGCAATCATGGGTTGGAGCTTTTGGTTTAATGCAATTAATGCCCGAAACTGCTTATCGATATGATGTTGATTCACTTTCTTCTCCTATTGAGAATGTTGATGCCGGAGTCAGGCATTTGAAATATCTAAAAGGGAAATTGGATGAGACTCTGTCTGACAAGACGGATGAGTTGAAATTTTTACTTGCATCTTATAATGTTGGATTAGGACATGTGCTGGATGCCAGACGTTTGGCTGAAAAGAATGGTAAGAATCCTGATCAATGGAAAGAAAGCGTCGACTATTATTTATTGAATAAATCGAAACCGGAGTTTTTTAATGATCCTGTAGTAAAATATGGTTATTGCCGTGGTTCGGAGCCTTATCAGTATGTGAATAAAATTTTGGAACGCTATAGTAATTACCAAAACATTGTATTACTGAATTAGGCCGGCTCGAAGAAACATTTCTCTTAATTCGGATAGAATCATTGCAGTGGCTCCCCAAATTTTGTGCTCTTTTGCTTGAAAATAAGGAGCGTGAATTTCGAATCCGTTTTTGTTAATTGTGAAATTGCTGATGTTGTTTTTTCCTAATAATAGAGAAACGGGCATTTCGATTATTTCCTCAACTTCGAATTCATTCAATTTAAATTCGGGTTTTTTTTCGCAATATCCTAATACGGGTAAAACCATAAAATTACTGACCGGAATGTAAAGTTCTGTTAAGAAGCCTAATATTTTTATTTTTTTGCAGTCGACACCAAGCTCTTCATTTGTTTCGCGAATTGCAGTTATTGTTCTGTTTGCATCACTTTCTTCATATTTTCCTCCGGGCAAACTAATTTGGCCGCTATGGCTGTTGTTTCCTGTTGTTCTTTTCATGAAAGGAATATACAATTGACCATTGTGAGGATAAAATAATAATAAAACACTGCTATCCCTGGCAATACTAGGATCACTTGTTTTAAGGGCGTGATCCCGAATCGACGGGGACATTAGATTTTGAGCCTCGAAACCAGGTAATCCATTATTTAGTTCATTATTTACTAAACTGGTAAATTGTTCAAGATCAAATATCGTTTCTAAAGTACTCATAAAGGCTTTTTTCTAATAGTACTTAAAGATAACAATAATGTTTCCCTCTAATAAGAAAAAATTATTAATCTTTTTTAGATCTGCAAAAAGTAACCCCGAAAAAAATCGGGGTTTAAGTTATTTTCTAAAGTTTTTAACAAATTGTTCTACTTCAGGAACTCCTCCCTGATAGAGAAGATATCCATTATAAGGTTCTCTTTTTGTTGTTTCATCGTTTATAGGGTTTTGCATAATGTCAATTACCTCTTGTCGTTTGGTGGTTTGGCCTAGTGTCCATCCCAATTTAATATAGGCAGCTTCGGGTAACATATTATCAAGCGGAACAATTCCCATTGAGAGTAAGTCTCGTCCTGTATCGTAAACAAACATGTGAGTGTAACCCCAAAGAGTTTGAACGGTCATGAATATATGAACCCCTTTTTCAACTGCTCTTTTTAAGGCAGGGTAAACCGGTTTGTTGACATGACCAAGGCCAGTACCAGCGATAATTATTCCCTTATAGCCACAGTCAACTAATGCATCGATAATATCGGGTTGCATATTAGGATAGTAGTACAGTATTGTAACTTTTTCTTCGAAGTAAGGAAGGATTTTTACGTTTCGATCTTTTCGTCGGTGATTGTATTGTTTTTTAATTGCTTTAACTCCTTTTCTGGTAACCGTAGCTAAAGGTGTATCGCCAAGAGTTCGGAAAGTAGATCGATAACTCGAATGCATTTTTCTCACTCTGGTTCCCCGGTGCAGAAATCCATATTCATCTGAAGTTGGGCCAAACATACAGACCATTACTTCTGCAATATCACCATGACCGGCAGCCACTGCTGAGTGCATTAAATTTAAAGCTGCATCTGATGACGGTCGGTCTGATGATCGCTGAGAGCCTACTAAAACAATTGGAACGGGTGAATCCTGAACCATATAGGTTAAGGCGGCAGCGGTATGATGCAATGTATCTGTTCCATGAGCGATAATAATTCCATCAATCCCGTTTTCAATTTCTTTTCCAATTGCAATGGCTAGGGAAATGTATTGTTTTGGCCCCATATTTTCACTGAACACAGCAAAAACTTTTTCGGTAGATAGGTTGCATATATCGGCGAGTTCAGGAACAGATCCATAAAGTTCTCCAGGCGAGAAGGCCGGAATTACAGCTCCTGTTCTATAATCTAAGCGGGATGCTATTGTTCCTCCGGTTCCAAACAGCTTTACAGCTGGTTGTCCGTTTGTATAAGGAAATTCTTTTTCGGGAACTTTATAATTGGCTTTTTTGTAACCGGTTTCCTTCATTTCTTTTATGGTTGTAACATTTATTCCAATGTTGTAACCTGTTATTATTTTAAGCACAATGTGTTGGTCATCATCGTTTTCTGCTCTGGGTAAAATCGTTCCGTCGAATTCGCCTCGGGTGGTAACAATATGTGTTTTGCCCCATACCCGAACACTGTATTTTTTTAGGGTCTCAAGAGCCATTCCTTTGTATCCTTGAAAAATATCTTCCATTAGTTAAGTCGTTTGTCGATGTTTATTCTTAATTCCCTTAATTCTATATTCCCAATTGCCTGACGGTGCAATTGCCCCATGATCCAGTGACTGGCATTTTCACTGTTCTCTGATGGATGTAAGTCCTTAAACTTTTCTTCCAGAAAATCAATTGGAGCGATCAACTCGGCCAGACTTCTTTTTTTAAATTTTAAGCTGATTAACATGGAGGCAAAATCCATACTTGGGTTTTGGTAGAGAATAGGGAACAGGTATCGTGCAATGTTTGGATGTAATTCCTGATCGTGAATGAACTTGAATAGTCCGACTAATTTTCGGTAATTGAATTCGGGATGGATGCTGTATTTTCCAATGATGTTTTTATAAGTGTGCCCAAAAAATATTGCGGTACTTTTAGGATCGAATTGAAATCTGTCAGCTATTTCTTTAATAATTGGATACAGATCTTTACTGAGAATAAAATGATGAGAATCCTTAGGTACTCCCCATTCATTCATTTGATTAATTCGCTCACAAATATCATTTGGTAAATCTTTACCAAGATTATTGATGTATTCATCAGATAAAGGAATTGGAGCAGAGTCTGTATCCGGATACATTCGATCGGCACCAGGCAGAACTCTCTCAAAAATTGTTGTTCCATCGGGCAACGATTTGCGTGTTTCGTTTGGGACACCATCAAAAACCATTTTACAACGTTCTTTTATTGTTTCGATTGCTGTAGGGATATCTTCTTTCGCTCCCCAAATAACTAATTGTGCATCATTTGAATTTGATCCTAATTTGGCAAGTATTTTACCAAAATCTTCTTTTGACAGCAATTCTTCCTCTTGCTCTGAATGTACTAAATTGGGATGTTCGATACAGGCAATTACTTTTAAACGCTGGGCAATTTCATTGGCAAAGTTTTGACCTGGCTGGGTGAAATGCGATAGTAATCCCTTAAATTCCGGAAGGTTAACAGCAATAATCTGATGTTCTTTTTCTTTGCATTCAATTAAGGGGGCATATGTGAAATTATAGTCGTGATAATCTAGTTCTTGTGTGAAAATGCACCAATCTTCTTTTTGAATTCGTTCGATTAATAGTTTTTTGATATTTAGCAAAGCCCATTGCCTGAAAGCCTCATTGTGTGAAAGTTCCGGAATCCATTTGTTGTGAGCAACTCCTTTAATTTCAACTCTCGATCCGCCTTTGCAGCTAACATTTACGTCTTCGCGGCCTGCTCCCATTCCTGTGCGAACCAATCCGGTGCTTCTGTTTAAAAAACGGATGTATTCTGCAGCTTCGCGCAATTCATTGGGAGTGTTTAGTTCGGGGGCAGTTACTGTTTCGATGAGTGGTGTTCCAAGACGGTCTGTTTTATAATACCGCTCATGTCCTATGTCTGAGATCTCACGGCAAGAGTCTTCTTCGATGCTTAATTGTATCAAATTCACCTTTTTATTGCTTATTTGAATTTGTCCGTTTACACCTAAAATTGCGGTTCGCTGAAAGCCTGTTGGTATACTTCCATCCAAATATTGTTTTCGGGTAATATGTACTTCACCAACAATATTTAATTTGCACAAAAGTGAGATTCGAAGTGCAATTCCAAGAGCTTCCTGATTAATTCTAAAGGGAGGAGTATCATCAATTTCGTAAGTACAGGCTGTTTCGTTGTTGATACGATATATAATGTTTTTTCGGGTTTTAAACTCCATTAGCGCCGTGCCGTCATATCCGCCAAGTTCGCTCATTGCAGGGCGCATATGTCGTATTATTTCAGCATCGTAAGCTCCGTTTTTGTGAAAGACACCACAGGGACAGTGACAAAACAATTTTTCTTTTGTGTCAAGTTGCTGATGAACTTCCAGTCCGGACATGAAACCAATTCGACGATAATCGTCCTCGGTGGCTTGTTGGCGGGGGACATAGCCAATTTGTTCTTTGGTTTGGAGATAGTTTTTGTTGGGTGTGAATATAGTATTCATTGGGTTAGTTTTTAGTAACCCCAAAAAATACTAATAATCTGTTGGTTAAGAAATGATTTAATTCAGGTTTGCCCCCTGTTTTAATGAATTTTGATTTTGAAATTAGGGTGTAAACGGCAATCTGATTTTATAGCCTTTACTCTCAATATCTGCTTTTATTTTTGCTCCAATTGCTTGTCCCCACGACATTCCGGCCTGCATACTTTCAGTGGTGATTTTAGGTAATTTTTGGGCGATTCTTTTTCCGGCAACCGATTCGTAAAAATCAATCATGGCTAATACATCCTCGTGAGAAAGATTCTGCCTGTAGATTGGAAGAAGCATTTTGATTAAATCATTAACTGAAGTATTCACGAATTCAACTTCAGCTTTGTCCCAATATTCAGTTGGAATATTTGATTCCTGACTTCGTAGTTGAATAATCATCGCTTTAATTGATTCCTGATAGCTGGCTTGTGATCCGTTTATCTGAAACAGATATTTTAAATCTTTTTCGTACGTGTTGGTTTCTTGCCCTGAAGAAGCGAATGTAGATGTCGAAAGGGTAAGAAATAAAAACAATACTATATTTTTCATGGTTTTTTAATTTGCTGAGAGTTTTTTTATTTAGTTAATTGAAGATGATCAAGTATTTTGGAAACTATGATTTGCCTTTTAGTAGCATCATCAGAATTTTTAATATCGATATTAATTGCGAAAAAATATACATTCTCTCCTTTCTCAAGATAGCCAACATACCATCCAATTTGCTTGTTTATTCGAGCAACCCATCCTGTTTTTGCTCTGATTGTATAATCAGGAGTCTGTTCAATAATCATTATTTTTTTCACAATTTCTTGATTTTTTTGCGAAAATGGAAGTTGGTTAAAATATAATTTTTGCAAAAAATCAATTTGTTGGTTTGGGCTGATTCTAATGTCTCCGCTCAACCAGAAAACATCGATTCCTCCGTTTATATTTTTGTTGCCGTAATCTGATGCCTCTACCCAATGTTTCATTCTTTCTTGGCCAATTCTTCTTGCCAGCTCCTGATAAGCCCAAACAGCAGAATATTTTAATCCGCTTTCCAGATTTTGATCCCTATTCCATTCGTTATATCCACGATCGATACTATCCCACTTAATGATTTCTTTTTCATCCTGAATCACTCCGGTTTCCAAAGCAATCATCGAATTAATTATTTTGAATGTGGAAGCCGGCAAAAATGCTGAATCTAATCGTTTCTCATTAAAACTTAATCCGGCATCATTTTTTAAATCATAAATGGTAAAACAGCCATTGATTTTTTCTGATTTGAAAATACCTTCTAAATCGGAAGAAGAGTAATTGTTTAAAATTGAATTTGATTGTGGTGAACAAGCAAAAAGGATAAACAATAAAAAAAATGAAAGTAAGGTTTTCATGATAAACTAGTTTGTAGTTGATAAAACATCCTGTTTTTTGTATACCATCCAAAATAATACAATTCCAAGAGAACAAAGAACGGTTGCAAGAATTGATCCTTCAAAACCAAATTGTCCTCCGGTAAGCATCTCATTGCCATTAATGGTTTGGGAGATTAATGTTTCCGATTTTGTTCCGCTAACTTCGAAACCGAAAATTGGTCCCTGGAAAAAATTCCAGCTAAAATGAAGAGCCAATGGAAACCACAGATTTTTAGTGAAGATATAGCCAATTCCCAGAAGTAATCCGGCAAGGAAAATGTTGGTCAGTCCTACAAGAGACAGATTTGGATTCATTAAATGAAGAGCCATAAATACTAGAGATGATAAAATTAAAGCAGCATATCTGCTCATAGAAACCATAAAATTTCGAAGCAGATATCCTCTTACAAATACTTCCTCGTTTATTGAAACTAAAGTAAACAGTACTACAGACTGAGCTAATCCGATCAAATTAAAAGTAATGGAATCAAACGTTAAGTTTCCGGAAAAATATAAAATTAAACTGCCTGCTCCCATCATGATAAAACCTGCCAACAATCCGTAAAGAATATCTTTTGTTCGTTTTTGAAAGGAAAAACCCAAATCAATCATTTTCTTTCGATCAATAAATCTCGTAAAAATCCAAATGATCAATAAAGTGCCAAAAGTTGAAAATGCTTGTATAATTAAAAATCCAAGGGTTGGAATTTGAGATATATTTTTGAAGACCTCTAAAATATTATCATTTGAAATAGTAGCCCAGATAAAGGCTCCCAAAGCTTGAAAAATTACGCTGACTATAAAGAAAGGTATAATGATTAGTACTGCTCGAAGCCATCCTTTTTTAATTGCCGGTTCTTTTGTGATAGAATTCATTAAAAAATGTGTTTTGGTTAGGAAGGATAAAATTAACAAAATCCTGATGTTATAAAAGGGAAAAATAAGTTACGCTTAGTTTATTGTGACATAAAAAAGGGTTGTCCGAATAAGAACAACCCTTTATTTATTGATTACTCATTTATACGATACCCTGTGCAATCATGGCATTGGCAACTTTTACAAAACCGCCAATATTTGCACCATTCACGTAGTTTACAAATCCATTTGAAGATTTTCCAAACTTAACACATGTGGTATGAATATCCTTCATAATCCTTTTAAGCTGATTGTCAACTTCCTCGCGGGTCCAGCTTAAACGCATCGCGTTTTGAGACATTTCCAAGCCAGAAACAGCAACACCACCGGCATTGGCCGCTTTGCCGGGACCATACAGAATTTCATTTTTAATATAAATATCCACAGCTTCGGGAGTAGAAGGCATATTAGCACCTTCCGAAATGCAAATGCAGCCATTATCAATTAAGATTTTCGCTTCTTCAGCATTTATTTCATTTTGTGTGGCACTTGGCAAAGCAACATCACACTTCACTCCCCAAGGTCTTGCGTCTGGATAGTAGGCAACATTGTATTTCTTGGCATATTCTTCAATTCTGCCTCGTTTAATGTTTTTAAGTCTCATCACGTAAGTGAGTTTTTCTCCATCAATTCCATCCGGATCATGAATAAAACCTGAAGAATCGGATAAGGTAACCACTTTACCTCCTAATTCATTCACTTTTTCGACAGTAAACTGAGCAACATTTCCCGAACCGGAAACTGTTACGATCTTGCCTTTCAGACTGTCATTTTTAGTTTTCAGCATTTCTTCGGCAAAATATACATTGCCATAGCCGGTTGCTTCGGGACGGATTACACTTCCTCCCCATTCTGCACCTTTACCGGTTAAAACGCCTGTAAATTCGTTACGTATTCGTTTATATTGACCAAATAGATAACCAATTTCCCGGCCTCCAACTCCTATATCTCCGGCAGGAACATCTGTGTTTGGCCCAATGTGCTTACATAGTTCAGTCATAAAGCTTTGGCAGAACCGCATTACTTCATTATCCGATTTTTGTTTTGGATCAAAGTCTGAGCCCCCTTTTCCGCCTCCCATTGGGAGTGTGGTTAAGCTGTTTTTGAAAACTTGTTCGAATGCAAGAAATTTTAGAATACCAAGGTTTACCGTTGGGTGAAAACGCAATCCACCTTTGTACGGGCCAATTGCACTGTTCATTTCAATACGGTATCCGCGGTTCACTTGAATTTCCCCCTTGTCATCAACCCAGGGAACCCGGAAAATTAAGATTCTTTCAGGCTCTGAAATCCTCTCCAGGATTTTAGCTGTTTTGTACTTTGGGTTTTCCTCTAAAAAAGGAAGTAATGACTCCACCACTTCGTGAACAGCCTGATGAAATTCAATTTCTCCTGGTGTTCTACTTTTTAATTTGTCCATAAATTCCTTGCTGGAAGGAGCCTTTAACATAGTTGTCATGGTAATTAATGTTTAAGTTAGACATGAATTATACTGGGTGTGAATGAACGTGATCGTAAATACTACCGGTTAGTATTTCAAATTATCCTTATCTGAGTGATATTGATGGTCAAATACTAATCGGCATTATTCCGGTTTGTTTTTGATTTCAAAACGGAATACCAGCGATCATATTTAAAGGTAAAAAAGAAATCCCTCAAGGTCAAGGGCTTAGGTTTCACTTAAATTGTTTAAATTTAAAAGAGCCTACAAACAGTAGTCAAATCACCACGATCTTTTTACAATTTTTAATGCATCTACGTAAGTAAACCGAAAATGTATGGAATCAAATCCAGGTAAAGAGCAGGGAATCAATAAGATTATAGCTGAAAATATTGAGCGTTTAAAAGAACTTTCCGCAATTAATCAAACAACAGGTATTATTAAGGAAGGAAAATCCATTGAGGATACTTTACAGCAAATCTGCTTTATTCTTCCTAAAGCATGGCAATATCCGGAGTTCACGGTTGCCCGTATTGTATTTGACGGACAAGAATACCTCAGCCCCGGATTTCGTCTCTCGCAATGGACACTAACACAGGAATTTTTAACAATCAATAATCGAAGCGGACGAATTGAGGTTTGTTATGTGAAAAAATTTCCGCAACAAGATGAAGGGCCTTTTTTGAAAGAAGAAAGGCATTTGATTGAAAATATTGGGAATATTATTGTTGGTTATATCAATAGTGAAACGGGAAAAGAACTGCTCAGCCAAAAAAGGAAAGTTGACCCTAAAAAGAAGGAAATAATAGGCCCCTATGTTCCGGTTACGAATCGTAAATTATTACAGGATTTCTTAAATAAAAACAACGCCGACCGGGATATTTATCATGATTTAATGCCCTTTAAGGTAAAGGAAATATTGTTGGTTGCGAATTTATACGATGCTTATTGTATTGAACGCGAAGGACGTTTTTCAGAGCAAATCTCCAGTGAATATCATCAGCTGAATCTAACATCAATGCCCCGGGTTACAGGAGTTTCAAATTTGGAAGAAGCCATGGAGCAATTGCACTCCAGACATTTTGATATGATTATATTAATGGTTGGAGTAGATAAAAAAACGCCAATCGTTTTAAGTGAACGAATTAAAAAGGAATTTCCCTATATATCTATTTTTTTATTGCTGAATAATGATGCCGATATCGCTTTGTTCGAAGAACAACGGACAGAGCTGAAAAGTGTAGATAAAATATTTGTGTGGAATGGCGAATCGCAGGTTTTCTTTGCAATGATTAAGAGTTTGGAAGATAAGGTGAATGTTGAAAATGATACCAAGATTGGATTGGCCCGGGTAATTTTACTGGTTGAAGATTCGGCGAAATATTATTCCAGATACATGCCAATGCTTTATCAGAGTGTTTTGGCGCAAACCCAGCGAATAATCAATGACGTAAGTACCGATGCTCAGTATAAGATTCTTCGTTTACGGGCGCGACCTAAAATATTACTGGCCTCGAATTACGAAGAGGCAATGGATATTTATTATCGGTTTAGGGAGTATTTGTTGTGCTTAATTTCGGATGTGAAGTTTAAAAAAGATGGAATATTCTTAGATGATGCCGGAATTCGTTTGGTAAAAGAAATTAAAGAAGAATACCCAAATCTACCGGTTATATTGCAATCGTCTGATGTTTCCAATGCCAGCCATGCTTTTAAGCTGAAGGCTAGTTTTATCGATAAAAACTCTGAAACACTTAGAGGGGATATTCGTTTGTTTATTCGTCAGTTTCTGGGCTTTGGCGATTTTGTGTATAAAGATGCCATGGGCAATGAAATTGCTACGGCAAAATCATTAAAAGAGTTTGAGGATTATTTGTACCATATTCCGGGCGAATCTTTGGTTTATCATGCCAAAAAGAATCATTTTTCTTTATGGCTGATGGCTCGTGGAGAGATTCGGGTTGCTAAAATGATTGCACCCTATCATATTACAGATTTTAAATCGGCTGAAGATGTCCGGGATTATTTAATTAATGTAATTCAGAATTACCGGAACGAAAAAAATAAGGGAAAGGTTGTAGAGTTCAATGCCGATTTTGCTCTTAATGCCAATAATATAGTCACTTTGTCTACTGGTTCGTTAGGTGGAAAAGGGCGGGGATTGGCTTTCATCAACTCCATGCTTTTTAATCTGAATTTGAGCCGTTTTGTTCCAGGAATAAATATAAAGGCGCCTATGACTGCAGTAATTGGTGTTGATGAATACGAATCATTCTTAGATCGAAATAACCTTTTAGACCGAATTAAGGATTTGGATGATTTTGAGCAAATTCAGTGGCTGTTTAGGGATGCAGAATTAACGCATCGTCTCGTTCAAAAAATAAGAATCATGCTAATGAATTTTGAGAAGCCACTGGCGATCCGATCTTCCGGATTGTTTGAAGACTCATTACTTCAGCCGGTAGCAGGGGTTTTTCAAACCTACCTTGTGCCCAATAATCATCCCGATTTAGATATTCGGGTTAAGCAGGTAACCGACGCTGTAAAATTAGTTTATGCATCCATTTTTTCCAACGATGCAAGATTGAATGTTTCTGCCATGAATTATAAAATAGAGGAAGAAAAAATGGCTGTGGTTATTCAGGAAGTAGTAGGAAACCAGTACGGATCAGCTTTTTATCCTCACATTTCGGGCGTAGCTCAATCGTACAATTATTATCCTTTTGGGCACATGAAACCCGAAGAAGGATACGCCGTGATAGGTGTTGGTTTGGGTAAATATGTTGTAGATGGCGAAAAGGCATTTCGCTTTTCTCCTGTTTTCCCAACTATTGAGAATAACAGTGCGAAAGATCAATTTAAAAATTCGCAGGTAGAATTTTATGCTGTTGACCTCAACAAAAAAGATTTGGATCTTATGGAGGGTGATACGGCAGGATTAATTCGTTTGGATATTGATGAAGCAGAAGAACATGGTAATTTAGTGCATTGTGCTTCTGTTTATAATTCCATGAGTGATACAATTAGTCCTGGTTTGGATGTTATGGGACCAAGAATCATCAATTTCGCCAATATTTTAAAATACAATTATATTCCACTGGCAAAAACAATTGAACTTGTTTTGGATATCATAAAAGAAGCGATGGGTTCACCGATTGAGATAGAGTTTGCCGTCGATTTAACGAAAGATAAAGAAGGGAAGGCTTCGTTTTATCTTCTGCAGATAAAACCTTTGGTTGGTAATATAGATGATTACCATATTGATTTGAATGAAATTGACAGAAGCAAGCTTTTGATGATTTCTGAAATGAGTATGGGAAACGGATTGGTAGATGATATTGTTGATGTTGTTTATGTTGTGCCCGAATTATTCAAAAAAGATTTGACTCTTGAGATTGCGGATACCATCTCAAAAATTAATCTTGAAATGAGAGAAAAAAATAAACGTTTTGTATTGATTGGTCCGGGGCGTTGGGGCACCCGCGACCGATGGATTGGAATTCCTGTAAAATGGAACGACATCTCCTTCTCGAAATTAATTGTGGAGACAAGCTTTGAGGATTATCCTTTGGAAGCATCATCCGGATCTCACTTTTTTCACAATGTAACATCAATGAATATTGGCTACAGCTCCATTCACCACCATTCAGAAACATCCTTTATCGAATATCAGTTACTAAAAAAGCAGAAATTAATTGGGGAGTATGGCGCCGTTCGTCACGTTCAGTTTAAAAAACCATTAAGTATTAAATTGGATGGTAAAAAACGACTGGCTGTTGTGAGTTGGGAATGATATTTAAAAATGAATGGAAATGCCTAAAGCCAGATTCCAGATATCATAAAACTTAACATATTCTGTTCTTATGCCTTCTAAAAGATAATTGTCAATTGTTCCAATTTCGGTGTAAAAATCGATTCCTTTAATTATTTTATAAGGAAGAGGGTGGTAAACCATAGCGCCGACAAAAGGAGCAAAATGTATTTTATTCTGAAAATAATAATCATTGGGGAAGTAGTTGGGTAAATTTCGGTAGGTATTGTGAGTTGAACCAAAATTGATACTTAAGCCTGCCGTTGGAGCAACTACAAAATCACCAATGTGAAATTGTTTGATAAGAAATGTGTTCTTAAATGCAACTGTATTTAGAGTATGAACATGTGAATGTATTGATGTACTGCCATACATTATAGAAAGACGATACCAGTCTTTTGCCAGATGGTAGGTGATTCCGGCAGAAAGGAAACCTATATTACCTGCGTATTGAATTTTTGCATCACGAGGTAAATACCATTTTCTTTTTATCGAATCAGTTTGGACTTCGTTAAGATTACTACCCAAGGCTGATAGGTTAAAACAGCAGCAACATACTAAAATGTGTATTATATATTTTTTCATTAAAAAGCGATGTTTTCAATCGAATAATTACCATTATCAATAGTAATTACCTGATAGTGATTATCAGCAATATCACCTCCTACCAAAAAATCTGTTTTGCCATATTTTTTGCCGTGATAAAAGCTGTGTGTATGGCCATGTATGGAGAGTTTAATATTGTTATTCTCAAGTATTTGATTTAGAATTGAATCTTCTCCGTCATATTGATCTGCATAAGGAGGGATGTGTGAGACCGGAATCACAAGATCAGCACTGCCATCATTTTTTAAATTATCATTGAACCAATCAAAATCAGGATTTGTGTTTTTTCTTTCCCATACAATATTATCAAACATTACAAATTTGCAGCCTTTGTAAGTAAATGTATAGTTGTTTTCACCAAAGGAGGTTTGGTACAATCTTTCGCCATTCGATAAGAAGTCGTGATTTCCGATTACCGTAAAAAAAGGAACATTTAGATTTTCCAGAATTTCGTTGCACCATGTAAATTCTTTGTGAAGGGCACTTAAGGTTAAATCGCCGCCATGTATTACAAAATCAATATCGTCTCTTTTATTTAAAGCCGTAACAGCATTATTGAATTCATCATAAAATGTGTGAGTATCTGTTATAAAGGCGAATTTAAACGTTTTATTATTATTGACAATCTTTATTTTATCCAGATTTTTAGCGGTTAAATCTCTGAATTTATTTTTTACTTCATTATCATATGGACTGTATTCATAAGGCAGACTGCATCCTGGGAATACTCCCAAAATTGCAGACAGGCATACCAGTCCGTTGGTTTTTATAAAATCACGCCGGATCATATTTATACGTTTTATTCTTTAAAGGGAATTCAAAAAAAGGTAGGATGCAGTAAAGATATCAGATAAATAGGAGAGAGATAAAAATGATAACATTTCTTAACATTTTTAACAATTCAGATTGCTCTGCAACTATTTTAATCAAATTTAATCGCCTTTGCAGGAGTTATTTTTGTAATTAAATAGGAGGGAACAAGCAACATCGAAACCGTAGCAATTAAACTGCCAATATTCAGAAGAATAATGTGAGTGATTTTAAGATTGATTGGTACGGTATCTACATAGTAGTTGGTTGGATCTAAAGGAATAATTTTAAAAAAGTACTGAAGCAGACACACGGAGATTCCAATAATATTTCCCCATAATAATCCTTGTCCAATAAGCATAGCAGATTGGTAAAGAAATATCTTTCGAATCGACCAGTTTTCTGTGCCAAGTGCTTTTAAAATTCCAATCATATTGGTCTTTTCCAGAATAATAATTAAAAGCCCCGAAACCATATTAAAACCGGCAACCAGTATCATCAGGCTTAAAATAATCCATACATTCATATCGAGCATGTCAAGCCAGCTAAATATTTGCGGATATTTACGAACAATGCTTCTTACTTTAAAACCGGCGCCATCATCGGTAAATGATGCAGCTGTAATTCCTTTTATCTGCTGATCGATAAGATCTAAATCGTCAAAATTATCAATGAAAATTTCGTAGCCGCTAACCTGATTGTCACTCCAGTCATTTAATTTCTGAATGTGTTGTATGTCGCAGATAAGGAATAGTTTGTCGAATTCTTCCATTCCGGTATTGTATATCCCGGCAACGGTAAAACTTCTTACTCTGGGTGGTTGCTGAATAAAATAAACCGATAATTTGTCACCTACTTTTAATTGTAGAAGATTTGAGAGTTTTTCCGAAATCAAAATATCGTTACTTTTGGTACTGTCGGTGAGCTGAATGGTTTTTCCCTCCACCAAATGATTCTTAAAAAAACTCCAATCGTAATCTTTACCTATTCCATTTAAAACAATTCCTTGAATATCCGATTTTGTTTTAAGAATACCCGGTTTTGTTGCAAAGGATTGTACATGTGAAACTCCAGGTATTTTTTCAATGCTGCTTACGGAGATTGCATTTTTTTCGATGGGATTAGTTTCAAACGACGAGTTGTTGTCGTAATTTGTGATTTGTATATGAGAACCAAAACCGATAACCTTGTTGGTAATTTCAGATTTGAACCCGGTAACAATAGCTACAGCCAATATCATTACTGCGATGCCAAGAGAAATACTTATTTTGGCAATACTAATAATAGGATGAGATATATTTCCACCGCCTTTTTTGCTGATGGTAATTTTCTTAGCTATAAAAAGTTCCAGATTCAAATTGAGATTTTTTTATTATAAAAGTTTGTTATTATAGTTTGCGTATTTCTTCAATAAAATATTTTGTTGATTGTCAGGTTATATAAGTTGCGACCGTTTTGAGGTTTAAATTAATGCCCCCAAGCTATAGTCTAATAAGCTATTGTTTTTAAAGATTAATACAAAAGTAGTAATTTCGGGTTTACAGATGTGAAAAATTAGTTAAATGAGAAAAATAAAACAATCGATTCAATATTGTGTGCTGTGTTCATACTTTTTGTTTGTAGTATGTGTAACATCTTGTGCACAAAAACAATCAGATTCATTAACAACCGGAGCCGAAAATTTCACGGAATATATACCTCTGTTTAAAGAGAAAAAAATTGCAGTTGCCGCCAATCAGTCCTCATTGATTAAAGGCGAACATTTGGTCGATGTATTATTGGCAAAAGACATTCACATTACAAGAATATTTAGTCCCGAACACGGCTTTAGGGGAGATGCTGACGCGGGTGAGAAAATTACCAATGGCATAGATGCGAAAACAGGATTGCCGATTGTGTCCCTATATGGAAAGCATTATAAACCTTCGGCTGCTGATTTAAAAGATGTTGATATTGTGGTGTTTGATATTCAGGATGTTGGTGTTCGCTTTTACACATACATATCCACACTGCATTATGTGATGGAGGCTTGCGCCGAACAGGGAAAACAGGTAATTGTTCTCGATCGGCCAAATCCAAACGGACATTACGTGGATGGACCAGTCCTGAAGATGAAATACAGTTCCTTTGTTGGAATGCATCCGGTGCCTGTGGTTTATGGCATGTCGATAGGTGAATATGCCCAAATGATTAACGGGGAAAAATGGTTGAAGAATAAAGTACAATGTGAATTAAAAGTGATTCCATGCAAAAACTGGAACCGGGAGAAATCCTATTTACTGCCGGTAAAGCCGTCGCCCAATCTGCCAAATCAATTGTCTGTTGCTTTGTATCCGTCTCTGTGTTTTTTCGAAGGAACAGTGGTTAGTGCCGGTCGTGGTACAAATTATCCGTTTCAAGTATACGGACATCCATTTTTTACCAAGGGTGATTTTGAGTTCACGCCAAGAAGTATTCCCGGAGCAAGTAAATACCCAAAGTTTAAAGGTGAAAAATGTGTTGGTTACGATTTACGTAAGATAAATGCGGATGACTTTCGAAAGAAGAAAAAATTGGATCTGTCTTTTTTACTAAATGCTTATAGTGAATTAAAAGCCAAGTCTGATTTTTTCAATTCTTTTTTTGAAAATCTTGCAGGAACAGCAAATCTGAGAACTCAAATTGAAAACTCCATATCGGAAGAACAAATTAGAGAGAGCTGGAAAAAGGATCGCAAAAAATTTATGGCAATTCGAGCGAAGTATCTTATTTATCCTGACTTTACTGAAAGGTAGGTAGAAAGAGAAACAGAAGCACCGGAGTGAAAGGAAAGTTGTATCGACTAAGTTGCAAATCCGATGTTCTGTTTCTGAGGGATTCTTTTATTTGTGGTTGAATTTGTATTCGTCTTTAACAAGAGCAAGTTTACAAAAGAGAAATTTAGGAAGTATAAACTGACTATTAATTATGTGTTAATTACGATTTGTTTTTTCAGATTTAGGAGCAGAAATTAACAATTGAATAGCGTGAAATTAATTTAGATTTTCTCAAAATAATAAGTAAATTTAAAGGAGTGTTCAATAAATAAAATATTTAAAATGGCATTTACCTTGCAAATTAATGATAAGGCTCCGGATTTTGATCTGATAGCTACCGATGGAATTCGATATAAATTAAACGATTTTAAATCATCTAAACTTTTAGTTGTTTTTTTTACTTGTAATCATTGTCCGTATGTTATCGGCTCTGATGAAGATACCAGAATGATTGCTGATAAATACATTCCAAATGGAGTCGAATTTGTGGGAATTAATTCTAATTCAGCAAACACTTACGAGGAAGATGATTACCATCATATGGTAATACGAATGGAAGAAAATGATTTTCCATGGGTTTATTTGTATGACGAAACACAAGAAGTGGCAATGACTTACGGTGCACTGAGGACTCCACATTTTTATTTGTTTAATGAAGCACGCAAATTAATTTATACAGGAAGAGCTGTTGATAATCCAAAGGATACTTCTAAGGTTTCAGTCAGAGATTTGGAGAGAGCTGTAGATGAATATTTGGCTGGAAAAGAAATCTCTGTTCCGGTAACCAACCCGATTGGCTGCAACGTAAAATGGGATGGGAAAGACAAACACTGGATGCCTGCTGATGCCTGCGATTTGTTGTAGTTTTGTTGTGAATGAGCCGTTTTGTATTTTTTTAAATGGCTTTTTCTTATTGAAAACAGTATACCTAGGTGAGTAAAGACGAATTTTTAACCGCATTTGAAAATATTAAAATTGGTTTTTAAACTGATTTTTTAGATATTCAACCCCGATATGAAGGAGATTGAATTAATACATAATCTGAATGATGGAAACAGAATTGTTTTCAATCAGCTATTTAAAAAGTATTATTCAGGACTTTGTTCGTTTGCTTCTAATTATATTTCAAATCAAGATTTAATAGAGGATTTTGTGCAAGAATCCTTTATAAAACTTTGGGAAAAAAGAAAATCCGTTGAATCTATTAGTGCCATGAAAGGCTTTTTGCATGTTGTTATTCGAAACAAGTGTCTCAATCATATTCGTGATTCAAAAAAAATATTTTTACTGGCAGATGAAGAATACAAACAACTTTTATCTGAAGATTTTTTTCTGGAGAAAATTATAGAAGAGGAGTATTATTCTCAGTTATACCAACTTATAAAAACTTTACCTCCGCGAACTCAAGAAGTTTTAAATTTGAGTATGAGAGGTTTAAATCAATCGGAGATATCGGAAGAATTAGATATCGAAATAAGTACTGTTAAAAGCCACAAGAAGCTTGCTTACAAAATATTAAGAAAAGGTTTTGAAGTTTTCGTTTTTGCGATGATGTTGAATTAATTCTTCATTGTTTGGCTAATTCAGACAAACTTAGAAAAATTCTTTTTTTTAAAATCATTTTCTACTCCCCCTTCTTTTCGTTTTTCGTGTTATATATTTAGTAATAGGAAAAAAATGGAAAAATTTAGTAAGGAGTTTAGGGTTGGTGAATTACTTTTCAAGCAAAGAATTGAAAGTTTATCACCTGTGGAGGAAATTGAGTTGAGTACTTGGTTAGAAAGCGATAATAAAAATGAATTGTTCGCGAATAGTTTATTATCGGATGAAGATTTAGCAGAACAAATTTCAAAAAGAAAGAGCGTAAGAACTAATTCAGCTTTACAAAAGGTAAATGAAAAGATTGATTCTGCGAAAACCCGTCGCTTAGTTATAAATTTCTTAAAATATGCAGCTGTAATTTTCCTGCCAATTGCTGCTGTTTGGTTTGCAAATTCTACTTATAACCAAAGTTTACTTGTACAAGAAATCCTAATTGAACCAGGTAGCCCGAAAGCTGTTTTAATGCTTGCAGACGGATCCAGTGTTGATTTGGGTGCTCAAAAAAATAAATCTATTCAGTTTGAGAATGAGGTTGTTGCCAGGAATGTCAATAGTAATCTTATTTACAGTCAATTGAATGAGAATAATCAAGAACAAAATTTAATTGAAAAATTCAATACATTACTCACTCCGTTAAAAGGTGAATATTCGACTACTTTGAGTGATGGGACAAAAGTTTGGCTGAATTCTTCTTCTTCCCTTCGATATCCAGTTCAGTTTTCAAAAAATAAACGTAAAGTGTACTTGTTGGGAGAGGCATATTTTGAGGTGGCGAAAAATGAGACAAAGCCTTTTTACGTTGTTTTGGAAAATGGAATGGAAGTTAGAGTATTGGGAACCAAATTCAATATTATGTCATATGGAGATGAAGATTTGGTTGAAACCACCCTTTTGGAAGGGAAAGTGCAGGTGACGTCCAAAAATGTCAACGGATGCGAACAGAAAAATATTTTAATTCCTAATCAGCAATTCTCTTTTAATAAAGAATCGAAAAAATCAGAAGTTAAATTTGTGGATGCATCCATCTATGCATCATGGAAAGATGGTTTGTTTATTTTCGAAAATGAAAAACTTGGCGTTTTTATGAGAAAGCTGGAACGTTGGTATGGTTGTGGTATTGTTTATGAGAATGAAGAATTAATGAACATTAGCTTTACTGGTGAAATAAAAAAGTATGAAAATTTTTCTTCAGTATTGAAAATGTTAAAGCTGACTGAAGATATTGATTTTGCTGTTGAAGGGAATGTAATCTACGTAAGAAAAGGACTAAAATAAAAATCGGAAAATGCGCTAACATTTTCCGATCCTAAATCAATTTTCCTGTCATGATTAGGACTCATGCAGGAATGTATTAAATGTATCATTTAACAAATCAAAACTATGAAAAAATCATGGAGAATGAAAACCTTTCTTTCCGGAAGGTGGAGAAAAATTCTACTAATTATGAAGTTGACCTGTTTATTCATGCTATTAAGTGTGTTTCAACTTACGGCAAGTGTAAGTGCTCAGAATGTTCGCATGGATGTGGATTTTGAAGATGTGTCTTTGTCCGAGGTCTTTCGAGAGGTGAGAAAATTAAGCGGATTTAATTTTCTGTACAATGCTGAGGAAATCAATAGTAAGGAGCACCTGAGCATTGAGATGAAAAATGCTACTCTTGAAGAGGTGCTTGAAGAATGCATTAAAGGAAGAGGTTTAAAGTATAATATTCAGGACAGTACTATTGTATTGTCAACGGCACCAGAGCAAATACTTCGGGAAAGCGATGTTCAGGAAAAGAAAATTCTAAATGGATCTGTAACCGATAAGGATGGATTTCCTTTGCCTGGAGTTTCGGTAGTTGTAAAGGGAACGACAAGAGGAGTTATTACCGATGTAGATGGTAATTTTAATCTTGATGTTAAAGGCGATAATATTATTCTGCTTTTTTCATTTGTAGGAATGAAAACACAAGAAGTTTCGGTTGGAGAACTTTCTTCTCTTGAAATTGTTTTGGAGCAGGATAATTTGGGAATGGAGGAAGTTGTTGTCATTGGTTATGGTCAGATAAAAAAGGAGGATGCAACAGGCTCTGTTGTGGCATTGGGAGAGAAGGATTTTAATCAGGGAACTACAAGTTCACCACAAGATTTAATAATGGGAAAAGTTGCTGGAGTTAATCTTGTTAGCGCAGGAGGACAGCCAGGATCAGATGTTAGAATCCGAATTAGAGGTGGTTCTTCAATGTCTGCGAGTAATGATCCACTTATTGTGATAGATGGAGTACCTATTGACAATAGAAGTATTTCAGGGATGAGTAACATTCTTAGCTCTATAAATCCAAGTGATATTGCATCATTTTCTGTTCTTAAAGATGCTTCATCGACTGCAATTTACGGTTCAAGAGCATCAAATGGTGTAATTATTATCAATACTAAAAAAGCTAAAAAAGGGCAAAAGTTAAGTGTAGATTATGGCTCGAGGTTTTCTATCGGTAAAGTTGTGAAAACGTTTGATCTGTTAAATGGAGACGAATTTAGAGATATTATTAATAGCAGGCACGCTTCCGACTCGGATGTTGATAAAGCAATCCGCAATCGTTTGGGAAGTGAGGATACCAATTGGCAGGATGAAATCTATCAAAATAGTTTTAGTCAAGACCACAATCTTAGCATTGCGGCATCTGTAAAAGATATTCCTGTAAGAGCTTCTATAGGATACACCGATCAGGAAGGTGTTCTTAAAACTTCCGAGATGAAAAGAACGACCTATACTTTTAACATGAATCCAAGTTTATTTGATAATCATTTAAAGTTGAATATCGGCTTAAAGGGAATGGATATTGATAATCGATTTGCAGATCCAGGTGCAATTGGGGCCGCAATTCGTTTTGATCCAACTCAGCCAGTTAGAAGTTCTGCTCCCGAATTCGATCAGTTCGGAGGATACTATACATGGATGCTTAATGGAACAAAGAATATTAATGGAACGAATAATCCTGTTTCTATGCTTGAGCAAGCGCGTGATAAATCGGATGTTAATCGAATTATCGGTGATTTTAAATTGGATTATAAAGTTCATGGTTTACCGGAGTTAAGTATTAACATGGTGACAGGTATTGATTATACTAAAAGTGAAGGGAAAGATATTGTTGATGATAAGGCTGCTTTCGCATCCAACGATAATTCGGAATTGATTAGGACATATAATCATGATCTTAAAAATGAACTTTTTGATTTTTATTTGAATTACAATAAGGAATTTAAAAATATTGACAGTAGAATTGATGCTATGGCAGGGTATGAGTGGCAACATTTCAAGAGTGAATCAGATCAAACTGTAATGCGAAGAAATGTTACAGATCCCTCCTTTAGTGCAGATGAAACAGAAAATTATTTAGTATCGTTTTTTGGTCGTTTAAACTATACTTTCAAAGAAAAGTACTTACTCACTTTAACTGTTCGTCGAGATGGTTCAAGCCGCTTTCATAAAGATGAAAGATGGGGAACTTTTCCATCACTGGCTTTTGCATGGAAGATCAAAAATGAAAATTTCCTTAAGAACTCTAATCTGGTAAGTAGTTTAAATATGCGACTTGGATATGGAGTTACAGGACAGCAATCTATATCAAGTAATGATTATCCATATATGGGAACTTATACTAAAAGTGATGAGTTCAGACAATATCAGTTTGGGTCAGAATTCGTTTATACACTGCGACCAAATGGATATGATGAGGCGTTAAAGTGGGAGGAAACCACAACTTACAATTTTGGATTGGATTATGGGTTCTTTAATAATCGTGTTTATGGTAGTCTTGATGTTTATTTTAAGGAAACCGAAGATTTAATTAATACCATTCCCGTTCCAACAGGAACCAATTTCACAGATTTATTGACAACAAATGTTGGAGCATTAGAAAATAGAGGTGTTGAGTTTTCCATAAACACATTGCTTGTGGCTAAAGAAAATTTTAGTTGGGATTTAGGCTTTAATATCACATACAACGAGAATGAAATAACCAAGCTTACCAACTACGATGATCCAAATTATAGAGGAGTTGAGACTGGTGGAATTAGTGGTGTTGGTGTTGGGAATAATATTCAGATCCACTCAGTTGGTCACGCCCTTAATACATTTTCTGTCTACAAACAAAATTACGATCAAGCGGGTAAACCAATTGAGGGTGATTATGTTGATTTGAATAATGATGGAGAAATTAATACAAGTGACCGATACTTTGGTGGAAGTCCGGATCCTGAAGTTTTCATGGGAATTTCATCAAGTATAAATTATAAAAACTGGGATTTCAGCTTTAATGGTCGGGCAAGTTTTGGTAACGATGTTTATAACAATAATGCTTTGGGTGCACGTTATCAGGAAATGGTAGTTAATGATTATTTAACTAATTTGCCTTCGTCGATTAAGCATACACAATTCGAAAATGCGCAGCAATTTTCAGATTTTTTTGTGGAGGATGGAAGCTTCTTTAAAATGGATAATATATCACTTGGGTACAGCTTTAAGAAATTAAAAATGTTTAAAGGAGATGTTGATTTAAGATTGTATTCCAGTATTCAAAATGTATTTACGATTACTGGTTACGATGGACTTGATCCTGAAATTACAGATGGGATTGATAACAATGTTTATCCAAGACCAAGAACATTTTTGTTTGGTGTTAACATGAAGTTTTAATCTTAAATTTTGGAAAAAATGAATAAGAAATATTTAAAATCAATATATATAATCGGACTATATCTATTCACTTTTTTTGTGACATCTTGTACCGATGATTTGGATACAGTGCCATTGGATAAAGACATTCAAATTGAAATAAGCAGCGATGAGGATTTCAAGCAATTAATGGCGAAGTGTTATGCCAATTTAATACTTGGAGGGCAAACGGGAAGTGATAGAGACATCAGTAGATTAGATGTGAATTTCTCATCTTATTTAAGGTTACTCTTTAATATGCAGGAATTAACAACAGATGAGGCTATTTGTGCATGGAATGATGGAAACCTGCCAGATTTGCATGACATGGATTGGAATGCACAAAATGAATTTATTACCGCAATTTACAGTCGAATAAATTTGGGTGTTTCGTATTGTAATAAACTCATTCAACAAATTAGCGAACAGTCAAAGTATTCAGATTATTTGCTTGAGGCTAGGGTTTTAAGAGCTCTTGCATACTGGCATATGTTAGATCTGTTTGGAACAGCTCCGTTTGTGACTGAAGCTGATCCCGTAGGTTCTTTCTTTTTCCCTGAACAAGCTTCAAGCGAAGAATTGTTTACATACATAGAATCAGAACTTCAAGCGATTGAAAATGAATTGCCTGAGCCTGGCACTAATCAGTATGGACGGGCAGACAGGGGTTTGGCTTGGATGTTATTGGCCAAATTGTATTTAAATGCCGAAGTTTATATAGGGCAAGAGAAATATTCAGAATGTATTTCTTACTGTAACAAATTTACAGGTAATAGTTTTTATTCATTGGAGCCTGTTTATAAAAATTTGTTCTTAGCTGATAATCATTTGCGACGGAATGAAATAATATTTCCCATTTGCTCAGATGGAAAGCGTACCCAAGGAGCGGGTGGAATGAGTTTCCTAATTCATGCTGGAATAGGAGGAACAATGAAAGGAAGCGACTACGGAGTAAGTGGTGGCTGGGGAGGAAACAGAACGACCAAGGCTCTGGTTAATAAGTTTTCTGATCCATCCGGTTTAACTGATAATAGAGCCAGTTTTTATACTGATGGACAAACGTTGGAAATTGACGATGTTTTTGCCTTCTCACAAGGTTATCCTGTGGTCAAATATTTTAACATAACTTCGGCAGGTGATTCTGGATCTGATTTAGAATTTGTTGATACAGACTTTCCTTTATTCAGATATGCTGACGTGTTATTGATGTATGCCGAATGTGTTTTAAGAGGTGGTTCAGGTGGTGATGCAGCTACTGCATTGATTTATGTGAATCAAATTCGGGAAAGAGCCTATGGTGACGCATCTGGGAATATTAATTTATCGGAATTAACGCTGGAGTGGCTTCTCGATGAAAGAGCGCGGGAGTTACATTGGGAAGGTCATCGAAGAACCGATCTTGTACGTTATGGTAAATTAACCGGAGGAGATTATCTATGGCCATGGAAAGGAAATACAAAAGAAGGCAGTTCAACAAATGCCAAATTTAATGTATTTCCAATACCTTCATCCGATATAAATTCAAATCCAAACTTGGTGCAAAACGAAGGATATTAATTTATCAGAAATTCTAATTTAAAATAGCTGTTGGTGATTGGATTATCTGATTACCAATGGCTATAATCCACAAATATTTACGGTAAAACAATTGATTAACAATCTAGTGGCTGGATTGAATAAGATACTTTTGTGCTTTTTTAAAATTGCACAGGTAAAGAGATTCTTGTGGTTTTAGCCTTCTGCAGGGATAGTTTCATAAATTAGAAATGGAGGCGTCATTCTAAGATGGCGCCTCTTTATATGGATGAAAATAAGATTCAATTAAAGATTATTGCAATAAAAACGGCTCCAAAATTTGGAGCCGTTCTTTCATGTTTTTAAGCTAATTCCTTTTAGCTTTATCCTTTTACCTGTTAAATAGTCCTTCCCGGATAAACCTTCAATGCTTCAGCAAGAGTTTCCATCGCTTTCGCCAACTCTTCTTTTTTAAGAACGTAAGCAATACGCACCTCATTTTTGCCTAAACCTTTAGTCGCATAAAATCCAGTGGCAGGAGCAACCATTACAGTTTGGTTTTTGTATTCAAAATCCTCTAAAATCCACCGTGCAAACTTGTCAGCATCGTCAATTGGAAGTTTTACTACGGTGTAGAAAGCTCCTTTAGGAGTTGGACAGTAAACGCCATCCATATCATTTAAAGCAGCCACCATAAAGTTACGGCGATCGATGTATTCGTTGTAAACTTCGGTGAAGTAATCTGCAGGTGTCTCCAAAGATGCTTCGGCAGCAATCTGTCCAAAAGCAGGAGGACACAAACGAGCCTGAGCAAATTTTAAAGCGGTGGTAATTACATCTTTATTTTTTGTTATCATCGCACCAATACGAACACCACATTCGCTGTAGCGTTTCGAAACAGAATCAATTAGAATTACATTTTGCTCCAAGCCTTCCAACTTCATAGCTGAGAAATGTTCTTCGCCATCGTAACAAAACTCACGGTAAACTTCGTCTGAGAAAAGGAACAGGTCGTGCTTGATAATCAATTCACGCAATTGGTTCAATTCCTCTTTTGAGTACAAGTAACCAGTTGGGTTATTTGGGTTACAAATAACAATTCCTTTGGTTTTTGGGGTCATTAATTTTTCGAATTCTTCAATTGCAGGCAATGCAAAATCATTTTCGATACTCGATGTAATTGGTTTCACAACCACACCGGCAGCTACAGCAAAACCATTGTAGTTTGCATAAAAAGGTTCTGGAATTAAAATCTCATCCCCCGGATTCATACAAGTCATCAAAGCAAAAGTAATTGCTTCCGATCCACCGGTAGTAATCAACATTTCATTTTCGTCCACGTTAATTCCGATGTTCTGATAGTATTTCGCCAATTTTCTGCGATAAGAGATATTGCCCGCCGAATGAGAATACTCAATCACCTTTTCGGTACAATTTCTAATGGCTTCCATGGCAACCTCAGGTGTTTTAATGTCCGGCTGACCAATGTTTAATGGATACACAGTTCTTCCTGCAGCTCTTGCAGCTTCAGCGTAAGGAACCAATTTACGAATTGGTGACTCAGGCATTAATCTTCCTTTGTCTGATATTTGTGGCATTTGTTACGTGTTTATATATTTATGAATGAAGTTTTTTGTTGCTCAAAAGTAGATAAATTTCCATGTAAAAAAAATGATTTTTATTGCTTTTCAGCATCCCGTTAAAAATCTGAAATTTACTCTCCAAACCAGTGATTTTAAAACAAATGCATGGTTTCATTCTCCCCCTTATTTTTATTGCAAAATACTTACAGATCGCTTTCCTACAGATTGTTGCTTTTTGTTGAAGATATATCTCTCAGATTTTCTTAATTTTGAGCCAAATTTTTTTAGTAGTATAGATTTTTAAATTTTAGTTAAACACATGGAAATCCCAACAAAGTACAATCCTGCAGAATCGGAGGACAAATGGTATAAGTATTGGATGGATAAAGGATTCTTCCACTCTGTACCTGATGAGAGAGAGCCGTATACAATTGTGATACCTCCGCCAAACGTCACCGGAGTGTTGCACATGGGGCATATGCTAAACAATACAATTCAAGATGTATTGGTGCGTAGAGCCAGATTGCAGGGAAAGAATGTCTGTTGGGTGCCGGGTACCGATCACGCATCTATTGCTACCGAAGCTAAAGTTGTTAACAAACTAAAGCAGGAAGGCATTTCTAAAGGGGACATTACCCGTGATGAGTTTATGACACATGCCTGGGAATGGAAAGAAAAACATGGCGGCATCATTTTGGAGCAGCTGAAAAAATTAGGTGCGTCATGTGATTGGGAGCGTACAGCTTTCACCATGGACGAATCTCTTTACGAATCGGTGATCGATGTTTTTATCGATTTGTATAAGAAAGAAAAGGTTTATCGTGGTGTTCGTATGGTGAATTGGGATCCTTCGGCACAAACAGCGGTTTCCGACGAGGAGGTAATCTATAAAGAATTACAATCGAAACTGTACTATTTAAGATATCAGGTGGAAGGCAGCGATGAGTACATTACCATTGCAACCACCCGTCCTGAAACAATTTTGGGTGATACGGCAGTATGTATCAATCCAAACGACGAACGCTTTGCCCATTTAAGAGGCAGGCGTTGTATCGTTCCTTTGGTGAACCGTTCCATTCCAATTATCGAAGATGAGTATGTTGATATGGAATTTGGTACCGGTGCTTTAAAAATTACGCCGGCTCACGATATTCATGATTACGAAATTGGCGACCGTCATAATCTGGAAACCATCGATATTTTTAACGATAACGGAACCATGAGTGAGGCAGCTCAGCTTTATGTTGGTAAAGATCGTTTCGAAGTTCGTGATTTAATTATGCCCGATTTGGAGAAAGCAGGCAACTTGGTGAAGGTAGAAGATTACGTGAATAAAGTAGGTTTTTCGGAACGCACCGATGCCGTAATCGAACCTAAATTGAGTATGCAGTGGTTCCTGAACATGAAAGAATTGGCGAAACCGGCTTTGGAGCATGTAATGAACGACGATATTCAGCTGCATCCTCCAAAATTCAAGAATACCTACCGTCATTGGATGGAAAATGTGAAGGATTGGTGTATTTCACGTCAGTTGTGGTGGGGACAACGAATTCCGGTTTACTACTTGCCCGAAGGTGGATTTGTAGTAGCCAAATCAATAGAAGAAGCTCTTGTTGAAGCAAATGCCAAAACAGGAAAAACATACAAAGCAGAAGACTTACGTCAGGATGAGGATGTGTTGGATACATGGTTCTCTTCATGGTTGTGGCCTATTTCTGTATTCGATGGTATTCGTAATCCCGAAAATGAGGAGATCAAATACTATTATCCAACCAACGATTTGGTTTCCGGACCGGATATTCTGTTCTTCTGGATTGCCCGAATGGTAATTTCAGGTTATGAGTACCGAGGCGAAAAGCCATTCTCTAATGTATATTTAACAGGTATTGTTCGCGACGAATTGGGCCGTAAAATGTCTAAATCATTGGGGAACTCCCCTGATCCTTTGGATCTGATTGCCAAGTACGGTGCCGACGGGGTTCGGGTTGGAATGCTGTTGTGTTCTCCTGCCGGAGGCGATTTGCTGTTCAACGAGAACCTACCCGAACAAGGACGTAATTTTACTACCAAGATCTGGAATGCATTCCGTTTGGTAAAAGGTTGGGAAATTGCCGATATCGAGCAACCTGAATATGCCCGATTGGCAACTGAGGTTTTCCATGCGCGTTTAAACAACACCATGGAAGCTTTGGATGAGCAGTTCAGGCAATATCGTATCAGCGAAGCCTTAATGACTGTTTACACCTTATTCCGCGATGAATTTTCATCATGGTATTTGGAAATGGTGAAGCCTGCCTATCAGCAGCCAATCGATCGTAAAACTTTCGATTCAACCGTAGCTCTTTTCGAGAAGTTGATGCAGTTACTGCACCCATTCATGCCTTTCTTAACAGAGGAAATATGGCAGTTACTTGCCGATCGTACCGATGAGGACAGCATTATGGTTTCAGTGATGCATAAGCCGGATTCATATGACGCTAATTTGTTAGCTAAGTTTGAGCAGGTAAAAGAAGTGATTGTTGCTGTTCGTAACATCCGTAAGCAAAAAAATATCGCTTTTAAGGAAGTTTTAGAGATGAACTACAAAGCAAAAGAGGATAATTACGATACTTCTTTCGATTGTGTGGTGTCTAAAATGTGTAACCTTAGCGATATTACTGTTGCAAACGGAGAAATGACTGGCGCAATGTCGTTCATTGTAAATGCTGTTGAATATTTTATTCCACTTGGCGACTTGGTTGATGTTGAGGAAGAATTGAAGAAAATGGAAGAAGAGTTGAAATATACCAAAGGCTTCCTGATTTCGGTTCAAAAGAAAATGAGCAACGAGCGTTTTGTAAACAATGCACCTGCAAAAGTCATCGAAATCGAGAAAAAGAAAATGGCTGATGCCGAAGCTAAAATCAAAGTTTTAGAAGACCGCATTGCCAGTATGAAATAATAAATAGACGCAGATAATCATGATTTTCTAGGATTGTCGCAGATTAAATAGTAAAAGTGCTGTTTCATTCATTTGGAACGGCATTTTTTGTTGTGTGCCTATTAGCTTGATCATTTCATAGGGAACATTCGACATCTTGTACCTGTTTAATTGATTTTCTATTGCTGATAAAATATAAGTTTAATGTACATCAAACTATATTTTCATGTACATCAAAATTATTTTTCATGTACATCAAAAATGATTACCTTGTAGGTATAAGTTAGAACTTATCCTTAGAAAGGAGTCAACTTATAGTAAGGAACAATTCAAATCATCGGCATATGGCAGTCTTCTATAAAGCAGTGAAAATAAAAACACCATTGAGTAAAAATGGTAAAGCTGAAATGTATTATCCCCGGGTAGCTAACCGACGGAAGGAAAACTTAAGGGATATAGCAGAACGTATTTCGGACATGTCCTCTTTTAACAGGTCGGATGTGGTTGGAATTTTAGAGGCATTCACTCAAATTATTCCTCAGTTACTGAAAGATAACAGTAGTGTTGAATTGGGAGATTTGGGTACATTTTCTCTTCATATTTCGGCCGAAGGGGTAGATTCGGAAGAACTGGTAACACGACATCGTATTAAGAAAAGTACAATTGCTTTTCGTCCTGGTAAACGAGTGAAGCAAGATATTGCAAGAGTCGATTACCGAAAAATTCCGAAGAAGTGAAAGAGATCATTTTCTTTTTTGCCTGAAGTAAGAAGCTAAGAACTTTTTGCTGGTTTTTTGATCCATGAAAATGGGTCTTATTTTGTTCGTAAAATAAATTTTCCGTTGCAAACGGTTGAAGATTGGGACTGATTAGAATATTGGAGAAATAATTCTTTAATTTGTAAGAGATAAAAGAGTCTTAAATCTGAAAAGAAGGATGTAAGGCAGTTGTTGAATAACTTACGGATATAAAAGGCAAAAATGGATACCATAAAACACATCCCCGAAAACGGGAAAACAAGAGTCGTAATTATTGGTGGGGGATTTGCAGGCTTAAAGCTTGCCCGGCAACTGGTAAAAACAAAGTATCAGGTGGTTTTAATTGATAAAAACAATTTTCATCAGTTTCAGCCATTGTTTTATCAGGTGGCAACCTCTGGTTTGGAGCCAAGTTCCATTGCTTTTCCTTTGCGGAAGATTTTTCAGAAGCGGAAAAATGTGCATTTTCGAATGGCTGAATTGTTGGAGGTGAATCCAAATGTGCAGGAGATATATACAAGTCTGGGGTCGTTGAAATACGATCATTTGGTATTGGCGACCGGTGTGGATACCAATTATTTCGGAAACAAGAACATCGAGGAGTTTGGTATTCCCATGAAATCGGTGTCCGAGGCAATTTTTCTGCGCAATTCAATTCTTCGTAACTACGAAAAGGCGTTGAACGAATCGGATCCGAAGAAGGCAGCCAATTACATGAATATAGTATTAGTGGGTGGTGGCCCAACCGGTGTTGAATTGGCGGGTGCTTTGGCCGAAATGAAAAATGAAATCCTGCCAAAGGATTACCTGGAGCTTGATTTTTCTTTAATGAATGTGTATTTGTTCGAAGCGTCAGATCGATTGTTGAGCGGCATGTCGGAGAAAGCATCAGCGAAAGCGAAAACTTACTTGGAGAAATTAGGGGTAATTGTGAAAACTGAGGCTCGGGTTGCCGATTACGACGGACTTAAAATTAGTTTGGCGGATGGAGAGGAGTTTTTCTCATACGCTTTGGTTTGGGCTGCAGGAGTTGTTGCAAATCCTATTAAAGGAATTTCGGAGATTGCCGCAAGTCGTGGAGGAAGGCTTCGTGTTGACATGTATAATAAGGTAAGTGGTTTAAACAATGTGTATGCTTTGGGCGATTTGGCTTTGCAAAAAGAGGGGGAATATCAGAATGGTCACCCGCAGGTTGCACAGGTTGGTTTGCAGCAGGCTGGTGTTTTGGGTAAAAACCTCATAAATATTCAACAGGGAAAAAGGATGAAGCCCTTTCATTATAAGGATAGGGGATCATTGGCAACAATCGGAAAGAATTTGGCTGTTGCTGATTTGCCTGGAATTAAAACACAGGGTTTTTTGGCGTGGATCCTTTGGTTGTTTGTGCATTTAATGGCAATTGTGGGTGTAAAGAACCGATTTTTCATTTTAATTAACTGGGTTTGGAATTATTGGACTTCGGATCAATCGCTGCGGGTTTTAATTCGACCGGATAAACGAAGTTTTACTGATCGGGCTTCAAAAAGGCATCAGGTTAAAGATCCAATAAATTTAAATTAGTATTGATTGAGATTCTTTATTTCTATAATTTAGGGAAGCTTGAATGCACCAATTTTACTGAAGATTGGTGCTTTTTTTATTTTTGGCACAGGCTTTGCTTCTATTCAGTCAAAGTATACCGGTACTTGACTTTTAGAAGATTCGTCCCTACCATAGGATGACAGTATTGAAAGCCATACAAGAGTGTAAATTGAGTATTTAAATTTCATCCTGCACGAAAGGGCTGTTTGGCTTACACATTAAAAACTAAATGCCATGAGAAAGTCTGTATTATATAAGTTGACTGCCAGTATAGTATTGGTTTCAGCAATCGCAATTTCTACTACAAGTGTATCTGCTCAGCGCAGATCGCAGCAAAATGAGAAGACTCGTTACGAAGAACGAAATAAATCAACTCGTTTGAAAGATGCTGATCGAAATGAGAAATACAACAAGAGTCGTTATTCAGATTACTCAGATCGGAAAAAGAATAATACGCCGAATAAGAAGAGTACGAAATATCACAAAGAGCGGCATGCAAATGGGTATTCAGGTCAATATAAAAACGGGCATGTAAACAGCAATAAGCGTTGGGATCGGAATCACAATGGCGGATCGCATGTTAAATCTTATCATTCCTCAGGTGATCGTTACAGGAGTTATAATTATCCAAAAATGGTTCATCCCAATCAACGTTACAGAAACTTTTACAACAATCATGGAAACAATTGTTATCGTCATGATCGTTATGGAAATGTAGTTTTAAGATTTGCTGTTGCACCGGTTGTAATCCGACATAGTTACGGAGATTACTACTTTTCGGATGGAGATTATTACAGATTCTATCCTGAAGTGGGATATGTTGTAGTTGATGCGCCAAATTCTTTGTATTTCTCTTATGTTCCTGATAACTGCCATAGGATTTTGCATCATGGAAATGAATATTACACAAATGGAGATATGTGTTTTGTGAAGTATAGAAATGGGTTTAGATTGGTGAGTGCTCCTGCCGGAATACATTTATCTTTGAGATTTTAAGTGAAAGACTAATTACATGAGCACTACTGAACAGTACTAAAATAGACTTATTTTTTAAAAATTAAAAATACGGGGGTGTAGTTTGTAAAAAAGATAAAAATGGTCTTAAAATTTACAAAACTACACCCTTATCTTGTAAAAAATGACGTTTTGTGGCTCGCACACTTAAAAATGGGGTGTTTTGCTGTGACTTGTTTTTCTTTTGAGTTGATACCTGATCAATAAAGGGAGTAAGAAGGGTAGAAATATAAGATAATCTGCTTGTGTATATACTTTTTAGGGGTGTATGTGAAAAATCTTATTTTTTGTACTCGAAAACGATTTCGGGGAGCTGTTGTAAAACAGGTTTTCGCTTGGGTCAATCAATGGGTTTTATCTTCTGTGTGTTTCGATTTTATTGGGATTTATTACTTTTTATGTTGTGTGTTCTAAAAACTGAATTCCGCTTGGATATTCAGTGGAAACTAGGCTATTTTATCCCTCAGTAACAAATGATAACAACAACACAATTTAAAACAAGCGTATTATGACAAGGGATGAATATTTAATGGATCCAAATAAATTGGTTCAATTCCTGCAAAAGCCAAGCAACGAGTTCACAAAAGAGGACCTGATAAGATATATAGGAGAGAATGGAATTAAGATGATTAATTTCCGTTACGTTGCTGAGGATGGAAAATTGAAAACATTGAACTTTATTATTACCGGGAAAAGCCATTTGGATAGTATTCTATCTTCGGGCGAGCGCGTTGATGGATCAAGTTTGTTCTCTTATATAGGAGCAGGTTCAAGTGATTTATACGTGATTCCAAGATTTAAAACGGCATTTGTGAATCCGTTTTCTGAAGTGCCGTGTCTGGATATTCTTTGTTCGTTTTATACTGCTGAAGGAAAACCAATGGAAAGTGCTCCTGAGTACATTCTAAAAAAGGCACATGAGAACTTTAAAAAAACAACAGGCCTTACTTTTAAGGCAATGGGTGAGCTCGAATATTATATCAAAAGTTCAAATCATACATTATATGCTGATGTTGATCAGAAAGGATATCACAGTTCCCGGCCTTTTACTAAATGGGAAGGTTTGAGACGCGAAGCAATGGTTTTAATTGCTCAATGCGGAGGGAAAATAAAATACGGACACTCAGAGGTTGGGAATTTCTCGGCGGGTGATGATGGTTACGAGCAGCATGAAATTGAGTTTTTACCGGTTGAGGCAGAAGATGCAGTTGATCAGTTGGTGATTGCAAAATGGATTGTAAGAATGTTGGCTGCCCGTGAGAATGTATTGGTGAGCTGGGCTCCAAAAATTACTGTTGGCAAAGCCGGCAGTGGTTTGCATATTCATATGTTGGTAGAAAAAGACGGCAAAAATATTTGTATTGAAAATGGAAAGTTGAGTGATACGGCTAAGAAAATGATTGCTGGTATTTTGAAACTTTCAGGAGCTTTAACAGCTTTTGGAAATACGATTCCGACTTCTTATTTGCGTTTGGTTCCGCATCAGGAGGCTCCGACTTACGTTTGTTGGGGAGATCGCAACCGCTCTGTTTTAGTGAGGGTTCCTCTTGGTTGGGTAGGTGCTGCGGATATGATTAAGAGTGTGAATCCGTTCGAGCCGGCTGATGCAAGAGATTTTTCAGGTAAACAAACTTTTGAGTTCAGAGTGCCGGATGGTTCTGCAGATATTTATTCGTTGGTGGCTGGTTTGATTGTTGCAGGCCAGTATGGATTGGAAATGGAAGATGGCTTGCAGGAGGCTGATGAATTGTATGCAGATGTAGATATTTTTGCTCCGCAGTATAAAGAAAAATTAGATGGTTTGAAACAATTGCCGACTTGTTGTTGGGAGAGTGCAGATTGCTTGCTGGAGCAAAGAGAGGTTTTTGAGCGAAATGGTATTTTTACAAAAGGAAGAATTGATGCGGTTGTGAAAAAATTAAAACTATATGAAGATTATGGGTTGAATGACCGGATTCTGGGTAATGAAGTTCGAATTATGGAGATTGTAAATGATTACATTCACTGTATGTAAATTTGGGAAAAATACTTACTAATAGGTTTTTATAGGGGGTAGTCCCGCAACGAAAGTTGCGGGACTTTTTTGTATGATTTCATTTATTCTTTGTATGCAAATGAGTAGGATTCATCGTGTTGTGATATGTCTAAACCTTTGGCTTCGGAGTATTCTGAAACTCTAAGTGAAACAAATTTGTTTGTTATCCAATATAGGATGTAGGAACCTCCGAAAGTAAAAATTCCAACAATTACCAATGCAATGATGTGCATTAAAAAAGTTCTGATTTCTCCATGTATCAGTCCAACATCATGAGCAAATACGGCGGTTAAAATCATTCCTGTAATTCCTCCCATTCCGTGTGCCGGAAATACATCAAGGGTATCATCCAGAGATGTTTTGCCTTGTAAGGTGATTGCGTAATTGCTTACAATAGATGCTATTACGCCAATAGTAATGGATGCTCCGACGGTTACAAATCCTGCGGCAGGAGTAATGGCTACAAGTCCAACCACCAAACCAATCGCGGCTCCTAAGCCTGATGGTTTGTGTCCTCGGGCACCATCAAGAAAAATCCAGGTTAGCATGGCTGCCGCCGATGCTGTATTTGTATTTAGTAAGGCTAATACTGCTGTCGATGAGGCTTCCAGAGCTGATCCGGCATTGAATCCAAACCATCCGAACCAAAGCATTCCTGCACCAAGAAGCACGAATGGAATGTTGGAGCGTTTCTCGTTGTATCTCGATTTTGTTCTTTTTCCGAGAAACATGGCTCCGGCAAGTGCGGCGAATCCTGCAGACATATGAACAACAGTACCTCCTGCAAAATCTAATACTCCCATGTTGCGAAGGAACCCGTTTGGATGCCAGGTCCAGTGTGCAAGCGGTGCATATATAAATATCGTGAAAAGGCTTATGAAAATCATATATGCTCTAAATCTTACCCTTCCTGCAAAAGATCCTGTGATTAAAGCGGGTGTGATAATTGCAAATTTTAACTGGAAAAGTGCAAAAAGAGCAAATGGAATGGTTGGCGACATTTCAGGATTTGTGTAGCCTCCAACATTTTTAAACATTAGGAAAGTCAGCGGGTTTCCAACCAATCCAAAGCCGTCAGGTCCAATGCTGTCTCCAAAAGCCAGGCTGAATCCAACAACAACCCATATCATACTTACAATTCCCATTGCAACAAAACTTTGAAGAATTGTTGATATAATGTTTCTGGGATCCACCATACCACCGTAAAAGAATGCAAGTCCGGGAGTCATAAGAAGAACCAGGGCAGTTGAGGTCAGCATCCATGCTACATCGCCCGAAACAATATTTGGATCATCAACTCCCAATTCAACACTAGGGACAAATACTCCGACAATAGCCACTACAATAAGCAGCAATAAGGCATAAAGCCATTTTTTACTGTTTTTCATCACAATAATGATTTATAAAATGTACAAAATCCGGTTGGTGTGATTATGGATTGTAGTCCGTCAAATATTACGCTTGGGTGGTAAAAATAGAATAAAATTCAGAAACAACCTAATTGAAATTAGGGGTGTGGTTATTTAAAATGATTATATTTTTGAGACAGCCCTATTGTTTTTAGGGTGAAAGTTCTTTTTGTGTATGGTTTTTTATTTGGGAGGGTTTGGATTTATGATGGAATTAGGAAGAGACATCCTGTAAAAAGAAAGGCTCCAATGTATTTGGAGCCTTAATTAGTTTTTTTCGATTCGTAGTTGATGTACAACAAATTTTCCTGTATCATTTTTTAGCAGAAAATTGACCCGGAAGTCTCCCTGGCTGGTTGTTAAACTGCCAATCACATATCGGGCTTCAGGTTTCCCGCCTTCATGTTTTTTATTGAATCCTGTTGGAGGAAATTCCTTAAAGAATTTAGCCATGATTTGTTTTGCTTGTGATTTGCTGTAAATAGCTTCCTTATCTTGTATCGTTAATTGAATTCGATCTCCAAAGAAATTCGATAAGCTTATACTATTGCCTTGTTTAAAAGCATTGATCAGTTCTCGAGGTAAATCATCCTGATTTTGTGAAATTGCTGATGAACAACAAACTAAAAGGAAGAATATTCCTGTAAATATGTATTTTATAGATCTCATATGAATAATTTTCAACTTAATATCATATACCTTTACACAAATACTGTGCGAAAAATACACTGCAAGTTAAAAAAAATCTGAATTTCTTTTTCTAAATAAGAAAAGAATTGATTATTATGATGTGTTCAATCAGTCATATAGATGCTTTCATTTTGCAGGAATTATTTAAAGTTTAAGTACTATTTTCGACGAAAGAAAATTAAGATTTTATTTTTGCACAAATTTTTGCCAAAACAACAAATAAGGGGAGTCATAATTGAAAATTATAAATAAATGAAAATTGTTCTTTTAGTTATTGGAAAGACAGATAAGGATTTTGTGAAAACGGGGATGGAAGAATATCAAAAGAGATTGGTGCACTATCTTCCTTTCGAGATGAAAATAATTCCGGATATAAAAAACACGAAGAATCTTTCTGAAAATCAGCAGAAACAAAAAGAGGGGGAATTAATTTTAGAGAAGATTAAAGCCGGAGATACATTAATATTGCTCGATGAGGGAGGGAAAGAGTTTTCTTCTGTAGCTTTTTCTAATTTTATAGAACAGAAGATGATCGGTGGAATTAAAAATTTGGTTTTTGTAATAGGCGGTCCTTATGGGTTTTCTGAAGATGTGTATCGGAACGCACAAGGAAAGGTTTCGTTATCGAGAATGACTTTTTCCCACCAAATGATTCGGATGATTTTTACCGAGCAATTGTATCGGGCAATGACAATTATTAAAGGAGAGCCTTATCATCACGTTTGATGCTTTGAACTAATTATGCTAATTTGTGAGGAGTTTAGCATGAATTTTGTATCTGCAATAAAACATTTCAAAACTATCCGAATTGAAAAATAGACTTCTCAAATATATTCCTGCGGTTTTCACGTTGGTATTTTTTCTGTTGGCAGTTTCTACAGAGTATTATTTTAGGCAAAATGACCGCCTTGCAAATGTGGCCAATCATACCAGGCAGGTTCTGGAGAAAAAAGAACAGCTGCTGAAAAATGATCTTGGCGAGCTGCAGACTGCAATTACAAAAAAGGATGGAGTACTTCAAAAATACGATAACTTTTCTGAGTTTGAGAAGGACCTAAAAAAAGATGGATTTGTTATAGTTGCCTATAAACAAGATAGTTTGTTGTTTTGGAGCGATAATTCATTTCTGATCCCTGAGAAAAACTTTCTTGAAGAAGAGAATTCATTGGTTGTTCGGCTGGATGATGGATTCTATTTTATGCAAAAACAGAAGGTGGATTCAATTGATCTGTATGGATTCTTACTTTTAAAAAAGATTTATCCATATCAGAATAAATTTTTGAAAAATCATTTTGGGCCGGATTTTCTCATCCCCGATTCTTTTGATATTTCCTTACATCCGAATGTGGGAGCTTCAGTTAGCAATCCTGATGGCAAATTCTTGTTTTCTTTATTGGATGATAATGCCGGAATGGGAACCAGAAGGGGACAAAAAGGAGTAGGTTTACTGTATTTATTGGCGATTCTGTCTGGTTTAGTATTCTTCAGTATCTTACTGCGGCAATTAAACGATTTGAAATTAGGTCTCTCAGCTTTTCTTGTTTGGGGAGCAGGTTTGGTGCTTTTACGATATTTTATGCTGCTTTGGGGATTTCCTGCTGTTTTTTCAAAATTTGAGATCTTTTCGCCTGTTTTGTTTGCGAGTTCATTCTTCTTTCCATCCTTAGGCGATTTTGTAATCAACTCGTTTTTCTTATTTATTTTCGTTTATACCTATTCACGGTTTTTGGCAATCAATCAATTCTTCAAGCCTAAAAGTTCTTATCAGGTTGCCGGATGGATTTTTGTGCATCTAATTCTGTTTTATCTGCTGTATTTTACAATCGAGGATTTGTTCGAAAGCTTAATTTTTGACTCTAGCTTTAGCTTGCAGATGTTTGTATTTCAGGACAACGGAATTTGTATTTTTATAGGTTTTGCCATTTTGATTTTTTTATTTTATGCTCTGGGACAAATTGCAAATCTATTGGGACAAATTGCCCGCGATCATTGGAATTTAAAATCTTATTTACTCGCAGTTATTCCTGTATCCATAGTTTTAAGTTTGGTATTTTATTATTTCAATCCTGTAAAAACCGATGCTGTAACTATGGGCTTTCCAATTTTGATGGTTTTGGTCTTGGGTCTCATAAATTATCAGAAAGAAAAGGGAGGCCGATATTCTTTATATGTGGCTTTGCTTTTGGGTGTTTCAATCTTTGTTACCAATAGGATCAATTCTTTCTCCAGCCAAAAGGAAAAACAGGATCGGCAAGTGGTGGCAATGAATCTTTCTACAGAATATGATCCAGCTTCTGAATTTTTTTTGATGGAAATTCAAGAGAAACTCGATCAGGATTCAATATTGAAAGATTTGTGCAAACGACCTTTTAGAAATGAATCTGAAATAGAAGACTATATTCAAAATAAATACTTTACCGGATTTTGGGAGCAATATCATCTTCAGGTTACTATTTGCAGCAACATGGATGATTTAAATATTGAGCCTGATAATCAGATCAGAAATTGTTTTGAGTTTTTTGAAGAAATGATTGTGACAACGGGTGAACCAATTCCAAATAGTAATTTTTACTATTTGAATGAGTTTGATGGGATGGTTTCATATTTAGGTGTAATTTCCAATCCATCGTTTGCTTCTGATGAGGTTAAAATTTACCTGCGTCTCGATTCTAAATTTGGCAATGAGGGTTTAGGATATCCGGATTTGTTGTTGGATGAAAAAGTTGATTTGCGCCCGGTAAGTCATGAATATTCGTATGGGAAATATCAAAACGGGAAGCTGATTGCATCTTCCGGCAAATTCAATTATTTCATGAGTAATGCCGGGTTTGGTGAAAGTTCTGCTGATTTTTTCTGGAAACAGATTGATGGGTACGACCACTTGGTATATAAGTTTGGTAATAATTCTGTTGTAGTTAGTTGTCCTTCAGTGTCATGGTATAACAGAGGGATAACCATTCCGTATGTTTTTGTTCTTTTTTATGTTTTTGGGTTTAGTATTTGGATGCTTGAGAAGGTTTCTTCTAAATTCAGAATAAATCTAAGTTTCAAATACCGGATTCAATATTCAATTATTGGTCTGCTGATGCTATTCTTCCTTTTGTTGGGTGGGGGTACTGTATATTATAACATTAATCAGGCCAACGAAGCAAATAACAGAAGTCTGCAAGAGAAGTTGTTGTTGGTTAAACGTGAGGTAATTCGTGATTTATCGGGTGATCGTTCACAAAAATCAGAGGTGTTAACAGATCAATTGAGACAATTGTCAAATTTGATTTTTGCAGATATTCATTTGTATAATTTATCAGGGAAATTGATTGCAACATCCAGACCCGAGATATTTGAGAAAAAACTGCAGGGGAAGAGGATGAATTTTGCCGCTTACGATCAACTTTTTTTTAATGAGCGAACTCATTTTATTCATAAAGAACAAATTGGGAAAATGTCTTACTTGTCGGCTTACGAATCTCTGGTTGATGAAAATAATGAAACCATTGCATTTGTTAATCTCCCTTATTTCCTAAAAAGCAAAGAGCTGGAAAAGGAAATGTTTAATTTAATTCTTGCCGGGGTAAATCTTCATGTATTGATGATTCTGCTGGCCATTTTTCTTTCGGTAATTATATCGAATAAAATAACTTATCCACTTCGTTTAATTCAGAGCAGACTGAAGGCAACACGTTTTGGTTCGTATGGTGAGCAAATTGAGTACACTAAAAATGATGAAATAGGTAGTTTGGTGAAGGAATATAATCAAATGCTTGTTGAGCTTGAAGAGAGTGCTTCCCGTTTGGCAAAATCGGAGCGGGAATCTGCGTGGCGGGAAATGGCAAAGCAAATTGCTCATGAAATTAAGAATCCATTAACCCCTATGAAATTAAGTATTCAGTTTCTGCAGAAACGTTTCGAGGACAAAACACCAAATTGGGAAGAGCATTTTAATCGTGTGAGTAAAACATTAATAGAGCAAATCAATGCTTTGTCATCTATTGCTGCGGCATTTTCGAATTTTGCAAAGATGCCGGCAGCCAAAAATGAGAATTTAAATTTGGTTGAAATTCTCGAACATACAGTTGATTTGTTTAAGAACGATGATTTTGATTTGAAACTCGATTTGAATTCCATTGAGAATGCAAGTGTTTTTGTTGATAAAGAACAGTTTGTCCGCGTTTTTGTGAATTTAATTAACAATGCGATTCAATCTATCCCGGAAGGGAATTTGGCTCAGGTTGTAATAGAGTTAGAGAATATAAATTCTGATTATCAGGTAAGTGTAATTGATAATGGTTCCGGAATTAACCCGGAGATTAAAGAGAAGTTATTTTCGCCTAATTTCACCACAAAATCGAGTGGAATGGGATTGGGTTTATCCATTGTTAAAAATATTGTTGAAAATGCCAACGGAAGCATTTGGGTTGAATCGGAGAGGCATATTGGATCTTGTTTTATTGTTCGGATTCCCAAAAGAAAAGAGATATAAGATGATTATAAAAATACTGGTAGACAATACTGCGAAAGATGGTTTTGAGGCAGTTCATGGTTTTTCGGCTGTGATTGAGGCCGATGAAAAAATTTTATTTGATGTTGGCCCAAATTCTCTTTTTATAGAGAATGCGGGAAAAATGGGTGTTGATTTGGATGAAATCAATACTCTGGTTTTGAGTCATGGTCATTGGGATCATGGTGATGGTTTGCAGTTTGTGTCGGGGAAACGTTTGATTACGCATCCCGACTCATTTTCTCTTCGATTCCGAAAGGAAAGCAAGACTACTGTTGGCCTAAAAATGACAAGAAATGAGATTGCTGCACAATTTGAATTGAAGGAGTCAAAATTACCGGTTTGGATCAGTGAGAAAATGGTTTATCTGGGTGAAATTCCAAGATTAAATGATTTTGAATCTCAATCAACAACTTTCCTCCTGGAAGATGGATCGCCGGATTTTGTTGCTGATGATTCTGCGCTTGCCATTAAGAGTGAAAAAGGATTGATCGTGATCAGTGGATGTGCGCACGCCGGCATTTGCAATACAGTGACTTACGCAAAAGATGTTTGTGGAGAGGATAAGGTTTATGCGGTGTTGGGAGGTTTTCATTTAAAGAAACTGGATGAAGTTTTTCAGAAAACTGCAGGCTTTTTTCAGGAAGAAAAATTGGAAATATTGGGAGCAACACATTGCACAAGCTTTCTTGTTCAGGATGAGTTTAAAAAATATTTTAAAACGATAAATTTAGAAGCCGGAGTTGAGGTAGAATTGTAACTATTTTACCTCGTCCATAGAAATAAGATTGTGCAAAATGGCATATACGGTTAATCCTGATACCGATTTAATACCCAATTTTTGTGTGATGTTTTTACGGTGAGTAACCACGGTATGAATGCTGATGAATAATTGATCGGCAATTTCTTTATTGGTTAATCCAAGAGCAATATGTTTTAAGATATTTTTCTCACGGGAACTAATTGTTTCTGAATTTTTATTAGGAAATGAACTTTTGTTATTTTTATTTAGAATTTCCTGCATCATATCAAGAATGGTATTTTGGCCATCCATATAATTGATATAACCATCTGCCTTTAAGTCATTTTTAAGGTTTTTCCTGTTCGATAACAAGATCAGAGAGAGTTTATTTTCATTGAAAAGTTCCCTCTTTACATCCAGACAATCACCTGGCAGCATGTCTGGATTAATAATGAGAATATCTGGTTTTCTTTTGTGTACAATTCCACATACATCCTCCTTATTATCGATGAGCTGAATCACCTCAGAGTTCTCCAGATTTTGAAGAATTGACCGGAGTCCTTTTCGGATCATGCACGAATTATCAGCAATAAGAATCGTAGATCTTGCCATAGCTAGAATTTAAATAAGATTGCAGATCGATTTTTCCATTAAGATAACTTTAGGAGTCAGTACCTTATCCTCAATTCTGGAATGATAGTTCAAGTCTTCCTCTAATTTGAACAGATCCTGTATAATTGTATGGTAAAGTGTGCTGTTTGCCGGAGGCGTAAGATATTTGATCATGATGGTTTTTAAATCCATCAGTTTTTCTTCTACATCATTATGTCCTTCCTCGTATTTTTCAATGGAAAATGATTCGAAAATTTCACGGTTTCTTTCAGTAAAATTTTGATTCTTAATGATTTCTTCAACAGCTAAAACATATGGGAAAACCACATTTTCCTCATGCATGATGTGTTCTGTCAGCTCAGATTTATATCCCTCAAAGAAGTTTCTGATCAGCAGAATGTATTTCTGATCTTCAGTGTCTTCTGATTGAAGAGAGATAATTTTCTGTTCAATTTCGGATAATTTATCATTTAAATAACTTGAATGAGTCATTTTAAGATAGTTGACAATATTCTTAACCGGAATAGTTTGAAGCTCTTCTTTTGGGAAGTAATCTTTATCGTGATACGCGTTTACAAGCTGTAAAAAGAAGTTTATGTCGACCTCGTTTTCCCTGCAAACATCAGCAACGGTTTTGTCTCCAAATCCCAAATTGATTCCAAAACGGTGAATGACTGGAATGAGCATATAATTCAATTGAATTACATCAGCCAGCTTCATATCCTTTTTAATACGCATAGCTTGTTTTTTTTAATTAATCTAAATTAATAAAAAGTGTGGAATATCCGCAAAAACGCATGAAGAATGCAGCCGAAAAACGAAACCAAATGGAGGAATAACACTAAAAATTATCTTATGGCAAAAGATTTTTTGAATACCATTTGGTTTCAGTTGTCGCCGGCATGTTTTATCTGTACAAAATTAGTTTCTCCGAACTTGCGGACAATACCTACTTATAGGTATATTATACCATTTTAAAATCAAGATGAGTTGGTATAATGCCGATAGATATTTAACAATCAATGTCCCTGCGCAGATAGTGATTATTTGATTTCGTCGATTTTCAATTCAAATACTAATTGAATTATCTCCCGAAGTGAAGGATTTCCTTGATATGAAGTATTCGCGATTTTGCATATTCATATTTAGGATCGTCTATGTCGGAGGTTTGCTGGAGGAATTTGGTGTAATAATCCAGTGCTTTATCTTTATTTTCCCCATACTCTTCGTAGGTTGTTGCAATTTCGTAAAGAATATCTGGGTTCGTGTTATCTATTTCAATAAGATTCAGATAGGATGCTGTCGCTTTTTCAAATTGTCTGGTTGCTCCGTACGATTTTGCCAAATACAAATGCATTGAGGCTTCAATAGGTGAAGTGATATAAAAAAGAGCATCTTCCAAAAATTTAATCCCTTTCTCGTGTTGATTCAATCTGGCATAACAAATTCCTGTATGGAAATTAATCATTGGGTCTTTTTCAAAGGTTGGGCCACAACTTGCAAAAGCAGTTAATGCATCTTCATATTGCCGGGTCTGCATGTAGCAAATTCCCAGTTGTCTGTGTTCGGCATCAGTTAGGTTGTTGGATGCTTTAAGATCTTTTAAAATAGTTAAGGCATTGTCGTACCATTCCAATCCAATTAAAACCTGAGCCTTTTTCTTTAGCAGTATGGTGTTGTCCGGATAGGTTGCCAATCCCTTTGAACAGTATTCCAATGCTTGCTGGTAAGCGGCCATTTCATAAAGTTGTTGGATAATATGAACCAATACAGATAAGTCATCAGGGTTGAGTTCGTACGAAATCATATAAGAAGACAAAGATCCTGTGAAATTCTGCATTCGGTCTTTTAAATTCCCTATTTGTTTGTAAATGAAAGGATTTAATGAATCTGTTTGGATGATTTGTTTATAGATTTTTAAGCTTTCTTTGAGTTTATTTTGACCGGAAAGGGTTTTTGCCAGAAGTAAGTTGACTTGATAATCAGAGGAATCGATGGAATGCAAATTGGAAAGATATTTCTCTGCTCCGGGATAATTTCCTAATGAGTACAGACAGGAACTTAAATTCAAGAGTATTGTTTTGGAATTATTGTTTAATGAGTTGGCTTTTTGATAATTGATGATAGCTAACTTGTCTTTGTTAAGGTTTTGAAAGGCTTTGCCAAGTTGAAAATACAAGAGACTGTTTAAGCTGTCTTTTTTTATCATTTGCTCAAGCATTGGAATTGCTTTGGAGTATTGTTCCGAATACAGGAGTTGATCTGCCTTAGTTGCTTTTTGAGAAAAACTTGCAGGAATGTTAATTGCTATACTTAACAGAAGTAGGAGGATGATTTGTTTCATGTCTTGGGTTTATGATTAGGATTTAAATATAACTAAAATTTTAGTTATCAAAAATATTTTTCCCTTTAATGACAAAAAAAACCGACTCAGAAAAACTGAATCGGCTAATGATTGTGCTGTGTACAACACTTATTTCTTTCTCACAAAAATTTGAATCGGCACCCCGGTAAACGACCAGTTTTTACGGATCTGATTCTCAAGATATCTTTTGTAAGGATCCTTAATGTATTGAGGCAGATTGCAATAGAATGCAAATGTTGGTGCGTGAGTTGGTAATTGTGTTACATATTTTATTTTTATGAACTTTCCTTTCAGAGCAGGAGGATTAAGAGCCGCAATTACTTTTTGCATCACATTGTTTAGTTCCGATGTTGGTATTTTACGAATACGATTCTCATAAACCTCAAGTGCCGATTCCAAAACTTGAATTAATCGTTGTTTTGTAATGGCAGAGGTGAAAATAATTGGAACATCTTTAAAAGGTGCAATTCGGTTTCTAATTTCTTCTTCGAATTCCTTCATGGTATTGGTTTCTTTATCCACCAAATCCCATTTGTTAATCATGATTACAACTCCTTTGCGATTGTTGAGAATAATGTCAAGAATACTTAAATCCTGAGCTTCTACACCGCGTGTTGCATCTAAAATTAATACACAAACATCAGCGCTTTCAATTGTTCTGATTGATCGCATTACCGAATAGAATTCAAGATCTTCGTGCACTTTTGGTTTCTTACGAACCCCGGCAGTATCTACCATGATAAAATCATGACCGAATTTTTGAAACCGGGTATGAATTGAATCTCTTGTTGTTCCTGCGACATCAGTCACAATATTTCGGTCGATTCCAACCAAAGCGTTCACAGTTGATGATTTTCCTACGTTAGGACGACCAACAAATGCTATTCTTGGAAGACCTTCATCATCATCGTTTTGTTTGATCTCAAAATCATTTACGACTGCATCCAGTAAATCTCCGGTTCCCGATCCATTAACGGCTGAAATTGGGAAAACTTCTCCTTCCATTCCAATAGAATAGAATTCATTAGCAGCAAAAATTAAATCCGAATTATCGGCTTTATTTGCAACTAAATAAACTTTCTTTTTGGTTCGTCGAAGTATTCCTGCAACAGCCGAATCTAAATCTGTGATTCCGTGCTGCACATCTAAAACAAATAGAATAGAATCGGCTTCCTCAATGGCAATCATTACCTGTTTGCGGATTTCCTCTTCAAAAATATCGTCTGAATTCGTAGCGTAGCCTCCGGTATCAATAATAGAGAATTCTATGCCATTCCATTCAGATTTACCGTAATTACGATCACGGGTAACACCAGCAGTTTCGTTTACGATTGCTTTTCTGGTACCTGATAATCGATTAAAAAGTGTAGATTTTCCAACATTTGGTCTTCCTACGATTGCAACTATATTGCTCATTATTTTATTTTTCTAACGCAATCTCTGCGTGTAATTCTTATTCATTTGATTAAAATCCTAAAGATTTCTCCGATTTGTCAATACAGTTTTGAACTTATTGATTGTATCCGAAATCTTTTAAATGAGAGTCTTTGCTTCTCCAGTCTTTTGCAACTTTAACGTATAGTTTTAAAAACACCTTTTTCCCAAAGAATTTTTCCATGTCCAGTCGGGCTTCAGTTCCAACTTTCTTCAGAGCTTTCCCCTGGTGTCCAATGATGATTCCTTTTTGAGAAGTTCGTTCAACATTAATTACTGCCATAATGTTGATGATTTTAGGCTCATCTTTAAATTCTTCAACAACTACTTCTACCGAATATGGAATTTCTTTGTCGTAGTTGGTCAGTATCTTTTCTCTAATAATCTCGTTAACAAAAAAACGGGATGGTTTATCTGTTAGTTCGTCTTTCGCGAAAAAAGGAGGACCTTCCGGCAATAATTCCAAAATGCGGTTAAACAAATTCGGAACGTTAAAATTCTCAGTTGCCGACATTGGGAATATTTCAGCTTTAGGAAGTGTTACTTTCCATCTGTCTACCAGTTTATTTAATTTTTCCTGATCAGATAAATCAATCTTGTTGATCAGCAAAAGAACCGGGATGTCAGAATTTTGTACCTTTTTAAGGAATTCTTCGTTTTTATCGATGGTTTCAATAACGTCGGTAACATATAAAATAACGTCAGCATCAACCAATGCCGAAGTTGAAAATTTCATCATCGACTCCTGAAGCTTGTAGTTTGGTTGCAAAACCCCTGGTGTATCAGAGTATACAATTTGAAAATCATCACCATTAACAATTCCTTTAATTCGGTGACGCGTAGTTTGTGATTTCGACGTAATAATTGAGATGCGTTCCCCAACCAAATTATTCATTAAGGTTGATTTCCCAACGTTGGGATTTCCAATAATATTTACAAAACCTGATTTATGAGGCATATGTACTCCAATTTAGTGATTTAAAAATTTTTGCAAAGATAGTACAATTAATACCATTTACGAAAATGTCTGCCACTCATTAAGATGGAATAAAGATTTTTATAGAAATATCAATATATAATGGTTTAAAAGTCCTAATTCGAAGTGCAGGTGTGGCTTAAGTTTTAATGTTTTGATTTTGCAGTGTGTTGCAAAGACTGTTTGTGTGATTTGTTTTTATTTTCTAAAACTATATATTTGTAGCAGAATAAGAGATGAAATCTTGTTCTAACATATTTTATTGTTTCTTCAGGGCAGGGTGAAATTCCCGACCGGCGGTGATAGTCCGCGAATCTTTAACGAGATTGAACTGGTGTGATTCCAGTACCGACAGTACAGTCTGGATGGGAGAAGAAAAACAATTGATCAATTTGATTGATTTCATGTCAATGGAAATTATTTCCGTTTGGCTATACCTATAATGGATGCCCTGAATAGTTTAATGAACTGTTCAGGGCTTTTTGTTTTTATGCAAATGAGTAAAGAGTATCAATACATGCAAAGAGCCTTCGAGTTGGCTAAAAAGGGAATAGGAAGAGTAAATCCTAATCCTTTGGTTGGTGCTGTAATTGTTCGTGATGATAAAATTATCGGGGAAGGATATCATGAATATTTTGGCGGGCCGCATGCTGAGGTAAATGCATTTCTGTCTGCAACAGAATCTGTAGAAGGAGCAATAATGTATGTTACTTTGGAACCATGCTCTCATTATGGAAAAACACCGCCTTGCGCCGAAGCAATCGTGAAAAATAAAATTGCTAAAGTGGTGATTGGGATGTTGGATCCAAATCCATTGGTGGCGGGAAAAGGAGTGAAGTTATTAGAGGATAATGGAATTGAGGTTGAATACGGTTATTTGTGCGAAGAATTAAGTCAGATGAATCGTGTTTTTCTGAAATTTATTCAAAATAGAATTCCCTATGTGGTGATGAAAACAGCCATGACTCTGGATGGGAAAATTGCCAGTGAAACGGGTGATTCCCGTTGGGTTTCCAACGAAAAATCACGGGCGCGTGTTCATCAGTTAAGAAATGAACTGGCAGGAATCATGATTGGTGTTGATACGGTGATTGCCGATGATCCGATGCTGACGACCAGATTGGAAAAAGGAGAAGGACGAAATCCGGTAAGGATAGTGGTGGACAGTACTGCGCGGATTCCTTTGGAATCAAAAATATTGAATACGGGTGTTCAGGCCAAAACAATTGTTGCTGTAACAGATAAAGCTGATTCCGTAAAGATTGCACAAATTGAAGACTTAGGAAATTCCGTTATTATTTCAAAATCCAGAAATGGAAGAGTTGACCTTACTGATTTGATGATGAAACTTGGAGAGACAGGAATGGATGGGATTCTTTTGGAAGGTGGAGCAACACTCAATTTTTCGGCTTTAGAGGCCGGAATTGTTGATGAGGTAGTGTCTTTTATTGCTCCAAAAATTATTGGCGGAGCAAATTCCAAATCACCGGTCGGCGGCGAAGGAATCAAATTTATGAAAGATGCCATCGAATTGGAGAATATTAAAATAGGTCAGCTTGGAAATGATCTGATGCTGACCGGAAAAATAAAAAAAGTGTAGCAGATAGTGGATGCTTTGTAATCTGATAGCTGTTTACCGATAACTGATAATTGAAAAAATGTTTACAGGTTTAATTGAAGAAATAGGAAGCATTAAGTCCATTCAAAGTGGAGGCAAGTCAATTCGATTGACCGTTTCGGCCCGTAAAATTATGGATGATGTGAAGCTGGGTGATAGTATTGCAGCCAATGGAATTTGTTTGACAGTGGTTAGCTTTAATTCTACTGGTTTTTCGGCAGATGTTATGCCGGAGACAATGAGCCGAACAAATTTCGGATTGTTGGGAGCGGGAAGCCGCGTGAATTTAGAGCGGGCTCTTCGCGTTGGCGACCGAATGGGTGGTCATATGGTAAGTGGACATATTGATGGTTTGGGCGAAGTTGCAGGCAGGGAGCATGATGATAATGCCATTTGGGTTAGCATTGCGGCACCTGGTAATATATTGAAATATATTGTGGAGAAAGGTTCTGTTGCCATTGATGGTATCAGTTTGACTGTGGCTTATGTGGATGAGAAAATTTTTAAAGTTTCAATTATTCCGCTTACACAGGAAGATACAACTTTAACTTCTAAGAAAAAGGGAGAAAAAGTAAATCTGGAATGCGATATAACTGCAAAGTATATTGAGAAATTCTTGTTTCATAGAGATGAGGAAAGTGCTCAGGTGGAGAAATCGGATATTTCGATGAATTTCCTCAAAGAGAATGGATTTGCATAAGATTAAAAAATAATAGAAAAATAAGAGGTGAATATTTTCGAGAGGTTTTTAAACTCATATCTAGAATCTAACATCTCATATCTAAATAAATAAACTATGAAATTTCATACAATTGAAGAAGCGATTGAAGACATCAAATTAGGGAAGATGATTGTGGTGGTTGACGATGAAGATCGTGAAAATGAGGGGGATTTGTTGATGGCGGCGGAAATGGTTACTCCTGAGGCAATCAATTTTATGGCCCGACAGGCTGGAGGATTGATTTGTATGCCAATTATAAAGGAACGTTTGGATGAGTTGAATATCGATATGATGGTGTACCATAATACTGATGCGAAGCAAACGGCCTTTACCGTAAGTATTGATGCTGCAGATTGTTCAACCGGCATTTCTGCTCACGAACGTGCGCATACAATACAAAAAGTGTTTGATAAGAATGCCAAAGCGGAAGATTTTACCCGTCCGGGACATATTTTCCCTTTGGTAGCACGTAAAAATGGAGTTTTGGTTCGTGCAGGACACACCGAAGCAGCTGTTGATCTGGCAAGAATGGCTGGACTGTATCCGGCAGGTGTGATTTGTGAAATTATGAATGAGGATGGGACTATGGCTCGTGTTCCTCAGCTCAGAGAATACATCAAAAAGCATGATTTAAAAATGGTTACGATTGCTGATTTGATCGAGTATCGCAGACAAACAGAGAGCGTAATCGAAAAAGTAACTGAAACAGCAATGCCAACAAAACATGGCGAATTTAGAGCTCATGGTTTTGTCAATAAAATTACCGGTGAGCATCATGTCGCTTTGGTAAAAGGAGATATTGATACTTCTGAACCTGTGTTGGTTCGGGTTCATTCTGAATGTTTAACCGGTGATGCGTTTGGTTCTATGCGTTGCGACTGCGGCGATCAGCTGCAGGAAGCTTTGCGAAGAATCGAAGAGGCTGGTAGAGGTGTGTTGTTATATATGCGTCAGGAAGGCCGGGGAATTGGTTTAATTAATAAATTAAAGGCTTACCAGCTTCAGGATATGGGGATGGATACTGTTGAAGCAAATTTGGCATTAGGATTTAAGGCCGATTTACGTGATTATGGTATTGGTGCCGCTATTTTAGCTGAATTGGGTGTTAAGAATTTGACTTTAATGACCAATAATCCGCTGAAAGTTGCTGGTTTAAAAGGATATGGATTGAAGATTGTTGCACGTGAAGAGATTGAAATGACTTGCAATGAAAAGAATGAATTCTATCTGCAGACCAAAATGAATAAAATGGGTCATCTATTGCATCAGGATGTAAAGTGGAATTTGCAAAACGATGATAAAAAGATAAAATAAGTATATGTGTTAATGAGTGAATGAGGTAACAAGAATTGCTTTTTGAAGAAGAGTAATCTCACAGCTGAAATCTCATTTCTCACATCTAAAATCAAATAAAATGAATATTATTGAAGGTAAGCTTATTGCGAAAGATTTAAAATTCGGTATTGTTGCCGGTCGTTTTAACGAATTTATTGGAGGTAAATTGTTAGCAGGTGCTTTGGATGCTATCAACCGTCATGGAGCTTCAACCGATGATGTAGATGTCGCCTGGGTTCCCGGAGCATTTGAAATTCCATTGATTGCCAAGAAGATGGCAAAAAGCGGCAAATACGATGCGGTTATTTGTTTGGGTGCGGTAATTAAAGGTTCAACTCCTCATTTTGAGTATGTGTCGAGCGAAGTAACTAAAGGAGTTGCAAGTGTTTCCTTAGATTCGGAAGTGCCTGTTATTTTTGGTGTTTTAACTACCGATTCTATTGAGCAGGCTATTGAACGTGCCGGAACTAAAGCTGGAAACAAGGGATTCGAAGCCGCGGTATCTGCCATTGAGATGGCTAATTTGCTGAAGCAATTTTAAGAATACAATATATCAAAAAAAATCCCGGCAGTGATGCCGGGATTTTTTTATACAATGTCTACTGAGTAGATACTTCCTGCGATTAATATATTTTAAGCATGTTTACCTCTTTTTCGCTTAGGAATCTCCATTTCCCTCTTGGGATGTTTTTCTTTGTGATGCCTGCAAAAAGTACGCGGTCCAATTTTTCGATTTCGTAACCCAGATGCTCAAAAATGCGTCGAACAATTCTGTTTCGGCCCGAATGGATTTCTATTCCAACCTGAGTTTTATCAGTTTCACTGGTAAAACTAATGGCATCAGCCTTAATTTCTCCGTCTTCTAATTCAAGTCCGGCAATTACCTGATCTAGTTCTTCCTGAGAAATTGGTCTGTCAAGGAATACATGGTAAATCTTTTTTTTGTTGTAGCTCGGATGAGTAAGACGTTTTGTTAAATCGCCATCGTTGGTGAAAATTAAAACCCCGGTAGTCATACGATCCAGTCTCCCTACAGGATAAACTCTTTCAGGACATGCATGACGAATTAAATCCATAACCGTTTTTCTTCCCAGAGGATCATCAAGAGTAGTCACAAAATCTTTGGGTTTGTTTAAAACCAAATAGACTTTTGCTTCGGCCTCCAGTTGTTTACCATCCATACAAACTACATCATCAATGTTTACTTTGGTGCCAACCTCTTTAACGATTTCGCCGTTAACGGTTATTCTGCCTTCTTCAATTCGCAGGTCTGCAGCTCTTCTTGAACATGCTCCTGTGTTCGAAATGTATTTGTTAAGCCTAAGGATACCATCTTCCGGACCTGATAGTTTAGCAAAAGCCAGTTGTTTTTTCTTGCTGTAATGCTTTTTTTGAAGCGTTTCTTTATCGGGTTTGTTTTTAAAACGATCATAAGGTTTTGCAGTAGAATCTTGATCTTCATCAAAATCGTCTGCAAATCTTTTTTTGTTTTCTGTGAATTCTGATCTTTCTCCTCCTCTTTTTGAGCGGTCAGAATCTCTTCCCGGTCTGAAGTTTGAGTCTTCAGATCTGTGTCTTCTTCTGTCAGAATTTTCTGATCTGCCGCCATAGTTGTGATCTCGTGATTCTGAATCCCGGCCAAATTTACTGGTTGAGTCTCCAAATCGGGGTTTTCCTCTGTAAGAGTCTTTTTCAGATCTGTTGTCGTCAGATCTTCTTGATGATCCTGATCTTGAATCAGAACCTCGTGAAGTTCTGTAGGAATCACTGTTGCGTCTGTCAGAACTTTCTGATCTGCTGCCAGTATTTCGATTTCTTGAATCCGAATCCCTGCCAAATTTGCGATTTGGCTCTTCCGATCCGGATCTTCTTCTGTCGGAACCTCTTTCCGAACTGTCACCATCAGATTTTCTTGATGATTGTGATCTTGTGTTCTCTCTTTGAAAAGGTTTTTCTGAATTGTCTCTTCGTTGTCGGGGATATTCTGATCTCCCCTCATTGTTGCGTGATTCTGAATCCTTTTTGAATCGCGGATTTGTACCACCAGATTTCTTGTCGTTTTCTGTTTTTGATCTAAAAGAAGATTTCTCTCTTCTATCTTTCCCGTATTTTTTTTCTTCCATTTTTGAGTAAATGATCATTGTTCTGAACCTGCAAAGGTACTAATAATCAAAGAATATATTAATTACACCAGTTAAAAAAGTGAAATAAAGAAAATCAATTTCAGTTTTGCTTTTTTACTCTTGATCGAAATTATAAATTTGTCATACAAATTAGGTGCTGAATGTTTGTTCAGAATCTTTTTTTAAGAATCAGTAAACATTAAAACTTGATAAATAATATGGCATTAATTAAATCAATTTCCGGAATCAGAGGAACGATTGGCGGTAAGGTTGGAGATGGATTAAGTCCTCTTGATGTTGTGAAATTTTCAGCAGCATATGGTACTTGGGTATTACGAAGAAACAACGGGCAAAAGGTAAAAGTAGTTGTTGGACGGGATGCCCGGATTTCCGGCGAAATGGTCGATATGCTTGTAGTTGGCACTCTTTTGGGCTTAGGAATTGATGTTGTGGAAATTGGCTTGGCAACTACACCAACCACTGAAATTGCAGTTACCGAAGAACAAGCTCAGGGAGGTATTATTTTAACTGCCAGTCACAATCCAAAACAATGGAATGCATTAAAACTACTCGATGAAAAAGGTGAGTTTTTGAACGATAAGGATGGAAAAATTGTTCTTTCCATTGCTGATAATGAAGATTTTCTATTTGCAGATGTAGATGATTTAGGTCAGCTTTCTCATGTAGATAATTACACCCAAAAGCATATTGATCATGTTTTAGCACTTAAGTTGGTTGATGTTGATGCAATAAAAAAAGCAAATTTTACGGTTGCTGTTGATGCAGTAAATTCGGTTGGAGGTATTGTAATTCCACAATTATTGAAAGCCTTGGGTGTTGAAAATGTTGTAGAATTATATTGCGAACCAAACGGACAATTTCCTCACAATCCGGAGCCGTTGCCAGAGCATTTAACTGAAATTGCTTCGATAATGAAGGAAGGTAAGGCCGATTTAGGATTTGTAGTTGATCCGGACGTTGATCGTTTGGCTATTGTGAATGAAGATGGAAGCATGTTTGGTGAAGAATATACATTGGTGGCATGCGCTGATTACGTATTGGCAAATACACCTGGAAATACTGTTTCAAATCTTTCATCAACCCGTGCTTTGCGCGATGTTACAGAAAAACATGGAGGAACATACGAAGCTTCGGCTGTTGGTGAGGTGAATGTCGTTACCAAAATGAAAGAGAACAATGCGATAATTGGTGGTGAGGGTAACGGAGGTATTATTTACCCTGAAAGTCATTATGGAAGAGATGCTTTGGTTGGGGTTGCATTGATCTTAACGCACATGGCAAAAACAAAGAAAAAAGCTTCGGAGCTCCGAGCAGGTTATCCGAATTATTTCATTTCCAAGAATAAAATTCAGCTGACACCGGAAATCGATGTTGATGCGGTTTTAGTTGCAATGAAGGAGAAATACAGAGATGAGAAAGTGAATGACATTGATGGTGTTAAAATTGATTTTGCATCGGAATGGGTTCATCTTCGAAAATCAAATACGGAACCGATTATCCGAATTTATTCGGAGAGCGAAAATGAGGATACAGCAAATCAATTGGCAGAAAAAATCATTTCAGAGATTAAGGAAATAATTAAATAATAATTTATTTTTGAGAAGCGCAGGAATTAATTTTTCCTGCGCTTTTTTTGTTGATAAAAGAAAATTTTCCGTAATCGTTTGCATTTGCTCGATCTTAAAAAATTAAAGCTTTTTTGGAACGATTTAATCAGATTTATTCCGATTTAATTTTACCTCAGAATTCCTATTCTCCTTGCTAAATGTGACTTCTGATAAACAGATCTGTTTGTCGTTATTGAATAGAAGAGCCTGTATGGGTGTTTATACCCAGTTTAGAAATAGTTAAATATGTCAGAAGTTAGATAATTGTAATCTAATTTTTATATATTTAAGTGAGACTGTTGAAAAGCAGGTCTTTTTCTGAATTATTTTCTGGCATTGTGTATATATTTGCTAGCCAATAAAGAAAAAATTCTCCATTGATACGAATACAAATAGATATAATCAAAGATTAAAGCCTTATGAAAATTACCGTTGTAGGTGCAGGAAATGTTGGCGCAACTTGTGCAAATTGCATAGCCCAAAAGGAATTAGCAAACGAAGTAATTATTGTTGACATTAAAGATGGATTGTCAGAGGGAAAAGCTCTGGATATGTGGCAAACTGCTCCGATTAATTATTACGATACAAGAGTTAAGGGAGTAACTAATGATTATGCTGCTACTGCAGGATCAGAGGTTGTTGTTATTACATCAGGTCTTCCGCGTAAACCGGGAATGAGTCGTGATGACTTAATCGCTACCAATGCAGGTATTGTAAAATCGGTTACTGAAAATGTAATTGCACATTCTCCTGATGCAATCATCATTATCGTGTCAAATCCTTTAGACGTTATGACTTATGCTGCTTTCTTAACAGCTAAAAAAGCATCTAACAAAGTATTTGGTATGGCTGGTGTATTGGATACAGCTCGTTACCGTGCTTTTCTTGCTGAAGAATTAAATGTTTCTCCTAAGGATATTCAGGCATTATTGATGGGTGGACACGGTGATACTATGGTTCCACTTCCTCGTTATACCACTGTAGCAGGTATTCCTGTAACCGATTTGATCGAAGAAGATAAATTGAATGCTATTATTGAAAGAACTAAATTTGGTGGTGGTGAATTGGTAAACCTGATGGGAACTTCAGCTTGGTACGCTCCAGGTGCTGCGGCAGCTCAAATGGTAGAAGCTATTGTTCGTGATCAAAAAAGAATTTTCCCGGTATGTGCTCTGTTGAACGGAGAATACGGAATGAAAGATATTTTCTTGGGAGTACCTGTTGTTTTAGGTAAAAATGGTATCGAGAAAGTAATTGAAGTGAAATTAAACACAGAGGAAATGGAATTGTTGAAAGGATCAGCAGAGGCTGTTAAATCTGTAATGAAAGTGTTGGATGAAATGAATATTCTATCTTAGGTTAGAAGATTTCATTTACTAAAATATTGAGGTTGTCTCCATGAGAGACAACCTTTTTTGTTTTGTAAAATCAAACAGAAATAAATTCCACCTTAAATTCTGAACAATGTCATCTGTAAATCAGTATTTATAAAATTTTTAGATAGATTATTATTTTGTTAATGTTTTAAGGGTTTTATGTAATTTATGGCACAAAATTCTGTTCTTTTGGTATATTTGCTGTCCTTTGTTCAGAAAGCCCATGAAAATTGAAATCCCAATAGAGATAATCGAACTTGAAACCGAAAGTTTCCATCTTTTAATCAGATGTAAAGTAAACAGTAGTCACGAAGGAGATCTTGTGATTGATACCGGCGCTTCAAAAACGGTTTTAGACCGGAATTTTGTACCTGCTTACACCTTGTCTGAGTATCAAACCTCGGAAATAAAGTCGCGGGGTTTGGGGGAAGGAAGTTTAAATACCGAAATGGTTAAGATAGATTCATTCCAATTAGGAGATCTTCTTGTAAATGATTTTCATTGTGCAATTATTGATTTGGCAGGAATAAACGAGATGTACATGGAGCACTGTCAGCGGGAAATTTGCGGATTACTTGGGAGTGACTTTCTTTTAAAACACGGAGCAATTATCGATTATGGAAGAAAAATTCTGGAATTGAGAATTCTTTAAATCCCATGTCTTTCACCAAAGACGTAAAGTCGGTTAAATACCTGAGATTATTGAACAAAGGAATTTGAAAAAAATTAATATATTTGTGCGTTAATTGCGGTTAAGAATATTATATACCACATAAATAAGAATTAAATAAACCTAAACACATGCGAAATAAAGGAGCGATTCGTCTACTCGCTATACTCTTTGCGTTAGTGAGTTTGTATCAATTGACATTTACTTACGTTACCAAATCAGTTGAAAAGGAAGCTCAAGAGTTCGGAGCCGGCGATATTAAGAAGGAACAAGCTTATCTTGACTCTATCAGGGGTGAAGGAGTTTACAATTTTCTTTGGATTAAAGATTACACTTACAAAGAGTGTAAGGAATTGGAGATGAACCTTGGTCTTGACCTTAAGGGAGGTATGAACGTTACCATGGAGGTTTCTGTAATTGATATTATTAAGGCTATGGCCAATAATAGCAAGGATGAAACTTTTGTAGCTGCCATAGAAAAAGCCAAAGCGATGCAAAAGAATAGTCAAAAAGAATTTGTGGTTCTTTTTGGTGAAGCGTTCGAATCAATCAATCCAAATGCTCAGTTATCTTCTCCTGATATCTTCGGAACTTTAGAGATGAAAGATAAAATTCCTTTTGGTGCTTCTAATGCTGAGGTGTTAAAAGTGATTAAAAAAGAAGCTGATGCAGCGATTGATAATACCTTTAACATCCTTCGTTCCCGTATTGACCGTTTTGGTGTTGCACAGCCAAATATTCAAAAAGCTGATGTTTCGGGACGTATCATTATTGAACTTCCAGGTATTAAAGATGCCGCTCGTGTACGTAAGTTACTGCAAGGAACAGCAAGTCTTGAATTCTGGGAAACTTATAGTGCTAACGAAGTAACTCAATATTTAAATGCTGCGAACGAAAAATTAGCAGCTATCAATACAATGGCTGAGCCTGCCGAAGCAGCTAAAGAAGCTACTAAAGAAGAGGTGAAGGAAGAGGCAAAAGATGAAGATGTTGCTCTTTTAGACAAAATTGAAGAAACAGCTAAAGATTCGACTACTGACCTTAATGCAAAAGAAATTGCAAAAAAATACCCATTGTTTTCTGTTTTGAATCCTACACAAAGAGGTTCTTCGAAAGCAGTTGTTGGTATGTCTCATATTAAAGATACTGCCAGAGTAAATCAAATTTTGGCAATGCCGGCTGTTCAATCAGTAATGCCGCGTAATTTGAAATTCTTTTGGGGGGTTAAACCAATTGATAAAGGTGGTAATGTATTCGAATTGTTTGCTATTAAAGTAACCAGCCGTGATGGAAAAGCTCCTTTAGATGGTGATGCTGTTACTTCTGCACGCGAGCAAATTGATCAAAACAAAGCACAAGCTGAAGTTTCGATGAGTATGAGTGGTGAAGGAGCAAAAGTTTGGGCTCGTTTAACTAAAGATAACATTGACCGCGCAATTGCAATTGTTTTGGACGGATATGTTTATTCTGCTCCAAATGTAATTAGTGAAATAAAAGGCGGACAGTCCAGTATCAGTGGTAATTTCACCATTGCTGAGGCGAAAGATCTTGCAAACATATTAAAGTCAGGTAAATTGCCTGCTCCTGCTCATATTATTGCTGATGAAGTTGTTGGGCCATCTTTGGGACAGGAATCTATTCAAAAAGGGATGTGGTCATTCATCATTGCTTTTGTGTTGGTGTTGATTTATATGTTTTTCTTCTATAGTAAAGGTGCAGGTCTTACTGCAAATATTGCTTTGGTTGCCAACTTGTTCTTTATTTTTGGAGTGCTGGCTTCATTGGGTGCTGTGTTGACTCTACCTGGTATTGCCGGTATTGTGTTAACAATCGGTATGTCGGTGGATGCGAACGTACTGATTTATGAGCGTATTCAGGAAGAGCTGAAAGGTGGAAAAGGATTGAGTCTTGCCATTTCTGATGGATACAAGAATGCCTATTCTGCGATTATTGATGGTAACATCACAACTCTTTTAACTGGTATTATTCTTTATCTTTTTGGTGAAGGTCCAATTAAAGGTTTTGCAACTACTTTAGTTGTCGGTATTTTCTCATCTTTATTTGCTGCAATTTTTATCACTCGAATAATTATTGAAGGTTCGCTTAAACGTAACCGCAACATTACTTTTACAACTAAGTTTACGGATAACTGGTTACGTAATGCACACATTAAATTTCTTGAGAAAAGAAAAGTGTTTTATGTGATTTCAGGTATTGCGGTTCTTGTTAGTATTGGTTCTCTTGCAACAAGAGGTCTAAATCAAGGTATCGATTTTACCGGGGGTAGGACATATGTTGTTGCTTTTGATCAGGATGTTTCGGTTGAAGCTATTGCTAAGTCGTTGGAAACTGTTTACGGACATGCTCCTGAAGTGAAAACTTTTGGTGGTGATTCTCAGGTGAAAATTACTACAAAATATAAAATTGATGAATCAGGAAACGAAGTTGATGATGAAGTAGAAGGTTTACTTTACACAGGGTTACAACCATATTTAAATGGAGCTTCTAAAACTGATTTCCTTGAGAACAATAGAAAGATGTCGCAAAAAGTGGGACCTACTATTGCTGATGATATTCGTCAGTCTGCTGTTTGGTCAATCTTGTTTGCTCTTATCGTGATTTTCCTTTACATTATGGTTCGTTTCTCGAACTGGCAGTATGGTTTAGGTGCGATTGTTGCTTTGGCTCACGATTCAATCATTGTATTGGGTATCTTCTCATTGTGTTACGGATGGCTGCCATTCTCACTTGAGGTGGATCAGGCATTTATTGCAGCAATACTTACTGTGGTGGGTTATTCTATTAATGATACTGTGGTTGTATTTGACCGTATCCGTGAGTATATTGGATTGCATCCAAAACGTGATCGTGTTGAGGTTGTGGATAGTGCTTTGAATAGTACATTACGTCGTACTTTTAGTACTTCATTATCTACTATGGTTGTTTTGTTAGCCATCTTCCTTTTCGGGGGAACTTCAATCCAAGGATTTACATTTGCATTGTTGGTAGGGGTAATTGTCGGAACCTATTCTTCACTATTTATTGCAACTCCAATTTCTTATGACACAAGTTTACGTGTATCTAAAGTGATTGCGAAAAAGAAATAATTAGAAATTAATTATAAAATTGTCCCCCGGATCGTATGGTTCGGGGGATTTTTTTTGCTCAGGTTCAAATCGAATGCAATCTACCTTCATGATTTAAAATTTCTTCGGTATATTTGTTTAAAATTTGAATCAAATGGATAATATTCTTTTATTTATTAGTGGCGGTGAAATTGTTGTCGTACTAGTTGTTATTCTGCTGTTGTTCGGATCGAAAAAGATTCCTGAATTGGCTCAAGGCTTGGGGAAAGGAATGAAAGAATTCAAACGGGCGACGGAAGATATTAAATCCGAGATCAGAAAGGAAACAGAAGTTCTTGATCATATCAAGGAATTTAAGGATGACCTTACTAAGAAGCTGTAATCCCATATTCTAGGTTTAATCATTCCACCAATATACAGTGTGGAATTTTTTTTTACATTCAATGGACTATTTGTATCTCTTTGTTGGTTTCGTTATTCTTTTATATAGCGGAAATTTGTTGGTAAAAGGAGGAGTGGCCTTATCTTCTCATTTTAAGGTTTCTACACTTGTGGTTGGAGTTACTGTAGTTGCTTTTGGAACATCGGCACCAGAGCTTTTTGTGAGTCTGGGAGCAGCTCTTCATGGCAGCCCTGATATTGCTATCGGCAATGTTATTGGCTCTAATATTGCAAATATTGCCCTCGTTCTTGGTTTTACAGCTATATTGATGCCTTTGCCTGTTCGCAGTAATTCCATAAAGTTCGATTGGCCTTTTATGATGGGCGCATCCTTACTGTTTTATGTGTTTATTTTAAATCAGAAATTAGAGTACTATGAAGGAATTGTTTTTGTAATTCTTTTGATCGTATTTATGGTGTGGACGGTTTGGAAATCAAGAAAGGAAAACAGAGATGTAATAATAGGATTTAAAACAGCCGAGCATTCAATGTTTGTTGCAGTACTACTAATTCTTGCTGCCTCGGTTGGCTTGTATTTTGGAGCTGATATTTTGGTTGGCAGTGCAAAAAATATCGCTCTCGACTTTGGAGTAAGTGAGCGTGTAGTCGGATTGACTTTGGTGGCTTTCGGCACATCAGTACCCGAATTAGCTACTTCTGCTGTAGCAGCTTATAAGAAGGAGATGGATATCTCTATTGGAAATATTATTGGCTCTAATATATTCAATATTTTAGGAGTGTTGGGAGTTACATCAATTATCAAAAATATTTTCATTAGTCAGCCAATCATATCTTTTGATATACTTATTATGCTGGGGGTGTCTTTTCTTCTGTTTTTATTGATTTTGCCTTTGAATAATGGGAAACTTCACCGATGGAAGGGATTTTTACTGTTTGCAGTTTATCTGATTTATGTATATTTGGTTTTCACAAAGTAATTCACCTGTATGATAACTGCTGATCAAATCAAAAAAAGTTTTGGAACGGTTAATGTTCTTAAAGGAATCGACCTGAATATTACAAAAGGAGAAATTGTTTCTGTTGTTGGCGCCAGTGGTGCAGGCAAAACTACACTTCTGCAAATACTTGGGACATTGGACCGACCCGATTCAGGAAAAGTGTTTTTTGATGGTGTTGACATCACTTCATACAATGAGAAAGAATTATCTGCATTTCGAAATTCGAATATTGGTTTTGTATTCCAGTTTCATCATTTGCTTCCTGAATTTACAGCTTTAGAGAATGTTTGCATTCCAGCATATATTGCAAAAAAATCGAGATCGGAAGCCATTGCGAAGGCAAAGGAATTGCTCGAAATGCTGAATTTGGGTCATAGAATGGATCATAAACCTTCCGAACTTTCGGGTGGTGAGAAGCAACGGGTTGCAGTAGCAAGGGCTCTGATTAATGATCCAATTGTAATTTTGGCTGATGAACCTTCCGGTAATTTAGATTCTAAAACGCGTCAGGAGCTTCACGAATTATTTTTTACTTTACGCGACCGTTTCAATCAAACATTTGTGATCGTAACTCACGATATGGAATTGGCGGATATGTCGGATCGGAAGATTAGTATTTCAGATGGACTGATCGATGGGCATGACTAATTTTTCATTTGCCGGTTTAAAGGAATTTTTGGATGAAAAATACGATTTATACAATCGTGAATCTTTCATTACCACTGATCCGATACAAATACCACGATCTTTTTCGAAAAAAGAAGATGTTGAAATAGCCGGTTTCTTAAGTGCAAGTATTGCCTGGGGGCAAAGACCTACAATTATTCGAAACGCGAAATGGCTGGTCGAAAGAATGGATCAAGAACCTCATGAGTTTATTCTGAACGCATCCAATCTTGATTTGGAAGTTTTTAAGCAATTTAAACATCGCACGTTTAATGGTGATGATTGTATCTTTTTTTTAAAATCACTGCAGAATATTTATCGGAATCATGGCGGGTTGGAAGATGTTTTCGCGAAGGGAGCAAATGATTCAGGTACTGTAAAAGGTGCATTGGCCTATTTTAGGGAAGTGTTTTTCAAGACTGAGCATTTGGACAGAAGTCAGAAACACATCTCGAATGTATTGAAAAAATCTACGGCAAAGCGATTGAATATGTATTTGCGATGGATGGTGCGGAAAGATGACCGGGGAGTAGATTTTGGCTTGTGGAATCAACTTTCATCGGCAGACTTGTATTTGCCTTTGGATGTTCATACTGGAAATGTTGGTCGTAAACTGGGTTTGCTAACCAGAAAACAGAATGATTGGCAGGCTGTTGAAGAAATTACCGAAAACCTTAGGAAATTAGATCCCAAAGATCCTGTGAAATATGACTATGCCTTATTTGGTTTGGGTGCTTTTGAGAAATTTTAAGAAGAATGGCAAATAATTATTTTGAGTTCAAGCAATTTAGGGTCGATCAGAATGGCTCTGCAATGAAGGTTGGAACCGATGGTGTTCTATTGGGGGCTTGGGTGGATATTTCCAAAGCCAATCGGATATTGGATATTGGAACCGGAACCGGATTGATTGCCATGATGATGGGACAGAGAACCAATTCCGATGTGAAAATTGATGCCGTTGAGATTGAATTGTCTTCTTATCAACAAGCTGTTAATAACTTCGCAAATTGCCCGTGGACTTCAAAACTGAATGCATTTCATCTTTCTTTTCAGGAATTTTGCCAGATTACAACGGTTAGATATGATTTGATTGTAAGCAATCCGCCTTATTTTCTAAATGGTTTAAAAGCGAAATGCGAAACACGGACACAGGCTCGCCATGCAGATTATTTGCCTTTTGAGGATTTGTTGAACGGAGCCATGAATTTATTAACAGAATCAGGAGTTTTATCTGTTGTTCTGCCTGTTGATGAAGGAGAATATTTTCAGAGATTGGCTGGATTAACAGGCTTTTATTTGAAAAGAAAGATTTCAGTTCTGCCTAATCCCGGGAAGCCTGCCAAGCGTTATTTGTTTGAATTTTGTTTGCAGAAATGCGAGGCTCAATTCGCTGAATTAATAGTGGAAAATGGACAGAGACATGTCTATTCTCCTGAATATATAAATCTGACAAAAGACTTTTATTTAAAATTTTAAGCTGCTGTTTCTACTCTGTAGATATTTTAAAATTTGCCCACCATTCAGTAAGTTCAAATGGAGTTTGATTGTAGCCGGCTTTTAATCTTTCCATGCGTTTGTTAATGTATTCTTTACTGCTTAAAGCTGAGTGATATTCCTCATTTGCTTCATTGATACTTGCAACTCCAATGCTTATTATTTCATTGCCCGACAGGTTTTTGGAGTAAAATTCACTCATTGGTATTCGAAGATGATAACTAAACAGAACTTCATTTTTCGAACTTATCTTTACCTGATAGGTATCGTCTTCCTGCAGAGTACTAATAGAAAGACTTTCATTTTTTTTCACGTTAACAACCTCGAAAATCTGAAAACGATCCAAAAATTCTTCATTTAATTCTGTTAGTGAAAAACGGGATAAATAATTTTCAAATTTTTCTGCAGTAAAAGGAAATTTAGCAGGCATTGGAAAGTTAATGGCAAAACTGTTTTTAAATTTTGCTTCTGGATCGATCCAGACACTAAGTCCAAGATTGTATATTTTCCTTAATGTATTTGTAGAATTTGTCTCAAGAATAATATCGATAAATTTATCGTTGTTGAAAACCTTAACACTTATTTGATCTTCGGCATTGTAATAGTTGGCCTCTGTTGTTGAATATATTTCGGAACTGAAATCTCTCTCATTCTGCCAATAGGTTGATATTTGATTTTTTACTGAACACGAATTAAGAGTGAAAAGACTTATTAAAAAAGCAAATTGAATTATTCGGGACATGTATTTTCGTATAATTAATGCAGATCAAAAATATAAAAAAGAGAATGATCTTAGGCGAAAAACGCAATTAATTATGCTGAAGTGCTTACAAAACAATTTCTTCTTCAATAAATTTTATGCCCAAATTGTCAAGTTCAGTAAGAATTGGTTTGTAAAGTTCAGGCAAGGTTGGGATATGAACTCCTTTCAAATGGATCTTATCTTTGGCCAATAGTTTTGTTGCTATCGCTAAAGGAGTTCCAACTGTATACGACATTGCTGTGTGTTCGCGGTCGGTTCCTTCATAAGTCATCGAAGAAGTAATTCTTTTCCTTTCTCCGTTGATTTCAAAATCAAACAAATGCTGCATAACCAGTAAATCTCTGTCGGTAGGCTCCAGAGCCCATTTTTGTTCCAGAATTTTCTGAAGAATCATGGCTGGAGTAGCATTTCTTAAACCAACAGCTTCATCAGAAAACAAGCCAAGCCATTTCAGTTTTGTCATTATTACAGAGTTGACATCGATGTGTGTAAAATCGGCTAAGTTTTCCTCTGTGGATTTTTCACTATCGGGCAGAAAACTCAATAAATAATCGAGATAAGTTAACTTGTGAGAGTCCTTCATTATATACGTGTCATCGGTGCAGCCCAATTGAACCAGAACATTCCAGGCCTCCGAATAACCAGGTCTTCGCATGGTTCCCCGCATAATAGTTGGAATGTTATTCAGTCCGTATAATTCACAATATTGCAGCGAATCCCTGTTTGGATACACTTCAAAATCGCCATAACCTGTAATTTGAGTTTTGGTAAGAGTTGAGAACAATTTGTGATAGGGAATGTATTTGTAATGGTTATTTTCTTTAAACTGTGCTGTTCCTTGTCCCGCAACAACTACATTTCTTGGATTCCAAGAAAATTTATAATTCCAGGGATTGTTGTCGCAGCCGGGAGCTACCAGGCCACCGCAAAACGATTTAAATGTTTTAATTTTTCCACCACGTTCCTTTATCTGATCAATAATTTTCATGGCCGACATGTGATCCAATCCAGGATCAACACCGAGTTCATTCAGGAAACACAGCCCTTTTTCTTTGGCTTCTTCATCCAATTCCATCATTTCAGAAGAAACATATGATGGCGTTAGCAGGTGTTTTCTATGGCGCAAACACTCTTTCGCAACAATTATGTGCATAGAGGCCGGAACCATACTTACAACGATATCTGCCGCCGAAATTTCTTCAGCTCTTTGTTCCAGATCTTTTAAATTAAACCGAAGTGCTATTCCGTTGGGATGGTTGTTGATTTTCTTTTGAGCAGATTCTAACGACATATCGCCAACTGTAATTTTCCAATTGTTTTTTTCCGAATGCTTTAATAAATATTGTATTAAGCTGGTTGATGAAAGACCTGCGCCAATAATTAGAATATTTTTCATTTGAGTGTCGTTAGTTAGTGTGTTCTGCGTCTCATAAATTTATAATAAAGTGGCTAAAAAACGATAAATAGTTGATTGTTTTTTATGAAGGAATTTTTGGAATGTGAATCCTAAATTAAAGATGCTAAATGGATTGTTGCTTTTAGACGCTTGGTTTAAAGGTATAGACTCTTTCTATATGTGAATTAAGAAAATGTCATCTACAAAAATTATGAGATTTGTTATGATTTTTATTTTCTGATCTCTAAAACGGAATGATTATATTTGTTCGGGAAAGATAAAAAATTGCGTAACCTCTAAATATATTAACTCCTTGGTACAAGCTAGAAAAGCCGTTGAAACCCCATTAATGAAGCAGTATTATCAGATGAAGGATAAACATCCTGATGCTATTTTGCTGTTTAGGGTTGGTGACTTTTACGAAACATTTTCTGATGATGCCATTCGTACTTCTGAAATTTTAGGCATTACACTGACTAAGCGTGCAAACGGATCGGCATCCCATGTTGAGTTGGCGGGATTTCCACATCATTCTATAGATACTTATCTACCTAAATTGGTGCGGGCAGGCATGCGTGTGGCCATATGTGAGCAATTGGAAGATCCGAAGAAAACCAAAACCTTGGTTAAACGTGGCATTGTAGAATTGGTAACTCCAGGGGTATCCTATAATGACAACGTTTTGGAGCATCGGGAGAATAATTTTCTTGCCTGTATTCATATGGAGAAAAATTCAGCCGGAATTGCATTTTTAGATGCCTCAACGGGTGAGTTTTTAACTGCCGAAGGAAGTTTTGAGTATATCGATAAATTACTGGGCAATTTTCAGCCAAAAGAGGTTTTGTATCAGAGAGGTAAGGAGAAAATCTTCCATGAATTATTTGGTGGCAAGTTTTACACTTTCACTATGGATGACTGGGTTTTTACCGAAAGTGCGGCTAAGGACAGGTTGCTTCGTCATTTTGAGACAAGTTCGTTGAAAGGATTTGGAGTTCAGACTTTACGCAATGGAATCATTGCTTCGGGTGCCGTTTTGCATTATCTGGATATCACAAAACACAGTCAGGCAGCTCATGTAACTCAGCTTTCGCGGATAGAGGAAGACAAATACGTGTGGCTGGATAAATTTACAGTTCGGAATTTAGAGCTGTTTGGAGCCTTAAACGATGGCGCAAGTACACTTTCGGGTGTAATGGATAAAACCTTATCGCCAATGGGAGCGCGCCTTTTAAAAAGGTGGATTGCTCTTCCCTTAAAGGATTCGGCGAGTATCAATGATCGCCTGCGTGTTGTGAATCATTTTTACGGGAATGAAAAGGTTTCTCATTCCATAGGGGATGAAATTCAGCAGATTGGAGATTTGGAGCGGATTATTTCCAAGGTTGCTGTGGGCAGAGTCAGTCCTCGGGAAGTTGTTCAGCTAAAAAATGCCCTGATTGCCATCGAACCTATCCGAAACTATTGTTTGAGTAGTGGAAATGAAGGTTTGCTAAAAATAGGAGATCAACTGAATCCTTGTGTTTCGGTTCGGGAAAAGATTGAAAAGGAAATTCATGCTGATCCGCCAAACATGGTTAGCAAAGGTGGTGTAATTGCTGATGGGGTTTGCGAAGAGTTGGATGATTTAAGGAAGATATCGTTCTCGGGTAAAGATTATTTACTGCAAATGCAGATGCGTGAGATTGAAAGAACAGGTATAACTTCTCTTAAAATTGCGTTTAATAATGTGTTTGGATACTATATTGAGGTAAGAAACACCCATAAGGACAAGGTTCCTGAAGAATGGATCAGAAAACAAACTTTAGTTAGTGCTGAGCGCTACATTACGCAGGAATTAAAAGATTACGAAGAGAAAATATTGGGAGCCGAAGAAAAAATACTGGCTTTGGAAACCCGTTTGTATAACGAATTGGTTCTTGGTATTGCTGATTATATTTCTACCATTCAGTTAAACGCGGCCATGATAGCGCGACTGGATTGTTTGCTGTCTTTTGCGAAACTGGCGAGAGAGAACCACTACAATTGTCCAGGTATCAATGATTCTGAAATTATCGATATTAAACAGGGAAGACATCCGGTTATTGAAAAGCAATTGCCAATCGACGAAAAATACATTGCAAATGATGTTTATCTGGACAATGAATCGCAGCAGGTAATCATTATTACAGGGCCAAATATGGCGGGTAAGTCGGCTCTTCTCCGACAAACTGCACTAATTGTTTTAATGGCGCAAATTGGAAGTTTTGTGCCGGCTAAGGAGGCAAATATTGGTTGTGTCGATAAGATTTTCACCCGTGTGGGTGCTTCGGATAACATTTCATTGGGAGAATCTACTTTTATGGTGGAAATGAATGAAGCAGCAAGTATTCTTAACAACCTTTCATCAAGGAGTTTGATTTTGTTTGATGAATTGGGACGGGGAACCAGTACTTATGATGGAATTTCCATTGCTTGGTCGATTGTTGAATACATTCACGAGAACAGTAACAGCAGAGCTAAAACATTATTTGCAACTCACTATCATGAGTTAAACGAAATGGAGAAATCATTCTCCAGAGTGAAGAATTTTAATGTTTCGGTAAAAGAAGTCAACAATAAGGTTATTTTCCTGAGAAAGTTAGTTCCCGGAGGATCCAATCACAGCTTTGGTATTCATGTGGCACGTATGGCCGGAATGCCCAAATCTGTTGTGAAACGAGCGGATGAAATATTACTTCAGTTGGAAGGAAAACAAAATGGAGAATCGCTGGCCAAACCAGTTGGTGAGATAGCGCAACAACGCGAAGGGTATCAAATGAGCTTTTTTCAACTCGACGATCCGGTACTTCTGCAAATCAGAAATGAAATTTCAGATCTGGATATTAATAATCTGACACCAATTGAGGCTCTAAATAAGTTGAATGAGATTAAAAAGATATCCGGATTGTAAAAAAAGATAAAAAATGTGAGTGTCCCATATACAAAGGCTTTTGATGTGTAGTGCCTGAATTTCAGGGAGTCAGATTCAGGATCCTAGTAATGTCTTTTATGATGATTGAAAAAAAATGAGTCAAAAGGTTTTTTTCCTTTGCAGAATCAAAAAATACGCATATATTTGCATCGCAATTGAGAGAACAACGGTTCTCTTTTAAAAGCACAATGCGAGAATAGCTCAGTTGGTAGAGCACAACCTTGCCAAGGTTGGGGTCGCGAGTTCGAGTCTCGTTTCTCGCTCAAAATCCGAAAGGATGCCCAGGTGGTGGAATTGGTAGACACGCTGGACTTAAAATCCAGTGGCTTCACGGCCGTGCGGGTTCAAGTCCCGCCCCGGGTACAATAACCCTCTTAAACAGCAATGTTTAGGAGGGTTTTGTTTTTTTTGGGAACGAATGGGGGAACGCAGGGTTATTAAAATCTGGATCAAGTCGAAAATAATTAGTGGATGGGTAAAACAAAGTAAAACTGAGATCCTTTTCCTTTTACTGATTCGACCCTTATTCTACCTCCAAGTATTTTGACGTATTCTTTAACAATCGTTAAGCCTAAGCCAGCTCCTTCATAAATTATTTCTCTTCCATTATCAATACGGTAAAAATGCTCAAAAATAAGTTCTTGGTCTTCCGCAGAAATACCAACGCCTGTGTCTTTAATATAAAATTGAATCTCGTTTGTTTTGGTTTTAAAATCAAAACCAAATTTTACACTTCCTTTGTTTGTATATTTAATAGCATTTGAAATCAACTTACTAAGTATTATTTCTATCTTTTCTTTGTCCGAGAAAATAATTATTTCTTTCGCCTTATGATTATTTTCATAAGAAAATTCAATGCCTTTAGCATCAGCTTCAGATTTATACAGAACATACATGTCCTCAATTACATCCTCAACATTCACGTCTTCAATATAGATGTCCAGACAATCAGCATCTAACTTTGACATTTGAATAAGCTCATCTATTGTATTTAACATTCTGATAGAACTTTGCTGAATAGCACCAATATATTTCAGATGATCTTCTTTTGATAAAACGGAGTCTTCAAGCAATTCTGCAAACCCAAGAATACTATTCATTGGCGTTCGGATTTCATGATTCATATTTGTTAAAAAAGCTGATTTTAACTTGCTGGCCTCTTCCGCTTCCTGTGCAGCCTTAATTAACTTCATTTGGGTCAGTTTAAAATCTGTAATGTTATCAACATAACCATCGTATCTAACGATTCTGCCGGTAACATTCCGTACTGCACGAGCACCTTCTTTTACATAAATAACATCACCCTCTTTTGTGTACCATTCAGATTGAAAATTAATTACTTCACCTTTTTCTTCCAGTATCTTCTTGAAATTTTCTCTCTTATTATTGTCTGCATAACATCCCTTTGACAGTTTTTTTTTAGCTAAGTCTTCCAACGAATCATACTTCAGCATTTTTAAAATTGCTTGATTTGCATAGATGATTTGCATAGATGATTTGCCCTTCTGGTGTTGTTTGATACAAACCCACCAAAGAGTTTTTTACCAAATCCAAATAGAGACGATTATTTTCCCAGGTTCTGTTTTTTAGAATTCGGGATATGGAAAAGATCTCACCCAACGGTTTAGATAAGATCTTCTTAAGGGAGTTAAAAATCATTGCCATATTCTAATTTATAAATAAATTCTTATTTATCAAGCTGATTTTCATTGCTGTAAAATAGGCATGTTAACGTAAAATAATTTTTATATGGTGGAGTTTTGAACTAGTCTGTAGAAATCTATGCGATGCTTTTTATTTTTAATTGCGCCCAATTCTTAAATAAACACCATGAGATTCATTTCTATTTTTTCTGCTCGAGAGATATTTGCTTATTTCACATCTTCAATGCTTGGCGCTTTCCATTTTACGCTTTCAACTTTTCTGTCTAAGGCTATATTTATGGCCATAGTGTTTCGGTACTTGTCGTAAATCATTGCACAAGTCATAATTAAACTGGTTCCAATAATTACACAAAGTAATATTCCCGGCTCAAAATCTTCAATTTGTGCTTCGGAAGGTATGCTGTAAAATAAAAGTACGGTGATTAAGCCACGAGGAGCAACAAATAATTGTGGCAGTATATCCTTTCCTGCAAAAATTCGCAGTATAATGTATCGTATTGTATAAATCGAAATCAAAATCAGAAAGCTTACTATTGTTACGTTTAAACTCAGTAAGGAAGAAATGGCAATCGAAAGACCGAAAATTACAAAGAAAAAGGTTCGGACAACAAAGGCTGTTTCTGCTGTGATTGTATGCAACTCATTATAGATATGATGTGCTTTTTCGAAATCAATTAATTTTGAGAGCTTTCCTTTGAAAAAAAGTTTCATGTTCGCAATTACTAATCCAAATATCAGGATAATAATAAGCGAAGAAAGGTGCATTTTTTTGCCCAGTGCATATAGCAGTAACAGTATGGCTATCAGTAAAAAGAGTTTTACCTTGCTTTTTATGCGTTGAAAAATTAAAATAATTGCATAGCTGGCTATCAGGGAGATAATGATGGTGAGCAGAATGTTTCCTGCAAAACCTGTTACGCCGCTGTCTTCGGCAGGATTTAATTTTCCGGTTAAAAAATAGAACATCATAATGCCCATGATATCCGAAAAAGTACTTTCGTAGATATGAAATTCTTTTTTGCCGGCATTTAAACCTGATACGCTTGGTATGATAATGGCACTGGATAGTATGGACAATGGAGTTGCGTAAAGCCAGGCCGATTCCATGGTCATTCCGGGAATGAAATTGTAGAGAATCAATACAACAGCCCAAGTTGATAAAATAAGGCCGGTTAAGGCAACAGTAAATGATTTTAGGATGGGGACTAATTTCTCTCTTTTCAGTTCCAGTTCAAGAGCCGCCTCCAGCACAATCATAATTAATCCGACAATTCCCAAAACTTCAAGAATAGGAAAGAAATTTAATGTTTCTGCATTGAAATATTTAAGTATGTATTGGCAGCCAACCCCCAGTACGATAAGCATCAGTACTGCTGGGATATTTGTTTTTCTGGACAATCCATTGAATAAAAAAGATAAAATGATGATTATGGATACTTCAATAATCAAATTATAGGATGAAATGATTTCCATGGTTGTTACTTAAAATTGTTTGTTACACTTGTTTCAATCTGTATTTCATGTAAAAAGGCAGTTAAATCTTCAGTGGCAGCACCATTTTCGAGTGTGTACTGAAATTTAAATACCTGAGGAATTTCACTGTTCTTTATGGTAGGTTTTTGTCCGAAATCTAAAATTGGATTGTCAAAAATCAGATTTAAAACCTGTTCTTTTGTTAATTGTGTACGCAGGTAAAGTGTTTGTCTTAATTTGGTATTTACATTTGAGTTGATCGCAAATCCTAAATTTTCAATTTCGGTATAATTAATAAACCGTTCTCCATATTCGGCATTAATGATTAATCCGAAGGATTGCAGACTCTTAACTTCTCCCTTAAAATCCCCAATTGTGATAAATGCGTCTTTGCTTACCAAGGGGTTTGCCCTGAAAAAAATTCCGCTCACGAAGTTTTTGATATAGTAGAAACCAAAAAGACTTATAAAAACCAAAAGAATACTGTGTGTAATGTAATTGATAGATATAAAATCGAGTAGTAAAAAGGATATTGCAACAGGTTTGTAAAACAACATGCCTTTTTTTAAAAAGCTTATTATTTTTTTGTTGGTTACGTTTTTTTTAGCAAATCGCTCTCCAATGTATGTTAGCAGCTTTAGTATCCAATAACAGACTGCCAGCAGTACAAGCAGGCCTAGTAAACCGCTCCAGGTGTATAATGTTTCGATATTTTCCATTTAGTTGAGTGTTCCTCTGTATTTTAGAATTTCACGAATATTGTGGTACAATACTTGGTTTAAAACAAGATTTCCCTCTGTGTTTCGCAGAAATACTTTGGTGTTTGTTAAACGTTTTAATCCTGATTTATAGGAGATGTTGTATCGATTGCCCAAAAGGGTTTTCAATACAATTTCGTTAATGTGCTTGTATAATAATACATATTTAAGAATAATAACTTCTTCGGGAGTGAAAAAGTCTTCAAAATCATACTCCTTTTCTTCAAACACTACTTTATGATCATCAGAAGTAGTAATTGCATAGGTCCATGCCTGCAATACTTCGCCCATATTATTGCCGTAATTTTTACACAACTTTTGTACGTAAAGCTCCAGTTGTTTATTGAGCAGGGGAAGTCCTTTTTCTGTCACCAAACTTCGGTGCGAGGCACCATGCCGCAATAGTATGGCTTTGTGTATTTCGTCAGTTTTTGCTTTGTTAACATCAATAACAGAGCTGAACGAATTGGAAAAAGGAAGTCTTTTATCCAAATGAGACTGCATGGCATTTGAAGTAGTCATGATAACGAAAACCTGATCGGATTCCGATTCCACGAATTCTATGGCGGCTCTTACATTATCTAATAAACTGTGATTTTTGTCTCTCCAGAGTTCCAGATTATCAATTACCAATAACGGACGGAAATTATAGGTGTGTTTCTTAATATGCTGAAGAGCCTCTGCAAGGTTTTTTGTGCTTGTAAATTTTCTTCCTTCAACGGAAATAGTACTGTCAGGTTCGAGAAAAATACTTTGTTTGTCAAAATGATCTTTCGCAGCACTTTCAATAAAAGTAGATTTCCCGCTTAAACTATTTCCTACAACAAGAACCGCTTTGTTGTGTCCTTTTTTCCACAGATTTAAGGTTTCCTGTAGTTTTTGTTTTTCGGTTTCGCGCGGAACGAAGAATAAGTCTCCAATAAAATTCTTATTTAAAAAAAGAGTATCGTAATGAACGTTAGATGCTTTAAATGTTCTGTATTCAATGCATTTTGATGATGCCTCTAATTTCATAAACGGATTATCAGCGGTACTGATTTCATATGTCCTGCTAAAAAAGGAAAGGGTGTTTTTAAATTTTTTTTCTACTTCAAGTAAGAATTTGTTTTTTGAAGATGTGAGTTGAGTTATTGATGATTGCAAAGAAACTTTCAGAAAATCTTCTGAGTGATAAATATTTGAGACTAAGAATTCGGTACTAAATTTTTCTTGTACCAGACCAATTATCTTCCTCTGCAAATTTTCATTTGTATTGGCTGAGCGCAGTAAGTTTTGTATGCTTTGAACCTGAGAAGGCAGTGTTTCAAGTGTGTTGTTGTTTTTTAGTAAAGTTAAACTGCTCTTTAAATTTAGTAAACTGTGTTTATAAAAAGCAAGCAGATTTGTCCTGTTTTGCCACAGCTCGATCATATCGGGGAGCAACATATAATTCAGCCACTTTTTAGCCGATTTGTTAAAGTCTATTTTTTTTATGAGTAATAAACCATCTTCACTTGCAACAGGAATGCTGCTTTCTTCGAGCGAAGCAATTTTTAATTCAATATCAAAGGCATAGGTTTCTTGTTTTGTATTTGTTACCTCTAAATCATCCAGAATATCTTCAATTAATGAAATGGTGTCTGCAGTTTTAACAATTTCATCCAAATTCTGAACAGAATCCAACACTTTGCTTATGGTTTGTTTCGCATTTTCAAGTTCACTGATAAGTGTTGCGCAAATGTTTTGGGTATGATTTTTAATATCCTTAAAAACAAGAATGATATTGGATAAAGTTTGAGTTGATTTTTCAATTTCCTTGACTTGATTTTGCACCGTAAGAAATTGATTTTTGTAAACTTCCCAAGGATTTTGCTGGTGTTTGGTTTTGGAAATATGTTTCTTTCTTTTTTTATTGGTTTGCTGAACCGGATTTAGTTCTGCGCTAATTTTCTGAGCAAAGGAGTTGGTTGCTTTTTCTAAAATTGCTTTGGATTCTTTTAGATGATGCTGAACAGTCTGATCATCGACCAGAGATTCTTGTTTTTTATTTTTTGAAATTTGAAGCTGTAACAATACATCGCGGTGTATCAGCATCGTATTCTTAAACGACTCCGGCAAAAGATAATTCAGAATATATATTGTTGTAAAATCCGGATTTTTATCGGTTTGTGCTTTGTTGTATTCCTGATCACCAATAGAAATAAAGAAATCGCTTACTTCTGTAAATTCTTTTAGAACAAGCTGAGAAAGGCCTTCTGTTGTCAGGCTTTGTTCCAATAGGTTCAGATAGTCCTCTAAATGTTTGTTTAAAACCTCTAAAACGCTCAAGGTTTTGGTTGTTATATCTTTCTCTTTATCAGACTTCATGTGTTTTAAATCTTTATTATTCATGGCAAACGTTATGCAATATAAGAATTCCATGTTCAGTTTTTTAAATTTTTTTAATACTTTTTATGATGACTTTCAAATGAAAAGAAGGAAAGAGCTATCGTATTGAAAGCATTTTAGAGATAAGATTAACAATGAAATTAACATCATTTTAGTGATTGATATCTAGTTTGTATTTGAATAGACAGGCATTTATTATTACTTTTCGGTTGAATAAAAATTTTTCCCGATGTTCCGAAATATATCATTCCTTATTTTTTTTGTTGTTAATCTAAGTGTGAATGCGCAAAAGGTAGATTTATTGTACTTCACAGATGCACATCAGATTTTTCCGGTAGACGATGTTGATGGAGGACGAGGTGGTGTTGCCCGATTAAAAACTATTGCAGATGAGGTGCGAAAGGTTAATCCAAACACATTGGTAATTCATGGAGGTGATTTGTGTGGTGGTGTTCTGTTTGGCGGCATGTACAAAGGAGAGCCTATGATTGAAGCCTTCAATGATATTCCTGTGGATATCTGCAATTTCGGACAGCATGAATTTGATTTTGGGGCACAACATACCATTCAGCTTTTATCTAAATCCAAATCGCAGTGGTTTAGTTCCAATCTTAAAAACAGAGATGGTGGTGTGTTTGGGAATTTGCCTGCTTTTCTAGTGAAAAAAATTGGAGGTTTGCGAATTGGATTTATCGGCCTGACCGACGCTATGAACACAAGTATTCATGATGATTTGGTGGTTCAGGAAGATTTATTTGTTTCTGTTTCTAAGCTTCAGCCTGAAATGGGGAATGTTGATTTTTTGGTACTTATAACCCAAACAGATTTGGAAACCAATCGGAAATTGTTGGAGCAGTTTCCTGAAATTGATTTGATTTTAACTGAGGAGCAGTTCGAGCACGAAAGCAATATTTTTTACAAAGGCAGTGTTCCGATTGTTGCTACTGCCGGAAACATGAGTTCAGTTGCTAAATTGAGCCTGGAAAAGAATAAAAAACCGCTCGTTGAAATTATTCCTTTAACAAGTGATGTGACTTCCGAGAAGTATATGAGAGATATGGAGCTGTATTATAAAAAGGATATGGAATTGCAGTTGTCCGAAAAGATTGGTCGGTTGGAAGTTCCTCTTCGTTTTAAAGATGGGATTACCGGCGAAAGTCTTGCCGGAAATTTAATTGCTGATGCTTTTAAAGAATGGCACAGTTCCAATGTGGGAATTATTAATGGTGGTGGAATAAGAGCTGATGTGTCTGTTGGAGATTTTACTTTAAAATCTGTTCGCTCACTGCTGCCTTTTGGAAATAGAATTTGTCAAATTCTGATTAAAGGGAAGGTGTTGAAACAGTTTTTAAAAGAGAATGCTGCAGATAAAAATGGTCAGTTGCTTCAGGTTTCAGGGATTAGTTACAAATATTCTTTTGTCGACAATAGTATATTTGTTGAGAGGGACGGGAAAGAGTTGGACGATGAGGAATTATTGACGGTTTCATTGAACAACTATTGTTTGGGGAAATTAACCGGAGAGTTTGAAGTTTTGGTTGATGAATTGAATCCCAAGGCAATTGAGGATTTTGAAGTGCTGAAAGCATACTGTAAAAAATTAAAACTTGTAAAGCCGGTTTTGGAAGGACGGATTGTGCTATTGGGAGAGTGAAAATATACCGATTGAATCACATATGTCATTCAATCGGCACATTTGATTAATTACATCAAGCTAATTGCCAGAGTTAGATAAAAACTACGCCCGGGAGCATAAATTGCCTTGTTGCTGCCTTTTACCGACCTGTTTAAATGCTCGTAGTACGCTTCGTCAAAAAGATTTCTTACGCCACCAATTAATCTGATTTTATCGGAAAAATCGTAAGATGCTTTAATATCAGCAATAGTAAAAGCAGGTGTTTTGCTTTCTCCATAATTATTTGATATTCTATTTTGCTTTAAAGCATGTCGGATCATTATTTCCGGATGAAACTTATTCCTGAAAAAGGAAGCTCCCAATGCATATCTGATATCAAGAGGAGGAACTTCAGGCAAGGGCTGATTGAAATCTATATTCTTTCCATAAGTATAGGCAATATTTACTTTGTGATAAATGGAAGATGTGATTTTCTGATACCAGGAAAATTCAAAGCCACGCATAACTGCTTTATCGATGTTGTAATATTGTTTTACACCGGGAGCAGTGGCTAGTCTCGGCGATAAATCAGGTCTGATTTCAGCACTGATGTAATCTCTTAGCATGGATGCAAAAAGGGTGATGTTCAATTCAGATTGATCAGTTTTCCAGATAAAATTATAGTCTAACTGATAGTTTACCTCCGATTTCAGTTTTGCGTTTCCAATTCTTTCGTACGGGTCAACATCAACTGCCAAATAGTTGATGAAGCGTTCGGTTAAGCTTCCGCTGCGTTCGGCTCTTCCCAGCCACAATCCCATTCTAATCTGTTTCGAGAAATCGTGGGTGGCTCCAAAACTTGCCGAAACATTTAGTTTGTCAGATGGACTTTCAGGGTTGGCATTTATAAATTCAGTGGTTAGTTCTCTACTCTTGGCACTGTTGTGTTCCAAGCGGGTAGAGGCAACAAAATAGACCTCTTGCAGTGCAAAATGATATTCTCCAAACAATGCAGCTTTTGAAATTTTACTGTCCTGCCAAAGGTCATCGAAAAAGGTAGTCCCGGTTTTCGGACCCATCAGCATTTTGCGGGAACGTGTTCCTTCTGCTTCTTCTGCTTTGTAGTCGATTCCCGCAAAAAGAGAACTGTTCTTAAATTGAAAACTTGCCTCCGATCTTCCACCATAGTTTTTGGTTTTGGCTAAAGTGATTGCATTCACCGTTCTCGGATTCAAATCTTTTGTCAGGTTGTCCATGCTGTGATCAACAAAAGAGCCGTAAAATGAAGTGGATAGGGAACTAATGCTTGTGCTCTTAAAGTTGATTTTGTGAGTCAGATTAAACAGCCAGGTATCATCTTCCCGCAAATCCATATTTAGAGCAGGAAAATCGACATCCTTGGCAAAGTTGTTATTTGCCGACAGCTTGATGCTCTGATAATCAGATAATTTAAAGACGCTGCTCATTCCGATGTTGCGCCGGTTAAATCCAGAAGGTGTTTTGTTGCCGTTTCCATCTTCGTAATTGTCACCTTCGCTGTAGGCTCCGTAAATGCCAAAGTTATAGAACTTCCCTTTTGCTCCGGCCATGGCTTCTGTGCGGAAAATATTTCCATTGCTTTCGTAACTGCCGCTTGCCCTGCCAAATGCTTTTGCGGTTTGGCTAAAACTTGCAGGTGCCGACTTAAAATGGATACTGCCACCAAAAGCATTTCCAAATCGCAGTGAATGCGGACCTTTTACAATTTCTACCCGATCGACCATACTCATCGGAATTTGACTTGCGGGAGGATCCATTCGGTTTGGACAAGCTGCCGTTGCGCTCATTCCATTGTCCATAATGAGGTTTAACTGATCGTATTTAAAGCCACGAAGAACAGGATCGAAACCATAACTTCCGCTTTTTCGGATGCCTCCAATCATGGCACTCTGACTCAAAAAATCACCTGCATCGTGCGATAGTTTATCACTGATGCGGACTTTCATGATATCACTTTTAGCAGAGCTGTTTGCTCTTGCAATTACAGTTGTTGGCAGTAAAGAAATGTATGATTGGGTGAGGCTTAATACTCCAATTTTTATTGCTTCCTGCAGTCTGCCGCTTGATATTTCAAGTTTGCCATAGTTTACATGCGAAATTTGAAGTTTTTCTGCAGCGATAAATTTGATTGATATTTCTCCTTCGGGAGTGCTTGTCCCTTTCTGATTCTGATATAGGTAATGGGCATACTGGATTGGATCGCCGGTTTCAGTATCTTTCAGTATTATAGCTTGTTGCGAATGTGCTTGTATCCCAATGAACAGGAAACAAACGATTAGAATATTTTTCATTCCTGAGTATTTTATGTAATTACTAGATATGAGTAGTCTGCATTGATCGTGTAAAACCAATGCAAGCCTCCCAATAAAGTATGATATACAGTGAATTATCAATTGGGGATTGATAATAAGTAATTGATCAGAATTTGATTTTTGGCGGATGAAAAATATCAAAATAATGTTGTACAGGATGCAATGGTTCCGTGTAAGCTAATCGTTTATCTGAAATAAGAATTGGAGGCTCATTTTTTAGGATATTTATACCCTGAATGAATAATTGGTCTTCTTTTTCGGTGATTTGTTTGTCCTTCGAAGACTCTTCCTTTTCGTGTTGCTGTATTTGTTTTTTTAAGTGACACTTTCCATTGCACTTCATTTCAGGTTTGTCTTTATTGGTGCAGATTGACGCAAAAAAATCCTGATTTATTTTAAAGTTCACCGTGATTAATACCACTTCAAAACTTTGAAATGAGAAAGTTAAAAGGAGTAGGTATGCAAAGATTCTATTCAGGAACATAAATAAAGACAATTGTGTATTAAATATACAAAGCTTTATGTAATATGTTGTTGTTGTGGATAGAAAATCAGAGAAGAAGTAATAATATGTCCAAGCAAAAAGATATCTTACGGGAGAGTTCTGGAAGCTGAAAATAAAAGAGGGTGTCCAAAAAGGAATATTTTGTACTCGATTGTCATGTTGAGCGAAGTCGAAACATCTGTTTTTCAAAGTGAAAGATTCTTCGACAAGCTCAGAATGACAATAGAACAATACTTTTTGGACATCCTCTTGCTTTATATTATGGGAATGAATTATAAGTTGATCACTTTATCGGCATCAGCCTGAAGGGTGATAATATCAGGCATACTTCCAACGGTTCCTACTTTTATTTGATCAGATAAATTAAAATAATCCAAACAGGTTTTGCAGGCAAGAAGCTGTACTCCTTTTTTGCTTAGATTTTGTAAAGATTCCAAAGCAGGAGAGTTTTCACAAATTAATTTTACTCCTGCGTTGTAAAAAACAATGATTTTAGGTGTTCGCCCATCAGCATCCAGAAGTTTAAAGTAATTGGTAATTAATTTCAAACCCAATTCTTCGCTACCGGTTCCCATTCCATTCTGAGTAACCTGAATTAATGTATTTCTTTGCATATGTTTTTATTTAATGCTGATGTAAGGAGCATCTGAATCTGTACGCTCTACCATTTTTCCAATCGGATTTAGATCAAAACCTTCACTTTTGGACAGAGCAATGAACTCGTCGATGTGATTATCGTCTACTGCTACCAAAAGGCCGCCGCTTGTTTGCGGATCACAAAGCAGTGATTTCTGATCTTCGTTAATCGCTCCAATTAAATGTCCGTACGAAGCCCAGTTTCTTCTGGTTCCGCCAGGTGTGCATCCTTGTTTAATTAATTCTTCCACACCCTCAATTTTAGGAACGGCTGCATAATCAATTTCAGCATTTACATTACTGCCTTCGCAGATTTCACCCAAATGACCCAATAAACCAAAACCGGTAACATCAGTCATCGATTTGATATAGGCTTGCTCACCAAAAACAATTCCAGCCTTATTTAGAGTGCACATTAAATCAACAACAATTTTATTGTTTTCGTGTGCTATTAATTTCTTTTTTTCGGCAGTGGTTAGTACACCAATACCCAGTGGTTTTGTAAGGAAAAGCGTGCAGTTTGGAGTTGCAGTGTTGTTTTTCTTTACCCGATCGGCAGCAACAAGTCCGTTCACCGAAAGTCCAAAAACAGGATCACTAATATCGATGGAATGACCGCCGGCCAATTGAATTCCTGCATCAGCACAAACATCCCGTGCGCCTTCCACCACTTTTTGAGCAATATCAGTAGATAATTTTTCCAAAGGCCAGGCTAAAATTGCCAAAGCCATAATTGGTTTACCGCCCATGGCATAAATATCACTGATGGCATTGGTTGCCGCAATTCGACCAAAATCGTAAGGATCATCAACAATAGGAGTAAAAAAATCGGTGGTGCTGATTAAAGCTTGTCCATTTCCCAAATCGTAAACTGCAGCATCATCCTTTGTATCGTTACCTACCAGCATTTTTGGATTTGGAATAAGCGGACTGCTGCTTTTTAAAATGCATTCCAAGTCTTTAGGAGATATTTTGCACCCACAGCCTGCTCCAGGACTAAATTGGGTTAATTTTTTTGTTTCCATATTGTTTTTGAATCTATTAAAACGGTGCAAAGATATTACTTTTTCTGCTTCCGGCCTTGTAATGGGCTTGCTTTATTGTTAAAATTGGAATTTTGATTCGTCAGGAATTTCAGACCTGTTTTCAGCTTCTGTATCTATCAGTAAAGAGTTTGAAATTAAATCTAGACCAAAGAGGTCCCTGAGGTTCACTGAGTTTTTTGTTTTTTTCTCTGTGTCACTTTGTGTTCTCTGTGGTATTCTTTTGAAATGCTGTATTCGTGTTTCGATGAGGTATTCGTGAGTGGAAAGTAAAAAAATCTAACCACCGAGTACACTGAGGTTCACAGAACTTTCTTGTTGTTTTTTATTCTTAGTGCCACTTTGTGTTCACTGTGGTTAATTTTAAAAGGGCACCTTCTTATATCAACTAATAATTGTTAATTTTGGTTTTACATCATTTTAAAATCAGAAACTTGGTAGCGTTTAAAAAGATCATAAAAACACTTATAATAGTCGTTCTGGTATTTTTCCTTTTGGGATGTTCTGCTCAAAGTAATTTGCAGAAGGAGAAAATGCCGCTTGAACAGATTGCTAAAACTAAATGTGAGACGTTTACCTGCATTTCGGAGGTTGATTCGACACTTCAGGCAGATCTGAAGAGGCAAGGAAAAAGGATGCTTCAAATCTATTTAATTCGTCATGCAAAGCCCAATGTGAAAAAGAACTGGTTTTATTCTGCTGATGAGGCTAAACAGTATGTACTTGATTACAATTCGGTGCCAATTATCCCTTTCGATTCTTCGCTTGTGGCAGTCAATTTACGACCTAATCATATTATTTATTGCTCCAGTTTACCTCGTGCGCAGGAAACGGCATTAAAAATTTTTGGAGATAATTACACCATTGTTTCTGATTCTGTTTTTCGTGAGTTTGAAATTCGAATGATATCTGCGAGTAGCCTTTTAAAAATGCCATTGGGAATTTGGCAGGTCTTCAGCCGGGGCAGTTGGATGCTGGGTTTTAATCATCGGGGCATCGAGAGCCGTAAAGAAGCAAGACTTCGAGCCAGACAAGCATCTGAAAATTTAATTAAAGTTGCTTACGATGAGGAAACCGCCGTTTTAGTTGCCCATGGTATGCTGAATGGTACAATTGCCAAAGAATTGCAGAAGAAAGGATGGCAACTGATTCAAAAGAAGAGCCACCTAAACTTAGGTGCTACTATCCTTGTTAAGATTGTGGATCTTTAATTTCAGAGTTAGTAATGCAATTTAACTTTCACCTTTTTACTTTTTCCCTTTTGCTTACTTTTTCCTGATCATCATTAATCCGTGACGTATGGGAAGAATCAGGTTCTCGACTCTGGAATCTTCCTGAATAAAATGATTGAAATTTATTATCCCCTGAGTTTGTTTGTCGTTGTTTTCGATTTCTTCTACAACTTTTCCATCCCACAAAACATCGTCGGCCAAAACAAAACCGCCTTTATTTAGCTTCGGAAACACAGCCTCAAAATATTCTATGTATTGGCGCTTATCAGCATCGATAAAAACCAAATCGAAACATTCTTCAAGTTGAGGAATAATTTTCAGAGCATCTCCAATGTGAAATTGAATACGATTTTCAAATCCCGATCGCTTAATGTATTTACGGGTAAATTGTTCCAGTTCGTCGTTGCAGTCAATGGTGTGAATGATACAATCCTCATTGGTTCCCATTGCCATACTTATGGCGGAATATCCTGTATAGGTTCCAATCTCTAAAATGCGCAACGGGCGTATCATCTGACAAGTCATCTTTAGGAATTTCCCCTGAAGATGCCCCGACAACATTCTTGGGCGCAGCATCTTCACGTGAGTTTCACGGGTAAGATCTTTCAATACCAAATCTTCTGTTTCGGTGTGCTTCAGTATATAATCTTCAAGTTCTTTATTAACTTCTATCATGCTTATTTGTACATCAAAGTGGTTAACAGATCTTTATTTAGAATTTCGTTGGCAACTTCGAGCAATTCGTCAGCTGTAATACTCTCCACCTTTTGGTACAATTCCTCTAATGAGTCAATACGATTGTACAGCAAAAAGCTTTTACCAATGCTGAGCATCAGGTTTTCATTGTTTTCCGAAGAAATGGCAATCTGACCAATCATCTGATTTTTAGCTCGTTTTAATTGTCCGGAGCCAAGCTTATGAGTGCAGAGTAAGTTCATTTCTTTATTGATCAAACTAAGACACTTATCCAAATTGCCTTTGTCGGTACCAAAGTAGATGCTAAAAACACCAGTATCAGCATAAGGCGTGTAATTTGCTTCAATATTATAGGCCAATCCGTGTCGTTCCCGAAGAGTTAAATTCAAACGGGAATTCATGCCCGGACCACCCAAAATATTGGTGAGTAATGATAAGGGAATTCGTTTTTCATCATTTAAGTCATAGGCTATATTCCCCATCACACAATGCCTCTGATAAGTTTTCTTTATCATGGTTTGTGTGCGGGCTTCATACGAATTTGGCTTTTTTCTCTTGGTTGTGCGAATATTCTCAGGGATATGCCCAAAGTACTTCTCTACCATTTTTACCAATTTGCTGAATTTAATGTTCCCAACCGAACTAATTACCATTTGGTCTGTGTGGTAATTGTTCTTAATGAAATTCAATATATCATCACGTTTGAACTTTTTTACATGTTTTGGAGTTCCCAAAATATTCCGTCCAATGGGATCATCTTTGAAAATTAGTTCCTCAAAATCATCAAAGATTAATTCCGAAGGAGAATCCTTATACGAATTGATTTCATCCAGAATAACTTCCTTTTCTTTCTCTAATTCCTTTTCAGGGAAAACAGAATTGAAAGTGATATCGCTGATTAGTTCTAAAGCTCTCTTGTAGTCTTTGTCCAGAAAAGTAGCGTAAATACAGGTTTCCTCCTTGGTTGTGTATGCGTTTAATTCTCCGCCTACATCTTCCATTCTACTCAGAATATGGTATGCCTTCCGTTTAGTTGTACCTTTAAACACAACATGCTCTATGTAGTGAGCAATTCCCCATTCCTCCTCTTTTTCATCACGGGAACCGGTATTTAAAATAATTCCGCAGTGTGCAACATTTGCGTTCACAGCATGGTGAATTAGTCGTATACCATTTGATAATGTGTGAGTTTCGAATACCATATATTTTTTTATTAGGTCGCAAAGGTAATAAGAAGTTTAGATTCCTTTAAAATTCCTCTCTAATTTTATTGATTTTATTTGGTGATTTTATTTTTTTGCGTACTTTTGCATCGCTCAAGTAAAGAGGGTACCATAGCTCAGTTGGTAGAGCAATGGACTGAAAATCCATGTGTCCCTGGTTCGATTCCAGGTGGTACCACATCCTTTTTCTTTGAGTACACCAATAGGGTACCATAGCTCAGTTGGTAGAGCAATGGACTGAAAATCCATGTGTCCCTGGTTCGATTCCAGGTGGTACCACAAAAAGAGAGAAAAACGCAATGTTTTTCTCTCTTTTTTGTTTTGTGAAAATCACTAATTTTAGAAAGCATCAATCAGCTCTTCCAATCCTTTCTTCTTAAATTCCCGTTCGTTTGTTGATAAAGCTTTTGCTGCAGTTATAACTGGGAATTTTTTATTCTTAATATATTCCAGAGCAGCTTTAAGATTTGATTCATCAATATCCCCAAAGTCATGACTTAAATCGTCAGATATTTCATAGTTAACCGGAATACCATCAAAATACCCACCTTCATTAAGTGCATTGGTAATTGAAAAACTGATTGGCACGATGGCCAAATTCAAAGCTTTCTCCTCAAACACGTACATGCCAACTGGCTTCCCGTGGGTTTTACTGCCTATTAAAATTACATTATCTTCACCCAAGTATGGTTTTAATCCATTAATAACCATCTCGCTTGCCGAAGCAGTTCCGGACGTAGTAATTACGAAGACTCTTTCGAAACCATAGGCTGAGGCTTGTGATTCAAATGCTTCGGTGAAATTTTCACTTGTCTTTGAATTGTTATGTGATACTTTTGAGTAAACTTCACCAACGTATGCATTGCCGGTTATTAAATCTGCCAATTGGTTGGATATGTATGTGCTGCCACCTCCGTTGTATCTTAAATCCAATACAAGTTCTTTTGCATTTTGTTCTTTAAAATAGGTAAAGGCTTCGTTCAATTCATCTTCCGATTTGCCCAAAAAGCTGTCAAATGCCAGATAGGCGACTTGAGTTCCTTCGTAGGGAATAACTTCTCTTTTTAATACTGTGTTTTGATTCAGTACCTTTTGAGAAGCGGTGATTTCTTTTTGCTCACCGGCATTGTTTTCAAAAATGAAAATTCCGCTTGATTTATCAAGTTCATTTAATATTTGTTCTTCGCTTAAGTTTGAAATTGCCAATTGGTTAATGTTTACCAGTTTCCATCCACGGGTAATTCCTTCTGCAGCCAAAGGTGATTCATCAAATATAAGTTTTACTCTTAAATCATTATTGCTGTCAAATTTGAAAGATAAACCATAACCTGTGTAGGTGCCATTCTCAAAATAAGCCAATAATTCATCAAGGTTGGCAATATAGCTCCATCGATCTTGATCGGCAAGTAGTGCTTCAAAATAGTCGTTTGCCGATGAGTAATTGGCTGAACTAATATCCGGTAAATCTTCATTCCACAAATACCACTCCTGCATCGTTTTATCAATAACTTCATAGGCTGTTTTATTAGTACCCGATCGTGGCAATATATTATTATCATCGCTGCACGATAGAAATAAGGATGCCAGAATTACTACAAGTGAATATTTATTGAGAATTGAGAATTTCATGCGATTATAATTTTAAATTTTTGCATATGGTTCCGAAAGTTTTCGGGATTACCAAGCTGGAATAATTATCCCTGTGTGTCAATTTATCTTGACAATTAATCAGCTCGATATTGTAATTTATTGAAAAAACAAGACAGTTTAAGCCTAACAAAAACCATACCTAAGGTTTCTTTAACGGGCAAAATCGTCATCTATTGTTTAATTTTTAGCAAAACAATCTATAGAATCAATCTAAATAACATTGTGAAAAAATTGATACTTAATCATATTGACATTTTATATCTGCTATTTATACTCGATGTGGTCTGCTTTGTTTTGCGAAGTACAAATTTTCTTTACATTTGTAACACCAAAATAAAGGGTACCATAGCTCAGTTGGTAGAGCAATGGACTGAAAATCCATGTGTCCCTGGTTCGATTCCAGGTGGTACCACAAAAAAGCCGATCATATGATCGGCTTTTTTTATGCTTTTGAATGTAGAAATCCATTCGGAATGTTAAAGTTTGAATAAATTACAAAAAACAAACGTTTTCGATCTAAAATAAAGAAATTCAAGTCTCTAACTAATTTTTTTATTTGAATTAATACGATATTTTTGTAACACTTAGACCAAGTAATAAAGAATTTAAGATATAAAATACTTCAAAATGACAAATAGTAAAAAAGCTTTATTGATGATCCTTGACGGATGGGGGATTGGTGATAAATCAAAATCAGATGTAATTTCTTCAGTAGCTACTCCATACATGGATAGTCTGTTGGCAAAATACCCTAATTCTCAGTTGCAGGCCGCAGGTAGATTTGTTGGTCTGCCTGACGGACAAATGGGAAACTCAGAAGTGGGTCATTTAAATATTGGTGCCGGTCGTGTTGTTTATCAGGATTTGGTAAAAATAAACATGGCGGTAGAGCAGGACACCCTTAAAGAAAATGAGCAGGTTGTGAAAGCTTTTACTCATGCCAAAACGAATGGTAAGAAAGTTCACTTGATTGGTTTGATTGGCAATGGCGGCGTTCACTCATTAAGTTCTCATGCAATTGCTCTTTGCGATGCGGCTCAGGCTTTTGGATTAAAAGATGTATTTGTTCATGGATTAACGGATGGACGTGATACTGATCCTAAATCAGGATTAGGATTCGTAAAAGAATTTGTTGAAGCAATTGAAACTACAGGATCAGCAAAATTTGCATCTCTTATTGGCCGTTACTACGGAATGGATAGAGACAGCAACTGGGAACGAGTAAAGCTTGCTTACAATTTATACACAAAAGGTGAAGGTGTACCGGCTTCAAACGTTGTTACTGCAATGGAAAAATCGTATGCAGAAGGCGTAACAGATGAATTTATCAAGCCAATTGTAATGGTTGATGAGTCAGGAGCCCCTATTGCTATGATTGAAGAAGGTGATGTAGTTATTTGTTTTAACTTCCGTACTGATCGTTTGCGTCAAATGACAACTGTGTTTACTCAGGAAGACAAGAAGGAGTTCGGAATGCATACCATGGATGTAGAATGGTATACCATGACTTGTTACAACTCTAACTTTAAGGGAGTGAATGTGATCTACGATAAAGATAACGTTCAAAATACAATGGGTGAGGTTGTATCTAAAGCTGGAAAAAAACAGATTCGTATTGCTGAAACAGAAAAGTATGCTCACGTAACTTTCTTTTTCTCAGGTGGTAGAGAAGCTGAATTCGAAGGCGAAAGAAGATTAATGGTTCCATCTCCAAAAGTGGCAACTTACGACTTGCAACCAGAAATGTCTGCGCCGGCTGTTGCTGATATGATTACTGCTGAATTGAATGCTCAATCGGCTGATTTTGTTTGTTTGAACTTCGCCAATGGCGATATGGTTGGACACACAGGAGTTTATGAAGCAATCTCGAAAGCAGTTCAGGCTGTTGATAAATGTGTTGAGCAGGTGGTTGAGGCTGCTAAAGCAAATGGATATGATGTAATTATTATTGCAGATCATGGAAATGCGGATTTTGCTGTAAATGCTGATGGTTCTCCAAATACTGCTCACTCCTTAAATCCTGTTCCTTGCATTTGGGTGACTGAAAATTCCAAAGGAATTGAGAATGGTATTCTTGCCGATGTTGCTCCAACTTTATTGGATATCATGGGGATTGAGAAGCCTGCGGATATGACCGGTAAATCTTTGATAAAATAGAAGATTGTAACTGAAAATATAAGTTTCCGTATTATCTTTGCCGATAATACGGATTTTTTTTTCTTAAATCCACGAAAGTAGAAATTGTAAAAGAATAGCATTGTGTTACAGATAGGAAAAGCCATAGTAAGTTTAGACGTGATCGAAAAGAAATTCATTTGTGATATTTCAAAATGTTGCGGGGCTTGTTGTGTAGAGGGAGATTCGGGTGCTCCGTTAGAGGAAGAAGAAAAGCAGATTATTGAGGAGATTTATCCTGTGATAGAAGAATATCTTACCGAAAAAGGCATTGAAGAAATAGAAAAACAAGGGAAAACTGTAATTGATTCGGATGGTGACCTGGTAACTCCTATCATCAACAATAAAGAATGTGTTTATACTGTTTTTGAAAATGGATCGGCACAATGTGGTATCGAAAAAGCTTTTTTCGATGGAAAAATAAACTTTCGCAAACCAATTTCCTGTCAGCTATACCCGATTCGAATTCAGAAGTATGAAGAGTTTGATGCGGTGAATTATAACAAATGGGATATTTGCAAACCTGCCAGAGAATTAGGATTTAAAAACGGAACTCCGGTTTATGTTTTTTTAAAAGAACCATTAATCAGAAAATATGGTGAAGAATGGTATAAAGAGCTTCAGTATGCAGCTGAACACATTGATGAAATCATGAAAAAAATGTAGATGACAAAGTATCAAATGTAAGGGTAAGAGTATCACGAAATTATATTGTAAACAGTAACCGTTTGGTTGCTGTTTTTTTATGCTCTTCCGTCTGTTTATTTGGTTTGTGATTTGATGGGTGTTGATATTTAGAGGTTGTAAATCTCTATTTGATGAAGACTGAAAGCTAATTTCAAATTACTATATTTACGTTTCAAATTACTTAAATCCAATAAACACACTATTATGGATAATATTAAAGCATATATTGAAGAGAACAAAGAGAGATTTTTAGAGGAATTGTTTGGACTGATTCGAATTCCATCGATTAGTTCGATTGAAGCAAATAAACCAGAGATGTATAAAGCTGCCGAATACTGGAAGCAGTTGATGTTGAATGCAGGTGCTGATAAGGCGGTGGTAATGGAGACAGAAGGAAATCCTGTTACTTATGGCGAGAAAATTATCGATCCAAAATTGCCGACAGTTATGGTTTACGGACATATGGATGTAATGCCGGTTGATCCAATTAATTTGTGGAATACTGATCCTTTTGAGCCGGTAATTAAAGATGGTAAAATTTGGGCCCGTGGTGCTGATGATGATAAAGGTCAGGCATTTATGCACGCAAAGGCTTTCGAATATATGGTGAAAAATAATTGTCTTCCTTGTAACGTGAAGTTCATGATTGAAGGGGAAGAAGAAGTGGGATCACCTAATCTGCCTAAATTTTGTGAAGAGCACAAAGAAATGTTGCAGGCAGATGTGATTTTAGTTTCTGATACCGGAATGATTGCTCCGGATATACCATCTATTACAACGGGATTACGTGGATTGATGTATTGGGAGGTTGAAGTGACCGGTCCTAATCGCGATCTTCATTCGGGATTGTTTGGTGGTGCTGTAGCAAATCCAATTAATGTATTGGCTAAAATGATTACTCAGATGGTAGATGATAACGGTCATATTACCATTCCTGGATTTTACGATGATGTAATTGAAGTTACTAAGGAAGAAAGAGTAATGATGGCTGAAGCTCCTTTCGATGTTGAGGAGTACAAAAAAGCAATCGACGTAAAAGAGTTAGCTGGCGAGAAAGGTTATACTCCTTCTGAACATACAGGAATTCGCCCTTCGTTTGATGTTTGTGGTATTTGGGGTGGATATATTGGCGAAGGTGCTAAAACAGTTCTTCCTTCAAAAGCAACTGCAAAAATTTCAACCCGTTTGGTTCCGAATCAAAACTGGGAAAAAATTTCAGTTCTATTTAAAGAGCATTTCGAAGCAATTGCTCCGGATTGTGTAAAAGTAGTTGTTACTCCGTTGCATGGTGGACAAGGATATGTTTGTCCGATTGATTTCCCGGCGTACATTGCGGCAGATAAAGCGTATACCGAAGTTTATGGAAAACGTCCCGTGCCTGTTCGCAGTGGTGGAAGTATTCCAATTATTTCTTCTTTCGAAGAGATTTTAGGAATTAAATCTGTACTCATGGGATTTGGATTGGAAAGTGATGCGATTCACTCACCAAATGAGAATTTCCCTTTGGAACAATTCTTCAATGGAATCAACACAATTCCATTGTTTTATAAGTATTTTGCCGAATTGAAAAAGTAATAATTCGTAATTCAAATATAAGTTGGAAAGGGTATTCTAGTGCAGAGTACCCTTTTTTAGGCAAATATATGTTTTGGTATGATCAGTTTAAAGATTGATTGGGATTTGTCTTACTTCCTGATTTTTCGGGAGGATAATTATTATTTTATTTCATTGACACTTCGGAATCGTTTAAAATAAAGCTTAAACCTTGAAAATCGGTATTTTTCTGGTTATGTTTGTATTTGGGTTTAATTGCATGGTTTTTTGACGGAATACAGACTAATTGCTGTATATTTCGTAACAGATCATACAAGTTGAAGTAAATTTGCAGTTCATGGATGAAATTTTTGGAAAAATAGGATCAGCTCAAACTCTTAGTCAGAAGATTGAGCGCCGAATAGAAGAGGCTATTCGCCAGAAGAAATTGCTGGTGGGAGCTAAACTTCCTTCGGAGCGGGAATTATGCGAGATGTTTGCAGTTAGTCGGACTGCATTACGCGAAGCTTTGCGTAGACTTAGTGCCCGGGGCTTAATTGAGATCAAAAAGGGTAGTGGCATGTATGTTAGTGAATTGAAGATCAAAGATGCCATTGATTCTTTGAATTTGTATTATGATTTAAGTTTTGATAGTAACCTGATTCCTCAAATTATTGAAGTGAGGCGCGTTTTTGAACCGGAAATTGCCCGGATGGCAGCAAATAACCGAAGGGATAAGGATTTGGACTTATTGCTTAAGAATATTTCGGATTTGGAAGATTGTGATCCGGATAATACCCAAATGGAAGCAGATATCATCAATAAATTTCATTTGAATGTTGCTAAGGCCTCATGCAATCCGATTGTGATTATTACTATGGAGCCAATCTATTCTCTTTTGCCGCGCATGCGAAATTTGATTTATGCCAATGTGGATGGAGAGAAAGATTTTACAATTAAAGCTCATCGTACCATTTATGAAGCTATTCGGGATAAGGATGCAGATAAAGCTTTTGAAGCAATGGTTGGACAGATAAACAGAACTCTTGAGATTTACACACAGTATTTGAAAAAATAAGAACTGTATTTTCAATAAAAAACGGAGATTGATGATTCAATCTCCGTTTTTTTTTATTGTTTTAAAATAATATTTATTTGTAAGCCTCAATGGCCTTTTTTACTGAGCCATGTTTTAACAGTAAGCTTTTAGCAACTTCTTTTTCAAGTTTTAATTCTTCCATAATCATTTTGGTTCCTCGTTCAATCAACTTTTTGTTGGTTAGCTGCATGTTAACCATTCTGTTGCCCTGAACTCTTCCCAACTTAATCATCAAGCTGGTGGTGATCATGTTTAGAATCATTTTTTGAGCAGTTCCGGCTTTTAGTCTGGTACTTCCGGTAACAAATTCGGGACCAACAATTGCCTCAATTACAATTTCTGATTCTTGCGAAACGGGAGCTTCAGGATTGCATGTAATACAAGCAGTAAGCAAACCATTTTCGCGGGCTTTTTTTACACCGCCAATAACATAAGGAGTTGTGCCCGAAGCAGCAATTCCCAATACCGTATCATTCTGATTAAAACCATGTTCCTGTATCTCTTCCCAAGCTTTGTTCCAATCATCTTCGGCCGATTCAACGGCATTTCGTAAGGCCTTTTCTCCTCCTGCAATCAATCCAATTACAATATTTCCCGGAACTCCAAAAGTTGGCGGTAATTCCGAAGCATCCAATACGCCAAGTCTGCCACTTGTTCCAGCTCCAATATAAAATAATCGGCCTCCGGCTTTAACGCGGTCAACAAGTAGGGAAACAAATTTCCCGATTTCTGGAATCGCGCGATTTACTGCTAAATGAACTTGTCCGTCTTCCTGATTAATTCCAATAAGTAGTTCATTAACCGACATCTTTTCCAAATTGGAAAAGTTAGAAGGTGATTCTGTTATTTTGTTTGAAGTTTTCTGGTTACCTGCTTTATTCATTATTTTGTTTTTATTTACCAAGATGGTACTGAATCAATCCTTCCAATGGGCTTTGCTCAATTTTTCCAAGACGTAAACCGGTCTTGGCTGCGACCATTTCCAACTCATTTTTAAAGTAGTATGCAATACTTCCAATAAAGTGAATGGGCAGGTTGATGTGATTATTGTATTGTTTAATATTTCTTTCGAAAAATTCACCGAAGCTATTTTTTACAAGCTCTGATATATATGGTGATTGAATGTTCTCAGAAAGAAAGACTGTAAATTGAGCAAGAAAACGGCTGGGAGCTTCCTCTTTGTATACTTTGTTTATAATATCTGCATATTCCAGATTGTATTTCTGATAGAATGCACTTTTTATTTCAGCAGGAGCAATATTTTTAAGAATATCAGCCAGCAATTTTTTACCCATAACAGCTCCGCTGCCTTCGTCACCCAATATGTAGCCCAAGGGAGGAACGTTGTGTTCAATGTTTTCCCCATCGTATAAGCAGGAATTAGATCCTGTTCCAATGATACACGCTATGCCTTTTTCTTTTCCGCAAACCGATCGGGCTGCAGCTAAAACGTCGCTGTTAATTTCGCAATTTGCATCTGGAAAAATTTGTAGTAAGGAGTCTTTAATGATTTTCTTCTTATCATCAACAGCACAACCGGCACCGTAAAAAAAGATCTGGGTAACTGAACCAAAATCATCAAGTGAGCTAATTATTTTAATTATCGAACTCGTATTTTGATGGTATGGGTTAATTCCCAAAGTCTGTTGGCGTTTAGTTACGCCTTTACTTCCGAGAAGAACCCAGTCGGTTTTGGTTGATCCGCTCTCTGCAATTAATATCATGATTTTATTTTTATAACATGTATGATGAATGTTAATTTAAAATGAATTTACAAATAAATAAATTAATATTGAATTTGTATTTTTCCATTTTCATTCCTTCTACATTGCTTAATATCCTTATTGTACGGGTGAATTTATTTTCACGTTACAAATATATAAAAATTAAACATTTGTAAAAAGTATTATATAACATGTATGACCAATTTTGGAAAATATGATTTTCTGTTCTATTTTTGATCCGAAAGTAATTTAAATCAGGAGATAGCAAAATGGAGAATCAGATACTGCAATTTAGGGAAGAGCTTGATGAAGCCAAGTTGTATTACCAACCTTCAGATGAGTTCGACAGAACAGTGAAAACCCGGTATGAGAAAATGCCGGCAGATATTTTTTCAACTGCTGAAAAGGCAGCCAAGTGGGTTGCAGGTGAAATTGCAAATGAAATTAAGCAAAAACAAAAGCTTGGCGAAATGTGTGTTGTAGGATTAGCTACCGGAGCAACGCCATTGGGAGTGTATTCCGAACTGATTCGTCTGCACAAAGAAGAAGGCTTGTCATTTCTGAATGTGGTTACTTTTAATTTGGATGAGTATTATCCGATGTTGAAATTGAGCGCACAAAGCTATAATCATTACATGAATGATGTTCTGTTTAATCATATCGATATTCCTCAAAATCAAATTCATGTACCAAATGGTGAGGTAAGCAAGGTCACAATTACCGGATACTGCAATGAGTATGAAAGACTGATTGATTCTTTTGGGGGATTGGATTTGCAAATACTTGGAATTGGTCGTACAGGGCATATTGGGTTTAATGAACCAGGTTCACAATTGGATTCGATAACCCGTTTGATTATGCTCGATTCTTTGACCAGACGAGATGCTGCCAAAGATTTTAATGGCTTAAATAATGTGCCTAAGGCAGCTGTAACAATGGGTGTTGGTACCATATTTAAAGCCAAAAGGGTTATTTTAATGGCTTGGGGCGAAGGAAAAGCGGCGATTGTAAAAAAAGCATTGGAAGAAAGTCAGTGTGATGCTGTTCCTGCCAGTTATTTGCAACGACATACCGATGTGAAGTTCGTTTTGGATGTGCCGGCAGCAAGTGAATTGACAAGAGTAAAAAATCCTTGGCTGGTTGGAAGTATTGAGTGGGACCGTTATTGGATTCGGAAAGCGGCTGTTTGGTTGTGTAATAAATTGCAAAAACCAATTTTGAAACTGACTAATCGTGATTATAATGATAATGGATTGAGTGAGTTACTTGCTTTATATGGTTCGGCTTACGAGGTAAATATTAAGGTATTTAATGATTTGCAGCACACCATAACCGGTTGGCCTGGAGGAAAGCCAAATGCTGATGATTCTCATCGTCCGGAGAGAGCAGAACCGGCAAGTAAAAGAGTTTTGGTTTTTAGTCCGCACCCTGATGATGATGTAATTTCGATGGGAGGAACTTTGAAGCGATTGGTGGATCAAAACCATGAAGTTCATGTTGCATACCAAACTTCAGGAAATATTGCTGTTGCCGATGATGAGGCGGTGAGATATCTTTCTTTTGTAAAAAGTTTTTCGAGAACTCATGATACAAACGAGGGCAATCTTCAGTGTGTAATTGAAGACATTCAAAAATTTCTTTTGGAAAATAAAAAGCCGGGAGGAATGGATACAGCTGAAGTGCGCAATATGAAAGCCTTAATCAGGAGAGGAGAGGCAAAAGCTGCCTGTCGTTTTGTAGGTATTCGATCTAAGAACCTTCATTTTTTGGATCTTCCTTTTTATGAGACGGGTACGGTTAAGAAAAATCCGTTGGGAGAAGAGGATGTTCGTATTTTGGTGAACCTGCTTCGAAGGATAAAACCTCATCAAATTTTTGCCGCGGGTGATTGGTCTGATCCTCATGGAACGCATCGCGTATGTTGGGAAGGAATTTACCAGGCACTGAAAATTGTGAAGGATGAGGAATGGATGAAGGATTGTTATGTGTGGCTGTATCGTGGAGCATGGCAAGAGTGGGATCTGGATGAAATCCAAATGGCAGTACCAGTTAGTCCTGAGGAATTGCAGCACAAACGAAATGCAATACTGCGTCATCAATCACAAATGGAGAGTGCTCCGTTTTTGGGGAATGATTCGAGATTGTTTTGGCAAAGATCAGAAGAACGAAATAGGGCTACAGCCGATTTATTTAACAAATTGGGCTTGGCAGAATACGAGGCAATTGAAGCTTTTGTCAGGTTTATTGTTTAGATTTATCTGAGAATTTCCGAATTCGACAGCTTGAATTCGGGCTTCTCTTTAACTGTTTCATTTTAACGTAAAAACAATGTTTTCCATGTCTGGATTTTTTCTAAATATCCGTTTTTTTAGAATGCTTTGTGTAATCTCTGTATTGTTGTTCTCAAATTTTAATTTGATAGCAGCTAAGAAATCGGACCGATTAACTCGAAAAGCCGACAAAGCAGCACAGAGTTTTGTTGAGCAAGCTTCAAAGGAATTTGTTTACACATTTAAGTACGATAGTTTGCAAATAGATTCAGGGCAAAAAGAAATTACATTGTATATGAATCCGGTGTTTTCGTACATCCCGTTTCGCCTGGAATCTGTACAGAGATATAAGAAAGATTTCAAGGAAGAATTGGGGCGTAGATTTCGGAATTATTCCATCCGAATGGAAAGTATGGGACAGGAAATAAGTGATTTAATTCCTAATTTCTATCGAAATGGAAGTGTTGTTTTGGATTCAAATCGTTTGAACAAGAACTCGGAAGTCGCACATCCGTTGGTGCGAAGAGTAAACACAGGGAACGATACAAAACTTGGATTGGAAAATAAACACATTGCTCTTTGGCACTCTCATGGCTGGTATTATGAAAATACACTGGACAGATGGGAGTGGCAGCGGGCAAGAGTTTACACTACGGTGGAAGATTTGTGGACCATGGAATTTGTTGTTCCATATATTGCTCCCATGCTCGAAAAGGCTGGAGCTAATGTGTTGTTTCCCCGTGAAAGAGATGTTCAGAGAAATGAGGTGATAGTAGATGCTGATTGGTCATCGGAAGGATCGGAATATCTTGTATCAGATTCTGTTTGGGAACTGAATTCTCAAGCGGGTTTTGCAAACAAATATCCCTTTTATATTGAAGGAGAAAATCCGTTTGAACTGGGAAGCAGCTATCAGACTGAGGCAGGTACTGACGTATCTGCTAAAGTACAATACATTCCTTGTTTTCCTGAAAAAGGAGAATATGCAGTATCTGTTTCTTATTCTGATGACGAGGATAATGTGAATGATGCGCACTATACCGTGAATCATGCAGGAGGTAAAACTGAATTTTTGGTGAATCAGAGCATGGGTGGTAAAACCTGGATTTATTTGGGGACTTTTCTTTTTGATAAAGGGAAGAATCCCGAAAAGGGAATGGTTGAACTGACTAACGAAAGTAAGGAGCCTGGAAAGTGGATTTCGGCTGATGCAATACGATTTGGCGGAGGAATGGGAAACATTGCCCGTGGAAATCCTGAAGAATTGGATGAGCTGAAGAAACAAAGAGCAGAGCTTGGTTTTAAATTGGACTCCTGTGTTTGGCAAAAATATACGAGTAATCGGCCAAGATATCAGGAGGCAGCACGTTACTATCTTCAGTATGCAGGCATGCCCGATTCGTTGGTGTACAGCATCAATAAAGATTACAAAGCAGATTACAGCAATCGCGGAAAAGATGCAGCTAAGTTTCAGAAAAGAGAAATTGGCAAAACCGACTACAAGGATGATTATATGAGTCGTGGAGAGTGGGTGGACTATTTACTAGGAGCACCTGCAGGACCAACTAAAAATGTTGACGCAAAAGGTTTGGGTATTCCTATTGATATGGCCCTGGCTTTTCATACCGATGCCGGTTTTACACCAAATGATTCCATTATTGGAAGTTTGGCTATTTATTCGACCACCCGGGATGAGGATTATTTTCCAAACGGACAATCGAAATGGGCAAGCCGCGATTTAACGGATATTGTTCAAACGCAGGTAGTGGAAGATATTCGAAAAAAGTATGAACCAAAATGGACGCGCAGAGGGATGTGGAACAAGCAATACTCAGAAGCGTACCGTCCAAAAGTTCCTACTATGTTGTCTGAATTGTTATCGCACCATAATTTTGCAGATATGTATCAGGGGATGGATCCTAAATTTAAATTCGATATCAGCAGAGCTTATTACAAAGGCATTTTAAAGTTTTTGTCATCGCAGGATGGACGGGATTATGTGGTGCAGCCTTTGCCGGTTGATCATTTTCAAATCAGGGAAACTGAAAACGGAATTGTTCTTTCATGGAAACCAGTAATAGATCAATTGGAGCCTACGGCAGTTTCTGAATCATACAAGGTTTACACAAGAATTGAAGATGGTGGGTTTGATAACGGGATAGTTGTCCCCAATTCAGAATATAGAATTACGAATTGCCAACCTGGTGTGATTTATAGTTTTAAGGTGACAGCACTAAACAAAGGCGGTGAAAGTTTTGATTCGGAAATTTTAGCCTGTTGCAAATCAGAAAATGGTAAAAAGCCTGTTTTAATTGTAAATGGATTTGATCGTGTTTCGGCTCCTCAGGGATTTGATGATGGGAAGTTCGCCGGTTTTATAAGTTCGGAAGATGAGGGTGTCGCATACAAAAGAAATATTGCCTGTGTGGGTGATCAGTACGATTTCGATCGAAAATCGAAATGGTTGGACGATGATGCTTCTGGACATGGAAGCTCATATGCCGATCAGGAAGAACGAATAATTCCGGGTAATAGTTTCGATTATCCTTTTGTGCACGGACAAGCGATTCGGGATAATGGCTTTGGATTTGTATCGATGAGTGATGAGGCCTTTGAAGAATTGAATTGGGAGGCGAAGGATTATTCTGTGTTGGATTTGATTTTTGGAGAGGAAAAAACCACAAAGAGAATCTACGGAAAAGAAAATAAAGATTTTACAATTTACACGCCCGAAATGAGAGAGGCGATTCGAAAATACATAAGCTGCGAAAATGCAAATTTGATATTGACGGGAGCTTATGTGGGAACTGATTTGGAGTTGTGCGGCGATAGTCTGGCAAAATCTTTTGCTGAGAATGATTTGCATTATCAGTTCAGAACCAATCATGCGAGCAAATTGGGGAAAGTATCGCATACAAACGAAGTGAGAAATAATTTCACGGGAGAATATCAATTTGAAACGGAATATTCAGCCGATATATATAAGGTAGAAGCACCCGATGCAATTGAACCTAAAGGGGATGGCGCAAAAGTTCTTCTTCGTTATTCAGGAAATAATAAAAGTGCCGGTGTAGTGTATGATGGAAACTATCAATCTGTAATTTTAGGATTTCCATTTGAAACACTGGAAACGAAAGAGCATCGAAATAAATTGATGAAACAGATGCTTCAATTTTTTAATCAGTAAGAAAATAATAAAAACACAATAATTACTATGAACGAAAAGGTGACATGTTTTATTCCTTTTGGAACAAAGGAAGAGACCGAAATAACAATCAATGAGCTGATAAAATCAGATTTAGTAGCTGCGATTTATGTTGTTGGTGGCGATGCTCAACTGGAGGCTGAAGGTGTTAATGTATTAACATCGGAAAGCTTATCGCACGGGAAAACGATTCATGCAATTGCTGAAAAATCAGATTCTGAATATGTTTTTATCTACACAAAAACAAGTGCCTTAACTTTGGGACAATTGGCTTTGGATCGGTTTATGAAGGTAGCCAAGGATACAAATAGTGGCTTGGTGTATTCAAATTATCGTGCAATTAAAGAGGGAGTGGTTGAAAATTGCCCGGTAATTGATTATCAGGAAGGAAGTTTGAGAGATGATTTTAATTTTGGATCGGTGCTTTTTTATGATGCGAAAGTGTTAAAAGAGGCAGTAAAGGATGTAGATACTACCTTTCGTCATGCAGGATTGTATGAATTGCGCTTGGCAGTAGCGGCGCGTTCTGAATTTATGAGAATTCCGGAAGTGTTGTACACCGAAGAAGAAATGGATACAAGAAAATCGGGAGAGAAAATTTTCGATTACGTTGATCCTAAGAATCGTGCCGTGCAAATTGAAATGGAGATTGCCTGCACTGAGCATTTGAAAAGAATTGGAGCTTTTTTAGCACCAAAATTTGATCATGTTGCTTTTGATGAAGGTGATTTTAAGATAGAAGCTTCTGTTGTGATTCCGGTTCGGGATCGTGTAAAAACCATCGAGGATGCGATTAAATCGGTATTGGCTCAGAAAGCAAATGTTGATTTCAATTTAATTATTGTGGATAACTACTCTACGGATGGAACGACTGAAATTATTCAGAAATATGCTGCCTTGGACAAACGTATCATTCACATTATTCCGGAACGAAAAGATTTGGGTATTGGTGGTTGTTGGAATGAAGCTGTAGCACATGAGTCTTGTGGTAAATTCGCAATTCAGTTGGATAGTGATGATTTATATGCCGATGAAACCACTGTGCAGAAAGTTGTAGATGCATTTTACAGTCAAAATTGTGCTATGGTTGTTGGAACTTATCAGATGGTGAACTTTGCTTTGGAAGAAATTCCTCCTGGAATAATCGATCACAAAGAGTGGACACCTGAAAATGGACGGAACAATGCGCTTCGCATTAACGGATTGGGTGCGCCTCGTGCATTCTATACTCCTGTATTGCGCAAGAATCCGATTCCAAATGTAAATTATGGTGAGGATTATGCTTTGGGATTGGCAATTTCGCGTAATTACCAGATTGGTAGAATTTACGATTCAATTTATTTGTGTCGTCGCTGGGATGATAATTCTGATGCTTCTTTGGATATCGAAAAAATGAATGCTCACAATACTTACAAAGATCGCATTCGTACCATCGAATTGAAAGCTAGAAAACTGTTGGGCCAAAAATAGATGTAGATTAAAATACTTGATTTAGTCTCTGTGTAACTCAGTGCTCCGTGGTAAAAAAAAAAGTTTAACCACAGAGAGCACAGAGTTGCACAGAGAAAAAAAAGGGAATACAGGGGTGATTCGTAAAATGTTAATTTGGTGTAATTTAATCGTGCCAATAATTTGTTAAACCTTTCTAAATATCTGCGGTTAAGACTCTGTGTAAACAGTGATCTCCGTGGTAAAAAAAAAGTTTAACCACAGAGAGCACAGAGTTACACAGAGAAAAAAAGGGAATGCAGGTGTGATTTGTAAAATGTTAATTCGGTGTAATTTAATCGTGCCAATAGTTTGTAAATACCTGCGGTTAAGACTCTGTGTAAACAGTGTTCTCCGTGGTAAAAAAAAGTTTAACCACAGAGAGCACAGAGTTACACAGAGAAAAAAAGGGAATGCAGGTGTGATTTGTAAAATGTTAATTCGGTGTAATTTAATCGTGCCAATAGTTTGTAAATACCTGCGGTTAAGACTCTGTGTAAACAGTGTTCTCCGTGGTAAAAAAAAGTTTAACCACAGAGAGCACAGAGTTACACAGAGAAAAAAAGGGAATGCAGGTGTGATTTGTAAAATGTTAATTCGGTGTAATTTAATCGTGCCAATAGTTTGTAAATACCTGCGGTTAAGACTCTGTGTAAACAGTGTTCTCCGTGGTAAAAAAAAAGTTTAACTACAGGGAGTACTGAGAATCACAGAGAAAATAAATAGGAATGCAGGTGTGATTTGTAAAATGTTAATTCGGTGTAATTTAATCGTGCCAATAGTTTGTTAAACCTTTCTAAATATCTGCGGTTAAGACTCTGTGTAAACAGTGATCTCCGTGGTAAAAAAAAGTTTAACCACAGAGAGCACAGAGTTGCACAGAGAAAAAAAAGGGAATAGAGGGGTGATTCGTAAAATGTTAATTTGGTGTAATTTGATCGTGCCAATAGTTTGTTAAACCTTTGTAAATACCTGCGGTTAAGACTCTGTGAATCTCAGTAATCTCCGTGGTAAAAAAAAGTTTAACCACAGGGAGTACTGAGAATCACAGAGAAAAAAAGGGAATGCAGGTATGATTTGTAAAATGTTAATTCGGTGTAATTTAATCGTGCCAATAGTTTGTAAATCCCTGCGATTGCTACTCTGTGAATCTCAGTAATCTCAGGGGTAAAAAAAGTTTAACCACAGAGAGCACAGAGGTTCACAGAGAAAAAAAAGGAATGCAGGTGTGATTTGTAAAATGTTAATTCGGTGTAATTTAATCGTGCCAATAGTTTGTAAATCCCTGCGATTGCTACTCTGTGAATCTCAGTAATCTCAGGGGTAAAAAAAGTTTAACCACAGAGAGCACAGAGGTTCACAGAGAAAAAAAAGGAATGCAGGTGTGATTTGTAAAATGTTAATTTGGTGTAATTTAATCGTGCCAGCAGTTTGTAAATACCTGCGGTTAAGACTCTGTGTAACTCAGTGATCTCCGTGGTAAAAAAAAGTTTAATCACAGAGAGCACAGAGGTTCACAGAGAAAAAAAGGGAATGCAGGTATGATTTGTAAAATGTTAATTCGGTGTAATTTAATCGTGCCAATAGTTTGTAAATACCTGCGATTGCTACTCTGTGTAAACAGTGATCTCCGTGGTAAAAAAAAGTTTAACCACAGAGAGCACAGAGGTTCACAGAGAAAAAAAGGGAATGCAGGTGTGATTTGTAAAATGTTAATTTGGTATAATTTGATCGTGCCAATAGTTTGTTAAACCTTTGTAAATACCTGCGGTTAAGACTCTGTGTAAACAGTGATCTCCGTGGTAAAAAAAAAGTTTAACCACAGAGAGCACAGAGGTTCACAGAGAAAAAAAGGAATACAGGTGTTATTTTAGTGAGAAACCTGATAAAACATAAGAAGTATGAAGCAATTTTTTCAAATTTTAGTGGTGTTGCTTATTTCTCTAAGCTCTTGCCAGGGAAAGCAATCCCAACAAGAAGTAAGGAAAGAAATTCAACTTTCAGATTCTACGGATCAGGAAATCTTTAATTCCATTCGGGAAATAGCAGGATCGATGTCTATCGATTCCTTGCCATTGAATGATCGGGTAATTGAAGTGGCAAAAATGTTTATGCAAACAGACTATGTTGGTGGTACTTTGGATGGGAATGAGAAAGAACAGATGGTCGTTAATTTCCGGGAGTTGGATTGCACAACTTATTTGGAGAATGTTGTGGCCTTGTCAAAAGTATTATCCAACGATTCGCTTACAACTGATGATTTTTTGAAAGAGCTTGAAAATTTGCGTTACCGAAATGGTAAATTAACTGATTATGCCTCTCGCTTGCATTATTTTTCCGATTGGATATATGAAAATGAAAAAAAGGGAATCGTAAAAAATATTACGTGTGAAATTGGTGGTGAAAAGTACAATAAAACAATCAATTTTATGAGTACGCATGTCGATTCTTATCCTGCATTAAAAGTGGATGTTTCATTGGTAGAAGAGATACGGAAGACCGAAAATGAAATCAATAAAAGAGAATTGTTTTTTATTCCCGAAAACAATATTAAAAACTTGGAAAATAAAATTCAAAATGGCGATTTAATTGCCATTACTACTAAAATAGAAGGTCTGGACATATCTCATGTTGGGATTGCGATTCATGTGAATAACCGACTGCACTTGATGCATGCCTCGAGCAAAGCTAAAAAAGTAGTGATTTCGGATATTCCTTTAGCAGAGATGCTCATGCAAAGTAAATATCAATCGGGAATAATAGTTGCTAGGTTAAAATAACCTGACAGAGTCGAAGACCTGTCAGCGTTTAAATAGTGTTATAAAGAATATACTTTGTCAAGATATTGGAAAACAATGAATGTAAACAGCATAAATAAATTAGAGAATTTATTGGAGGAGAAATCTTCCACTCAAATATTAGGTGATTTTTTGAACGATCAGCTTATAAATTGGCCTTTGGCAACAGGAAATTACAAGGGATTGGAAAAAGTGGAAGAAAAAGAATTTCAATTTGATGGCTATACAATAAAAGTTCAGTTCAATCCGGAAAGAATCAGATCGTCAGCTGCGAAAGTAGATCAAAAGAGCATCGAGAATCGTGCGTGTTTTTTGTGTCTCGATAAACTTCCTAAAGAACAAGCTGGTATTGCTCAAGGCGATGATTTTGTGATTCTGGTGAATCCGTTTCCAATTATTCCTCAGCATTTTACCATTCCAAAAGTCGATCATGTCGATCAGAGTTTTGAAGAGAATGTTTCAGGAATGTTGTCTTTGGCTAAAAATATGCAAGGATATACTTTGTTTTATAACGGACCAAAGTGTGGAGCGTCAGCTCCCGATCATATGCATTTTCAGGCAGGCAATAAAGATTTTATGCCAGTGGAAACAGAGTATGCAGTTTTAAAAAATTTGCAGTCGGAACTTTTGAGTAATTCAAATCAATTTGAGATGCGTGCTTTTTCGAATTATTTAAGGAAAATGATTTCCATCGAGTCGGAAAGTGAAATTGAAATGATGAAGGCTGTTTCTGTTTTTTATCAGACTTTTTCTGTCATGCAGCCAGAAGAAAAAGAGCCAATGCTCAATGCAATCTGCTCTTTTGTCGATGGCAAATATAGTATGCATTTGTTTCCTCGAAAATTACATCGTCCATCGCAATATTTTGCCGAAGGCGATCAGCAATTGCTCATAAGCCCTGCATCAGTCGATTTTGGCGGTGTATTTATAACGCCACGCAGAGAAGATTTTGAGAAAATCACATCGGATGATATTGTAGATATTTTCAAACAAGTAAGTGTTGACGATGAGTTTTTTCAATCACTTTGTAAGAAGTTAAGAGTTAATTTGGGGCTCTCACTTTAAGTGAGATTCCCAATAATTAGGAACTATTGGGAATCCGACTTTAAGTCGGAATACCAAATTTACATAAGGAAACGAACTGTACTCTAAGACAAGGGAAATGAATTGTACGTTGAGGGAATGCGATTGTAAGAGAAAGTAATGCAAATGTAGGTCTTGGGACTTAAAATGTAACAAAAGGGAGCATGAATGCAGGTCGAGGGACTGTGAATGTAACAAAAGGGAATCAAAATGTAAGTTGTGGGACTGCAAATGTAAGTTGCGGAACTGCAAATGTAATTGAAGGGAATGAGAAAGTAAGTAGAAACAATACAATTGTATAGAGTCTTACATCAAATTAAACTCTAAGTAATTAAAAGAAACATGACCCATACGATACGACAATATCTGGATAAGGATTTTGATGAAGTTTTCACTCTTTGTCAAAACGCATACAAGTTCGATTCTTTTACCAAAGAATTGCTTCACGAAAAAATCTACGACGATCCTTTTTTCAATCCTGAAATAATTTGGCTTGCAGAGGAAGGAACTACTATTGTAGGATTTTTAATGGGAACCTGCCGAATGGATATTCGGGGAGTGAATTATGGCTACGTAAAATTAATGGCGGTAAGCGAAACTCATCAGCGAAAGGGAATTGCCAGGAGCATGTATGAATTGCTCGAAAAGGAGTTGCGTTCGCGAAAGGTCGATGTGATGCGTTTGGGTGATGTGCCAATGAATTATTTCATGCCGGGAATTGATCCCAGATACACCCCGGCACTTTGTTTTGCCATGCGAATGGGATTCAATCGATTTATGGATACTTCCAATCTTGTAGTCGATTTGTCTGATCGGGAATGGTCTGATGAAAAGAAAATAATGGCTTTAAAATCTGATGATATTGAAGTTTGTCGTGCAACAGCAGAAGACAAGGATGAATTGATGGATTTTGTTGCTGAAGAATGGAAGCTATGGCAGTATGAATTGGAGATGGCCTGCAAATCGAATCCGATTGCCATTCATGTTGCAAAGTTGAATGGGAAAATAAAAGCATTCTCGGCACACAGCGCTAATAATAAAGGCTTGTCATGGTTTGGTCCAATGGGAACACATCCCGATTTGCGTGGGAAAGGCATGGGAAAAGTGTTGCTGTATCGCTGCTTGGAAGATTTGAAAAATACAGGCTTCAAAACAGCAATAATTCCATGGGTAGGACCAATCGATTTTTATTCTCATCATGCAGGAGCTGTGGTCGAAAGAGTATTTTGGCGATATGAGAAAAAACTGACTGAATAAATTGATAAGAACTAAGATGGGAAAGATGAGATAATAAAAGTTGAGTTCCGGATAGTTTGGAGCTGTAAATAATCTATTGTCTAGGATCTAATATCTAAAATCTATTAAAAAATGAACGAACCACAACTACGTGTAGGCATCATGTATGAGCCTAAAATTTCATTCACATTAAATGGAATTTACATACTTCAGCAAAATGGAAAAGAATATACAGGAAAGCAAGATGCCTGCTATGTCGATGATAATATAGCCTTTGATGGCCTGGTAGATGAAGAATTGGTTTTCTATCCAAAATATTACGAAGAAGCATCTTTCGATCTTTTTGATGTGACAATTGGAATAAAATTCCATTGGGAGCGAAAGGAAGATCAGCGCTTCAAAGGTGCTTTGCACTTTATTTGCGAAGATGAAAAATTAACTGCCATCAATGTTCTTTCTTTAGAGGATTATTTGGTAAGTGTTATTTCATCTGAAATGAGTGCAACAAGCAGCATGGAACTGTTGAAAGCTCATGCAATTATTTCCCGTTCATGGTTAATCGCGCAGGTAATAAAAGGGGCTGAATTGCAAAAATCAGAAACCAATTATCAGAGTATTGTTGAAACCGATGAGCAATATATTCGTTGGTACGATCGCGAAGATCATGTGAATTTTGATGTTTGTGCCGATGATCATTGTCAGCGTTATCAAGGCATTACCAAACAATCGACCAAACTGGTAGTCGATGCAATAGATGCAACTCGTGGACTGGTGCTTACCAGTGAGGGTGAAGTTTGCGATGCCCGTTTCTCGAAATGTTGTGGTGGCGTTGCCGAGACATTTGAAAATGTATGGGAACCTAAAAATCATAAATACCTGCAGGCGGTTATCGATAATCCGAAAGTTCCTGCTGGATACGATATGAATTTGAAAAATGAAACAGCAGCAGTGAAATGGATTAGTACTTCGCCTGAAGCATTTTGCAATACCACCGATAAAGAAATTTTGTCGCAGGTTTTGAATGATTACGATCAGGAAACCATGGATTTTTATCGTTGGAAGGTAGAATACGAACAAGATGTAATTTCAGAATTAATAGCACGTAAAACGGGTAAAGATTTTGGACAGATTCTGGATTTAATTCCTGTTGAAAGAGGAGAGTCTGGGCGCTTAATCAAATTGAAAATTGTAGGTTCGAAACGAAGTTTGGTGATTGGAAAAGAATTGGAAATCCGTAAAGTGCTTTCCGAATCGCATTTGTACAGTTCCGAATTTGTTGTTGATAGAGTAGGTGAAGAGAACGGAGTGCCAGCTAAATTTATTTTGATTGGTGCCGGCTGGGGACATGGGGTTGGTCTTTGCCAGATTGGAGCCGCAGTAATGGGTGCCAAGGGATACAAATACGATGAAATTTTGCTGCATTATTTCCGTGGAGCGGAATTGGAAAAAAGGTATTAATTATAGAGATGAGATGTTAGAAATGAGGCATGAGAAAAATGGAGTATGCTTTTTTCTAAAGCTGTAAATAATCTCAAATCTCACGACTCAAATTTATAATCTTAATCAAAAAAATATAAGTATTGAAATAAGATACGTGAATCAGGATTTTTGAAGCTGTAAATAGTCTCAAATCTCTTATCTCAAATCTCACTTCTCATATCTCAGTTCTCAAATCTAAACAAAAAAGAATGTCAAAAACAAAAACTCGCTCACCATGGGCATGGATTCCATCTCTTTATTTTGCAGAAGGCATACCTTACGTTGTGGTGATGACTGTTGCCGTGATCATGTACAAAAAGCTGGGTATTTCAAATACCGATATTGCCTTGTATACCTCTTGGTTGTATTTGCCTTGGGTGATTAAGCCTTTTTGGAGTCCGATTGTAGATATCGTAAAAAGCAAGCGTTGGTGGATTGTTAGTATGCAGTTGTTGATTGGTGCTGGTTTGGCGGGTGTTGCTTTTACGGTTCCTACCACATTCTTTTTTCAGTCAACATTGGCCTTTTTCTGGCTGTTGGCTTTTAGTTCGGCAACTCACGATATTGCTGCTGATGGTTTTTACATGTATGGAATGGACTCCAATAAGCAGGCCTACTTTATTGGAATACGAAGCACCTTTTATCGCTTAGCCATGATTACCGGTCAAGGACTTTTAATTATTCTGGCAGGATATTTTGAAACCACAAAACTGTTTGGGAATACCGAAAATAATATTCCATTGGCATGGTCGCTAACCTTTTATATTTTAGCTGCCGGATTTTTATTGTTTTGCGTTTATCACAAGTTTGCACTTCCGTATCCAAAGGAGGATGAAGACCGGGAGGTAAAAAGCTTTTCCAGTGTATTCGAGGATTTTGCTGAGACCTTTGTTTCTTTTTTCATGAAAAAGGATATTTTGAAAATCGTAGGGTTGCTCTTGGTGTATCGTTTGGGCGAATCTCAATTGGTGAAAATGGCATCTCCTTTTCTTCTCGATCCGAAAGAAGTTGGCGGATTAGGTTTATCTACGGGCGATGTTGGATTGGTTTATGGAACCATAGGAATCATTTTCTTAACTCTGGGAGGTTTGCTTGGAGGATATCTGGCTTCAAAAAATGGATTGAAATATTGGTTTTGGCCAATGGTAATTGCCATTAACCTGCCAAACCTTGTGTATGTTTACCTTTCTTACGCATTGCCCGAATCTTTCTTTTTGATTTGTGCCTCGGTGGCCGTAGAGCAATTTGGATACGGTTTTGGCTTTACAGCATATATGCTTTATCAGATATATGTATCCGAAGGAAAACACAAAACGGCTCACTTTGCATTTTGTACAGGCTTAATGGCTTTGGGCATGATGTTGCCAGGAATGATTTCCGGTTGGCTGCAGGAGTTGTTGGGCTATCAGCACTTCTTTATTTGGGTGATGATTTGTACCATCCCAAGTTTTATAATGATAAAATTGATTGATATAGATCCGAAATTTGGTATTAAAACGGGAAAAGATGAAAAATAGAATTGCTTTTTTGGGGGATAGCTTAACCGAGGGAGGATGCTGGGAAGAATACTTTCCTGCTTATGAGATTTCTAATTTTGGAATATCCGGAGAGCGGTCTGATGAAATCCTTTTTCGATTGGATGAGGTTCTGTTTTGGGAACCTAAAAAGATTTTTTTGATGATGGGAATTAACGATTTGGGTGAAGGTTTAAGTTCTGAAAAGATTCTTACGAATTATAAAAAAATATTTTCAATAATGAAGGAGCATAAGGACATTGAATTGATCGTTCAAAGTCTTTTACCTACTAATGAGACTCTTTTTAAGAGTGATAATTTTGATGGGTTGAAAATTCTGGAAGTCAATTTTCACTTGAGAGATTTGTGTGAGAAAGAGAAGATTACTTTCGTGGATTTGTATACCGCTTTTTCAACCTATAAATCCCAAATGATTAAAGATTATACCAATGATGGTTTGCATTTGAATGAAGCCGGTTATAGGGTATGGCGGAATTGTTTGCAATCTCAAAATCTCATCTAAAATCTAGATAATGAAAAAAACAGAACGTTTAATGGCTTTGGATGCCTTTCGGGGATTAACCATTGCTGCCATGATTACGGTGAATACTCCAGGAAGTTGGGGACATGTTTATGCTCCATTGCTTCATTCAAAGTGGAATGGCTGTACGCCAACCGATTTGGTGTTTCCTTTCTTTCTATTTGCTGTTGGTGTTGCCATGTGGTTTGCTTTCGGGAAATTCGATCATAAATTAAGTCCCGAAGCAGGCAGGAAGATTCTGAAGCGGACTGTAATCATTTTTGGCATAGGTTTGTTATTGAATGCCTTTCCATTTATTCAGGTTGAGTTGGAGAATTTTCGGATAATGGGAGTTTTGCAGCGAATCGCCTTGGCTTATGGAATAGGAAGTTTGCTTTGTTTGTGGCTGAGTAAAGCTCGTTTGGTAATTGTCTCATTGGCTATTCTACTGGCATATTGGGGATTGGTTTTTTTCCTTGGTGGCAATCATCCATATAGTTTAGAGGGAAATCCAACAATGGCTTTCGATAGCAAGATTTTGGGAGCGGATCATCTGTACAAAGGTTTTGGTATTGCTTTCGATCCCGAAGGATTGTTTAGCACTCTTCCTGCAATTGCCACAGTGATTCTTGGATATCTTGCCGGATATTTAATTGAATCCACCGAGCGAAAGAAGTTGGTTGCAAAGCTATTGATGTTTGGTTCTTTAGGCGTGATTGCTGGTTTAATTTGGAGTTTAGGATTTCCTATTAATAAACCAATATGGTCTAGTTCTTATGTGGTTTATACCGCAGGTTTAGCACTTTTGGTTTTAGCTGTAATGATTTACCTGATCGATATTTTGGAATACAAGAAATGGGCTCATCCTTTTCTTGTTTTCGGAATGAATCCATTATTTATTTATGTTCTTTCAGGAGTTTGGGTAAGAGTGATTATTTATTTGGTTCATTTTTCAGATCAGGCAGGAAATTCAACAACCGGATATGTCTGGTTGTGTAAAAATGTATTTGCATCCTGGGCAGGAGATATGAATGGATCTTTGTTTTTTGCGCTGGCACATATCGTTGTCTATTGGCTCATCGTGCTGTTTCTCTATAAACGGAAGATATTTATTAAAATATAAAAGAAAAGCTTCGGATTTAATCCGAAGCTTTTTTTGAGTCAAATAATTTATTTAGAAATTTGTTTGGTTTAGTTTCTTTTATCGATTTGTTTCGACTGAGTAACATGGGGGCCGAAACGCCCAGCGAAAGTGCCGATAATACAAAAAAGGCTTTCAATCCATTGTCAACAGTTTCTTGTAACAACTGCAGAAAAACAGCATGATCATTTTCTCCTGTTAAATGGATAATTCCCAGCATCATTCGGTAAGTAAATGCACCCGGAACCATTGGGATAACTGCAGGAATAGCAAACACAAAGGGTGGCGAATGTCTTAAGTGAGCAGCACGGATGCTTAAAAAACCAATTAGTAAAGCGCCCATAAGCGAGCTGAGAATGATATTCATTCCCAGCTTTAGGCAGATCAGTTTTACTGTTCCGCCCAAAGCACCCATGATGAATATTACCCATAATGTACGGGGAGGAACATTAAAGAGTATTGCAAAACCTGTAGCTGCAAAGCCCAGCCAAATCCATGTCTCAAAAAATACAATCCACTCCATATTCTAAATGTTATAAATAAGAATCGCTCCAAGTAAACCCAAAGCAATCGAAAAAGCGATAATTAATCCATTAAGTCCTCTTACCACTCCGTTTATAATATTTCCATCCAAAAGATCCAGCAGGGAATTAATTAATGGAATTCCAGGAATCAGATATAAAACAGAGGTTGCAAAAGCATATTCCGGATTGCTGCTAATGTGCAGATTAACTGCAGCTCCCGAAATCATAGCTGATACAAAAGCGGCCAGGAAAATACATAAATAAGGATTAAATTCTCTTTTTGTGACTTCCTGTCTTACAAATAAGCCAACAAAAGTTGCCACAAAAGCAATTAGCATTTCGATGGCTTCACCACCAAAAATACGGCAGAATGAGGCACCTGCCAAAGCTACCATCAGCAATGTTACGATCCTAGGATAATGAGGTACAGACTTTAATCGGTCTATTTCATGACGAACCATTTCCAAATCCCATTTTTCCTCTATAATGTGCCAGCTCATTCTGCTGAGTCCGCTAACAATTTTGAAATTGACACGATGAGCCGATGTTTGCATCAGCCGGCTAAAGAACAGATCAGACTCTTCGTTGTTTATGGTTAACATTAATGCGCGATGGGTAATTAATAATTCTGCATGGTATCCAAAGGCTGAAGCAATACGCATTACGGTAACCCGAATTCTAAATGTATTTGCTCCGGTTTCCATAAGTAAGGCTCCTACTTCAAGCAGAATTTTACACAGCTCGTTAATCTTCTCTTTTTCGGATAAAACCATATTTTTTTATTGTTTTGAAATGATATTAACCTGATTGTTGAATACTTCAAATGAGTTTTTTGTAAACCGATCTATCCGTTACTCTGTGGTTGTATGTTTAGCAACAAAAACTTGTGTCTTAATTTGTTGTGGTAGTACAAAGTTGTTTAGCTGAAAGGTTTTGTTTCAAAGTAGATTTTATTTTCTCTAAAATAAAGAATATATCAGGCAAAAGTAATCATTTTTACAATTTCACATTCTGATACAATGATAAATTATGATTCTAATTTTCATTTTATTGCGATCAATTATAGAGCCAGTATTTTTTTGATTTTTCCAAAAATGATTCTCTGGGCGCAAACCAAAGTTCTTTGATGTCACTTACCAGAAAGTTTTCGGTAAATCTCATTCTTATTTCCTTACTTCCGCATACTTTGTCGAACATACTTAAGCGTGATGCTTCGCACATTTCAAAAGGATTTTTATTGGGATACAATTTGTGACATTCCTGCATCACATAAAATTGAATGAGGGAGATTGGTGCTTTCTGAGTGTCTGTAAAATGCAATTGAACCCCATGAAGCATAAGGCCTTTTCCGACTGAATAGTATGGTTTATAGTGTACTGGGCGAAAAAGAACACCTGAGATTTGCAGATTATTTAAACTTTCAGCTAAATCGTCAGCATTGATCCATTCGGCAGCAAATAATTCAAATGGCTGAGTATAACCGACACCAATCGAAATGGTATACAATTCTCCAAGTATGCCCGAAGCTGCATAGTAAACTGCACTTGCTGAGTTCGGGATATGAGGAGATGTTGGAACCCAAGGCAAGCCGGTTTCCTGAAAAGTCATGTTTCGTTTCCATCCTTCCATTTTCACAACATGTAGTTTACATTTTTTACCATCCTTCAGCAAGCCTTCTTCATTCAAATAACTAGCCAGTTCGCCGCAAGTTAGTCCGTACACATAGGGTATGGGGAACTGACTCACAAAAGATATTTGTTTAGGTTCAACCAAGCAACCTTCTATCTTATTTCCTCCAAAAGGATTTGGGCGATCCAATACGATAAATTCAACATTGTTTTCGGCACAAGCCTCCATTAATAATCCCATACTGCTGATGTATGTATAGGAACGGACGCCAATATCCTGAATGTCGTATACAATAGCATCCAAACCTTTTAGCATTTTAGCATTTGGTTTTTGTTGTCTGCCATACAGCGAATAGACTTGAATACCTGTTTTTTTGTCGGTGTAGGTTGCTACTTTCTCACCGGCAGCATGATCTCCCCGTATTCCATGTTCAGGGCTGAATAGAACTTTAACATCTACATCATTGCAAGCATGAAGCAGATCGATAGTCGATTCTAAATTTTGATTTACCCCAGTAGGGTTGGTGATGATTCCAATCTTTTTTCCGGTAAGAAAAGAGTAATTGGTTTTTTGTAGTACATCTATGCCTGTTTTCACTTTTTGGGCAAGGATAGATGTCTGGAAAAATAATATTTGAATGCAGATTAAAAGAAGGGAATATCTTAATCCTCTGTAAATACGCAATGTGTTGTTGTTAATCATGATGACTGTTTTTTAATTTTTACAATTTAGATACTTGTTTTCTTTAATTTTTCATTGCAAAACTAATAAATTTTATATTTTTGTAACATGTATGACAACTTAATAGGTTTTGTGAAATGAATAACTCTTTAAGTCATTATTTTTTGCTTGCTTTTTGCTTCCTGTTTATTGGCTGTAATGTGTCAAATAAAGGTAAAGCAAATTTAGCCTTTTTAATTGATACAGGTGAGTTCACAATCGCCGGTCAAATTATTGGGGAGAAACTTTTGGATGGTGACTTGAACGAAAAGCAAAAAAATGATCTTTTGTTTCAAAAGGACATGATGTCGCGCATCGAGAGAGAGTATGCTTTAACCGAAGCGGATGTACTTGAAAGACTAATGCCTTACTTTTCTGATTCTACGACAATTTACATGGCAAAATGGGAAAAGGAAAAATCGCTTGAATACAGACTGATTAACGGACAGAAACGTTTTTTTAAAAATGCTGTTCCTAATTTATTCCGTTTGAACGAATTTGCGAAAAACAGAAAAGAAGAAATAAGTGAAAAAACGATAGATTCTTTAAAGAGTTTTTGTGTGTCTCACACCTTACAATTAATTTCCGAAAGGACTGAAAATGGGGAGTTGGTGAATCCTGTAGAATGCACAATGACTTATACAATAAGTGTGAAAGCTGACGCTGTTCCAGCAGGTGAGATTATTCGCTGTTGGATGCCTTATCCTAAAGAATCAAATGCCAGACAAACAAATGTTAATTTATTGAGCGTATTTCCTGAAAAATGCATTGTGGCTCCGGATTCATTTGCGCAGAGAAGTATCTATTGCGAGCAGCTTGCAGAGGCAGGTTTGGAAACAAAATTTTCTGTGAAATTCAGAACGAAAACGTATGCGCAAATATATGATCCTGCTAATATGAATTGTGTAGTATATGATACTGCATCTGTTTTGTATCAGAAAAATACAAGCGAACGACCATCGCAAATCATTTTTTCCGATCGGATAAAAAATTTAGCTGATGAAATTTGCGGAGGCGAGAAAAACCCTGTAAAACAAGTGAGTTTGTTGTATGATTGGATCAATTCAAATATTCCCTGGGCAAGTGCTTTAGAGTATTCCATTGTGCCAAACATTCCTGAATACGTATTGGAAAATTGGCATGGAGACTGCGGAATGCAGACTCTCCTTTTCTTGACAATGGCTCGTTATCGCGGAATTCCGGTAAAGTGGCAAAGTGGCTGGATGCTGCATCCTGGCGAGGTAAACCTTCACGATTGGTGCGAAGTGTATTACGAAGGAATTGGATGGGTTCCATTGGATCAGTCATTTGGTTTGCAGGAAAGTAAAAATGATAAGGTGCGAAATTTTTACAAAACAAGCATTGATTCTTATCGGTTAATTGTGAATGAAGATTTCTCGCAGGATTTGTTTCCTTCCAAAATCTGGCCAAGAAGCGAGCCTGTTGATTTTCAAAGAGGAGAACTGGAATGGAAAGGTGGGAACCTTTATTTTGGTGATTGGACATATAAAATGGAAGTAACGTATAATTAGTATGAGTAAAAAAGGATTTATAGGATTGTTATTGCTGTTGATTGCCTTTGGTGCAATGGCGAAAAATAAATCGCCGAAAAGAGAGATGCGTGCAGTTTGGGTAGCAACAGTCGATAATATTGACTGGCCATCGAAAGCAGGTCTTTCTGTTGAGGAACAAAAGAAAGAAATGACAACTCTTTTGGATCAGCACAAAAAAAATGGAATGAATACCATTGTATTTCAGATTCGTCCGGCTGCCGACGCTTTTTACCAATCACCTTACGAACCTTGGTCGCAATGGTTGAATGGTGAGCAGGGAATTGCGCCTGATCCGTTTTACGATCCGCTTCAGTTTGCTGTTGAAGAGTGTCATAAAAGAGCTATGGAACTTCATGCCTGGATGAATCCGTACAGAGCCGTTTTTCTTTATCAGGAAACAGAAACAGATCCTGAACACATAACGAATCAGCATCCTGAATGGTTCTTAACTTACGGAAAGCACAAGTATTTTAATCCGGGATTGCAGGAAACCAGAGATTATGTGTCCAAAATTGTCGGTGATGTTGTTCGCCGGTATGATGTTGACGCCATCCATTTTGATGATTATTTCTATCCATACAAAATAGCCGGAGAACCATTTCCAGATTCCTTAAGCTTCGCTCAAAATGGAGGTGAATTTTATCCGAACCGAATTGATGATTGGCGAAGAGATAATGTGAATCGTGTGATTAAGCAAATTAATGATACCATCAAATCGATTAAGCCGTGGATGCCTTTTGGGATTTCTCCTTTTGGAGTCTGGCGCAATAAGGATATGGATAAATCCGGATCGAGAACCAAAGCTGGTCAAACCAATTATGATGATTTATATGCTGATGTTTTGTTGTGGTTAAAAAACGATTGGATTGATTATGTGACACCTCAAATTTATTGGCACATTGGAAAAAAAGTTGCCGATTATAGAAAAATTGCGAAATGGTGGCGAAACAATTCTTATGGTAAGCCTTGCTATATTGGGCAAGGTGCTTATCGTCTGGACTCTGCTTCAAAAACGAAAGCGTGGCAGACTTCTGATCAAATTATCCGGCAAATAAAACTGAATCGTCGTTTGAAAGGATTAAAAGGCAGCATGTTTTTTTGTTCGAAGAATTTCACCGAAAACCGATTAGGAATTAATGAAGCCTTACAAACAGAGGTATATCAGAGTCCTGCACTTAATTTGGAAAACAGCAATTATCAAGCGACCAAATTGGACGCGCCAAAATTGCAAATAAAGGAAAGTGTGCTGACTTGGAATGCTGTTGAAGGAGCCATTTACTATGTCGTATATCAGTCATCTGGAAAATCAATTAAAAACAATAAAGTATTTTGTATTACAACTTTATTGGAATTTAAAATACCAAAACAAGGAGAAAGGATGTTTTACTCGCTTAAATCAGTGAATAGAGGCCATTTTGAAAGTGTTGCCAGTAATTGGGTAAAGGCAGGTAAATAAATAGATGTCTATTTGTTAAATTTAAATATGTTCACTCGCATGATAAGTGTGTGTTTTTAAACATGTTGAACCGTTATTGGAAATCAACGGATGTGTTTAAATTTGGAATCATGTAAGATGTAATACCAATTAAATTAAAATGAGAAATAAAGTTTGGTTAGTGATTATTTTTATTGGTTTTGCTTGTAGTAATGATTCAAAATTGTTGCAGCAGGCAAACCAAATTTCTCATGCTGTAAAGTTGCAGATTGCACCGGATAGTAGAGAAGCAATTTTTAATCCTGCTTTTTCTATCAATAAGGACAATGGAATAGTTGTTAGTGGAGAAACATCTCTGCCGGAGGCAAAGTTAGCTTTGTTCTCAGCTCTGGAAGCCTTGGAAGTTCATTTGGTAGATAGCTTGATTGTACTTCCTGAGAAAAAATTAGGGGATAAAACTTGGGGAGTAATCAACTTAAGTGTTGTGAACTTAAGAGCTTACCCAAAGCATTCGGCAGAGCTTGTTTCGCAATCAATAATGGGCACGCCGGTCAGGCTTTTAAAAGAAGAGAATGGCTGGTATCAACTACAGACTCCGGACAAATATATTGCCTGGGTTGACGGCGCTGCAATTGCTCAAAAAACAGAGTCTGAAATGAAGGCTTGGAGGAATTCAAACAGAGTAATCTTTCTTCCTGATTTCGAAGTCGTAAAAGATCCGGAACAAAATGAGGTGGTGACCGATTTGGTTGCAGGGGCAATTCTCGAAGTTGAGAAAGAGCATCAGAACAGTTATGATTTGACTTTGCCTGATGGAAGAAGAATACAAGTTGAAAAATCGAATTGCGAGTTGCTTTCTGATTGGAAAACATGGGAGTTGAAAGATGTATCTATTTTAACCAAAACAGCAAAAGAATTTCTTGGTCGTCCTTATTTGTGGGGCGGAACTTCAGTAAAGGGGGTAGATTGCAGTGGGTTTGTCAAATCAGTTTATTTTATAAATGGGATTATTTTAGCGCGTGATGCATCATTGCAGTTTCTTCACGGAGATACCATTTCTCCCGCGCAAGGTTTTTTAAAGTTGGCAGAGGGAGATTTGGTTTTTTTTGGAAGAGCTAAGACTGATGAGAAACCAATGAAAGTTACTCATGTGGGAATGTATATGAGTCATGGAGAATATATTCATTCTTCAGGCCGGGTTAGGATTAATAGTTTTGAGCCTGAAGCCGAAAATTATAATGATTACAGGTCGATTACCTGGTTGGGTGGACGACGGGTTTTAAATAGAATTGGAGAGTCTGGAATTTGCAGGGTTTCCGAGCATCCATGGTATTAAGAGAGTAAAGGAAATGGCAATAGACAGAAGAAAATTTTTAGGAAATACTGGTTTGTTGGCTGGAGCTGCATTTTTGCTTCCGGCAATGAATTCTTGCGGAGGAACAGGAACAGGTAAATCAAAACATTCAGGAACCGGATTGAAACTTAGTTTCGAACCTTATGAGTTGCAGCTGAAACATGTATTTACCATTGCATCTTTTTCCAGAACAACCACCCCGGTAATGCTTACCAAAATTGAGTGGGATGGAGTTGTTGGTTATGGCGAAGCTTCCATGCCTCCTTATTTGGGAGAATCCCACGAAACAGCCGCCAAATTTTTAAGCAGTTTAAATTTGAGACAATTCTCTGATCCGTTTCGGTTGAATGAAATATTAAGCTATGTAGATGCTGTTGCTGAAGGAAATTGTGCAGCAAAGGCGTCAATTGATATCGCTTTGCATGATCTGATTGGAAAATTATTGGAAAAACCATGGTTTAAAATCTGGGGGTACAATCAGGAAAATACTCCGCTGACCACATTTACCATTGGGATGGATAAACCTGATGTGGTAATTGAAAAAGTGAAAGAAGCTTCTCCTTATAAAATGCTAAAAGTGAAAATTGGGAGGGGTACCGATGAGGAGATGATTAATACAATTCGAAAAATTACAGATGTGCCTTTGTGTGTTGATGTGAATCAGGGATGGAAAGACAAACAAGAGGCTTTAGATAAAATTCATTGGTTAAAAGAACAAGGAGTTGTTTTTGTTGAGCAGCCAATGGACAAGCACAATTTTGATGATATGGCTTGGCTGACTCAGCATAGTCCCTTGCCTACAATTGCAGATGAAGCCATTCAGCGATTGGATGATGTGGCAAAATTACATGGAGTTTATTCCGGAATCAATATCAAATTGATGAAGTGTACCGGAATGCGCGAAGCTCATAAAATGATGAATGTGGCCCGTTCATTGGAAATGAAAGTGATGATTGGATGCATGACGGAAACGTCTTGTGGTGTTAGTGCGGCAGCCCAACTGTCGCCTATGGTTGATTGGGCCGATTTGGATGGAAACTTATTAATATCAAATGATCCTTTTAAAGGAATTGAGATTGTCGGCGGGAAAGTAATTTTACCGAACCGTGCGGGAATTGGAGTCATAAAAATATAAGTAATTTTTAATTATTTCTTGCTAATCTAAATTAAACACTATGAGAAAAATTGCATGCTTTACGTTAATCATGCTTCTTGGCTGGCAGGTATCCTGGGCACAGGATTTGCTGGTTAAAGGTGTGGTTATCGGTGCAGAAGACGGGTTAACTATCCCGGGCGTTTCGGTTGTAGTAAAAGGTACAACCAATGGAACAACTACCGATTTTGATGGAAAATATGAAATCAAAGTGGAAACGAATGCCATTTTGGTATTCACTTACATTGGAATGAAATCATTTGAGACCGCAGTTGGTACTCAAGCAGAATTAAATGTGGTGCTTCAAGCCGATAATTTCGCAATGGACGAAGTTGTGGTTGTTGGCTATGGCGTTCAAAAGAAAAGTGATATTACGGGTGCGGTTGCTTCAGTTGATTTTGAGGACTTGGAATCACAACCGATTAATACTGTTAGTGACGCATTGAAAGGTAGAATCGCTGGGGTTTCAGTAGTTTCGAACAGCGGGGCTCCAGGAGGATCAATTTCTATTCGTGTTCGAGGCATTGGAACTGTTAATAATGCAGATCCATTGTATGTGGTTGATGGAATTCCAACAACTGATATTAATTTCTTGAATCCTAACGATATTGCTTCTATTGAAGTATTAAAAGATGCTTCTTCATCTGCAATTTATGGTTCTCGTGGGGCGAATGGGGTTGTTTTAGTTTCAACAAAAAGTGGAAAATCAAATACAGCACCAAGAGTTGACGTTGATGCATACTATGGAGTAAAAGAGGTGATTAATAATTGGGAAACAACTTCTGGTTCCGAATGGTATTCTATTCAGGAAGAAATGAATAAAACCAGAACTTCTCCTCTTGATTTATCTCAGGTTGATAAAAATGTAAATACCGATTGGTTTGATGAAATTACTCGATCAGCAACCGTGCAAGATTATAACGTTAGTGTTTCTGGTGGTTCCGATAAGCTTACCTATATCTTAGGTGCAGGTTATTATGACGAAGAAGGTACCGTAAAGGGATCTGATTACGAAAGAATTACTACTCGATTGAAAACAGATTATCAGGCTAAAGAATACCTGAAAATTGGAACAAATATCAACATTCAAAGCAATAAGAGAAGTTCTATTACTGAAGGTAGCTACCACACAGGTGTTATTAATACAGCAATTAAATTGGAGCCTGTTATTCCTGTTTGGATCAATGAAGCTGAAGGAAAATACGATTATTCAAAATTTACGGATTATCCTAACCCTGTTGCTCAAATTGCTTACGATAATTACAGAACAGAGCAGTTTCGTTTGTTAGGAAATGTTTTTGCAGAATTGGAAATTATTAAAGATTTAAAATTAAAAACCAGTTATGGTTTAAACAGAAGTGTGACCGATACCTATGATTTTGATCCAGTGTATTTTGTAAACACAAACCAAAATAACGGAGTGAATAAGGTGTACAGAGGGTATGATCGTTCTGTTTATCAGACATGGGAGAATACCTTAGCCTACAATAAAACAATTGGCAAACACGATGTTGGAGCTTTGGTTGGTTTTACTAAAGAGAAAAGTCGTTACGAATGGTTGACAGGAAGTAAAACAAACGTTCCTAATGAAGATGAGGCTCTTTGGTATTTGAATGGAGCTGCCGATGGCGATCTTACTACAGGATCAGCTGAAGAATATACTTTAATGTCGTATTTGGGACGTATCAATTACTCTTACGATAACAAATATTTGATGACTGTTAACTTCCGTGCCGATGGATCTTCCAGATTTGCAGATGGAAATCGTTGGGGATATTTTCCTTCGGTTGCCTTGGGATGGAAACTTTCCGAAGAAAATTTCATGCAAGATATTGACTGGCTTTCTATCTTAAAACTTCGTGGAGGTTGGGGACAAATTGGTAACCAGAACATTGGAATTTATCCATACCAAACAACCATGAATGGTAGTGCACAGTATCGTTATATCTTTGGCAATGATGAAGCTATAAACCAAGGATATGTTGTGACTTCAATGAAGGATCGTGATATCAAGTGGGAAACAGTGGAGTCTCTAAATATTGGTTTTGATGCTGCACTATTTGATGCTCGTTTGGAAGTTTCTTTTGACTGGTTCAATAAAGATACGAAAGACATGTTGCTTTCAGTTCCAATTCCTTACTATTATGGATATGAATCTGGTCCAGTTGTAAATGTTGGAGAAGCAAACAATAAAGGAATTGAGGTTTCTTTAGGTTGGAGAGATCAGATTGGTAAAGATTTTAGCTATAACATTGGGTTGAATGTTTCTACCTATAAAAATGAAATGAAAAGTCTTGGTTCAGGACAACCAATTATTGGTGGAGCCTATTATTTAGGTAATGCAACCAAAACTGAAGAAGGAGAATCCATTGGTTATTTCTACGGTTACAAAACAGATGGCGTATTTCAAACTCAAGCTGAAATTGATGCACATGCAACACAGGGAAATAATTCTTTGTTGCAACCAGGTGATATGAAGTTCGTTGATGTAACCGGTGATGGTGTAGTGGATGGTGATGACAGAACCAAAATTGGAAGTCCGGATCCTGATTATACTTATGGTATTAATTTGGGCGCACAATATAAAAATTGGGAAATTAGTGCTTTCATTCAAGGATCTAAAGGAAATGAGATTTTCAATGCGATGAAAACTCACCTTTATAAATTTGATGAGACAAATAAGCATAAGGACATGTTGAATTCATGGACTCCAACCAATACCAATACCAATATGCCCCGACTTACTGGTTATGACAGAAATGATACAAACCGTACTTCTGATCGATTTGTGGAGGATGGGTCGTATATGCGTTTGAAAAATCTGATGGTTGCATATAACTTTCCTAAACGTTGGTTGAATCGTGCTAAATTGAGTTCAGCAAAATTATATTTCTCCGGACAAAATTTATGGACTATAACTGATTATACTGGTGCAGATCCTGAAATCGGACAGATTTCTTCTACCAACTATTTAAGCCGTGGGGTAGATATAGGAACTTATCCGCAGGCTAAAACTTATGTTGTAGGTGTTAAACTAGGCTTCTAAGCTACTAAACATGAAAAGAATGAAATTATATAATAAATCAATTAGCAAGTTGCTTCTGGTTTTGGCTGCAAGTGTAGTCTTGACCAATTGCAGCGATGATTACCTTGATCAGGTAAAGTTGGGGCAGGAAACTTCAGATGTTTACTTTAATAGTCAGGAAAAAGCTGTAGCTTCAGTGACGGCTGCTTATTCAGACCTGAAAGATTATCGCTTTGGCTGGTTTCTTTGGGCCTTTGGTGAAACAATGAGTGACAATGCTATTTATAGTGGTAGTGATGGCGATAATGCAGGATTTGAACCGTTAAAGACTTTTAATGGTACTGCTGATATGTTTCAGGTTCGTTACAAATGGGATTTGTGCTATCGCGGAATCAATAAGTCAAGTCAGGCAATCGAAGGAATTGAAGGAATGCCCGATGAACTGTTTGAATCGACAATATTCAAAAACCGTTTAATTGCAGAAGCGAAAGTGTTGAGAGCTTTTTATCATTTTGAATTGGTGCGTGCATTTAATCGAATTCCAATCTTAGATCATTTGATCAAAGGCGCTGGCGAGAAAATTGGACAATCTGATGCTGCTGATGTTTATGCATTTATTATTACTGAAGTGGAAGCTGTAGAACCAAATTTACCTGTTAAAAGTGCTTACAGTTCTAGTGATTTAGGTCGGGTTACCAAAGGCTTTGCACAAGGATTTTTGGCTAAGGTAAATCTTTATGCTGAAAATTTTGCTGATGCAAAAGTCTGGGCCAAAAAAGTAATAGATTCTAAAGAATATCAGTTAGATCCAGATTTTGCTCATGTTTTTTCTTTTGATGGCGAAAATGGAATTGAATCTTTGTTTGAAATCAATTTTATTGAATCGCTAACAGAATCTGGAGCTACAACGAATAATGGTAACTTTCAAACCTTATTCCAGATTCCAAGAAATATAACTTACGGTTACGGGATTAACCAACCTACTCAAGATTTGGCTGACGCATTTGATGCTGCGGGAGATGTTATTCGTAAAGCTGCAACTTTGCTGACAACTGATGAGGTTTATGCAAATGAAATTCCTCAAGGCGTTTGGGATTGGTACAACGCTCAGACTGATTTACAGGTTGCTAATGATTCGTTAGATCAGTGGAAAGCTAAATTGACCTTCAATAGAACTGGCTACTATCAGCAGAAAATTTATGTAGGACCAGATGACCGATCAACTGAGATTCGTAACAATCCAAACAATACTCGGATTATGAGATATGCCGAAGTGCTTTTGACTTATGCTGAGGCTTGCTACAAAACTACCGATGAGGGGAATGCTAGAATCGCTTTAAATGAAGTGCGTGATCGCGCAGGTTTAAATGATGTTACTGCATCTGGAACGGCTTTGCTTGATGCAATTTATGCCGAACGTCGTCTTGAATTAGCAGGAGAGAATGACCGTTACCATGAATTACTTCGCACGAATAGGGCTAACATTTTGCCATATTATTCAGAAGCACATAAATATTGGCCCGTACCACAGGCTGAAATTGATAGAACCACAGGTGAAATTGAACAAAATCCTGGATACTAATTCAGGTACTATGTAGTAGTAGTAGTAGTAGTGTAACAGGGATTCTTCGGGATCCCTGTTTTTTTTTGTATGTAAAAGCTTCATTAATTTTTTACTATCTTCATAAGATGCCATCACAGTTCGTATTCGAACACCTGCTGTGTTAATTACGGACAGTTAACTCTTTCTCATTTTTTAAAATATTGGTTTAGTTTTTGATTTAAAGAGATATAGTAATTTTGGTATTTGATTTGAATAAGAAAAATAGATGATATGTATCGAAGGGTTAAGTTTTATAAATATGTAATTGTATTATTCCTGGCTGTAATTAATTTATGGTCATTCAATGTGGAAGCACAAGAAAAGAAGAATGAATTAAGCTCAGGTGCATTTTCATCTTACGATAAGGTTTTTAATGGAAATATTCAGGATCTTAACTTGGCAGACTACTCTGATGGGCCGCATTTTTTCTGGCTCGACAATAAAACTGTGAAGTTGTGGTATATCAATCATAAAAAAGAAGGAAATACCATTGATATCCGGGAGAAGAAAATAAAGATAAAAGGAGATTCGGTAGTAGTTAAAGGACAAAAAGGTGATAAGAATAAATATTGGCTTCGAAAGGGAAAATATCCAATTCAAAGTGCAGAATACTCGGGAGTGACAAAGCTGTTGGCAATTGGAGATGTGCATGGAGAATATGATGCACTGGTGGAATTATTGCGGAATATTGGAGTAATTAATAAGGATTTGGATTGGAATTGGGGAGATGGACATCTGGTTTTTGTTGGAGATATTTTTGACCGGGGAGATAAAGTAACTGAAAGTCTGTATTTAATTAAGAAATTACAAAGACAGGCAAATGAGAATAAAGGGAAACTGCATTTATTGCTAGGGAATCACGAAATAATGGTTTTAATGAACGATTCGCGTTACGTTGCTCCAAAGTATAAGAATATGTGCCAAAGGTTAATGTTTAATTACCCGCGCTTTTTTAAGGCAGATACAGAATTGGGGAAATGGCTGCGATCATTAAATTCCGTAGTTAAAATTAATGATTTACTATTTGTTCATGGTGGCTTGTCTCCTGATTTAGTTGATAGAGGACTTAGCTTGGAGCAAATAAACAATGATATTCGGAAAAGTATAAGTGCAGATAATAAGATGACACATGAGAAGTTGATGAGATCCATATATTTCCCTGAAAACCCTTTGTGGTATAGAGGTTATCTGATGAAATCAAGAAGTTATTCAATTATTACTAATGAGGAGTTAAATAAGGTGCTTTCTTATTATGATGTAAATAGAATTTTTATCGGGCATACAGAGGTTGAATCTATTCATTTTTTACATGAAGGTAAAGTCGTGGCAATAAATGTTCCAATGGGATATTCTGAAATCGAACCTCAGGTAGTGTTAATTGAAGATGGAAAATATTATCGTTGTTTTTCAGATGGAAGAAGAGAGTTAATTGAATAACATTTTTACAAAATAATGCAATGGGTAGACTGTCGAATACAATTAGGCTGGAAAATAATAACAAGAAAGATTTTTTCATAAAGGCTTTCTTAATCTTATTGATATTCCTTTATTCGATTCCAGTCAGTGCTGTTTCCAGAAAGGATAGAGACAGCTTGTTGCAATTGCCATTGTTTAAAAACGAAAAACTCCTTGAGCTCGAACTAAAAACTAATTTGTCAAGTTTGATAAATGATATTGGAGAGAACCGGATGTATCATAAATGCGAATTGCGGTTAATTGAGAATGAGAAGCAACGGGAAAGTAAGATAGATGTTGAAGTAATGACCCGGGGAAATTTTCGAAGGCGAAAACAAAACTGCGATTTCCCGCCACTACGATTTAAACTGCCTTCAGAAAAGTTGGCAGGAACCGAGTTTGAAGGACAAAGCAAGTTAAAATACGTAAGTCATTGCCAGTCTTATAAGGATGGATTCGAACAGAATACCATTAAAGAATATCTGATCTACAAGATGTATAATCTTATCGACGAACACAGTTATAGGGTTCGTTTGTCTCAAATTTCATTTATTGATCGTCTTACTAATGATACCATTCAAAAGTTTGGCTTTTTTCTGGAAGATAAAAATGATCTTGCCACCCGAAACGGAAAAATAATACTGCATTATAAAAATTTAAAGCAATACAATATTCTTCGAAAGAATATGGTAATGCTGTCTTTGTTTCAGTTGATGATTGGAAATTCAGACTGGGATATTTGCCGGTTGCACAATATTGAGATTTTGTCAGTGGATGAACAGAGCATTCCTGTTGCAGTACCTTTCGATTTTGATTGGTCGGGAATAATCAATCAGACTTATTTTACTTTGGATCCTCAAATAGCTCCCGATGCAAAGTATAAAAGAATATACAAAGGTTACAGATGGAGCGATGAGGAATTGAATGCCGCTTTTACAGATTTTAATGAACTGAAGGAAGCGTTTCTGGAATTGATTTCACGATGTGAATATTTAAATGAAGAGAATAGGCATGGAGTAACTGAGTATATCCAGAAATTTTATGAATTGATTGGTTCAAAAAAGGATGTTAGGGACGTTATTCGGAAAAATGCTCCTAAAATTCCATTGGTAAGATAAAAAGCAGTTTTTTTTTGAAAAAAACTGAAATTTTAAGCGCAAACGATAAAAATAAGGGGTTTTGATCCTGTTTTTATCGTTTTTTTGTTTTGTTGAGCATATTTTTTTGGAAGTAGAATTGTGAAATCAAATTATTTTATTCACATTTGTATCACTGCAAAGGGGGGTGTTGAGTAAAAATTAAATATTTTTTTGCTGAGTACCCCTTTTTTTCAATACGGATTAAGATATCAATAACTAAAATTTTTTCATTTATGACCACAATTAGATTTAAAGCGTTAGGGGAGTTACTTAAAAGAGAACCTAAAGCGGTTCATTTTCCTTCAAATAAGGTAACTGATTATTATGGGGAATTAGTTTTTAATGTAGAATCTATGAGAAAGTATCTTTCTAAAGAGGCTTTCCGAGCAGTAATGACTGCAAATCAAAAAGGTTTGGCTGTAGATCGAAAAATGGCAGATGGTATTGCTGCAGGTATGAAAGCATGGTCTATTGAAAAAGGAGCAACTCACTACACTCACTGGTTTCAGCCATTAACAGACGGAACTGCTGAAAAACACGACGGTTTTATCGATTATGGTGATGGTGGTCATATGATTGAAAACTTTTCCGGAAGTTTATTGGCTCAGCAGGAACCGGATGCATCTTCATTCCCTTCAGGTGGTATCCGTCAAACATTTGAGGCCCGTGGTTATACAGCTTGGGATGTATCATCTCCGGCTTTTATTGTAGGCACAACTCTTTGTATTCCTACTATATTTATATCTTATACAGGAGAGGCACTTGACTACAAGGCACCGTTATTGAAAGCATTAGCAGCAGTTGATGAAGCCGCTGTTGCTGTTTGTCAGTATTTCGATAAAAATGTAACTAAAGTTCATACCAATTTAGGATGGGAACAGGAATATTTCCTAATTGATGAAGCTTTATATTTGGCTCGCCCGGATTTAGTTTTAACAGGCCGTACTTTAATGGGACACTCTTCTTCTAAAGATCAGCAGTTGGATGACCATTATTTTGGATCTATTCCAGAACGTGTTACCGCTTTTATGATGGAATTGGAAGTTGAATGTCATAAATTGGGAATTCCTGTGAAAACCCGTCACAATGAGGTGGCTCCAAATCAATTTGAGCTGGCACCTATTTATGAAGAAGCTAACCTTGCCAATGACCACAATCAGTTGGTTATGGATGTTATGAAAAAGGTTGCCCGTCACCATAAATTCCGTATTCTTTTCCATGAAAAACCATTTGCAGGTATTAATGGATCAGGTAAACACAACAACTGGTCATTAGGAACCGATACAGGTGTTGTTCTTTTGGCTCCAGGTAAAAACCCTAAAGCGAATATTCAATTCCTTACTTTTGTTGTAAATACTTTGATGGCCGTATATAAGAATCAGGATTTATTGCGTGCGTCAATTCTTACAGCATCAAACAGTCACCGCTTAGGTGCTAATGAGGCACCACCTTCAATTATTTCGGCTTTCCTTGGAGATGAAGTTTCAAGTATGTTGGATAGAATTGTAGAGGAAGTTGGTGAAAGAAAAATGACACCGGATGAAAAAACAGCTTTAAAATTGGGTATTGGCAGAATTCCTGAAATTATTTTAGATAATACGGATCGTAACCGTACTTCGCCATTTGCATTTACAGGAAACCGTTTTGAGTTCCGGGCTGTAGGTTCTTCTGTGAATAACGCTGCTGCTATGACTGCCTTAAGTGCTGCTGTTGCTGTTGAGTTAAAAGAATTTAAAATTGCAGTAGACGCTTTAATTGAACAAGGAATCAAAAAAGATGAAGCTATCTTTCAGGTTCTTAAGAAAATGATTATTGAATGCAAGCCGATCCGTTTTAACGGAGATGGTTATTCTGAAGATTGGGTAGTAGAAGCTAAGAAAAGAGGATTAACAAATATTACCAGTGTTCCTGAGTCAATATTAAAGTATCTTGATCCAGCTTCTAAAAAATCGTTGATTGAAAGTGGAGTGATGACCGAGAAAGAATTACACGCCCGTGTTGAGGTTGAATTAGAAAAATTTACTAAGAAAGTTCAAATTGAAGCTCGTGTTCTTGGAGATTTGGCAATCAATCATATCGTACCAACGGCTGTTGCTTATCAAACTAAGCTAATCCAAAACGTTCAGGGCTTAAGAGATATCTTTACCAACAGTGAGTATGAAGAATTGTCTGGCGCGCGTAAAGAGTTAATTAAAGAGATTTCGGTTCATATCAGCTCAATTAAAGCTAAAGTGAGAGAAATGGTTGATGCTCGTAAAGCATGTAATGTATTGAAAGAAGGCATGGAAATGGCTGTGGCTTATGATGAAAAAGTTCGTCCTTATCTTTCTAGTATCAGATATCATATTGATAAGTTGGAGTTGGTCGTTGATAACGAAATGTGGCCATTGCCAAAATATCGTGAATTGTTATTCAATAACTAGTCGAGACAACAATAAAAATTGCAAAAGGATGTTCATTTATTTGAACATCCTTTTCTGTTTTATATAAGAAATGTTTATCTCTACTGACAAAACATTGACCACTGGAATAAAATAATTATTTTTATACCTTGTTAGTTCAATAATTGAATTTTAAACTCATCTGATGAAGCTTTTTTCCAATATCTGTATTTTTATTATTCTGGGAGTATTTGTTTCCTGTTCTTCGCAATCCTACGTAAATCGTGGCGATAAAATGGCTCAGTCCGGACAGTATTACTATGCACAAGGTTTGTACGAAAAAGCTTATAAAAAGTCAAAGGATAAAGAACTAAAAGCCGATATAGCATTTAAAGCAGCGTCCTGTTTCGATCAGGTAAATGAAGTACGTAAGGCTTCCTCATGGTATCGCAGAGCCATATTAAACCGGGATACTTTCTCAAATGCTGTTTTAAATTTAGCTTATGCTGAAGTGAAAAACGGGAAAATGGAAGAGGCCGAGGAAAATTTCTGGGAGTATCTCGATCTAAAGCCCGAAGCAAAAGCAGAGAATGATCCTTCTGAAATACTAAAAAGAATTAACACATGGGAAGAGTATCCGGGAAGATATAAAGTGGAGATATTAAATGATTTTAATTCATCGGGCAGTGATTTTTGCCCTGTTTATATGGGGAAAGATACAAATGTTATCTTTTTCTCATCAACAAGGAAGTTGAATGATAAGCCTAAAAAAGACGGTGTTACAGGAGATTTTCATTCAAATATTTTTGAGTCGCATTTTTCCAATGAAGTGATTCGAAAGAGTAAAAAGAGAAAAGGGAAAGAGGCAACATCACGAAAAGTAATTGTTGATACTTATCAATGGAGTAAGGCTCGTGGTGTGGGAGATACAATTAACTCTGACTGGAACGAAGGTGCGGCATGTTTTTCTCCTGAGGCAGATGTGTTGTATTTTACTTCTTCCCGAAAAATAACCAAAGACAATCAGGGAACAAAAATATTTGCTGTGCAAAGGCAGGAAGATGGCTGGGGAAGTGTCGCACAGCTCGATCTGGTTCCGGATAGTCTGTCCGTGGGGCATCCTTCTATTTCGGCTGACGGTAATATTCTGTATTTCGTATCCGATATGCCTGGTGGTTACGGAGGAAATGACATTTGGATGGCGAAAAAGAGTGGAAGCAGTTGGAGTGAACCTCAAAATATGGGGAGGCCAATCAATTCTCCAAACAATGAGTTATTTCCCTTCATAAAGAACAATGGCGATTTATTCTTTGCTTCTGATAGAAAGGAAGGCATGGGTGGTTTGGATATTTATCAGGCAAAACGCCAGGAAACCGGTGTGTGGAAAGTGGAGAATATGAAATATCCAATAAATTCTACTGCCGATGATTTTGCAATGGTATTTCAGCCTGATCAGGAGAAGGGAATGTTTACATCTTCGCGAAAAAATGGCAACGATGATATTTATAGATTTGATTATGTGCCTTTACAGTTTTCTTTTTTGGGAAAAATTGTAAACTCTGAAACAAACGAATTTATCCCTAATGCAGATATTCATATCGTTTCTTCGAATGGTGAACAAATGGATAGTCAAGCAGCTGAAGACGGGCAATTTAATGTTGATCTTGATCCTGAATTGGAATATATTGTAATGGTTTCGGCAGAAGGATATCTGAATGGCAAAGAGCAGGTGAGTACTTTAGGAATAGAAATCAGCCGCAATTTTAAATCAATAATTGGTTTAAAACCGATTGAAAAACCAATTGAACTGCCAAATATATTTTACGATTTTGGATCATGGCAATTAAGGGAAGAATCTAAAACGGCTTTAGATGGTTTGGTGGAAACATTAAACGATAATCCTAAAATTACGATTGAACTGGGATCGCATACCGATTATGTCGGAAGTGAGTCCACAAACCGCGATCTTTCTCAGAAGAGAGCACAGTCAGTTGTCGATTATTTAATAGAAAAAGGAATCTACTGGGATCGGTTAATTGCTCATGGTTATGGGGAATCGAAACCTCAGACAATTAACGCGGTGAAGGCAAAAGAGTTTGATTTTTTAGCTGAAGGGGATGTGTTGAGTGAATCTTTTATCAGTAAGCTGAAAGAGAAAGAGAAGGATGAGGCGAATCAGTTGAATCGCAGAACCGATTTTAGAGTGCTGTCAACAGACTATCAGCCGGGACCAAATTCTAAAGTGAAACCAGGATCTGATTCCAGTCAAATAGGTAATACATTAATAAAGGATTTATCAGAAATTAAAGGTGTTTTCTATACCGTTCAGATAGGAGCGTTCAATAAAAATACGATTCCGCCCATACTTCAAAAATACAAAGTCGTTTTCCGCGGAAGCGTAGATGATTCTACCGTGAGATACACTACCGGAATATTTGATGATTTGGAAGAAGCAAGAGCTGAAGCAGGTAAGATTAGTGAAACTGGAATTAATGCATTTGTAATCGCTTACAATAAAGGGAAAAAGATTACCTTTGCCGAAGCAAAAAAATTGAAGAAGTAAATGAGTAAGTAAGAGTGAGACTGTTTTATCTGTTTGCTATTTAGCGATTTACAGTCTGCGAGTTCTAATCTTTTTGCTTTTACCTTTTATCTAAACAACCATGAGAAAAGACGAAAGATATAACCTTAGAGGAGTGTCAGCTTCGAAGGAAGATGTGCATAGTGCAATTAAAAATCTGGATAAAGGATTGTATCCAAATGCATTTTGTAAAGTTGTTCCTGATTACCTTACCGGCGATGCAGACTATTGTAATATTATGCATGCCGATGGCGCAGGAACAAAATCATCTCTTGCCTACATGTATTGGAAGGAAACAGGCGATATTTCTGTATGGAAGGGGATTGCTCAGGATGCATTGATCATGAATTTGGATGATTTGCTTTGTGTTGGTGCAGTCGATAACATTCTGTTGTCATCCACAATTGGAAGAAATAAAAATCTGATTCCCGGAGAAGTTCTTTCTCAGATTATTAACGGAACTGAAGAGTTATTAGCTGAGTACAGTAAAATGGGAGTTAATATTCATTCAACAGGTGGCGAAACTGCAGATGTGGGAGACTTGGTTCGAACCATTATTGTCGACTCGACGGTTACCTGCCGAATGAAAAGAGAAGACGTAATTACCAATGAAAAAATTCAGGCCGGCGATGTAATTGTTGGTTTGTCATCATCAGGGCAGGCAACTTACGAAACAGAATACAATGGAGGAATGGGATCTAACGGTTTGACCTCTGCGCGTCATGATGTATTTTCAAAATATTTGGCCGAAAAATATCCTGAAAGTTTCGATAATGCAGTGCCTGCGGAATTGGTTTACTCAGGAAACTGTAAATTAACCGATAAAGTGGAAGGTGTTGATATCGACGCAGGTAAATTGGTACTTTCGCCAACCAGAACCTATGCACCGATTATTAAAAAAATCTTGGATCAATTCCGATCTCAAATCCATGGAATGATTCATTGTTCAGGTGGAGCACAAACGAAAGTGCTTAATTTTGTCAACAATATTCATATTGTGAAGGATAATATGTTTTCGGTTCCTCCTTTGTTTAAACTGATAAAAGAGCAGAGTGGAACTTCATGGGATGAGATGTATAAGGTGTTTAATATGGGACATCGGTTTGAATTGTACGTTTCGGAAGAAATCGCTGAAAATATTATCTCGATATCAAAAGAATTTAATGTAGATGCTCAAATAATTGGTCGTTGTGAGCCAAACACAGGAAAAAAATTGACGATAAAAAGTGAATTTGGAGAATTTGAGTATTAGGATATTTGAATATACTACAAAAGAGGCTGTCGATAGAACAGCCTCTTTTTGTTTGAACTCGATTGGAGATTTATTTTATTGCGGTAGGCTCGACTTTTTTCAATACCAAAATTTGGTTTTCTTTTGTAATTACATAATTGTAAAATTCTTTTAAATAATCATATTCAGAAGGTAAATATTGCGATTTTCCTGTGTTAAAAGAGTATTTAATCATCACCTTGTTAGCAGATTGATTAATTTGGTATATGTATTCCCCACCATTATCAGGAAGTGTAATTTTAGAAGATTTTGGTTGTTCCTCAATTGTGTAGTTGGCAGGAAGTTCCAGAATCAGCAGGTAATTTACAGTTATTGGATATCCAAAATTAACCGGATATTCTCTTTGTTCCAGTTTAAAAGGGTTTTCCTGTGTTTTGTTTTTTAAAATAGGATTCAAATAGATTCTTTCACCTTCCATATTTACAAGGTTTTCTATTTCTGTTGAGTAGCTGATTTTCAAAGGCTTATTTTTGTCTTCTAGATTTTTATATTCAATTTCTGAGATATTCCAGTCTTCATAATCCGATTTTAATTTTTCGGTATACCCATCTGTGTTGTTCGAAATCGTTTTTCTGATATCCACTCCTTCATAGTCATAAAAAGCTTCGGTCACTTTACCTTTAAGAGTACCTTCCTCGGTTAAGTTTAGGGTCGACACAATCGCGCATTTTGACCCTTTGTTAGTTTCAAGATTTATCCATTCGGAGTTAGTTTCTGTGATTAATCTGCCTTTGTCATTTAAACATCGAAACGGAAGAATTCCGATTGGGCAATAGGGATCCGTTGCATCCATTAAATAGATTTTGTCTCCTATCTTTGCGCAGGCAATAACATAGTTCATTTGGGTTATTGTAGGATGCGAGGGATGAATAATTCCGTTTTGTCGTGTGCTCAAAACAACAGGATTCGTTTGTATTCCTGCCATACGCAGCATGGCTACTAAAAGTAGATTGATTTCAGCAGAACTTCCCGATTTTTCTTTCCATATAGTTCTTAAATTTTTGTCGCAAAACAATCGGTATTTTTCATTCCATTTAATGTTGTTCTGCACTGCCTGAAAAATTAAAGATGTTTTTTCTTCTTCGCTTTTTGCGTCAGCAATAAGTTCAGGCAGAATATCCTTAATAAATCCATCTTTTTTTAAGACACCTCCAAAATCGTCTGATTTAATTAGTTTGTCTTGAACGTCCTCCCATGTGGAAGTGAAATTATGCAATACCCCGTAATCATACTTGTAAGATTGCAATTCAAATTCAATGCAGCTAAAGTAGTTTTCTTCGGCAAGCATGTATGATTCTTTTTTAAAAGAAGGAATGTTTTCCGCATAGTATTCATTAACATTGGAATTGGGTGTGAGAGTGTATTGGTGTACTTTGCTATCAACATTTCCTGTGGAATTATCTCTGTATCGAATCAAAAAATTTTCTGGTCTGCTCGTTTCATCTAATTTCTTTATGGGATAATATCCTTTTGTTGTAATCTGATAGTTGAAATAACTTGGGATTCGTGTATTGTATTTTGAATAGACAACAGGAATGCTGTATTGGAATTGCCAGGCTCTAAAATTTTGATAGAATGGAGAGGAAATTTGGTATTTTATTTCAATAACAGAGCCTACTTTTATATTCGGCATAGTGAATTTTATTCTATTCCAGCTTGGAGTAGTTTTTTCTTTGAAAATTGAATTTTTTTCGAGTTTGTCTATAAGAATTTTACCATCCAAATTATAAGTTCTTCCTTTAATTGAGCTTGTTTTTTCTTCTCCATTTTCGCCATGGTATATAGGAATTTTAAATGTTGCAAAATCAAAACCTTCAGGTTTTAGTATTTTTATTCTCACATGGCGCTCAAATTTACAGACAAAATCAGTGTCATCATTTTTGGCTTCAGTTTCAAAATAAGAAGCTCCGCTGTCATATAAGATAACAGCCACTGCACTGGTGTCTTGCTCGTACACTTTCATTTCCAATTCTTCCATAGACACTTTACCAAATTTAATTTTTTCAGTTTCAGCTTTGGAGTTGCCGGCTATTAGAATAAGAAGAAGCGAAAAAGTAATCTTCATTAAGTCATTCATAGTTTGTTTGGTTAGGGTGTGATTATAATATTTTAATCGTGTTGTTTGGGCAGTTTAAATATATAATCCTAAAATTAAAATTTATTAGATTAAATAAAAATTTTTAAATGAGTGATAAATAATTTACTACGCGAAAATATTGGTCGAATAATTCATGGAGTTGCCTTAAATAGTGGATTTCTTAAAAATCAGCATCTAAATAGCGAAAGCTTTATTTAAAATGATTTTATTTTTATAATTTTGTCCAAAATTTAGAATACAGAATATGAGCAGTAATTTGTTACTCGATAAATTAGAAGGTGTCCTTATCCGATTCAAGGAGGTTAGTCAGTTGATTACCGACCCCGAGGTGATGGGAGACATGAAGAGGTATATAAAGCTAAGCAAGGAATATAAAGAATTGGAAGCTGTTTCGGATGCCGCTAAGGAATTTAGAAATGCTCTTGATAGGATTGAAGAATCAAAGGAGATTTTAAACAGCGAATCGGATGAGGAGCTGCGCGAAATGGCAAAAATGGAATTGGAAGAATTGGAAGTCAAAATTCCAGAGCTGGAAGAAGAAATTAAATTGCTTCTGATACCTGCTGATCCCGAAGATTCTAAAAATGCTATTCTTGAAGTTCGTGCTGGTGCCGGAGGAGATGAGGCTAGTATTTTTGCCGGTGAATTGGCCAGAATGTATACAAAGTTTTGTGAATCTAAGGGTTGGAAGGTTTCAATTTCAAGTTTTAGTGAAGGAACTTCGGGAGGATATAAGGAAATTGTAATGAACGTAACAGGAAACGGTGTTTACGGGATTTTAAAATATGAATCGGGAGTACACCGTGTACAAAGGGTTCCACAAACAGAAACACAAGGTCGTGTTCATACCAGTGCAGCTTCGGTTGCTGTTCTTCCTGAAGCGGAAGAATTTGATATCGATGTAAAAGAAAGTGATATTCGTAAGGATACCTATTGTTCATCGGGGCCTGGTGGACAGTCTGTGAATACAACCTATTCTGCCATTCGTTTAACTCACAATCCAACCGGCATTGTGGTTACATGTCAGGATCAGAAATCACAGATTAAGAATTTAGCCAAAGCAATGGTTGAATTGCGTTCCCGTATTTATGCATTGGAACATCAAAAATATCTTGATGAAATTTCATCTAAGCGTAAAACAATGGTTTCTACCGGCGACAGATCAGCAAAAATCCGCACATACAATTTTCCGCAGGGAAGGGTGACGGATCATCGTATTAACTTTACGATGTACAATTTGGCGGCCACAATGGATGGGGATATTCAGGAAGTAATTGACAAGCTTCAAATTGAAGAAAATTCAGAACGACTTAAAGAAAGTGGTTTGTAATAATATTGGCAGTGGTTTTTCCACTGCCTTTTTTGTAATAACTAGTAAACAACCAAAGAAATGGAATGCCTGTTTTTATATAATCAATATTCTGGGTATGATTATTTAATTTTCGGAAAGTTCCATCTCATCAAAACATTAAAATTATAAACGGATGAATTATCAAGCATTATTCGAGCAAATTAAGAAGAAGAGGAGTTTTCTCTGCGTAGGTTTAGATAGTGATATAAAGAAAATACCTGCTCATCTTTTGAATACCGAAGATCCGGTTTTTGAATTCAACAAAGCAATAGTTGATGCTACAGCAGAATTTACTGTTGCCTATAAACCGAATATTGCATTTTATGAATGTCTTGGTGCTAAAGGATGGATTAGTCTTGAAAAAACGGTAAACTACATCAAAGAGAATTATTCAGATATTTTTTTGATTGCTGATGCTAAAAGAGGTGATATCGGGAACACCTCAAAAATGTATGCAAGTGCTTTTCTCGAGAATATGCCTTTCGATTCAATTACGGTGGCTCCTTATATGGGAGAAGATTCAGTAACGCCCTTTCTCGAATACGATAATAAATGGGTGATTCTTTTGGCTCTTACTTCAAATAAGGGGGCTTTCGATTTACAGTTTTTTGAACAGAATAATCAGAGGTTGTTTGAAAGAGTTCTGGAAAAATCTCAGGAATGGGGTACGAAAGAGAATATGATGTATGTTGTTGGGGCTACAAAAGCTGAAATGTTAGGCGATATAAGAAAAATTGTTCCGGAACATTTCTTGTTGGTTCCGGGTGTGGGAGCTCAGGGTGGAAGCTTGCAAGAGGTGGCGAAATATGGAATGAATAATGCTTGCGGATTATTAGTGAATTCTTCGAGAGGAATTATTTTTGCTGATTCTTCGGAAAAATTTGCTGAGGCAGCTAAGGAGGAATCCAGAAAATTACAGGAGGAAATGGAGCTTTTGCTTAAAGAAAAATCTTTGATTTAAATTCAAACTAAATATTTTACAAGGCGGTAATCAATGATTTACCGCCTTTTTTATTGATAAATACATGATAAATTGTTAAATTCGATTTTTGATGATTTAAAATTAATTTGATGAATGAAGATTTCCTGCAGTTTATTTGGAAACAGAATCTGTTTTCTAAAACAAGTATTTTCTCCACAAAAGGAAATGCAATTGAGATTATTGATGTAGGAAAACAAAATTTCGACTCCGGGCCCGATTTTTTTGATGCAAGAATTAAAATCGATAATGTTCTTTGGGCCGGAAATGTTGAAATTCATCTAAAATCTTCATCATGGTATTCTCATGGGCACAATACTGATCCTGCCTACGAAAATGTAATTTTGCATGTTGTTTTGGAAGATGATTCACCTGTTGTTTTGAAAAATGATCGCGTCATTCCCTGTTTGGTGCTTCGTTTCACTCCTGAATTATTGAATAACTACAGAAAGTTAATGTTGTCTGAAAAATGGATTCCCTGTGTGGATGAAATTGGTGAGATTGAAAGTTTTTTTGTTCGGAATTGGCTTGACAGAATGCTTCTGGAACGTTTGGAGCGGAAGTCTGACGAGATTCAAAAGATTTTAGAGCAAAATAACAACTCTTGGGAGGAAACATTTTATCAGGTGTTGGCACGATATTTTGGAATGAAAGTGAATGCTGATCCTTTTCAACAGCTGGCCAGATCCATTCCAATGAAATTTCTGGCCCGGCAAAAGAACTCTATCTTTCAATTGGAAGCTTTACTGTTTGGGCAATCAGGTTTGTTTGAAAAGTTTGATTGTGAAGATGCGTATCTCAATAAATTGAAACTGGAATATGAATTTTTGGCTGATAAATATCAATTGAAAGCATTGTCTCCTGGTCAATGGAAGTGGTTACGTTTACGGCCATCCAATTTTCCTACAGTTAGAATTGCACAATTTGCCGCCTTGGTTCATAATTCGCAGTCTTTGTTTTCACAAATTCTTCATGTGAATTCAATAGAGGATATCGCAAAACTATTGAGCTGTCAAGCTTCCGAGTATTGGACTTCTCATTATCAATTCGGCTTGGACTCGAATGAAAAAGTTAAGATTCTTGGGCAATCGAGTATCAATGGGTTAATTATTAATTGTGTTATCCCTGTTTTATTTCTCTATGGGGTAGTAAATGACTCTCAAAAATTGAAAGATAAAGCTTGTGATTTGCTGGATAAAGTTTCTGCCGAGGAGAATTCGGTTACCCGAAAATGGAAAGAATGTGGTGTTAACGTGAAGTCTGCGTATCATTCTCAGGCTTTATTGCAACTAAAGTCTAATTATTGTGATTTATTTAATTGCTTGCAGTGCGAATTTGGAAATAGAATTATTCGTAGTGTTGATATATAATTTATATTGATGAAAATATAATGTTTCCTTTGTTATTGTAAGGCTTTAATGATTATATTGGATTTTAATCTTGCACGAATGAATAAGCAGAAAATTTGGGAGGAAAACATACGTACATTAGGTATCGCAATGTCATTTTTGATACTGGCAATTCTTATTGGTACAGCTGGATTCATGTTTTTGAACGGAGCCTATACTTTTGTAGATGCCCTTTATATGACCGTGATTACTATTACAACAGTGGGATTTACTGAAGTGCATCCATTGTCGGATACAGGGAAACTTTTTACAATATTTTTAATTTTCGTCAGTTTTGGAATATTTGGATATTTGGCTTCTGCAGTAACCCGATTTATTTTAGATGGCGTTTTTCGTAGAAATTTAAAAGATTATAGAACCGTGAGAAGTATAGAGAAATTAAGTGGACACGTTATTGTTTGTGGTTTTGGAAGAAATGGGAAACAGGCATGCCTCGAATTGATTGCACATGGAGAAAATGTAGTTGTTGTTGATTCTGAGGAAAGCAGTATTGATAATGTTCGTTTAATTCCGGAATTATTGTTTGTCCAAGGTGATGCTACTCAGGAAGAAGTGCTGAGTTTGGCAAATATTTCCAGTGCCAAAGCGCTGATAACAGCAATCCCGAATGATGCTGAGAATGTGTACGTTGTACTTACTGCACGGGAAATGAATGCAACGATAAAGATTATATCACGATCAGAAAAAAGTCAATCCGATAATAAATTAAAAAGAGCAGGAGCTAATAATGTCATTATGCCTGATCGACTAGGTGGACAACAAATGGCAAAGTTGGTTGCACAGCCTGATGTGGTGGAATTTCTGGATAATATTCTGTTGCAATCAACCAAAGGGGTGAAGTTGGAAGAAGTTAGCTGTTGTGAGCTGGCAAATTGTTTTGTGGGTAAATCCATTCGGGAGCTAAATGTACGAGATAAATCAGGAGCCAATATAATTGGTTTAAAAGATGAAGGTGGGGCATATGTATATAATCCTTCTCCCGAAATAGTTCTCGATAAATCTTTTCATCTATTTGTTCTGGGAAATAAAGAGCAGGTTTACAATCTAAAGCAGCTATTAGTAGAAGGCGTATAAGGCTAAATTTCTTATTACTGATATAAAATTGGAAATCACAATCTATATTGTGATTTTTTTTATGTCTGTAAATCAGTGTTTTGACTTTTTGTTTGAATTTTTTTTAGGAAACATTTGGAAGTGTGGAGACTCTTCTGTTATATTTGCATCCACTTTCAACGGAGAGTGGATTTATAAAATGGTTGTTTAGTAGTATTTTATAGGCAGTGGTAGGGTGGTCGTAGGAATCTTTTTATGATTGTATACACCTACTAAACTTCCAATTTTATTTATTTTTTTGAAATTTTTTCACTTAGGGATTAGGATATATTAAAATAAATGATTTATCTTTGCACCCGCTTTCGGAGCTAACGAGCTTGTGAGTCACTAGGAAACTTAGGGATTACAGCGAAATT
>NZ_MVDE01000013.1 GCF_002843385.1 Labilibaculum manganireducens
TTTCCATGACGTCGTAATGGAAATAGCATGTGGGCTACAAAATTTGAGAGTTTCTATCAGACGATGGAAGTATCCGAAGTTAAAAACAAATAAACAAAACTATATTTCTAATTAGGAATAATGTCTAATAACCGAAGATCTGATCGACTCGATTAACCGTGGGGGTGTGCACAATGACAGGAAGGAGAAAGATGCGATACGCGACGCCGATGTGCGTGCCGTTTTTTATGAAGTTATGGCCAGGTGCAACCGCAGGGCAAGTGAAGATCAAAAAAAAGCTTTGCGGATTAAAAAAATACTGGATCGGTTTGGAATAGAGATTACTGATTACACCTACATCAACGAAAGTGCGAGCATTAACGCCATGTTGATCGATTTAATGGCTCCTGAATTAGCCGAAGAAAGAGCTTCGATACCCGATTTAAATGAATTACTTGCCAACCTGGAAGGCTCACAGGCCGATTTTAACTTATCGAATATACAATTGCTTGAAGATAGTATTGATCGTAAGAAAACAAAATCGGCAACAGTTCTGGCTAAAAACGTAAGAGATTTAATCAACAATGAGCTTTCGGTTTATCTTCAATCAATGGCAATGGCAAAACCAAGCCAATACAAAGAATTTGCAGAATTGCTGCATACAATTATAAAGGACAATAATAATTCAGTAGCAGATCATTTGGCTGCAGTAAAGCGCAAAAAGGAAAAGTTGCAGGCTCAAATAATACAAAAAGAGTAAAACTATCTTCCTGCTCTAGTCTTATTTTTAAATATTTGTATCAGAATCAAACCTCTTAATATAAATACATATGCTTGAATGGGAAGAATTAATTCAGGAATGTGAAAATTGCACCAAATGTGAGCTCGGCAAAACGAGACACAAAGTAGTAATTGGTACAGGCAACCGAAATGCCCGGCTAATGTTCATTGGCGAAGGCCCAGGACAACAGGAAGATGAAACTGGTGTACCCTTTGTAGGAAAAGCCGGACAACTCTTTGATAAAATATTACAGGCAATAGATCTAAAAAGAGAAGATGTTTATATTGCCAATGTTGTTAAATGCCGGCCTCCCAATAACCGGGATCCGGAAGAAAATGAGAAAAAAACATGTCTCCCTTACCTGCGAAATCAAGTACGGCTAATTCGTCCGAAAATTGTCGTTTGCTTAGGGAGAATTGCAGCTCAGGAAATCATTGATTCATCCTTCAGAATTACACGTGAAAGAGGAGTCTGGTTCGAACGAAAAGGCTTCTTGATTACTGCTGTTTATCATCCTTCGGCTCTTCTTAGAGATCCCGCGAAAAAACAAGTCACCTGGAAAGATTTTAAAGAAATAAGGCGCAGATACGATCTACTTGCCACCATAAAATAATTCACATGATTCACAATTTTAATTTCACTGTCAAAACTTCTTGAATTAAAAAATCTGCTGTTGGGTTCCTTACTTTCTTGTGTAGACTTATTCTACACAACTGTCTCCAATTCTACACAAAATGAATTTAAATTTTTCTTTAAAATAATTTTACCCCACCCAAAACAAAGAATCTTATCTCTTAATTTTCAAGACATTACACCTCATGCTTTAGGAGTAACAAACCAAATAAAGTGAATTGGTATCCTATTTGCATAAGTAACTAACGTTAATTTAAAATGATTCTTTAAATCAATCTAAGTTGGTTTTATATTGATTTCAAAAACTTATAATTTAAATTTTTAGATATGAAACGAAACATTATTGCCGTTGGTGCATTATTATTTTTTTCTGCAGTTCTTTTTAGCTGTTCAGACAATTCAGATAATAATCCGGAGAAAGGACTTTCTTTAGAGCAATCTTTAAAAGAAAAGACTGTTAGTTTAAGTACTGCTGTTGATGAAATTACCAGCTCGAAAGGATTTGATATCATCACAATGAACGATCCAACTACCAAAACTGGTGTAGAAGGAGAAGACGATACCAGATTTTCTGCAAACATCACTCTTGATGATGTAAAAGGTGTTTACGAATACAGTGCCGCAATACCTGCTGCAACCACCGAAACAAAAATGGGTTATAACTCAAAGTTTGAAAAAACAGGCGACAGTGAAAATTTCGTTGTTAAATTGCCTAAAGAAAAAGCCGGTAATCCTTGGAAACTGTACATGGCAGAAGATGGTGACAGCGCATTGGTAAACGATTTTGTGATCACTACAACTCAGTACAACTATTCATTTTCTGCGGGAGAAGGATTTAGCTTTGATTATCTTTTAAATTCAGCTATTGAGGTGGATAGTGTTCCTGCTGGTGAATTATTCGTTGATTGGTCTATAAACAACAATCTAAACTTTGAGTACGAATCTAAATTTTCATTTACTGATGATTACTCTGTAGGTATTAAATTCTCACACGGAGATACTGTTTCTTATGCCTACAACCTTAAAAACGGGGAAGATGTTCTTTTTAAAGAAGAAATGCAATTCACAAAAGGAGATAGTACAAACAGCAGAGCCTACGAATACAAACTGACAATCGGAATTATCGAGATTGTTAAGAATTCAACCAGCGATTCGTACATGGTATACCGAGATGGTGTTTTAGAGGAAGGTGCTGTTATTGAAGTAATCAACAACAGTGGAGAATCAACCGAAGCTGACGCTGTATTCTGTAGAAAAGGCCGTGATTTAAAGATTACTTTTGCTGATGATTCAGTTGTTGTTCTTTCGGAACTATTAGGACAGGATACCCGCGATAAAATGGCTGAGATTTTCAGCTCGATGTACGACATGTATTTCGTGAATCACGTGGTTAATAAAGTAGCTCACGAAGCATATTATATGAATCAGGCAGGCAGCTAATACCTGTTTAAACAATATTTGAATCCGGTCTAACGACCGGATTTTTTTGTATGAACTCAATAAATTTACCAGCATGATGTTCCGATTGTCTATACTAATTTGCTTCACCCTATTACAATTCAATTTGCATGCACAAAAAACACAAACAAGCATCGAAAAAGGGAAAGCGAGTTTCTATGCAGACAAATTTGAAGGAAAACGAACATCCTGCGGGGAAAGATATCATCACAAAAACTATACTGCAGCTCACAGAAGCCTTCCTTTTGGCACCTGGGTGAAAGTGGTTAATATGGACAATAAAAAGGCTGTAATCGTCAGAATTACCGACCGGGGGCCATTTATCAAAGGCCGGATCATAGATCTATCCAAATCGGCAATTAAAGAGATAGGCAATATCAATCAGGGAGTATTTTCCGTTTCGGTAGAAGTTTATCAGAAGGATCTGGATATGATTCCAATACAGTATATTTTTAATCCAATACCAGAAAAGGAACAAATGCAGTTCGGCTTTTGAATAAAGCCACGGTGCGATGCACCTTAAAAAGATAAACTCACGATATAACTACAAAAACTGCGCGACTCTGTCGCTTAAAAACTTCAATCAGCCTATAAATCTACCATAAGCATTTTGGTACAAAGCACCGAAGCAAGCTTAGCTTACCTATTATCATCGCAAAAAAAAACAATCAAATCAAAAACCTCGGTGCTCTGCACCTTAAAAAATCAAACTTACGATATGCTACAAAGACTGCGCGACTCTGTCGCTTAAAAAAACCAATTACACAATTTTGTTATTAAAGTGCAAAGCATTTTGGTATTTGTAGTATAAAGCGGTTGATGAAATGAAACAGGTGCAGAGCACCATAGTATTTGTAGAATTATTCGCGTGTAACTATTTTAGGTGCAGAGCACCGAAGCCAAACTGCGTTGCACATTTAAACCTAATTCCCAAATTTACGACACAAACTGCGCGCCCCTGTCGCTTAAGAAATTCAATCAATCCAAAAAATCAAGTAAAGCATATATTTTGGTGCAGAGCACAAGCAAACTTGATATTAATCCATCTCTGCATCTAAAAAATCAAACAAATATTTCACATCAAAAGTGACACTATTTTTTGCAAGAATATCTAAATATTCCTCTTTAAACGACTTCTTCTCATGATGAGCCTCCTGATTAAGAATATAGTTTACAACAGAATCAATCTGCGATTGGGAATGTGAAAAACATCCATAACCTTTCTGCCAACTAAAATCAAATGGAGTTAATCGGTTTACCTTAATCCATTTATTAGAGGAAGTTTTAATTTTCTCCACAAGTTCTGGAATTAATTGATTCATATTGTAGCCAATAAAAATATGAATATGATCGGGCATTGTACCAATCGACAACAATTTGTGACCCTCCCCTTGAATAATACCTGTAATGTACTTTTCCAAACTTTCTTTCCAGTTTTTACTTATGAGTGAATCGCGGTTCTTTACTGCAAAAACCATATGCAGATAGCATTGAGTGTAGGTATTAGCCATAAATTATAATTTTTAATTATGATGTTGTTAAATTTACATTTATCAATCTTAATAATCAAAATAAATGCTGCGGTGCTCTGCACCTTAAAAAATCAAACTTACGATATGCTGCAAAGACTGCGCGACTCTGTCGCTTAAAAACTTCAATCAGCCTCTAAATCTACCATAAGCATTTTGGTACAAAGCACCGAAGCAAGCTTAGCTTACCTATTATCATCGCAAAAAAACAATCAAATCAAAAACCTCGGTGCTCTGCACCTTAAAAAATCAAACTTACGATATGCTGCAAAGACTACGCGACTCTGTCGCTTAAAAAACCAATTACACAATTTTGTTGTTAAAGTTCAAAGCTCTTTGGTGTTTGTAGTATAAAGCGGTTGATGAAATGAAACAGGTGCAGAGCACCATAGTATTTGTAGAATTTACAGCACAATGTATATGTAATGATTTAGGTACAGCGTACCGAAGTCTTAGATTTAATATCCTCCCGCTAATTCTAAATACAAAAAAAGAGCGTCACCCTTAGGTAACGCTCTCTATATTTGGATTACAGTCTAAATTAATCCTTAATTTTTGCTGTTAAGAACTCACGGTTCAAACGAGCAATATTTGCAATAGAAATTCCCTTAGGACATTCTACCTCACAAGCTCCGGTATTGGTACAGTTACCAAATCCCATCTCATCCATTTTTGCAACCATGCTTTTTGCACGACGAGCTGCTTCAACACGACCTTGTGGAAGTTTTGCAAGGTGAGATACCTTAGCAGAAACAAACAACATTGCCGATGAGTTTTTACAAGTTGCAACACAAGCACCACAACCAATACAAGCAGCAGCATCCATTGCTTCCTCAGCATCATCCTGAGAAATTAAAATTGCATTACCATCAGGTACACCACCAGTATTAACTGAAATGTATCCACCCGACTGAAGAATTTTCTCGAATGCAGTACGGTCTACAATTAAATCTTTGATTACCGGAAATGCTCCGGCTCTCCAAGGCTCTATTGTAATGGTTGCGCCATCTTCGAATTTACGCATGTGCAACTGACAAGTAGTAATGTCATCATCTGGTCCATGAGCACGTCCATCAATGAACAAGCTGCACATTCCGCAGATACCTTCTCTACAATCGTGATCAAAAGCAATTGGCTCTGTACCACCATTAACCAACTCTTCATTCAGGATGTCAAGCATCTCCAAAAATGAAGTTCCGGTTGAAATATCATTAATTTTGTAAGTCTCAAACTTACCTTGGGCTTTAGCATTCTTCTGACGCCAAACCTTTATTGTTAATTCTTTTAATATCTTGTCTGCCATTTTTTTTGGTATTGAGTAATTAGATTTTAGTAGATAGTACGTTAGTCAATTAGAACAGCTTATTTAAGACTTTCTTTTAATTTGAAAATCATTTTTTGAATCTCTTGAATTAATAGATTAACCGCATTAAACTGCCCTCTTTGAATATAATTTAAATCGATAGATAGTATCAACAAGCTTTCCAGTTCATAAGAACTTCCGTTCGAAATATCCAAAAAACGTGCAAAGTCTGCATTTGTATTTCTCCCACAGCCTTCGGCAATGTTGGAGGGAATAGAAACAGCACATCTTCTTATTTGTGACACCATTCCAAATCGTTCATCAGAAGGTAATTCATTTGTTAAAATGTAGACTTCTTTTACCAAAGTTCTACTTTTTTGCCAAACAATTAAATCTTTAAAACGATTCATTTTTATTCAGTTTATATTTATTAGACTATGTACTAGTTACTAATTACTATCTACAAGTTACTATCTGCTGATTACTTATATGACCTTTGAGTCAACTTAACGTTTTCAAAAACGAGCTCTTCCTTATGCAAGATTGGATCTTTACCTTCGCCTTGGAATTCCCATGCCGAAACATATGCAAAGTTCTCATCATTACGTTTAGCTTCACCATCTTCAGTAGTTGATTCCTCACGATAGTGACCTCCACAAGATTCTTTACGATCCAGAGCATCGCGGGCCATCAATTCACCTAAATCGATAAAATCTTCTACACGACCGGCTTTTTCCAATTCAATGTTCATTGCATTGTAATCGCCTGTAATACGTAAATCTTTGTAGAAGTCTTCACGAAGCTTCTGAATTTCCTTAATCGCTAATTTCAGACCGTCTTCGTTACGAGCCATTCCAACATACTCCCACATGATGTTCCCCAAACGCTTGTGGAAAGAATCTACAGACTTGCTTCCTTTGATATTGTACAAACGAGTCATACGATCGGTAACCGCCTTTTCTTTCTTAACAAATTCCTGGTGATTTACATCGATACGTGGAACCTGAATCTCATCAGCTAAGTAATCTCCAATAGTGTATGGCAATACGAAATATCCGTCAGCCAAACCTTGCATCAAAGCAGAAGCTCCCAAACGGTTGGCTCCGTGATCAGAGAAGTTAGCCTCACCAATTGCGTAAAGACCCGGGATGTTAGTCATCAAGTTGTAATCAACCCAAACACCACCCATAGTGTAGTGAATAGCAGGGTAAATCTGCATTGGTAATTCATAAGGATTCTGATCAGTAATCTTCTCATACATCTGAAACAAGTTACCATAACGAGCTTCGATAACATCCTTACCTAATCTTTCGATAGAATATTTAAAATCAAGATAAACCGCTTTACCTGTTTCGTTTACACCGAAACCTTCATCACATCTTTCTTTTGCTGCACGCGATGCAACATCACGGGGAACCAGGTTACCATATGATGGATATCTTCTTTCCAAGTAGAAATCACGATCTTCTTCAGCAATATCGTTAGCTGTAATCTGACCTTTTTGCAACTTAACTGCATCTTCCTTTTTCTTAGGAGTCCAAACTCGACCATCATTACGCAAAGATTCCGACATCAATGTCAGTTTTGATTGCTGTTCGCCGTGAATTGGAATACAGGTTGGGTGAATCTGCACATAACAAGGATTCGCGAAGCAAGCACCATTTTTGTAAGCCTGCCATGCAGCACCACCGTTACATCCCATAGCATTTGTCGACAAGAAGAATACATTACCGTATCCACCTGTTGCAATTACTACAGCATGAGCACCATGACGTTCGATTTCACCGGTAACCAAGTTACGGGTAATGATACCACGGGCTTTTCCTTCGATAATTACGATATCCAACAGCTCATTACGTTCGTGCATTTCAATTTTTCCTTGTCCGATCATACGATTCATAGAAGCGTAACAACCTAACAACAACTGCTGTCCGGTTTGACCACGGGCATAGAAAGTACGGCTTACCAATACACCACCGAATGAACGGTTAGATAATGTTCCGCCATATTCGCGTGCAAAAGGTACCCCTTGAGCAACACACTGATCGATGATATCACCACTTACCTCAGCCAAACGATGAACGTTTGCCTCACGTGCACGGTAGTCACCACCTTTAATTGTATCGTAAAATAAACGATGAACTGAATCGTTATCGTTCTGATAATTCTTTGCAGCGTTAATACCACCCTGAGCAGCAATAGAGTGAGCTCTACGACCTGAATCCTGATAGCAAAATGCTTTTACATTGTATCCCATCTCTGCCATAGAAGCGGCAGCAGATCCACCGGCTAAACCAGTTCCTACAACGATAATATCTAATTTTCTCTTATTCGCAGGACTAACCACCTTGATGGCAGCTTTGTGGCTTGACCACTTTTCAGCTAATGGTCCGGCTGGAATTTTTGAGTTTAATACTGTCATAACCGTTTTTTATTATTAGCAATTAAGCAAAAAAGTGTAAATACAAAGGAATGATTGTGAATCCGGCTGCAACAAAAATTGCATAGATATAACCCACTTTTTCCAATCTTGATCTCCAAAGCTTATTGCTTAAACCAACCGACTGAAAAGCTGACCAAAATCCGTGAGCCAGATGCATTCCCAACAAAATAGCACCTACAACATAAAGTCCGGTATAAACCATTCCCAGCGAGCCATTTGTAAATAGATTTTTCACCAACTGATAATCATCGTGAACATTCCCTTCGATCTGAATAGGAATAAAGAAATGCATTAAGTGCATTGCGATGAAAACCAAAACAAGACCACCCAAAACAAACATGTTTCGTGAAGACCAGGTACTGCTTTCTCCCAAATTTTGAGAAGCATACTTCTGTGGACGAGCTTTCATGTTTTGGATGGTTAATATCATCGCATAAATAATATGGATAATGAAACCACCAAACAATACCGGCTGTAAACCAAAACGAATCACCGGCAAAGACATAAAATGTGCTCCGGCATTAAACAACTCTCCTGTGCTGTCAAACATTAAAAAGGAGTTCAATATCAGGTGTACTAAAATAAATAGCACAAGAAAAAGACCTGATAAACTCATTACCAACTTCTTCCCAATAGATGAACTTAAAAAACTGCTCATAAGTTTAAAGATTTAATTAGACTGTTTCTTTGTAAGCTTTACTATATTAATTTGCAAATGTAAATGCTCCTGATTGATGAAACGATATTTAGGAACATGTATAAATTATTTAGACTGATTCTACAACAAATTGATTTCTTAGGTTCATTATAAATTTCAAGATTTGAATCTATATATAATTCTAATTTAAAACCAATTACAGAATTAATTCATTAATTATTTTCCGCTAAAGTCCGCAAGTTATCAAATATTTGTATGTTATAGAACAAGGTTTTGAGATATTGTTTTAATTTAGAATCCAGGATTTGTTCAGATGCTTAAATTTTAGTTCATAAAAAACACCTGATTTACAGTATCATTGAAAATAAAAAGACTAAAATTGTCTCATCTGCAAAACACACTTTAATAATCGAATAACTAATATATATAATAAGTACAGAGTTATAACATGGATCAATTTTTACAACTTAAAAACTACAACTTACGATACCGCGACAAAGGAAAAGGGAACACAGTACTGTTACTGCATGGATATTTGGAATCACTGGAAACATTCGAAAGTTTTGCCAATGATCTGTCCAGATTAGCACGGGTAATTACAGTTGATTTACCCGGACATGGATTATCTGATTTAAAGATAAAATCGTGCAGCGTGGAAGATATGGCTGAAGCTGTGAATGAACTGGCACAACATCTTCAACTCAAAAAAATCAATATCATTGGCCATTCAATGGGTGGTTATGTGGCTCTGGCTTTCGCTGATAAATACAAAGAGAAGCTCGAAAGTTTCTGCTTATTCCATTCCTCGCCAAATGCTGATACCGAAGAGAAAAAGAAAAATAGAAAACGGGAAATAGAACTGGTGATAGAAGGCAAAAAGGAGCAAATTTGTAAAACCAGCATCCCAAATACGTTCTCAAATAAGAATCTGGATAAATTTGCTCATGAAATAGAGCGTGTTACACAAATTGCCTGCAAAACTCCCGATCATGGAATGATTGCTGCCTTAGAAGCCATGATGAACCGACCAGACCGCAATCATGTTCTAAAAGCCCTTGATATGCCCAAAGTAAGCATAATGGGCAAAGAGGATAATTTTATTCCTTTGAAAATTGCCGGTGAAATTGCCAAAGAAAACGGCCTGACGCCTTTTGTATTGCAAACTTCAGGACATATGGGCTTTATTGAACAACGACAGGAATGTTTGAGGGAAGTGTTTCGGATTATTTATGAATGCTGATTTAACCACAAAGTACTCGAAGTTTTTCACGAAGAGCACGAAGTAAAAAATATTTTAGATATAAAAACCTTGTAAACAAGCGCGTGAAAATTCCTGCAAAATATTTTACAAATAAAAAAGGATGCTGTAAACAGCATCCTTTCCATTTTTGTATCTAACAATACAGTCTTATTTTTTTCCACCACCAAAATGGAAACCAACTTTAACAGACATATAGTTATACTCATCATATCCTTTTTCTTGACCGAAAATCAAGTTGTACTGAAGAGCCATATCGAAATGACCGTAAGAAAAACCTACTTTTGGAGCAATACCAAATTTAGATCCTAAATCATGATCTTCATTAATCTCTAAGGTACTTCCACCAGCAAAATTTTGATTAGAATCAAATTCGATTGAACCCAATGAATAAATACCTGCATCCATACCAACAAACGGACGGAAAGAATTTGTGTTGAAATAGTAATCGAAAGTTGCTGCATATGACACTACTGCAGAAACATCAAATGCATCTTCATCAGCTGATCCCATAACAGCACCTTCAACTTTGGCTCCTAATAATATGTTATCAGTAATTTGATACTTAGGATTTAAATAATATCCAACACCAGCATCTAAAGCATCTCCACCTGGAATAGCATACAATAAACCAGCATCAACACGAAACGATTTAAAAGAATCAGACTGAGCTGAAGCAACTCCTGCAAACACAACGCAGGCAACAATTAGAGTTAAAATTTTTCTCATATTACAATAGTTTAATTAAAATTAAGCTCAAATAAATACATAAACTATTATAATAACAAGATGAAAAACAACACATTCTTAACTTAAGAATATAAATACATGTAAAACAGAAGATTGCATTAAATATTAAATTCCCGTTTTTGATTAACAACACAAAACCTTATGTCAGCGCATAAAAAAAACTGGCGTTATATTTCAATAATAACACCAGTTAATTAACAAATAATATTTGGTTAGTCTTTTAAACCATAAAGCAATTCATATTCCCTTTTGGTCGCTTCGGCATGCCACTCTTCCGGAATTACTTTCCAGTTATGGTTGCACTGAATATCAACAATTCCTTTCTCCTCAATCCATTTCATCAGGTAGTAACGCAAATCTTTGGTGGTAGAGTTGATCAAACGAGTGGTCAATTCCTCTTTTGTGAGCCCGGCACCTTCGGTTAAGTGATTGCCACCGCCGTTTCCCCGATAGGAATTTAAGGCTACCCGATACATTTTTGCCTCATCGAAAGGATCGCCATTGCTCATCTTCAAAATTTTTACTCTTTCTCCATATGGTTTTCTAAGATCTACTACATAATCGATTCCTTCAGCCGAGCTGTAATTAAAGAACATCGTACTAAGCTTGCTGCCCTTCTCAGTGGTTTTAATAAATAACATAGGATCACTTGCTTTTTCCATCTGATGAAACCAATCTTTATAACTGAATTCCAAAAATCCATGAATTTCTTTTCCTGTAAGATTTATGGTGTACAACAAATTTTCAAACCGATATAAATTAAATAAATCGCGCACCTGAAGTTCTCCTGAATCAATAATCGCATTAAAAGAGAGTGGTGATGCGAAAGAGATATCGGCATCAGCCAAATCCAATTGAATGTTCTGCACCAAATCAATAAAAGGAGAATCACCAAACATAGCATCTTTTGTAGAAATGCTATGTTTAAAAGTGCCAACCGGGCGCGAAACATATTTACTCACCTCATCAAATAAAGGCTGAAAACGATCAATATATTCTTTCGACGCCGGCAAATCCCGAACCTCAATTAATTTTGGATTCAGAATTTTTTGATACTTTTTTGTTTCCTGGTTCCAGCTGAAATCTACATCAACTTCAGCCAAAAAATGAGCTCTGCTTTGCGGATTTATCACCAAAACCTTCTCCTTGTCAGGATTTTCCACCCAAATAATATTCTCCTGATGATCGTGTCCGCAAATAACCATATCGATACCCGAAACTTTCTCTGCCACAAGAACAGATGCATTTTCAGGATTTATCTCTGTTTTATCATGTTCTACTCCAGCTCCTGAATGAAACAAACCGATTACAAAATCAGGATTCTCTTTCTCCTGAATAATTTTCATCCATTTCTGCGCCGACTCAATCATTGGCTCAAAATGCATTCCCGACCAAATTTTTTCCGGTAACCATTTCGGAATTGCCGGAGTTATCAACCCCAGAACAACAATCTTAACACCCTTCTTCTCAATTATAGAATAAGGCTGAAAGTAAGGCTTGCCGTCTGAGTTACGAACTGCATTGGCAGCCAGCCATGGAAATTGAAATTCTTTCACCAATTTATCGTAAACATCATGACCTGGTTCAATATCATGATTTCCAACCGTCGCCGCATCATACTGCATAAAGTTCATTACTTCAGCACAAATATGTTTGGTTTCAGTCTTTTCAAAATTAGAATAGTAAACCAAAGGGTCACCTTGAAGAATATCGCCGTTATCAAGTAAAATAACCTCAGCCCCTTCTTTCTTTCGCTCCTGATCAACATAGTAGTATACCTGCGCAAGAGAAGAAGTTGTCTCTTTATCGCCAACTAAATCGTATGGAAAAAGTGCTCCGTGAACATCACTTGTTCCAAACACTTTCACCTTAACATGTTCTGCCTTATGGCCATTACAAGAAGAAAAAACAAAAGCTGTAAAAAACAGGAAATAAATATAGAATCTTTTCATTTTTATTTTTTTTGGGCTGATAAGATACTACAAAAATGAATACGGAATTACATAAAAATCTATTTCATAAAAAAAGGGAGCCAAATTACCTGGATCCCTCAATCACAAATCTATAAAATCTAATTATTAAAGCGTCTATGTCTGTTTCCATTCCCAAAATCCTGTCCCTTTCCCGAATGACTTAAAAACAGAGTCAGTTGATCTTCAGCTAAAAGCTTACGAACCTCCATATTGTGATCTACTTTCATCTTTGCCAATTTATTTTGAATTCCCGATAAGCGATCCATATTTTCAATGATCATTTTCTCGTCAATATTTTCTGAAGTCATGATTTGTTTTTGCCTTAACTGCAACATTTCCACCTGATCTCTTAGCTCTTTTGATGCATTAAAATGAGCAATACGAAGATCTTTCATCTGCACCTTCTGCTCGTCCGAAAGATTCAGCCGGTTTTTATCTTGTCTGTCCTTTTGCATTCCTTGATGCTCAAAACCTCGGCCTCCTGCCACAACTCGCCTATCGCGAACACCCTCTCTCTGCATTTTACCTTCTCCGTTTTGCATCATGTCTTTTCCGCCCCGTTTCATTCTCTGATTTCCCATCACACAATTCGACCTCATTTCTTTTTGCTCCTCAGTAATCACAGATTTTATATCCATTCTCATAGCAAACTGTTCCTTTTTCAAGCGGTTTTTTAAATCAGATGCTTTGTCAATATTGGCGTAAATTGCTTTTAAATTTGGTTTATCCGCCGACATCAATGTGTTTTGCCGAGCGCGAAGTTCATTCAATTCATTTTTCAAATCCTTTGTTGCCTTGGCAAACTCTATTTTAGCCTTTTTTATTTGTTCTTTTTGCTGATCACTATACTCAATCCCTTTGGGACAATCTTTATTCAAACGCATATTTCTTTGCGCATTCAGATTTAAACCTGCACACATCAATAAACCTGCAACTCCAATTACTGCGATGTTTTTCTTTATATTTTTCATGCTATTTCGTTTTATGGTATTATCAAATTGATTTATATTAAGAACTTAATATTCTCACTACTGCACCATTGTAAAATCGATTTCAGATTTTAGACCTAATCTTTTTAAAAAGGTTTAAATCACCTTATCAGAAATAAAAAAGACCCGCAAAATGCGAGCCTTCCTATGAAATATATTTTTTAAAAAACTACTTAAACAAAACTTCAGCTTCGAGTAAGGTTTTATCAAGATCTTTAATAATCGGGTAAAAACCTTCGTCGTCAATTACATCTCTTGCAATATAGGCCTTCAACTGAATCTCAATTACATTTAACGATTGAGCCAATCCGTGAGGGTCTGGTTTTACTCCTTTATTTTTAGCGTAAGCAACCAATTCTTTAACCACAGGCTGATGTTTAATAAATGCAAGCACAGACTTATAATCTTTCAATTCAAGCATTTCAGCCCGATGATCATCAACAAAAGAAAATGCATACTGATAGATTACCCCTTTACTTCTTAGTTCTCTAAAGTAATTTGAATAACCGGAAGTGTCAACAGGAATAAATACATCAGGCATAATACCTCCGCCACCATAAACAATATTTCCCCCCGGAGTTTCAAACTTTAATGAATCATCAAAATGAATTGAATCTTGTTTCTCAAATTCTCCATGCAAAAAGCGGTGATTCAAATCATTATAATAATCTTCCTTACCATTCTTGTATGATTTCTGAATGCATCTGCCTGTTGGTGTATAATATCTGGCAACTGTTAATCTTAGTGCTGATCCGTCGGGAAGACTTCTCTGTTCCTGCACCAATCCTTTACCAAATGACCTGCGCCCAACAATCCTTCCTCTATCGTTATCCTGAATGGCTCCCGCAAAAATTTCACTTGCCGATGCAGAAGCTTCATCAATTAAAACCATAAGAGGAAGATCCTGAAACTGCCCGGTTCCGTTTGACAAGTAATCCGCTTTAGGCTGAGATTTGCCCTGCGTGTATACTATCATTTTACCTTCAGTCAAAAACTCATTGATCATGTTTGTTGCTTCGGAAAGATACCCGCCTGTATTCCCCCGCAAATCAACAATCAGCTTTTTCATTCCTTGAGCTGCCAATTTTTGCAATCCTTCGGAGAACTCAAAATAAGTAGTGGCTGCAAATCGACTGACTTTAATATATCCGATGGAGTCCGAAAGCATATAAGCAACATCAACACTGGCTACAGGTATTGATCCTCTCAATAATTCTTTATCAATGATCGTTTTCTCACCTCTTCGATAAATTCCAATTTTAACAGGAGTTCCTTTCGGTCCTTTCAAACGATCAATAATATCATTATCCGACATTTTAACGCCGGCAACAAGCGAATCATCAACCATAACAATTCTGTCACCAGCTTTTATTCCTGCAATTTCCGACGGACCACCAGGAATAACCCGTACAATAGCAACAGTATCCTGATAGCGTATGAACTGAACTCCAATTCCGCCAAAATTACCTTTCAAATCTTCGTTTACACGTTGCAGGTCTTTAGCCGGAATATATACAGTATGAGGATCCAAATCTTTCAATATAGCAGGAATAGCCTTTTCAACCAGATCCCCCGATGACACAGTATCCACATAATCTTTCTCAATCATATCCAATACAACATCCAACTTACTACCTGAACCAGGTAAATTAAAAATGCCTGGCTCAACACCTGCTCCTTTTTGAAAAACGGAATTCAACACCATACCCAATACCACAGCAAAAGCCAAAAGTATTGGAAATAATATTGTGCTTCTCTTGTTATTAATTCCCATGAAAAATATTTTAAATCGGTTCTTTTACATTTACATATTTCACTTCAATCCCTGCTCTTTTCAACAAGTCTTTTCCATCCGTGCTATGATATTCTTCCGAATAAACAACCCGAACAATCCCAGCCTGAATTATTAATTTTGCACACTCAATACATGGTGTAGCAGTTACATAAAGCGTTGCATTTTCACTGCTGTTACTTGATTTTGCAACTTTGGTTATTGCATTTGCCTCTGCGTGCAAAACGTATGGCTTAGTCTGAAAGTTTTCATCCTCACAAACATTCTCAAAACCGGAAGGCGTTCCATTGTATCCATCCGATATAATCATTTGATCCTTCACAATTAATGCTCCAACCTGTCTTCTTACACAATATGAATTTTCAGCCCAAATCAAAGCCATTCTCACATATCTTCTGTCTAATTTATCTTGTTTTTGGTCAAAATCCAACTGTTTAGCATTTTGCATATATACTCTCTTATTTAAAATGGTTCAAACAAATGTATAAAAATATATTGGGAGAACTTCTTCCACTGCATATAGATTCAAATAATTTTGAACCCACTTCCTTGCCATTAAATAAATGCTTATTTGTCATTGTTTTTCCATTGTTAGTCAAAATAAAGTAGAGGCGAAATTAACCCAGTACAAACAATTGGCAATCATGACAATACAACAAACACTTAATTCAGGAAGAATTTGCAAACATAAATTAAACGAGGGGATTTCCTAAGATTTACAGCCACATAAATATACAAACCGGAAACCAATGATTTGCTCCAAATTTCTTAAAATATCAAAAACACCAATCTTAAATTGTTAATATTTCTTAAAAGAACATATTTTACATGCCCCTTTTACAGATATAAATAAAACAACAAATACATTTTAAGAATACTGTAATCAAAAATAAATTAATGAGCCGGATTTACAAACAACTGCGATATATCTTACTTATTATTTATTTACTATCAGCAAGCTTTGTAAAAGAAGGATATTCATTACATCATAACAAGCTTAATCTTTTAACTTCAATTCCGGATAATTCACTTACAGTTACTATTGATAAGGAAATAATCTGTGAAGGAGAACTTACTCAAATCCATATCACACAAAGTGAGATTGGTGTAAACTACCAACTCAAATCTGAAGATACAAATATTGGCAGTCCGCAGGCAGGAAATGGTTCAACAATCCACTTTACCATAACTCCTAATTGCTCAACCTTATACCATATTGCTGCAATTAATGCAATAACATCAGAAAGTATCAGCCTGTCTCAAACTGTAAGCATCGAAGTTATCAGCAAGCCAGTTGACAATATCGCCGTAAGCATATCCGAAGATCAAATCTGCATTGGGGAAAAAACAATCATTTCACTAAACAGCAGTCAATTAGGAGTTAGCTACCAGTTATATGATGGCACATACATGCAGCAAAGTCCAATTCAAGGTAACAATTCAAGCATTTCTTTCCCTGAATTCTCTCCTTTTCGATCTGTAATTTATCATATCGTTGCAACGAACAACACCTGCGCTTCCACCTCAACACTTCAACAAACAGCTAAAGTTTTAGTCGGCCTTCCTCCGGAGGATCATTTACACCCGACTATTGACAAACATACCATTTGCAAAGACGAGGAAGTAATTATTTCTTTGACACCAACCGACCCGGCTGTTAGTTATCAGCTTTTTGCCGGAGATACTCCAATTGGATCACCTTTAACTGGAAATAGTGAGGATATAAACTTTGAACCAACTATCCCCTCTTCTTCAACTACCTATCGAATTGAAGCACTGGGAAACAAATGCATAAACCCAGTAAATATTAGATATACTGTTGACGTTGACGTTCACAATCCACCTCAAACCGATCGGGAGCTTATAGCCAGTCGCGAAAAAATATGCATCGGCGAAGAGGTCGTTTTATCTATTAAGAATAGTGAAGAGGGCATTTATTACCAAATTCACGATGGAAGTAATTTTCTGGAAGCAAACATTATAGGCAATGGAAATACAATCACCTTTCCTTCATTAAAGCCATTAAAACCGACCAAATATCAGGTTTACGCCTATGAATCTGTTTGTACAGATAAAAAGATTTTAAGCAGCAGTAAACAAATTGACCTTTTTGATATTACCCCTCTCTCACTGGAAAGTTTTGTAACTCCTTCGGAAATTTGTCTGGGTGAACTTGTAGATGTTGAGCTGCCCACGTCAATTGATGGAATAGAATATATTTTGCACGATGGAAATGAGGAGATTGGCAGCATAACCGGTTCGGGAGAAGCAATTGTTTTCGAAGAAATTCTGCCAAGCGAACAATCCAGCTACAAAATAACAATTGGCAATTGTGTAGATGAGTTTATTGGCTCCAAACCCGAAATTGTGGTTCATAAAAATCCAAAACTGCAGATTCTTAGCAAAGATGTTCAATTTAAGAATGATGGACAGCTCACAATTAGTACTACTGACGGAATGCCTCCTTACAAATTTATTATCGATCCGGGCGATACCTACTCGACCGACGAGAATGTACTGGAGTTAGATAATTTAGCCATAGGAACCTATCAAATACTTGTTGTTGATGCAAATTATTGCCGATCTTCAGATGCTGGTCAGCTAACCGAAATACATTTAGAGGATGGTAAAAAGGTTGTTGTCGGCAATGCACTCACTCCGAATGGTGACGGAATAAATGACAAATGGCTGATTCAATACGAATCGGATTTAAATGCTCCTGAGGTATCCATTTTCAATATCTACGGACAGGAAATTTATCATGCCAAATCTTATCAAAATAATTGGAAAGGAAGTTATAACGGATCGATTCTGCCCAATGGTGCTTACTACTATCTGATCGATTTTAACTCAGAAAAAATAAACCCAATCAGGGGAACGATATCCATTCTTGGCAAGAATTAAGCTGAATATACGCATATTATGAGAATCCAAGTAAGGCTTACAACAATCATTTTAATACTAATAGCTTTTGCTGATTTTTCTGCAAAAGCACAACAGGTTCCATTACTTGATCAGTATTACATTAATCCGGTTGTATACAACCCGGCAGCTTCAGGAGCAAATGGATTATTCAATTCATACCTTATCCGCAATCAAAAATTCATGGGTTTTGATGGTGGCCAGGTTACCCATGCTTTCACAGCAGATGCTGCATTAAATGATGGGAAATATGGTGTTGGATTAAACCTGACGAACGATGATGTAGGTATTTTTAGTAACACACAAGCATTACTTAGCTATTCGTACCGTTTAAAATTCGCCGACAAGCACAACCTTCGATTCGGCATTTCTGCCGGAATTTCAGATTTCAGAATGGATATGTCAGGAATTATAGCAGACTCAAGCGATCCATACTTACTTAACAACAACATCAAAAACACTGAGTTTATGGCCAACTTAGGTGTTTATTACTCTTATAATAATCTATTGCTGGGCATCACAGTACCTCAACTACTCAACAACTCAATATCCGAATCGAGTGGCGGTAAACAAAGTTCCTACCAATTAAACCGACAATTGCTGGTAACTGGTGGCTACAGGTTTCCAATCAATATGGTTAAAAACCTTAGCATTTCTCCGTTCCTGCTTCTTAGATATGCCGATAGCTCTCCTTTTCAATACGATGTGAATGTTATTGCTGATTTAAAAGACAAAGGATGGTTTGCAGTTAATTATCGTGATGATTTCTCACTGGGACTAAATTTAGGTGTTAAGATTCTTAAAAACTTTACGATTGGATATTCTTATGATCTTGGTATCAAAAAAACCGGACGATACGCATCCAACAATCATGAATTCCTTCTTGGCTTTAGTCTCCCACTATCTTCCGATAAAAAACCAGACAGAATTTTGGACAACGACAGCAGTATCCTTAAAACCCTGTTGGCCGAGAAATACAAAAAAATAGATTATTTAAGAAAGGCTTTGGAGGAAATGGAAAAAAGAGATAAACAGTCTGACCAGGACAGAGATGGCGTGGCCGACGATATTGATCAATGTCCTAATACGCCTTCCTATTACATTGTTGACGAAACCGGTTGTCCGGTAGATTCTGATGGAGATGGAATCGTTGACAGTGAGGATCTTTGTCCGGAAATAGCAGGAAGTTTCGAAAACAAAGGATGCCCGGAACAGAAAGAAGAAAAAATAGATATGGAAGATCATCTTGAAAACATCTATTTCTCGTTTGGAAACTATACCCTTACCGAATATTCCAGAAATAAGTTGGCAACCTTAATAAAAATCCTGAAAAAGAACCAGAACTACACGCTTAAAATGCACGGACATACAGATGACATAGGTTCCGACAGCTCTAACATAGAGTTGGCTTACAAACGCTTGTTAACTGTAAAAAATTATTTGGTTCTAAACGGTATTCCCGATAATCAAATAATTGTTGTACCTCACGGAGAAAGCTTACCTGTTGTGGCAAATACAGACAACAAAAGCCGCGCTAACAACCGAAGAGTTTCCTTTGAAATATACAATTACCAGTAAGAATATAAATTTGCCTTCGATACAAAAATTAAAAAAACAAGACTATTTAACGGGTCAACTAAAGAAAGTCCTGCCGATTTGTATCAGCAGGACTTTCTTGATTTATTCTATTGCAAATTTTTATTTAAACAGAAACACTTTTCTCTCCTGAGAACCTGGTCGTCCAATGATATTTTTAAGGTAATCATTTACTTCAGATAAAACACCCGCCTTTTGGATATAGCCTTTCCCCATTGGCATGCATGCACCCCATGCGCCACTAGGACTGCAATCTTCAAAATCGGTAACCTTAACAATTGTGTGCACTCCTACAGTGATAATGCATGTAGAATAGTTTTTTGCTTCAGCTAAAACTTCAGTAACATTTTCCTTTGTTAAATCCGCTACTTTATCAGCTTTACTGGCTGCCAACTCGTTAATGGTAAAGATTGGTTGTTCTAAATCAATATTGCCTTCATCCAATTGAATAGTTCCTTTTAGAAACTCTTTCAGCACTTCAACTTTGGTATTTTGTGCGCTAAGAGCGAACCCGACAAATACAAAAAGTATTAAAATAGATTTTTTCATGGTCTAATTTTTCAGATTAAAATTGATAGTATTCAATTAAGTTATGATATCAAATCTACGAAATATGTTCACTAATTCCACTATATTTGATTAATAAAAGTTAAATAGTTATTCACTATGTTCTCCAAATGCAAATAAATTAAACAAGTACATCAAAAATAACCGGCTGAAAAACGAATATTATAAAATGAAAAAAGCCCGGGCATCACACCAGGCTTTTTCACTAACCACTAATTACTAACCTAAATCTTTAATCTATGAAAAAAACCACTTACTAGTTTTATTCTCTTTTAAAGGTAAATCATTAAAATGTTAATTGCCTGAAAAAGAAGTTAAAGAAGCTTAAATTAATTGGAGTAATTGGTCTGGTAAGATGAACTGTAGTTAAAAAAAAGAAACCCGGTGTTCGGCCGGGTATCAATTTATCTAAAATCCTAAATCTAATCTACTAAATCTATGAAAAACCTAATCTTTAATCTCTATGAAGCAAATGTACTTCAAAATGTAGTTAACAGATTGGAACAAGTGTTAAAGAATACTAAAATTGCAATCCTTAAAAAGAATCCACTATCCGCTTTTTAAAATCTAAAATGGATACGCCGGAATTCCATTCATAGGATTTTGAGGGTAATTAAGGCAAAGTTCAACCAGCACATCTTCATGTGTAACTCCAACATTCATTACGGTATCATTTCCCCCGTAATAAATAAATATTGTACCATCATCCTTACGATGAGCACCACAACAAAATACGACATTGGGAACATGAACATACTCTTCGTCTTTCGTTCTACAGTCTGCTTTAGCAGGAAATAGAATCGGAATATTAGATACCTGAACTTTCTCCGGTTTTTTCAAATCATGAAGAGCGACACCCAAAGTATAAGGATTACCATCCATAGTGCCTCTCACCCCATGAAAAATATTAATCCACCCATATTTTGTTTTAATGGGAGTTGCTCCCGGTCCTATTTTACTGCCAAATGTGCTTGGTCCTCCAGCCTGTCTCATAATTGGTTCCTTTGTTAAAATCCAATTATGATTAAAAATATCTTTATTGCAACCAATTTGAATCTCTTTAAAAACGCCTCCGGTATGATCTTCAGTATGATCATTAGGCCGGAAAAGAGCATAATACCTGCCATTAATTTTCTCAGGAAAAATTACGACATTCCGCATATCCACATCCATTAACGGACCATGCCTTACAAACGACTTAAAATCCCGAGTTGTAATCAACGAAACCCGAACCTTATCTTTTTCCAGTGCATGATAAGCGCTGTAAGTAATAAAATAAGTGTTTCCTATACAGGAAATCCTTGGATCTTCAACTCCTCCGGTTTCATTTTCAATCAAGTTATTCTTATTTGTTTCTTCAGCAAACACATCCTTATCATTACAGGGTTTTATACTTGGTTCAGGATCAATCGCCCAATTGCTTATTCCATTGCGGCTACGAGCAGTACCAATCACAGAAATTCCATTTCGAAGATGCGATCGAAACAACATAATCACCTCATCGTTATAGAATGTAATACCCGCATTGTGAACAGTAATTACCTGGTATATAGGATCTTTCCAAACACAGTTAACATCGGCACATGTGATAATTGGATTCCCCGGATATCTGGCAACAGGTTTATTTAGATCAACTTCAGTCTCCCAATCAGTAATGTGTAATTTTCTTTTGCAAATCTCCATAAGTCTATCTTTTTTAATGGCTCAAGCCATATTAATTGTCCTACAAATAAAATCCTTACAGCTCACCGGCAAGTATACTCTACTTCCTTATCTGTATACTTTATTCCCTAATTTACTAAAAACGAGTCTAACAGATAAAATTAGAATGACTTCACCTTGTCAGCGTATTCGTATTTTGTTACTTTTCCTAAAAAAAAATGTTAAGGGTTTTTACTTGGGGATTAATACTGTTTTTATTTCTTACTGGTTTTAAAGCCAGCAACTGGAGACACAATCAAATAGGAAGTACAGAAGGACTATCCAATAGTGCCGTAACTTCATCTTATTTAGATTCGAAAGGATACATGTGGTTTGGGACATGGGATGGACTAAATCGATTCGATGGAAGCAATATAAGAGTATTCAAGCCCAATGCCTTTCGCAAAAACACAATCAACAACAACATCATTAGGAATATTCTTGAAGACCGGTTCAATAATTTATGGATCGTGACCGAAAATGGCCTCAATACATATGATTACGAACAAAATATTTTTACATCCTACCTAAACAACACTGATTTTATAGAATATCGTGAAGAAAGTTACCGTACCAGTTTAGATTCTGACTCGATAATTTGGTGCAGTAAATACAATTACGGCATTTGCAAATTTGACTATGAAAACAGACAATTTTCTGAACCAATTCAAATCTCAAATCAGGAAGACATTACCAAAAAAACAGTTGGTTTTGCATTTGCATCCAATGAACAGTTGTGGTGTTTATCGGAAGAAGGAAATGCTTATAAACTGGAGCACAAAGACACATGGAAAATTACAGAAACAATTTATCTAAGCAGTAAATACAAGTTCGATTCTGATAAAAACTGGTTTTACACCTACCATAAACAGCTCTTTCTTTTTGTAAGCTTAACCAATGGAGGACTTCTATCCATTAATCTTGAAGACGGAACAATTCAAGAAACCAAACCTCAGCCCACTCCCTTTTCTGTTACTTCTTTATCGGTAAGCTTAGATGGTGAATTTTTGTGGGGAGGTACCGATGAAGGGGAAATATTTAAATTAAATTTGTGTGAACCCCGCCAAATTAAACTTTTAGAGAACTCTGAAAACAAAAAGGTTAAGATCTGGTCGATCACCCAAACCGAACCAGATCTTTTATGGATTGGCACCGATGGAGATGGAGTACACGAATACATCATGGAGGGCAATTTCTTCGAATTGATAAAAAAAGGAGACCTTTCGGAAGGCAATTTAAACCACAACATTGTTAGAGCCGCGCATGAAGATGAAAATGGAAATTTATGGATAGGTACCAGAGGAAACGGATTAAATTTAATCGCTAAAACTAATACGCCCACCAAGGTTTTTGACACCCGAAACGGACTTTCGAACAATGCAGTATTATCCTTAGGCAATGATTCTTTTAAAAATATTTGGATTGGTGTTGATGGCGAAGGAATTGACATGTTTGAATCTAAAACCGGAAATATCTTGCATTTTCCCAATGATTTTGAAAATACATCAGACATTAAACTGGGATCTGTTTATTCCATTTGTTTGGATGCATTTAACGATTTATGGATAGGTACCAGTGGTTATGGTTTGTTTCGTTTGACAATTGTGCGCAAAAAAGATGGGAAATACCGTCTGGCAGATTACAGCCACTACAAAAGTGATCCTCTCAATAAAAAAGGACTAAACAGCAATATAATCTATTCGATAGTAGAGGGTGAACCCAATATAATGTGGATAGGTACCCGTGGTGGCGGTCTTTACCGCTTAAATACAATTTCAGAAAAATTTGAGGCTTTCAGAAGCAACTCAAACGATCTTAATTCCTTACTGAATGATGATGTTTTAAGCCTGTGCAAATCGAATAATGAGAACCTGTGGATAGGCACCAGCGGAGGACTTGACAGATTAAACCTAACCACTTTTCCTTATCAGTTTACTCACTACACAGAGCAAAATGGATTGCCAAACAATACAATTCACGCTATTCAGACTGATCAAAACCACAATATCTGGGTAAGTACAAATAATGGATTGGCAAAACTAAATTACAGGAACGGACAAATACGGAACTATTTTTATTCTGACGGACTGCAGAGTAATGAATTTACTGATGGTGCATCGTGTTTTGGAAAACAGACCGGCAAATTATATTTTGGAGGTGTTAACGGTCTTACTTATTTTGATCCGAATAAGGTTGCAGACATAGAATATTTCCCAAGGCTTGCCATCACTAATTTTTCGGTATTTAACGAACCTGAGAAAGAAAAGAACCCTGTTCCTTTCTACATTGATATGTCTGATTCGTTAAAACTAAACTACGACCAAAATTTTTTCCGATTCGAATTCACCACCCTAAACTTCCATAACAAGCAAAAGTGCATGTATGCTTTTAAGCTGGAGAATTTTAACACTGATTATACATTAATTAAAAAAGAAGGTGAAGCCACTTACACCAATGTTCCGCCCGGAGATTATATTTTCAAAGTAAAATGTACGAATGAAGACGGTATTTGGAATCCGGACACACGTGAAATCAAACTCACAATTTATCCCCCTTTCTGGAAAACAACCTGGGCATATATTTCATATGTCTTCATTGCATTTATGGCCATTTTTCTATTCATCTTTTTACTTCTTCGCAGAACAAAAATGAGAAACAAGTTGGAAATTGAGAGGTTGGAAATTCAAAAAACCAAAGAAATAAACCATTATAAATTTCAATTTTTCACCAATATTGCTCATGAGTTTAGAACTCCCCTTACCTTAATTATGGCGCCCGCAGCTCAACTCATGGATCTGCACCCCAACGACAAAGAAATTTCTCCATACGTAAAATCCATTTACAACAATTCAACCCGTTTATTGCATCTTATTCGCGAATTGATCGATTTTAGAAAAGTTGAGACTGGTCATTTTGAATTACGGGTTCAAAATTACAACCTTACTGATTTCACAAGAACAATAACAGAGGCATTTACTCAATATGCTCAGGAAAAGGACATTGAATTAAAACTGATCGACAACTCGCAAGATATCATTGGCTGGTTCGATAATAATATCATGGAAAAGATATTGCTGAATCTGATATCTAACGCATTAAAATATACGCCGCAAAAAGGAAGTGTTAGTATTGAATTACTACGCCAACAAAAAAATGCAGTCATAAAAATAACTGATAACGGAATTGGAATCCCAACAAAATATCAGGATAAAATATTTGACCGTTTCTTTCAAAACGCAAACTCTTTGCCTAAAGAAAAAAGATTTTCGGAAAGTGCCGGGGTTGGTTTGTCATTAACCAAGAGTCTGATTGAACTTCACAAAGGAAGTATTCAATTGGAGAGTAAGCCCAATATCGGCAGTTGTTTTACAATCTCAATCCCTATATCTAAAAATCAATACTCAGACAGTGAAAAACAAAATGAAATTGTAATTGATGAGAGTAGAATAAAAGACAGAGCAATTGAAGAAATAATGGGATTAGAACCTGTCTCTTTTGTAAACAAAGACACAGAAACTTCTGATGGAGAGAACCCTAAATACAATATTCTGGTTGTAGATGATAATGAACAGCTTCGAAATTTAATCGACGACATTTTACATCAGGACTATAATGTTTTACTTGCAAAAAATGGTCTTGAAGCACTCGATAAAATAAATTCAAATGATGTTTCGGTCATTGTAAGTGACATTATTATGCCGGAAATGGATGGACTGGAATTGTGCAATGCCATAAAAGAAAACATTAACACCTGTCATATTCCGGTTATTTTATTGACTGCAAAGGGAGAATTAGAACATCGGATTCAAGGAATTGAATCGGGTGCAGACAGTTACATTCCAAAACCATTTGATCCCCGTCATCTTAAAGTGCGAATTCGAAAATTAATCGAAATGCGAAATCAAATTCGGGATGCTTTTCAATCGGTTCAAACGGTTTTGGTAAAAGATGTATCGGGACTTTACAAACGAGATGTGAAATTTGTGGACAATTTGCAGAAATTTGTCGATGACAATCTGGATAAAACCGAATTAAACGCCGACCTATTGGCAGATCAACTGGCAATGAGTAAAACCCAATTGTACCGTAAAATAAAAGCGGTTACCGGATTTACGCCTCATGGATTCATTCGTAATTTTCGATTGAAGAAAGCGGCATCTCTTCTACTGGAATCTTCTTACACGGTCTCTGAGATTATTTATGAAACAGGATTTAATAACCGAACCTATTTTTACCGTTGTTTTAAAGAGCTTTATGGTGAATCGCCTACTGATTACAAGAAAAATATCATCGGGAAAGCCAAACAGGAAAACTCTTGAAGACCATTGGTTATGGTACCAAAAAGATGTCCCCAATATCACATTTGATATTGAGAACATTTCATTAAAAGAATATATATGCTAATATCCCGAGTTTTGTGTAATTGATCCGCCAGACTTATCAATATCTTTTTGAGGAATTGGATAGAGAGCATTGTGATCCCGGTAATTTCTTCCAAGTGCTGCTAATACCGCTTTGGCTATTCCCCATCTTTTCAAGTCATTAAATCTTTGTGATTCAAAACCTAACTCAACTCTTCTTTCAGACATTAACCAAGCTTTTATTTCTTCCGGATTTGTTGAATTTCCTCTGTTTGCAAGTGTTCCTGCAGGCACCACAGAACCATCAGCTGTTGGACTGGTTCTGGCTCTGGTTCTTATCTGGTTAATGATTGCAACAGCTCCAGAATAGTCTCCTGTTTCGTTAAGAGCTTCTGCTTTCCAAAGTAATACATCAGCATAGCGTATGTATACTTTATTTCCATAATCAATTAGCTCAGTTGTTGATCCCACTATTTTTGATGCACGCTTGTTGGGAACATCAATGGTATACAGCAATCTGGGATCGTTGGCTTCAAAAGCATTGATAAAATCATCAGTAGGAGAAAAGAATCCCCACCCAATTACATCGCCAAGTCCATTCGTATTATTGGGAGTTTCACCTGAACGATGATCGTACGCAAAAATAACCTCATCTTCCGTAAATTCCTTACTTGCATCGAAGCTATCAAAATAATTTCCATTCAAACTGTAAAAGCCAAGTGCGTCCAATTCTGTAATTAAACTAAGTACTGCAGCCCAATCATTACTGTACAAAGCTACTTTAGCCTGTAATGCAATAATAGCTCCTTTTGAAGCTCGCCATGGTTCTGCAGCATCAGGATATTTGGCATTCGGAGCGATCGCTTTCGCTGCTGTTAAATCTAAATTTATCTGTGTTCTGACTTCATCTGCAGATGCTCTGACCGAAACAGCAAAAGCTTCTTCAAATGAATCCGGAGACTTAAGCACCAATGGCACACCGCCAAAATTATTTACCAAATCAAAATAGTAGAAAGCTCTTAAAAAATAAGCTTCTGCCAGCAATTGATTTTTGCGGGCATCATCAATTCCTGTTTTCTGAACTATCTCAGCATCAGTTAAAAAGTTAATGGCCAGGTTTACTCTGCTAATTCCTTCATAATCGTACACCCATATTCCATTAAACGCCTGATTTTCGGGTGTAAAGGTAAAGCTTGCCAGTTCATCCATCCAAGCTTGGTCACCATCTGGATTCCATTTCTTATTCATATCATTGGCTGCAATATCCTGCAAAACAATATCATTTCTAAATACGGTTCCCAAATCCCATCTCCAATCAGGAATAATCCCATTTAAAGTGTTTTTAAGAGGTAAGTATGATGAGCTCACCGAAGACTCAATTGTAGTAATTGTAGGATCTGAATCGACCTGATCTTTGGTTAAAAGGCCAATTGGGTAATTGTTTAATTCATCTGTACAACTCGTAAGACCTGCAAAGAAGAAAATAATGATTATACTATATATGTATTTCATAATTTATACTTTTTACGATTAAAACTTCACATTTACGCCAAACAAAACTGATTTTGACTGAGGATAAGTTCCTAAATCCATTAAATCGGTAGATTCCGGATCTAAACCGGTATAGTCAGTTATTGTCAATAAATTTTGCCCGGATACATAGAAGCGTATATTATCAATGCCTTTTAGTGCCGTTACTGTGTATCCAATTTCAATATTCTTTAGTCGGAAATAGGAAGCGTCTTCAACGAAAATGCTCGATACCTTACTGCTTCCATTGTCTTCAAAAGCAACTCTTGGTATGCTATTGCTGCTGCCTTCCCCATCCCAAGCACCTAATATTGCTGTGGTATAATTAAACGGGCGTGTATCATAGTCTACAATTTGTTTCCCTTGATTGTATCTGTCAACACCCGCTACTCCCTGAAAAAGCATTGAAAAATCAAATCCTTTATAGGTAGATGAGAATGAAAAACCATACGTAAATTCGGGAATAGGACTTCCAATAAATTCTCTGTCATAATCTGCACTAATTTTCCCATCACCATTTACATCCTTGAATTTAATATCTCCTGGTTTTGCATTTCCTTCAGTAAACAAATGGCTATCTATTTCAGCCTGATTTTGATAAATACCAACCATTTTGTATCCGTAGTAGGAATTTAATGCATGTCCAACTTCAGTTTTTGTTACATCCGTTACGATATTGGGAACGTTTGGATGCAGCTTTTCAACCTTATTGGTTAATGTCGCAATGTTCGCGTTTACATTGTATTTGAATTCTTTGCCTGAATTGCGGTAATCGATAGAGAATTCGAATCCTTTATTACTCACTTCACCTGCATTTACAATTGTAGGAGATACATCACCAACAACAGATGGTAATCCAATCGGCAATAAAATATCTGTCGTATTCTTTTCAAAATATTCTCCCGTTAGTACCAGTTTACTATTAAGAAAACCAACATCAACACCAATATTTGATTGGGTAGAACTCTCCCACTTCAAATCAGAATTACCAAAACGATTCGTCTTAACAATGCCATCTACCTGACTAACCAAAGTTAAATACGCATAATTGTCAATCTCCTGATTTCCTAATTTACCCCAACTTGCCCTTAATTTTAAGTTAGACAACCAATCAACATCCTTCATAAAATCTTCCTTGGAAATTGTCCATCCGGCAGAAACAGAAGGGAAATACCCCCAACGATTGCTTTCAGAAAACCTTGATGAAGCATCAGCTCTCAGATTAGCAGTTACCATGTATTTATCATCATACGCATAAGATGTTGATCCAAACAAAGAGAACAATGCCCACTCTGAAGCAGATCCGCTATTCCAAAGATCAAGATCCGATCCTCCATAATCCAAATACCGGTATTCATCAGTTGTAAAAGGGAAACGAGCTCTGCTGGCTCCTATTGATGATTCATAATTGTCAATATATTCGGTACCTGCCATTGCACTAAAATCATGCTTTTCGTTGAAGGTTTTCGCGTAATTTAATGTATTATTAAAGGTAATTGTACGTGCTTCTCCTCTTTCTTCACTCAAACTATTAGGTCTGTTCTGTCTGCCCAATCCTTGATCAACTGCAGATCCACCACCATCATCATCACCATAATTCTCATTAAAAGCTTTGTTGTGAAACATTGATAAATCAACCCCGATATTTGTTCTGAATTTTAGTTCTTTATTACCCAAAAAAGCAAATTCACCATAAACATTTCCAAATGTTTTATAAATCTTTCGCTGATCATCTGTAAAATAGGCTTTGGCAACAGGGTTTCCTACCATTTCATACATCGATCTTTGTAATCCCTGATCATAGCCTGTTGGCGTGAAAAACGGCATATCCGTAAAAGGATCTCTTTCAGAGAAAGTAGGGTCATTCACATCTTTACGAACAGCTAATACGGGAGCTCTTAACAAAGCATATCGAATTAGACTTTCACCTTTTGATGCTGTTTTATCTTGTGTTGAATAGGACAACTGCAGATTTGTTCCAATTTTAATTCGATCCGTTACATCAATATTGAGATTGGTTCTGTAATTTAATCTTTGGTATTTATCATTATCAAATACAACAATTCCATCCTGTCCATAATAACCCAAAGACATTAAATATTGCATTTTTTCAGTTCCTCCACTAGCTGTCATCTGCAAATTTTGTGATCTTCCTGTTTCAAACAATTCATCAAGCCAGTCTGTGTCAGCAAAATCAGATCTGCCTTTATCAGCGGTATAAGGATTTGCTCCTGATCTGTCTGAATTGTCCCAGGCTTTCTCGAGGGTATTCATGTACTGCTCAGTATTCAGCATATTAGGAAGATTCGCTGCCTTATGAATTCCAGTATAATAGTTTACATCGAAACTTGTTTTCCCTTTCGATCCGCTTTTAGTGGTAATTAATACCACACCACCCGAAGCTCTGGAACCGTAAATTGCCGCAGCGGCCGCATCTTTTAAAACAGTCATAGTTTTAACATCAGCCTGATTTAAAAAGGTGATATCCCGTGAAGGAATTCCATCTACTACATACAACGGATTGTTATCTCCAATCGTTCCTTCTCCACGAATACGTATCTGAATAGGATCTCCCGGCGCTCCTGTACTCGATGTTACCAATACCCCGGCTATTTGACCCTGCAAAGCCTGAGAAACATTCGGCACCCGCGTTTTCTCCATATCTGAAAGATTAACAACCGATACAGCTCCTGTTAATGTAGATTTTTTTCTTGCTGTATAACCAACAATAACAACCTCATCTAAATCTGTAATATCTTGCTGTAAGATGACATTGATACTGGTTTGTCCGGTAAATTCAACTTCCTGATTTTTCATTCCAATGAAAGAAAAAACCAAAAATTGTGCATTTTTAGGCACTTCTAAACTGTAACCTCCATCAATATCAGTAATGGAACCAACATTTGTGCCTTTTACAAAAACACTAACACCTGGTAATGATTCTCCACTTACGTCGGTAACTTTTCCTGATACAAGAACCTGCCCAAAGACAGCACTTGTCAAAAAGATAAATACAAAGCTCAGTATTCCTCTTTTTAAATTTAAAAACATAGTTTTCATAGATTTTATTTTAATTAACAACAGTGAATTAAAAGCGTAATTTTTCTATAAATAACAATTCATCCAGGATCCTATTTGAAGAAATTGCTATCGTTTCCGTAATCGTTTAATTAAATGATACTATATCTAAAGCACTTGAGATCTTATTATTTCCAGCTGAATTGAACCGTTTAAACAATCCAATTCAATCAGATATTTATTTTGTCATTTTACCAATAGAGCCGCCCATTTCAAAAACCAGTGTTTCTTAAAAAAACGATATAACAATTCCATTTGCGGTCACTTTCTCTTTTGATCGTTCTATTTTTGATCCCGCAGGAATTTCAACAACTACCATCGCTTTGTTTCCTTCAATTGAAAAACTTCCTTTGCCAAAAATTTTTTCCGCAACAAGCTTCCCCGAAACAATATCATAGAGATCAACTCCTTGTTCTGAAGAATAGTCGATTTTCTTTACCTCATCGTAAGGATTGAAGTATAAATAAGTAGGATAGGATTCATTTTTATAGAAATCAGTCGCAAGACAATCCAATTGCAGAATCTTCTCCACATTAGTTTTCCTGATGATAGAACCAAAGATTCCGGCATGTGCCGATCCGTAAATACTAAACATGGATAGTTTTGGCTGACTAACCACCCAATTTGGTCCATCGCCCAGTGCTACCGGCGAAACTCCTTTAAACTCCTTGGTGTTATAAGCATCAACCTTCTTTAATCCCTCGTAGGCGATTACATTACGGGTTATGCTTTTATTTTCAGGCAAATACTGATTTCCGTCTGGAATTTCGTAGGGATAGAACAAACGAGTGGAATTTGCTGCATTCAACATCCATTTCCCGATCGAGCGCGCATACTTTTGATCGTATCGAACCATTGGTATCAGAGGCCAGGCCATGTCGAAGGTGTTCATTAAAAAACCGTAGCCACCATCCTGAATCAGGCTTCCCTGTATACCCGAAACATCGTAATCTCCCCAGCGATCTGCAATAATTCCCCAGCCAGTGCGTCCCTTTTCTGCAGTACATCCGTCGAAAGTCCAATCAAGTATTTTCGAGACATCGTAATTTGTTCCCTGTTCCGCATTTAAGCGGGCTGCCACATAGGCTCCAAAAGGCATCAGTACTTCGTAAAACCGACTTTCCTTTTGGCTCAACAAAGCCTCAATTGCCGATTTTGCACCTTCCAGATAGCGGGGATCTCCAAATTTCTGATAAGCTGAGTAAAGCACATAAGCATGTCCTGCTGCTGCATCCTGCTGGTAAGGAATCTGATTTCGTTTTCCTTTCATCTCAGCATAATCAAAATAGGAATAATCGTAATTTCCATTCAAGGTAGAATCGGCCTTAAAGAATTGCTCGGCAATGGTTTTCTGAATCGCATCTGCACCTTCTACATTAGGCTGTAATTCCGAAACGGCATAATACAGCACATTTGGAAAGACATCGTACCACCAGTCGCGGCCATATCCTCCACCCAAAAGGGCAACTTTCGGACAAGTATTGTTCATCATGATATTCCAACCATTATCCGTGTTGAAATAGTTCTGAACCATTTTCACATAATTGTATCCCTTCTGATCCCGCTTGTCAATTCCCACTAATCCGGCACTCATCAAAGCGCCCAAAGAATTGATTGCTTCGTGAAATTCACCCTTATTTTTATTTGGTCCTTGTCTCACATCACCTATAACCGTGTACAAACCAAATGTTGTCTGTGGAAGATTTCTCTTTGCATTATCCAACCAAATAAAAGGCCGGAATTCACCTGTGGCATCAAAATCGAATATTGCTTCGTCGAAATTCACTGCCTTTTCATGCCAGTCAAGCATTTTATATGGCTGTGGCTGATTAGGCATGCTTTCTACACGACTAATCTGCAGCTCTTTTACTGCTGTTTGCGGTTGTGTCGTGCACGAAGCAAAAACGAAACAACATAGTATCCAAAATAAATAGTTACGATTCATGTGTTATAATTTATTTTTTAGTTGTTATATGGAACTCCCAAATTACACTCATCCAACTGTGTGTAATAGTATTACATGGTAGTTTCACCTGTTAATGGATTTGGATTTTTTATATTTTCAGAATTGACCTTTCATTATTTTTTCCCTCAAAGCTTGCGAAGCTATTAAACCAAAGGTTCTACTACTAATTTATCATCAACATCTCTCAATCTTACGTCTTGGCCATTTGATTTGAATTCCTCTTTACTGGTATGTTTAATTACCATTTTAGCAACAGGAACAGAGATTAATTGCAGCAGTGCAATGATCAGTAAAGAATACTTAAGCGCAAACACCTCCGAAACGTAGTGTGTTAATAACAAAAACATCACTAATCCAAATACACGACCAACAAAAAGTCCAAATTCGTGATTAAAAATATAAGCAAATTCGTTTCGTTTCTCCTTTCGGGAAAGCACATCAATCACTCTCATCTGAATCGGGAAATAGGCGATATCGTGCAAGGGTCTGAATAAAACCATCGCCAGCATAAACACCATTGCACCTGTTGCCGAAAACATAATTGCATTGGCCATTGTGCCTGCAACAAAAATGAGTAAACCCACTGTAAATATGTAAATACGGTGTTCCGGTTTGGAAAATCGGCCCAGGAGATACAATACTATTGCTGTAACGATTCCACTAATAGCCTGAATGGTTCCCAAAGATCCTTCGTCACCAATTAAATACATGATCAGAATAGCCGGTGCTGTCACCAAATATCCCTGTGCAAGTCCTTTTAATCCGGCCAAAAATAACATTTTGTGCCACAATCGGTCGAAGTGGAAATGCAGAAATTTCTTTTGCTTCGGATTTTTAAATTTTTCCCTGTGGATTACAATGGATGAAATAATCGTTAGAATGAATACGCAAAGCGTAATCATCTGATAAGCTCTGTGTTCGCCAAACCAACCCAATGTTTTTGACGATATAATAAACCATCCAACAATTAAAGGAATTATTATTGATGTTATTGTAAAAAAGAAGGTTTCCAAACCGTAATAGTAATTCCGGTTTTTATCATTTGTGGTATCCAAAGCCAGAAAATCACGGTTGGCCCAGAAAAAACCAAAAGATGCACCCATTATTAATCCGGAAAAAACAACTCCTGCAAAATTAAGATGATCAAGCGTCATCATAAACAACATGGAGATACCACTTAAAAGCATTCCAAAACTATATAGATTGGCTATTTTGATTTTTTTCAAGAGAAAACCATTGATAAAGAAGGTAAGCGGTATTCCCGTATAAATAGCCAGCTGATAATAGGCTACCAATGTAAAATCGTTATTGGTGAAACGCATGATATAGGCGCTTACAAAAATATCGACCACCGGAAGCACAAAGGCATAAATCATGTTGGTAATCAACAAAACCCTCATATCTCTTGGGTTACTGAGGAAAAAATAATACTCTGAGAGTGCTTTTTTCAATATTTTGGTAACAGCAGCCATAAATCAATAGTTTAACGATTGTAAAATTTCACTGATAGAGAATTCGGCCCCACAAATCACTTCATCCGAAGCTCCGTAGTAAATTGTAATCGTATCGCCGCTAACGATATGCCCATTGGTAAAAACCACATTGCCAAAAAATCCGGCTTTCTCATATTCCATAATGGGTTCCATAATGGGCTCCTCGCTTCGGGCAAGTACTATCGAGGGATCATTTAAATCCAATAGCAATGCACCCAAACAATACCTGTGTTCCTTTGTTGCTCCGTGGTATATTTCCAGCCAGCCCTTTTCAGTTCTAATGGGCGAAGCTCCTGCACCAAGCCGGGCACTGTCCCATTTTCCGACACGTGTTTTTGCCAGCAATTGATGATTCCCCCAATGAATACGATCGGGCGATTCAGCAATCCAAATATAATTCCCGCCTAATTCGGGACTACTCGGACGATGAAGTGCATAATATTTACCGTTAATCTGTTCTTCGAAAACGGCACAATCCTTATTGTGTGGCGGGAAGATCATTCCGCAACGATCAAACTGTTTCCAATCCTTAGTCTGAATATATCCAACTCCAACCCCATCGGCAGAAACCTTTGTATAAGTCAAATGATATCCATCATCCATGGTTGCAACCCTGCAATCTTCTATTCCGAAAGTTTCCTGAGAACCAACTCCCATAATTGGAGCGTAACCTTCAGGCTCCGCGAAAGTAATCTGGTCATCACTGCAAACCAAGCGAAGATGTGAAAGAGTGGTTAAGTAATACTCCCCTTTATAAATCACGATCCTGGGATCGGACAAATCCAAATCTGCATCGTTTTCGTCGAAGCTTAAAATTTCGACGACTCCCTCTTTATTGTAAACAGGAAAACTAATTTTACCCTCTACTTGCTGAGGTCGTTCTGCCACCCGAAGCAATAACCAGGTTTTATTGTTGCAGCGAAACACACCCGGGTTTAACAAGCATTCAATTTCCATCCCTACCATACTTGGCAGGATGTCTTTTGGTGCGAGCAAGGGGTTTTGCTCAAATCTCTTTGCGATATCCATAGTTCTATTCTTTTTCTACTGCAAAGAACGACCATTTTTCACTCCATGCAGTTAACTATACTGCCATTTCTGTGTGTTATAGGCTTAAAGTAAGCACATTGAAAGTATACCACACAGAATTGAAGCTATTGTGTACACTCCCATGCCGGTGTACTAAAATAAATACCGCCAATCGAAATATTTATTTGATTGCCTCCATTGTATACAAATCTTTTTTTTTAGACTTTGGAGCTCCCGTCTAATTTAAATGTGGAAATTTGGGGGCTACTTTTAGATGAAAAATAAATGCCCGGTAAACAAGCATTTGGGTAGAAGAATTGAGTGATTCCGACATTAGTCAATGAATAAGAAGTAAACCATTCCCGAAGATATTTAAATTCAATAAAACAGGAATCACGACTATTCACAGTAAGCTTTGCTTTCTAAATTCAGCAGGTGATTTGTGAACAACCTGCTGAAAGGTATAACTAAAGGCAGAAAGACTATTGTAACCACTCCTGTAGGCGATCTCACTTATTGAAAGATCTGTTTGGAGCAATTGCTCCATACTTTTAATGATTCTGACAAGCTTGACATATTGCAGAAATGAGATATCCATATTTTTCTGAAACAAACGGGATAATGTTCTGGAACTGCAGCCAAATTTTTCGGCAACATGATCCAGATTCAAGGGCTGATCGATATTCTGGTGGATGTATTTAAACACTCTCCTTAAATTTTCGTTTTTAGTAGTTGGAAGCACTACAGGCAAAGGAGTGGTGGATACATCTAAAACAATATTTTTTAAAGCAATCAGAAATTCATATTTAGAAACACTGTCCTTGCCAATTTCTTCCTGCCAGTTTACAGTATAATAAATCATCTCCATCAACAAATTTGTTACAGGATAAATACCCTCCCGCTCCCTTACCTGATGATCTTCGGGAAATAAATTTCTTGGAAAATAAATGTTATGCACCATTTTCACAGAAGTGCGTGAAACAACGTTATGCTCTATTCCCGCAGGAATCCACAGGAAATGACGCGCAGGAAGAAAATACGACTTATCGGGCGTATTCAAAAACGCAACACCACCTTCCACATAACACATCTGATGTTTGTTGTGACTGTGCATGGGAAGTTTCTCCTCGATTTTTGAATGCAGCACGTAAAACACATCCTCATTCCTGTTAACATCTTTAATAAAAGAATCAATTACCGACATAAACACAATTTTAAGTGGCCTAAATTATAAAACAATTGTCCAACTTTCGAAAACATGCCTAAATATTAAACGGGATATTTGCAAAATGAAATTTTTGAAAATGAATCGTAAATCAAAAAATGCAATTGCATTCATCCTCATACTACTAAGCTGCCACTGCATAACTAATGCTCAGGAGAGTGTATCGATAAGTTTGCAGGAAGCTTGGCAAAGAGCAAATACCTTTAGCAAAGAATTGCAGTTAAGAAAAATTGACACAAAAATAAGCGAAGAAAAAATTCTGGATGCAAAGAACAAATGGCTGCCTGAATTCGGTGCAGATGCGAGCTACGGCAAACTCGCCAACATTCCCATCTTTGAAAATGGAATTTTAAAAAGCCCTGAATACATTCCGCTGGAAGACCATAGTGTTTATGATGCAGGGATTGAAGCTTATTTTAATTTGTACAATGGACATAAAACTAGAATTCAGGTGAAGCAGGCGGAAACCAAGCAGGCTTTATTGCATTACCTGGAAGAAGCAGGCTTTTCGGATATCCACTACAAAGTAGCCCAAGATTATTTGGGGATACAAGCTTCGCTGGCCTTTAAAAAACTGATTGAACGAAACATCTACAAAAATAACAAACGGCTGAATCAGATTACAAAACTATACCATAACGGAGTGGTTTTAAAAAGCGATTTATTAAGGTCTCAATTGCAGCTTTCTCAGCAAAAAACAAACCTTCTTAAAATAGAAAACAATCTGGAACTATCTACGCAGCAATTGAATATTCTAATTGGATTTGACGATGATCAAGCCATTGAGCCCACAGACAGTATTGCAGTTGGTTCTGAATTTATTAAGACGGAACTGCTGTATCAGGATTACTTAGGGCAGGCAATTCAGTTATCTCCACTTGAAAAAATTGCCCGGGCTCAAATTACAATGATGCAGCTTTACGAAAAAGATGTAAAAGCTGAAAAGCTTCCCAAAATCGGCTTTTTTGGAGAGTACACCTATTCGTACCCACAAATTAAATTGTATCCTTACTCAAATTCTCCCTATTTAATGGGCGTTGCAGGAATCAAAGTTTCGTACAACATCTCGGCCTTGTATCATGACAAACACAAAGAAAGGGCCGCTTCTATATCGATAAGAAAACAAGAGCTGGCGCAGAAACAGACCGAAGATCAGCTTCGCATAGATGTGAGAACAGCCTACAAAAGGTTTCACGAAAATTTAAAGGAAATAGAAACTGCAAAAATGAACATTCAACAGGCCGAAGAAAATTACAGAATTGTAAATCAAACCTATTTCAACCAATTGGCTCTGCTCACCGATTTACTAACTGCGGATACCCAGTTACTGCAAGCCAAATTTGAATTGGTGAACAGTCAGGTTTCGGCCAAATTACATTACTATCAATTACTTAAAATAACGGGGCAACTATAATGAGCGATAAATTAAAGAATTACGAAAAAATAGACCGTGCAGCTGTAAAAATAACCTACGGAGCAGCAGTAAGCATTTTAGCCGCCTTACTCGTTTGGGCACTATTTTTAATGGTGAATTTTTGGAAATACGAAGAAACCAACGATGCACAAGTAAAAGAGTATATCAATCCTATTTTGAGTCGTGCCACTGGTTACGTGCAGGAAATCAGATTTAATGATCATCAAAAAATTCAAAAAGGAGATACCTTGGTTGTTCTGGATATTGAAGAAGCCAATGTAAAGCTGCTCGAAGCCGAGGCTGCCTTAACAACTGCCGAAGCTCGTTTAAAAGTACTGCAAAGCAATGTGAAGACCTCATCAAGCAGTTCCAGTATCAGTCATGCAAAAATTAGTGCTGCGAAAGCCCAACTGTGGCAGCAGCAGCAAGAGTTTGCACGTTATCAGAAACTACTGGAAGGCGAAGCTGTTACCCAGCAGCAATTTGAGAATGTTAAAACAAAACTGGAAGTGGCCGAATCAAATTATCAGGCCATTCAAAACTCCTTTAGCGTATCGCAAGACAAAACCCAGGATGTTACCGCTGAAGTTGCAGTAGCCAAAGCCAATATCGAACAGAAAAAAGCAGCTCTGGAACGCATTAATCTAGAGATTAAATATGCCGTAATTACCGCACCTTCTGATGGAACCATGGGAAACAGAAGTCTTCAGCAAGGACAATACATTCAGAAAGGACAAACCATTGGTTTTATGGTGGATAAAAAACAAGGCAAATGGATTGTGGCCAATTTTGAAGAAACGCAAATCACGAAAATGGAAGAGGGACAGGAAGCCAAAATTACGATAGATGCTTTCCCGAACAAATCGTTTCATGGAAAAATAGAATCGTTCTCTCCTGCCACCGGATCGCAGTTTTCATTGCTTCCGACCGATAACGCAACCGGAAATTTCGTAAAAATTACGCAGCGGTTTCCTGTGCGCATTCAGTTCACCGATAATGATGCTTTGCTGGAAAAACTACGCGCCGGTATGAATGCGGAAGTATCAATACCCAAGAAATAGGCTATGCCAAACGAAAATAACAAACTCATTTTTAAAAGCCGGGTACCTTACTGGTTGGTATTGTTTACCATTTTTATAACACTAATGCCCATTGCCTTGGTATTGGGAATCTATCTGAGCGGAGCATCCAGCGCGGCAAGTTACTACGGCGTTGACATAATCGATGTTAAATATTCCACGGTAGTTTACTACCTTGCCATTGCCGCTTCGTTTCCTCTCGAGGCCAAATTTTTCAACTACTTTTCGTCCAAACCCTATTTAATAGGCTGCAGCATTATCTACGCAGCAATAAACCTTATTCTATACTGCAGTGATAGTTTTGCTTTGCTATTGGTGCTCCGATTTGCCGGCGGCATGCTTTCGCTGGGCTTTATTGGCATGATATTCTCTCTGGTTTTTAGACAATTTCATGCACAACGCAGCCGGATTTTAGGCTATGCAACCATGTATGCAGCCTTATTTTCCAGTGCTCCTATTGCCCAGTTACTGGACGCATTTATATTTACCAAATACGATTTTAACAGCATTTTTCTATTTAAAATTTATAGTGCCTTACCCGGAATTATATTGCTTTGCTGCATTCTTAAAAAAGGCACAGATTTAAGACGCGATGGAAAAATTCCCTTAAAATTAATTCGCTGGGAGAGCTTTGTTCTTTATGCATCATCCCTGTTATTGGCAGCCTATATTTTACTGTATGGGCAATATTACCATTGGTTTAGCAGCATACGGATTACGCTTTGCACAATTGCTTTAGTATTTTTTATGTGCTTGTTTTTCCTCCGGCAATTTAAACTCGAAGAACCCTATATCGATTTAAAGATTTACAAGTCGCGAAATTTTCGAATAGGCATGCTGCTGTTGGTGCTGTTTTACTTCAGCAAGGGCGACATGAATTTGCTCAATGGATTTTTTTCCAACAGTGTTCATTTAGATATGTATCACAAAGGCTATATCATGCTGATTAATTGCGCAGGAATTACCGCAGGATCGCTTATATCTGCCCGGTTTATTTTAGCCGGACGAAAAATACGGCTGATCTGGATGACTGGTTTTGGCGCGCTGTTGGCTTATCATGTTTATATTCTTTGCATTTTAAGCAATCAGGCTGAGATCGCAGATTTACTCATTCCCCTGTTTTTACAAGGATTTGGAAATGGAACTCTGATCATCTCTATTGTGATTTTCTATGTGACTTCAGTTCCTGCCGAAATAGCTTTTTCGGCTTCGGTTACGGGAGTAGCTTTTCGCGCCGTTACCTTTACCGCCAGCATGGCCTTAACTTCCTACATGGGTCTGCACCTTCAAAAAATTCATTACCAAAGTGCAGCCCAAGAAATTACTTCGCTCAATCCGTATGCTGTGCAGCGCATCGGTCAGTACAAACAAGCATTACTTAATGGCGGAGCAAGTATCCCTCAGAGCAATGCCGGTGCCATTAAACTTTTGGGAAAAGCAGTCGCAAATCAAGACAATCTCTTATTTGTCAGAGATTATTATTTATATATGAGTGCTTTTATCCTGCTTATCATCATGGGCATCGCTTTAATTCCTCATTTTCAGTATCACATTAAAAAAATTGGAGCCAAACTAATCCCAATGTAAAAGCAGTAACAGTTCCATTCTAAATAGAAACTACAACTGCAATAGCCTGAAAATGGTTTTTGGGTCAATGCCAAAATAGGTAAAGCCTGAAAAAATGATTTTTCACCATTCAATGCCCTCCTTCGCCATATATAGCTTCCCTGTGGCAAAAATAGATTGTCCTGTGGCACAATCAGTAAAATCTGCGGGTTTGCAATACGTTCTGCGTGCAATTCAATGCGTCCTGTGGCAAAATATCCAATTCTGCGGGGCAAACCCTGCTTCCTGCAGCATTTCACCCCTTCCTGCGCCATAATCACCTAGCCTGCGCGCGGGTTTCAGAGCTATTCACCTTACTTCCGTGTCCTTCTCTTTCTGCTTTCGCAGATTACAAAAATACCTGACTGGAATCAAAATAAACACTCCTTAAATCTCCTTTACAATAGATCCTTTATTGCCGAATAGAAACACATCGTTTCTTAACTCAATATTCAGTTTATCCAGTTATTGAGATAACGACTTCTTATAAATGTGGTTTAACGTATTTATTTCTCTCAAAAGAAATTAATTCTCAAGTGCATTTAGCTTGTTAAAAGTCTTTTCAATTTCTGAAATTACCGGTTTTGAGATGCCACAATCCTGAGCTATGTACTTCCACTTCGAAAGGGCTTCTTTTACCTGCTCAATTATTAATTCAGGTTTCTTAATTCCAAAATGATCTGCCAATTTCAGCAAGTGCTTTTCTCCCGGACTCTTGCTCTCTCCCGCCACCATCGTACTATGTATGCCATAAGCCGAAGTAGAGAATGTGAGATCGTAGGCAGGTGCCATTTTCCAGTTTCTTTTGCCATCCATTAAAAAGGAGAAGTTTTTACTGTGATCATCCCGGTTGTGAGCAAATACGTTAAATGCAGCAAGCCGAAGAACTTTTTCATAGGCATTTACATGCTTTTCAAGTCGAAATGCACAATCCATCAAATGACCGTAATCCATAGTGCTCATTCTAAAATTATCGTGCATTAAACCACTGGCAGTATGCACATGAAGTCTGCCCGTTTCTGTTCTGTCGAAACGCCTGGTACCAAAGTAGGTTTGATCTGTTTTGCCATGAAACAATTGACATTCACTCATTTCTATTCCTGCTTTCAGAGCCATTTGATAGTAAGCATATTCAATTTTGGCAATTTCCTGATTATCCTGAGATGATGGGAATTTAATCAACCATTCTTCAAAACCATCCTGCATTTGATCATATCCATGAACCAGTTCGTTGTTTTGTTTATTGAAGCCTGCTAAAATTTTAGGACGGGCTCCACCTGAAGATCCTCCCAAAGCGAAAAGCTCTTCTATCATCTCTGTACTCTCCCCTTTTAGAACATGCTTCATCTCCTGAGCAATTGCATCCAATTCCAATTGCTTATCAAAATCATGTTTACCTTCCTGTTGCGGCTGATAACACAAAGCTCCCAATCCGGTCCTGCCCACATAAGCCAATCGATCCAAGGGTGTTAATCCATAAATATCAATTCCCTTGGAACTTAAACTTCTATCCAAGAGCAATCTGCCCCAGCCATCGGGTAATGAATCGTTAAAAACTCCGTAAAGTCCTTCAAATGGTTCTTTTTCAGCATTGTTTATTTCTCCGGTAAATGGAAGTTTTAGAGGTGAAATATTTAATCCTGTCTTTAAAAACTCCTGATGATATCGAAAATAAATCTGTCTGTTATTCACAACCAGCTCTCCTACCTCATAAGTTTTCCCTTCCAACTGAAGAGAGACCAATATGTTTCTTATCTCTTCCATTGTCTAAACTTTTGAAGTAAATAAATTCTCAATACCTGATTGATCTTCCTGAGCTTGAAACACCTTTTCAAAATCTTCAAGACGGTTCATTAAATGAGCCAATTTTAAAAGCGATTCCAATGAAATTTTTCCAGTGTTTTCAAAACGCTTCAGGCTTCCTAATGACACGCCTGAACGTTCAGCCATCTCAAACTGAGAAAGTTTTAATTGTTTGCGCAAAAGCTTATGGCGTTCTGCCAAGGCTCTGCTAATGTCTGATGGTGTTGTTGAAAGTGAATACATATAGTTAATATTTTAGCTAAAAATACACATTTAAAGCATAAATAGCTAATATATTAGTCCAGAACTTAATTGGATGTAGAAATAAAATTGATCCATTTTTTGCCATAAAAAAATCCTTCCGAAAATATCGAAAGGATTATTTTGTACCCAGGGCCGGGATCGAACCGGCACGGGTTGCCCCACTGGTGTTTGAGACCAGCGCGTCTACCAATTCCGCCACCTGGGCATTGCTTTTGAATGCGATGCAAATATAGATGTTTGTTTCAATCCAGCAAAACAAAAGCGGTCTTTTTTTTCAAAAAAAACACACCTCTAAGATCTCTGCAAAACGGGCAAACATCAGATGTGCTGAGCTTCATTTAATTATCACATACAAACTCCTGCTGTTTTATTTCTTCCGGCAACAGCATCAAAGAACAAAAGTGAGTCCAATATCGAAAAAGAAGATGCAATTCTCACTTTGCACGCAAAAACAACTTGGCAATTCACATCAGGATTCTCTATATTAGCATAAAGATTATTGATTTGTTATAATCTGTTTGCAAAACTACATTTGAGTAAACAAAATCAACACAAAACATAAACTAAAATTTTCTGACATGCCAAACTTAGCCACCAATTATCTTGGATTGGATTTAAGCAGTCCTATCATAGCTGCAAGTTCGGGTCTTACCGACTCTATTGAGAAATTAATTGAATTGGAAGTTCATGGCGCCGGAGCTATCGTTCTAAAATCCCTTTTCGAGGAAGAAATAATCATGGAAATGGATGAGAAAATACACGCCATGACCAGTCGTCCGTATGTATATCCTGAAACTTTCGACTACATGGATGAAGATCCTCAGGAAGATACCGTTCGAAAATACCTGCGATTGATAAAAGAAGCCAAAGCAGCCGTTTCTGTTCCTATTATTGCGAGCATAAACTGTGTAAGTGCTCAAAAATGGACTTATTTTGCCCGGGAAATTGAAAAAGCCGGTGCCGACGCTTTGGAAATTAATCTATTTGTTCTTCCTATGGATATGAACAGAACCGGTGATGAAAACGAGCAGATTTATTACGATGTTCTTAAAACTGTAAAAGATCAGGTTGCCTTGCCTATTGCCTTAAAAATAAGCCCGTATCATTCCAATCTATCCAATTTAATTAAGCGGCTTGACGATATGAATGTAGATGGTATTGTGATGTTCAATCGCTTTTACAGTCCTGATTTTGACATTAAAGATTTAAGTGTAACCAACGGTCAAATTTTATCGGGACCAGACGATTACAAGAACTCCTTACGATGGACAGGAATCATGTCGGAACGGGTAAAATGCTCCATTGCCGGCACGACAGGCATTCACACATCCGAAAGCATTATAAAACACCTGCTTGCCGGTGCCGATGCCGTTCAATTGGCCTCTGTACTATACAAAAACGGCCCCGAATACATTGATGTTCTATCGAAAGAGATTTATGCCTGGATGGAAGAGCATGGATTTAAAAGTATTCGCGACTTTAAAGGCAAAATGAGCCAATCTAAATCGAATGATCCGGCGGCTTTCGAAAGAGTGCAGTTCATGAAACAATTCCGGAACTTCGTGATGTAATTAAACAACCTCAAATTTCAATTCTCAATATCACCTAAACCCGAATCAAATACGATCCGGGTTTATTTTTACTCTTATTTAAACGAATCACATGACATATATCATAAGGAAAAAGACTTACAAGTGTTATATTGTAGGTTCGATGTAAAAACACGATAGTGCTAACCCCTTTTGGGCGGATAATTATACTTCCAACAAAAGACAAATCATACAAAAACATGAAACGTCCATGTATAAAACTTTCTGCGCACAGGGGGATGATTATAATGGTAAGTTCCATGTGGCAAAAACTTAAAATCATAGACACATGAAAGATTTTGGAGTTCAGGAAACACTTAAACGCTTAGGCATTGAACCAATTAATCAAGGAGTTTCGACAGGTACACATTGGTTCGATTGCAACGGAGCCGTAACCGAATCGGTTTCTCCCATTGATGGATCTGTAATCGCAAAAGTAAAAAATGCCAATGCAGCTGATTACGAAGAAGTGCTGGAGACTGCACAGGAAGCCTTTAAAGTGTGGCGCAAAATGCCGGCTCCCAAACGAGGCGAAATTGTCCGGCAAATTGGCAATGCTCTTCGCGATGCCAAAGATGATCTGGGAAAATTGGTTAGCCTCGAAATGGGAAAAATTTATCAGGAAGGACTAGGCGAAGTACAGGAAATGATCGATATCTGCGATTTTGCAGTGGGTCAGTCAAGAATGCTTTACGGATTTACCATGCATTCCGAGCGTCCGGATCATAAAATGATGGATCAGTATCATCCGCTGGGAATTGTGGGGGTAATTTCTGCTTTCAACTTCCCGGTTGCTGTTTGGGCATGGAACGCGATGCTGGCAGCGGTTTGCGGCGATGTGATTATCTGGAAACCCAGTTCGAAAGTACCTCTGTGTGCTCTGGCTTGTCACAACATCATTCAAAAAGTACTAAAAGACAACGATGTGCCCGAAGGTGTTTTCAACTTGGTAGTTGCAAAATCATCAGTAATGGGTGATAATTTTATAGAAGACAAACGTGTTCCTTTGATTTCGGTTACCGGATCGACAGCCATAGGCAAACGGGTTGCCGAAAAAGTGGGTGCCCGTTTGGGAAGAACCATTGCAGAATTGGGTGGCAACAACGCAATAATCATGGCTCCTTCGGCCGATTTAGATATGGCCATTCCGGGAATTGTATTCGGATCGGTTGGTACTGCCGGACAGAGATGCACCTCTACCCGACGTCTGATTATCCACGAAAGTATTTACGAAGATGTGAAAACCCGTTTGCTGCATGCGTACAAGCAGGTAGAAGGAAAAATTGGGAATCCACTTGATGAAAAAACATTGGTTGGCCCCGTAATTGACAACGGTGCGGTAGAAGTATACAAACACGCCATTGCCGAAGTGAAAAAAGCAGGCGGTAAAATTGTTTACGGCGATAAAGTGCTGGATGGTAATTTTGTGGTTCCTACCTTCTGCGAGGTTGAAAATCACTGGCAAATTGTTCAGGATGAATCATTTGTTCCGGTTCTATACATCATGAAATACAAAACCCTCGACGAAGCCATTCATTTGCACAATGATGTGCCTCAAGGTTTATCCTCATCGATTTTCACCATGAACATGCGCGAAGCTCAAACCTTTATTTCTGCTATTGGAAGCGATTGTGGAATTGCCAATGTAAACATTGGAACATCAGGAGCCGAAATTGGCGGTGCTTTTGGCGGCGAAAAGGAAACCGGCGGCGGACGTGAATCGGGTTCCGATTCCTGGAAAACATACATGAGAAGACAAACGAATACCATAAACTATGGCATAGACCTGCCATTGGCACAAGGAATTAAATTCGATTTTTAGACACAACACACCAAACACTTACATTTTAACAAATGCAAATACCTCAACAATCGTTGGGGTATTTTTTATGAATAAAGCTGTAATAGATGAAAGCAAGCGCTTTTTATCCCGACAGTTAGTGGTATCGTACCACGACAACCATTGGTATGCATCGACGACAACCAATGGTAAAGTACCACGACAGTGATTGTCGAAATACTGCCCTTGTCCTTGTAAGTATCACATTCCGAATCCGCTGGTTTTCAGAAATTCAGATATTAATTTTTATTTTTCCTGATACTTTTATCTTATTACTTAATGCTTTATCGGACAGAAAAATATAAATAACAGGACTACAACCAATTGCACGATACTTTAATTCGAATAAAGATGCAGAATATCCTACACATAATTTTTTAAACATTCGATAAATTGCTATTTTTGCTTCATTACTATTCCACGCAACCTACCAAATATGTTGAGAAAAATTTTAACCTGCTTACTAATTATTTTGCTTCTGACAATTACCGTTTTAGGCTATCTATACCTTCAAAAACAACGCGAATACAAAGGAATAGATCCTTTCTCGGCCATTCCGGTTAATTCCGAGATGATTATTCAATTTGAGAGTCTGGAAGATTTAATCACCAAATTGGAGAACAATACCGGTGCATGGAAAGAACTGAGCAAGTTCGATAAAATTGCTGACATCAATAAAAATCTTCAATTTATAGACAGCCTGATCAGTCATTTTGATTCGGAAGGCACTTTATCTTTGGATCGGTCGTTTACCATGGCGAGCCATTTGCAGGGTAAAAATGAAATTGAATACCTGTACATTCTTCCGATTACTGATTATCTGGAAGAAAAGAAAATTAAAAATGCCATCATTAATTGGGTTGGTTTGGACAGATCGGTTTCGGAACGGAAATACCACAACACAACATTATATAGTATTCCGCCTCAAAACCCAAAGGATAAAGGAATTCACTTTACTTTTTCGAAAGGATTATTCATTGCCAGCAGATCGATGTTACTGGTTGAAAATTCGGTGTTGCAGCTAAGTACTGAAAACTCCATTTGCAATTCGAAGGGCTTTGAACAAATTCGTCGTACAATCGGTAAAAATGTGGATGCCAACATCTTCCTGAACCTAAAAACCTTTCCTAAACAGGTTTCCTTATCTCTCGATAAAGATTACAGCAAATTTATACGAAACTATACCAATTTGGCGAACTGGACAGAGCTTGATCTTAGTTTCAGAAATAAAATTATTTTGCTAAACGGATTTACCTACAGCGATCCTCAGCAAGGCAACCTGATGAATCTGTTTCTTCAGCAGGAACCAGTTAAAATGGAAATGGAATCGATGATTCCATCGAGTACCAGTATTTTAGCCATACTGGGTATTGATGATGCTCCTTTACACAAAGGGAAATACCGGAAGTACCTTGATCAGATGGGGCAATTATCCGAATATCTGAAAAACATTAACGACGTAAAAAAGAAAACCGGAGTGGATTACGAAGAAGCAATCTATTCTATTATTTATAAAGAAGTTGGTATTGCTTTTACCGAAGGCCAAACCAACAAACGCTTTACCATTATACGAACTAAAAGTGCCAGCATTGCCAGGGAAAAAATGCTGGAAATGATTAATGGAAAGGCAAAAAAAGAACAACGCACTCTTGCCTACTACATGCGAACTTATCATCTCGACAAGGAAACCAGCTTCGATATTTTCAGATTGCCTGAAGACCAACTTCCGGAAAAGCTTTTTGGAACCTTCTTTGCCGGCGCCTCATCGGCCTACTTCACTTTTATCGATAATTACATGGTGATGGGACCTGATATCAGCTCTCTTTCGGAATTTATTAAAGAATCGGTTTTGGGTAAAACCCTGAATACCAATCAAACCTATATGGAAAACAAAGAGTTCCTGTCCAATAAGGCGAACTTTTATTTTTATGCTTCAACACCCAGAGCCAACGCCTTTATTTCAGGGTTCCTAAATGCCGGTTTGCAAAAGGAAATTCAAAACCACAAGCAGAGCGTAAATAAATTTCAGGCTGTCGGCCTGCAGTTAAGCTCGAACAGAAATCTGATTTACAATAACTTATTCATCGAATACGATCCGATACTAGAGTTGGCTCCTCAAACCGAATGGGAATCGAGGTTGGATACCTGCTTTGCTCACAAACCATATTTGGTTCAGAATCATTACACAAAAGAGAATGAAATTTTGGTTCAGGATATTAATAATCAGCTTTATCTTTTAAATCCTTCGGGACGTGTGTTATGGAAAAAAGCTTTGGAATCTAAAATCGTAGGGACGGTTCAGCAAATTGATCTATTTAAAAATGGCAAACTGCAGTATCTGTTTGCCACTAAAAACAAGCTTCATTTGGTAGATAGAAATGGCGACAACGTGGGAAATTACCCGATAAAACTAAAATTTGAGGCTGTTCAGGGTGTTTCTATCTTCGATTACGACAACAACAAAAATTATCGGTTTTTCATACCCTGCAAGGATAAAAATATTTATGCTTACACAAAAGATGGCAGGACTCTTACCGGTTGGAATCCGGCTAAAGCTGAAAATGAAATTAATTGCGAAATTCAGCACTTTCGGGTAAAAAACAAGGACTACATTGTTTATGCCGATCAATATCGCATTTACATTCTAAACCGTCGTGGCGAAGAAAGAATCAAATGCAAAGAACAGTTTTCAAAATCGAAGAACAATCCATTCTTTTTGGAGAAATCTGTTGGAAATATCAGCGACAGACTGGTGACAACAGACATGAATGGAAACATCTACTACTGCTATTTTGATGGAAGCATTGAGAAAAAAACATTCACACAACTATCCGATTCTCATTTTTTTACAGCTGCTGATATTGATACGGATGGCAGAAATGAATATCTGTTTGCTGATTACAATCTATTAAAGATATTTGACGATTCGGGAGAACAAATTCTCGAGAAAAAGTTCGATTCCAATATTAGCTTCCGACCAAATGTTTACAGCTTTTCGCGAAGAAACATTGAAATTGGAATTTGTCTGGAAGATGAGAACAAGATATTTCTGATTGATAAAGAGGGAAATAACCATGAAGGATTTCCTCTTAAAGGAAATACGGAATTCTCAATCGGCTTTTCAAAAACCGGTGATAAATCCTTTAATCTTTATGTAGGAGATAACCGAAACTTCCTTCTCAACTATTCCGTACAATAATCTTTTGTCATCAATAACGAAATATTCATGCACCAAAATCAATGCTCTGCACAAACTATTGATTTTTTTAGAATTTACAATCAGAGCCTAATAATTTATCATAGCATTATTAGGGTTTCAAATGCTTTGTTCGGTGCATTCTATATAAACGCATATAAAATAAAACAACTATGATATTAAAACTTAGATCCCTAATTCTATTCTTGCTTGCCGGCATTTTAGCCATTTCAACGCAATCCTGTTTTAACGGAGACGACTACGACTTCGACAAGCTTTCCGATAAAATAGACTGGACACCCAATATGATCGTTCCGGTTGGTTACGGAACCTATTCATTGTGGTATTTACTGAATCAGCATGAGGCAAACCCTGCCGATCAAACCATTACTCTTGATGCGGAAGGTATGCTTCACATCAAATACATGGAAGAAGATATTTTTTCTTACAATGTTGATGAAGTCCTGAACTTTCCCAATCAATCTGCCTTAAATTTAAGTTATTCTTTACCAAGTTTTGGTGTTGGCCTTCCTTATTCAGCTATTGCCGGATTAGGCTTAAGCGCACAAACAGATCAAATTCAGATTATCACGGGCAACACCGGCATTAAACTTTATGAATTGGATTTGGATGCAAACATTCGATTTGCTTTATCAAATCCTTTAAATACTGAGGTTGAAATCACCATTGCAATTCCTAATGGAACTCAAAATGGAAATCCAATCAATCAGACATATACCTTAGCTCCTAATGCAATAAATCAAATTGAAACCTTAAATCTGGCAAACCTAAATTTAGCTTTCAACACACCATACACTACCAATAACGATGTTGACATTACTTTTGACATTGATATTAAAGACAATGCCAGTCATATAATTAACAGTACTGGTGATCTGGGAATTAACCTAACTGTTCAAAACATCGTTTTCCAATTGGCTCAAGGCGATTTTGGAAATCAAATCATTACTCTCGATGCCGGAAACTTTGACATGAATGTTGATTTTTGGGATGACATTGAAGGTGATTACCAATTTGCTGATCCCCGCATTAATCTTGTCATGGAAAACTCTGTTGGAGTTCCGTTCCAAATTAATGCCAACATTACCGGTTATGCAACAGATGGAACTACGGCCTCATTAAACCCTAATGCTTTGCAACCGGCCTATCCCGATAAAGTATCTGTTACAAATCCGTTAACGATCGATGCAATATCAGAAACAATAACCTACGACAAAAACAATTCCGGTATTGTAGATTTAATGGCTCTGCCACCATCAGACAGATTGGAATATTCTGGAAATATTGCTTTAAACCCAGCTGGAGCCGTTGCTCCAACACCAACAACTCCAAACATCATCAGCAACAGTTCTGCTATTAATGTAGATATTGAAATTGATGTTCCTTTGGATTTTACGGCTACAAATCTGATGCTTAGAGATACAGTAAACGACATTGACATTAGCGATGCAGATAAAATTATGAATGCCGCCGTGGTTATCGTTACTGAAAACGGTTATCCGCTCGACGTAACAATCGATAAAATTTACTTTACTGATGCGGCTTACCATGTAATTGATTCCATTTCAGACAATCAAGTAATTGAGGCGGCAAGCGTATTTACATCTGGTGCCAATATCGGTGAAGTTGATCCTGACTCGGTAAAAGAGGTTGAGCATCAAATACAATTAAACCAAAGTCAGATAAAAAACCTGAACCAAACCAAAAATCTAATTATAAACGCTGGCGTAAGTACAGAAAATGATGGCGTTCCTGTAAAACTTAAGGGGGACTACGAACTCAAATTCACCTTATCTGTTCAGGCTCAAATCGATCTTAATAACTAAGTCCCCAGACACTCCGCTATGATTAAATTTATATACAAAACATCTATAGCAGGATTGATATTCCTGTTTTTATCTGTTTCGGCTTCAGCCCAAAAAATGAACAACACTTTGTATTTAATGCAAAATGTTCCTCAGTCAAATCAGTTGAATCCGGCCATTCAACCCGAATGCAAAGTCTTCGTTGGCTTTCCGGCGCTGAGTTCAATTTATCTGAATTACAGCAACAGCAGCTTTGCTTACAGCGATATTATTAAAGATGGTACAGGAATCCGAAAAGATTCTTTAGTTGTTGATATCAATAGCTTTCACGATGCATTGCAAACAACCAATTTTGTGTCGCAGCAATTTGAACTGACTCTTTTTGCCCTCGGAATACGCGCAAAAGATTACTTTTTCACTCTGGATGTGATTGAAAAGGAAGATTCCCGTTTCAGTTTCGATCAGGAAATGGTGACATTTTTGAAAGACGGCAACGCCTCATACAGAGGAAAAACTGCAAATTGGGGCGGACTGGGATTGGATGCAAGTTACTATCACGAAGTTGCCCTTGGTGTATCAAAAAAAATAAACGACAAATGGACGGTTGGTATCAAAGGAAAAATGCTGTTTGGTATTGCCAACATGCACATGGAAGATTCCGACATGTCTGTATTCACCTCTGCTTCCGGTAACGAGATTGTTTTAAATTCGGAACACCGTCTTCGAGTTTCCATGCCAATTAATCAAATCGGTTTGGATGCTGACGGATATGTGAACGACATTGACATAGATGGTGATAATTACGATGCAGATTTCTTCGCAAACACCGATAATAAAGGTTTTGCCGTTGATTTGGGTATGACTTACCAAATGGATGAAAAAACCCGCTTATATGCCAGTATATTGGATATAGGATCGATTAACTGGAAAACAGATGGTCATGAATTCTACCAAAATGGTTCGTTTACCTGGACGGGAGCCGATTGGTCGCAATCGGGAAATTCAAAAGACCCAAACTACAAAGAAATTGAAGATGTATTTGATGATTTAACAGACTCAATTGTTGACGAATTTCGCGTAACAAACGGAATAGATTCATACAAAGTTGGACTGCCTGCCAAAATATATTTAGGCGGAACACACGACCTTAACAAAAGGGTAAACGTAGGAGCATTAAGCAGAACCGAAATTTTTAACGGTAAAATTCAATCGTCATTAACCTTTTCGGCCAACGCACGTTTTTTCAGAAATCTTAGTACTACATTGAGTTACTCGGTGGTAAACCATTCGTACAACAACCTTGGTTTTGGATTGGCCGCCAAATTGGGTCCAACACAGTTTTATGTGGTTAGTGACAATGTAATGGCAGCCATTAAACCAAACACAGCTCACCTGGCAAACATTCGTTTCGGAATTAACTTTTTGTTTGGCTGTAAGGACAAAACAAAGAAAAAAGATTCCTGCTCTTTCGAGGATGAAGTTAAAAACAAGAAGAAGCCATTGTACAAATAAATAAAACGATTTTTTTACTCCATTACGGAGAGTTTACATCAATTTGAATTCGAGACTGCCTTGCGGGGCAGTCTTTTTTTTTGTTAACAACTCTGAAACCCGCGCGCAGGCTAGATGATTTTGTCGCAGGAAGGAGTAAAATGCTGCAGGAAGAGATGAAATTCCGCAGGAAGGACAATTTCCCCGCAGGATGTCTTAATTGATCCGCAGAACTGACAAAAACACCACAGAATAGAATGATTTGCCTGCAGAACGAACTTTTTTACCGCAGAAAAGCAATAATAGAGCAAGGATGTGTCTTATCCTGCAAATAGCTTTGACAGATTTTTAGTGTTTATTCGGGATAATTGCATCACTTGTAAACTTATCCTATCTAGGATGGTTAATATAGTATTCTCGAAGTAGTGCTCCTAAAAGAGAAATAAACTTGCAGTTGCTTACGGATTCTGCACTCTTTTTCTATTGTAGATTTTACACTTTGCAATAAAACAATCATTATATTTTTTAAGTAAGTATTCCATATAAGATTGCAGTAACAAACGCTAAAATCGCAATTGTAAATGAATAAATAGGAGCGTACCTTAATTTAACATCTCTATACTTCTGGATTATTTTCTCGTATCGATTATTATAGAATACCAAGAAATAATTCAAAACACCAAAAGGCAATGCAAACATGATAGTAAATGCAACAAATTTATTTATCATATCACTTATGAAAACATCTATTGTTATGAGTGGGATATTCAGTACATCAAAATATTTTAACCAAATAAAGATTATCCACCAATTTAATGCATGTATCCAAGTAATATATACAAATAAAGTAAATTTCCAATTCGTTCTATCTGGTTGATGCTTTTTAAAACTTATAATTGCATCAGACCATATCATATAATAAATATTCCTCATAAAATTTTACTCAAACCATTTATTATCATTATCACCATACCAAGTACTCGGACCATAATGTATGCCCAAATTAAAAGATACATCCCAAGTTAATCTAAGCGTTCCATAAATCGCAACCACTTCTCCAACTACAGGTATTTGTACACCGTAAAAATAAGAGGCTCCAGAAGCTAATATACCCATTGTTCCAACCCCAGCATCAACATAAGTAATCAGATGTGAATCTCCTTTAGCAATATCATAATAAGACATTCCTGTGGTTACAACATTTCCTACTTCTCCAATATATTTCAACGTTTTTGATGCATTTGCATAGCCTTGTGCTCTAGCTGATCTAATGCGTCCATTTGCCTTATAGATATTTTTTGTTAATCCATTAGTTGTTGTATAACTCGTATGATTATGCAACAATGTACTGTATGCTCCTTCCGTTGTTAAAGCTCCACCTAAGACATCTCTGCCTGTTATCCCTCCACTAGATACATCCTCACCAGTTACTGAAAAGAAACTTCCCTCTGAAGATTTCAGAAATGGCGCTTCTATATATTCCACACTTAACGATCCATCTTCATTTAAAACAAGACATGACCCCTCGGGTAAGTTTTTACCCAATGCTTTAAAATTTTCTGGATTGGCAAAGTAATTCGTAAAATGATACCTCATTTGCCCATCTTTGTCTACTATCGCGCGTAATTCCAAAATCATTTCGGGTGCTTCAATAATCATGGGTTTTACGGGAGGATAATGATGAATGGCCAGTCGAACCTTTACACCCCAATCAGAAACTTCGCTCTCGCAGCTATAACTTATTGGCTGAATGGGAAAACCCAATACCCGATCGATATTTTAATATTTATTTGGTACAATTGCATAGCAAATCACAACTTATAAACTCATACTATTTTGGGATGGACAATATTATATTCCCTTATTAACGCTCCCAAAAGGAAAAAGGATACAAATAAGAAGAGTAGATAGATGATACTGTAAACTTTTAGTTTCTTCTTTCTCTTATTCGGAAGTTCTTTACAGGATTTTATAATTACCAGGTATCTTTTTTTATTATTAACGTACAACAGTGCTATCGCAAAAATTACAAGTGCAAAATACTTATAGTACTCTCCGTAATAATTAAACCTAATTGGCAACATTAAATACTCAATCAGAGATAATAGAATGTAAAAATTAGCGGTGATAGCAAATGTAAGCATCCCTGTTGCAAAATATTGCGGAAATTCCTTTTCCTTAAAAATGGTAATGCAAAAAAAGTATGCTTTTGTAAATATGTATCTGTACAAATCCTTCATGCGAGTATTATTCAAAATATATATAATCAACCACAAATAATTTCCCTTCTAAAAAATTAGATCTAAACAAATATCTCCTTAAAAAAGAACCGAAATGTAAATCTTCCTCCATTTTAACATAATGAACTGTATGTAATTATTGAACCAAACCAAATGAGAACACTTATTACTAAGTATATCATAGCTAATTTTCCATTTCTATGTTGGTATTTTTCAATTAAACTCTTATATCTTTCCTTATGAAAAATCAAAAAATAATTTAATACCACGAAAGGGGATGCAAACTGCAAAACAAAACCTGTAACACTATTAACAATCGGGTTAGAGAAGAAAGCCACACTAATTAAATAAGAAAACATACCAGTAAATTTAATCCATAAATAAATAGTATACATATTAATCGCATTGCAAATTGTAAGTATTAAAAACAAGGTGAATTTCCAAGTTGGATCTTTCTTTTTATAATCTTTCGAATTAACAATTCCATCAACCCAAATCAAATAATATATATTCTTCATATATCCAAATTTACTCTTTAAAATAAATAAATTGCATTCCTGGATTAATATCATTTTCCATATAAAACTTTGTCATATCTAGCGTTAAATCGTAAAACAATCTTACTCCTGAATATATCGCCACGGCTTGACCAACGACCGGGATTCCATAAGTTGTCCATTGAAGTGCACCGGCATTTATTAATCCCACAGCCCCAAAAGTCGCATCTGAATAGTCTAAAAATGAACTATTCCCTGATGCGATATTATAACTTGAATTTGCAACCATAACCACTGTCCCTATATTACCTAAAAATTTAACAGCTTTGGATGCATTAGCAAATTTTGCTGCTCGTGCTGACCGAACCACCCCATTGCCTTTAAAGATATCCTTTGCCACTCCTTTAGTTGTGTTATAAGTAGTATGGTTATGTCCAAAATTATTGTAAATATCTTCAATAGCAAAAGCTGCTCCCATACCAAAAACTTCTGAACTTCCACAATCTCCTGCACTACCATGATCATGTGCTATAGTATGCATAGACTGCCCAGAACTAAAAGTGTTTTGGGCAGAAAATTCTCGTGAAGATTCCATTCCTGATTCATCAAAAGACTGAACACTTAACGAACCATCTTCGAGATAAATTAAACAGGAACCTTCGGGCAAATGATTCCCGAGTGCTTTTAAATCTGTTGGGTTGGCAAAATAATTAGTAAAGCGATATTCCATTCTGCCATCAGCATCTACTATTGCCCGCAATTCCAAAATCATTTCGGGTGCTTGAATAATCATTGGTTTTACCGGAGGATAATGATGAATGGCCACCCGAATGCTTACACCTCGCTCAGAAACACGCGTTTCACTACTATAGTTCATAGGTTGAATGGGAAAACCCAATACCCGATCGATATTTAGGTAGGTATGCATATTGTGCACATACTGCTGCATTTTATAATTGAGCTCCGACTGAAATGCATTTTGCGGGTTTACACTGGAGCTGGTGCACTGCCTTTTGGCAGCTTCCTGGGCAAATTGTATGCTCCGGCCAAGCTCTTGTATGGTATTGTAAAGTTTGTTATCCATGGCTATGAATTAATTTTAAGTCATCCTGTTTTTATGACCTCTACTAAAATCATAAAATAAATTATAGAGATCAAATTTATGAAAACAATATCACTAATCAAAATAGTTAATATTAGATTATATAGATTTTACCAATTCAAATTGTGATTAACAAAATTTCACCTTGCGTTAGGGATTGCAGTGGAAACCCCACAGCGAAAAATGAGCGAGGAGTTGCAGCGAAAAGCCTGCCCGCAGGGAACGCCCAAAAGCAAATGCCGAAGAACATCAAAAAAAAAAATGAAATGCTTATATTTGCCTTTCAAAACAAAAGAATATGGCATTTATTAGATTTATAATCATAGCTGTTGGGATCTACTACATATTAAAGTGGATTTTGAAGGCAATATTCCCGTTTTTAGTGAAGAAAACCTTCGATAAAATGCAGGAACAAGCCAAGCAGCAACAGCAGCAGCAAACAAGAAAAGAAGGTGAAGTAACCATTGATAAACCATCGGGCAAAACAGGCGATCCACACAAAAAAGATGTGGGCGACTATGTTGATTTCGAAGAAGTGGATGATTAAATCGTAAGTGAATAGCTATTGGTAGTTGGCCTTTAGCTTTTTAACATTACACTCACCTAAATTTATTATTCAAAATATCTATAAAAACGCTATAAATTAATTGGATGTAAATCCATTGAATCGTATTTTTGCCTTTCCGTTTGGAAATTATACAATGCTAACAGCCAATGGCTAAAAGCTAATAGCTTAAAAAATTAACCTCAAAATATAAGATTTATGGCTCAGGAAGATGTTTTCAAAAAACTGGTAGCTCATTGTAAAGAATACGGATTCGTGTTTCAATCATCGGAAATTTATGATGGATTGAGTGCCGTATATGACTATGCGCAGCTGGGTGTTGAATTGAAAAACAATATTAAAAAATACTGGTGGGATTCAATGGTGAAACTGCACGAAAATGTAGTGGGTATCGATTCGGCTATTTTTATGCATCCTACTATTTGGAAAGCTTCGGGCCACGTTGATGCTTTTAACGATCCGTTGATTGACAATAAAGATTCGAAAAAACGTTACAGAGCTGATGTTTTAATTGAGGATTTGCTGGCCAAATTCGAAGGCAAAATGGACAAGGAAGTTGAGAAGGCTAAGAAGAAATTTGGTGAAAGTTTCGACGAAGCTCAATTTCGTGCAACCAACCCGCGGGTATTAGCAAACAAAGAAAAAATGGATGCTGTGCATGCCCGTTTTGTTGAGGCTTTGGATAAGAATGACTTGGACGAATTAAAACAGATCATTATTGACAATGAAATTGTTTGCCCGATTTCGGGATCAAAAAACTGGACTGATGTTCGTCAGTTCAACCTAATGTTCTCTACCGATATGGGTTCTACCGCCGACGGAAGCAGTAAAATTTACCTTCGTCCGGAAACTGCACAGGGTATTTTCGTGAACTACCTAAACGTTCAGAAAACCGGTCGTATGAAGATTCCTTTCGGAATTGCCCAAATTGGTAAAGCATTCCGTAACGAGATTGTTGCCCGTCAGTTTATTTTCCGTATGCGTGAATTCGAACAAATGGAGCTTCAGTTCTTTGTTCGTCCGGGTGAGGAAATGAAATGGTTCGATGCATGGAAAACAACCCGAATGAGCTGGCACAAGGCTCTTGGTTTTGGCGAAGAAAAATACCGTTTCCACGATCACGATAAATTGGCTCATTATGCCAATGCAGCTACCGATGTTGAATTTAAATTTCCATTCGGATTTAAAGAGGTAGAGGGAATTCACTCCCGTACCGATTTCGATTTAAGTCAGCATCAGGAATATTCAGGTAAGAAAATTCAGTATTTCGATCCTGAGTTGAACAAAAGCTATGTTCCTTACGTGGTTGAGACTTCGATTGGAGTTGACCGTATGTTCCTTCAGATTATGTCGGAAGCATACATCGAAGAAAAAATTGAGAAAGAAGATGGTAAGGTTGACGAGCGTGTGGTACTTAAATTGCCTCTTGCTTTGGCTCCGGTTAAGCTTTGTGTGATGCCTTTGGTGAAAAAAGACGGCCTTCCGGATAAAGCCCGTGAAATTATCAACGACCTAAAATTCGATTTCAACTGTCAGTACGACGAAAAAGATTCAATTGGTAAGCGTTACCGCCGTCAGGATGCCATTGGTACTCCTTTCTGTGTAACTGTTGACCATCAGTCGTTGGAAGACAATACAGTTACCATTCGTCATCGCGACAGCATGGAACAGGAACGTGTCGAGATCTCTAAACTGTTTGCTATTGTTGAGGATCACGTAAGCATGAAAAAATTGTTCAAACAATTGAAATAGAGAACTGAGATTTGAGCTTTTAGATCTGAGAAATGAGATGATTTGCAAGGTGTAAATTACAAACTCAGGATGAACGGAACGAATCAACTAAATAGAGATTTAAATGGCCATTCTTTTACAGAATGGCCATTTTATTATTTAAAACAAATCATCATATGACCACATCGCCAAAGAAATTCTATTTCTTTAAATATAACTTTATACCCATCCTAACATTCACATATACAAAATCATAAAGTCGATCATTCGGATTAATCTCCTCCTGATAAACAACATTACCTTCCACCCATTCCTCAATACTTACTTTCCTGTACGTCCTGCTTTTGTTAGTTCCGGTAATTTGAAGGGAAGCGAACGGAGCAATAGGACGCCGTCTGTTCTTCGATGGATTAGGCAACCATTCCAATTCAATTGAGCCACCATAAACAAAGGATGGTTCTAACTGATAGGTATCTGTTTTTCTTGCCCGAACATTGGAATCATTGCTTCTCAAAATTATACTTGATTCAGTATTCTTAGAACTAGTTATAACACCTCCAAGCATTGTTCCCTGACACTTTAAACGTCCAAAAATCGTTTTTTCATAACCAAATCCACCCAAGTAGCTGTAAACGTTAATATCATCAACATATGAACAATCAGAATAATTCTCACCATTATCAAATTCATAGTTATGTCCATCCCAACTCCCTTTCAAGCTTACAAATACTTTATTCCACACAAAATACCGCAAGTCAACAGATGCTGACCTAGTCAAAAATTCAAACTTGACATCCAGATTTTTATATTGAACAAATACCCCCAAAGTTACTGATTCCTGATTATATGAATAAATGTCTTCTACTTTATTATTTTGTAAAATCTCCTGAATTTTTACCTGAGAGCTTAATCCCCATTTCAGATCCGTTTCCTGTGCACTTGAAACAAGAGTGTGTACCAACAACAACAATATCATGGCACTAATCCTTTTATATTTATTTAGCATGATAATCAATTTATGGGATAAGGGTTACACGAAGTTGATCACTGAAGGTTTTATTGTTTTTTAGGGTCAAATCAACCTTAAAAGCAAGCGTGATGGTATCGCTTATCAAAGCCTCTGCTTTAGGAGCTAATTCAGTCTGATTGGTAAAATACAAATATGGTTCAGAAGATTTTGTAACACCTGCTTCAACATATTGTGCTATTGTTTGATACAAATCTTCAGTATAATAATGTTCTCCATCATCCATCAAAAAAAACCTGCTTACATCATCATTTTTTGCAATCCCGGCATACAATCCGTCACTAAGCACACTAACCTTTATATCAGTAATTTCACTTACCATTTGCGGATTAAGTCCATAATCCTGAGCATACTTATTGTCGGATTTCAGTTTCATCATTATAACAAATTTGTCAGCTGAAACCGTATCGCCACTATTTCTATAGTGATAATCATTCCTCAAAGACAGCTCAACCCCATCCACCTCATATTCCGGACCATAAGGTTCATTATCACCACCACTGCACGAGACACTTAATCCGTAAAGCAAAGTGATACCTACCAGTAAACTTCTCATTTTCATGTTTTAATAATTTGGTTTAGATTAATACCATGTCAATAACATACAACATAAAATATTATTGAAATATACTAAAAAAAACATATAAAATACGACATGGTCGATTAAACAATTTCTAAATTATTATACAAAACAAATCACAATACTTACGATTACCTTAGAGATTTTTTAACAATAGATTGTTAGACTTTAGATGAGACTGCACTATTGTTTTAAACAACCTTTTAAAATCAATTCTGTTAATAAATAAAATACCTATCCAAGTCCAAATTGCTTTTCTCTTTGTTGAGGAAACAATTGAAAAATATTAAGTGAAGCACGGAGCAAAATATTCCGTGCTTTTTGTATTTTAGGGGCGGAATTAAATAATTAAAATTAAAAAATATGAATTATGAATTGATTCACTCCTAATTCATAACTCCTAATTCATAATTACCATGAGCTTCAAGTCGATTATCAAGTCCCTTATTCCCTATTTATCAGCCATCATCATTTTCTTAATTATTGGATTTGCATTTTTCCAGCCTGTACTGGATGGAAAACAGCTAAGAAAAGGAGATACCATAAATGCTCTTGGCTACAAAAAGGAAATCTCTGATTTTAGAAAATCCACCGGGGAAGATCCTCTGTGGACTAACTCGATGTTTGGAGGAATGCCGGCCTATCAGATTACCGTTGAATACAAATCACAGTTCATGCAATTCTTTAAAGAAGCAATGGAATTGCACACTCCAAGTCCGGTACGATACCTAATGATCTATTTGATTGGATTCTATATTCTGCTTCTATCTCTGCGGGTAAATCCCTGGCTCTCCATCGGAGGTGCCATTGCCTATGCTTTTTCAACCTATTTCATTATAATTATTGGTGCCGGACATCTCTGGAAAGTAAATGCTTTGGCTTTTATTCCACCGGCCCTTGCGGGGATATTGCTCACCTTACGAGGCAAATACATCTTGGGCGGACTCCTCGCCTCCTTCTTTCTGATACTCGAACTGTATTCAAATCACATACAAATGACCTACTATTTTCTGATTACGGTTCTTTGTATTGTTGCCTTTGAATTTTACTATCGCTGGAAACAAAAAGAGCTAAAGCAGTTTTTTACTGCCATTGGTGTTTTAGCCATTGCATCCATTCTGGCTGTTGGCGTAAACAGTTCCAATCTTTTCAATTCATACCAATACGGCAAACAAACCATTCGTGGAAAATCGGAACTGACATTAGGCAATAAAGACAATAAAACCAATGGTTTGGATAAGGATTACGCCACTCAGTGGAGTTATGGTGTTCAGGAAACTTTAACCTTGCTGATTCCAAATGCAAAAGGTGGTGCCGGCTCTCCTCAGGAAGCAACTCAGCTGGTGAGCTACTTAAGTGGTGGACAAATTGAAAATGTAGCCAAATACTACGATATTGAACCAATAAAAGATCACCACTACTGGGGAAATCAGCCTTTTACAGCCGGCCCTGTATATGTTGGTGCAGTTATTCTGTTCTTATTCTTTTTAGGATTGATTATTGTTCCCGGACGTTTTAAATGGGGACTCTTAACTGCCACTATTTTAGCCATTATGCTGTCGTGGGGACATAATTTCCAATTCCTTACCGATCTGTTTTTAGATTACTTTCCTCTGTACAACAAATTTAGAGTGGTTTCGTCCATTCTGGTTGTTGTTGAGTTGTGCGTTCCAATTTTGGCAATTTTAGCCGTTAAAAAAGTATTAGATGAGCCTGAAATCCTGAAGAAAAAAGTAAAATTATTTTCTGTGAAGTCAAACGTATTGGTTTTGCCATTACTCCTAACTGCCGGAATTTCATTGCTTTTGTATTTGCTTCCAAATCTTTTTCTTGATTTTATTACTCAGGCTGAAACAAGTTATTTTGCCCAGATAAAGTCAGGAAACCCTAATGCGGTTACTTACATCAATCAAATTCAATCGGACATTTTTAATGCCAGGGTTTCTATGTTTAGAGCCGATGCACTGCGAACCATTCTTTTTGTTGCTTTAATTGCTGTTCTCCTTTTCGGATATGGTAAAAAATGGTTTCAGGCTAATATTTTAATTGCCGGTATAGTTGTTTTGATTCTGGTCGATTTATGGCCGGTTAACAAACGCTTTTTAAATGCAGACAGCTTTGTTCCTAAAAAAGAACTGAAAATTGCATTCAATCCCACTCAAGCCGATTTTGAGATTCTGCAATCTGAATTTTCGACCCGACCGGAACTGCACGCATTGGCTCAAAAAGCTCAGGAGGAATACAAAAAAGAGAACCGTAAAGCAAACAAACTGGAATTGGCTATTGTCCCTTTCACCGTTCTTAATCAGCACAGCAATTACAGGGTTTTAAACACCTCTGTTCAAACCTGGCAAAACGCAAGTACTTCCTACTACCACAAATCAATTGGAGGTTATCATGGAGCCAAATTACGACGTTACCAAGAGTTGATTGATCATCACATCACAAAAAACAACATGAAGGTGATCAACATGCTAAATACCAAATACATCATCACACCCGATAAAGAGAAAGGAAATCAGGCGCAATTAAATCCTGATGCCTTGGGAGAAGCATGGATTGTTCCCAACTACAAAATTGTTGCCAATGCCGATGAAGAAATCATGGCTTTAAATACCTTCGATCCTGCAAAAGAGGCTTTAGTTGACAAGCGCTTTGCTCCTCAACTGCATGGATTTACAAGTCAAGCAGATTCTTCCGCAAGTATTTCAATGGAAACCTATGCTCCCAACAAAATCACTTATCTGTTCCAGGCTAAAAGCGATCAATTGGTGGTTTTCTCAGATATTTATTACCAGCCGGGCTGGAATGCTTATGTTGATGGGAAACTTGCTCCGCACTTTAGAGCCAACTACATATTACGGGCTATGAAAGTTCCAGGAGGAAAACACCAAATTGTATTTAAATTTGAGCCAAAAGCAATGGCAGTTACCGAAAACATATCTGTTGCCAGCATGGTTTTATTCTTCCTGCTGCTAGCCGGAGGAATTGTATTTGGAATTAAAAATATCCGAAAAGAGACAATTTAAAATGAGCAGCAAGTATACACGAACCCAACAGTTTGTCAACTTCATGCAGAAAATTGTTTTTCTGCATATTGTCCTGTTTTTAATGCGTCGGTTTTATTTTCTATTGGAAAAATTCTTGAAAAAAAATAAGAATATTGCTTTATTTTTCCTTACGGAGGAATTTTATTATGACAATTCGAAATATCTTTTCGAATACATGCGAGAAAAAAAAGACTTTAGCAGCATTCTTTTTACAGCCAATAAAAATCTGTACAAAACAATAAATAATAAATTTCCTGAAGAAGTGGTTTACGCCTGGTCGTTAAAAGCTTTAAAACTATTTTTAAGAACCAAAAACGTTATTATTTCTTATGGCACCAGCGCTGCCGTATTTTTTCCCTACTACCTGCACGAAAAATGTAAAAACATCATCTATTTAGGACATGGAACCCCGGTAAAACAGATTGGCTATCAAACATCAGTATGGAATAAATTCGGAAAATCGTTTCAACTTCAGTCCTATTCCTACTTAACTGCTTGTTCAGATATTGAGTGCTTAATGCTGGCATCGGGTTTTAGAGTCAATTTAAATCGAATTTGGATTAGTGGAATGCCCAGATACGATTATTTACTAGGTGAAAACAATAAAAATCCTGATCTACTTCAGGAACATCCATATCTTAACAAAAAAGTTATTTTATACGCTCCTACCTGGAGAGATGGCGAACCAACTCGCTTTTTCCCTTTTGAAGATTACAGCACCGAGCAATTACAAAGCTTTTTAGATAAAAATGATGCTTATCTTCTTATTCGCGGGCATAAAGAATCGGTTAAACGAAAAAGCATAAAAAAAGATGCAGCTTTATTTTCGCTCGAAAGAGTAAAAAAAGCAGAACAGGATCTATTCCCGGATGTTACGCAGCTTTTGCCTTTTGTTGACATTTTAATTACTGATTATTCCTCAATTTTAGTTGATTTTTTGCTTTTGGACAAGCCAATGTGTTTTATCCCTTACGATTTGGAAGCCTACAGAAGCTATCAGGGTATTTTATTGGATTACGAGCGCAATACACCTGGTAAAAAATTTACTGATATGAAAGAGCTTACCAAGGGCTTGCAGGATTACATTGATGATTCAACAATTGATCAGGAATGGAGACATCGTGTTTGTAATACTTATCATCAATTTAAGGACCAAGAAAACTGTGAGCGAATTTATAAGAATATTGTAAGCCTTAATAAATGAAAATCATTATACGTAGAATAAGCATTGTTATTTATGCCATAATTGGTTGGTGTATCCTACTTCCATTAAGTTTTCTTATCCCGAAAAAGAAAAACTTAATCGCTTTTATTGGCGGTCGAAAACAAGGGCTTTTCCAAGGAAATATTAAGTTTCTGTATCAATACATGGAAAACAGAGATAAGAACTTATACTTTCTAACTTATAGTAAAGACGAATATCAGGAAATTAAAAAACAGTACAACAAAACAATCTACTACCCAAGTATTCAATCTATATTCATACTGTTACGCTGCAAAGTTGCGGTAGTAGATATTTATGAATGGATAAAAGATTTTCGTTATTTCTTACTATTTCGCGCACAAATCGTTCAACTTTGGCATGGAGTAGGTTTTAAAAGAATTCAACTCGACAGCCCTTCTTATATCGATGATCAGAAAAAGTTTTTCCCACGGTTAGAAGCAATACTATATGCATTATATCCTAAATACGACGTATTAATTTCCACATCAAAATTTTATACGGAACAACTCTTTAGCAGAGCCTTTAAATCCGACAAGATTGTTGAAACAGGATATCCAAGAAACGATGTGTTTTTTAGAGAAACAACAAGTGCTGACCTAATTCGGTGTGATAGTAAATCTTACAATAAAATACTCCTGTACAAAAAAGAAAATTACAAGCTTATTTTATACGCTCCAACTTACCGAGAAACTGGAGGTGATCCAATTGCAAGTGGTGCAATCAATCTTTCAGACTTAAATTTGTATGCAAAAAACAATCGGCTGCTATTCGTATTTAAATTTCATACCTATACCAATCTATCTGATCAACAAGAGGATTTGTCTAATATAATATGGTACGATAATGAATTGGATATTTATCCTGCCCTTAAATACATGGATTTACTGCTAACAGATTATTCGTCGATTTACATGGATTATCTTTTACTGAACAAACCAATATTGTATTACCCATACGATTACGAAAAATACATTACACAGGATCGGGCTATTCAATTTGATTATGAGTGGATAACCGCTGGTGAAATCTGTCATTCTCAAAAAGAACTTCTTATAATGATTACTAAGATTCTTCTGGAAGGTAAAGATGAGATGCAATTAAAAAGAGATGAGGTATGTGCTTTAGCTTTTACGTATAAAGATGGAAAAGCATCCGAACGAATATCTAATGAAATTCATAAAATCACCAACTGAGAAAAGCAATATTCTACCATTGATGTATAAATGCTTAAATAAATCGTAATTTCGCAGACATAACGAATAATAAAAGCATAACTAACGTTCGAATTAATTGGTAATTAGCCACAGTAAAGCATAAACAAACTAGCATTATTATAGCGTGGCTTTCATCCGAAAAATTAGGAATCAAATTAAAATAATGAAAAATATTGGTGTTATCTTAGCCGGAGGAAATGGATCTCGATTTGGTGGTGAATTACCAAAACAATTTATTAAAGTTGCCGGCAAAACAATCATTGAACACACACTTGATGTATTTCAGAAATGTGAAAGTATTGATGAAATTGCCATTGTTGTTAATTCAAATTTTCTAAACGAAATAGAAACCATTGTTAACAACAATCAATACAATAAAGTCAAAAAAATACTATTAGGAGGCAAAGAACGAAGTGATTCTAGTCTTGCCGCTATAAAAGCATACCAAGATGAAGAAAATGCTGATGAAATAAAGCTAATTTTTCATGATGCCGTTCGACCATTCATTAACAGAGCTATTATTAATGAAGTAATTCACAGTTTGCAAAAATACAATGCTATTGATGTAGCTATTAAAGCTACTGATACAATTATAGAAGTTTGTGATGAAGATCAGATTGTAAATGTTCCCAATAGAGATCAGTTGCGCCAAGGACAAACACCTCAAGCTTTTCGCTTGAAAACAATAAAGAGAGCCTATGAAAAAGCACTTTTAGATCCATTATTTAAAACAACTGACGATTGTGGTGTTGTATTAAAATATCTGCCAAAAGAGCCCATTTATGTAGTTGAAGGATCTGCAGAAAACATTAAAGTGACCTACGAGTTAGACATGTTTATTGCTGATAAATTATTTCAACTTAAGAATCAGGAATTTAAAATTTCAGAATTCGATATCGAAAATATTTCCAAAATAAAAAACAAGTGTATAGTTATATTTGGAGGTAGCTATGGCATTGGTAAAGACATATATAACATCTGCATAAAAGCTGGAGCCAAAGCCTTCTCTTTCAGCAGATCAGAAAATAATGTAAACGTTAAAAACAGTATTGATATTCGAAAAAGTCTTGAGGAGGTTCACCACAAGACAGGTAGAATTGATTACATCATAAACACTGCGGCTATATTAAATAAGGAAGCTTTAATAAATGTAGATCAGGAAACGATAGAAGAGATTATAGCTGTGAACTATTTAGGAATGGTAAATGTTGCCAAAGAAGGATTTAAATACCTTCGAGAAACCAATGGTCATTTACTACTATTTACTTCCAGTTCTTATACCCGAGGAAGAGCATCTTATAGTTTATATTCTTCGACAAAAGCTGCCGCTGTGAATTTCACACAAGCAATTGCGGAAGAATGGAAAAATTTTGACATTCGAGTTAATTGCATCAATCCGGAAAGAACAAAAACTCCCATGCGAATTAAAAACTTTGGCAACGAACCTTTGGGTAGTCTTCTAGAATCAGAGGATGTAGCAAAAATATCAATACAAACACTTTTATCTGATTTAACGGGTCAGGTAGTTTACATTAAAAAATAAAAACTGCTGCGAAATGAAATTCGGACTATTAGTATATTGGGATAAAGTCAGAAATATAGGAGATTATATACAAAGCTTGGCTGTTCGCCCATTTTTACCACAAGTAGATAGTTTTGTTAATAGAGAAAGCCTGTCTGCATTTTCTGGCGATGAGCATAAACTTATTTTAAATGGTTGGTACATTCACAATCCTTTAAACTGGCCACCAAGTAGTCGTATTAATCCTCTTATTATTTCATTTCATATCTCGCCAAAAAACAAAGACCTACTACTTAACAATAAGTCTGTAGAATATTATAAATTACATGAACCTATAGGTTGCAGAGATCTCGACACACTTAAATTATTGCAAGCCAAAGGAATTGATGCTTATTTTTCGGGTTGTATGACCCTTACACTGGATAAAAATCTGTACGTAGATGAAAATTATCAGGACAAAATCATTTTTAGTGATGTTTTGTATAATATGGCTAGATACAATCCTAATACAAGCGTAAAAACAATTATTCGTAGATTATTTCGGACTCCTAAAGTTATCTTTCAGGCTTGGAAAAAAAAGAGATTGATAAGCAAGCTGTTCCCTGATAAAATTCGAAAAGAAGCAAAATACGTTATTCAGGAACGAAGCTTAAAAAAATATACTCATGAAGAACGATTTGAAGTTGCTACAGACTTTTTAAAACAATTGGCTAATGCTAAATTAGTTGTTACTTCTCGTTTACATACTGCACTTCCTTGTTTAGCTTTTGGAACTCCTGTTATTTTTGTTGATGGACAGCTAGATAGTAAATTCGATTCAAGCAGATTAAGCAGCTACACCGAATCTATGTTGAATACTATAGGTATTGAAGAAATTCAAAAAAAATCGGCCTCCGAACTTCACGAAATCGTTAATCGATATGCTCAGGGCAATCCTGAAAAACATTTGAAATACAGAAATGATCTAATAAATAGTGTGCAAAAATTTATTCTTCAAGAATAACTGAGGTTAATTCAAAACAATCTGCTTTCGCAACAATTTATTAAAGCTTAACAGAAAACAAGGCATAAAAAACGACCTTTAAAAGGTCGTTTTTTTTATTTAAAAAATAATTAAATTTATTCCAGTGTTAATTTATAGATTTTACGATACGAATACCGTGACCTCTATAAGTAATCAGATTATCTGGATTATTATCATGACGATTTGCAACCCTACAAGACAAATCATTGCTTAAATAACCTGCCCCGCGGCCCACACGATTATCGCCTGAGATTGCACCTATTGGATTCGTCTGACTATCAACATCATAAACATCATACCAGTCAGCACACCATTCCCACACATTGCCACTCATGTCATAGATGCCTAGCTCATTAGCAAGCTTTTTCCCTACTGGATGAGCATATTCTTCTGAATTATATTGATTCCAAGCTACATCATCATAAATATTACTGCCACTATATTTATATCCATCGCTCAAATTCCCACCTCTGGCTGCGAATTCCCATTCTGCTTCATAAGGTAGACGTCCTCCTGCCCATTTACAATAAGCATTAGCTCCGTACCAAGTTATTCCAATAGCAGGACACTCAATTGTAGGAACATTTATTGAGCCCTTAAAATCAAACTTGCCATCAACAATTGAAAGAGGACAAAAACTTTCGTCCATATTTATATATGTTACATTTCCATATTCACTATCCACGTAGCTACCGTCACTATTACATTTAATATCATTCAAAAAACCAATAAATTGAGCTTGTGTAACTTCGTATTTACTAACTTGAAAACTGCTTACTGTTACAGTATGAATTGGTAATTCATCAGATTGTCCAATTCCGTTTTCATCACCCATTTGAAATGTACCACCTTCTACCGTGATATATTCGTGAGCTGGAATTGGTTCTTCTGAATCGTTCACCAAAATGATTTTTAATGGTTCATTATTGTCATTAATCTTATAATATTGCAAAGAATCGTGTGAAAAAGAATAAATATAGGTTTTATAACCTGGCTTAGCAATAGTCATGTTGTAAGTTGAAACATCATCTCTTATGCTAATAACATTAGTTATCGCACCAATATTACCATCATACAACACATTGCCTTCATTTTCTATAAGTATAGTTGCAGTGCTTAACTCCCAATTTTGAATTGTAGAATTATAAATAAATGCACTTAAAGAAAAATCAAAGTGTGGAACTACATCAAAACTTATAGTTGAATAACCAAAATCAGAAGGGATACTATTTCCTACACTTACAACCTCAGGTACCAGCTTTAAAACTTCATCTTTTTTTACTTCAAAATTAATAGAAAGTGGAGTTTTAACTAAATATGCTTTTTCAGAACCTGCAAGCGGAGCCACATAAACAACATTATTAGAATCATCCATTACTAAAAATTCAGTTAAAGCATATTCACCTACATTCAAACTAATCGGACTGGCAATATAGTAACCATTCATATTTAATAAACTTATGCTCTCTTTGTCATAAACAACAGTCCCATCTTTTTTTGTCATGCTTATTACAACAGACTTAATTACAACTTCAGATGTTTTTAAAGAAGATAACCCTATAGATTTAACGTTAGTGTCTGATAGATCAATAGAAATCTCTACCGTCCCAGTTTCATTACTATTATCAGAATCAGTTACAGAACATGAAAATATCGGAAAAATAATCATGACTATAAAAAACCATTTTATTAGCGTAAAAGTTTTCATATTATTTTTTTAAGGTGATTTTTTTGTAAAAATATTAAAAACATAATGAAATACTAATTAATTCAAACAAATTAGAATGATTACACATAATAATATGCGATATTTTAAATAATGTTTAAATGGTTGCTTTGATGAATTCAAATCACTTTGCGAAGTGGTTTATCTGGAAAGAACTCCACCTCTCTCGACTACCCAAATAATCGAGATTATTAAAGTGTAGTTTCATTCTTCAATAGATCGTTGGATTTTAGTGGTGAAATAATAGGCTGATTTACAGTAGCTTATTTTCGAATCTTTACACAGAAAGATCCATTAAGAATATAACCCTAACAATCAGATATTTACAAAAACTTAAGGCTCTTGTTTTGAATAAGGCTGAATTTTGTATCAAGGCTCTGTCAGAGTTGAATTTGAAGAAAACAACTCAATACTCAGCTACAGCCACTTAACGAGCTATTGATTCTTAAAAACACTGGAGCAGGATTTACTCAGTACATTTAATGAAAATGACGATTTTGTTGAAGCTATAACCCAAATTATCGGAAAATCATATTTAAATACAGATGATAACAGTTCTCAAAGAATTTTTAATTTCATTCAGGAACATTATCTTCATATCAATCAATCAATAAAGCAAAACTATGAAGAGAGTAATCACCTTTGGAACATTTGACCTTTTTCACATCGGACATTTACGGATTTTAGAACGTGCCAAAGCACAAGGTGATTATCTTATTGTTGGTATTTCAACCGATGCTTTAAACTATTCCAAAAAGCAGAAAAATCCAATCTACTCAGAAAAAGACCGAAAGCGAATTATTGAATCGCTTAAAGTGGTTGATGAAGTATTTTACGAAGAATCATTGGAACTAAAAGGGGATTACATCAAACAATTTAATGCTGATGTTTTAGTGATGGGAAACGACTGGGAAGGCCGTTTTGATGAATTCAAATCACTTTGCGAGGTGGTTTATCTGGAAAGAACGCCATCTATCTCAACTACCGAAATAATTGAGATCATTAAAGAGTAGTTTCATTAACTACTGATATCAAAAATAGAGAACGCTTACCTCCAGCCCAATTTTTCACGAACAAATTCGTTAAAATCATTCGAAATTTTTAGAAAAAATGTGAGCAGTAAATAAATACCTCCTACCAGAGTACTTCTTACAAGAATATCAAATACAAACCAATCCATTTTTGGCAGTAAATAACCTAAATAAAAAGACGTAACAGTAATCCCTAAAACAAATAGATATTTCCTGTTAATTGGTTGAAATCCGTAGGTTTTCCAAAGAAATATGTATTTCATCAGATTAAAGATAAGGCTGGCAGTAAGTGAGGCTGCCGCTGCACCAACAATTCCCCAAACTGGTATCATAATTAAATTAGTAACAACTACCAAAGCACCAAAAATAAGCATAAACAGTGTTTGTATCCGATATTTAGGCGAAGCTTGAATTACCACACCACTAATACCCGACAGCATCTGTATAACATGCGAAATCCCAATGAAAAACATTACATATTTTCCTGCAATGTATTTATCCGGAACTATCTCAAATACATTTTCAACGTTCACCCAGACTCCAATAAACAGCAAACAACCTGTCATAAATTGATGCAAACCGCTTTGCGAATAAACTTTCCCGATGGTTGCAAGATCATCGCGTTTCCAAGCCTCAGCAATTACGGTACTTGCTATCTTCTTTAATGTGCGTGAAGGCATTGAAATTAGCATTCCAAAATTTGCCATTGTTGCATAAATACCATTTGCACCTAAACCGATAAAACTTACGATCATTATTCTGTCGATATTAGCCGTTAACTTATCGCTTAAACCATTCAGAATTCCAAATAAGGAAACATTAACCATAGATTTTCGAAGTTTGGGTGTTACGAACTTCAGATTAGATGCAAAAGAAATCTGACCTCGCTTTAGAAGAAGCAGAAATAGTAAAACAGTTGGTAAACAAAAAGCCACTACATATAAAAATACGAACTGCGAAAACTCCAATATATCTTTCCAGAAAAGGAGAATGATACAAAAGTTGATAAGTTTAAATACAATATCCCGATAAATTGTTCCCGAAACGGCATCGTACATCACTCTATTGTATCCTTCGAATAAATTAAAAAAGAGTGTGAAAAATACCAGAGGAATCAAATAAATCAGGTAATTTAAGTAAAGTGGTGATTCGTTTGAATATAAACTGACAGCAACAGGATGCAAAAGAAAATAAGCAATCAAAGAAAGAATGAAGCCAATCATCCCAACCCAAAACAGAATGAACAAATATCCATTATGATTTCGATTTTCATTTCGAAAATAAGGGAACAATCTGGCTGTAACATTATTGAACCCGAAAGAAGAAAACTGCGTTGCAATTGTTGCAATTGCTACCAACCAATTCAACAAACCTATTTGGTCTGCTCCCAAAATCCTCGGAAACAAAATCCCAGTATTTATAAACCCTAAAATGGCTCCAAAATAGGAAACCACAGTTCCTTTAATGGTTTGTTGACGAATGATTCCCACCTTGCTTTTTTGTGTTAGGTTCTGATTTAATCACAAATTTAACAAAATTGATTTCTTGTGAAAGCATTTCAAATTCATATAAGTATGATATATTTTGATTGAAAAATTGTATTTTCGCATGTCATCCGGTCAAATCCGGATGAACATCTGATTAAATATATCGGGTAGAATTCTTTAATTTCATTTCAAATGGCATACAAAGAAAAAGGTACAAAACGAAGACTTCGCTCCTCTTACATCACTTCTGTAATTAGTATTTCACTGGTTTTATTCATGTTAGGATTAATGGGCTTACTAATTTTAAATGCCAATCAGATTTCCAATTACGTAAAAGAAAATATTGGAGTCACAGTGGTTTTAAAAGACAATATCAAAGAAGTTGAAATTCGTCGCTTACAAAAAATATTGGATGCCAGTGATTATGTGAAAGCTACAAAATATGTGGATAAAGAAACTGCTGCCAAAGAATTCGAGAAAGAGTTAGGCGAAGATTTTATCTCATTTTTAGGCTACAACCCACTTCGTGCCTCGATAGATGTAAAATTATATGCAGGATATGCAAATACAGATAGTATTGCGGTAATTGAAAAGCATTTATTAAAGCAATCGCAGGTTCAGGAAGTTGATTATCAAAAATCATTGGTGCATTTGGTAAACGAAAATGTGAAAAGAATCAGCTTAATCATATTAGCGTTTAGTGCTCTGCTTTTCACAATATCATTTACTCTAATCAACAACACCATACGCTTATCTATTTACTCTCAGCGCTTTATAATTAACACGATGCAATTGGTTGGTGCTACAAGAGGGTTTATACGCCGGCCATTTATGGCTAAAACCTTACTGCATGGCGTAATAGGAGCACTAATCGCCAACGCAATGCTTTCGGGTGTCATTTACTTGTCACAAAAAGAATTAAGTCAGGTAATCAATTTTAGTCATGTTGAAATGATTGGTGTCTTGTTCTTACTGATCTTATTAATCGGACTTTTCATTACCTGGATATCAACCTTATTTGCTGTAAACAAATACTTAAGGCTTGAGTCACGTTCGTTGTATTAAGAACCGTTAACGTGTTAAAAAATCATAACACGAGACACTTCAGGAACTTTAGGCACATTTACCTCTAGGCACTTTAATTAGTTTATTGTAAATTTGGCATCTAATTGTCAAAACCGACAAAATTTGAGAACATGAACAAACAAGATAAAAAACTGGATTTTGCTCTTTCAAAAGAAAACTACAAACTTATCGTTATTGGGTTTGTTATTATTATAGTAGGATTCTTACTCATGATGGGCGGAGGATCGGATGATCCAAACGTATTCGATGAAAGTATCTTTAGTTTTCGAAGAATTACTTTAGCTCCAATGGTAGTGTTATTTGGTTTCGCTTTCGAAATCTACGCCATCATGAAAAAGCCAAAAGAACAATAAATATCCCCTTTTATGTATTTTTTCGGTTAGTTAACTGAAAATTTTTCTTTTTAATAATATGAACTGGATTGAAGCCTTACTTTTAGGCTTACTGCAAGGATTAACTGAATTTTTGCCGGTAAGCAGCAGTGGTCATTTAGAAATTGGCAAAGCCTTGCTAGGCATTCATGCCGAAAATAATTTAGTATTTACAGTGGTTGTGCACGGTGCAACAGTTTTAAGTACCATAATTGTATTTCGAAAAGATATTTTGGAACTTTTAAAAGGTCTTTTTAGTTTTCAGTGGAATGAATCGACACAGTATATTGCTAAAATTGCTGTCTCTATGATTCCAATCGGAATTGTAGGCGTGTTTTTTAAAGATCAGGTGGAAGAAATTTTCAATACTGATAAAATCCTGCTGATAGTAGGCTTTATGCTTTTAGTAACGGCTGCGTTTCTTGCATTTACATACTATGCAAAACAAAAAGAAAAAGATATTTCATTCAAAGATGCCTTTATTATAGGTATTGCTCAAACAGTTGCTGTACTTCCCGGAATTTCGAGGTCGGGAGCAACCATTGCAACCGGACTGCTTTTAAAAAATAAAAAAGCTGAAGTAGCCAAATTCTCGTTTTTAATGGTTTTAGTTCCTATTATCGGTGAAAACATATTAAGTGTTTTTAAAGGAACATATACTTCACAAGGATCAGTAGAATTAATGCCGTTGCTAGTCGGTTTTATTGCCGCTTTCCTTTCCGGATTACTGGCTTGCAGCTGGATGATTAAATTGGTGAAAAGAGGGAAATTAATCTATTTTGCAATTTATTGCCTGATTATCGGACTAATTGCTATTTTTGCAGCCTAATTACAAAATAAGGCATTCCCGTTAAATCCGATTCTAAATGATTCAATTTGAAACCGATAATGATTTTCAAGAAGGCGCTTTACTTCTTTTTAATAAGCCTTACGAATGGACTTCGTTTGATTTAGTAAACAAGATAAAGCATAAAATCAAGCACAAGTTTCATTACAAAAAAGTAAAAGTCGGACATGCAGGAACACTTGATCCTTTAGCCACAGGATTGTTGATTGTTTGCGTTGGGAAATACACAAAAAAAATAGACAGCTATCAATCGCAGGTTAAAGAATACATTGCCACACTAAAATTAGGAGAAACCACTCCTTCTTTTGATTTGGAGACGGAAATTGATCAGATTTACCCTACCGAACACATCACTAAAGATCTGATTGATGACAGCTTAAAAAGTTTTATTGGCGAAATACAACAAAGACCACCTGACTATTCAGCAGTAAAAGTAAACGGGAAAAGAGCTTACGAATATGCCCGAAAAGGACAGGAAATTGAGATAAAAAAGAAAACGCTGGCAATTGATGAAATAGAAGTTCTTGAATTTGAAAAGGACATCTTAAAAATAAGAGTTGTTTGCAGTAAAGGAACTTACATAAGAGCTCTTGCCCGCGATATTGGCCAAAAACTCAATAGCGGTGCACATTTAACCGCTCTTGAAAGAACTAGAATCGGCGATTTTCATATCAACGATGCCCTTGAAATTGAAGATTTTATAAAATTCTTAGAAAATTTATAACTATCTTGCGGTCTTTTCGTAAAAGGGAAAGCTTTGCTATCGCCTATCAACAAAAATCCAATATAAAAGTCATTCAGCATTATGAAGTTATCGAAGTTTAAGTACAAATTACCAACCGAACTTATTGCTTTACATCCAGCCTACAATAGAGATGAATCTCGCTTATTGGTGCTTCACAAAGATACAGGTAAAATCGAGCATAAAATCTTCAAAGATCTTATTGATTATTTTGATAATGAAGACGTTATGGTTTTCAACAACACAAAAGTTTTTCCTGCTCGTTTGTATGGCAACAAAGAAAAAACAGGCGCTGAAATCGAAGTGTTTTTGCTAAGAGAATTAAATCGCGAGCAGAGATTATGGGATGTTTTAGTTGATCCTGCCCGTAAAATCAGAATCGGTAACAAATTGTATTTTGGCGATGATGATTTATTGGTTGCTGAGGTAATCGACAATACAACTTCAAGGGGAAGAACTCTTCGTTTCCTATACGATGGCCCTTACGAAGATTTTAAAAAGGCACTTTACGGATTAGGAGAAACTCCTCTTCCTAAATTTATAGACCGTGCAGTAGAACCTGAAGATGCAGAACGTTACCAAACGATTTTTGCAAAACATGAAGGAGCTGTTGCCGCACCTACTGCAGGTATGCACTTTAGCCGTGAGCTAATGAAGCGTCTGGAAATTAAAGGAGTTGATTTTGCAGAGGTTACTTTGCATGTTGGTTTGGGTAACTTCAGAACTGTAGATGTTGAAGATTTAACCAAACACAAAATGGATTCGGAACAAATCGAAATTAACGATTTGGCCGTAAAAAAGGTAAACAGTGGTAAGAAAAAGAAGAAAAACATCTGTGCTGTTGGTACAACTGTTGTTCGTACTTTAGAAACCTCAGTATCAACCCAGGGAACATTAAAACCATTCGAAGGGTGGACCAATAAATTTATTTTTCCTCCTTACGATTTCAGTGTTCCTAACAGCATGGTTACCAATTTCCATTTGCCGCTTTCAACTTTACTGATGATGGTTTGTGCATTTGGAGGATACGATAAAGTAATGGCTGCTTATCAGGAAGCAATCAAAGAAAAATATCGTTTTGGAACTTATGGTGACGCAATGTTGATTATCTAAGATCAAAATATATATCCAAAAGTAAAGCTGTTGAATTCAATTTCAACAGCTTTTTTTATCTCTAAACGACACATTAAAACGCGTCTTAAAACTTTTTCCCTTGGTTCCTGATCCTTATTCCTCTGAGTTCACCATCCAGCTCGAAAATACATCCAGATAATTCCAGTAAGAAAGGATTAGTTCTTCAGGCACATCCAGCTCGGGCAAAAGCTTTTGGTAGCACTGCATCCAAACCTGACGTGCTTCTCTTGTTATTTTAAAATTTGCATGCCTTTTAACCAACATGGGGGCTCCCCTGTTCTGATTAAAATACTCCGGTCCGCCTAAAACCTGAATAAAAAAATCGGATGAACGAAGTTTTGCCGCTTCAAACTCATCTTTATCCTGAGGAAACAAAGGACTAAACTTACTTTCTCTCAACATTTCATAATGATCGTCGACTAATTTTCGAATCCCGTCTTCACCCAGATATTTAAAAAAATCTTTATTTGGTCTGGTTACCTCGGGCCGTTCTCCAAAGGGATAATCTTTAATTTTCAATTCCATTGCAAGTCATTATTTAAGCAAATACTATATAAAATTATAAATATTCATTGGTTTTATTGCCTTCCATAATGGAAAAAAGACAAACCCATCTTATTTATTTTTTCCTTCGCGCACAATTCTGTAATTTTAATTATCAATAGAAAGATCCTTTACCTCTCTAAATTTACCTTATCAAGATGAAAATCAAATTTCACTTTAAACAACTATTTGCTAAGCATCTGCAAATAACAATTCAGCTCTCATGAAAAAAATAATTAACTTTTTTATTGCATTGGTTTTTCTAAGTACACCGGCCTTCTCTCAAGATTGCACCGTCTACATACCAAGCAATATTGGCACTGAGCTCCATTATGAGATGAAAAATGCCAAAGGAAAAACTGAAGGCGTGTACACTCAAAAAATGATATCAGTAAAGGAACGCGGCGGAGAAACAACATTCGAATTGCTGCAAACCTATATGGATCCTAAAGATTCAAACAAAATAATTACACAAGACACAATTAGTTTCCGATGTAAAGACAATGTTTTTTACATCGATATGGAAAAATACCTGAATCAGAAACAGATGGAAGGCTTTAAAGATATGGAGGTTAAAATTACTACGGATGATCTGATTTATCCTCCTAAACTTTATCCTGGCTTGGAATTAAACGATGGCTCGATATCGCTTGAAATTGGAGCAGGAATGATGAATATGAACATGACCACCAATATTGTGAATCGAAAAGTTGAGGTTCTTGAAGACGTAACAACTCCTGCCGGTACATTTACATGCTACAAAGTATCGGAAGATGTGAAAAGTAAAATGGGCATTGTAAATGTGCAACTGCACAACATTACCTGGATAGTAAAAGACATTGGAACCATCCGAAGTGAATCGTACAACAAAAAAGGAAAACTGAACAGCACTACGGAATTGATAAAAATTGTTCAATAAACTGGTAGAAATTAAAAGGAGAAATCCCCAAACAACTTGGCACTTTCTCCTTTCACCTTTATGCTTTTAGCTTATTTAATTCATAATGTTTCTTGGTTTTCCTTGTAACCACAAACGGATGTTTTCCATCACAATATCAATCCGCTTGCCGAACGATTCGTTGGTGGCGAATGCCAAATGAGGCAACATGATTAAGTTAGGAGCTGTAAACAGAATGTGTTCTTTATCCAAAGGCGGCTCTTTTTCGTAAACATCCACAGCAGCTCCTGCAATTTCACCATTTTCCAATGCTTCACAAAGAGCATCACTGTTAACAACCGGTCCGCGGGCTGTATTAATTAAAATGGCTGAAGGCTTCATTTGCTTGAATTCTTCTTTGCCAATAAATCCTTTGGTTTCATTTGTCAGCGGAACATGAAGTGAAACAACATCCGATTCTTTTAATAAAGTAGGCATATCAACAAATTCAACGCCTTCTACGGTCTTTTCACTTCGGTTGTATGCAATTAGTCTGCAGTTAAAAACTTTTGCAATCTCGGCCACCCTAAGGCCAATTGCGCCGGCTCCAACAATACCAATAGTCTTGCCGTTCAGTTCCGTTCCTAAAAAGCCGGCCCGGTCTCCACCAAAGCGGGTAATCGAATCGCCGGAAACAATCTTTCTGTACACCGATAAAATCATTCCAATGACTAATTCAGCAACCGATTCGGTTGAAAAACCTGCTGCATTGCTCACCAGAATATTTCTCTCCCGGCATATTTCCATATCTATATGATCGACACCGGTAAAAGCAACCGAAATCATTGAAAGATTAGGACAGGCATCCAAAAAAGCTTTTGTGATTGGGATATTACTGACAACAACAGCATCGGCACCTTCGGCACGCTTTATTAACTCCTGCTCATTCTCATTCCGATCGGTAAAAAAGATCAATTCGTGTCCAAGCGCTGCAAACTCCTGTTTTAACTGTTCATATTTACAAGCCGTAATTCCAATTGGTTCCAGTATAGAAAATTTCATCCGTTTATAATTTGTTTTTAAGTTGCTTCAAACCGAATATGATTTGAGTTAAGCAAAGTAAAAAAAACATACATCACTATCAATGCAATAGCATCTATTCTACAACATCAATACAAAAGTCTGTTTTGACGGGTAATAAGTTCGATTAAACGATTTTAATTTACAATCTCAGGTATTTTTTTCAACTTGTATTCACAATGGATCGCTAGATTTTAGATGTGAGATATTAGATTGATTTACAATATGCTTAATTTTTACACCTCTGCGTTGAGATATCTGCCAGCTAAATCACTCTGATTATCAGCCATAAAAAAAAATAACGAACACCTTATTCACAACAACTGATTTTCTCTTTCATCATGATCAATCAATCAGAACTTTATAACAAGATCCAAGACCAATTCATTATCACCTGGGAGAATTGTCCGGAGTATTTTCCTGGCACAGGAAAACGATTTTCCTATTTAGAAAAAAGGATATGGGAATTAAAATTCGATCGCTTTATGAAGTTTGTACAAAGCGAAGCTAATTTTCAACAGCCCAACAAATTGGAAATACTGCGAAAAACACAACTATTTTTCAAAGAAGCTTTATCGTACTCCCCCGATCAACTTGAACTCATATTTTCCGATGAAATGCTCCATGCCACGAAAGATTTCATTCAAAAAGCATGGCTTTTCGATCCGGATTTGGGGAATACTGAAATTTTTCAGGCATTACGAAATGTGTGGATCATGCTTGGCCTGCAATCATTTTTCGGAAAAGAAATCAAAATTACACCTTCGCTTTTGGCCTACAGCCTTTTGTATCCATATACCGACAATCTGATTGATGATGCAAGCATTAATAAGGAAGAAAAAATCAATTTTTGCCAACGATTTGCTTTGCGGTTGGAAGGAGAATCTGTAAAATCGGAATCCGGCACTGAACAGCAAATTTACGATTTAGTAGAAATGATCGAATCTGAGTTCGATCGGGAAAATTACCCTGAAGTATACCATAGTCTGCTTGCCATTCACAATGCCCAAATCCAAAGTCTTGCATTAGTGAGCCATAAACCTATGCTTTCTGAAGAAGAAACCTTCAAAATTTGTATCAACAAAGGTGCCAGCTCGGTAATTGCTGATGGTTATTTGGTGCTGGGCAATTTAGACGCAAAACAATTGCATTTTTTATATGAATACGGCGCTTTTCTTCAGATTTTAGACGATTTACAGGATGCCCGACAAGATTATCTGGATGGAGTTATGACTTGTTTTTCAAGAAAGTTACCTTACGGAAATTTGGACAAACTACTTTGTAAAACTTATTTTCTAGGCAAAACATTTCAGCAAAGCGTAACCAATTTATATCCTGACGAAATATCTTTTCAAGGTTTGATTAAAAAGAGTTTTGCTTTGTTGTTTTTAGTCTCAATTTTCGAAAATCAGGAAGATTTCAGTGATGATTTTATTCTGAAAATAGAAAAATATGCTCCTTTCCGTTTTTCCTTTCTTCGCAAACAAAAAACAGATTTGGAACCTTTTCGGGATTTAATGCTGCAAAAAATTGATGAATATCGACTAAGCGAGAGCAACGCTTAATCAAAAAAGACTTTCCATTTCGTAAAGCCCGTTTAGTCTTTAGCAGTTCCTAATTATGATATCTCTTCGTCTGGATTCTCCGATTTAACCTCTTCCAGAATAACATCCTCTGCCGTAAGTAAGGGAGAAGCTTCCAAATCTTCTATTTCGAGCATATTCACCAATACATCCAGCGACTTGCCGATCTGTTCCAGTTCTTCATCGGATATTTTCTTTAATTTCACGGCTAACCTTTGCTGCAGCAAATCGGGAGCTTCCTGTAAAAGATTATCACCCTTAGAGGTTAATGCAATCAAAGTCGTTCTTCGATCTCCAATTTTAGGCAATCGCGCCAGCATTCCCTTCTTTTCCAAACGACTTATTATACCTGTAATGGTGCTGGAATTAAGATTCAACTGATCTCTGATTGATTTCTGAGTCGCCTGATAGTTAGGAGAATTTTTAAGACATTCCAAGCATAGTATCTGCGGAATACTTACTCCGTGATCCTTTTGGATTTTCTTTGATTCTAAATTAATAGATCGAATAATCCTCCTGATTTTAACAATAATATTCTTATAGTCCATTCATTGTAAATCTAATCGACAAAACTCATTTTCAGGGCAAAAATAACTAATTTGTCTTTAATGCAAGCTTATTGAAGCGGGTATCTCCAATAATAATCAACGAACTGTAAACTCTTCAGATAATTGCTTAATCCATAGGGGAAGCTTATAGCACACAGGCTTTTTTGTTCGCAACGGTCTTCACTCTTTTTTCAATATATCTTGAGTTTAGAATCCTCAGTATTCCCATATAATCCATGTCAAACTCAATCAAATCACCCACTTTGTATTTATTTTTGTTATCATCCAGATCAATTACAATCATATCGGAACTTGCGCCTGAAATTTTTAAGCTTTTATCAACCAATTCGAGATGACTCACCTCAACATCAAGCAATCCTAAATCAACTATTGCCCTGTACGAAGTTTCTCCAATATTCGTTTTATCAATTTCATAACTGTCCCCTTCTAAATTTGTCCCAAATTCACCCATGGGAACAGTCGGTTTTTCAATCAATTCTATTATTTCTGAGTACAGGCGAAATACATCAGAATGCATTTTTTTGAATTTTGTATTGTTGTACACATCAGTTCCCAAAAATAAGGTTTCTCCAACCCTAAAATGATTGATTCCTTTTGGCAGTAAATTTTGAAAAATAAGTGGTATCGTAACCGACGAACCTCCTGAAACATAAGGAATTTGTTTGTTGAATTTTGCTTCAATCAATTGTTCGTATAAGCTCAGCTGAATTAACTTATCGTGATTTGGTAAAACACCGTACAAACAAGACAGATTTGCACCAATTCCGATCACCTGAATGTTATCCAGCCTAAAAACACTTTCATAAAAGGCAATAAAATCTTCGCCCAAAACGCCTTCGCGAAGTTCTCCCAACTCAATCATTATGATGATTTTGTGAGTTTTTTTCTGCTTTTTAGCTTCTTCTGACAAAAGCTTAATAGTCTCAAACTCTGTATTTACACTAATATCGGCATACTTCACCACACTCGAAATTGAGCGTTTTGCCGGAGGCTTAATGTAAATGGTTTCAATGTTGGGATTGATCGACTTGATCACTTTTAAGTTGGAAACCCGGGAATCACATATCTGAGTAAAATCGAATTTTAATAATTCGGTTAAAAATTCCTTATTTCCACACAACATTTTCGACACAATTGACCATTCAATTCCATTTTTTCTAAAAAGAGAATCGAGATAATCAAAGTTTGATTTTAATTTCTTAATATCTAAAGTTACAAAAGCCATAATTTCTAAGTTTTATTTGATTACCCTACGGGTTATACTTTCTGATAAATGTGCCAATATTTCATAGTTAAGTTCATCACTAATTTCACTAAAAGCGCTTACCTTTATTTCTGATTTGCCCTGCTTGCCAATCAATACCACTTTATCTCCTACTTCTACCTTTTTAAGATGAGTCACATCTACGATCATCATGTTCATGTTTACAACCCCAATTACACTGCATTGATGTCCACGAATTAGAACACGCCCTTTATTACTCAATGAACGACTGTAACCAAAAGAATATCCAACAGGAACCAAGGCTGTTGTAATTTTGGATTGAGCAAGATATGAAATCCCATAGCCCACAAATTCTCCGCTTTTAACTTCCTTAAGAGCCATTATCTGACTTTGCCAGCCAAGTATCCTATTTAATGGATCCACCCTATACTCCTGGTTATTAATATACTGCACAAACACTTCGGTACTCGACCAAAAACCATAAAGCATAATCCCCACTCTTACCAAATCCATTCTTGTTTCAGGATAAACAATACTTGCGGCCGAATTGGCGACATGTTTGTACTTTGGTGTCAAATTATTCGCTTCCAATTCACTTGCCATTTCCTGATATCTCTGCAACTGATTCTGTATCCTAAAATGATTAGAGACACTTTCGGCTCCAGCCAAATGGGTACAGAATCCTGTTAGCTCGATATACTCAATGTTTTCTTTCACAATAGCAATGGCAGCATTTAATTCTTCCCTGTTTAATCCTGAACGATTCATTCCGGTTTCAGTTTCGAGATGAATTTTGGCTTTTACACCCAACTCTTTGGCATACTTAACTGCCAATTGTAAACGCTCCATATTAAAAACAAAGAATTCTATTCCTTTTTCGATTGCATCTTTAATATCCTTTTCGCTCAACCAACCCATAACCATTATAGAGGCTGTTTTGGAAAGGCAATTGTAAACGCGAAGGGCTTCACTGTAATAAAATACAGAAAAATGATCGATGCCATATTTATTAAATACTGGAACAATTTGTTCGATCCCATGACCGTAGGCATTGGCTTTCACTACAGCTGATATTTTTACTTTATCACCAAGTTTCGATCGTAAAAATGAAATATTATTTTGGATTGATTTTTCACTTAGTGATATTATTGTATCGTCAATCATTACTGTAAAGTACTTTTATAAATAGAATAGAATAGATTTACTCCCGTCTCAATGATATCATCAGGAAAATTAAAATCGGGATTATGAAGTTGAGGCTGCTCAGTTCCAGCACCCAACCCAAAATAACAGGCATTGAACTTTTCGGTATAGTAACCAAAGTCTTCGGACCATTTATAGGGCGTTTTAATATGCTCCACATTCAAACCATTCTGTCTTGCCGCTTGTTCTACGATATCAACACAGCAATTATTATTCATTGTTGCAGGAAACACTTCGGTATAGCTAATTTCACAAGCTAGTTTTTCCGAGCTCGCAATTTCCTTCACTATTTTCTCACACAAAGAAGTTAGCAATCTTAAATCTTCATTTTCGAAAGCACGCAATGTAATTCTCATTTCGGCATACCCCGGAGAAGTTCCGAAAGATATCTCGCCCAATTGAATGTGGATGATAGTTAGTAGAATAAAATCGCTAAACAGCTTTTTATCTGCCTTTAGAACATGAAGTTTCTTAATTATTTGTGAGATGGCATCGGCAGGGCTAATGCCATCCTGAGGTTCGGCCGCATGAGATGTTTTTCCGGTAAGCTGAACAGTCATGCCTTTTGATCCGGAAGCAAAACTTCCCTTTTTAAGAACTATTTTATGTTTCTTAAGTCCAGGAATATTGTGCAGCGCAAACAGATAATCGGGCTCATTGTTTTTGAAATTCACATTTTCCAATACATCACATGCCCCCTGCTCCACTTCTTCGGCTGGCTGAAAAAGTAAAACTACTCTGCCTTTTTTCGGTCGATCATTCGATATTTTCTGAGCCAAACCGGCAACTATGGCCATGTGCCCATCGTGTCCACAAACATGAGATACTCCCTCATTTACTGAAGTATATTCATGTTCTAAAATTTCCTGAATAGGAAGTGCATCCAATTCGCATCTAAACATCACGGTTTTTCCCTGTTCTGCTCCTTGGAAAACAAATAATACACCTTTATCTCCAAGTCTGATTACCTCATCGGGCTTGTACTCATTTACAAAGTTTACAATCCTGTCTGTGGTCTGATATTCACGATTTGAAACTTCGGGATATTTATGTAATTCTCTTCGAAGTGCAATTATTTTCTCGTTCATATACTCAGATATTATAGAATGCTGTTCAATTAAAAATATCAATTGCATGAATAGGCATGCCTCTACTTTTTCAGTCGCATTTCAACATACTTGCTGCTAAATCCTACTTTTTCGTATAAAAATCGGGCTGGATTCTCTGGCTCAACATGCAAAGCAATATCACCATTACTAATTTTAATCACCTCTTTCATTAAGCCTTTACCTAAACCTTTTCCTCTTTGAGATTCATGTACAGCTATGTATACTAAAATATTCTCAGGAATATAACCTTCCATTCCGGTTCGGTTAATCACAACAGCACCAACTATTTCATCATTTTCCTTAGCAACTAAAACAAAACCGCCACCTGCCGGTTCATCCTTAACTGCATAAATAATTGCCTTTTCGATATCTTCCTTAGCATCTCCGTATTCATCTAAATGAGTATACAAAAAGCTCACAATAGCTTCTCTTTCTATACTATCAGGTTTTGAAATTGAAGTGTACGTTTTATAATTTACCATAAAAACTGTGTTTATATTAATTGTTAGGATTGAATCCGTTTACAACAATTTAAGTATGCTGTCTTCAAACCATAAAGCTTAAAACATTTTTAAGTCTTAAATTGTTTCTACACCACAAAAGTAGTTTAATAAATACAAAAAGCCAATAAAAGCACCCACTATCGTCATCCACACAGCAATAAAACACTCGTTGATTGATTTTTAGAAGATCCTTACAAAAAGGTGTTTTCTTCATTTTTGTAAATTAGTTGGATGTTATACATATTTGTTGTGTAGAACCTATTTAGATATTTTAAACAATTCTGCTAACCTGAAATTTAATGAGAATTTACCTTTAAAGCCCATTAAATACTTCCACAACCAAATATCAAATGAGCAAAAAACAACCTGTATGAAAATCAATAATTTCAGTAAAAAAGATATTTGATTGGAATAAATAATTCCAGTGGTTAGCTTTGTATGAAATTGATCCAATGGATCAAGAATTCAGAGAAAAAAGCAGTAAAGATATGTCAGAAAATTACAAGTTTTTCCAGAATAAAAAATGCGAGTATTTCCCTTGTCACAAAGTAGAAAACGAAGAAGAATTTAATTGTTTGTTTTGCTATTGCCCATTATACATGCTAAAAGATAAGTGTGGAGGTAATTTTAAATATACAAACGGGTTTAAAAATTGCTCTGATTGTACCCTACCACATACCAAAAACTCACATGAATATATGATGAGCAAAATGAGCGTCGTTTCTAAAATAGGAAGTGAACGGGAGTAACTGCATTCTATTTCCTGCTGCGGCAGCAATTTGTTTTCCGAATTTATCACCTGATTAAACTGTTAATAACAGCTTGAAATACAGGTTTAAAGTTGCTTGGTGTGGTTTTGTGTAACTTAAGATTACTGCAATTATTAAATTGCATAAAAAATTCCAGTTCTTTACAAAGTGCAAGGGCGAAAGCTTCAGTTTTCACCAACCCAGACTCCAATACAAGGTGCTGAATATGAAAGAGTGATTCTTTTCGATCCGCTTTACAATCCATTCGTGCAATCAAACTTCCATCCCACAAAATGGGAAGAGAAAAATAACCATACCGGCGTTTTGGCTCGGGCACATAACACTCAATCTGATAATTAAAATCAAAAATTGTTTGCATGCGCTTGCGTTGAATCAACAAGTTATCAAATGGTGACAGTATTTTTAGTTTGCTGCGGGACAAAGGTCTTTTCAACAATTCAAGCGAATCCTGCAAAGCGTAGTAGTTATTTTCACCAACAGCAACCTGAACCAATTCACCATTCGAATGCATTTCCTGCAAAGTGGAAGAAATAAGTGCCTTGGTGTTTTTCAGTAAATAGACCATTTCAGAGGCTTGTCCCAGTCCGTTGGCCTGCAGGTAGCTTGTGATTAGAAAACGTGCGTACTCATCCTGCAAAGGCGCTGAAGTGTCAATCCCCTCAGGCAGTACTCTTTCAGTAAGATCATAAACTTTGTGGAAATTTTGCCGGTAAGGAATCATCAAATCGCCCTGCATAAACAGATATTCCAAAGCACGTTTGGAGGGTTTACTTGCCCAATCCATTTTCTTTTTACCGGTATACTCAAAATCCTTCGCCATTAAGGGACCTTCGCTGGTAATGCGATGCAGCACCAATTTCATCATCTTCTCATCGCGATCGTACCAATGCTTCTGCCTGCCGCTTGCAATCTCCTGTTTACGAACCAAACTAAAACGGTAATCGCACATGGGCAAATAAGCGGCTGCATGAGACCAATATTCAAAAACTTTTTTGTCAGCAATCAGTTTCTCAAGGTGGGAAGTTTCATAACCGGGATTCCGATTCCACAATGTATGATGATGAGCCCGCTGAATCACCGAAATGGTGTCAATTTGAATATAACCAAGATGCTCAATAGCCGACAGGGTAGCTTCAAGCGTTGTACCTTTCTGCTTTACCGGAGGCAGCTTTTGTGATAGTAACACCAGTTTTCTGGCTTCTTGAATGGAAAGTGTTTCTGTTATTTTGGTCATGTATATCTTCCTTATTACTGCTGCGGCTCAAAACCCAGTCCGAACTATTCTATCATTTGACACCAGCAATATAGCAAACAGAATGCTAAGCAAAAATTATCGAAACCATTTTTATAAGATATAGAACAGCGAAACTAATTTAGATCATTAACCCGCAACAAGCTGCTGCAATGCAAAAGGAACATGTCCAACATAGCATAAATCCCCTTTTTACAAATCCTTTTGCGCCCTCTACACACCTTAAAATTCATGATATTTCACTATCTTTAGTAGTATTCTCTCTTACTCTTAAAACTCCTGTAAAACAGGACAACCTCTTGAAATAGTAACGCTGTTTTAATATTCTTAAAAATTACGAATTATGAAATTTGCCTGCATAGGAACATATCCCCCACGGGAATGTGGAATTGGCAGCTTCACAAGTGACCTGTATCATTCTATGGTGGGCGATATTACTCAGAATGAGAACGAAGGATTTATTATTGCCATGAAGAATTCGGATGAAGAATACTCATATCCGAAAGAAGTAAAACTAACTATTCAGCAGGAAAACAGAAATGAGTATATCGCTGCGGCAAAAAACATAAACAACAGCGGAGCTGATGTTTGTATTCTTCAACATGAATTTGGCATTTTTGGCGGGCAAAGCGGTATATACATCCTTTCCCTGCTGTACAGACTTAAAATACATTTGGTGGTTACCCTTCATACCATTAGTAATACTCCGTCGTACACCCAAAAAGCCATTCTAAAGGAAATATGCAAAATGGCTAATGTGGTGGTGGTTATGAATCTAAAAGCGATTGATTTTCTCACGGATATATATGATGTTCCCAGAGAAAAAATTGCATTTATTGAACATGGAGTGCCGGACTTCCATTTTGATCAGAAAAAAGTAAAAAAAGAGTTCAATCTCGAAGAGAAAAAAATCCTTTTAACATTTGGTTTTTTGAGTCGAAATAAGGGCATTGAGGTAGCCATAAAAGCATTGCCAAAACTCGTTAAAAAGCATCCAAATATTATCTATCTGGTATTGGGAAAAATTCATCCAGGTGTTATGCGCTCTTCGGGCGATGAGTATTTGGTATATCTAAGGCAACTTATTAAAGATCTTATGCTTGAAGATCACGTAATAATACCAAACGAGTATATTCCTCAGGAAGATTTATTTAAATATTTATATGCTTCTGATATTTATATAACACCCTATAACAACGAAGCTCAAATTACAAGCGGCACCTTGTCTTATGCAGTGGGTGCAGGTTCGGCCGTTATCTCGACCCCATACTGGCACGCCACCGAATTATTAGCCAACGGAGTAGGCCGCCTGTTTGATTTTCACAACTCGAACCAACTGACAGATATTTTGATTGAGCTGCTGGATGAGCCCGAGACCTTACATGCTTTGCGGAAAAATGCTTATGAGTTCGGGAGAAATCTAACGTGGCCTAAAACAGGAATTAAATACAATAATCTGGTGTCTGATAGATTACAAGACAAAATAGAAACAAAAGGGCAGTCATTTGATATTTTGAATATGCCCCCATTTTCGCTTAAACACATACACCGATTAACTGATGATACCGGAATTATACAACATGCTAAATTTAGTATCCCAAATTTAAAAGATGGTTACTGTTTAGATGATAACGCCAGAGCATTGTTAATGGCTTTGCTGGCCAACAAGGAAAAAAATAATTACAAGGCTCTCGAATTGTGCCCGATCTATTTGAGTTATATACAATATATGCAAAACGATGATGGAACATTTCGGAATTTCCTTGGCTTCGATCGTAATTTTCTTGATGAAGTTGGATCGGAAGATTCTTTTGGAAGAACCATTTGGGCTCTAGGTTATTTGCTTGGCAATGCCCCCGATTATTCATATTATCAATCCGGTGAATCCATTTTAAAAAAAGCAGTTCCTGTTTTCGATAAACTAAAATCAATTAGAAGTATTGCCAACACAATAATGGGAATCAGCTATTATTTGAAAAGAAATCCTGGCGATGATTCAATGACTGAGCTGTTAAGCCGTCTTTCAAATAAGCTGGTTGAAAGTTATGAAGCAAACAGTTCGGATGACTGGAGATGGTTTGAACCATTCTTAACCTATGACAATGCCATGTTGCCGCTTGCGTTGCTTCATGCTTCAGAAATACATAATGACGATAAAATTCGCAAAACGGCTTTCACTTCAATGGAATTTTTAATCAGTAAAACATTTACCAATGGATATTTATCGATAATTGGAAATGACGGCTGGTACGAAAAAAATGGGAAACGAGCTGTTTTTGCTCAGCAGCCACTTGATGCTATGGCAATGATATTACTATTTCAGCAAGCTTTTAAATTGACCAAAAACATAGAATATCTGAAAAAATTATTCAAAGCATACATGTGGTTTCACGGTGAGAATGATTTACGGATAAGTTTGTATGATGTTGAAACGAACGGTTGCTGCGATGGATTGGAAAGTTATGGTGTTAACCGCAATCAAGGTGCAGAAAGCACACTGGCTTATTTAATTTCACACCTAACTGTTCTGCAGGCGCATAAAGATTTCAAAAAGGCAAACTTCATAAAAAAAAGATCACATGGAAAAATTCAGCAGAATTTAATTAATTGAGGTGTTGCCGATAAAGTAATGTGTGCAGGCACCGCTGTTTTAGATCAACCAGTTACCCATTGTTTACACAAACCCAATAAGCACATGAAAACAGCTGTATTTATTGCATGGAGAACACCGCCAACAAAATACGGCCCGTGGGAACAGGTGGCTTCAAATATTGCCGAAGGACTTGTTGAAAAGGGAATTGATGTTAGCCTGTTTGCAACAGGAAACTCCAAAAACAAAAGGCAAATTGGAATTCGTATCGGCAACCGCTTGTTCCGGAATTAAAACAGTCCGGCAAATCAGTTTTTTTGGTGAATACAATTGATGAAGCAGTGCTTGCTGTTGATTCAATTAAATGGGTAAGCCGGGCTTATTGTAAAGAATGGGCAGAATCGAAATTTACTCAGGAAAAAATGATAGAAGCTTATTTAGATGTTTATCGGAAAATTTTAGAGTAGTAGTCGCATTTTAATAAAATCACTAAGCAATAAGGCAATACACAAATGGAAAAGACAGTGGAAATCAACAGACTTATTAGTCGGAAAACAATAAAAATAGTGCGCGATACTTCTCGGGTAATTACCCGTGCACAAATACCAGGTGACTTATCGCGCATCGATCATATAATCGACAGGGTTTTAAAGCTTAACGAAGAGGATGCCGAGAAAATAATGCATACTATTTGTGATAAATTCAAGGACAGACACAAAAATATAGAGAGGAAAATAACGGAACACTTTGATAATGTTTCGGAATTTTTACCACACGGCATCACAATCAGTAAAACGAAAAAAAAGCTCATTGGAGCCTGTTTTACAATGGAGTACTCCATTGAATCGGCAGCTCTTTTCAATCCTTCCATGATTCCTCATCCGGATCAAAGTAATTTATCCAAAGGCAGTCTGCGTTTTATAATGAGTTTGCGGGCAACAGGCGAAGGGCACATTTCATCAATCGTTTTTCGCAGTGGTGTCATTAATAAAGATGATTCAATTCTTTTCGATCCGATCAGCGAGTTTGTTGAGACATCAAAAATGCGCCACAACCCGTTTTATGACAGCCATCTGTTTCGACTAAAATTAGAAGATTTAAATGCATGGGACGAAACAAGCAGCCGGGTAATGGAACAAATACCCGACCGGTTTACTTTTCAGGAGTTAAAAGTAAGTATTGGTGTACTTCACATGGATCCGGACTTTAGCTGTAACCATAAAGTAATTAACACTTTATTTTGGTTGGCTAATTCGAACTACAACATACAGTTTGATAAGAGTTGCGGGATTTCGGAGCGCGTGATATTTCCCTATTCGGAAAACGAAAACAGAGGTATTGAAGATGCCCGGTTTGTTCAATTTTATCATGACACGGACGAATACATATACTATGCAACCTACACGGCTTACAATGGGGTAAGTATCCTTCCGCAGCTAATAGAGACAAAAGATTTTCTCAATTTTAATGTTATTACTTTAAATGGCAAAGCTGTGCAAAACAAAGGAATGGCATTATTTCCCCGCAAAATAAAAGGAAAATATGTAATGCTGTCGCGCCAGGACGGAGAAAACAATCACATCATGTTTTCGGATCATCTGCATTTTTGGCAGGAATCAAAAATTATACAAAAACCTACAAAACCATGGGAGATTATACAAATAGGAAATTGCGGATCGCCCATTGAAATTGATGAAGGCTGGCTTGTGCTTACTCATGGCGTGGGACCCATGCGTCAATATTCCATAGGTGCTATCCTGCTCGATTTGGATGATCCTACAAAAGTAATTGCACAACTTGAAGAACCATTACTCACACCCAACGAAGAAGAACGTGAAGGTTATGTACCGAATGTTATCTATTCGTGTGGAGGCATACTTCGCAATCATCAATTAGTTATTCCTTATGCCATGTCTGATATATCATCGGGTATTGCAACTATCGATTTAAGCGACCTGCTCTCCTGCATGAAATTTCAGAAGCAAGAGGATAAACCCTAAATCCCCTAAAGTGAACTTCAAAAAAAAAAGTTGCCTCTAATCTCCAAAAAGAAGACTTCTTCCTAAAAACTCCTCACAATAAGCCCCTTTGGGGTAATTGACGTTCGGTTTGAAGTATTTACCACGTGGTTTTACTCAAGTTTGGTCGTCGAGAGCAGTTTGCCAATGGAAAACATTACCTATTGGTGATCGAGAGGACATTGCCGCATGGTTTTGTTCAAATTTGATCGTCGGGAGCAGTTTGCCGCGTGGTTTTACCCAAATCTGCTCGTCGGGAGCATTTTGCCACGTGGTTTCAGCCAGTTTTAATCACTGAGAGTATTTTTGCCAACAGAAATTCCTGTTTCCAACTTGCTAGATGACAGTTTGCCAACAAATTTTATGAAACCGATACAATCGCGCACAAGCGGGAGTATCTTTATCATCGATCCTCAAATTCCAATTTGACAAACCTATAATATTCAACTAAACAGACATTTTAATCTTTGAAATAATAAACACAAAAGCGCTTTGAGACCCAAAAATAAAAATCCTCCTAAGCATGTACTTAGGAGGATTTTCTTGGTAGCCCCAACAGAACCCAATTTCAAACTCGCTAACAACTCTTTATCAGCATTTTGAGCTATTCCCCTCAGGTGAATATACCCTTATTTGTCCCCCTTATAAATATTCATTGAATATTGGGTTTTACGGCAATCTCTCTAATTAATCTAAATAAATTGCTATCAAGTTTTACCTTTTTAGACAGTCTGACGGGCTTGCTATGTGTTTTGCGGGTCATAGTAGCATTTCACTTTCAAACCCGCACTTAGCCAAAACTTTGATTTACATTAATTCAAATTATAAATTGACAAATCAAAGATTTGGCGATGTTGCAACAAAGAACTGCGGTTGATTTACCCGCTGAACCCGCATTACATATAGCTTTTGTTAGCTGTTGGTTTTCTATCATTTAGTCATCTCTTCATCATGTGCTTTTTGTCTAGTTATCCGTCCGCCACATAAATCAACAAATGTTTGCAAATCAAAAGTCACAGTATTGATGAAATTATTATTATTCAAATTGTCTAAACGATTTTCAATGTTATTCATTTGCAATAGTTTTAGAGTTTCTTTGAGAGTTTCCTTAAATAAAAACCCACCCTTATCCATACGATTTAGATCACCGTCATAATGGACTAAGCAATTTCTAAGACTTCCAAGCTCAGGGATTACAGGTGTTAAGTAGGATGGGAAATCTAAATTATATTTGTCTTTTAAAATGAATAAAGAGTAGCGAATATTCATAAATGAAGTAGAATTATTATATGCTTCATTTTTATCTTTACAGGATGTATTCCATTTCTTTATTACCGAACTCAGATATTGTTTCCAAAAATCTTTTTTACTCATATCATATTCTGTCAAACCATCTTTGAAACCGATGTAATCTTGTATAAATGATTCAAACAGATTTACTATATAAATAATCTGCATTTTATATGAAGCTCGGACAGCTTGATTATTTAGTGAATGCATTTGAGATTTATATTTAGGAACAGCCGATTTTATCATTGATTCATTTCCTCTCTCTATCAATTGAGTCATCCATCCGACATCATTCCCCAATCTTTTACTATATTCTCTGCAAATATCTATCATCTTGTTAATTTAATTTGTGCAAGTATCACAACTTGCAGCTAACGGACAAGTATATGCAAATGTGGGCGATTGCGGGCTTCAAACTTATCAGACCGTGAAAATTTAAAGCGGGCTACAACCCTTGAATTTACTGCAATCTCGCCCATTTTGTATATACAGTGTTACATAACGTAATTAATTTGAATATATGGTTCTCATGTCATATTCATTCCCCTCCATCATTACCTTAAATCCATCTTTACTTCCTGAATAAAGTACTTTCCCATCAATTAAGATAGGGTTTGTAATATCTAAAGGTCCATTTGTTTGATATTTCCAAATCAAGTCACCACTTGTTTTATTTAAACAGTAAATGTTTCCACCAGCTCCACCAAAATAAATTCTATTATCTACAATCTTAGCTTCGCTCATAATCCAATAATCAGTTTTGTATTCCCAAATTATTTCATCAGTCTTTAGAGATAAAGCTATAAATGTTTTATTATTTGCTCCAAAATACAAAATACTATTTTCAATTGTTGGGTTTGAAAGAACGGAGCCAGTTGTCTGATATTTCCAATCTATACTTCCAATATCAGGATTTATACAAAAAATGTGATTAGCTAAATGTCCTAAATATATTTTATTATCATAGAGTACTGGGGATGCAGGAGATGTTTTTTTTGCATCCCACTCCCAAAGTAATTCACCATTGTTTTTGTTGAGGCAATACATCATATTGTTATCACTGCTGAAAATCACTTTGTTTTGGTATTCAAGTGCTTTATTTATTGGAGATTTTATAGAATTAAATTGCCAATTTATTATCCCTGTTTCCTTATTGATAGATATTAAATATTTAGATTTATACGGAGCATAGATACTATTTTCTCCAATACTAAAATTGATAATAGAACTTTCTGTATTAATAGACCAAACCTCTTTGTGTGTTTTCTTTTCGTATGAATAAATAATACCATTTTCAGAGAAAAAATAAACATACGCAGAATCAGAAATTGGTGTACACCCGATGCGAGAATCAAGTTCAACTTTCCATTGAAGTTCTCCATTATCTTTTTGTACAGAATAAAAGGAGTTACCTCCTCCAAAATATACCGATTTTAAATCAGATGATGCTCCTGTAGCAACTTCATCGGTTTTGTATTTCCAAATTTCTTTGCCTGTTTCAAAATCTAATGCATATAGGTATGCTCCTTCGTTAGACTTAGAAACTTGAGAATCATTATTGCTATCAGTGTTTTTTTGACCATTACATGAATATAACAGTATAGTCAAAATAATAAAGTAGATAGGTTTCATCTTTTGTTGTTTTTCATGTTATGTAACGGTAAATTGTATGAGTAGTGGCAGATTGCGGGCTTCTTTCCTGTCAAACCGCTACACAGTTTAAGCGGGCTACAAACCTTGATATTTACCACATCACCTGCCATTACTTATACAAAGTGTTGTATGCTGGTGTTTATTGTTCAAAGTCAATCTGTTTCAAGTTTTTACAAATCTAATCTTTTATCTTAATCAATCTGCACTGACCTTGATTCGAAGCACGAATTTATTTTGTTTTTTGAGGGAGGGGAATCCCAAACCGCCCTTAAAGGCGGTACTTAGGGCTGGCTTTGTAAGCTCTTTTGCAAGTTTTGGTCTGAGCGTGGCTTTTGTGACTTGCCAATGTGCTTACAAATAGGGTGGGCTTTCCCGTAATTATCTTACTACTTTTCCTAATGCTTCTAATAGCTGTGGATTATCTTCTAATCCAATCCGTGCCACTGCGTAGAACTCGCTCATCCAATCATCCATCTTTGCAAAGGCTGCATCTTTGGCTTTTGTTGCATCTTGTGATTCTCCAACTTCTTTTAAGTATTCTGCTCTGGCTGCTTCCAGTTCAGTAATCAATGTGTTTGCGGCTGTTAAAGAGTCAGCGGTAATTGCTAATCTTGCCAATTTGGTCTGAATGGCTGTATCGGTGGTTGCTACGCTATAGAATTTCTTTGCAGCTTCTAACCATTTTATGTAAGTCCTTGGCATTTCTCCTGAAATTGCCAATTTATCGGCTGTCAAACTATCGTTACGGAATATAACCTTTGCTTTTTTGCGTTGAAGTTTAAAAACTTTCTCCAATTCTGCTTTTTTGTCGGAGAATGCTGCCGAAGCAGCAGAGGATTCGTCATCTTCGGTTTTGTTGAAATCGTAAGCTGAACGTGTTTCAGTCAAAAGGGTTTTACCTTCTGTGATTTTTGCGGAGTCGTAGCCTAACTCTGCCATAACTGTTGCAATTTCTGACTGTGTTTCTGCATTTTCTAACGCTACTCGATAAAGCTCTAATGTATCAGCTTCGGAATTTTTCGGTCTAGTTGCCATAAAATTTAATTTTTAAGGTCTGCCATTACAGCAAACGGGTTATTAATAATTACAATTTGGTTGCTTCGACTTACATCTGCTCTGCTACCAGCTACATATGCGTTGCTTCGCGTTGCAATTGTATTGCTTCGGCTTACAGTTCTATTGCTTCCTCTTGTAGTTGGGCTGCTTCGACTTACATTGTCCTTGCTTCCGATTACATTCCTTTTGCTTCTTAACAAAGCAGGTTGAAACTGCTTTTCTTTCTCCTAAATTTTAGAACTGAATTCTAAATATAACGATAGATACTCAACTAAATTACCTTTATGAAAAGTGTTGAATATATACGCATTAGTTTGATTGTAATTTAGAATTATTTGTCAATCATTTTTTCACTACTATCAGAGTAACGATGGCCTGCTATATCAATTTTTGCAATAGCCTCTTGAATTCCATTTAAGTCTTCTGAGGTTAATTGCACACCTACTGAAGCAGTATTCTCTTCCAAACGACTAATTTTAGTTGTGCCAGGAATGGGAACAATCCAAGATTTTTGTAAATAAATCCATGCTAAGGCAACCTGCGCAGGAGTGGCATCTTTTTGCTGAGCAATCTGTTTTACCAAATTCACTAAAGCCATATTGGCCAGTCGGTTTTCCTCTTTGAAACGGGGAATACCATTACGGAAGTCATCTTTCGAAAATTCAGTATTCACATCAATTTTACCGGTCAAAAAGCCTTTCCCTAAAGGGCTAAACGGCACAAAACCAATCCCTAATTCTTGCAAAGTATCAAAAGTTTTTGTTTCAGGTTCACGCCACCACATGGAATATTCGCTTTGTAAGGCAGATACTGGTTGTATGGCATGAGCCTTGCGAATATTGCTAACTGCTGCTTCCGACATTCCAAAATATTTCACCTTACCCTCCTGGATTAAATCCTTCACTGTTCCAGCCACATCCTCAATCGGAACATTGGGGTCAATGCGATGTTGATAGAGCAAATCTATAGTTTCTACATTCAGACGTTTCAAAGAACCTTCAACCCTTTGACGAATATATTCAGGCTTGCTGTTTAACCCGGCAGGTTTACCATCAACATAATTAAACCCAAATTTCGTGGCGATAACTACATCGTTGCGAAACGGAGCTAATGCTTCTCCTACAACTTTTTCATTCAGAAATGGGCCATATATTTCAGCCGTATCGAAGAAAGTGATGCCTAGTTCATAGGCTTTTCTTACTAACTTAATGGCTTCTTTTTTTTCTGTTGGCACTCCGTATCCATAACTTAACCCCATACAGCCTAATCCCATTTGAGATACTTCCAATCCTTGGTTTCCTATTTTACGTTTATCCATTTTTGTATGAGTTTTTTATTTTGTAGCGTTTAAATATTCCGTTTCTGAAACTGCACTTTTCCATTCAGCCCCTCCTAAATTTGTATTCAAACTAATGGCAATATGTGCAAATTCACTTTCGGGAGCTGCACCATGCCAATGCTCAATATTGGGTGGTATCTCCACAAAATCACCAGCTCGTAATAATCGAGCGGTTTCACCTTTTGCCTGATAATATCCTTTTCCTTTCGTGATAAAGAGTAGTTGTCCTCCCGGATGCGAATGCCAATTGGTTCTGGCTTTGGGTTCAAAGGTTACATTGCCATAAGCTGCATGCAATGATGTATCGGATGCTCCCATCATTTTTAACCATACCGTTCCTGTGAAATTGTTGCTTTTCAATATTTCACCTTTGGGGAAAACGGATTCACTAATTGCGTTTGTCGCTTTATCTTGTTTATAGTTGCAAGCTGTAATCATCAAAGTCAAGCCTATAAGAATGATTTCTAATATTTTTTTCATTGTATCTAGTTTTTATTCACTGTTTTACAAACTATTCCTTTTTAGTTTGCAATATTTCATTTAAGACGGCTTGTGCAGCCTTTGCTTCTTTTTTACCAATATCGGATTTTATAATGTTGACAAATTCGTTCAGTTGTTCTGGTGTGTACCCTAAATTCATGCAAATTGCAAGGTGAGAACGAAGCATTGGCTCAACACCTCCAATACTACTAAGTACAGACACAGTAACCAATTCTCGTTCAGCAAAAGTTAATACATCACGATCAAATATATCGGCAAATAAATGTTCCTTCAAAAAAAACTCAATTATCGGAGCAAAAGCAGCATAACCGCTTTGCGTATTACCTAAAGGTCTTCCTATTAATTCTTCAAGATTAGCTTTGCCACGGTCGTATTTACTTTTTTCATTGCTGACAGGAGATGCTTCCGCACCAATTTTATCGGTAATGCCTTTTGATTTTCGTTCTTCAAGAACTTCCAAAAAAGTTTGCAATCCTCGGATACTACGAGGGAAACCGCAATAGGCGTATAAATGGACAATTACTTCTTTAATCTCATTAACAGTTAATCCAGCATCTAACCCTTTATGCAAAGCAAATTTTAACTGTAAGAGTTCCCCTTTTCCTGTATATGCAGCAATTGGGATGACACTTTTCTGCTTTGTTGTTAGAAATTCTTCAGATTTATTTATATTTTGACCATACACATTACCGAATAAGCAAAATATTGCTGTTATAGCCACCATAGAGCTGATTGTGTTTTTTACTTTCATGACAAATATTTTATGATTAATATTTCATTTTGCTCCTCAAAAACCACCTTGTGATTGGACTTGCGACCGGAACTTCATTGCCTTTTCAATTAAATCTAATCTTGCTTTAGAAGGGTCTGTAGTAGCTATTGGCAGGCCGTTAGAACCAATAAGGAGAATTTCTTCACTTTTAGTATTGTATTGAGGCCAAGAAGCCAAACCTTCACCATTAGGATTTCCAGTCTTGGCAAAATTTGACCAATAAGTATTCATTATCTTAGCCAATTGTTCTTCTTCAAGTGTAGTTTTGGGATTACCCCAACGTGCATTTAGTTTATTAAATACATATTCAATTTCTGAACCGTGCCCAGCACCATATTTCATCCTCTCGTTCATAGAGGCAGGAACGTATGCGAATTGATACATATAAGCAGGTTCTCCGTTTACAATAAAAGTTCTTGCAGCAAAACGCCCCGGTTCAGCCCATACCCAATCAGTGTTGAACTTTGTAATCACATGATTAAATTCATTAGTTCCATCGGGGTCATAAATCATTTTTGCTTCATCTTGTAATTTTCCAAACTGTAAAAACAATGCTTCCTTTGAATCACTTAAACTAATAAACGTACCACCAATTTCACCACTACAACTTCCTATCATTAGAGGGATTTTTGCTTGTCGTCCAGAATTGTATGCACTTTCGGCAGTTTCAACCACAAACTGTCCATCGAGAATAGGGCCAGGATAAATTCTTTGGCCATTTTGTCCATAATTTTCCTGACCACCATCTACTATTTCTTCCACGCTTAAGGCACGCAATTTAGCAAGTGCAACTTCGTCAGTTCCTTCAATACCATGCTTCCGTGCAAAATTAACACCGATGGTTTCTGCTGAAACCGGATAAAGCGCATCCACATTATCTCTGTTTATTGGCCTGCCTGTTAAAACACCATCACGCCCACCTCCTGATTGACTTATTGCTTTATGAAAAAGTCCATGAGCATCAGGTATTGTCATTAGTGAATGTACTGCAACCCCTCCGGCAGATTGACCAAAAATGGTAACATTATCAGGATTACCTCCAAAAGCAGCTATATTCTTCTGTACCCATTCTAGTGCAGCAATCATATCCATAAAGGCATAACTTCCCTTCGGTTCTTCGGGATGTTCTTTGCTTAATGCAGGAAATGCAAAGTGTCCTAAACGACCAAGTCGGTAATTAAAGGTCATTAAAATTACGCCCTGTTTGGCAAATTCTTCACCCGAAGTAGCCTCACCTGCACCGCTTCCTCCTGTAAAACCGCCCCCATGAATCCAAACCATAACGGGAAGATTTGCATCCGCCTTAGTTCCGGCAGGCATCCATAAATTCAGATATAAACAATCTTCGGAAGAGCCTTCCTGAATAGTTCCGGGAGCAGCTCCCCATCCACCTTGTGCGCAATTAAAACCATACTCCTTGGTATCACGTATTCCTTCCCATACCTTTACAGGCTGTGGTGGTCGCCAGCGAAATTCTCCAATTGGCGGAGCTGCATAGGGAATACCTTTGAAGATAGAAACTTCTCCTTCTGTTAAACCACGTATAATTCCAGAGCTTGTTTTTACGATTGGTTCTTCCCCTGAAGAACCAGAAACAGTTGGTTGTTGTGCATACAAACTAAAACTTAGTATGACGGCAAAAATTGGGAGTAATTTTTTCATAATCCGGATTATTTACATTACTGTTTTAAAGGAGCTTCTACTTTTGATAATTGCAACACAGACTCAGGCAGTCGTTCTCCAACTATTTCAATGTTTTCTATTTCCTGATTGAATTGGTTCCATTCGTCATTTGAGAATTTGGTTGCATCTGCACCTATATTTTCCCGCATGTGTGCCATTTGTGTTGTACCGGGTATAGGCACTATCCAAGGTTTTTGAGATAGTAACCAAGCAAGAGAAATTTGACCAGGTGTTGCTTGTTTTATTTCTCCCCACTTTTTCAATAAATCGACTAGTACTAAATTCTTAGGTAAATTTTCAGTTGAAAACCTGGACTCTGCACCACGAATATCGCCCTGCGCAAAATGAGTATTAGCATCAATAGCACCTGTAAGGAAACCTACACCAAGCGGACTCCAAGGAACAAAACCAATTCCCAACTCTTCACACAATGGAATAATATCCTTATCTGACCCATGATATAATAAAGAATGTTCATTTTGAATAGCTGTAACCGGGTGCTCTTTATGTGCCCTTCTAACAGTTTGAATGCCTGGTTCCGAAAGGCCATAATGCAACACTTTTCCTTCTCTAATAAGGTCTTTAATTGCACCAACAACATCTTCAATAGGTACTTGTGGGTCAACACGATGTTGATACAATAAATCAATTCGGTCAGTTTGAAGTCGTTTTAACATGCCATCCACAACTATCTTGATATGTTCTGGCTTACTATTTAATCCCGGTAAGCGTTGTCCTGTTTCCTGGTCGATATTCCAACCAAACTTTGTTGCAACTACAATATTATTACGAAAAGGCTTAATTCCTTCCCCTAAGATTCTTTCTACTTCAAAAGGCCCATAAGCTTCAGCCGAATCAAAAAAAGTTACCCCATCATCGTAAGCATTACGGATGATATTAAGCATCTCTGAACGTGTTGGAATGGTTGTTTGATATGTCCGGCTCATATTCTGAACCCCCAAACCAACACTAGAAACCTCTAGTGTTCCTCCGAGCTTGCGATGGCTCAATCCTGATGTATTTGGATTGGATTTAACTTTCTTGTTTACTGAATTATTTCCGAAAACATTATTAGCACCTATTGCTGTAGCCAGCAATGTACCACCAGCCATCGCAGCCCCTGATTTAAAGAACTTCCTACGATTAATTCCCTGATTTGATTTATTATTCGTTGAGTTTTTCATGGCAAAACAAGTTTAAATGCAATGTATTAATGACCTCCGGGAGTTAGCAATTTTGTGAATGACAGAGAACCTAACATCCAGTTTTCACCTTGCTTTATATACACCTCTGTAACTTCAAATGGATTGGTAACCTCGTTGCCTCCAACCTCGGCTAATAAATCAATCCGGTTTAACAGGATGGCGGTATTGTCAATAATATTTACAGATACTTCGTGAATATCAGCTTTCTTGTACCAGATACCACCTTCTTTAATAATATTAAGTTCCTGTTCTGTTCCCCAAGCTCCACCCATGTGAACAAACACAGCTTTTTCGTGAAACAGCTTACTTAGTTTGTCGACATCTTTATCCGACATCCATTGCCATTTATCTTTTGAAAGCTGAATGATTTCCTTATCACTTTCTGTATTCTGAGCAATTGAAAACTGCATTGAAATAAGAATTAAGAAGAATACGGTACTTAGTTTTTTCATATCAGTTGGTTTTAGTGAATGATTATTTTACAAATTCTTTCCAAAAAACTCATTGAGTTTATCCATTGCCTGATTTACATACTCTGAAATATAATAGGTTTGTATGTGCGTGGCATTTGGGATAAGGTATAATTCTTTTTCAGTAGTTCCGGTTGCTTTCTTAAAAGCATCTTCTGTCATGTAATAAGTATCAGCTTTACTTCCGGCCATCATTAATAATGGTTGATTAATTAACGCCATGTTCGTAGTTGCATCAAAGGCCATTAAATCAATTAAACTGCTCATGGTGTACCTAAATGTTGAATTGGGATGAGCATAGGTAACATCGTAGTAGTAATGTCCTTCACGATACAAATCAAAAGGCATTTTATCCGCTATTTCATCGGTGATTTTTGTGTCAGCGGTATATAGTACCTGACCTGTTGCAACTTCTTGCGCCCTAGCTTTTGATGCAAGCTCCAATCGTTCCTGAATAGATTCCAACTGTGAATCCCTGAATCCGTTTTTTCTGACAATCCCTGAATTAAACATACTTAGTGTTGCCACTGCTTTAAAGCGTTTATCTGTTTGCACAGCAGCTAAAGTATAGCCACCACCACCACAAATTCCTAATGCACCAAGCCTTTCATAATCGACACCCTCATATTGTGTTATATAATCTGCCATTCCACGTATATCTTCAATGCGATTGGCAGGTTTATCAACATTTCGAGGTTCTCCACCGCTTGCTCCCTGATAGGATGCATCGGCAGCAATGGTGATATAGCCTAATTCGGCTAAACGTTGTGCATACAAACCTGCAACTTGTTCTTTAACCCCACCATTTGGATGCGCTACCACAATGGCTGGGTAACTATTAGATGGGTCATAATTTGCAGGAGTATAAACATTGGCTGCAATATCAATTCCATTCAATTTATAACTTATCGGGTGAATATTTACTTTTCCTTTTGCATTCTCTGTTATTGCATTCTTATAAACAAGTCCAAACGGATTGTCTATTTTATTTTTAGCCGAAGCAATTATACTTGTTGTCATAAGAATAGCTGTCAAAATTTGTTTTACTATTTTCATTTCTCTAATTTTTAAGGATTAGAACGGGACTAAAGGTCAGCCTTACTCTCCCCAAGCCATTTAACCATTGCAGGGTCACGGTGGTCGAAGAAACTTGTTGCTTTCATATCCAGTGTTGCAATTGCACCCATATCATCGGTTGACAGTTCAAAATCGAGGCTATTAAAATTCTGCTCAATTCTTTCTTTATTAACTGATTTTGGGATAACAACTACTCCACGTTGTGTTAGCCAACGAAGCACAACCTGAGCTACTGACTTGTTATACTTTGCACCAATTCCGGCTAACAACTCATTGGTGAAAAGATTATTTTTCCCTTCTGCAAATGGCCCCCATGATTGATGTTGCACACCATTTTCAATTAAGAATTTCTGTGCTTCAATTTGTTGGTTAAAAGGATGTGTTTCAATTTGATTTACAGCCGGAGCAATTTCATTATGAACTATCATGTCCATAACTCTGTCGGGATGAAAATTACTAACACCAATAGCTTTAATTCTTCCTTCTTTATATAATTCCTCCATAGCTCTCCACGAACCGTGAACATCACCGTAAGGCTGGTGTATCAAATACAAATCAAGATAATCGAGTTGCAGTTTTTTCAATGATTTTTCAAAGGCAGCTTTAGTTTTCTCATACCCTGTATCCTGTACCCAAAGTTTAGTGGTAATAAATAGTTCTTCTCTGGTAACACCACTTCTTTTGATGGCATTGCCAACAGCAGTCTCGTTAAGGTAAATTGCCGCCGTATCTATTAATCTATATCCTGTTTGTATAGCTGTTAATACACTGTTTTCACACTCTTTTAAATCTGCCATTTGGAATACTCCAAAACCAAGTATTGGCATTTCAATGCCGGTATTTAATTTTACTGTTTTCATATTTTTCTTGTTAATTATTCTGAATTTCTATTTAATAATCTGTACTTGAACTGATTGTTCTCCAATCGTCCAATTCTTTAATCTGATGTTCCAATTCGGAACGAGTTAACTGTATGGCATCTGTTCCTAACAACAAGCGGAATGGCGTTACTTCACTTTCGGCTATTTTGATAATAACTTGCGCAGCTTTCTTCGGGTTGCCCGGCTGAGTTCCGTGTGTGTGGTCATTTTCTTTTCTTCGTTTACCGGCAGTTTCTTTATAGTCTGAAATTTCTGTTGTAGTTCCCATTAGAGAACGACCTGCAAAATCGGTACGAAAAGCACCCGGCTCGACTACGATGACTCTAATGCCTAATGGTGCAACTTCCTTACTAAGTGCATCAGACATACCTTCTACTGCAAATTTGGTAGCAGAATAATAACCTGACCCTGGATTAGAATAACGTCCTGCTATAGAAGACACATTGAAAATAGTCCCTGATTTTTGTTTGCGCATACCGGGCAATACTGCCTTTATCATATCTACAGTGCCAAAAAAGTTGGTATTGAAGAGTTCTTCAACTCGATTTTCATCACCTTCTTCAACCGCTGCACGATATCCATGACCTGCATTGTTAACCAATACATCAATAGTCCCAAATTTTGCTTCTGCCTGTTCTATCACACGCTTAATTTGTTCCTTTTTGGTAACATCCAGTGCTAATGGCAAAGATGTTTTCGGATAATCTTCAACAATATCTTGAATATCTTTAGGGTTGCGTGCAGTTATCACAGCATTGAATCCTTTTTTTAACACTTCTTGTGCGAAAGCTCGTCCAAGTCCACTTGAACACCCGGTAATTAACCAGTTTTTATTTGATGTACTCATTTCTATTTGAATTTTATTTATTTAATCCTTTTTCTTGCAACCAAGCAGACAATACATCTGCTACTTGTTTGTTATTTAAATCGGACATTGGAAAATGTGTATTGCCTTTTATGCCGATTTCGGGTAAATGAACCACAGTTACGTCACCACCATATTTGTTAACAACATCACGCCAAAGTTTTGCCATTTCAAGTCTTACTCTCCATCCATCTGTTCCCGGATTTGAATCTGGTTTTTCAGGTATATAATCGCCATAATAAATGATGATTGGAATTTTAGTTAACTCCATGAAATCTTCCATTGAAACTTCCACAGGATGAAGCGGACCAGCTGAACTTTCCATTGGCGCTGGGATTTCACTCATTGGAAATACAAAACCACTTCCGGGTTCGTAAGAAACGACAGCTTTGATATTCTGGTTTTTAATAGCTGTAAGCCAACCCATTCCTCCAGAATGCGAATGCGTAACAAGAATTCCTTCACCAATTTTATCAAATAAAGCAGAAACAGCATCAACATTTAAATTTATATCAATCGGCCCAACATTGGGAACCATTTGTCTGAAATACTGATTTAGTGTTTCCTTATCTTGGGAAAATTGTACACCCGGGAAAAAATCAGGCCACTCACCAACACGAAAAGTGTTAAACCAAAATTGCTCATCAGGCGTAGGTGTAATTGTTCCTTCTTCCATACTTCGTGCGGCATTACCACGACGTGGTTGGTCTAATAAGTAAACACTATACTTTTTCCTTAAAAACAGATTTTGAAAACCTTCTCTTCCATCTGGAGTAGTTTCCCATGTTTTTGAAAATTGTCCTATACCATGCCACATCACCAATGGATATTTGTGCGCTTCATTAGGTATCTGATAAAATACATAAGCATGGTCACCATGAAAAGTCTGGCCTTCTGGTGTTCTTTTGATTGCATCAAAGGTTCCTGGATTTGATTTCATAGTGCCACCGACAGCGAAACTGCCTTGCTCTTTTATTAAAATAAGGTTATCCGTATTAGAGCAACTAATAAAAATCAACATTGATATGGAAACCAACATCAATTTTACAATTCTTATTTTGTTTGTTTTTCTATTCATAATTAAATTCATTTATCCGACTTAATTTCTTACAATACAAAATTATGGCTATTTCATAAGATGGTTTGTATATAGATTACTGCATTCGTAACCAATATTACAGATATGGGTAATGAAGTGTTTATTGCTATTATTTATTGCGTAAATTTGTTTTATAATTTACATGAAATCAATTTGCTATGATAAATTTTGAGACAGTAAGTGATTATAATGATTTCAATAATCATGAGACATTTCACCCTTTGGTTAGTGTATTAGATTTCTCAAAGGCTGAAATTAGGACAGGAAAAAAAATGTACTTTGGGCTTTATTGTATTTTCCTTAAAGATGTGAAGTGTGGGGATTTGATATATGGTCGCAACACCTATGATTATCAAAAAGGGACTTTGGTTTTTATTGCTCCCGGACAAGTTGTTGATGTAGCCAATAAAACGGAACCCTATCAACCCATGGGACATGGACTGGTATTTCATCCTGATTTATTACATGGTACAACACTTGGGAAAAGTATTAAGTCATATCACTTCTTTAGTTATAATACCAATGAAGCATTGCATCTATCTGAAAAAGAAAGGGGATTAGTACTCGATTTATTTGCAAAAATTCAGAATGAATTACAAGCGGGTGTAGATAAACACAGTAAAAAAGTAATTGCAACAAATATTGAATTATTTTTAAGTTATTGCGAACGTTTTTATGACAGGCAATTTATTACTCGTGAAGATGTTAACAAAGGAACCTTAGAGAAGTTTGAAAATCTATTAGATGAATATTTCCAAAGCGACCAAGCACAAAATATTGGATTACCTAATGTTTCATTTTGTGCTGAACAACTCAATTTATCTGCCAATTATTTTGGTGACTTAATAAAAAAGGAAACCGGAAAATCGGCACAAGAATACATACAGAACAAAGTAATTGAAGTTGCTAAAGAAAGAGTATTTGATACAAATAAATCAATAAGTGAAGTAGCCTATGAATTAGGCTTTAAATATCCGCAACATTTTAATCGCTTATTTAAACAGCGAGTTGGATATACTCCCAATGAATATCGGAATATGAATTAAGCTGGCACTGGGTGTGTCAGCAAAAAAAACAACTCTTTTGCAAACTTTGGATGCTGGGTTGGCTTGCAGCGGTTTGCAAATGTGTTGTTTTGTGGGCGGGGTTTCTTTCTTCTTTTGCGGGGGGGGAGAAAAAACAAAATAAATTCCCATCAAATTGCACCGCCCTATCCACGGAGTGCTAATCCTGTCAGTCCGTTTTTTGTAATTTATTCAATCAAATTTCAATGTGTCGTGTCGGTTCTTTACACTTGCATACAACGATTGTGAATGTGTAGGTACATTTATATTTCTTTTATCGATCTTAAAACATACACTTACACAGCTAATTTACATGTGTAAGTGTATAAATGAGATTTGTGTCATCAATGTAATGAAACCTAAACTTGTGCTAAAGTATTAAATCTTAACTAAGAATCATACTGTCAAACCTGTCATCTTTTCAATACAAATAAATCATACCTTAAATATGTCGTTATCCCGCTTCTATCTCGCTCGTTTATCCTACTTAAACGATCTTTCTGACAGCAAAACAAATCAATTTGGTAGAAATTCCCATTTCTCTAGGGAAATAAGCTCTTGCAGAAAGTAAAGCCTACAAATAGAGCTATAATAAAGGGGTTTTAAGGGGTATTTATCCCGATCTTATCTAGTTCCTATCCCGATCACTTATCCCGCTTCTATCTCGATCGTTTATCCTACTTAAACGATCTTTCTGATAGCAAAACAAATTAATTTGGTGTAAAATTCTATTTCTCTAGTACAATAAGCCCTTACAGAGAATGAAACCTACAAATAGAGCTATGATAAAGCGGTTTTAAGGGGTGTTTATCTAGGTCTTATCTAGTTTTTATCCAGATCGCTTAACCGTTTCGCAGGATATAAAAAAAGCCAAGTAATATTTTAATGGTTCATCTCAATTTCCAGAAGTTCAAAATATCAGTTGGCTCAATTACAAATATAAATAATCAGGCAATTACACATCTTCGGATTGCTCCTAGCAAGTTGGTATGATGCTTACTATTCCAACAAAAGAAAACGGAATGGAAAATAAATTTATGACTAGATAACGGAATGAAAATTAAGCGGGATTTATGCAATTCTAAAGAACTTTCAGGATGAATCTATAAATTGTAGGGATTTGGCATATTTAAGCCGTCAACTAGGTGTAACATGCCTAAATTGTTCTCTAAAGAAGTAATATTTTTCCGAGGAATTTGCTTGTTAAGAATGGAACTGAAACAGTATCAAAACAAAAACACTTATAACTGTGTGATGATAAGCGTTTTAGTAGCCCCAACAGGACTCGAACCTGTATCTAGTGTTTAGGAAACACTTGTTCTATCCCTTGAACTATGGGGCCAAAAGACATGCAAAAATATTCAAATCTTGCTAATCAACAAAACAATTGCAGAAAGCTTTTAAATAAATAAAAAATAGGTACAGATTATTCCTCTTCCTGGAACAGCTCATGAAGCACCGATAAGGATTTTAAATTGCTAAAACCATCGATTTGAAGGGCGTAAAAGTTCAAAATTGCGCGCAAAAGCACATTCACATCTTCTTTGCTCATTTTTAAATCTTTAACAAGATCAATTGAAGTAGAGAATAAAGAATAAAGCTTTCGACTTAAGCATTTTTCAAGACAATGTGCATGTATCCTGTCTTCCTCCACAAAAGAGCCATTATCCATATCAAAAAAAGCTTTTCGATCCGACCAATTGAGCTGAGGGTAAAAACCAAGGAAACGTGTCAGCTTACTTAAAAAATACAAATGAAATCGTCCAATAGATTCTTCGGTAAGATCAAGGTAACGTATACTATTGTACAGAAATACAAATAGTTCCTGATTCTGTTCTTCCTCCCGAAGCACTTTGGAACACACTTCGGTAAGAAACAGAACCATTGTGCTTTTGTAAACATCAAAAACCAAATTGTTTAGATTCTCGCAAAGCCGTACTTCTTTTATCGACTGAATATTCTTTCCTTCGCGATGATAAACTTCCATTTCCAAAAGAAAAAACGGACGAAACAAATTACTTTTCATACTTGATTTTTTGGATCTTCCACCTTTCACCATGTATGACTGACGACCAAACTTTTCGGTATACACCTGAACAATCAAGCTGGTTTCACCATACTTAATCTGATTCAGAACAATTCCTTTGGTCTTATGAATCATCAGAATTTAATTTAATGAATGAATAGTAATTTAATCACCTTCGATTTAGATCCATCGGAATTGGAACAGAAAATAAGATATACACCTGTATGAACGCGCGATCCATTGAAGTTTTTCCCATCCCAAATGAACTGTCCTCCGCCCGATTTTCCTTCCATCACCAAATTACCGCTAATATCGGTAATTTTTACCGTCGATTCTGCAATTAAACCGCTTACCACAACATCTCCGTGATAGGTTTCCCGAACAGGATTCGGATAAACATAGAGATTGTTGTACGATTCTGTTCCTGCAGTCACCGCACCTTTATAAGAAACCATTCCCTTATCAGTCACAAAAAAGACTTCTCCTGTTCCTGGGTTTACCGATATTCTCTGAATTGTATTCGAAGGCAAAGGGCTGTTTTCATTTGTAAAATGTACCAATTGTTCATCTCCGTTCTCTGAAATCAGGAAAACGCCGGAATTCGCTGTTCCCAACCATTTTTGATCGGCTCCGTTCAAAGCAATTGCATTCACACTTTCCGTTCCTAACAAAAACTGAGTGGAACCATCAATGGTAATTATAGGCTGATAAGCAAAAAAGTTCCCCGTCCTGAAAATATTCCCCGGATTCATATAAACAGCCACTCCACTTGAAGTTCCCAACCAAACATCCCCTTTCTCATCTTCAATTAAATCATAAACCTTCGAACCTATGCTTGAGTTATTTTCATCCCTAACAAAGAAAGAAGCCAGCGCATCATCATCCGTATTGGAAAGTGTCCCATTCTCATAAAATGCGAAAAGAGCTTGTTCAGGCGAATTTAAAACCCATTTATCGCCATTCTTAAGACACACAATCTTTTGCATATCTGCCCGATTGGCTAAGGTTGAATAACTTAATGAAGTCCATTCTCCGACAGGTGAAAGAATTTTTACCGGCGCAGATGAATTGGCATCTAAAATCCAAAGATTGCCATCCGAATCTGAATCCATTCCACTAATTCCTTTCGTGCCAAGAGGCGAATTTTCAAAATTCCAATTGACTTGATATTCATTGTCTTTAAATACAAATATTCCGTCGCCCCAGCTGGCTGCATAAATTAGCGATCGATCTCTTTTATTGTTTGTGAGTCTCAATAAATCAGACTTATTGCTGAACGAAGGGGTATTTTCTTTTGAATAATTAGTCCATTCCTGATTTTCGAACAAAAACAATTCGGCTTTCTCTCCAGAACCATCATAAGAAGCTGTTACACCTCCGTCCACTGCCCACGTTTGTTCTGCTGCCGAAAAAATATTGGATATATTGCGGCTCAGCGGGCCATCCGGTTTAATTTGATTCGCACGACTCCCAATTATCTCCTGTAATGATTTCTGATAATCAGCAGCAAACGTTCGTCCATCAACAACCAAAGCATCGTGCATTTCAGTAATACCCGAGTATTCCAAAACTTCGTTTTCAATCCCGTTCGAATTAAAAATCCGGATTTTGCCGGCTTGAATTACCCATAGGCTATTGTTAATATTTCGAATGGAATAAATACGATCAAGACTTCCGAAAAAGTTAGACCAACTGCCATTGCGGTACCGATACAACTCACTTGCTGTTTCGGACACAAAACGACTTACAATAACATCTCCATCAATAAATTGCAGATGTTCACATTTTCTTTGATATTCAGAAATCCCCTGCTCTTGCTCCCAATTATTAAAATCGGCCAAATTACCCGAAGATAAATCTGCTTTAAAAATGCCTTGATCGGTTGCCGCCCATATTGCAGATGAATTTATTTTGATGTCATTAACAACTAACTTTTCACCTCCTGCTCCAATAAAATAGGTGTCGGCGACTTCCATTTTATCCAAATTAATGACCACTATTCCAAAATCAGTTCCCAAATAGACAAAATTACCGTTTGCAGTCATCGAATTGATGGACTTGTTCTCCACCAAGTTGAAATTTTTGATAGCCGAAATATTATGAATGTTTCCATCTGAAATTACATCCAAATTTCCGCTTTCATATCCAATCAAAAGACTTTGAGAACTTTCTACCAACGCAATTGCTGAAATTTCCGATTCCGACAAGCCTTTTGTTTTACTGTAAGCTGCTATTTCATTATCGCTTAAGGAATAAGAAAACAAACCGGACTCAGTCAGGCAATACAAATTTTCACCACCAGTAAGCAGGCTTTTCGCTTTTTGATATGGCAAATGTTCCCTCCATTCACCAATCTTTATCTGGCTTTGAGCACTCAAAGCAAATATGACTAGTAAAAAAGAGAAAACATATCGGATTCGCAGCTTCATACAATACTTTTATTAGCAAGAAAGTATACTTTAAATTTTTAATTAAAAGAGCAGACTTTATCTCTTATGGCTCAACAGATAATCTACCAGTTTACGTACAGCCAAACCTCTGTGGCTGATTTTGTTTTTCTCTGTCATATCCATCTCGGCAAATGAAATATCATATCCTATTGGTTCAAAAATTGGATCGTAACCAAAACCATCAATTCCGCGCTCTTTTTCAAGGATATTTCCTTCAACTATACCTTCAAACTGAATCTCATTACCATCAATTAATAAAGAAATTACCGTTCTAAATCTTGATTTTCGATTTTCGACCCCTTTTAGGTTCTCAAGAACCTTCTTCATGTTGGATTTGGCATCCCGTTCTTCACCAGCGTATCGGGCAGAATAAACACCTGGTTCATTATTTAATGATTCTATTTCCAATCCCGTATCATCGGCAAAGCAATTCACATTAAATTTATTGAAGATATAACGGGCTTTTTGACTTGCATTTTCTTCGAGAGTTTCATGATCTTCCGGAATCTCATCGTTACAATTAATATCTGCCAAACTTAACAGTTCTATTTCTTCTCCTAAAAGATTTTGCAGTTCTTTTAGTTTGTTTAGGTTATTGGTTGCAAAAACAAGCTTCATATTTACTTTTTTATCAATTTAAGGATATAAAAAAACAACGGTCATACAACCGTTGCTCAAATATATAAATTTCAAATTCATGCTTTAATAAAAACTGCCGTATTTAGCCAGATCAGTTCTCGGATTCACACACATTACAGGAATATGAGCCGAATTGGCGATCACAAACTGCTCATGTGCTCCCAACATATAGTCCTGAAACGATATGTTCTTGGTAGTCATGATTAAAATGATATCTGCATCAATTTTTTTCGCAAAATCGACTGTCTCCATTGCAAAATCATTGCCACCATCAGCTGTATCAATTTCATAATCAATACCTCTGTTTTCCAAATACTTTTTCGCAAAAACAAGATTTGCCTTTGTTCTCTGAAGCATTTGACCTTCAGGAATCTTAGGCGTAATAATTCGCATTTTCGCTTTAAAGAATTTGCCTAAAAATTCAGCCCAGCTTAATTTCTCCTTATTTTCCTTTTTAAAGTCGACAGGCAATACTACCGATGAATATTTCTTTTGAACAGGAGGAGCCTGCACCACAACAAAAGGTACGCGTGACCCGACAATAACCTTCAGCGCCCAACTACCGGTAAGCTTTTGCATTCCTTTAATACCATGAGTACCCATAAGCACCAACATGGAATTCATTTCTTTAGCAATATCATTAATCGATGTAAAAATACTACCCTCGCGAACAATCACCTCAGGGCGAACTCCCCTCTCTTTTTCGATTTGCATAGCTGCTTCGGCCATTTTTGCATTGGCTTCATCAATCTGAGAACCTTTTTTGACAATGTGAAGTAAAGTAACCGTTGCATCAACATTTTCAGCAAATATCAAAGCGTGTTCCAATGCGTACTCTGCGACAGTCGAAAAATCCCAGGCCACAAGTATTGATCTCTTAGTGTTTTCCATAGTTTAAAGTAAAAGAGGACAGTCGTAAATAGTTTTAACATAACCGTGTTACAATTTAGCTATTTTCTACTAAACTAGCAAATTTTAACGGAGTCTGATATTATTCGTATTAATTTAAGCTTAAGACGATTATTTAAAAATTCTTGGCTATTTTTATTACCATTGTTTACCATGTATTTTAATTTGCAGCTAATGATTCAGGCCTCTCTTAATATAATGTTTTCACATTCAGCTGATTACACATCAGGATTACTGATAACTTTAAGAGAAAATGCGTTGAATTTTATTTCTGAGAACATGATTGTATTAGCTGTTTTACAGCTGTTTCTTCTTGCTTTGATGTATTTATGGTACAGAAGGAAACTTAAAAAACAGAAAGAAGAGATTGAAAATGAATTTTACGATAAAAATCAAGAGATAATTCTGCAAAAAGACAAAGCGGAAAAACTTCTTTCCAACCTATTGCCTCAACAAACAGCAGAAGAATTACAATCAACCGGAAAAGTAAGCTCCAGAAGATTCCGGATGGTTACTGTTTTGTTCTCGGATATTCATGGATTCACAAAAATTGTTGAACAAATGAATCCGGAAGATCTGATTGATGAGTTAGACAAGTTTTTTATGCACTTCGATACAATCGTAGAGAAATTTAATATCGAAAAAATAAAAACAGTTGGTGATGCCTACATGTGTGCCGGCGGTATTCCCAATAAAAACAGAACAAACCCAATTGAGGTAATTTTGGCTGCTATGGAGATTCAGCAATACATGAAAAGTATGAAAATAAACTCTAAAGCAGGTAAAAAAGCCATCTGGGGATTGCGGATTGGAGTTCATACAGGTCCTGTAATTGCAGGGGTTGTTGGCACTAAAAAAGTAAGTTACGATATTTGGGGCGACACTGTAAATACGGCCAGCAGAATGGAGTCGTCAGGATCGGTTAGCGAAATAAATATTTCGGGTATGACCTATATGCTCATTAAAGATTTCTTTATCTGTGAATACAGAGGTAGGATGCCTGTGAAGTATAAAGGAAATATTGATATGTACTTTGTTAAAGGATTTAAGCCCAACATGTCAAGCGATTTAAAAGGATTGGTTCCTAACCAGCATTTCCAGACTCAGTTTCAGATGCTTCGCTATGATGATCTGGAAGAAGCTATTCTTACCAAACTGGAAAATGAGCTGCCCAAAAACCTTTACTATCACAATTTAAAACATACCATTGATGTTATTACCGAAGTTGAAATAATTGGCCGGAAAGAGGGCCTTTCCGATGCTGAAATGCTAATTATAAAGACTGCCGCATTGTTTCATGACACCGGTTTTATTCTTTCCTATAATGAACATGAAGAGTGCAGTGTAAAAATGGCACGGCACATACTTCCAAAATATTTCTATTCTGAGCAGCAAATCAATGAAATTTCCAATCTGATCATGCACACCAAATTTCCGCCACAGCCAAAAACAAATCTAGAAATGATTATTTGCGACGCTGATTTAGATTATCTGGGCCGCACTGACTTTATTCCTGTTTCGGGCAATCTGTACCGGGAACTAAAAGAGCATGGTAAAATTAAAAGTATTGATGATTGGAACCGTCTTCAGATAAAATTTATTGAAAATCATCAATATTTTACCGAAACAGCCCGCAACATGAGAGATGTAAATAAAATACGACAACTCGATAAACTTCGGGAATTGATTTAATTAATTTTCTTCTTTTCAGACATATTGATTATAAATTACAATCAAAATAGCCTTTTTTGTTTTCGATTTAATTGCCTTTCCCCTTAAAAAACGTAAATTTAATAGTGAGATATTACTTGAGCATTTCATCAAATAAAACCATTTTAAAAAGGGGGAAATAATGATTACAAATCTTGAAGACATTCTTTCTGATAGTGCGAAAAGCATGAAACGATCTGTTATCAGAGAATTGTTAAAGTTGACACAGAAACCGGAAATTATCTCTTTTGCCGGGGGACTTCCTGCTCCCAACACCTTTCCTATCGAAGAATTAAAACAAATAAGCAATGAAGTTTTAGAAGAAGATGGAGATGCGGCCCTGCAGTATGGAGCTACCGAAGGAGATACAAAACTTCGTGAAATTTTAACTGAAAGATATCAGAAGCAAGGATTAACTATCTCTTCAGATAATCTGGTGATTCTTACCTCTTCGCAGCAAGGACTCGACTTGGCAGGTAAAATTTTTCTGAACCGAGGAGATCATTTTATTTGCGGATTACCTAGCTATCTGGGTGGACTGGGTGCCTTTTCGAGCTACGGAGCCACTCCCGTCGGAATCAAATTTGATGAATTTGGAATGCGTTCCGATTTATTGGAGAAAACGCTGGCAAAAATGCTGGAAAAAGGCGAACTACCAAAGTTTATATATGTAATTCCTGATTTTCAAAACCCTGCAGGAATCACAATGCCTGAATTCAGAAGACTTGAAATCATTGCAATAGCTAAAAAATACAATATTATTATAATCGAAGATAGTCCCTACAGAGAACTACGATTCGAAGGAAAAGATCAGAAAATGATGTTCGAGCTTGATAATTCGGGACATGTAATTGCACTTGGAACCTTCTCTAAAATATTCGTTCCCGGATTTAGAATTGGCTGGGTAATCGCTCATGAGGCAATCATCGACAAATTTGTGAAAGCAAAACAATCTACGGATTTGTGCACGTCCCCTTTTGTTCAAAAAATTGCTGCTAAATATCTTGAAAAAGGACTGTTTGATAAGAATTTAAAAACAATAATTGAGATGTATCACCGCAAACGTGATGTTATGCTTGACGCTTTCGAAGAATTTATGCCGAAAGGTGTTACCTGGACAAAACCTGAGGGTGGTTTGTTTCTTTTTCTTAACTTACCGGAAAATATGGATGCACAAGATCTGTTTGAAATTGCCATTCAGAAAAATGTTGCCTTTGTATTGGGATCTGCCTTTCACTGCGATGGCAGTGGGAAGAATACAATGAGAATTAACTTTTCGTATGTTGATGAAGAGCACAGCAGAATTGGTGTACAGCGTTTGGCTGAATCAATTAAAATGTTGATGAATAACAAAGTGAATGCGTAACCGTTTGATCTTTTTCGAAAGATTGAACACTTTTCTATAATAATTATAAATCCTAAATTCTCACCTTACAATGAGAAAAGAGGGAGTTCTAAATTAGAACTCCCTCTTTGTATAAAATCCGGCTTAAAGCCATTTGCATTGCTTAGAATTCGATAATTGTATTCCAGTTGTGTTTGTCTTCAACAGTTCCGTACTGAATTCCACGAAGTGTATTATATAATTTTAAGCTGGTTTCTCCGGCCTCATCACCATAAAAATAATCAACCTTATTATCGGCATCAACAATTTTACGAATTGGAGAGATTACAGCGGCTGTACCACAAGCACCTGCCTCGGTAAAATCGGCTAATTCTTCAACCGTAACTTTTCTACGCTCAACAGTCATTCCCATATCTTCTGCAATCTGGCACAAACTTTTGTTTGTGATTGATGGCAAAATAGAATTTGATTTTGGAGTTACGTAAGTGTTGTCCTTTATTCCGAAGAAGTTAGCCGGACCACACTCGTCGATGTATTTTTTTTCTTTTGCATCCAAAAACAATACGGCAGAAAATCCTTCTTTGTGCGCACGGGTTCCCCCTCTTAACGAAGAAGCATAGTTACCACCAACTTTAATCGTTCCTGTTCCTTGCGGAGCTGCACGATCGTATTCACGGTAGATTACGTAATCGGTTGGTTTGAATCCTTCTTTAAAATAAGGACCAACCGGCATTACGAATACAGCAAAAGTATATTCAGGAGCTGGATTTACACCTACCTGCGCTCCATTTCCGAAAAGTACCGGACGAATGTATAAAGAGGCTCCCGATTCGTATGGCGGAATCCATCTCTCGTTTAATTTGATGGTTCTAATTACTGCTTCTTCGAATAAATCGACAGGCATTTCAGCCATCATGATGCCATGAGAAGACGATTGCATACGTTTCGCATTTTCGTCAATACGAAATACTCTCACTTTCCCATCAGGACCTTTAAACGCCTTTAAACCTTCGAATGCCTGCTGTCCGTAATGCAAACCGGTAGCTGCAATGTGTACATTTACCTGATCTGAAGAAGAAATTTCCAATTCTCCCCATTTTCCATCACGAAAGTGACAACGAACATTGTAATCGGTTTTAGTATAACCGAAACCAAATTGTTTCCAGTCTATGTTTTCCATCTCTAATTAAGAATTTTACGATTAGTAAAGAATATATATTGTGTTTATTGTTTTAATCTTCTACCGAAAACTCAATCAGGTAACCGTTGTGTTTCCTGATATTAAGAACTTTTCCGTCTTCAAAGATAAGATATTGTCCTTTAATTCCTTTCAAAATTCCCGAGTATTCTTTCTCCTTTTCGAACCCAAAACTAACTATCTTTTCCGGTTGTGAACTCATAGGATAAATCATCTCAAACACCTCATCCTCAGCGGAAATATATTGCTGCAATTCAGGATGCAACAAGCCTCCGGCTTTTTTCTTTTCGGATAATAAATCAACACCTTCAGTGTGTTCCAACTTCAGCATTGCCCGCCAGTTGGTTTTATCCGAGAAATGGTCTTTTAGAGCTACTTCAATAATTCCGGCAATATGACGATTGGGCGTTTTAGCCAATTTAATGGCTTTGCTCGCTCCCTGATCCATCCAACGGGTAGGCACCTGCGATTCCCGTGTGACTCCCACTTTCAGATTTCCGGAATAGGCCAGGTATACAAAATGAGGTTGAAGCGCATTTTTTTTTGCCCATTCCATATCGCGGGAAATTCCCAAATAGGAAAGATCCAGCTCCGGACGAAGAATACTTTCATCAGTCTGCGGAAGCGTAGTAAAACAAGAATAGCAATATCCCTGCGAGAAAGATGTCTTCGTTTTCTTTCCACAATGAATACAATTAATCTGTCCTAAATAAGTAAATTTTAACCTCTTACCTATCAAAAGATTCATTTGAACTACATCTTCGCCTATTGGCAGCTGATACTCAACGATCTCTTTAAGATCAGTTCTCATTTTTCTGATGTTTCCCTGCTTCTGCATTCAATTCTCTATTTATAAATTCTCTTGAATCACTTTCATCATATGCCCGAGTTCTTCCTGACTAAAGCCAACTCCCTGCCATACAATTTTACCTGTTTTATCAACAATAAAGTTACGGGGAATGTACTGACTCGCAAATTTAGCATACACCTCCCGTTTAGGATCGGGAGCGATAGGAAATGTAAAGCCTTTTTTCTCGTTGAATGCTTCCAATTGTTCCTTTGTGTGCTCTCGTCCAATAGAAACCATTGCAAAATTTTCATTTTTAAATTTAGGCCACAACTGACTTTCAACTTCCGGCAGTTCTTTCATGCAGGGTCCACACCAGGTAGCAAAAAAGTTAACCAAAACAACCTTACCCTTTAAATCACTGATAGCAAATTCTTTTCCATCCAGAGTAAGAACCGAAAAATTGGGCACCTGATCGCCGGTTTTTACCAGTGATCCTTGTTGATCCTGCGCAAAAAGAGTTGTTGTAGCAACAATGGCCAATAGTGTAATGAATATTTTTTTCATGTGTTTATAATTGTAAGTTTTTGTCACATGGAACTTACCATGCCGGGATAATCATCTTCCTGTGTGCCATAATTACCTGGCATGGACGTTTCATGTTTGATTTTGTTTACATCAATACTATATTCTTTCTTATTCCGTCGCGAATAACGATATCTCATCTGTTTAAATAAAACCGCGCGACAGTTTACAACTATTACAATCACACAGGGCATTGCCCTGTGCTATATTACTTGTCCTTTTCAGGGCAAATTTTCAAACTCTTCAAAACTTTATTGACTTCAGACTTTAGACTCTCTACTGAATTAAGTCGTTGGTCACCTCTACAATCTTATACAATTTATCCGACCGGCGAATCATTGTATCCATTGAAATGGAAAAGCTATCGCCTTTAACGGCTTTTTCGACTGATTTCAGATCAACCCGAATTTCTTTTACGGTTGTTTCAATTACTCCGGTTGTTGGCCCGGTTATCAAAATCTGATCACCCACCTTTAATTCCTGCGATTCCAATAAGAATTCGGCCACTTTAATCTTGGCAAAGTAATTGGTTCCCTTACCAATCAACATCTTGCGCTTGGTTGCCCGGTTGCCGTACTCCTCACTCCATTCTCCAATCTTTTGTCCGAGATAATAACCATCCCAAAAACCACGATTAAAAACTGTTGCCAGATTCTCCATCCATTGGTCGATTTTATCACGGGTATAATCACCTTCCAAATACGCATCAACAGCTTCGTTATAATTTGAAACCACTGTTTTTACATATTCCGGAGAGCGGGCCCGGCCTTCAAATTTCAAGACACGAACTCCTGCATCGAGCATTTTATTTAGAAAACCAATGGTGCACAAATCTTTTGGCGACATGATGTATTCATTATCGATCTCCAGCTGATTTCCAGATTCTTTTTCGGTAACCGTATAGGCTTTTCGGCATGTTTGCATGCAGGCACCACGATTTGCCGATGAATTTTTTTCGTGCAGACTCAAGTAGCATTTGCCTGAAACGGCCATACACAATGCTCCGTGGGCAAACATTTCAATCTGAATCAACTCCCCTTTTGGCCCGCGGATTTCTTCCTCAACAATTTGCTTGTAAATGGCGGCTACCTGATTCAAATTCAATTCCCGAGCCAGAACTACCACATCGGCATACTGAGCATAAAACTTCACTGCCTCGATGTTGGTAATGTTGCATTGGGTGGAAATGTGAACTTCCACATCAATTGTTCGGGCATACATGATTGCAGAAACATCGGCAGCAATAATCGCTGTTACACCACCTTCTTTTGCTGCATCAACAATTTTGTGCATTACTTTAATGTCATGATCGAACAAAACCGTATTTACCGTTAGGTACGACTTGATATTATTCTCCTTACATATGGATGCAATATTGTGTAAATCTTCGATGGTGAAATTATTCGAAGATCTCGATCTCATGTTCAACTGCTCAATGCCAAAATAGATAGAATTGGCTCCTCCCTGTATAGCTGCCATTAAAGATTCATACGAACCAACCGGAGCCATTAATTCAATTTCGCTTCTCTTCATCTAAAAAATTCCCTTAAACTCGAAATAAAAAAATATACCTCAGTAAGTTAATAATGCTGTTAACTATCAAGTTTTTCAAACATATACCTTCTTTCTGATTCTCAGCAAAAGTAATCTTTATGAGCCATTCCTGCAAAACAAATAAGCAAACTAATTAAAGGCCAAACAAAATACAATTTGTTCCTGTAAACTCTCTTTTGTATTCAATAATATTAAAAATCAAGCTCGTTTATTTGGATTAAAAAAAGGAAGTTGTTAATTTGAGTTAATTCACGTTAACTGAAGTTAATAACGCGCTATAAACCTCAATAATACTGAACTTTACACTTAGTGATGATTATTTTGAAATAACGCTAGAAACTCAAAAATGTTAGTACATTTGGCCAAGTCTCACGAACACATTTTAAGCTTATAGATATTCAAATTATATGTAAAGCATAACATTATGCAATAATGTTAGAGGTGTAAAAAGTGCACGTATTAGGAAAATGATGAAAAGTCTATAATTTAAAAGGGAAATTGATTATATGAAAACGCGATTTATAGTATTAACAGTTTTATTAGTTGTTGTATATTTTGGTTGTGCAAACAAATCGATTAATGAACAAGTAGTAAGAAAGGAAATGGCTTTGCCTTTAAGAACAGGCGATCTAATCCCTTTGCATGATTTGAAGAGCAGCGATTTACAAGATAAGCTAGATAGAAAATTAAAAAAGAACACTAAATGGAAGCGACTGATTGAAAATAAGAAAATGGCAGTTGGTTTGGTCGATTTACGAGATTTAAACAACATTCGTTTTGCCAGTGTAAACGGTGATAATATAATGTACGCTGCTAGCTTGCCAAAAATTGCCGTTTTATTAGCAACAGCTGATGCATTAGAAAAGGGAGAATTGGAAGAAACCCCGGCTATTTTAAGCGATATGAGACTTATGATGAGCCGATCGAACAACCAGGCAACCACTCGTTTAATTGACTTATTGGGTTACGAAAAGATTAAAGACGTTTTGATGGATCCTGCTTATAAACTCTACGATGAAGAACAAGGTGGAGGATTATGGGTTGGTAAGCGTTATGCTAAAACCGGTTCACGATATCCGGAACCTCTTAAAGGAATTAGTCATGCAGCAACTGCAAATCAAGTTTGTCGTTTTTATTACATGCTGATTAACGGTGAATTGGTAAGCCCTGATCGATCAAGTCAGATGTTGGAAATGATGGTTGATCCTGAACTTCACCACAAATTTGTAAATACCATCGAAAAAGTTCGTCCAAATGCGAAGTTATTCCGAAAATCAGGAACTTGGAAAAATTTCCATGCCGATTCTATTCTAGTTTGGGGGAAAGAAGATCGCTTTATTTTAGTAGGTTTACTGCAAGATGATGATGGTGAAAGAATTCTAAGACAGCTGGTTTTGGAAGTTGAAGATGTATTAGACGACAAAAGTTAAGATGAATTCCTTTTTAAAAATAACGCGAAGTAGATTCTAAATCATCTTTTAATTACTATAAATCTGATTTCCTTACATTACGAATGGCAAAAAACAATCAGCAAACTGATTGTAAGGCATTTAATAGCTTAACACTTACAAGCACATCCGCATCAAACTAAGATCAAATTAAAATATTTAATGAAATTGAGAAAGAACTTAACATTTTTTTCTCAATTTTGTTGCTTTATTAAATACCGTTTTAGCAACAATCCAAAATACAAGACTTTTAAACCTAACTATATACTACCAGATTATACCGAATGAAAAATTTTGAGAGTTCTGTTAGAAATGTTTTCCAGGAAGCTTTTCAATACTTTTTAAACAAATCGTTCGATATTCGAGTAGGCGAATATCGAAGGGTTGTTTTAATGCAAGTCAATATCTTTTTGATCATCTCTACTCTATTGATCATTAAGCCAATTGTTAATTCGCTTTTTCTTTCCTCTTTCGGCTATTCCTATCTTCCTACAGCATTTATTATAGTTTCCATTTTTGCTGTCGCAATTTCAAGATTGTATTCTCGTTTGCTATCGAAATTTCCATTCGATAAAATTATGACCCGAACTCTTCTGATTTCCGTCATAACCCTATTGGTATTTGGTTTATTGCTTCGTTTAAACATACTTGTACAAGTTGTTCTTTTGCTGTTTTACGTTTGGGTGGCACTTTTTGCAGTAGTCTCCTCTTCGCAATTTTGGGTATTAGCCAATATTATTTTTAATGCACGAGAGGCCAAGCGGGTTTTTGGTTTTATTGGTGCCGGAGCAATTGCCGGAGGAATTTTTGGTGGATATCTCACATCCATTATGGCGCCACTAATAGGCAGCGAAAATCTTATTTTTCTGAGTATGCTGGTATTACTGCCAAGCATTTGGATTACGAAAAAAATTTGGGCCGAAAGAGACAGTGAGCAGCAACATGTGCAACAACAAAAAGTACAGGAAGAAAACCTTACTGAAAACCCTTATCAGTTAATTAAAAAATCGCGACATTTAAGCTTAATGGCCGGCATTATTGGAGTAAGCGTTGTTGTGGCTAAACTTGTTGACTACCAATTTAGTGCAATAGCCTCTACGGCTATCCTTGATCCGGACCGATTGACCGCATTCTTTGGCTTTTGGTTTTCGAACTTTAACCTGTTATCGCTCTTTATTCAATTGTTTCTTACCCGACGAATTGTTGGTGTATTTGGCGTTGGAAGCTCTCTGCTTATTCTGCCTGGAGCCATATTTTTAGGCGCTTTAGGCATGCTATTTTTTCCAATACTTGGTGCTGCAATATTCATCAAATTATGCGATGGTAGTTTAAAACAATCTATAAATAAATCGGCAACGGAACTGTTAGCCTTGCCAATACCCCTCGAAATTAAGAGCAAAACCAAATCTTATATTGATGTTACTGTGGATAGTGTTGCCTCAGGAATTGGCGGATTGCTATTGTTTTTTCTTGTAAATGGATTACAACTTTCTACTAATTGGATCAGTTTAATGATTATTGGCTTGCTTATTCTTTGGATCTACTTTGCCTTGCAGGTAAGAAAAGAATATTTAAAATCGTTTAAACTGAAAATCAGTAAAAAAATTAGTCGGAAAAAAGCAGACAAACAGGCCCAAACCACCGAATCGGTTATTAGTAATCTGCAAAGGCAATTGGAAAGTAATAAGGAGAGTCATTTACTATACATTATTCAAAAAACACGCGAAGTACCTAGAGAAGAGTTTTATGTGCGACTTAAAAAACTACTCTCGCATGAATCGGGAAAAATAAGATCGGAAGTAATTACCAGTCTTAAATCCTATATCAATCACAATTTATCGGGCGACATGCTTCTTTTGGTGAATGATGATGACCAAGAGGTTCGTGTGAGTGCTTTTGAATATTTAATTGCCTTAGCACCAGGCAACCGGGTGAAACTGATTGAGTCTTATTTAGAGCATGAAGACGAGAAAATACGTGAGTCTGCCTTGTTGGCATTGGCAATCGAAACTCGTGGAAATCAAGAGCTTCAAGACTGGTTTTCTTTTGGTGATCGCTTACAAATGCGAATTCAGCAAATGAATAAAACAGAAGATTTAAGCGAGAAAGATAAATTACACCAACATATTATTCAGGTTATTGGAGTTTCGAGTGCTTCGGGATATTTTAGCTACCTGCAAAATGCTTTTCATCACGAAAGGGAAGATATTGTAAGCAAAGCGATTGAGGCTGCTGGGAATACCGCCCATCCTCAATTTATAAGTGTATTGGTGAATTTTTTAAATCAAAAGGCATTTCTTCCAACGGCACAAACTGCTTTAGCAAATTATAGCAGTCGGGCTTTTCCTGTATTTCACAAACTAATTAAAGACGAGAAAATATCGGTAGAGTTAGTGAGGAGACTACCTGTGATTGCTCAAAAAATTAACAGTCAAAAATCAATTGATTTCCTATTTTTCTTGCTCGACTATGAGGATTATATGGTTCATTTGGAAAGTTTAAAGGCTCTCACCAATATCAAACAAAGTTTTCCTAATTTGTTTTTTGATAAAAAACTGGTTATGAGCCTTATTGTGGAGGAAATACACCTGTGCCAGAACAGTTTAGTCGTTCTAAATTCAAAATTTGTTACTAAAGTGGATACGGATTCTATTCCGTTTAAGATTTTAGATGCCCGAAATAGTTTGATTAATTTATTGGAACGAAGGCTGGATGGCAGTTTAGAGCGTATTTTCCGCTTGCTTGAGCTACGATATCCTCCTGAAGATATCCTAACTGTTTATAAAGGTATTCAAAGCGATAAGGCCGATCTTAGAATGAATGCGATCGAATTTCTGGATAATTTATTGGAGTCTCGTTTGAAAAAGATTTTAATACCAGTACTGGAAACAGCCATATTGAATAGTATGGCTGAACCAGTTTTTAGTTTGTTTGCTGAAAAAGAACCCGATGAATTTGGATGCTACCGACTTATATTAGAAGGAGTAGACGTAAAACTAAAATTAGCCGTGTTCTATTTACTAGAACAACTTAGTGATCCTAAGTTTTTGCCACTTATCCAAACTTATCTAGATTCTGAAAACCTGAAAATCCGCAAATTTGCCGAAAAAGCACAACAGGCCATGCAAGTAGATTAATTGATGATCGGATTAGGGTTTCCGAATCAAATCATCAATACTACTGGCCAAGCCCATATGATCGAGGTTGGAATTCTTTCGTAGCACATTAGTCATGAGTACCACCATGTATGTGGCCCCATCGGGCTGTTCTACAATCACAACTGAGTTCATATAGTTCTGAACATTACCCATGTACTTTTTGCAGGTAAAGCCTTCTTCGGGTTTACACTGATACAAGCTGCCCGATTTAAAATAGATAGCCGCCTTGCTTAATCGAGGGGATGATCCATAGCGAATTCGTCGATCGGTCATGTACATCATTCTTTTGATCTCCAAACTTGACTTGTAATCGACAATTTTACCCCGCTCAATAGCAATTAGGAACTTCATTAAGCCACGCGGACTGCCAATGCTTCCTCCCGAACCAGGAATAATCCTTTTCGCTCCCTGAGTAAACATACTCCCCAGTCGCCATTCCTCCTCGCTAATTCCAATTTTTAGCAAAGGCTCATTCACTACCAAATTAGACAAATTTTGCAAGCTGGCTCGGGGTGTTGTTTTAAAATACGCTGCAGTCTGCTCCTCGGTAAGATTCGGGTAATCTTGTCCGAAGGCACGCATTAGCAAGGCTTCGCGCCAAACAATACTTGCTGCGCTGTTGTTGCTAACCGAAAGCATATGATCTACCCATTCGTACAATGAAAACACATCGTATTCCTTCACCGTTCTTTTAAAAAAGCCATTGGTGATGGTATCAAAAAAAGGAACGGTATGCTCATCGTAATTTCCCCATGTGCCGGCCTTTACAGATCGTGTTTTGAGTAAAGTCACCCTATCCTCGTAAGAGTCGGGATAAAGTCGCTCTAACTCGTTAAATAAGCCTGCTATTATAGCCAACTTACCAACACTGCCCGGTTGAAATCCTTTTGCATCCTGCCGAGAAGCATACCTTATTTTTTTTCCATCGGTGATATCAAGCAATGCCACGGAATAGCTTTCGTGAAGGTTAGGAAACAAGCCATTTAATTTTTGTTGCAGCTTTTTATCAGACTGAGGGAAATCTGCCAAACTATCGCCCCGAACGCCTAATAGGTTTAGTTTGATATCATTTATCGACTTTAGTGCTCCCGAAATCGGTTTTGTATCCTTAATTTGTCCATCAATAATTTTTTGCAAACGAGCCAAACGTCTTATTCCTGTGGTTTTATAACCATCGATAGGATACGGTTCGCCATTCCCTTCAGCCAAAGTTATAGTGAATGAAAAAAGAAAGAGAACTATGATTGATTTTTTAATGTTCATTATTTTATAATTGTAGTTAATGAAATAGACTGTACTAATTTTACTTCCGGAGAAATAGACTGCAGGTAAGCAGAACTTTTCGCTTGTTTATTCTCCACAAACGGGCGTACCTGAAACAACCAGAGTTTGTTGTTTTTAAATCCCAGCTCCACATCCCAAGGACCGTTGCTGTTAACTCCTTCGGTTGTTTTTAATTTCTCTTGCAATTTTTTTGAAAATACACGGAGCTCCTGAAGATTCTCGTCCGACAAAATCGACTTTTCGAACGTACAGCCCCGCTTTAAAGTTCCCCCTGTTTGAGGCAAACTGTTGTATTGCGGTTCCCGTGCCGGAGATAACAATTTGTTTACTCCATTGGCTTCCAAAACATGCGATTGAGCCGCTTGCCCATCTACTGCTCCGCCAGCTCCTCGGCTAAAAGCAATGGTCAGCTCATCGGTTTTACCCGACTGAACACCTTTGGTGATTAGTACGCCCGAGTAGTCAACATCTACACTCGGAATTATTAAAATAGAAGGGAATACATTCTCGGGGTTCAGCAAATAGCTTTGTCTCCACTTATAACTCCTTTCGGAATAAGGCGAAGCCCAAACATCTTTAATTCCCTGTACAATTTTCTCACTATCCAACACATTAAAATGCGTTAGGTTAAGCCCTGCGCCAGTAAAATCCTTCAAATCTTCCATGTTGGTATCGCTGCGCAAGAAAACTGGAGTTTTCCCCATCGGCTTTCCAAAGGCTGTTGTAAACTGTTGCCTTAAATCCTCATTAAACTCAGGTAGTAAAGGCATTTTTTTAATGGCTTCCCTAAGGATGGATAACTGTGCCAAAACGTACTCATCAATTTCTGTTTTCGAGACAGTAGCCTTTTGTTTTTCTGCTGCAATCTGGAAAGTTTGGTTCAAAAACTGCCAATACGAAACATTCAATCCAGGCATTATTTGATTCATGTGCTTTCGAAATATCCCGAAAGGAACCACCAGACCTTCTACCACCTGATCGGGGAACAGTTGCTTTAACTGCCCCAGATTTGCTGCTTTAGGACCGCATAATTTGCCCGAGTTTGTTGCATTTACCTTTTGAAGGTTTACCAAGCGAGTTTGATTCAGATCGATCTTTTCTACCGGAATTCTGATTTTTTCCTCGCTTCGCTTTTTAACTGCAAACAATTTTTTTTCCTCATCGCTCATTTTACTTTCGGGTTTAATAATCACCTTTCCTTTAGGCGAAACCACGTAAAATACGCTTGTTCCCGAATATTTTTTAAGATCGCTTAGGTTTTGTTGCGAAAGCACTGCATTTGGTATTCCTAAATTACGAGCCAAAAGCTGAACGTGCGATACCATATTTCCTTCCGAAACGGTTGCAATACCTGCTACCGGTTTTAAATCTGCAGGAGGTTTGCTAAACAAATATATCTTATCTTTCGATACCTTAACATTTTCTACATTGCCTTCAACCACCACCAATTCGCCTTTGGTAAAACCTGGATTTAAACCTCGGAAATGACTTTGGTTTTCAATATCCATTACCTCGTTGGCTTGATTGGAGATCAGATTCATAAAATCGCCCAATCGGCTTACCGAAGCTCCCAAAGGAAGTAATACCGAAGAACGAATACGATCGTCGGTAAAGTGGTAAGCAAGAGGCTCAAAAGCCCCAAACAGATGAATGGTTTCCTCGAAAACAGCACTGTTCATGCCGGTTCCCCACTCTATAATGCCACGAGCTGCATCGTGAACTTTTCGAATGGTTTCTAAAGAAATATCCGAATTATCGGCTACCTGTAAGTCATTTTTTACCTGATACCATTCCCACATTTCAATATATCCGCAGGCAGCGCTTGCCTTGGCAAGTACCTCGTTTAAGTCAATAACTCCTTTCAACCTTTGCGGTTTCCAACTGGTTAACTCATAAAACAGAATGCCTTCCAACTGAATCGAAACATCCATAAAAGCCAATCGATTTGCAGGAATCTCCTGCGAAATATTCTCGCGAATTTCGAATAATAAATCGCTAACCGCTTTTACACGTTGCTCGCCTTTGGTGTTGGCTTGCTGTTTGGTAAAATTTAATAAGCTTTGCTTTAGCTTAGAGCTGACAGCTACTTTTGTAACATATCGCTCCAAATCTTTTAAGTTGATTGGCTGGTAATAAACTTCCAATTCGCGAATTAATTTGTCGACCTGCTCTTTTGTGCCTGCCTCGAGCTTACTGTATTTCTTGGTTTTATATGCTTTTACCCGCTCAATATCCGATTGATCGGGCTGACCATGAATTTTAATACGTGCATCCATAAACTCCAAATCGGTATCGGCAATTAGCAAAGACAAGGATCGAATATTCTGAAGGCTTTTGGTTTCCTGACTATGTGGAACGCTACGTACCGCTTCTCGCAGCAAATAAAACTGGATTTTGATGGCTTCATCATCGGCCAGCAACCAGTTGAAAAATTTAATTCCCCAAGCATTTTCATCTTCGGCCTGAATGGCTCCACGATAAAATTGCCCACGACGAAGCACCCAAGCATTATCGGTGGCCTGTAAATATTTCTCTACTAAATATTGTTTTAAGCGCGATTGATGATTCGGCTTATCCCAAAAATCCTCGTTGGGGGTAGTCGCCAAAATCTGACCTAAAAAAACATGGTTTGTTTGAGCCAGACGCACTACTGCATCCTTATATTTTGCGCGTTGCACGCCTCCTGGTTCAGGACAACGCATTTTAGGTGCCACCATCGATCCGTCGGGACAAAACCACATGATTTGCTGATAAGGGCCTTTGGGATCCTTCTTAAAACTTTCAACCATCTTGCTAATTTCAAGATTGGAAACCGGTTGCGCCTGAGCCACAATCCCCAAAAAACTAATTCCCAAAACAAACAATAACACTCTCATTCTCATAACTAATTTATTTATACAATACACTTCCAAAATTATCATTTTCGATAGAAAAATAGCTGCTTTAAGCTTGGTTTCTAACAAAATACAAGCCAAACTATTCGCATCAAATATATTAAGATCTTATATATCTTTTACAAAAATTCTTCGTTTTATTTACAATCCTAGCCCAAGCCTAACACAGTAAAAATAAAGCGATTATATTACTGATTAAGAAGGTGATTGATAAGCAAACGGTGCATGGTGTTTGCTTGGCACCCCAATACGAATCGCCCAAAGAGAATTACTGCACTAGCTCCCACTAAAACGATAAATGAATTTCTTTTAAGGGGAAAATAATTGACTGATTTTACACCTAGTACTGATTCAAAACCCCATTTGCCTCCTCGTAAGAGTGGGGCAACTTTTTATACAGGACTTTCCCATTACTATCCACCAAAAAGAATACCGGAATGGCTCGGGTAAAAATGTCCTCCTCGGGAAAAGTTTTTTCCAACAAAAACTGAATGCCTAAATTTTGAAACATGCCTTTGTCGGGGCCCGTGAAATCGAGGAAATAGGAATTCATTTGTAGAGCACTGTTTGCAAGCAGTGAATCTACTTCCTGTTTATTTTTACTTGCAGCTATTAGTAGTATCTGATATTCGGAAGTGTCGATATCTTCCTGAAGCCTGGGCAGTGTTTCGGCCAATGTTTTTCGACAGCCACTGCACCAGGTGGTCCAAACATATACCAGAGTTTTATCCTTTTGGGAGATTAGGTGAGTCAATTTCTCGGAATCCATCATCCGCTCCTTTTCGGGACTATTGGAGCAGGAAAGTGTTGCGAACAACAGGCTGATGGCTAGTAGGTATCTCATGGCAAGTATTTTTGTAAAGCAGAAGATACAAATTTTATTATTGACTAGGCTTCAATTACAACACGATTCAATCGTGTGGCAGCGGGGAGTTAACCCACAGTACCTATTGGGCAGTTCCTGCCACACGAACGCTTAGTTGTTATGGGCTGGGTTTGTTATTCAAAAAAATCTGAGTAAGCGGCATTACTATCAAAATATTGTTTTGGTGTGAATCCAGTATGAATTTTAAATTCATTAATGAAATGTGCTTGGTCGTAATGTCCGCTTTCATAAGCTAAATCTGTTATATTTAGATTTTCATTCCTGCTTTTCAAATATAATGACAGTTGCAATCTTACTGTTCTTAAATATTTCTTAGGTGTTGTACCTATTAAATAAGAGAACTTTCTTTCAAATTGCTTTCTACTAAGGCAAATTTCAGAAGCAAGATTTTCGATTGAAACTTTACCTTGCGACAGCCTGATCATATTTATTGCGTGATTAATCCTCGCAAATTCAAACCTATTATACCCTTCCTTTAGTAATTCAATGAAATAGCTTTCTATGATTTGAATTCTTTTTTCAAAAGAGTGTTCATTTGTCAACTTTGACAAAATTTCTTGCTCTAATTTTTCGTTCAGGTATTTTAATGGAATGCTCTCATTATACAACTCGGTTAACGGCAATCGAAAAAAAACCATTAATCCTTGTGGTTGAAATACAATTGAAAAAACTGACAATTTATTTTCAATTTGCAAATCATAAAATCCTTTCTGGTGTCCGCTTAGTATGAAATTGTCTTCAAAATCATTTTTGTACCCAATGATTTTAGGTCTATTACCCAGATACAATGTCAATTCTGGCAAACCACTAGGAATTACCCGCTGAATATGATGTTCTCCATTGAGCAAAACATTCTCAATACACCAATATTGTTTAATGTATGGCTGCAAAATTTGTGACGGTTTTGCTATTTCTATTGACATATACATTGCAATTTTAAAGAGGATGTCCAAAAAAGTAAAGTTTCACTCGAAAACGTCATGTTGATAGAAGTTGAAACATCTGTTTTTCAAAGATAAAGATTCTTCGACAAGCTCAGAATGACAATAAGATTGAACTTTTTGGACATCCTCTGTTTAATCTATTTACCGTAAATGCCGATTTTGTTACCTTCTATATCGATGCAAATAGCAAAATAATCTCGTCCTTCTACTTCAATTTTTGTTTTGGGCTGTAAAACTTTTCCGCCATTGGTTTCAATCCTTTGAATTGTTGCTTCAATATTGTCAGGTGCAGTAAAGCTGACCATCACGCCATTTTCAGACGGTTTGAAATTCGGAGCATAGCTAATAGCTCCTTCATCATTAGGAAAACAAGCCATTTTTTCTTGTCCAAAATCAACTTTCGGTAAATTAAGTTTAAACACCGTATTGTAAAATTTTACAGCTCTGTCGAAATCAACTGAGGGTATCTCTACCCATGAAATTAACTTTTGCATTTTGATTGTTTTTTAATTTGAAATTAATATTATCTCTGCAAAAGTAAGTTGTCATTCATTCGCAAAATTGGAGAAATGAGACATCTTTGGGTTATGCTGTTCAACCTTGCCCAGAACGTAAGTCTGTCAAGAAACTAATTTGACTACCCATTTAGGATTTAAATATCGCGGTTTTAAGCATACATAAAAATTGAAAATACTTTTGGTTCTTGTTTGGGTTCGTTTCAACCATAAATTAACTGATATCAGAGATGGGGAAGTAACTTTCATGGCCAAAGAAATCCAAAACAAAAGAAAGCTGCAGACTGATCTACAACTTTCTATTATTCTTTGGAATTACGGCATGTAAAAGAATCTTTCTATAGCAAGTTCCCTTTCCTAAAAGCTTCGAAAACCAGACCATTCCCCGTAAAGTACCAATTCCGTCACCGCTTACGTCAACTCACCGTAACTATTGGGCAATTCCTGCCACACGAACGCTTAGTTGTTACAGGGCATTTTCTATTCTTTAAGCAGATTTGCAGAATTTATTCTTCCTATTAGCCCGTTTAACCTACTGTTTTCGGTCTTAATATATATTATCTTTGCTTTAAACTCCTCATACCTTTTTTTATGAACAGCCAATTCTTTTAACGATTTTAATAATGAAACAGCTTCATCATAGGCTTTTGTTTTCTTTTCTCTGATCAATGAATATACTTCTGCCCAGAGACTGTTCTCTTTTTCTTCAATCTTCCTCAATTTTTCCAAACGCTTTTCCTCTCTTACCAACCTTTCTTTCTCTTTGCGTTTTTCTTTCACAGATAAAAACGTTTCAACAATATCTTTAACAGTTCTTGCTGAGTGCTTCTGACTTTCAGATGTTTTGGGACTAAAATGTTTTTTTATTTTTTGTGCCAATAAAGGTTCACTATCAACTAACCTTAACAGCCATTCATTCTTTTCAGCTTCTGTCAGATTGCTAATTTTATCGGCATAATCAATGCCTATTTCCTGTTTTAACGGTTCACTTATTTCAGATGCGACATCAACAACCTCTCTGTCTATTCCGAAAACATTCAGCAATTCTTCAAGAGCCCCATTCAATTTTTTTAAACCGTTTGGCAATTCAGGTTCAATACTGTATTCATCAACTTCGCTATAATCACTCATTACACTTTCGGTACTGACCTTCAGCCACAAAAGATACAAACTTCTATAATCGCCTGAAATTATATCGTTTCGGAGTGTTATTAACGAGTTCAGCATGCCTTCTCCTTCTATCCATCCACCGTCGTCGTCATCTTCTTCCAGCCATATATCAATAAGAATAAATTCTTTAAAATCATATATTTCAAGTCCTTCTGCACAATATTGCTTTATATTCTTATCTATAAAGGTATTCGGGATTTTAAAAATCAATCTCCGAGTTCCCCAATTCGCGATATAAAACATCACATCAAAGTATTTCTCGACAACCTCCAGACAGTCTTTTGGGAAATCTGAATAATGATATTCAAAAATCGCACTTGCATTTGTAACCAAAGCTCTAGTTGACCAACTAGAAATCTCTTCTTTTTCTTTTTGAGTAAGAGATCGGTCAATGGATCTAAATTCATAATATTGATATTCACTCATTCTGTAAATTTATCATTTTTCCACATATAGCTTCAATGCCCTGTAACGGTTTTGCAGCATAAAATCGTTGGGAGATTGCGGGCTATCTCCTGTTCAGTTACACCATGCTTGAAGCGAGAACCAACGCTCAAATAACCACTGCGCCCCCAATGATTTATACCTTATGTTAGCTTTTTGTTGCTTATTACTCTAGTTCATTATTTTTATCATCTAGTTTTTTTCCTAATTCCTTAGCATTTAGAGGTGATATTACACTTTTGCCCGTATTTTTTTCTAATTGTTTTCTGGCTGCATCAGCTACTTTCCCACCTTTTTGCGCAACTTTTTTGTTTTCTTCAAATGTTTCAGGATTTTTCTCTTTAGATATTTCAGTAGTTGATGCTTCTGCTAACATATTCAAAACCAACTCTAAATTGGTCATATTGTCTCGCAAATTCTCTTTCTTCAAATCTTTAAAGTCTTTATATTCACGAGTTGTCATACCTGTCCATGCCATCGTTATCTCGTCTGTTAGTATTGCATGTTCCAATCCTTTTTTCACACCACGTATATCCCATTCATCAGTCAGTTCTTTACGAACTTCAATACTTTTAAGTCTTTGATTTATCCAATTTGCAGAATATCCTTTTTTCAAATAAGTTTCCATTGCCCGGTCAAAGGCTTTTTCCGGGTCTTCGGTTTCTTCAATCCTTTCATATCCAACTTTTGCCAGCCAAAGTTTAAATGGCTCTGCTTTTGGAGATGGAATTGATTGTATTAATCTTAGCAACTGCTCAGTATCTGCCACGTCAGTTAATCTCAGCTTACCATCAGGCGATTCCATTTTCAACTGTCCGATTTTTTCGGACACTTCACTGCCTTCAGATTTTAACTTGCTTTTTAAATCTGACCAATACTTTCGCGGTCTATCACTTCCTGTTAATACACCAATAACATCTATAATTGAAAAAAACCACTTTTCTTGGTCGTTATCCCATTCAACACGGACTCTTTGGTCTTGAAATAATTTTATTGCAGTTTCCTTAGTCATAATTTCAAATTTTCAATCCCAAAGATACATTATCATTTCTTTTTTAGAGAATTTTTCAGTGTTGCAGTATCGCTCTTGCAATGAAAGCCAACAGCAGTCTGTCTAAAAACTAATTTGACTACCCATTTAGGATTTAAATATCGCGGTTTTAAGCATACATAAAAATTGAAAATACTTTTGGTTCTTGTTTGAGTTCGTTTCAACCATAAATTAACTGATATCAGAGATGGGGAAGTAACTTTTATGGCCAAAGAAATCCAAAATAAAAGAAAGCTGCAGACTGATCTACAACTTTCTATTATTCTTTGGAATTACGGCATGTAAAAGATCTTTCCATAGCAAGTTCCCTTTCCTAAAAGCTTCGAAAACCAGACCATTCCCCGTAAAGTACCAATTCTGTCACCGGTTACGTTAACCCACCTCAGCTATTGGGCAATTCCTGCCACACGAAGGCTTAGTTGTTACCACCTGGTATTTGTTTTAATTCATAATTTGTACTTCTTCCACCACTTGCTTCTTTTTGCAAAATATTTTTATTTATTAAATCCTGGATGTCCCGGAGAGCAGTGTCCTGCGAGCACTTATTAATTTTTCCCCATTTTGAAGTAGTCAATTTCCCGTCAAAACCATCTAGTAGTTTATTAATCGTTTTTTGTTGTCTTTCATTCAGAATAGTTGTTGAATGTAAATTCCAGAATTCAGCTTTAAAGAGAACTCTAGATAATGTTTCTTCTGTAGAATCAATAGCATTTATTAAACACTTTAAGAACCAAACAATCCATCCAGTAATGTCCGAACTGCCTTTTTGAGTGTTTTCAAGGATTTCGTAATACTGCTTTCTTTCAATTCTGATTTGAGCAGACATACTATAAAACCTCCTGATACTATTGTCCGAACGAGCTAAAAGCATATCAGTTATTGCTCTTGTAATACGCCCATTTCCATCATCGAAAGGATGAATTGTTACAAACCATAAATGTGCAATTGCTGCTTTTAGCACTAAATCAGTTCGGTTTTCAAACTCAAACCAATGTAGGAACTTTTGCATTTCGCTTTCTATTCTCTCAGAATTTGGAGCTTGGTAATGAACTTTTTCCTTTCCCATTGGACCAGATACAACTTGCATTGGACCAGTTGCATCTTTTCTCCAGTCTGCGACTGTTATTTTGTAAAGGTTACTCCAACCAGTAGGAAATAATGATGCATGCCATCCAAAAAGTCTATCTTTTGTTAACGGTAATTGATAACGTTGTGTGGCATCAAGCATCATTTCCACTATCCCTTCAACGTTACGTTCTGATTCAACAGCACCTGCAATGTCAATGCCCAGTCTTTTTGCAATGGATGAACGGACTTGTTCTTTTTCCAAATACTCACCTTCAATTTCTGATGATTTAAGTACGTCCAAAGTAAGTGTATTTAATACTGCTTCATTCTGTAGGTCAAAACCCAGAGATTCCATTTTTCCAAGAAGTTTTCCTTGCAGGTTTCTAGCTTTTCCTAAAAGCATCATCACTTCTTGATTATTCCAAGTGAAGTATGTCCAATCGTCTTTTTCGTGTATGTAGGTTTTCATTCTCTGCAAATTTTGCGACAAATATAAAGTTTATTCGTCGCAAAAACTATATTCTCCGCAAAATATGCTCGCATTATTAAAGATAATCTCCGCATTTACTGTTTTTTTCATGCTTGGCGGTAACAGCAGTCCGTCTAAAAACTAATTTGACTACCCATTTAGGATTTAAATATCGCCGTTTTAAGCATACATAAAAATTGAAAATACTTTTGGTTCTTGTTTGGGTTCGTTTCAACCATAAATTAACTGATATCAGAGATGGGGAAGTAACTTTCATGGCCAAAGAAATCCAAAACAAAAGAAAGCTGCAGACTGATCTACAACTTTCTTTTATTCTTTGGAATTACGGCATATAAAAGATCTTTCTATAGCAAGTTCCCTTTCCTAAAAGCTTCGAAAAACAGACCATTCCCCGTAAAGTACCAATTCTGTCACCGATTCCATCAACTCACCGTAACTATTGGGCAATTCCTGCCACACGAATGCTTAGTTGTTATGGGCTGGTTTTTTGAATTTCTGCTTATAAGGCTAAAACCAATAATATCCAGGCGCCCCAACCTAAAGCTTCCATTCCAATAAGCTGTCCTTTTGCTTTTTTCCTGTAACAACTTAAATACTCAGGGTCGCTGAATTGGTCTTTGTTTTTAGACATCATATAGGTCTGTTTCCCTTTTTCAGGAGTTGGATTGGCCAATGCAGTTCCTATTATTGCAAATGGTCCAAATAATACTCCTAAAACAAAGTGACCACCCTTTTTGCCGTGATAGTTTTCTGCATCAAGTCTTGCATTAAAACATTTGTTTTCTTCGTCAGCTTGCATTTCCAGATAGTTTGTATAAACTTTATCTTCTGCATTTTCAAATTCAATTGAATATATTTCTGATGCAGGAACAATGTATTTAGTACCTTCTGATTTGAAGACAATTGCACAGTCTTTGATTCTTTTTACTTTTCCTTCAAAAACCATTTCATTGTTGAGGGTTAAAATGTCATTGGCAAAGGTGCTAAAAGCGAAGACAATTGCGGTTAAGGTCAAAATTGTTTTTTTCATAATTCGTTTTTTTACTTCCTACTCTTATGGATTTTCGGTGTCTCCCCGTTTTTTTTAATGGGCTCTGGTTTCCATTAATTGTTTTTGATTTTTTTTAAGTCTTAATTGTTAACTCAAGAACTATTAAAATTTGTTGATTTTTTCGTTTGTGTCCTTTGGTCTTATTGGTTTTAAACAAACCAATTTTAATTGGCTTGCTGGTGTTCATTAATTGTACTAAACTTTAAAACGACTCATCAGCGCCCATGAAATTTAGCTTTTGTTACCTGCTGGGTGTTTTTGAATTACACTTAAGTCCCCTCAATGTTAATACCCTGGATTCTGTGACACATTAGGATTATACATTGTCTCTGATGAAGGGATAGGCAACAGCTTTTGGTAATCCTGAATATTCAACTCGCTAACTGCAATATTGTTTCGCTTAAGAAAAGCAAAATAAGAAAATCCGCCCATCATTGTGGATTTCCACGTTTCTTTTAAATCTTTTTCGAAACTTTCAGCTGACGTAGTACTTTCACCATCTCTATTCCGTATTTTATTTAGAAAAGTAATTGCTGCATCCCTATTACCAATCTTATTTTCACATTCAGCTGCCAATAATATAATTTCAGAATATTGTATTAATGGCAGATAAGTACCTGTTTCAATATTATTAGTATGATTAGGGGTAGAGAAAGTTCCTTTATTAATCGCATAAATCATTTCAGTAGATGCTGAACTTAATGCTTCATTTCTACTATTATTCAAAGTGTACATTCCACTTGAAATAATTTCTTTCAAGATCATTAAAGCTTCGGAATATTGTTTTTGTTGTATTAATATTTTGGCAAGTAAGGCTCTTGGAACATTTTTTGAAACCGCAAAGAACGATCCATTGCCCCCTTCAGACATTCCACTGATACACTCTTCTAATTGCTCATGTAACGAAGTATAAATATCAGCGATAGGAGTACGCGACGGATAAAAGTTTCCATTATTTATTTTTTCAAAAATATATGGTGTATCACCCCATAATGTTGTTAAATGATAATACAAAAGTGCCCTTAGTGTTGTAAAATATTTTGAAGAGGCACTCCCTACTAATTCCTCTACACTATTTAAGCTATGATTCAATTGATACAAAGCAGCCCAAGCACTACTAATTTCACTAGTATTTGCTGTCAGATTATGTGATGAAAATAAATTCCATTGCGAAGAGTTGGCTGCATAACAATTACTATATAATCCTTCTATGGTGTGTGTGTAATCAAAGCCAGTGCTAGCTTTAGATATTATTGATGTAATAATTTCACTTGATAATTCATTTGAAAAGTCACCCTCCTGCACAATAATTAACTTAGCACTCAAACTTCCATCATGAGAATATATGGTTATAGTTTTAGGTTTTGAAAAAGGTGCGGTTGCAGGGTTGACATTAATAATGATCTCATTTTCATTAATTGTGCTTGTCAGTTCAACCTCCTTAAATAAACTTTCTGGTGAAATAACATTAGGAGAATTGTCAAAGTTAGTTGTAAATGGAATATTAGCCTGGATTCGAACTCGAAACTCACCACCTTCTTTACTGGCATGCACTGTATCAACTTCAAAAAATAATTGCTTTTCAGTGTGCGGATCCCCTAATTCATTTCCTGCAATACCATCTCCATCCCAATCTATATAGTACTTTAGGTCTGGGACTAATATCTTTTTTCCCAAATCGTTATATCTTCTTACAATATTAGAAGTAATATCATCTGTACTAAGCTGTCTACTTTTGTCTTTAAAGGATTGTATTACATCTTCTTGAAATGTCCCGCTCGTTGTGAAGGTTTCTTTTAAATTAGAAATATACTCAGTTAATTCCGCTTCATTACGATCTGCTAGAAGAATCGAGGAAATGATTATAAGTGCACCAGAACAATCTTCTCCTGCAGATATTGATAAATCTTCAAAATCAGATTCTTTATATTTTTGCAGACCAAAGCAAAGGAGTAATTCTTCACGTGCTTGCAAAGCTGCATCTTTATATGAAACTCCTTCATTCATCAGATTTACAATTCGACCTTTACTAATATGAGTTAAAATGTTAACATTGATACTTCTTTTATTTGCTATATCAACAAACGATTCCAATCTAATTTGACTATTAGAAAGTTCACCGGTAACTTCATTGAAAAAATAACCATCGCAAGCTATTTGTACATATGGAGAAACAAACTCAATCGCTGCTTCTATTTTAAAACTACCTTCATTGTTAGAAATATCTGTTTGAAAAGATTTACCCGTTAGTGAAAGGTTCTGACTTAATTCTTGAATGGTTACGGTTGAACCTTGTGTAAATGGACCTTTTTCAACTCTTCCTTCTAATGTGCTAACCTTAACTGTTTTATCATCTATTGAATCTGTTTCCTTAGAGCATCCAATAAATACTGTGAATAAAAAAAGGATAACGAACTTAAATGTCTTCATATTAAAATATTTTTATTGTTTTATTTTTTTCACCTTGCAGGTAACGGCAGTCTGTCTAATAACCTAAACTAACTTGCTTAGATTCTCCTATTTATTCATTTTTACAGAATACTACTTATATAAATCACTGTCAAGCTTTGCTTTTTAGACAGTCTGACGTTCCGCGGGTATGGCGTCGTGCCGCCGATTCCGCAGGCCGTTGTTATTTGTTTTGCCGTTTAAATTCTCACTTCTGCATCCAGCCGAGCCAAACCGCGGCATGCGCTATGACCCGCTGTTGTGGGTAGTAGTTTTCAACTTTCAATCATTCTTTTTTCCTTTTCTTTAATAAAGGCGCGGAAAATACCTGCAATTGTTGATGGATTTAATCGACCTTCTCCAAAATGAATTGTTACAAATCTTTCTCGACTCGAAATATATTCTTTAAAATTTTCCGGATCCACTTCCAATCTTATTAAAGCATCTTCGACTTTTTCCTTATATACATCTTCATATTCTCGCATTCCTCTTATAGTCCAATATGTATCATATAAACTTGCCTTTTGAGCTTTAAGCCAGTCCCAGAAAAAATCAAAATCATCTATATTTGGAGCTTCTCTATGGCATCTATTGCAAAGCAGCACCAAATTCTTTGGAGCATCTTCTCCTCCTAAAGAATCCGGAATAATATGACATCTATGTAAAACTGTTTTATACCCACAGCGCCAACATCTTTCATGTGCCTCGGAAAAATCAACACTTAAGTCTGATTCATCAATCTGTGTTACCCAGTAATCAATTATTTCTTCTTTTGTAGTTTTTATTGGTTGTCTCATCCTAAGTTTTTATAAGAATGCTCACTCTTTTGTTGGCGGCTCCTATTACCCACAACGTAAAAGTGTTTTATCCTTTCGTTTTTTAAAATTAACAAAACATTATTTAGAACACTGATTTTTACTTCTCAGAATAGTTCCAAATAAAGGATAAAACATAGTTGGACAATGCCGCCGGAGCTATGGGTATTTAATTGTTTTGTTTTTTCGCAAGAGGTTTCGGACCTTCTGTTTGCTGTGTAAGTTAGGAAACCAGAGTGTTTCATAAGGATTTTTTGCTTTGAATAATGCATAGTTTACCCTTTTAGCTAATGCTATTAAATTTACTTTTTAAAATTCAAAGAACTTTTTGATCACCCAATCGATCAGGTTTCTGGTTTTGGCAAAGCTCTGCATAAAATTCTGCCTTTTTTACATTTCGGGCAATGGCTTACGTCTTTCCCTGTGAGTAAAGAGTAAACTTCAATGGCTGATAATCCCTCGTATTCAGGGATTGGCACACAGGTTTCCATAAGAGCAACAATCTGCTCCTTTTTGGTTTTGGAATTTGCTGATGAAAGGATTCCGTAATACCTGATTTTATAAAAGTTATGAGGCAAAATATGAAGCATAAATCTTCGGATAAATTCCATGGTGTTGAGCTGCATTGTTTTTGAAACAAGTCTTTTTCTGTCTTTATACCTGAAGTAAACTTTTCCATTTTCAACACTTGTAATTCGGGAATTGCTG